>NZ_JBIUZS010000015.1:0-1296 GCF_044745165.1 Kluyvera sp. NPDC087067 | reverse complement strand
TGTAGATACTGTTATCGCCTGCAAGCATTTTTATTTCCCGCAGTCACGGATTGCAGGCACGACCACCCACAGCGCCGTCTGGCGCTGTTTTTCTTTTCCATCTTTTCTTCAGGCTGTTAACACAACATGCCTTGATGCATCGAACGGTTCCCCTGATTTCAGGACTCCGTAAGATACCTGCGCCAGCTTGCGCATCATTGCCCCTATTATTACTTTCCCTTTTTTACCCTTCCCTGCCAGACGGTCACGGAACGCTCGTCCCCATTCCGTTTTACTTATCGCCACCATCGCCGGCATGTACAGTGCCCTGCGCAGGGACCCATGCCCGGCTTTACTCATCCGGCTCATTCCCCTCACGCTGCTGCCCGACTCATGCTGCCGCGGTGTCAGACCGGCAAAAGCAGCAAACTGTCTTGCCTGACCGAACCTGTTCTTCAGCCCGGTATACGCCAGCAGCACCGCTGACGTCTTTTCCCCGATACCCGGGATACTTTCCAGCAGCTTCCTGCGGTGTTTCATATCCGGGTCGTCATCCGTCAGGTCCTTTATCTGCTTTTCGATGCGCTTAATTTCCGCATGAAGCCACAGCAGATGAGCATCGATACTCGGTTGCTGTACCTCACGCGCGGTCTCCAGGCGATTCAGCTCCTGCGTATGCATATCCGTCAGCGACTGATGCCGCAGCACCAGCGCCCGTAACGCCCGCTCCAGCGGATGCGGGGCTTTCCAGGCTGCCGGACGCTTCTGACGGCAAAACTCTGCCAGCATGCGGGCGTCTACGGCATCAGTTTTACTGCGCAGCCCCTCGCTCTGTGCAAAGGCTTTACCGAGGGCGGGGTTGATGATGGAGACGGTAAATCCGGCGTCGCTGAGATGAGCGGCCACGTCTTCCATATACGTGCTGGTGGCTTCCATGCAGATGTGTGCCGGAGCCACATTATGGCTGCTGAGCCAGCGAAGGAGTTCGTCATGCCCCTTCAGGGTGTTGGCAAATTTTTTGCTGCGGTGACGGCCATCGGGTCGCAACACATCGACATCCAGCTTAGCTTTAGAAACGTCGATACCAATAAAGTGGAGTTCCTGTTCCATAGTGAGACCAGCCTTGTAAATGCGGGTTACCGGAAAAAAACCGGTCCATGATACTGTCCGGTTTGTCACTTGTGGAGAACGGCAGTCCGCTGCATAAATCTACACAACAGGTTATGAACCTAAGGCCTGATACGGCATGCGGACTGCTGGCAGGGAGAACTGGCCGGTCCTCTCTGCACAGGAAGGATAATACAAGGCCTGATAAGC
>NZ_JBIUZS010000014.1:0-13033 GCF_044745165.1 Kluyvera sp. NPDC087067 | reverse complement strand
AGAAAAACAGCGCCAGACGGCGCTGTGGGTGGTCGTGCCTGCAATCCGTGACTGCGGGAAATAAAAATGCTTGCAGGCGATAACAGTATCTACAAGATAGGCTGTTTCTCCCCCGCTAGTAATCGTCGCGGTCGTCGTCTTCGTCCGGCTGTTCGAGCACGCTGTAGGCCACTGAGCAGAATAGCGAGTTCAGACGTAGCATATCGCCCAACAGCGCCAGGTGCAGGGTACTGGTTTCAATACTCTGTACGTTCTGCTGATGCAGGCGGTCAACGTGGGCATGCGCATAGCGGCGGTTCATGATGCGGAAGCGATGCTTGCTACGGCGCAGCCGACGGGCGGTGGTAATGTCGCCGGAGAAGAATACCGACATGGCCAGCTGCAAATTACTCAGCAGCAGTTCATGAAGGCTATCCAGCTCCTTTAAGCCCTCAATCGAGAAGGCGCGTCGCGCGGCGAGCGATTTATCGGCAATCTCGCTGCCCATACGCTCAATAATGTCCGATGCCTGTTCGAGGTTGAGCGACATCTCAATAATCTCCGCCCAGCGGCGAGACTCTTCTTCGGCCAGTTCGTCTTTTGGCATTCGCGCCAGATAGAGCTTGATGGCGGTATACAACACGTTGATATCATCCGCCTGCTTGCGCAGGTTTTTCTCTTCGCGCGGCTCGCCGTTCATCACCTTTTTCAACCCTTCCAGCATCTGCTCGGTGGCATCGCCAATACGCAGCGTTTCGCGCGCGGCGTTCGCCAGCGCTAGGGTCGGGGTGTCCAGCGCGGTCACGTCCAGATGTTTCGGTTTCAGGTGCGCATCAAGTTCAGGTTCATCACGGATCAAGCGTTTGCACAGACGCGCCATCGGCTCCGCAAACGGCACCATAGCGATGCAGCGGATCAGGTTATAGAAGACATGGAAGTAGATAACCAGCTCGGCTTCCGGCAGCGGCAGCTTTTGCAACGTGGTCGCCAGGACGTGGACGAATGGCAGGATAATCAGGCTGCCCACCAGCTTAAACAGCAGGCTGCCCAGCGCCACGCGTCGGGCAGAGGCGTTCGCCGCGCTGTTGTTGAGCATGGCCAGCAGACCTGATCCCAGGTTGGCACCAATGACCAGGCATAGTGCGACCGGGAAGGAGATCACCCCGGCGGTGGTCAGCGTCGCGGTTAACAGCACGGCCGCCAGGCTTGAGTAACTGATGATCGCAAACACGGCACCAATCAGCGCATCCAGCAGGATATCGCCGGTCAGCGAGGCAAAAATAACCTGCACGCCGTTCGCCTGGGTGATAGGCGTTACCGCCTGCACAATCAGCTCCAGCGCGAGCAGAATCAGACCCAGGCCAATCCCCACGCGCCCAAGCTGCCCTTCACGCGTCTGTTTGCGGCCCAGGAAAAACGTCACGCCGATAAAAATCAGCAGCGGCGACAGCCAGGAGAGGTCAAAGGTCAGGATACGCGCCATCAGCGCGGTACCAACGTCAGCACCGAGCACAATCACCAGCGCGGGGGTCAGCGCTACCAGATCCTGGGCGACAAACGAGGTGACCAGCATGGTCGTGGCGTTGCTGCTTTGCACCAGCGCAGTGACGCCAATACCCGCGCAGAAGGCGAGCGGTTTTTTCTCAACGCTACGGCTGAGAACGGTACGTAAGCGTGCGCCAAAAACGCGCATGACGCCGGTACGAACAATGTGGGTGCCCCACACCAGCAGGGCGACAGCAGAAAGCAGGTGTAGCAGAGTTAACACGGAATCAGCTTCTCCTTATCGTTATAGGTTCCAGAGGTTCAAGGCGTCAGCACTCTGCCGGATGGCGTATCCGGCAGACAAACAATCCCTACGTAGGACGGATAAGCACAGCGCCATCCGGCAGCCGCCGCGAACCTTCTTTTAGTATAAGGGTTTACTCACAATAAAGAGACAGGGTGCTCATTGAGCACCCTGTTAGTTGTAAGGAAAGATGACAGTTTTGTGAATCAGTCTGCGTCGTAACCGAGGTTAGGGGCCAACCAACGCTCCACTTCCGCGACGTTCATTCCTTTACGCAGCGCATAGTCTTCAACCTGATCGCGCTGAACCTGCGCCACGGCATAGTACTTACTGTCTGGATGGCTGAAGTACCAGCCGGAGACCGACGCGCCGGGCCACATGGCGAAAGATTCCGTCAACTTCATGCCGGTGTGCTTTTCGACATCCAGCAATTCCCAGATGGTGCCTTTTTCCGTGTGTTCCGGGCAGGCCGGATAGCCCGGTGCCGGGCGAATACCCTGGTAGTTTTCGCGGATCAGTTCTTCGTTGCTGAGGTTTTCGTTTGGCGCATAGCCCCAGTAAACTTTACGCACCCGCTCATGCAGATATTCGGCAAACGCCTCTGCCAGACGGTCTGCGATAGCCTTCACCATGATTTTGTTGTAATCATCGTGCTGAGCTTCATACGCGTCCGCCAGCGCATCTTCTTCCAGACCACCGGTTACGGCAAAGGCACCAATATAGTCCGCTTTACCGGAATGTTTTGGCGCCACAAAGTCAGACAGGCAGTAGTTAGCAAAGCCAACCTTCTCGGTCTGTTGACGCAGGTGGCGACTGACGTTCAGCACGTGGGTGCGCGTTTCATCACGGTAAATCTCCACGTCGTCACCGACACGGTTGGCCGGGAACAACCCAACCACGCCGCGCGGGTTGAGCGCTTTCTCGGCGCTCAATTTATCCAGAAGATCGTTGGCGTCTTTGAACAGGCGCTTGGCTTCTTCCCCCACCACCTCATCTTCCAGAATGCGCGGGTATTTACCCGCCAACGACCAGGTCATAAAGAACGGCGTCCAGTCGATGTAGTTACGCAGCGTTTCAATACTGGCTTCAACCTCCTGCACGCCCAGACGATGGGCCACCGGCGGGGTGTAGCTTTCCCAGTCAAACGCCAGGTCGTTTTCGCGCGCGGCGGCCAGCGTCACCGGCGGAGTGCGCGGTTTCTTGCGCGCGTGCTGAATGCGTACGGTTTCATACTCTTTGCGCGTGCGGGCGACAAAATCGTCATGCTGAGTATCCGACAGCAGCGCCGCCACCACGCCCACGGTGCGCGAGGCGTTCTGCACGTAGACCGTTGGGCCGCTGTAGTTTTGCTCAATTTTGACCGCGGTATGGGCTTTTGAGGTCGTGGCACCGCCAATCAGCAGCGGGATCGTGAAGCCCTGACGCTCCATCTCTTTGGCCACGTTGACCATTTCGTCCAGCGACGGGGTGATCAGCCCGGAAAGGCCTATCAGATCGGCATTCACTTCGCGGGCGGTTTTGAGGATTTTCTCCGCAGGCACCATCACGCCAAGATCGATAATTTCGTAGTTGTTACATTGCAGCACCACGCCGACGATGTTTTTGCCGATGTCGTGTACGTCGCCCTTCACGGTGGCGATCACCATCTTGCCGTTACTCGAACCTTTCTCTTTGCTGGCTTCGATGTACGGCTCCAGATAGGCCACCGCCTGCTTCATGACGCGGGCGGATTTCACCACCTGCGGCAGGAACATTTTCCCCTCACCGAACAGATCGCCGACCACATTCATGCCGTCCATCAGCGGCCCTTCGATAACTTCAATCGGGCGCGCCGCCTGTTGACGCGCTTCTTCGGTATCCAGTTCGATAAAGTCGGTGATGCCTTTGACTAAAGAGTATTCCAGGCGTTTATTCACTTCCCAACTGCGCCACTCTGCCTGTTGCGCGTTGGCGGTATCGTCGGTTTTAGTGCCGCGATATTTTTCCGCCAAATCCAGCAGGCGCTCGGTGCCGTCGTCACGGCGGTTGAGGATTACATCTTCTACCGCATCTCGCAGGTCAGCAGGAAGATCGTCGTAAATCGCCAGTTGTCCGGCGTTGACGATGCCCATGTCCATGCCGTTGCGGATGGCGTAGTAGAGGAATACCGCGTGGATTGCTTCGCGCACCGGGTCGTTGCCGCGGAACGAGAACGAGACGTTGGAGACGCCGCCGGAAATGAGCGCATGCGGCAGCTCACGTTTAATATCTTCACAGGCGCCGATAAAGTCCTGCGCGTAGTTGTTGTGTTCTTCAATCCCGGTTGCCACGGCGAAGATATTCGGGTCGAAAATAATGTCTTCCGGCGGAAAACCCACCTCTTCGGTCAGTATTTTGTACGCCCGGCGGCAAATTTCGATTTTACGGGCGCGAGTATCGGCCTGGCCCTGCTCGTCAAAGGCCATCACCACCATGGCGGCACCATAGCGGCGCACTTTTTTCGCATGGTGGATAAACAGATCCACACCTTCTTTCATCGAGATGGAGTTAACAACGCCCTTGCCCTGAATACACTTAAGGCCTTTTTCGATGACTTCCCATTTAGAAGAGTCAATCATGATTGGCACGCGGGCAATATCCGGCTCACCGGCAATCAGGTTGAGGAAGCGCACCATCGCCGCTTCGGCGTCGAGCATCCCCTCATCCATGTTGATATCGATAATCTGCGCACCGCTTTCCACCTGCTGACGGGCGACAGCCAGCGCTTCGTTATATTTTTCTTCTTTGATCAGGCGCTTAAACTTTGCCGAACCGGTCACGTTGGTACGTTCGCCGACGTTCACGAACAGGCTATCGTCACCGATATTCAACGGTTCCAGACCGGCCAAACGGCAGGCAACCGGCAAATCAGGCAGCTTACGCGGCGGCAGCCCTTCAACCGCACGGCTCATGGCGGCAATGTGTTGCGGCGTGGTGCCGCAGCAACCGCCGACGATGTTGAGGAAGCCCGCTTGCGCCCATTCGCCAATTTGCGCAGCCATAGTGTCGGCATCGAGGTCGTATTCCCCAAAGGCGTTCGGCAGGCCAGCGTTCGGGTGCGCGGTGACGTAGCAATCGGCGATGCGCGAAAGCTCTTGTACATACTGGCGCAACTCATCCGGGCCTAGCGCACAGTTAAGACCAAAGGTCAGCGCATCGGCGTGGCGTAATGAGTTGTAGAAGGCTTCTGTGGTCTGGCCGGAGAGCGTACGCCCGGAGGCATCGGTAATGGTGCCGGAGATCATAATCGGCAGGTCGACGCCCAGCGCTTCAAACTCTTCTTTTACGGCAAAAATAGCGGCCTTAGCGTTTAAGGTATCAAAGACGGTTTCAATCAGGATCAGGTCGCTGCCGCCCTCCACCAGCGCTTTGGTGGATTCACGGTAGGCCGCCACCAGTTGATCGAAGGTAATGTTACGGTATGCGGGGTCGTTGACGTCCGGTGAGATGGACGCGGTGCGGTTGGTTGGGCCAAGCACCCCGGCCACGTAGCGCGGTTTGTGCGGCGTGCGTGCCGTCCACTCGTCTGCGCAGGCGCGCGCCAGTTTGGCCGCCGCAAAGTTGATTTCCGCCGACAGGGATTCCATCTGGTAATCCGCCATGGCGATAGTTGTCGAGTTAAAGGTGTTGGTTTCAATGATATCCGCACCCGCTTCAAAGTAGGCGCTATGGATAGCCGTAATCACTTCCGGCTTACTGAGCACCAGCAGGTCGTTATTGCCCTTCAGGTCGCAGGGCCAGTCCGCGAAAAGCTCGCCACGGAAGTCCTGTTCGCTCAGACGATAGCCCTGGATCATGGTACCCATGCCCCCATCCAGAACCAGGATACGTTCATTTAACTGCTGACGTAATTGTTCAACTTTGCTGCTCACACTCGCTCCCGACAACGCTCAACGAAACCCAGAAAAAAGGCAATAAAGCATACTGGCATAAACCGAGGTGGCGGAAAAGGAAACAACCGTCTACATGAGACAAGTTCAACATCACTCATCGGAGCAGTAATACGAACGGTTGTATTATAATCAATAAAAACGAAAATAATTTCCACGATACAGAAAGGAGTTGCGATGGTAGCCAACGTTCCCGCTAAACGCGGCAGAAAGCCCACCACTGCCGCCGCACCCGCGACGGGTCAGGTACAATCATTAACCCGTGGTCTGAAACTGCTGGAATGGATTGCCGAATCTCATACTAGCGTCGCGCTCACCGAGCTGGCGCAGCAGGCTGGATTACCCAACTCCACTACCCACCGTTTACTGACCACCATGCAACAGCTGGGATTTGTGCGTCAGGTTGGCGATTTGGGACACTGGGCGGTTGGCGCACATGCGTTTATCGTCGGCAGTAGCTTCCTGCAAAGCCGTAATCTGCTCGCCATTGTCCACCCGATTTTACGCACGCTGATGGAAAACTCCGGGGAGACGGTCAACCTGGCGGTGCTCGACAAAAGCGATCACCAGGCCATCATCATTGATCAGGTTCAGTGTACGCAGTTGATGCGTATGTCGGCTCCCATTGGCGGCAAGCTGCCGATGCACGCCTCCGGCGCGGGGAAAGCCTTTTTGTCGCAGCTGACGGAAGAAGAGGTGACAGGCCTGCTGCACCGCAAAGGGCTGCATGCTTACACGCATGCGACGCTCGTCTCGCCGCTGCATTTGAAGGATGATCTGGCCCAAACGCGCAAGCGTGGCTATTCGTTCGATGATGAAGAACATGCGCTGGGTCTGCGCTGCGTGGCGGCATGCATTTATGACGAGCACCGCGAACCGTTTGCGGCGATTTCGATCTCCGGGCCTATTTCCCGTATTACCGATGACCGCGTGACCGAGTTTGGCGCGATGGTGATTAAGGCGGCGAAAGAGGTCACGCTGGCGTACGGTGGGATTCGATAAACAAAATGCCCCTTTGGGGCATTTTCGGTAGGCCTGATAAGCGTAGCGCCATCAGGCAGATCGGCGCACATTGCCGGATGGCGGCGCAATCGCCTTATCCGGCCTTCCCTCTGCTCCGTAGCGCACGCTAAAACGCTGGCGGCGGCGGTAAGCGTAAACATCCTCTACGTGCCCGTTTTTAATCCGCGTTTGTAGACCTCGCCAGTAGTCGGCGCAGAACAGGTCGGCGTGCATCTCTTCGAATAACGGCCCAATGCGCGGGTCGGCGCAAAGCCAGTGACGAAACTCTTCCGGGAATACATCCCCCGGCGAAACGCTGTACCACGGCTCACTTGCCAGTTCATCCTCCGGGTAGCGCGGCGGCGGGATATGGCGGAAATTCACCTCCGTCATATAACAAATCTCATCGTAATCGTAGAACACCACCCGCCCGTGGCGGGTGACGCCGAAGTTTTTGAACAGCATATCGCCGGGGAAAATATTCGCCGCCGCCAGTTGGCGGATAGCATTGCCGTACTCTTCAATGGCGTCGCGTAGCTGCTGGCCTTCGACACGTTCAAGCCAGATATTGAGTGGCACCATTCGCCGTTCAATATAGAGATGACTAATGGCGATTTTGTCCCCCATATCGACGATTTTACTTGGGGTTTCCTGTAATAACAGCGCCATCAGCGCCGGGTCGATTTGCCGCTTGTCCAGCACGAAATTCTCATATTCCTGGGTATCCGCCATACGGCCCACGCGATCGTGTTCCTTTACCAGCTGGTAGCAGGCACGAACGTGGGCGGCTGACATCTCTTTTTGCGGCGCAAATTTATCTTTGATGACTTTAAATACCCGGTCAAAGCCCGGTAGAGTGAACACCAGCATCACCATGCCGCGAATACCCGGCGCCTCAATAAATGATTCGTTCGCGCTCGCGATATAGTTCAGATATTCACGGTAGCTTTCGGTTTTGGCATGCTTCTGGCAACCAATCGCCATATACAGTTCGGCGGTGGTTTTACCCGGCAGAATTTCGCGCAGCCATTCAACCAGCGCAGCCGGTAGCGGCGCGTAAACCATAAAGTAGGAGCGGGCAAAGCCGAAAACGATGCTCGCCTCTTCGGTGGTGGTGAGGCAGGTGTCGACGAACAGCTCCCCTTCATCCGTGCGATGAACAGGAATTAAAAACGGCAGCGTACCGGTGGGCGTAATGAGTTTGCCAATAAGCCAGGCCGCTTTGTTGCGATAAAACAGTTCGTTGGCAATCTGGAGATGGGATTGATGCAGCGTCTCCGCGTCCAGCGTTTCGCACAGGTGCGCCATGATGTAGCCCACGTCGCGAAACTTGTTCTGCCACGGCAGGCGCAGCGGCAGGTCGCTAAGCATTTTGAAAATTACCGCTTCCCAGCCCGTTTCCGGGAAGAAGTCTTTGGCCAGCGGCCGGGGGATAGCACGAAAGCGGCGCTCCGGCTGCGAGCTGAAAATAAACATCCGCTCGGGGCTAAGCGAGCGGTGGTCGAATAACCGGCAATAGACCGAGTTGAAAAAGCTCTCAGCAATCTCGAAACGAGGATAGTCCGGCAATAAACGCGTGTATTGCGCCTTCACCCGCAGCAAAAAATCGGCGTCGGTGCTTTTGCCATCGGTAATACAGCGCAGCTGTTCAACCACCAACCCCACGTGGTGGTCGTACAGATGAATACGGCTTTTCATCGCCTGCTGTACCGCATGCCAATCGGCCTGCTCAAAACGCTGCTGCGCGCCGGAAGTCACTTCAAGAAATCGACCATACTGGGCGTCAAAGCCTTGCAGAATGGTTTGGGCTATCAGTAATTCCAGGCCACGCGTCATTGCATTCCCTCATCCGGCACACGGTCGTGCCGGATGGCGCGTTGGCTTATCCGGCCGACCTACTTTTGTCGGCCCGGTAAGCACAGCGCTACCGGGCGTTTATCAGAACTGCGATTCTTCGGTCGAGCCGGTCAGCGCCGTAACGGAAGACGCGCCGCCCTGAATAATGGTGGTGACCTTGTCGAAGTATCCGGTACCCACTTCCTGCTGGTGAGAGACAAAGGTGTAGCCGTCTTTTGCCGCGGCAAATTCTGGCTGCTGCACCTTCTCAACGTAATGCTTCATCCCTTCGCCCTGAGCGTAAGCATTGGCGAGATCAAACATGTTGAACCACATGCTGTGAATGCCCGCCAGGGTGATGAACTGATATTTGTAGCCCATGTCGGAAAGCTGCTGCTGGAAGCTGGCGATGGTTTTATCGTCCAGTTTTTTCTGCCAGTTGAACGATGGTGAACAGTTGTAGGCCAGCAGTTTGCCCGGGTATTTCGCATGGATCGCATCAGCAAAGCGTTTTGCCAGCTCCAGGTCCGGGGTCGACGTTTCGCACCACACCAGATCCGCGTACGGGGCATACGCCAGACCGCGGCTGATGGCCTGCTCAATTCCTGCCTGCGTGCGGTAGAAACCTTCGCTGGTTCGTTCGCCGGTGATAAATCCGCTATCGTATGGGTCACAGTCGGAGGTGATTAAGTCCGCCGCATCCGCATCGGTACGGGCAATCAGTAACGTTGGCACGCCCATAACATCAGCCGCCAGACGCGCAGCCACAAGTTTCTGAATCGCTTCCTGAGTCGGCACCAGTACTTTACCGCCCATATGACCACACTTCTTCACCGACGCCAGCTGATCCTCGAAATGTACTGCCGCTGCACCGGCTGCAATCATCGATTTCATCAGTTCAAAGGCATTGAGCACGCCGCCGAAACCCGCTTCCGCATCGGCAACGATTGGCAGGAAGTAGTCCACATAACGCGGGTCGTTCGGTTCAATGCCGTTTGCCCATTGGATCTGGTCGGCACGACGGAAAGAGTTGTTGATTCTATCCACCACCGCCGGTACTGAGTTCGCCGGGTACAGGGATTGGTCCGGGTACATGCTGGAGGCCAGGTTAGCATCTGCCGCCACCTGCCAGCCGGAGAGATAAATTGCCTCAATACCCGCTTTCGCCTGCTGCAACGCCTGGCCGCCGGTCAGTGCGCCAAGACTGTTCACATAACCTTTTTTCGATTCGCCGTGCAGCAGTCGCCACATTTTGGCCGCGCCGTGCTGCGCCAGCGTACATTCTGGATTGACCGAACCGCGTAATTTCACCACGTCTTCCGCGCTATACGGGCGGTTAATGCCTTCCCAACGCGGCTGAGTCCACTCTTTTTGTAATTCTTCGATTTGCTGAGTACGAGTTTTCATGTGCAGATGCTCCATATTGTTATGTGGTGAATTAAGCCAGCAGGCGGTAGCCCGGCAAGGTCAGGAAGTCGATCAGTTCGTCGGAGGTGGTGATTTGTTCCATCAAACGTGCGGCATCAGTAAAACGGCCACCGTTGAAACGCGCATCGCCCAGCTCCTCTTTGATAACCAGTAGTTCTTCGGCCAGCATCAGGCGGAATAACGATTTGGTTACCGGCTTGCCGTTGCTCAGCGTTTTCTGGTGATGGATCCACTGCCAGATGGACGTTCGCGAGATTTCTGCGGTGGCGGCATCTTCCATCAGGCCATAAATCGGCACGCAGCCGTTGCCGGAGATCCACGCTTCGATGTACTGCACGGCGACGCGGATATTGGCACGCATGCCCTCTTCTGTGCGTTCGCCGTCACAAGGTGTCAGCAGTTCTTCCGCCGTAATCGGCGCATCATCCGCACGAGAAACGGTTAGCTGATTTGGGCGCTCGCCGAGTATCTCGTTAAACACCGCCATTGCGGTATCTGCCAGCCCCGGGTGCGCAACCCAGGTGCCGTCGTGACCGTTGTTCGCTTCCAGCGATTTATCCGCTTTCACTTTGTTCAGCACCTGCGCGTTGCGCTCGGCGTCTTTGCTTGGGATAAACGCCGCCATGCCGCCCATCGCGAATGCGCCGCGCTTGTGGCAGGTTTTAATCAGCAGGCGCGAGTAGGCACTTAAGAACGCTTTATCCATCGTCACCACCTGGCGATCGGGCAGGATACGATCGGGGTAGTTCTTCAACGTTTTGATATAGCTGAAAATGTAATCCCAGCGGCCGCAGTTGAGGCCGACAATATGGTCACGCAGCGCGTGCAGGATTTCGTCCATCTGGAAGACGGCAGGCAGCGTTTCAATCAGCAACGTCGCCTTAATGGTGCCGCGCGGCAGATCAAAACGATCTTCGGCGTAGCAAAAGACTTCGCTCCACCAGGCAGCTTCCTGCCAGGCCTGGGTTTTCGGCAGGTAGAAATACGGGCCGCTCCCTTTTGCTAACAGCGCTTTGTGGTTATGGAAGAAATAGAGTGCGAAATCAAACAGGCTGCCGGGGATCGCTTCGCCGCGCCAGGTGACGTGTTTTTCCGGCAGATGCAAACCACGGACGCGGCAGACCAATACCGCAGGGTCAGGCTTGAGTTGATAAATTTTGCCCGCTTCGTTGGTGTAGCTGATGGTGCCATTGACGGCATCACGCAGGTTGATCTGACCTTCAATTACTTTGTTCCAGTCCGGGGCCAAGGAGTCTTCGAAATCAGCCATAAAGACTTTGACGTTGGCGTTCATGGCGTTAATCACCATTTTGCGCTCAACCGGGCCGGTAATTTCTACGCGACGATCCTGTAAGTCCGCTGGGATACCGCGCACCGTCCAATCACCATCACGAATGGAAGCGGTTTCCGAAATAAAATCAGGCAACTTCCCATCGTCAATATCCTGTTGCTGCTGGATGCGAGCAGCCAGAAGTTTGTTACGTTTAGGCGTAAATCGGGTCACCAGTTCGGTCAGAAACTCCACCGCTTCCGCAGTCAGAACCTGCTGCTCTTGCGCGCCAGAGGGCTTAAGAAAAGCCAGTTCATCGGTTGTTGTGGCCTGTTGTGTCATGGTGCTGCTCCTCGTTAATGATCCGAAAGGTATCCCCGTAAGATGAGCAAACGATCGTTGTCGTTTTTTTGCCCAACGTTTTTAAGCCTAATCAATAAAATTAAAAAATCAAAAACGATTTCCATTTTTATTTAAAAATAAATTCAATTCATTGATTAATATAGGAATAAATTTTAGAAATTAAGTGAAGTGGTTTTCGGAAACAAAAAAGGCACCCGAAGGTGCCTGATGAGGATGCTGAAACGCTTTAGGATCGTGAAGTGCAGTCGATCAATCTAACGTTGGGTTCATGTTCCGCAGATCGTATGGCGTGATCTGATAGACGTAATAGTTGAGCCAGTTGATAAACAGCAGGTTGCCATGACTTCTCCAGCTCGCCTGCGGTTTGTTTTCTGGATCGTTTTGCGGGAAATAGTTGTACGGGATTTCGGGACTTAATCCCGCATCAACATCACGGAAAAACTCGCTTGCTAACGTATCGGCATCATACTCCGGGTGGCCAGTGACGAAGGCAATACGCTTGTCTTTGCTGGCAAACAGGTAGGAATCACCATTTGCCGTTTCGGCTAAGATTTCGAGATCGGTATAGTCACGAATCAGCTTCGCCGGGAAGTCGGCGTAGCGTGAATGCGGGGCAAGGAACGTGTCGTCAAAACCGCGTGTCAGCAATGCGTGTGGGTGGAGAATATGGTGTTCATAAACGCCAGATAGCTTGTCATCGCGGGTTTGTTTTGGAATACCGTAGAGTATATTGAGTGCGGCTTGCACCGCCCAACAGACAAATAACGTTGAGGTGACGTGATCTTTTGCCCACTCCAGCACCTGCTGGATCTGAGGCCAATAGGCGACATCATTGAATTCAACCAACCCTAACGGTGCGCCGGTGACGATTAAGCCATCGAAATTCTCGTGGCGGATATCATCAAAGTTGCAGTAAAAGTTGTTGAGGTGCTCCGCTGGCGTATTACGTGATTCACGCGCATCAATACGCAGCAGCTGGATATCCAGCTGTAGGGGAGAGTTTGATAGAAGACGCAGGAATTGATTCTCTGTCTCAATCTTCTTGGGCATCAGGTTAAGGATAAGGACCTTCAACGGACGAATTTCCTGACCTGTTGCACGCGATGTCGTCATTACAAAGACATTCTCATCACGCAAAAACTTGACGGCTGGTAGCTCGTCCTGCACCCGAATCGGCATAACCTTATTACCTCACAGCATACGTATAAACGTTTAGACTTCCAGACACCTAACGATACCCAGAATCAGGTGAAATGTCGAGTCTGCATGTGGAAGGTGAGAAAGTTTCAATCAGCAAGGCGGGGGGAAAATGATCGGGCGGTTGGGTTTATCAGAAATGGGATGATATGTAGTGAGGGAGCTTCCCCGGAGTCGGCGTGAACGCCTCGTCCGGGCTACCTTCCGCACCATATTGTAGCCCGGGCGAACGCAGTGACCCCGGGAGTTTCACCGGTTCTG
>NZ_JBIUZS010000013.1:0-38418 GCF_044745165.1 Kluyvera sp. NPDC087067 | reverse complement strand
AACACGGCTTTCGCTCACTGTTGCGAGGTGGCGTATATTACGCTTTCCTCTTTCAGAGTCAACCGTTTATTTTCAGGTTTTTCTCTTCAACCGAACCGGCTAGTTAATGTGAAGTGATTCACGTTTGCCGTCTCAGTGGGGTCGCATTATAGGGAGTTTCTCTCACCCCGCAACCCTTAAATGACAGAAAAATGACTGACTGCTGCAATCCCCAGCAGAACCCCGCCTTATACCAATTTACACACAGAGTTATCCACATCCTGGATCATTATTTCCCCTGTTCCTGTCATTCTGTCCCTTATATAGAGGGGGAAAATCCAAGGCTCGGTGGAAAGAAAAAAATTCGCGAGCGTTGCGCAAACGTTTTCGTTACAATGCTGCGGCAAAACAAGGATGCCCCATAAGGGGCGTTAGCTGAGTTTTTCCGCAAGAATTCACCTAACGCTCTCTGTAATAGTCAAATCCAGGGGATTTACCATGCAACAACGTCGTCCAGTCCGCCGCGCTCTGCTCAGTGTTTCTGACAAGGCCGGTATCATCGAGTTCGCCCAAGCACTTTCCGCACGCGGCGTGCAGCTGCTGTCTACAGGCGGCACCGCCCGTCTGTTAGCTGAGAAAGGCCTGCCGGTAACCGAAGTTTCCGATTACACCGGTTTCCCGGAAATGATGGATGGACGCGTCAAAACCCTGCATCCAAAAGTACACGGCGGCATCCTTGGTCGTCGTGGTCAGGACGATGCCATTATGGAACAGCACCATATCGAACCTATCGATATGGTGGTTGTTAACCTGTACCCGTTCGCTGAGACCGTTGCCCGCGACGGCTGCTCACTGGAAGATGCGGTCGAGAATATCGACATTGGCGGCCCAACGATGGTTCGCTCTGCGGCCAAGAACCACAAAGACGTGGCTATCGTGGTCAAGAGCAGCGACTACACCGCGATTATTAGTGAGATGGACGCGAACGACGGTTCACTCACCCTCAATACCCGCTTCGATCTCGCCATTAAAGCTTTTGAACACACCGCCGCCTACGACAGCATGATTGCCAACTACTTCGGCAGCATGGTTCCGGCCTATCACGGCGAAAGCAAAGAAGCCGCTGGCCGCTTCCCGCGCACCCTGAACCTGAACTTCATTAAGAAGCAGGATATGCGCTACGGCGAAAACAGCCACCAGCAAGCTGCCTTCTATATAGAAGAGAATGTTAAAGAAGCTTCCGTTGCCACTGCGACACAGGTTCAAGGCAAAGCGCTCTCTTATAACAACATCGCTGATACCGATGCGGCGCTGGAGTGCGTGAAAGAGTTCAACGAACCGGCCTGCGTTATCGTCAAGCACGCTAACCCGTGCGGCGTGGCTGTCAGCACCTCTATTCTTGACGCCTATGACCGCGCGTACAAAACCGATCCAACGTCTGCATTTGGCGGCATCATCGCATTTAACCGCGAGCTGGATGCTGAAACGGCACAGGCGATTATCTCCCGCCAGTTTGTCGAAGTGATCATCGCGCCGTCTGCAACAGAAGAAGCACTGAAGATCACCGCCGCCAAACAGAACGTTCGCGTCCTGACCTGTGGTCAGTGGGACAACCGCGTTGCCGGTCTGGACTTCAAGCGCGTGAACGGCGGTCTGTTGGTTCAGGATCGTGACCTGGGTATGGTCACCGAAGGCGAACTGCGTGTGGTTTCTAAACGCCAGCCGACCGAACAAGAGCTGCGTGATGCGCTGTTCTGCTGGAAAGTTGCGAAGTTCGTGAAATCCAACGCCATTGTTTACGCTAAAGAGAACATGACTATCGGGATAGGCGCAGGACAGATGAGCCGCGTTTACTCTGCGAAGATTGCCGGTATCAAAGCCGCCGATGAAGGTCTGGAAGTGAAAGGTTCCGCCATGGCATCCGATGCCTTCTTCCCGTTCCGCGATGGTATTGATGCCGCTGCCGCCGTCGGCGTGAGCTGCGTTATCCAGCCTGGCGGTTCTATCCGCGACGAAGAAGTGATTGCCGCAGCCGACGAACACGGCATTGCGATGATCTTCACCGACATGCGCCACTTCCGCCATTAATTCACGGAGCAGACGATGAAAGTATTAGTTATTGGCAACGGCGGGCGCGAGCACGCCCTGGCCTGGAAAGCAGTACAGTCGCCAAACGTCGAGACCGTTTTTGTGGCTCCGGGTAATGCGGGCACCGCGCTGGAGCCTGCATTGCAAAATGTGGCTATTGGCGTCACCGATATCCCGGCACTGCTGGCTTTTGCCCAGCGTGAGAACATTGACCTGACCATCGTTGGCCCGGAAGCGCCGCTGGTGATTGGCGTCGTCGATGCGTTCCGCGCAGCCGGCCTGAAAATCTTTGGCCCAACCGAAGGCGCTGCACAGCTTGAAGGCTCCAAAGCCTTCACCAAAGATTTCCTTGCCCGTCATAAGATCCCGACGGCGGAGTACCAGAATTTCACCGAAATCGAACCCGCGCTGGCTTACCTGCATGAGAAAGGCGCGCCGATCGTTATCAAAGCCGACGGTCTGGCTGCCGGTAAAGGCGTCATCGTGGCGATGACGCTTGAAGAAGCCGAAGCCGCCGTACACGATATGCTGGCTGGCAACGCATTTGGCGATGCGGGTCATCGCATCGTGATTGAAGAGTTCCTCGACGGTGAAGAAGCAAGCTTTATCGTGATGGTTGACGGCGAGCACGTTCTGCCGATGGCCACCAGCCAGGATCATAAGCGTGTCGGCAATGGCGATACCGGCCCGAACACTGGCGGGATGGGCGCATACTCTCCAGCGCCGGTTGTGACGGATGAAGTTCATCAGCGCACCATGGAATGGATCATCTGGCCAACCGTCAAAGGCATGGCGGCGGAAGGCAACACCTACACCGGCTTCCTGTATGCAGGTCTGATGATCGACAAGCAGGGCAATCCGAAGGTTATCGAATTTAACTGCCGCTTCGGCGATCCAGAAACTCAGCCGATCATGCTACGCATGAAATCGGATCTGGTCGATCTTTGCCTAGCCGCCTGCGACGGCAAGCTGGACGAGAAAACCTCTGAATGGGATGAGCGCGCTGCGCTCGGCGTGGTGATCGCCGCTGGCGGTTATCCGGGTGACTATCGCACCGGAGACGTTATCCACGGTCTGCCGCTGGAAGAAGCTGTCGACGGCAAAGTGTTCCACGCCGGAACCAAACTTGCCGATGATGAGCGCGTACTGACGAACGGCGGCCGCGTCCTTTGTTCTACTGCGCTGGGCCATACCGTTGCACAAGCACAGCAACGCGCGTACGCGTTAATGACCGATATCCACTGGGACGGCAGTTTTAGCCGTAACGACATCGGCTGGCGCGCTATCGAGCGCGAGCAAAGCTAACGGCTAAGCCTGACAATCATCTCCAGTTAACGGGTGGCTTCATTTTATGTTGCCGCCCGTTTTTTTGGCGCTGTCAGTAGACCTTAGAAGGTTTTTTCCGTCGGCTGCCAGGTACAGTAGTCCTGATTCGCCACCAGCAGGAGCTGAGAGCCTTCAGGCGCTTCCAGCCAGGCAATACTCACCTCTGCGCTTGAACGCTTCTGACGGCTGGCTATGTGCCCCAGTGCGCGGCTATCGAAATCAGGCTTCACCGTTTCCCCTTCACAGGTTGTCACGCTCTGGTCAGCATGCCAGCGGCCCTGACGTAACACCACTTTCCCCAGGCGCAGCGCGTCACTGGTTTGGCGGATCTGCTCAGCGCGATAGCGATACAGCGCAACCTGGTCACTGGAGAGCTGCTGCTTTTGCCCATCCACTTCCCGTTGCATAAAACTCAGCTCGCCGTTGCTGTCAAAACGGGCGCGGATATGTTCAGGGGGATGAGCGAAAATATTGAGTTCGATAAGTTGCAGTTTATCGCCCTGCCAGCGGTACTCGCTGGTTGAGGTGCTGCCGCTGTGCCACGGGCTGAAGGCGGACAACAGGCGCGTCTCGTCGCCGCTATCTTTACGCCAGATGCGCACGGCACCCTGCGTGTCAGCATAGCCGCTGGCGGTAAAAGGGGGTAATGCGTTGTTATGGCTACAAGCTGTCAGCAACAGTACGCCAGCCAGCCCCGATAATCGGCGCCAGATAAACGAAAGGGGCGAAGCCGCCCCTTCTTTAAAACTGTTCACTGCCACGCAATCTTACTTAACCGCGTCTTTCAGTGCTTTGCCTGAAACAAATGCCGGCACGTTAGCTGCGGCGATTTTGATTTCATTACCGGTCTGCGGGTTGCGGCCAGTACGCTCGGCGCGGTGGTTCACCTTAAAGGTACCGAAACCAACCAGTTGCACAGCATCACCTTCTTTCAGAGACTCAGTAATAGCAGCCAGGGTGGATTCCAGTGCAGCTTTTGCCTGGGTTTTAGACAGTTCAGCCTTGTCCGCAATTACATCAATCAGTTGAGTCTTGTTCATAAGTTATCCTTACAATGTGTTTATCGCTTGCTAAGCATCGAGTGCGACGGAAATGCCATAAAAGCACCCACCTGCATACACGCACCGATAGCCACTTTTTTTCGCCCTCCAAATGTAGACCAGACGGGGGGCAGATGTGAAGCCTTCAGGCGTGACAATTCAGGCGGTAAATCACGTTTTATTGTCTCATTGCTGAAAATTTATACCAATATTGCTCTCACCGGCTTCGCGGAGGTCCGCACGCAGACCTTTAATCAGTTCCAGGTCGCGTTCTTCACACTCGGCTAAAAGACGGAAAATCTCCCACTGAATGTCCCATTCTTGCTCAACGGCAGGGTTCAATTTCAGCTCTTCATCGGTCATTTCCTGACCTGCCTGGGTCATTTCCAGCATCGCCACGGTGGTAATAGAACACTTACTCACTTCAATGGCGTGTTCGAGCGTTTCACCACTTAAACGAGAGTGAATTAACTCACTCAATGCTACGCACGCATCGATTGCCGGATAGACGCCGTACAAATCATAGTCGTCAGCGACCGGAATCGCCTCTTCAAATTTCTCAAGCTGGCTGTCGAAATTGATTTTGGCATCTTTGACGGTCAGCGATTCCCAAACCAAATCGAGAATACGGCGATAAATTTGTCCATCCCCAAATTCCGTCTGCTTACAAAACATGGCGTAGTTAGGGTACATGCGCTCACACAGGCAAGCCATAAAAGTGACGTGCTGCCAGCTTTCCAGCTTCTCCAGGCGCAGATGAATCGGATTTTGTAACATGATGAGTTCTCAAATACGGAAATTAACCGCAGTTTACCCGATATGGGGCGTTTTGGCTTTAAGCCGCGTAAAAGCCGGTCGCCCGGATGCCACCGCATCCGCCCAGCGAGTAGGTTCAGGCAAGCGATAACCGTTCATGCAGCGCTGCACCCATTGCAGTGCGCTATCCATGCTTACGCGATGGCCGGTCGAAATAAATAACGGATTGCAGCGCACTTTGCTGCGCCAGACCCAGGCCAGCTGCTCACCTTTGTCCAACAGCGGCGCCAATGCGCCGGGTTCGGCGGCAAGCGGCTCAAACTTACCGCATAGCCGCTTTTTCGCCACGCCAATGGTGGGAACGTCCACCAGCAGGCCAAAATGGCTGGCGACGCCAAGACGACGCGGGTGGGAAATCCCGTGACCATCGACAAACAACAGATCGGGCTTTTGCGAAAGCTGCTGCCACGCCGCCATCAGCGCAGGCGTTTCGCGAAAAGAGAGGAAGCCGGGAATGTACGGCATGGTGGTGGCGACGCGCGCCACCTGGTACTCAACCAGCTCCAGCGAAGGGTAGGATAACAATACAATCGCCGCTCGCGTCACTTCACCACCCTGCTCAAAGCCGACATCAGCCCCGCCGATCAACGCCGGCGGATCGTTGTTAAAGCGATCCTCGCGGATCACCGATGAAGCCAGTTCAAGCTGCTGCGCGCGTAGCGATGCGAGATCCATATTGATTCCTTAGCGGTGGTATTGTGCCGACAGGCGGTGTACCGCCTCCACAAAGACGCCAGCGTGTTCCGGCGGCACATCCTGATGGATGCCGTGGCCGAGGTTAAAGACATGGCCTTCGCCCTCGCCGAAACCGGCAAGAATCGTCGAGACTTCTTCTTCAATGCGCGGTGCCGGCGCGTACAGCATGGACGGATCCATATTGCCCTGCAGCGCGACCTTGTGGCCTACACGACGACGCGCGTCGGCGATATCCGTAGTCCAGTCGAGGCCCAGCGCATCGCAGCCGGTTTCCGCCATCGCTTCCAGCCACTGGCCGCCACCTTTGGTGAACAGCGTCACCGGCACGCGACGACCGTCGTTTTCACGTAGCAGGCCATCAACGATTTTGTGCATGTAGTACAGCGAGAACTGCTGATAGTCACGCCCGGTCAGCACACCGCCCCAGGTATCGAAAATCATCACCGACTGCGCGCCCGCTTTAATTTGCGCGTTCAGGTACAACGTGACGCTCTGCGCCAGCTTGTCGAGCAGCAGATGCAGCGATTTTGGATCGGCATACATCATCTTTTTAATCACGGTAAAGGCTTTGCTGCTACCACCTTCCACCATATAGGTCGCCAGCGTCCACGGGCTGCCGGAGAAGCCAATCAGCGGCACTTCGCCTTTCAGTTCACGACGAATAGTACGCACCGCATTCATGACGTAACCCAGCTCGCCTTCCGGGTCAGGAATCGGCAGCTTTTCTACGTCAGCTTTGCTGGTGATAGGTGAGGTAAACCGCGGGCCTTCCCCGGTTTCGAAATAGAGTCCTAACCCCATCGCATCCGGGATAGTCAGGATATCGGAGAAGAGGATCGCCGCATCAAGCGGATAGCGGCGCAGCGGCTGCAGCGTCACTTCACAGGCCAGCTCGGCGTTTTTACACAGCGACATAAAATCGCCCGCCTGAGCGCGGGTGGCTTTATACTCCGGCAAATAGCGGCCAGCCTGGCGCATCATCCATACCGGGGTGACATCAACGGGCTGGCGCAGCAGCGCACGCAGATAACGATCGTTCTTCAGTTCGGTCATTTTACATTCCTTTAGCGTTGATGCGCTCATTGTAACATGTCACTCATATTCGGCCCGACACATTGCCACGGTATCTTCTATCAAACGGCGCGCAACGGTACCCGGCGGCGGGAGAAGCGGTAAATCGTCGTAGCGATACCAGTTCGCGTTGAGCAGCTCTTTCGGGTCAATGACGATATCGCCGCTGTCATACTCGGCCATATAGGCGGTCATCAGCGACTGCGGGAACGGCCACGGCTGTGAGGTCACGTAGCGCAGATTCTTCACCTTGATACCGCTCTCTTCCATCACCTCGCGCGCCACCGCCTGCTCCAGCGTTTCGCCTACCTCAACAAAGCCCGCGAGCACAGTATGTACGCCGTTACGATGGCGAACGTGCTGCGCAAGCAGAATCGAATCATCACGACGAATGGCGACAATAATGCAGGGCGCGATTTGCGGATAGTAGCGTTCGCGGCAGTGGCTACAGAGCATCGCCCATTCGGTTTTGCTCGGATGCATGGTGTGGCCGCAGTAACCGCAGAATTTGTGCGAACGGTAGAACTCGGTTAGCTGTACACCACGCCCGGCAAGCTGGAACAGACCGACATCCTGGTCGAGAACCTGACGCACCGACCCCATGTCGTGGCGACGTTGTTGCTGTACCAGCCACACCGGCAGATTGTCCCATTCACCAATGTGCAGCGCGCGCTGCCCCACAAGATCGAAATTAACCGCTTCGCCGCAGGGTATTTCTCCACCAGGCAGCCATAATTTTTGTTCGTGGCTGACTATCCACCAACCGCGATCCCATTTTTCAATTATACGATCCATATCTCTTGCGCAACCTTTGCTTCACAGGCATGTTGTTAACATTATGATTACATAATGACGTGAGCAGAATTTAATCTTACCGATGCGGGGTCAACTTATGTTAAACCAGTTAGAAAGTCTAAAAGAGCGTATTCATGGACACCACAAACTGGTCGACCGCTGGCTGAATATTCGTAAGCACCTGCTCGTGGCGTACTACGATTTGGTTGGCCTTAAGCCTGGCAAAGAATCGTTTATGCGGCTTAATGAAAAAGCGCTCGATAACTTTTGCCAGCGGCTGGTCGACTATCTGTCTGCCGGTCATTTCAGTATTTATGAACGCATTATCCATAAAATGGAAGGCGAGAGTCCGCTTTTAAACGCCACCAAAATCTGGCCACAGCTGGACGCAAATACCCAACTGATTATGGATTTCTACGATTCGACGCTGGAAAACGCCATTGACCAGGACAACGTTTCTCAATTTCAGCAGGCGCTTTCTGATATTGGTGAAGCGTTAGAGGCCCGTTTCCGGCTGGAAGATCAGTTAATCATGCTGGCCTTTAAGACGCTTAACGAAGGCGAATTCAAACGCCCGGCTTGAGATTTAATGTATTAACGCGTAGTTTACAATCATTACCTCTGATAATCAGAGGTCGCTTCTTGTCGGAGTGCCCAGTGTGTAAGCACGGGCTGAGACCGTTAATTCGGGATCCGCGGAACCTGATCAGGTTAAGACCTGCGAAGGGAACAAGAGTTAATCTTCAGTTGCATCGCCCATGGGCGATCTTCCCTCTTGCTTCATCCGTCGTCTGACAAGCCATATCCTTACTTTTTTCTGGAATGAGCTATGTCTGCCACTACTAAACCATCCCGCCGCGAACAGCGCGCCCAGGCCCAACACTTTATCGATACCCTGGAAGGAACCGCCTTCCCTAACTCAAAACGCATTTACATTACCGGTTCACGGCCGGATATCCGTATTCCGATGCGTGAAATCCAGCTTAGCCCCACGCTGATTGGCGGCTCGAAAGAGACCCCGCAGTATGAAGAAAATGAAGCTGTGCCGGTCTATGATACCTCCGGCCCATACGGCGACCCGCAGGTGGCGATTAACGTCCAGCAGGGTCTGGCAAAGCTGCGCCAGCCGTGGATTGTTGCGCGCGACGATAGCGAAGAGTTAGACGACCGTAGCTCAGCCTATACCAAAGAACGTCTGGCCGATGACGGACTTGATGAGCTGCGTTTTACCGGGTTACTCACGCCAAAACGGGCCAAAGCTGGGCGCTGCGTCACCCAGCTACACTACGCGCGCCAGGGGATCGTCACCCCGGAAATGGAGTTTATCGCCATCCGCGAAAACATGGGCCGCGAGCGTATCCGCAGCGAAGTTTTACGCCACCAGCACCCGGGAATGAGCTTTGGTGCCAGCCTGCCTGAAAATATCACCCCGGAATTCGTGCGCGATGAAGTGGCCGCCGGACGCGCCATCATTCCTGCCAATATCAATCACCCGGAATCAGAACCGATGATTATCGGGCGTAATTTCCTCGTCAAAGTTAACGCGAATATCGGCAACTCGGCGGTCACCTCCTCCATCGAAGAAGAAGTGGAAAAACTGGTGTGGTCGACGCGTTGGGGCGCAGATACGGTGATGGATTTGTCCACCGGACGCTACATTCACGAAACCCGCGAATGGATCCTGCGTAACAGCCCGGTGCCAATCGGTACGGTGCCGATCTACCAGGCGCTGGAGAAGGTCAACGGGATCGCCGAAGATCTGACCTGGGAAGCGTTCCGCGATACGCTGCTGGAGCAGGCCGAACAGGGCGTGGACTATTTCACCATTCACGCAGGCGTACTGCTGCGCTACGTGCCGATGACCGCGAAACGTCTGACCGGCATTGTTTCACGCGGCGGCTCGATTATGGCGAAATGGTGCCTCTCTCATCACAAAGAAAACTTCCTGTTTGAGCACTTCCGCGAAATCTGTGAAATTTGCGCCGCTTATGACGTTTCCCTGTCGCTGGGCGATGGTCTGCGTCCGGGTTCCATTCAGGATGCCAACGACGAAGCGCAATTCTCCGAGCTGCATACGCTAGGTGAACTCACCAAAATCGCCTGGGAGTACGATGTGCAGGTGATGATTGAAGGCCCGGGCCACGTGCCGATGCAGATGATTAAGCGCAACATGACCGAGGAGCTGGAGCACTGTCATGAAGCGCCGTTCTACACCTTAGGGCCGTTGACCACCGATATTGCGCCGGGCTATGACCACTTCACCTCCGGGATTGGCGCCGCAATGATTGGCTGGTTTGGCTGTGCGATGCTGTGCTACGTCACCCCAAAAGAGCACCTCGGCCTGCCAAACAAAGACGATGTGAAGCAAGGGCTGATTACCTACAAGATTGCCGCTCATGCCGCCGATTTAGCCAAAGGCCATCCAGGCGCGCAGATCCGCGACAACGCCATGTCAAAAGCGCGCTTCGAATTCCGCTGGGAAGACCAGTTCAACCTGGCGCTTGATCCCTTCACCGCTCGCGCCTACCACGATGAAACCCTGCCGCAGGAATCCGGCAAAGTGGCCCACTTCTGCTCAATGTGCGGGCCAAAATTCTGCTCGATGAAGATCAGCCAGGAGGTGCGCGACTACGCTGCCGCGCAAACCATTGAAGTGGGAATGGCGGATATGTCGGAAAACTTCCGCGCCAAAGGTGGCGAGATCTACCTGAAAAAGGAGGAAGCCTGATGTATCAGCCTGAATTCCCGACGGTACCTTTTCGCTTAGGGCTATACCCGGTCGTTGACAGCGTGCAGTGGATTGAACGCCTGCTGGCAGCGGGCGTGCGTACAATCCAGCTGCGAATCAAAGACAAGCGTGATGAAGAGGTCGAAGCCGACGTGATTGCCGCCATTGAACTGGGGCGTCGTTATGACGCCCGCCTGTTTATCAATGACTACTGGCGACTGGCGATTAAGCACCACGCCTACGGCGTACATCTTGGGCAAGAAGATCTCGAAACCACCGATCTGCAAGCGATTCAGGCGGCCGGGTTACGCCTGGGGGTTTCCACCCATGATGATATGGAGATCGACGTGGCGCTCGCCGCTCGCCCGTCCTATATCGCACTGGGGCACGTTTTCCCGACGCAAACCAAGCAGATGCCTTCCGCGCCGCAGGGGCTGACGCAACTGGCGAATCACATTGAACGTCTCGCCGACTACCCGACCGTCGCCATTGGCGGTATCAGCCTTGCGCGCGCACCAGCGGTACTGGCGACCGGCGTGGGCAGCATTGCCGTGGTCAGCGCTATCACTCAGGCCGTTGACTGGCGTGAAGCCACGTCACAGCTGCTTTCAATCGCGGGAGTGGGCGATGAATGATCGCGACTTTATGCGCTATAGCCGCCAGATTTTACTGGGTGATATCGCGATTGAAGGACAGCAAAAGCTGCTCGCAAGCCACGTGCTGATTGTCGGTTTAGGGGGATTAGGCTCTCCCGCCGCGCTGTATCTGGCTGGTGCCGGGGTGGGGACATTGACGCTCGCCGACGATGACGACGTGCACCTGAGTAACCTACAGCGGCAGATTATCTTCACAACCGATGACGTTGCCCGCCCAAAATCTCAGGTTACACAGCAGCGGCTATCCCGACTCAACCCGGATATCGAGCTGGTGGCGCTCAAGCAACGGCTGGCGGGCGATGCCCTCAAACATGCGGTAGCGCGTGCCGATGTGGTGCTTGATTGTACCGACAACATGGCGACGCGTCAGGCGATCAACGCCGCCTGCGTGGCATCCGACACACCGCTTATCACCGCCAGCGCCGTCGGTTTTGGCGGCCAGTTAATGGTGCTGACGCCGCCGTGGGAGCAAGGCTGCTATCGCTGCTTATGGCCGGACGATGCGGAGCCAGAACGAAACTGCCGCACCGCGGGCATTATTGGCCCGGTCGTCGGCATTATGGGGACATTGCAGGCGCTGGAAGCCATCAAGCTCCTCAGCGGTATTGAAAGCCCTGGCGGCGAATTACGCTTGTTTGATGGTAAAACCAGCCAATGGCGCGGACTGGCGTTACGCCGCGCCCTCGGCTGCCCGGTATGCGGAGGGCGGCATGCAGATCCAGTTTAATGATGAGCTTATCCAGTGTGCCGAAGGACAAAGCGTCAGCGCACTGCTCGCTGAGCTTGGGCAGCTAAAACCCGGCACAGCGCTGGCGCTGAATCAACAAATCCTGCCGCGTGAGCGGTGGGAACAGCAAATCGTACAGGCAGGCGACCAGATCCTGCTTTTCCAGGTCATTGCGGGAGGTTGATATGTTACGTATAGCCGACAAAACGTTTGATTCACATCTGTTCACCGGCACCGGAAAATTTGCCTCCCCTCAACTGATGGTGGAGGCCATTCGCGCCTCCGGCAGCCAACTGGTGACGCTGGCGATGAAGCGCGTGGATTTACGCCATCACAACGACGCTATCCTGGCGCCGTTGATCGACGCGGGAGTCACGCTGTTGCCGAATACCTCCGGCGCAAAAACGGCAGAAGAAGCCATCTTTGCGGCACAGCTCGCACGTGAAGCGCTGGGCACGCACTGGCTGAAGCTAGAAATTCATCCCGATGCCCGCTGGCTGTTGCCAGACCCTATCGAAACGCTGAAGGCCGCCGAAGCGCTGGTGAAGCAGGGTTTTGTGGTGCTGCCCTATTGCGGCGCGGATCCGGTGCTGTGTAAGCGGCTGGAAGAAGTGGGCTGTGCGGCGGTGATGCCGCTCGGCGCGCCCATTGGCTCGAATCAGGGCCTGGAAACTCGCGCCATGCTGGAGATTATTATTCAGCAGGCCACCGTGCCGGTGGTGGTGGATGCAGGGATCGGTGTGCCCAGTCATGCCACGCAGGCGCTGGAAATGGGGGCCGATGCGGTGCTGGTGAACACGGCGATTGCCGTAGCCGACGACCCGGTGATGATGGCGACGGCGTTCCGGCTGGCGGTGGAAGCGGGACTTCTGGCGCGTCGGGCCGTACCGGGTGCGCGCAGCAGGCAGGCTAACGCCACCAGCCCGCTAACCGGATTCCTGGAGGCCTTAGTATGAAAACGTTCAGCGATCGCTGGCGTCAGCTTGAGTGGGACGATATCCGTCTGCGAATTAACGGCAAAACGGCGGCCGACGTCGAGCGAGCACTCAACGCCTCATCGTTAAGCCGTGATGACCTGATGGCCCTGCTCTCACCTGCGGCGGCTGATTATCTGGAGCCGCTGGCACAGCGGGCGCAAAAACTGACCCGCCAGCGCTTTGGTAACACGGTCAGTTTTTACGTCCCGCTGTATCTCTCAAATCTGTGTGCGAACGACTGCACTTACTGCGGTTTCTCCATGAGCAACCGTATTAAGCGCAAGACGCTGGACGAAAGCGAAATCCGTCGCGAATGCGAGGCCATCCGGGCATTGGGCTTTGAGCATTTGCTGTTGGTTACCGGCGAGCATCAAGCCAAAGTCGGCATGGATTACTTCCGTCGCCATCTGCCGGAGATTCGCCGCCAGTTCGCCTCGTTGCATGTGGAAGTGCAGCCGCTGGCAATGGAGGAGTATGCCGAGTTAAAAACGCTGGGGCTTGATGGCGTGATGGTGTACCAGGAGACCTACCACGAAGGCATGTACGCGCAGCACCATCTGAAGGGGAAAAAGCAGGATTTTTTATGGCGTCTTGATACGCCTGACCGCCTGGGTCAGGCGGGCATTGATAAAATCGGTCTCGGCGCGCTGATTGGGCTTTCGGATAGCTGGCGGGTGGATTGCTTTATGGTCGCCGAGCATCTGCTGTGGCTTCAGCAGCATTACTGGCAAAGTCGCTACTCCATCTCGTTCCCGCGCTTACGTCCGTGCGCTGGCGGAATTGAACCGGCGTCACTGATGGATGAACGGCAGTTGGTACAGGTTATCTGCGCTTTTCGCCTGTTCTCACCGGACACCGAACTATCCCTTTCTACCCGCGAGTCACCATGGTTTCGCGACAACGTGATTCCGCTAGCCATCAACAATGTCAGCGCCTTCTCAAAAACGCAGCCCGGGGGTTATGCCGACAATCATCCTGAGCTGGAACAATTTGCCCCACACGATGGACGCACGCCGGTTGAAGTTGCCAGCGCATTGATGGCGCGGGGATTACAGCCGGTCTGGAAGGATTGGGATAGCTGGTTGGGACG
The DNA here is from genome assembly GCF_044745165.1 of Kluyvera sp. NPDC087067. Taxonomy (NCBI): domain Bacteria; kingdom Pseudomonadati; phylum Pseudomonadota; class Gammaproteobacteria; order Enterobacterales; family Enterobacteriaceae; genus Kluyvera; species Kluyvera sp. NPDC087067. The sequence goes on along the minus strand of NZ_JBIUZS010000013.1, from coordinate 24,429 downwards.
CGCTTCGCAGCATTAATGCAAATTGAGTCATGTCGATAAATTGGCCGGAAAGTGGCTCGCAGAGTGAAATGGCGAGTATTGCTCACGGCAATTATCTTCCTTACGCTGCGTTGGTCGGCCATGGTGCTGACCAGGGCAGCGTTTCTTCCTCTGTTGCCCTGCCCAATCTCGATGGATGATATTTTCATATCAATAAGATTTTTCTAGCGATTTAATCTAAAGGTGCAGATTAAATACTCATATTATATTCGGTAACGTATAATTTTCGTGGCACAGGAATGCTCACGGCTTTTCCGGTGGACTATAATTTTCAAAGACAAGCACTGTACGAATTGCAGCCCTTATTTTTCCCCGGTTTTCTGCAATTTTCCCAGGACTGGAAACTCGTATGAAACATCCCAACAGAAGTCTGTCGTTTACGACCCCTATTTTTATTAGCTTTGCGAGCATTATCTTCTGTTTTGTTATCATCGCCACGCTCGTCACGTTGATTCAAAGAAATGATATTATCAATGCTTATCATGGTATTAACCGCAATTTCACGCATAATACCGCGGTTAATTACGCTGAATCTATCCTGCACGAAAATGACTACATTTTAGGCCGCGCTACGACCTATTTAGCGCGCAATAATGAACTCGACAATGTGGTAAATAAGGACCCGGAGAAAGGGCTGCAATCGATGATGCAGTTATTATCGATGATGCCAACGGTTTCCTCGCTCTCTATTGCGGATACTGAAGGCCACTATCTTCGCGCGCCACAGGCGATTGAACGCGCCAATGCTCCCGTATTCGATGCCACCAGCCGTCCGTGGTTTATTCATCAAGGCGATGTCGGGATTTTTAGTCGTTATACCCAACCTTATGTTGATTTCTTCACCCACCAGCAAACCATCACGCTGGCAAAACCGGTCATCTCGACCGACGGTAAGTTGAAAGGCACGCTGGCCTTTCACTTCGATCTCACCGCAATGAGTCATACGCTGCGCCAAATGAAACCACCGGTAAAAGGTGAGTTCTTTATGGTGAATCATAAAGGCCAAGCTCTGCTCCACCCGGACAGCAGCAAGCTCTTTCAGACCGTAGTCCCGGAAAAATTACTCGGCAATATGACAGCGGGTGACGGCGAGATTTTCGATAAAGCGAGCCGCACCTGGTACTACTACTATTCGTTTACCAATCCCGACTGGTTTGTTATTTATAAAGTTTCGGGCAAAACTCTCAGCCAACTTGCTCACCATGAAAGCATTATCGCCAGCTGGGGCTTTGCGCTGGCGGCGATCATCATCATCACCTTCGGCTTGTACCTACGCCAGGCATCTCGCGGTATCCTGATGAATATCATCAACGCCATCAAAACCGGCAATAGCCAGCATGCGCCGGGGCTGGAAGTGATGCTGCACAAAGCCATTGAGGTTAATAAAGAGCGTGAACGTGCTTATGTCAGACAGGCCACGGTGGACTCACTGACCGGATGTAAAAACCGTTGGGCATTCGACACCGATATCACCGAGCTAATGAACACGCATCAGCCTTTTGCGCTGGCGTTAGTCGATATTGATAACTTTAAATCGATTAACGACACCTGGGGCCATTTGAGTGGCGATATCGTGCTGCGTAATGTCGCCCGCGAAGGCATCACTATTCTCCAGGCGCATGGGCTTTCGCTGTATCGTTATGGCGGTGAAGAATTTGCGGTGATCTTCACGGCAGAACTTGTTCAACAGGCGGAAGCGTTACTTGAGCTGTGGCGGATAAACGTCGCCAGCCGGACATGGCGTGAAGAAGGGCTCAAAGTCACCTTCAGCGCAGGGCTTGGCGAATGGCATCTGGAAACACTCGAACATCTGGTTTCCAGCGTCGATGAGGCACTCTATAAAGCCAAACGTCAGGGAAAAAATCGCATCTTGCGTACCTCCGATTCTTAAACTTCTCCGTCGTTAGTAAAACCCGCCTGGCGGGTTTTATCTCTTTCTCTCACGAAAAATGTAACCGGTTTCAGTTTTTTGAAGCGATCTTTGTGATGCCTTACACACAATCGCTGCAAAGCGGTTGTTGATCGTTTCAGCTCGCGATAAACATGAGGTATCACGGTCATGAGGGAGCATTTATGAAGAATATCGTTTTATGCTGCGCTGCGGGAATGTCCACCAGTATGCTGGTTCAACGCATGAAAGACGCCGCTCAGAAGAAAGGCATTGAGGTCTCAATTAAAGCCGTACCAGTGGCCGAATTTAAAGCAAATATCAACGATGCCGATATCGTGCTGCTTGGGCCGCAGGTGAAGTATGAGCAAGCTAAATTGCAGGCTCTGGCTGACCCACTGGGCAAAAAAGTCGCCGTTATCGACATGATGGACTACGGCATGATGAAAGGCGATGTCGTGCTTGAGAAAGCCCTTAAGCTAATGGAGTGATAAAGACGTGGAAGATTTAGAATCAATCATCATGGAGCTGCTGGTCAATGCGGGTGCCGCACGGAGTTCAGCATTAACCGCGTTGCAGCTTGCTCGTAAAGGTGACTTTGACGGCGCAGCAAAAGCGATGGAAGAATCTCGTGAGTTTGTCAAACAGGCTCATGGTATCCAGACCCAGCTCATCGGCCTTGACGAAGGCACGGGTAAATTACCGGTTAACCTGATTACCGTTCACTCTCAGGACCACCTGATGAATGCGATGGTCATTCAGGATCTGGCGACCGATATGATTGAACTGTATCGTCGTATTCCTCTGGTCAGCTAATCACGCGACCTTAAGAACGCACAAGGCACCCGATGGGGCCTTGTGCGTTTTCGCCTTTGAGCTATCTTTTTTGCCGCTGGCTGCGGTAAGTATCCAACACTACCGCAACGACAATAACGGCACCTGTAATCACCCGTTTTGTTGGCTCACTCGCCCCAATTTGCGCCAGTCCCGCCGCTAATACTGAAATTATAAGCGCTCCCAGGAACGTGCAGATAACGGATCCTCTGCCCCCCATCAAACTGGTTCCGCCAATAACAACTGCCGCAATGACCTGCAATTCCATCCCCACACCGCCATTGGGGTCGGCCGCTTCCAGACGGGCGACCTGAAATAACGATGCCAGCCCGGCCAGTGCGCCCATAAGCGCAAAAACGATCACTTTGTACGGCGCAGGATTAATCCCCGATAATCGCACCGCCTCTTCGTTAGTGCCGATACCAATCAGATGGCGACCAAAAATGGTGCGCGTCAGCACCAGGTGTCCCGCAATGATCACGAGGATGGCAATAACAAATGACGGTGAGATGCCCAGGACGATAGGGTCGGCAAGGAAGTCAAAGCTCGAACCAATGTAGGCAGTACGCGAATCGGTGAGTTGATACGCGCTACCGCGGGCCATCTCCAGCATCCCCAGTGAGACAATAAACGTTGGAATACGCCAGATAACGGAGATAAGCCCGGTCAGAGAGCCGACAAAGGTTGCGGCCACAATGCCAGAGAGCGCCGCCAGCCAGGGTGACCAGTGTAGATTGAGATAGGTGACACTCACCACCGCCGCCGACAGCGCTAAAACCGAGCCCACCGACAGATCGATACCGGCAATAATCAATACAAACGTCATCCCAACCGACATCACCATCAGGTCAGGTATTTGGTTGGCGATAGTGCTAAAGGTATTCAGACTTAAAAAGTGATCGCTCAGGAACGAGAACAGGATAATCATCGCCAGCAGCGCGCCAATTAACCCCAGATAACTGCTCAGCGCGCGCCATGAAACCGAAGTATTACTCATCGTGTAATTTCCCTGTGGCATGTTGATAGCCAGAAAATGCCGCGGCCAGAATGGCATCCTGCGTCCAGGTCTCGCGGGTAAATGTCTCCACTAACTTACCGGCAGACAGCACCACAATGCGGTCGCAAATCTGCATCAGTTCTCTAAGATCGCTTGAGACAACGATTAGCCCTTTGCCACTTTGCGTTAATTCATTGAGCAGTAGATAGATATCCCTCTTAGCACCTACGTCGATACCCCGCGTCGGTTCATCAAAGAGGATCACATCACAATTACGCTCCAGCCAGCGGCTAATCAGCACCTTTTGCTGGTTCCCACCGGATAAGCTCTCCACTGCAAGCCCGGCCCCGGAGGTGCGGATCCCCAGCCGGGTAATGTACTTCTGCGCCAGCTGCCGTTCCTGAAAAGCGTTAAGCCATGACCAGCGGCTGACCTTTTCGCTGTTACCCAATGCGGTATTCGCCGCCACCGAGTGTGGCAACAATAGCCCCTCCCCTTTACGGTCTTCCGTCACCAGTGCGATACGGTGCGCAATCGCCTCCGACGGCGAGCGGAGGATAACGGGTTTCAGGGGATCGCCCACCAGCAACTGCCCGCTATCTATACGGTCTGCGCCAAAAATCGCCCGCATCAATTCAGTTCTTCCTGATCCAACCAGCCCGCTGATACCCAGAACTTCGCCACGATGTAACGTTAAGGAGATATCCTGTAACGCGTCGCCGCGGCAAAAATGTTCCACCTTCAGTATCGGATTACCCGGGCGTCGGGCGCTCACATCAAAAGTGCTGTCCAGGTCGCGCCCCACCATCAGTGAAACCAACTGATCACTGCTATAACGCTTAATATCATCGGTGCAGACGACGTTACCATCACGCAGCACCGTAATATCATCGGCAATTTGCGCGAGCTCATCGAGGCGATGAGAGATATAAACCAGTGAAACGCCGCGCTGTTTAAACAGCTGAATTTGTGCAAATAACAGCTCAACTTCACGGCTGGTTAGCATGGCGGTCGGTTCATCAAGAATAAGCACCCGGCTATCGCCAATCAGGTTACGGGCAATTTCAATCATCTGCTGATGACCGATCCCCAACTCTCCCACCAGCATATCCGGGTTAAGCGTCTGCAAACCCACCATCGACATTACCGGCAAGGCCATCTCCCGCAGGCGTTTACGGTTTATCCATCCACCCCAGTTGGGTAACGTCTCCAGAAAGAGGTTCTCGGCAATGGTTAAGGTCGGCAGCAGATTCAGCTCCTGCATCACCATGCGGATACCGAGTTTTTCAGCCTCTTTGCGACTGGCGGGGGCATAAGGCTGTCCGAGGTAGGTCATCGTGCCGGTCGTAGGCGGAATCAGGCCGCCGATGATTTTGGACAAGGTACTTTTGCCGGCCCCGTTCTCCCCCGTGAGCGCCAGCACCTTTCCGGCATATAACGTCAGATTAATATCGCTCAGCACCGGTTCGTTGTAGGTTTTTCCGATGCCGGACATTGACAGAATTTCTTGATAATCAGCCATTTTCGCCCGTACCTGCTCTGTCGAATCCCTTTAAAATCTGGGGGACACGCAGTCCCCCAGAAAGTCAGATGCGCGTTACTGCTTCACAATCAGTTTCACCGGCGTCTCGACGCTGCCCGAAAGATCGCTCTGTTTTTTCCCGGCCTTTAACGCGTCCAGCGCGGTATTAATGCCAAATACCGCCTGCTGAGAAGCAAACTGATCTGCCGTCGCCAGCACGCGTCCATCCTGCAACATCGGTTTAATCGCTTCGATATTGTCATAGCCGACAACCTGCACCTGACCCCGTTTCCCGGCAGCGCGAATCGCTGATACCGCGCCCAGAGCCATATTATCGTTGTCCGCCAGCAGCGCTTTAATGTTCGGGTATTCACTCAACATCGCGGCCGCAATCGTATTGGCATTGTTCATTTCCCACTGACCGGACTGTACGGAAACGACCTTCATTCCGCCCGCTGACATGGCATCCTGGAAGCCCAGCGTACGCTGTTGGGAGTTAGTGGAGGTTGGAATACCTTCGATAATGCCGACCTCATCACCGGCTTTCAGATGTTTGGCAAGGTAATCGCCAATGTCTTTCGCGCCCTTACGGTTGTTTGGCCCCACAAACGGTACGTTCAGCCCTTTGTCTTTTAACACTGCGGCATCGAACTGGTTGTCGATGTTAATCACCAGGATCCCGGCATCAATCGCCTTTTTCACAACCGGCACCAGCGCTTTTGAGTCGGAAGGGGCAATGATGATGGCATCCGCTTTGGAGACAATCATTTGCTCAACAATCTGGATCTGGCTGGAAGTGTCGGTTTCATTTTTAATACCGTTTGAAACCAGATCGAATTTATCGGCATTTTTCTTTTGGTAATCTTTCGCCCCATTTTCCATGGTCAGGAAAAACTCATTCGCCAGTGATTTCATCACCAATGCAATTTTCGGTTTATGCGGTGCCGTATCAGCAGAATACGCAGGAGTCATTACAGCGGCTGATAAAACCAGCGCTGATGCCGCACCAAGAAAATAAGAAAATACTTTTTTATTCATAATGTTATCCATTTTGTAAGGTAGGGTAAGACGCTATACCCGATGCAGTATAGTCAAGCAAAATGGCGGTCAGAGTGAGGCACTGCACAATATCCCGGCATGCTTCCCGGCGGTGCAGAAATAAGAGAGGAAGGTAAAAATTGGCAATAAAAAAGGCCTGTCATAATGACAGGCCTTTTCAACTTATCGCACTAGCGTAGGCGATTAGTCTTTATCAGAACCACCCAGACCTGCGTTCAGCAGTTCTGCCAGGCTTGCAGATGCATCTTCCGCAGTGACCTGCGGTGCTGCTGGCTGCTCGCCCGCTGCGCGACGGCGCATACGATCCTGGTGATACGCATAACCGGTACCAGCAGGGATCAGACGACCCACGATGACGTTCTCTTTCAGGCCACGCAGTTCGTCACGTTTACCCGCAACGGCTGCTTCGGTCAGGACACGAGTTGTCTCCTGGAACGATGCGGCAGAGATGAACGACTCGGTTGCCAGAGATGCTTTGGTGATACCCAGCAGGTCGCGAGCATAAGTTGCTGCCACTTTGCCGTTCGCTTCCAGATCGCGGTTAGCAATCTTAACGCGGGAGTATTCAACCTGCTCGCCTTCCAGGAAGTCGGAGCTACCAGCATTCTCAATGGTCGCTTTACGCAGCATCTGACGAACGATAACTTCAATGTGTTTATCGTTAATCTTAACGCCTTGCAGACGGTAAACGTCCTGTACTTCGTTGGTGATGTAACGCGTTACCGCGTGTACGCCACGAAGACGCAGGATGTCGTGCGGTGCTTCTGGACCATCGGAAACCACGTCACCACGTTCTACACGTTCGCCTTCGAACACGTTGAGCTGACGCCATTTTGGAATCATCTCTTCGTATGGATCGCTACCGTCTAACGGAGTGATAACCAGGCGACGTTTGCCTTTGGTTTCTTTACCGAAGGAAATGATACCGGTAATTTCCGCAAGGATAGCTGGCTCTTTCGGACGACGTGCTTCGAACAGATCCGCAACGCGTGGCAGACCACCGGTGATATCTTTGGTACCGCTGGATTCCTGAGGAATACGCGCCAGAGCATCACCTGCACTGATCTGAATGCCATCTTCCAACTGAACAATCGCTTTACCCGGCAGGAAGTACTGAGCAGGCATATCGGTGCCTGGGATCAGAACATCGTTACCGTTAGCATCAACGATTTTCAGCGCTGGACGCAGATCTTTACCACCCGTAGTACGCTCTGCAGAATCCAGAACGACCAGTGAAGACAGACCAGTCAGCTCGTCGGTCTGACGAGTAATGGTCTGGCCGTCAATCATGTCGGTGAAGCGCAGGAAGCCGCTCACTTCGGTGATAACTGGCATGGTGTGTGGATCCCAGTTTGCTACGGTTTCACCGCCAGCAACCTGCTCGCCATCGCCTTTCGCCATAACAGAGCCGTAAGGCACTTTATAGCTTTCTTTGGTACGACCGAATTCGTCGATCAATTTCAGCTCGGTGTTACGAGAAGTGATCACCAGTTTACCGCTGGAGTTCACAACCGACTTCGCGTTGCTGAGCTTGATGCTACCTTTGTTCTTAACCTGGATGCTGGATTCAGCAGCCGCACGAGATGCCGCACCACCGATGTGGAACGTACGCATCGTCAGCTGTGTACCCGGCTCACCGATGGACTGTGCCGCGATAACGCCGATAGCCTCACCTTTGTTGATGATGTGGCCACGCGCCAGGTCACGACCGTAGCAGTGCGCACATACACCAAAGTCGGTGTCACAGGATACAACGGAACGTACCTTGACGGAGTCAACGGAGTTCTCTTCCAGCAGGTCACACCACTGCTCGTGCAGCAGAGTGTTGCGTGGAACCAGAATATCCGCTGTGCCCGGCTTCAGAACGTCTTCAGCAGTCACACGACCCAATACGCGATCGCGCAGTGGCTCTTTAACGTCACCACCCTCGATAACCGGGGTCATGGTGATGCCTTCCAGCGTGCCACAGTCATCTTCAGTCACAACCAGATCCTGCGCAACGTCAACCAGACGACGCGTCAGATAACCGGAGTTAGCTGTTTTCAGTGCGGTATCCGCCAGACCTTTACGAGCACCGTGAGTCGAGATGAAGTACTGGAGTACGTTCAGCCCTTCACGGAAGTTCGCGGTGATTGGCGTTTCGATGATGGAGCCATCTGGCTTCGCCATCAGACCACGCATACCTGCCAGCTGACGAATCTGTGCCGCGGAACCACGCGCACCGGAGTCGGCCATCATGTAGATGCTGTTGAAGGAAACCTGCTGCTCTTCGACGCCGTCACGGTTAATAACGGTTTCAGTTTGCAGGTTGTCCATCATCGCTTTAGATACACGATCGTTCGCCGCAGCCCAGATATCGATGACTTTGTTATAACGTTCGCCAGCGGTAACCAGACCAGACTGGAACTGCTCCTGGATCTCAGCAACTTCAGCTTCTGCTTCGCTGATGATTTCGTATTTCTTCTCTGGGATAACCATGTCGTCGATACCAACAGATGCGCCTGAGCGCGCTGCATAGGCAAAGCCGGTGTACATGGTCTGGTCAGCGAAGATTACGGTCGGCTTCAGACCCAGAATGCGGTAACAGGTGTTCAGCATTTTGGAGATAGCTTTCTTACCCAGCGCCTGGTTGACGATAGAGTAAGGCAGACCTTTCGGTACGATCATCCACAGAATCGCACGACCAACGGTCGTGTCTTTCAGGCTGGTGTGCGCGACGAATTCGCCGTTTTCATCTTTTTCGTATTCGGTGATACGCACTTTAACGCGCGCATGCAGAGAGGCCAGACCTGCGCGATAAATACGCTCAGCTTCTTTAGGGCCAGTCAGCACCATGCCTTCGCCTTTGGCGTTAACACAGTCACGGGTCATGTAGTACAGACCCAATACAACGTCCTGAGAAGGAACGATGATTGGCTCGCCGTTCGCAGGTGACAGGATGTTGTTGGTAGACATCATCAGCGCACGCGCTTCCAGCTGGGCTTCCAGCGTCAGCGGTACGTGTACAGCCATCTGGTCACCATCGAAGTCGGCGTTATATGCCGCACAGACCAGCGGGTGCAGCTGGATAGCTTTACCTTCGATCAGTACTGGCTCAAACGCCTGGATGCCCAGACGGTGCAGTGTTGGTGCACGGTTCAGCATAACCGGGTGTTCGCGGATGACTTCGTCCAGGATATCCCAAACGACAGCTTCTTCACGCTCAACCATTTTCTTAGCGGCTTTGATGGTGGTGGCCAGGCCACGCAGTTCCAGCTTGCCGTAGATGAACGGTTTGAACAGCTCCAGTGCCATTTTCTTCGGCAGACCGCACTGATGCAGACGCAGGTATGGACCTACGGTGATTACAGAACGACCGGAGTAGTCAACACGCTTACCGAGCAGGTTCTGACGGAAACGACCCTGTTTACCTTTGATCATATCAGCCAAAGATTTCAGAGGACGTTTGTTAGAACCGGTGATTGCACGACCGCGACGACCGTTATCCAGCAGGGCATCGACCGCTTCCTGCAGCATACGTTTTTCGTTACGTACGATGATGTCAGGCGCAGCCAGATCCAGCAGGCGTTTCAGACGGTTGTTACGGTTGATAACGCGACGATACAGATCGTTCAGATCTGAAGTTGCGAAACGACCACCATCCAGCGGAACCAGCGGACGCAGATCTGGCGGCAGAACCGGCAGAACGGTCAGGATCATCCACTCTGGCTTGTTGCCAGACTGTACGAACGCTTCCAGCAGTTTGATACGCTTGGTCAGCTTTTTACGCTTGGTTTCGGAGTTGGTTTCGTTCAGCTCTTCACGCAGAGTTTCACACTCTTGCTCCAGATCCATGCTTTTCAGCAGGGCCTGGATAGCTTCCGCACCCATCTTCGCGTCGAATTCATCACCGAACTCTTCCAGCGCGTCCAGATACTGCTCTTCAGTCAGGATCTGTTGACGTTCCAGGTTGGTCATCCCGCCTTCGATAACAACATATGATTCGAAGTACAGTACGCGTTCGATATCACGCAGTGGCATATCGAGCAGCAGACCGATACGGGACGGCAGCGATTTCAGGAACCAGATGTGCGCAGTTGGACATGCCAGCTCGATGTGGCCCATGCGCTCACGACGCACTTTGGTCTGGGTCACTTCAACGCCGCACTTCTCACAGATCACACCACGGTGTTTCAGGCGCTTGTACTTACCGCACAGGCACTCGTAATCTTTTACTGGCCCAAAGATACGGGCGCAGAAAAGGCCGTCACGCTCAGGCTTGAACGTACGGTAGTTAATGGTTTCCGGCTTTTTAACTTCACCGAAAGACCATGAACGGATCATGTCTGGCGATGCCAGAGCAATTTTGATCGCATCAAACTCTTCGGTTTTAGTCTGCGCTTTCAGAAACTTTAATAAATCTTTCACGGATTTGCTCCCGTCGGAGTTAGCACAATCTGGCGCCGGGTCTTACCCCGGCACCAGTGACCTGTTTGAGCGAGAGTTACTCGTCTTCCAGCTCGATGTTGATACCCAGCGAGCGGATCTCTTTCAACAATACGTTGAACGATTCCGGCATGCCTGGTTCCATCTGATGGTTACCGTCTACGATGTTTTTATACATCTTAGTACGGCCATTCACGTCATCAGACTTAACGGTGAGCATTTCCTGAAGGGTGTATGCTGCGCCATATGCTTCCAGCGCCCACACTTCCATCTCCCCGAAGCGCTGACCACCGAACTGAGCCTTACCACCCAGCGGCTGCTGAGTAACCAGGCTGTAAGAACCGGTAGAACGCGCGTGCATCTTGTCATCGACCAGGTGGTTCAGTTTCAGCATGTACATGTAACCTACGGTTACCTGACGCTCAAACTGCTCGCCGGTGCGACCATCAAACAGCGTAATCTGACCTGAAGATGGCAGTCCACCCAGTTCCAGCAGCTCTTTGATTTCCGCTTCTTTCGCGCCGTCAAAGACTGGCGTTGCGATTGGCATACCCTTACGCAGGTTTTCAGCCAGACGCAGAACTTCATCATCGCTGAAGGTGCTCAGGTCGACTTTCTGACGAACGTCGGTGCCCAGATCGTATGCACGCTGGATGAATTCGCGCAGTTTCGCAACTTCCTGCTGCTGTTTCAGCATGGCGTTGATCTTATCGCCGATACCTTTTGCAGCCATACCCAGGTGGGTTTCAAGGATCTGACCGATGTTCATACGCGATGGTACGCCCAGCGGGTTCAGTACGATATCTACCGGCGTACCGTTAGCATCGTGTGGCATATCTTCGATCGGGTTGATCTTGGAGATAACACCCTTGTTACCGTGACGACCTGCCATTTTGTCACCAGGCTGGATACGGCGTTTAACGGCCAGGTATACCTTAACAATCTTCAGCACGCCCGGTGCCAGATCGTCGCCTTGGGTGATTTTGCGGCGTTTCGCTTCGAGTTTTTTCTCAAACTCGTGCTTCAGTTCGTCATACTGTTCAGCCAGCTGTTCCAGCTGATTCTGTTTTTCTTCGTCGTTCAGACCGAGTTCTAACCAGCGATCGCGAGGCAGTTTGTCAAGCTTCTCAGCTTCAACACCACCGGCAACCAGCACAGCGTAGATACGGCTGAACAGGCCAGCTTCGAGGATCTGCAGTTCTTCAGACAGGTCTTTTTTGGCCTGCTTCAGCTGCATTTCTTCGATTTCCAGCGCACGTTTGTCTTTTTCTACGCCATCGCGAGTAAAGACCTGAACGTCGATAACGGTACCAGAAACGCTGTTTGGTACGCGCAGAGAAGAGTCTTTAACGTCAGACGCTTTCTCACCGAAGATCGCACGCAGCAGCTTCTCTTCTGGGGTCAGCTGGGTCTCACCTTTCGGCGTTACCTTACCAACCAGAATGTCGCCACCGGTCACTTCTGCACCAATGTAAACGATACCGGACTCATCCAGTTTGGAGAGCGCAGCTTCACCCACGTTCGGGATGTCAGCGGTGATCTCTTCTGGCCCCAGCTTGGTGTCACGGGACACACATGCCAGTTCCTGAATGTGGATGGTGGTGAAACGGTCTTCCTGAACAACACGCTCGGATACGAGGATGGAGTCTTCGAAGTTGTAACCGTTCCATGGCATGAATGCCACGCGCATGTTCTGACCTAACGCCAGTTCACCCAGGTCGGTAGATGGGCCATCTGCCAGCACGTCGCCGCGCTCGATTGGCTCACCCAGAGACACACATGGCATCTGGTTAATACAGGTGTTCTGGTTAGAACGGGTGTATTTGGTCAGGTTATAGATGTCGATACCCGCTTCGCCCGGATACATCTCGTCTTCGTTAACTTTGATAACGATACGGGATGCGTCAACGTACTGAACGGTACCGCCACGCTTGGCTACTGCAGTAACACCGGAGTCGACGGCAACAGCACGTTCCATACCGGTACCAACCAGCGGCTTATCAGCACGCAGAGTTGGAACGGCCTGACGTTGCATGTTCGCACCCATCAATGCACGGTTGGCGTCATCGTGTTCAAGGAACGGGATCAGGGACGCACCGACGGATACCACCTGTTGGGTGGATACGTCCATGTAGTCAACCTGGTCGCGGCTGAACAAGCTGGATTCGCCTTTGCTACGGCAAGTTACCAGGTCTTCTTCAAAGTGGCCTTCGTCATCCAGGTTGGAGTTCGCCTGAGCGATAACGTAGTTGCCTTCTTCAATAGCAGACAGGTAATGAATTTCGTCGGTTACAACACCGTCAGTCACTTTACGGTACGGAGTCTCAAGGAAACCGTATTCGTTAGTCTGTGCGTACACGGACAGGGAGTTGATCAGACCGATGTTTGGACCTTCAGGCGTTTCGATTGGACATACGCGACCGTAGTGAGTCGGGTGTACGTCTCGAACTTCAAAGCCTGCACGTTCACGGGTCAAACCGCCCGGGCCGAGGGCAGAGATACGACGTTTGTGCGTAATCTCAGACAACGGGTTGTTCTGGTCCATAAACTGGGAAAGCTGGCTGGAACCAAAGAACTCTTTAACCGCAGCAGAAATCGGTTTGGCGTTGATCATATCCTGAGGCATCAGGGTATCCAGATCGCCTAAAGACAGACGCTCTTTCACCGCACGCTCAACACGTACCAGGCCCACGCGGAATTGGTTTTCCGCCATTTCGCCTACGGAACGGATACGACGGTTGCCGAGGTGGTCGATATCATCGACTTCGCCTTTACCGTTACGGATATCAATGAGCTTTTTCATCACTTCGATGATGTCTTCTTTGCTCAGGATACCGGAACCTTCGATTTCGTCGCGCAGCAGAGAACGGTTGAACTTCATACGACCAACCGCAGACAGATCGTAGCGGTCTTCGGAGAAGAACAGATTCTCAAACAGGCTTTCAGCCGCTTCACGAGTCGGCGGCTCACCAGGGCGCATCATGCGGTAGATTTCTACCAGTGCGCTCAGGCGATCGTTAGTTGGGTCGACGCGAATCGTTTCAGAGATGTACGCACCGTGGTCCAGATCGTTGGTGAACAGCGTTTCGATACGCTTGTGACCAGCCTGGCTCAGCTTAGCCAGCAGATCCAGGCTCAGCTCCATGTTCGCTGCACAAATCAGCTCACCGGTAGATTCGTCAACGTAGTCTTTAGCCGCAACTTTACCCGCGATGTACTCAACCGGAACTTCGATATGTTTGATATCGTCTTTTTCCAGCTGGCGAATGTGGCGCGCAGTAATACGACGTGCTTTTTCTACGTAGATTTTGCCGTTCGCTTCGATATCGAAGGAAGCAGTCTCACCGCGCAGGCGTTCTGGAATAAGTTCCATCTGCAGCTTGTTGTCACGAATTTCGAAGACAACTTTGTCAAAGAACAGGTCAAGGATCTGCTCAGTGGTGTACTGCAGCGCACGCAGAATGATGGTTGCAGGCAGTTTTCGACGACGGTCGATACGGACAAACAGGTTGTCTTTCGGATCGAACTCGAAGTCCAGCCATGAACCACGGTAAGGAATGATGCGCGCGTTATACAGCACTTTACCCGAAGAGTGGGTTTTACCCTTATCGGAGTCAAAGAAGACGCCAGGGCTACGGTGCAGCTGAGAAACGATAACACGCTCAGTACCGTTGATAACAAAGGTACCGTTGTCGGTCATGAGCGGAATTTCGCCCATGTACACTTCTTGTTCTTTAATGTCTTTTACGGTGCCTTCCGGCGCTTCGCGCTCGTAGATCACCAGACGCAGTTTTACGCGCAGCGGTGCAGAATAAGTCACGCCACGGATCTGACATTCCTGAACGTCGAAGACCGGTTCGCCCAAGCGGTAGCTGACGTATTGCAGCTCCGAATAACCGCTGTAGCTCTTAATCGGGAATACGGAACGGAAAGCTGCTTCCAGACCATACTGACCTTCAGGATCTTGCTCGATAAACTTCTGGAACGAGTCAAGCTGGATAGAAAGGAGATAAGGTATGTCCAGAACCTGCGGACGTTTACCAAAATCCTTACGAATACGTTTTTTCTCGGTATAGGAGTAAACCATAGGGTTCCTCAGCTCGCTGACAAGTCGACGCATCTGTCCATAGGCAGACAGTTTGTGCAACACTATTTTGTGGACCGGAAAATGGAACACTTTCCGCAATACCTGTTGCTATCACGCTTAAACCATTTCATTGCGATTTACACAGAGCGAGCACCCTGTCGCAATATATTAAGTCGTCGATAGAAACAGGCATTGTCAGGACAGCCAGCAGTCAAACAGTGTGAAATGCTACTGGCGCCTTACAGCGCAAAATGGCTGGTGACTAAAAAGTCACCAGCCATCGGCCTGATTTCTCAGGCTTCAACTAGAAAAGTTGGCTTATTTAACTTCAACTTCAGCGCCAGCTTCTTCCAGAGATTTTTTCAGTGCTTCAGCGTCATCTTTGCTCACGCCTTCTTTCAGTGCAGCTGGAGCAGATTCTACCAGGTCTTTAGCTTCTTTCAGACCCAGGCCAGTTGCGCCACGTACTGCTTTGATTACTGCAACTTTGTTCGCGCCAACAGCTTTCAGTACGACGTCGAATTCAGTTTTTTCTTCAGCAGCTTCAGCTGGACCTGCAGCAACAGCTACAGCGGCAGCAGCAGAAACACCGAATTTTTCTTCCATTGCAGAAATCAGTTCTACAACGTCCATTACGGACATAGCTGCAACTGCTTCAATGATTTGATCTTTAGTGATAGACATTTAAATTGTTCCTGAAAATCAGAATAAGTTTATACGTAAGCAAATACTTTACAAAGACAACTGCGATTAAGCAGCTTCTTTCGCATCGCGTACAGCAGCCAGAGTGCGAACCAGTTTGCCAGCCGAAGCTTCTTTCATGGTTGCCATCAGGCGTGCAATTGCTTCTTCGTAGGTTGGCAGTGTAGCCAGGCGATCGATTTGCGATGCCGGGATCAACTCACCTTCAAAGGCTGCGGCTTTGACCTCAAATTTTGCATTCGCTTTCGCGAAATCTTTGAACAGACGAGCAGCTGCGCCCGGGTGTTCCAGAGAATATGCAATCAGGGTCGGACCAACAAACGTGTCTTTCAGGCACTCGAACTGAGTACCCTCAACGACGCGGCGCAGCAGGGTGTTACGAACAACACGCATGTATACGCCAGCTTCACGACCTGCTTTACGCAGTTCAGTCATTTTGTCTACAGTAACGCCACGGGAATCCGCAACTACTGCAGACAGCGCGCCTTTGGCTACTTCGCTGACTTCAGCAACAATCGCTTGTTTGTCTTGAAGATTTAAAGCCATTAGCTTTGCTCCTGGATGTTTGCCGGGACTCATGCCCCGGAACTCACTTCACTCTCCCAAACGGAAAGAGCGTCTAAATACGGTGAGCAGAAACAAGCCAGAGTATTAAAAATAATCTTAGCGTTCTGTCACCGTCTACGCAGGGCATTAAGCTTCTTTCGAAACACCTGCGGTCTTCGACGGAGGCCTGGATAGGCCAGGCTCCAACGAACAAATCTTTTAGCCGCTAACAATTGTTAGCAAACGTGGGGGTAAGATTGTAGACAAAATCACCGCCCACGTAAAGGCATTAGTTTGCAGCAGCGCTCAGGCCAGCCTGGTCTACTGCAACACCCGCACCCATGGTGGTGGAGATGCTAACTTTCTTGATGTACACGCCTTTCGCCTGAGTTGGTTTTGCTTTTTTCAGCGCAACCAGCAGAGCTTCCAGGTTTTCTTTCAGTTTGTCAGCGTCAAAGTCCACTTTACCGATGGTGGTGTGGATGATGCCGTTTTTGTCGTTACGATAACGAACCTGACCTGCTTTAGCGTTCTTAACCGCTTCAGCAACGTTAGGCGTTACGGTACCAACTTTAGGGTTTGGCATCAGACCACGTGGGCCCAGAACCTGACCCAGCTGGCCAACAACGCGCATTGCATCAGGAGAAGCAATAACAACGTCGAAGTTCATTTCGCCTTTCTTGATCTGTTCAGCCAGATCTTCCATACCTACCAGCTCAGCGCCAGCAGCTTTAGCTGCTTCAGCGTTAGGGCCCTGGGTAAATACGGCAACGCGAACGGAACGGCCAGTACCGTGCGGCAGTACAGTTGCACCACGTACGTTCTGGTCAGATTTACGAGCGTCGATACCGAGGTTAACGGCAACGTCAACGCTTTCGTTGAATTTAGCAGTGGCCAGCTCTTTCAGCAGAGCAATGGCTTCGTTGATGTCGTACTGCTTAGTAGCATCAACTTTGTCACGGATCACGCGCATACGCTTGGTCAGTTTAGCCATTTCTTAATCCTCCACTACCAGGCCCATGGAACGTGCAGTACCTTCGATTGAGCGAGTCATCGCTTCAATGTCGGCGCCAGTCATGTCGGCAGCTTTGGTCTGCGCGATTTCCTGCAGCTGAGCGCGGGAAATTTTACCAACTTTGTCTTTGTTCGGCTTACCGGAACCAGACTTAATACCAGCTGCTTTTTTCAGCAGAACTGCTGCTGGAGGCGTTTTGGTAATGAAGGTGAAAGAACGGTCAGCGTAAACGGTGATAACAACCGGAATTGGCAGACCTTTTTCGATGGAATCAGTTTTTGCGTTGAACGCTTTGCAGAATTCCATGATGTTCACGCCCTGCTGACCCAGTGCTGGACCAACCGGTGGACTTGGGTTCGCCATACCAGCTGCAACCTGCAGCTTAACGTAGGCTTGGACTTTCTTAGCCATTCTAAAATCCTCTAATTGGGTAATAGCGCCTTAAAAAGGCTCCCCGTGATATAAAAATTCGTTTTACAGGCATACGCCCATAAAAACAAAAGGCGCGGAATTGTATGCCAATTTCGCGCCCTATGCAACGATTAGATCGCTGCTTTTTTGATCGTAGTCTTACGCTTTTTCTACCTGAGCAAAGTCCAGCTCTACCGGGGTCGCACGACCGAAGATAGATACGGAAACTTTCAGGCGTGACTTTTCGTAATCAACTTCTTCAACAACGCCGTTAAAGTCAGCAAATGGACCATCGCTGACGCGAACCATTTCACCCGGTTCGAACATAGTTTTCGGACGCGGCTTATCACCTACCTGCTGCAGACGGTTCATGATCGCGTCGACTTCTTTGTCGCTGATAGGTGCAGGGCGGTCAGAAGTACCACCGATAAAGCCCATCACGCGAGGAACGCTGCGTACAAGGTGCCAGCTTGCGTCGTTCATCACCATCTGAACAAGGACGTAGCCTGGGAAGAATTTACGTTCGCTTTTACGACGCTGGCCGCCACGAATTTCGACCACTTCTTCGGTCGGAACCATAACTTCGCCAAACAGCTCTTCCATATTTTGTAATTTGATATGCTCGCGCAGCGAAGTCGCTACACGGCCTTCAAAACCGGAAAACGCCTGAACGACGTACCAACGCTTTTTAGGTGCTTCAGACATCTTAGAACCTCAGGCCAGTGATAAAGGATACCAGGCGAACCAGAATACCATCCAGTCCCCACAGGATCAGTGACATTACCGCAGTGACCGCAGCAACGATAAGCGTTGTGTGCAGTGTTTCCTGGCGAGTCGGCCAAATCACCTTACGAACTTCGGTTCTCGCTTCACGTGCAAACGCCACGGTCGCTTTGCCTTTCGTCGTCAACAGCGCGACACCACCCGCTGCAGCAATAATAATTACTACGGCCAGCGCACGCAGCGGCAGCATCATGTCACGATAAAGGTAGTTACCTACGATTGCTGCGATCAGCAACACGGCAACGACTACCCACTTCATCGCTTCCAGGCCGCGCCCGCTCCCTTGAGCTTCGGTATTCGCACTCATAAACCAACCTGTCAGAAGTATTCTACAAACATTTCCACCCCGCGAGTGCGAGGCGATCCAAACCGAAATTGAGTTTCGGACTAAACGCCCTCTACAGAGCCTGTCTCAGCAATGATTATGGCAAAAAAAATCACTGATGAGCCAGGTTCTGGTTCGACAGCGTATAAAAAGGGCATCAAATGATGCCCTTTTATTGCGCATTGCGTCAAATGTTATCGGCAATTAGCTCATTACTTTGGCAACAACACCTGCGCCAACGGTACGGCCGCCTTCACGGATTGCGAAACGCAGACCGTCATCCATCGCGATTGGGTGGATCAGGGTAACAACCATTTTGATGTTGTCGCCCGGCATTACCATCTCAACGCCTTCTGGCAGTTCGATGGTGCCAGTCACGTCAGTAGTACGGAAGTAGAACTGTGGACGGTAGCCTTTGAAGAACGGAGTATGACGGCCGCCTTCGTCTTTGGACAGGATGTACACTTCAGATTCGAACTTGGTGTGTGGCTTGATAGAACCCGGCTTAGCCAGAACCTGGCCACGCTGGATTTCTTCACGCTTAATACCACGCAGCAGAACGCCGCAGTTCTCGCCTGCACGACCTTCGTCCAGCAGCTTACGGAACATTTCAACGCCGGTACAGGTAGACTTAGCAGTCTCTTTGATACCAACGATTTCAACTTCTTCACCAACTTTGATGATACCGCGCTCAACACGACCGGTAACAACGGTACCACGACCGGAGATGGAGAATACGTCTTCGATAGGCAGCAGGAACGGCTTGTCAATCGCACGCTCTGGTTCTGGAATGTAAGAATCCAGGAAGCCAGCCAGTTCGATGATTTTTGCTTCCCACTCTGCGTCGCCTTCCAGCGCTTTCAGCGCGGAACCACGAACGATAGGAGTGTCGTCGCCTGGGAAATCGTACTGAGACAGAAGTTCACGAACTTCCATTTCTACCAGTTCCAGCAGCTCTTCGTCATCAACCATGTCGCATTTGTTCAGGAACACGATGATGTAAGGAACGCCTACCTGACGACCCAGCAGGATGTGCTCACGAGTCTGTGGCATAGGGCCATCAGTTGCAGCAACAACCAGGATCGCGCCGTCCATCTGCGCAGCACCGGTGATCATGTTTTTAACATAGTCGGCGTGGCCTGGGCAGTCTACGTGTGCGTAGTGGCGAGTCGGGGTGTCGTATTCAACGTGAGAAGTGTTGATGGTGATACCACGAGCTTTTTCTTCTGGTGCGTTATCGATCTGGTCGAAAGCACGAGCAGCACCGCCGTAGGTTTTAGCCAGTACGGTAGTGATTGCTGCAGTCAGGGTAGTTTTACCATGGTCAACGTGGCCGATAGTACCGACGTTGACGTGCGGTTTGGTACGTTCAAATTTTTCTTTAGACATCGATAGTCCCTCTAATACACGGATAAATCGGTGATATCACCACATCAACCAGACGAGAAGCCTGAACTGTTGAATGCATTAATTTAAACAGAGAGAAACGGGAAGGAGAAGTGAAGTGGTGCTGATACCCAGAGTCGAACTGGGGACCTCACCCTTACCAAGGGTGCGCTCTACCAACTGAGCCATATCAGCACGTCTGGAGCGGGCAGCGGGAATCGAACCCGCATCATCAGCTTGGAAGGCTGAGGTAATAGCCATTATACGATGCCCGCATCCTGAAACTCGGCTACCCAGTTCTTTCTGTGCAAAAAAAAGAGATTTCTCTCTTTTTTCTGTTTGAGCTAGTTATCTTACCAACCAACTCTGGCTTCGCAATGCTAAGCCTGAAAGTGGTGGTGGGGGAAGGATTCGAACCTTCGAAGTCTGTGACGGCAGATTTACAGTCTGCTCCCTTTGGCCGCTCGGGAACCCCACCTGATGGTGCCGACTACCGGAATCGAACTGGTGACCTACTGATTACAAGTCAGTTGCTCTACCTACTGAGCTAAGTCGGCATCAAGTAGCGCGCATTCTATGTAGACCTGTGCCGACATGCAACTAAAAAATTGCATAAAATGTTCTATCGCTCATGTTTTGTGCATTCGCGCGTAAAAACCAAGCAAGACGCCCGTTTTATGACCAAAAATAGCGCTATCGGCGTATCGCTCCCCGCCTTTCATCAGGCTCATATCAGTAGAAGTTAATAGAGAATGAACTTTTGACTGCGTTTTGTTTCTTTATAGCAGTCACATTAAGCCCCTCTTGTTTAGCGCTACGCTAAAGAGCGGTGTTTTCTCACGAAAGCGCCACTCATTTGGATTTTTTCTTCTTTTTCTCTTCCATCTGGTGTTAACCTCCTGCCCATTGTCCTGATTAACTGAATGTGAAGCCTCGCGTGAAATCAGCGCGGTAGCCAGAACATGCTTATGAAAAAACAAGAGCAAGCGTTAATGACACCTTATCTACAGTTCAATCGTAGCCAGTGGGCGGCGCTGCGTGATTCAGTGCCAATGACCCTGACTGAAGGGGAAATTACGCGTCTGAAAGGTATCAACGAGGATTTGTCACTAGAAGAAGTGGCAGAGATCTATTTGCCTTTATCACGCCTGTTAAACTTCTATATAAGTTCTAACCTGCGTCGCCAGGCGGTACTGGAACAATTTCTCGGCACCAACGGCCAGCGTATCCCGTATATCATCAGCATTGCTGGCAGCGTCGCGGTTGGTAAAAGCACGACGGCGCGTGTACTGCAGGCACTGCTGAGCCGCTGGCCTGAACATCGCCGCGTTGAGCTCATCACCACCGATGGCTTCTTGCACCCTAACGAAGTGCTTAAAGAACGTGGCTTGATGAAGAAAAAAGGCTTTCCGCAGTCTTATGATATGCACCGGTTGGTTAAGTTCGTTTCGGACCTGAAGTCAGGCGTGCCAGATGTTACTGCGCCGGTTTATTCTCATCTGATTTATGATGTCATCCCCGATGGGGATAAAACGGTTACCCATCCAGATATTTTAATTCTTGAAGGGTTAAATGTTTTGCAAAGTGGAATGGATTATCCACACGATCCGCATCATGTATTTGTATCCGACTTTGTTGATTTCTCTATATATGTGGATGCACCGGTCGATCAGTTAAAATCATGGTATATCAATAGATTCTTAAAATTCCGTGAAGGTGCTTTTACCGACCCGGATTCTTATTTCCATAATTATGCACAGCTTTCGGAAGAGGAAGCGATTAATGTCGCTACCTCCTTGTGGAATGAGATTAACCTACGGAATTTAAACGAAAATATTTTACCCACTCGTGAGCGAGCAAGCCTCATCATGACGAAAAGCGCCAACCACTCGGTTGAGCAGGTACGTTTGCGTAAGTAATTGCGTTTAAAAAAGGGAGCCTGAGCTCCCTTTTTTTTATTCTGCGCTGCGAAGTGAAATCTCTCCACCTATCCATGGTTTAATTATTCCATCCTGCTCAAGTAATAATGCGCCCTGAGCATCAATGCCGCGAGAAATACCAAAGATCTCTTTATCGCCAATAATCAGTTTAACCGGACGGTTAATAAAGTTATCGAGTTTTTCCCAGCGATGCAAATAAGGAGCAAGCCCTTCTTGTTCGAACACACGTAAAGCATCGTGGAGTTCATTTATCAGGCGAGCAGCCAGAATATTGCGATCGATAACAATTCCAGCCTCCTGCAGGTTAATCCAGCCCTGATTGATAACGTCATTCTCAACCCGACGCATAACGAGGTTGATACCGGCTCCTATCACAATTTGTGCCGCATCTCCGGTTCTGCCGGTGAGTTCAACCAGAATTCCCGACAGCTTACGGTCATTGAGATAAAGATCATTTGGCCATTTGACTCGAACCTGGTCAGCCCCCAGTTCTTGCAATACTTCAGCCATAACAATACCAATGACGAGGCTGAGACCAATTGCTGCGGCGGGGCCCTGCTCTAAACGCCAGAACATGGATAAATACAGATTCGCCCCAAAGGGGGAAAACCATTTACGCCCACGTCGGCCACGCCCCGCCTGCTGGTATTCAGCAACGCAGGCATCACCCGATTTCAGTTCAGTAATACGATCCAGAAGATACTGGTTGGTTGAATCAATAACGGGAAGGACGGCAACGCTGCCATTCTTCACATTACTACGAATCCGTTCGGCATCCAGTAATTGGATAGGTTCAGGCAGGCTGTAACCTTTTCCAGGCACGGTAAAAACATCGATACCCCAGTCGCGTAAGGTTTGAATATGTTTATTAATTGCCGCTCGACTCATCCCCAGCAGCTCGCCCAATTGCTCGCCGGAGTGGAACTCACCATCAGCAAGCAGGGATATGAGGGTTAATGGAACCGTATTATCTTTCATTTTATTACCTCAACCGCGCTGACTTCGCCTTTATGACCAATAAATCGAACTTCCGGCTCCAGCCAAACGTTGAATTTCTGGCCCACTTGTTGGCGTACATGGTGGGCTAATTTGACAACATCCTGACTTTGCGCATTTTCAATGTTTATCAAAACCAGCGCCTGGTGTTGGTGTACCGCAGCTCCCCCTTCAATATGGCCTTTCAGATCGCATTGATCGATGAGCCAACCCGCGGCTAGCTTGACGCTGCCATCTTTCTGCGGGTAGTGCGGCGCTTTGGGGAAATTTGCTAACAAGGTTTGGGCGTATTCAGCGCTAACAACGGGATTCTTAAAGAAGCTACCGGCGTTGCCGTTGACTTTTGGATCGGGCAGCTTGGTCATGCGCATATGGCATACGGAATCAAAGACCTCACGTGGAGTGACCGTAGTTGGGTCTAATCGCGTGAGATCGCCGTAGGTAAGCACCGGCTGCCAGGCTTTTTGCAATCTTAAGCCGACGGCAACAATCACATAGCGATCCTGGTAGGCATGTTTGAAGATACTGTCACGATAGCCAAACTGACACTCCTTAGCCGACAGGCGTTGCTGCTCACCCGTAGACAGTTCAATGCAATCGACATATTCGCAAACATGCTGTAGTTCGACACCATATGCACCGATATTTTGGATCGGCGATGAACCGGCGCAGCCGGGGATCAGCGCAAGATTTTCCAGGCCTGGCATGTCGTTTTCGAGAGCGAAACGTACCAATTGATGCCAGTTTTCCCCAGCGCTAACGTGTAAATGCCATGCCTCCGCAGTCTCACTGACCTTAATGCCTTTAAGACGATTAAGAATAACAGTGCCGGAATAGTCTTCCAGAAACAGAACATTGCTCCCTTCGCCGAGAATTAAAACCGGTAATCCTTCACGAGTAGCGTGCTGCCAGGCACTTAATAGTTGTTGTTCATTTTCAGCGCATACGATGTGCTTAGCACAGTGGTCAATGCCGAAGGTATTAAAGGGTTTTAAGGAGTGGGTCATGGCTGCTTTCCTGAGGCTAAATCGACGACAGTTTACCGTATCTGCAAGGGGAAGGCTTGTGGTTATGTGAAGAGGACGGCCGCGGAGTCATTATAATTGCCGGGATTTTCAGCATAGATAGGTGAAATATTGCAGATGCATTGGGTTCGAAGCTTCCCCGGAGTCGGCGTGAACGCCTCGTCCGGGCTACCTTCCGCACCATATTGTAGCCCGGGCGAACGCAGTGACCCCGGGAATTTCAACGGTTCCGCATTCCGCACGCATGCCAGCTCCCCCGGAGTCGGCGTGAACGCCTCGTCCGGGCTACCTTCCGCACCATATTGTAGCCCGGGCGAACGCAGTGACCCCGGGAGTTTCACCGGTTCTGCATTTCGCACAGACGCAAAAAAGCCCATCCGGCAGGATGGGCTTCTTCACTTGTTTGATGCCTGGCAGTTCCCTACTCTCGCATGGGGAGACCCCACACT
>NZ_JBIUZS010000012.1:0-88539 GCF_044745165.1 Kluyvera sp. NPDC087067 | reverse complement strand
CACGGCTTTCGCTCACTGTTGCGAGGTGGCGTATATTACGCTTTCCTCTTTCAGAGTCAAGCGTTTAATTTCGCTTTTCTCTGCCGGCGTTCTCTCGAGAACCCCGCTGACCCGGCGGCTTGTTTGCCGTTGTTCCGTCTCAGTGGGGCCGCATTATAGGGAGAAATTGAGAACCCGCAAGCATAATTCTGAAAAATATTTTCGTTCGCTCATTTTCCAGGCAACTTGCCGTATTGCCGCCCTATTTGCGTGAAAGTTGCGCGATTTCTTTGGCAAAACCCGCCACCTGCTCCCAATCGGTATACACCACTTCTTTACTTGTATCGGTCTCGCCGCCGGTCATCTTCATTATCAAACGAATCATAAAGCGATCGAACCAGCCGTAGCGTGGGTAGCGCAGCGCCCCAGCAAATACTGCGCAGGTATCCGGCTGCCACGGAGAACGCAGCAGGAACTTGCGTGTATAGCTGTTGGTCTGCGGGGAACGTTTCTCCGGCTTACGGGCCACCAGGTTTACCGAGAAGAATGCACTCGGCACCGCTCGCAATGCCGCAGCATGCTTTTTCACAAAACGATCGAGCGCCGGGTGGAAGTGACCATAGCGAATAGAAGCACCAATGATGACGCTGTCATAGAGCTGCCACTCAATGGTGTCTGTACGGTTCAAATCAACCATTGCCGTATCCACACCCAGTTCACGCAACTGCGAGCAAAGGTAGGCGGCGATTTCGCGCGTTTGCCCATCACGGGTAGAAAAGAGCATTAATGTTTTCAACGCTGACTCCTGTTATTCGCGCCAGAATGTTGGGGTAAACAGCACCAGCAGCGTAAAGACTTCAAGACGACCAAATAGCATATTCGCGATCAGGATCCACTTCGCTACCGGATTCATGCTGGCAAAGTTATCCGCCACAACGCCCAGCCCAGGGCCGAGGTTGTTTAGCGTGGCGACGACGGAGGCAAATGCTGAGAAGTCATCAACACCGGTGGCGATGATGGCCAGCATGCTAATAATGAAGACCAGCGCATAAGCGGAGAAAAATCCCCACACCGCTTCGAGAATACGTTCAGGCAACGCACGGTTGCCCAATTTAATGCTATAGACCGCATTTGGATGCACGAGGCGTTTGAGCTCGCGGTTCCCCTGCTTAAACAGCAGCAGAATACGAATCACCTTCAGACCACCACCCGTTGAACCTGCGCACCCGCCAATAAACGCTGAGCACAACAATAGTACAGGCAGGAATAATGGCCATCGCGCAATGCTGTCAGTGGTGAAACCTGCGGTTGTCGCCATCGACACCACCTGGAAGAAAGCCTGGTTTAGCGTTGTCACCGCCGAAGCGTAAATATCGTGGAACCACAGCACTAAGGTACAGACGATCACAAGCGTCAGCTGTACGCCGATAAACATACGGAATTCCGGGTCACGCCAGTAGACTCTCAGGCTACGACCGCTGAGCAATGAGAAGTGCAAACCGTAGTTACAGCCGGAGATGAGCAAGAAGATAGCAATGATAGTGTTGATGGTTGGACTATTAAAGAAGCCGACGCTGGCATCGTGCGTTGAGAAACCGCCGATAGCGATCGTGGCAAAACTGTGGCCGATAGCGTCAAACGCGGGCATTCCGGCAAACCATAAGGCCAATGCACACGCCACGGTCAGCAACACATAAATCAGCCATAGCGTTTTTGCCGTTTCAGCGATACGCGGGCGCATCTTGTTATCTTTTAGTGGCCCGGGCATTTCTGCTCGGTAAAGCTGCATCCCCCCAACGCCGAGGATTGGCAGAATCGCCACGGCCAGCACGATGATCCCCATGCCGCCGAACCACTGCAGCATTTGTCGATAAAAGAGAATCGCGTGGGGTAAGGAGTCAAGCCCCACCAGCGTTGTCGCCCCGGTGGTGGTTAACCCCGAAAACGATTCAAAGAACGCATCGGTCACCGTCAGGTTAGGCTGCTCGGAGAAGATAAAGGGCAGCGCACCCACGCTCCCCAGCACTGTCCAGAACAACACGACAATCAGAAATCCTTCGCGGGATTTCAGCTCACCCTTCTCCCGACGGTTTGGCCACCACAGCAGCGAGCCAATCGCCAACGCAACAAAAAAGGTTTGAGTAAATGCGCGCCCGGCGCCATCGCGGTAAATCAAAGCCACCAGCCCCGGGAGGATCATTGTCCCCGAGAATAAGATGACCAGAAGTCCAACAATTCGAGTAATGGCACGAAAATGCATTTCCGGCGCGTCCTTTGATAATCAAAAAAATTCAGGAGGGGATTATTCGTCAATCGCTAACAAATGCAATGAACCACGACTAAAATCTGCCAGTCTTGCCGAAAATTCAGGCACTTTTGCCTGAGGAAGCGCCACTCGAAGCTGCACCGACGCCTGATAGTCGCTGGAAACAATTTGCCCCGAATACTGCCCGACCAATGCCTCGATACCCGCAAGCTGTCCGTATTCACATAACAGAGTATATTCGGTTAATGGCGTTTTGAGCTGCGTAATGAGCAGATTCAATGCTTGCTGTACGCCGCCGCCATAGGCTTTTACCAGCCCACCCGTTCCCAATAAGATACCGCCGTAGTAGCGCACCACCACGGCGGTGATTTCCCCCACACCGCTGCCCATCAACTGAGCGAGCATCGGTTTCCCGGCGGTACCTGCCGGTTCACCATCATCAGAGAAACCAAGCTGCTGCGAGTCATCGGGCCTACCCGCAACCCACGCCACACAATGGTGGCGTGCATCCGGGTGTTCGGCCCTCACCGACTCGACGAAGGCTTTTGCCGCCTCCACCCCGTCAGTATGCGCTAACAGGGTGATAAAACGGCTCTTCTTGATCTCTTCAACAAAAGTGACCGGCTCAGCCGGTATTCGCCAGCTATCCATTACGCCAGTTTCAGGTCACGCGTCATGTTTTCAACATTGTTTTCGTGAATGACCACGTTATCTTCAATACGAATGCCGCCGAAAGGTTTGAGCGCTTCAATTTTCTGCCAGTTGAAGTGTTTGCTGAACTGACCTTCGCGCCATGGTGCTAGCAGGGACTCAATAAAGTAGATACCCGGTTCGATGGTCAAGACCATACGCGGCTCCAGCACGCGGGTGCAGCGCAGATACGGATATTTCGATGGCGCCGCCAGATGCGTACCCGAGTCATCCTGCATAAAACCAGCAACATCATGAACCTGCAGACCCAGCGGGTGACCGATACCGTGTGGCATAAATGGCCCGGTCAGGTCGTTTTCCACCATGGCTTCTTCGCTCATGTCGGTCAGGATCTGATGCTTACGCAGCAATTTGGCAATACGCTGATGGAACTGAATGTGGTAATCCACATAGCTGGTGCCGGACTTCATGGTCGCAATCAGCGCCAGTTGCTCAGTATTCACATCTTTGATCAGCTGCGCATAGTCGTTATCGCTGTGCGCGGCCCAGGTACGCGTCAGGTCGGCGGCATAACCGTTGTATTCCGCCCCTGCATCAAGCAGGAAACTGCGAGATTCTGATGGCGCACGGTGATCCAGTTTGGTGTAGTGCAGCACGGAGGCATGCTCATTGAGGGCCACGATGTTGCCGTAAGGCACATCGGTATCACGATGACCTGTGGCCGTCAGGTACGCGAGGTTGATGTCAAACTCGCTCATGCCGGAACGGAACGCTTCTTCTGCCGCGCGATGCCCGTTAACCGCCATTTTCTGCGCTTCTCGCATACACGCTAATTCATAATCGGTTTTATAAGCGCGGTAGTAGTGCAGATAATCAATCACCGGTTTCGGGTTGATGTTGTTCGCCGCGATCCCTAAGCCCAGCGCACGCTCTGGAACCGGACCAATATAGCCGATGTTGCCGCGGGCGGCAGGCAGCTGGCTGCCAATACCGTCAGCTTTCGGCAGCGCAATCACGTCAACCTCTTCTGTCCAGAACGAGGTTGGCAGTGGTTCAACGTTATGCCAGTAATCCACCGGCAGATAGAACCACAGCTTTGGTTTGTTCACCCCGTCCACCAGCAGCCAGCAGTTCGGTACCTGAGTGACCGGCACCCACGCTTTAAACTGCGGGTTGACCTTAAACGGATAGGCGTGGTCATCGAGAAAAACATTCATCAGCTCGCCGGAGTGGATAAGCAACGCATCAAGCTTGAAACGCTCGAGTGCATTACGCGCCCGCTCTTGTAAGGTAACAATATGATTTTTATAGAGTGCGGCCAGAGATTCCATTATTTATCCTTCTGAATATTTACCCTCAAGTTTCCGCATATTAGCACACCTCTTCCACCCTGCGTGATTTCCACCGGGCGTGATCGCGCCAGCAAATATTTAAAGAGTCATTTGCATTTATTTAACACAAAATACACACTCGAGTTTATCTGGTACGACCAGATCACTTTGCTGGATTCAGGAGACTGACATGCTCTACAAAGGCGACACCCTGTACCTCAACTGGCTGGAAGATGGCATTGCCGAACTGGTGTTCGATGCCCCCGGCTCCGTTAACAAGCTAGATACCGCGACCGTAGCCAGCCTCGGCCAGGCGCTCGACGTCCTCGAAAAACAAAAAGAGCTCAAGGGGCTGCTGCTGCGCTCTGAAAAGGCGGCTTTTATTGTCGGCGCGGATATTACCGAATTCCTTTCGCTGTTCCTGGTGCCTGAAGAACAGTTCAGCCAGTGGCTGCATTTTGCCAATAGCGTCTTTAATCGTCTGGAAGATTTGCCAGTTCCGACCCTTTCCGCCATTAACGGTTATGCGCTGGGAGGCGGCTGTGAATGCGTGCTGGCGACCGACTACCGTCTGGCGACGCCGGATCTGCGTATCGGCTTACCGGAAACGAAGCTGGGCATTATGCCGGGCTTTGGCGGTTCCGTACGTTTGCCGCGCCTGTTGGGTGCCGACAGCGCACTGGAAATTATCGCGGCTGGTAAAGATGTCAGCGCTGAGCAAGCGCTGAAACTCGGATTGGTTGATGGCGTGGTGAAACCGGAGAAACTGTTCGACGGCGCGCTGGCGGTACTGCGCCAGGCGATCAACGGCGATCTCGACTGGAAAGCCAAACGTCAGCCTAAGCTTGAACCTCTCAAGCTCAGCAAGATTGAAGCCACCATGAGCTTCACCATCGCCAAAGGCATGGTGATGCAGACGGCGGGTAAACACTACCCGGCGCCAATTACGGCGGTGAAAACCATTGAAGCGGCGGCGCGTTTTGGTCGTGAAGAAGCGCTGAGTCTGGAAAACAAAAGTTTTGTCCCACTGGCCCATTCTAATGAAGCCCGTGCGCTGGTCGGTATTTTCCTCAACGACCAATTTGTGAAAGGTCAGGCGAAGAAACTGACGAAAAACACCGAACCCCCAAAACATGCTGCCGTACTGGGTGCAGGCATTATGGGCGGCGGGATTGCTTACCAGTCGGCCTGGAAGGGCGTGCCGGTAATCATGAAGGATATCAACGAAAAATCACTGACGCTTGGCATGAATGAGGCTAGCAAACTGCTCAACAAGCAGCTAGAGCGCGGTAAAATTAATGGTCTTAAGCTCGCGAGCGTTATCTCGACGATTCAACCGACGCTGGAATACGCAGGCTTTGATCGTGTAGATGTTGTCGTCGAGGCGGTGGTAGAAAACCCGAAAGTGAAAAAAGCGGTGCTGGCCGAAACCGAGCAGAAAGTCCGCCCGGATACCGTACTGGCTTCAAACACGTCGACCATTCCGATTGGTGAGCTGGCGGATGTGCTTGAGCGCCCGGAAAACTTCTGCGGTATGCACTTCTTTAATCCGGTGCACCGGATGCCACTGGTTGAGATTATCCGCGGCAAGAAAACCTCAGATAGCACCATCGCCAAAGTGGTCGCATGGGCGAGCAAAATGGGCAAAACGCCGATTGTGGTTAACGACTGCCCAGGCTTCTTCGTTAACCGCGTGCTGTTCCCATATTTCGCCGGTTTTAGCCAGTTACTGCGCGACGGTGCGGACTTCCGCAAGGTCGATAAAGTGATGGAGAAACAGTTCGGTTGGCCAATGGGCCCAGCCTACCTGCTCGACGTCGTCGGTATTGATACCGCCCACCACGCGCAGGCCGTGATGGCCGCCGGTTTCCCGCAGCGTATGCAAAAAGATTACCGCGACGCTATCGACGCGCTGTTCGATGCCAGCCGCTACGGTCAGAAAAATGGTCTGGGCTTCTGGCGTTATAAAGAAGACAGCAAGGGCAAGCCAAAGAAAGAAGAAGATCCTGCGGTGGATAGCCTGCTGGCCGACGTCAGCCTGCCAAAACGCGACTTCTCTGATGAAGAGATTATCGCCCGCATGATGATTCCGATGGTCAACGAAGTGGTGCGCTGTCTGGAAGAAGGCATTATCGCAAGCCCGGCAGAAGCCGATATGGCGCTGGTCTACGGCCTTGGGTTCCCTCCGTTCCACGGCGGCGCATTCCGCTGGCTGGATACCCAGGGTAGCGCGAAGTATCTCGATATGGCGCAGCAATACCAGCATCTCGGCCCGCTGTATGAAGTGCCGGCGGGTCTGCGTGATAAAGCGCGCCATAACGAAGCGTATTATCCTCCAGTTGAGCCAGCCCGCCCGGCTGGTGAGCTGAAAACGGCTTAAGGAGTCACGATGGAACAGGTTGTTATTGTTGATGCAATTCGTACCCCGATGGGCCGCTCAAAAGGAGGCGCGTTCCGCAACGTGCGCGCAGAAGATCTTTCTGCCCATCTGATGCGCAGCCTGCTGGCGCGTAACCCAGCGCTTGAAGCGGCGGCTATCGACGACATCTATTGGGGCTGCGTACAGCAGACGCTGGAACAAGGCTTCAATATTGCCCGTAACGCTTCATTGCTGGCGGAAATTCCGCATTCCGTTCCGGCGGTGACCGTCAACCGCTTGTGCGGTTCCTCTATGCAGGCATTACACGATGCCGCTCGCATGATCATGACCGGCGATGCGCAGGTGTGTCTGGTTGGCGGCGTTGAGCATATGGGCCACGTGCCGATGAGCCACGGCGTGGATTTCCATCCAGGGATGAGCCGCACCGTAGCCAAAGCTGCCGGGATGATGGGGCTAACGGCTGAAATGCTTTCGCGTATGCACGGTATCAACCGTGAAATGCAGGACGCTTTCGCCGCCCGTTCCCACGCTCGCGCCTGGGCCGCAACCCAGTCCGGCGCCTTTAAGAATGAGATCATTCCCACCGGTGGTCACGATGCGGACGGTGTACTGAAGCAGTTTAATTATGACGAAGTCATTCGCCCGGAAACCACCGTTGAAGCACTTTCAACCCTGCGCCCGGCATTCGATCCGGTCACCGGGACAGTCACTGCGGGAACCTCCTCCGCACTCTCCGACGGGGCTTCCGCCATGCTGGTGATGAGCGAGAGTCGCGCACGGGCGCTGGGATTAACCCCTCGCGCGCGAATTCGTTCCATGGCCGTGGTCGGCTGCGATCCTTCTATTATGGGTTACGGCCCGGTTCCTGCCTCAAAGCTAGCCTTGAAGAAAGCCGGTTTAGCCACAAGCGATATCGATTTGTTTGAAATGAACGAAGCGTTTGCCGCACAGATCCTGCCATGTATTAAAGATCTGGGGTTAATGGAGCAGATCGACGAGAAGATCAACCTCAACGGCGGCGCTATCGCGCTGGGCCACCCGCTCGGGTGCTCCGGTACGCGAATCACCACCACCCTGCTGAACCTGATGGAACGCAAAGATGCCCAGTTTGGTCTGGCAACGATGTGTATCGGATTAGGTCAGGGCATTGCGACAGTTATCGAGCGCGTGTAAAAACGCGCTCGATAACGCAAACATTATCATTACTGTAGGCCGGGCAAGCGGAGCGCCCCCGGCAAACATGCCGGATGGCAACGCTGCGCGTCTTATCCAGCCTACAGCACAAAAAAGTTTAGTTGCCGTTCTTCCCGCCTGTCAGGGGCGGGTTTTTTATTGCCTATCAGATAAAGGCAAACGCATCGCCGAACAAGCGGTCTTCACGCGCCTGACGTTCATTGCAGAACAGGTCACGAGCAATCTTCGCCATTTCAAAGCGACCGGCGATGTAGATGTCGTGCTCCGCCAGCGTACCGTAATCCTGCAATACCGCCGTCAAAACGGTACCAGAACGTCCGCGCCAGCCCTCTTCCGGCTGCTCAACCACCGGTTCAACGCGCAGATTAGGGTGAGTCACCGACAGCGCTTCCAGCTCAGAGAGATCGTAGAGATGCTTCTCTTCGCGGCCACCCCAGTAAATCGTCACATCACGATTCGGGTTACGCGCCAGCGCGGTCAGAAGAATAGAACGCACATAAGAGAAGCCGGTACCGCCAGCAATGAGCACCAGCGGACGCTCGTCTTCTTCGCGCAGCCAGGCCTCGCCGTGTGGGATATCGACCACCACCTGACGATCTTTCAGAATGCGGTCCATAACCGCCATCGCGTACAGGTTTAGCTCTGAAGCACCGATATGCAGCTCAATGAACGCTTTTTCGTCCGGCGTAGAGGCCATGGAGAACGGGCGTTTGTCACGCTCATCCATTACCACCATCAGATACTGCCCGGCGCGGAATGAGAAGGCGGCGTCTGGCACTAAACGAACGCGATATACCGTATCGGTAATGGCATCCACTGAAGTCACTTTACAGCTTAAGGTTGTCATGCGCTCCCTCTGTCGGGTCTTTCCCCATCCACAAGTCAGGGAATATTTATCATTTATTGTCAGAAAAAATGGCCAGCTCGTCCCAGATGTCATCAATTCGCGCCGTAACGGCGGGATCTTTCTTGATTGGACGGCCCCACTCACGCTGGGTTTCCCCAGGCCATTTATTGGTGGCATCCAGCCCCATTTTCGACCCCAGACCGGAAACCGGCGAGGCGAAATCAAGATAATCAATCGGCGTGTTTTCTACCAGCACGGTATCCCTCGCAGGATCCATACGGGTGGTAATCGCCCATATCACATCATTCCAGTCGCGTGCGTTCACGTCATCATCGCAGACAATCACGAATTTTGTGTACATAAACTGGCGTAAAAACGACCATACGCCCATCATCACGCGTTTTGCATGTCCGGCATACTGTTTTTTCATCGTGACCACGGCAAGGCGATATGAACACCCTTCCGGCGGCAGGTAGAAATCGACAATCTCCGGGAACTGCTTTTGCAAAATAGGCACGAAAACTTCATTCAGCGCCACGCCCAGCACGGCGGGTTCATCGGGCGGACGACCGGTATAGGTGGAATGATAAATCGCGTCTTCGCGCTGGGTTATGTGCGTCACGGTAAAGACCG
The DNA here is from genome assembly GCF_044745165.1 of Kluyvera sp. NPDC087067. Lineage (NCBI taxonomy): Bacteria > Pseudomonadati > Pseudomonadota > Gammaproteobacteria > Enterobacterales > Enterobacteriaceae > Kluyvera > Kluyvera sp. NPDC087067. Next base: position 79,258 of record NZ_JBIUZS010000012.1, on the reverse strand, counting down.
GAAAACTATCCACTTCATTGTAGTAACCGGTATGGTCGCCGTAAGGGCCTTCAGGCGCGAACTCACCTTGCTCGATGTAACCTTCGAGGATTATCTCGGCGCTGGCCGGAACTTCCAGATCGTTGGAAAGGCACTTCACTACTTCGGTTTTAGTGCCACGCAGCAGGCCCGCAAAGGCATACTCGGAGAGGGTGTCCGGCACCGGCGTCACTGCACCAAGAATGGTAGCAGGGTCTGCGCCTAACGCGACGGAAACCGGGAAACGCTCACCGGGATGCGCCGCACACCACTCCTGAAAATCAAGCGCGCCGCCGCGATGCGACAGCCAGCGCATAATCAGTTTATTTTTGCCAATCACCTGTTGGCGATAGATACCCAGATTCTGCCGCTCTTTATGCGGCCCACGCGTCACCGTCAGCCCCCAGGTAATCAGCGGTGCCGCATCTTCAGGCCAACAGGTCATCACCGGAATGCGGGATAAATCGACATCCTCTCCCGAGATAACTTTCTGCTGACAAGGCGCGCCGCGCAGCCGTTTGGTTGGCATATTGAGCACTTGCTTAAACTGCGGCAGCTTGTCGTAGAGATCGCGGAAACCTTTTGGTGGTTCAGGCTCTTTCAGGAAGGCTAATAGCTTACCCACTTCACGCAGCGCGCTGACATCTTCCTGCCCCATGCCCATTGCCACACGCTTAGGCGTGCCAAACAGGTTACACAGCACCGGCATGGAATAACCTTTAGGATTCTCGAACAGTAATGCGGGCCCACCGGCACGAAGGGTGCGGTCGGCAATTTCGGTAATTTCCAGATGGGGGTCAACCGGGAGGCTAATACGCTTTAGTTCGCCCTGCTGCTCAAGTTGTGTCAGAAAGTCGCGCAAGTCATGGTATTTCATGGGGTAATTATTGGCCTCCTGGTAAGCGCCTCATTATACGGCGAATGGGTCCGTGATGCTGTATTTTTGTTAAATTAGGGTAAATAAAAGCAGCAATAATCAACGTCGCGATTTAGTCGCACTTTTGTTATGCTTCCGCGTTAAATAGCAAAAAAGAGTCATTATGCAAGCCTGGTATTTACTGTACTGCAAACGCGGGCAACTTCAGCGTGCCCAGGAACATCTGGAACGACAGGCAGTAAACTGCCTGACACCGATGATCACCCTGGATAAAATCGTGCGCGGCAAGCGTACGTCAGTCAGTGAGCCGCTGTTCCCGAACTATCTGTTTGTGGAATTTGACCCTGAGGTCATCCACACCACTACCATCAGCGCGACCCGCGGCGTGAGCCACTTTGTTCGTTTTGGGCTACATCCAGCCACGGTGCCGTCAACGGTCATTCATCAGCTTTCGCTTTATCAGCCCGATGACGTTACCGATCCGCAAACCCCTTACCCCGGCGACAGCGTTGTCATTACCGAAGGCGCGTTCGAAGGGCTACAGGCAATCTTTGCCGAGCCGGATGGCGAAGCGCGCTCTATGCTGCTGCTCAATCTGCTTAACAAGCAAATTAAGCAGAGCGTGAAGAACACCGACTTCCGTAAATCGTGATCTAAAAGTCGATATTAAACAACTGTCTGGCATTGTTGTCTGTGACGGTTTCCAGCCATTGCGCCTCTTCGCCGCGCCATTGGGCTACGCGTGCCAGAATATGCGGTACAAACGCCGGTTCATTGCGACGTGATGTCGGCTTCGGCGTCATATCGCGCGGCAGCAAATACGGCGCATCCGTCTCCAGCAGCAGACGATTAGCGGGTATCATCGGCAACAGCTCACGCAACTCTAGTCCCCGACGCTCATCGCACACCCAGCCGGTAATACCGATAAATAACCCGTGATCGAGACAAGCCTGTAATTCATCCCGCGAGCCGGTGAAGCAGTGCAATACTGCGCCAGGCAGATGGTCAAGCCACGGTTCCAGCAGCGCAAAGAAGCGATCGTGCGCGTCACGGCAGTGCAGGAATACGGGCATCCCCAATTCAGCCGCCATCGCCAGCTGGGCGCTAAAAGCCGCTTCCTGCTCAGCGGGCGTTGAGAAGTTACGGTTAAAGTCCAGGCCACACTCGCCCACCGCCACCACTTCCGGTTTATTCACCAGCGTATAGATAACTTCTGCCACTTCCGGTGACCAGCTGCTGCTATCATGCGGGTGGACGCCTGCGGTAGACCAGCAATGTTCAAATCGTTCCGCCAGCCGCTGAGCTTCTTCACTTTCATGACGATTGGTGCCGGTCAGCAGCATGCCGTGTACCCCCGCAGCGCGGGCGCGAGCAACCACCTCATCGCGATCGCGGGAGAATTGTGAACTCGTTAAATTAACACCGATATCAAACATCATCGCTCCCATATGACAACCGCCCTGACGGGCGGTTGGTTATTCTTCGGTTTCTTCTGCTTGCGCGTCTTCATCACGCGTTGCTCGCTTCCCGGCGTAGAAGCGGGAGAAAAACAGCCCCACTTCAAACAGACAGTACATCGGGATGGCCAGCAACGTTTGCGAGAACACATCCGGTGGCGTCAGCAACATGCCGACCACGAATGCGCCTACCAGCACGTATGGACGCTTCTTGCGCAGGTCATCCGGTGTGGTCACACCCACCCAGCACAACAAGACAATCGCCACAGGCACTTCAAACGACACGCCAAACGCAATAAACAGCGACATGACGAAGTCGAGGTAGCTTTTAATATCGGTTGAGACCAGTACGCCAACCGGCGCAGTGTGCGTCAGGAAGCCGAAGGCCAGTGGGAACACCACGAAATAGGCGAACGCCATACCGATATAAAACAGCAAAGTACTGGAGACCAACAGCGGCACGACCAAACGACGTTCATGCTTGTACAGCGCAGGCGCCACAAAGGCCCAGACCTGGTACAGAATGACCGGCGCCGAGAGGATAAGCGAGACCATAAAGGTCAGCTTAATTGGCGTGAAAAACGGTGACGCCACATCGGTGGCGATCATTGTCGCCCCCTGAGGCATCTGTTTAATCAGCGGCGCTGACACCAGTTGGTAGATATCATTGGCGAAGTACACCAACGCCAGAAAAATAACGATGACCGCAATAATGCAATTGAGCAGGCGTTTGCGCAGCTCAATCAAATGAGCGATCAACGGTTGAGTATCTTCTACGCTCATGTTTACGGTTTATCACTCGATGCGGGGGATGAATCAGGAACGGCAGCGGTAGCGACTTTCTCTTTTTCTACCGGTTTGACCACCGAAGCCTCAGGCTCTGGGGTTTCATCGCGCGGTAAAACCGGCTCCTCAGAGGGGGCCGCCTGCGGCGTAGCCGAGACCGGCTGCGCGGCGTCCTTATCCTTCACCACAGGGTTATGGATAGTATTGGCCTCGTCACTCGCCTTTTCAGGATCGTGCGCTGAGTAAGAGCGCTTCATGGATTCCGCCGCTTCACGCAGTTCGTCCATCGAAGCCTTAAGCTCAGGCGTCAGACTATCCAGACTCGCTTTCTCCACTTTTTTCAGGCTGTCCTGAAACTCCTGGAGTTTAAGCTCCTGCGTCAGCTCATTTTGTACCGTTGCGGCCAGCGAGCGCAGGGCTCTGATCCAGCCAACAACCGTCTTCACTGCTACCGGCAGGCGTTTTGGCCCCAATACCACGAGGCCAATAATAAACACCAGCAGCAGTTCACTGAAACCAATATCAAACACGAATTACACCTGCTCGTTGTCGTGGCGTTTCGCTTCGTCTTTTTTCGTACTTTCCTGCTTATCAGTAATTGATTGCGCAGTGAAGTCTGCATCCTGGCTCGGTTTGTCTTTCTTGTCGTCTTCATCACCCATGGCTTTTTTGAAACCTTTGATGGACGCGCCTAGATCCGACCCAAGTGAGCTCAGCTTTTTAGTCCCAAAAAGCAGAACCACGATAACGACGATAATCAGCAACTGCCAAATACTAATACCACCCATACAAGTTCCTCTGATAGATGATGAAATAATCAGCGTGCATTATACGTTATGCAACGCCCTGATAGCGACGCTAAATTCAGCGCGTCTTCCGCCAGCCTGCAAACCATACCACCAGACCGCCGGCCATAATCCATGCGGGTTTCAGCCCCCATTCCGGGCGGTAAACCAGTAATAGTGTACCGCTCAGGAGTAAAACCGCACCTATACCAAAGAGATAACGGGACTGACCTTGCCGGGTATGATGCGTCGCCATGTCCTGGGAAATCTTCGCCAGGCTCGCCTGCATCTGCTTACTTTGCCGCAGGCTGTCGTACACCAACTCAGGAATTTCCGGCATTTTTTCAATCCAGAACGGTGCTTTGTCTTTCAGCGCCCGCACCAACGCAGGAATCCCCACCTGATCCTTAATCCATGACTCAAGGAAAGGTTTCGCCGTCTTCCATAAATCTAACTGAGGATAGAGCTGACGTCCTACCCCTTCTACGTAAAGTAATGTCTTTTGCAGTAACACCAGTTGTGGCTGGACTTCCATATTGAAGCGCCGCGCGGTGTTAAACAGGTTCAGCAACACGTGACCAAAGGAGATTTCTGCCAGCGGTTTTTCGAAAATAGGTTCGCAAACGGTGCGGATAGCAAACTCAAACTCTTCAACGTTGGTGTCCGCCGGTACCCAGCCAGAATCAACGTGCAGTTCAGCAACCTTGCGGTAATCGCGATTGAAGAAAGCGATAAAGTTCTCCGCCAGATAGCGCTTATCCTCTTTATTCAGCGAGCCCACAATGCCGCAGTCGATACCGATGTACTGCGGATCTTCCGGGTGCTCATAGCTGACGAAAATATTCCCCGGGTGCATGTCGGCATGGAAGAAACTGTCGCGGAATACCTGAGTGAAGAACACCTGTACACCGCGTTCAGCCAGCAATTGCATGTTGGTATTTTGCTTTTCCAGCGTGTCGATATCCGACACCGGAATGCCGTAGATGCGCTCCATTACCAGCATATCAACGCGGCAATAGTCGGAGTAAACCTCTGGCACATAGAGCATCGGGCTGTTTTCAAAATTACGACGCAGCTGAATGGCGTTAGCGGCCTCACGCAGCAGGTTTAACTCATCGAGCAACGTTTTTTCATAGTCGCGAACCACTTCCAGCGGACGCAGACGGCGACCATCCGGCAGCAGGCGTGGAACCCAGCGCGCCAGACGATAGATAAGCTTCATATCTGCTTTGATGATCGGCAGAATATCCGGGCGAATGACCTTAATCACCACTTCCCGACCATTCTCTTTTAAGCGTGCCGTATGCACCTGGGCAATTGAAGCGGAAGCCAGTGGGTTAATATCAAAATCGTCAAACCAGCTTTCGACCGGGATATCGCCCATCGATTTTTCAATTTGCTGTTTTGCCAACTTGCCATCAAACGGCGCCACGCGATCTTGCAGCATGACCAGCTGGTCGGCAATTTGCGGCGGGAAAAGGTCGCGACGAGTAGAGAGCATCTGGCCGAACTTGATCCACACCGGGCCAAGTTCCTGAAGCGCTAATCGCAGGCGGTCACCCAGCGGTTTATCCTTATGGCGATTTGGCATCCAGAATAGCAGCCGACGCCCGATACGCAGCGGCAGCGTGATTCGCATTTTAGGGATCAGCTCATCAAGCCCGTAGCTCAAGAAGGTGCGGATGATAAAATACAGGCGCCGTAATTCTCCTGGCGTCATTTCTCCTCCAGTTTTTCCAGCCGTTTGGTGAGGGCTGCAAGCTCTCGCTCTACGGCCATCGCTTCTTCAGCAAACCAGGCCACTTCTAATGCACCCGGCGCAAGACGCCACTCTTCAGTGAGCGTTTCAGCCACATATCGCTGCTGGCGCGCCAGGCCATGCTGCAAAAACTTCATCCCCCCACGCAGCGCTTTACTGACGCCTTCGGCCGCAATATCTCCGGTATATGGCGCGAGCAGCTCCGCGGGGTCGAACTCAGCGAGGTCAGCCAGCGATACAAGATTCTGCACCACCTGAAGATCGCCCTGCACTTCGAGGTCGTTATTACGGATAAGCGCGGTGAGCTGCTGTCGGTTACGCAACTGCGGCAATACGCTAACGCGGGTGGTCACGGTACAATCGGCCTCGCCTTCCCATGCCCCCAGCACGTCAACCTGACGTTCGCTGAAAACCAACACCAGCGGCGAGGTGAACTCTTTAAGCTCAATGCGCAGTACTTTACCAATGAGACGCTGACGCGCAGGCTTCAATGCCTTCTCACGCCACAGCAGCGCGTTGATGGCGGTCTCAATGCTGCCGGTTACTAAGGGTTTCAACGGCATAGCAGCCTCTCAATCAGAATTTATAGCCACGGTGCAGCGCGACGATCCCCGCCGTCAGGTTGTAGTAATCTACGTTTTCCAGACCCGCGTTCTGCATCATCTCTTTGAGCGTATCCTGATTCGGGTGCATACGGATGGACTCTGCCAGGTAGCGGTAGCTGTCCGCATCATTCGCCACCATTTCGCCAATGCGCGGCAGAATATGGAACGAGTAGGCATCGTAGGCTTTACTTAGCGGCTCGATAATCGGCTTGGAGAACTCCAGCACCAGCAGGCGACCGCCGGGCTTTAACACGCGGTACATAGAACGCAGCGCTTTGTCTTTATCGGTGACGTTACGCAGGCCAAAGGAAATGGTGATGCAGTCAAAGGTGTTGTCCGGGAACGGCAGTGCTTCTGCGTTAGCCTGAACGTATTCAACGTTACCCACTACGCCAATATTGCGCAGCTTTTCACGACCCATTTTCAACATTGAGTCGTTAATATCAGCCAGCACAACGCGCCCAGTTTCACCCACGATACGCGAGAATTTGGCCGTCAGGTCACCGGTACCGCCCGCCAGATCGAGAACAGTCTGTCCACGGCGCACGCCGCTGCAATCAATGGTAAAACGCTTCCAGAGACGATGGATACCGAATGACATCAGGTCATTCATCACATCGTATTTTGCGGCGACAGAATGGAATACATGCGCCACCATGTCTACCTTCTGATCTTTGGCAATTGTTTGAAAACCAAAGTGCGTCGTTTCTTGTGAATCCTCAACCATCTCTATGCCTGCTTATCAAGAAAATGTTCATGGAGTGTAACAGATTGGACTCAATTGCCCTACGATTCCACCCCGTTACAAAATCGGTTGTATCGCTGAATTAACGGCGTTCTGCCGCTAACGGATTGTCATCATTCAACTCTTCATCGTCGCGCAGTCGGAACTCATCATCTTGCGAAGTCGCTTGCTCAACGAGATCCGGATTAATCTCGCGTTTGACCTCAACGCCAAGATGACGAAACGCCTCAGCCTGCGACAACACGTTACCCCGACCTGATGTGAGTTTTTTCATCGCCTGACGATAGTTATCCTGCGCTTTATCAAGGCTCTGCCCAATGGACGACATGTCATCGACGAAGAGCCGCATTTTGTCATATAAGCGGCTGGCGCGTTCAGCAATATGTTGCGCATTGCGGCTCTGATGTTCATAGCGCCACAAATTGGCAATGGTACGCAGCGCGACCAGCAGCGTGGTAGGACTTACCAGCATAATATTATTTTTCAGCGCTTCGCTGATCAATTCTGGCTGGCGATCGAGCGCCAGTAAAAACGCCGGTTCGACGGGAATAAACATCAGCACGTAATCCAGGGAGCGTAGCCCCGGCAACTGGTGATAATCTTTTCGCCCTAACAGCCGAATATGGTTACGCACCGCCGCAATATGCTCCTGCAGCGCGGTTTCACGGGTGTAGTCATCTTCGGCATTAAAGTAGCGTTCATAGGCCACCAGCGTCATTTTGGCATCCACGACCACGTCTTTACGATGCGGAAGACGAACGATAACGTCCGGCTGCATACGGGAGTTGGCGTCGGTATTAATGCTGACCTGGGTTTCATACTCATGGCCTTCGCGGAGCCCGGAAGCCTCCAGTACGCGGGTGAGTACCACTTCTCCCCAGTTACCTTGAGTTTTGTTATCGCCTTTTAGCGCACGAGTGAGGTTCACCGCTTCCTGCGCCATCTGGGCATTCAGCTGTTGCAGATTACGAATTTCATGCGCCAGCGTGTGTCGCTCGCGCGCTTCCTGACCGAAGCTGTCCTGAACCTGACGGCGAAAACCATCGAGCTGTTCACGCAGCGGCGTCAGTAGACCGTGCAGACTTTGACGATTTTGCTCGTCCACCCGGCGATTGCTCTGTTCAAAGATGCGGTTGGCAAGATTTTCAAACTGCTCGCTCAGACGCTGTTCGCTGTTGAGCATCAGGCGGTGTTTTTCATCGCCGTGCTGACGAGTGGTCTCCAGCAGGGTAGTGACTTCGCGCAAATCGACTTCGAGCGACGAGTTGATTTCTCGCAGGCTACGCAACTCATTGTTCAGCAGCTCGCACTCTTCGCGCCAGTGGGCATTCTGGGCAATGTTTTGTTTTGCCGCGCTGAGCTCACCGTACACATCGCGTTCTTCCGCCAACTGCTCGGCACGTTGATGCGCCACACGATAGCTCGCCGCTAGCCAGCCAATCGCAATGCCCGCCAGCGCCACTAACGCATAAATCACCACGGCAATATCCACAACGCCCCCTACTTAAACCGGTTATTCGCACAAAATAGAATTGTGCTGTATAAACGTCCAGTTTTAAAGCAGTTTCCTGCGAGCGGCTACGCAAAAAGAAAAAGGCCGAACAAGTCGGCCTTTTACGCAGGAGAGGAAACCTACAGCAGGCGACGCGCCGCTTCTACGACGATTTTCACCGCATGGCTTTCAGTCTGCTTCATAGTTTCTGCGTTTGGAATTTCCTGCTGGGTACGGTTAACGATAACGCCAGCAACCATCCCCGCGCGCAGACCCTGGCTTGAGCACATGGTCAGCAGGGTGGCAGATTCCATTTCATAGTTCATCACGCCCATTGACTGCCACTCTTCCATCGAGCCTTTGTAGTTTCTGACTACGCGGCCGGAGAAGGTGTCGTAGCGTTCCTGACCTGGGTAGAAGGTGTCAGATGAGGCGGTCACGCCCACGTGAGTGGTCGCACCGATAGCTTTCGCCGCTTCAACCAGCGCCGTGGTACAGGCGAAATCAGCAACCGCAGGATATTCCATTGGCGCAAAGTGCAGGCTCGCACCATCAAGACGGACGGATGCGGTTGTCACCAGCACATCACCAACGTTGATATGCGGCTGAATAGCGCCGGTGGTGCCGACACGCAGGAAGGTGCGGATACCTAACTGTGCCAGTTCTTCCACGGCAATAGAGGTCGACGGGCCGCCGATACCGGTGGAGCACACGATCACTGACTTGCCATCCAGCTCGGCACGCCAGGAGGTAAATTCACGATGAGATGCCAGTTTTACCGGCTTATCCATCAGCGCGGCGATCTTTTCCACACGCTCCGGGTCACCGGGGACGATCGCAAGCGTAGCCCCTTGTAAATCGTTTTTAGTGAGGCCGAGATGAAAAACATCAGACTTGGACATAAAGAACTCCTCTGTGGTTTAAGTTTTGCAGAAGAAGCAAAAATGTACTTTATAGAAGACCATCACTTTTTTTCGTGACTATCATCACTAAGGGATAAAAATATTACATTAAATTCCACGCAATTAGTGATTCACATCACATTAACAAGTTATTGTGATCCCCTGCTGCACAAAAATACGCCGTATTGAGGCACTGTGATTCTGCTATGAGTTCATTACAAGGGTACGGAGAATGCCATGACAATCAATAAACAACCTGGATTTGCATCTGCTGCTTCACCCCATGCCTCGACCGCCATCCATACGTCCGATGAGGCGATTACGGCGGGAGAAACCTCCATCCCCTCACAGGGCGATACGCTGCCGGCTTATCACGCCCGCCCTAAACATAGCGATGCGCCTCTCCCGGTAATCATCGTAGTGCAGGAGATTTTTGGCGTCCACGAGCACATCCGCGATATCTGCCGCCGCCTGGCTCTGGAGGGGTATCTGGCTATCGCACCAGAGCTCTATTTCCGCCAGGGCGATGCGAATGACTATGACGATATCCCGTCATTGTTCAGCGGTCTGGTATCAAAAGTTCCCGATGCCCAGGTGCTGGTCGACCTCGACCACGTTGCCAGTTGGGCGGCGCGCAATGGCGGTGACGCAAACCGCTTATCCATCACCGGTTTTTGCTGGGGGGGACGTATTGCCTGGCTGTATGCCGCGCACAATCCACAGTTGAAAGCCGCCGTGGCCTGGTACGGTCGCCTGACCGGCGACAAGACGCTCAACAATCCAAAACACCCGGTGGATGTGGCGGTAGACCTGAGCGCCCCGGTGCTTGGGCTGTACGGCGGTCAGGACACAGGGATCTCACTTGAATCAGTGGAAACCATGCGTCATGCGCTGCGCGCGGCTAATGCGAAGGCTGAGATTGTGGTGTATCCCGATGCCGGACACGCGTTTAATGCCGATTATCGCGAAAGTTATCATGAAGAGTCAGCCAAAGATGGCTGGCAACGTATGCTGGCATGGTTTGCGCAGTATGCGGGGAAGAAAGGCTAATCGCTTATTCATACTGTAGGCATTGACGGCATGCAGGCCTGATAAACTACGCGCCATCAGGCATAATCGCGCACATTGCCGGATGGCGGCGTTGCCTTATCCGGCCTACGTCCACGGGTAGCCCGGCTAAGCGAAGCGCCGCCGGGATTTGGCTCCCGCTCCTCCCCGGAGTCGGCGTAAACGCCTCGTCCGGGCTACCGTGTTTTTACGCCTGGCGCAGGTTCTGCGCCGCTTTTACCATGTTCGCCAGCGCCGCGCGGGTTTCCGGCCAGCCACGGGTTTTCAGGCCGCAGTCTGGGTTTACCCACAAACGCTCCGCCGGGATACGTCGTTGCGCTTTCTTCAACAGCGCTTCAATCCACTCCACGCTTGGTACGTTCGGCGAGTGAATGTCATACACGCCCGGCCCGATTTCGTTCGGGTAGTCGAACTCTTCAAAGGACTCCAGCAGCTCCATGTCGGAACGTGACGTTTCAATGGTGATGACATCCGCATCCAGCGCGGCAATTGAATCCATGATGTCGTTAAACTCGCAGTAACACATGTGGGTATGGATCTGCGTTTCATCCTTCGCCACGGCCGCGTTGATGCGAAAGGCTTCAACGCCCCATTGCAGATAGGCTTCCCACTCGCTGCGGCGCAGCGGCAGACCTTCGCGAAGCGCCGGTTCGTCAATCTGAATAATACCGATCCCGGCGGCTTCCAGATCCGCCACTTCATCACGCAACGCCAGTGCAATCTGCTTAGCGATGGTTTCGCGGGACACATCCTCGCGTGGGAATGACCAGCACAGAATGGTGACCGGGCCGGTCAACATGCCTTTGACCGGTTTATCCGTTAATGATTGCGCATATTTCGCCCACTCTACGGTAATCGCTTCCGGGCGGCTGACGTCTCCAATCACAATCGGCGGTTTCACGCAACGAGAGCCGTAACTTTGCACCCAGCCGTTCTGGGTAAAGACGAAACCGTCGAGATGCTCGCCAAAATATTCCACCATGTCGTTACGCTCGGCTTCACCGTGCACCAGCACGTCGAGATCTAAACGTTCTTGTTCCACGATAGCCTGTTTGATGTGCTCCGCGATCCCGGTACGGTAGTTGCTCGCGTCGAGATTGCCTTTTTTAAAGTCCAGACGCAGACTGCGGATTTCTGTGGTTTGCGGGAAGGAACCGATGGTGGTGGTGGGCCACGCTGGCAGATTAAAGCGCGCGCGCTGCGCTTCGGCACGGAGCGGATAAGCGCTGGCACGTTGGCTGTCCTGCGGGGTAATGGCTGCCAGACGTTTTTCAACCGCCGCATTATGCACACGAGTCGACTGTCGACGCGCCTGAATCGGCGCACTCCAGGCCTCCAGCGCAGCGATGTCGCCAGTATTCAGCGCATCCCGCAGTAGCGCCAGCTCGCCGCATTTTTGCAGGGCAAAGGCAAACCAGCTCTTCACTTCGGCATCAAGGCGAGTTTCAACGCTGAGATCGATAGGGCTGTGTAAAAGCGAGCAGGAAGACGCCACCCAAAGCGGACGTTTCCCGACAATCGCCTTAATCTGCGCGTATTTTTCCGTGAGATCGGCACGCCAGACGTTACGTCCATTAACCAATCCGGCAGAAAGCAGCCAGTCTGCGGGTAGACGCTGGTGCAGTTCACAAACGTCATCTTTGCCGTGGACAAAGTCAACGTGCAACCCCTGTACCGGCAGCGCGGTAATGGTCTCCAGATTCGGCGTCACGCCTTCAAAGTAGGTGGTCAATAGCAGTTTAACCTGCCCGGTCAACGCATCGTACGCCGGTTTAAAGGCGTCCAGCCATTCCTGCGGCAGTTCTAAAACCAGCGCCGGTTCGTCGATCTGTACCCACTCAATACCGCGTTTTGCAAGCTCTGCCAGTACCTGCTGATAAACCGGCAGGATGTCGTTAAGCAGGCTTAAGCGGTCAAACGGTTCGCCCTTCACTTTCCCCAGCCACAAATAGGTCACCGGGCCCAATAGTACGGGTTTGACGTGGTGACCAAGCGCCAGCGCTTCATCGACCTCATCGAGTAGCTGGGTCCAGGTCAGCTTGAACTGCTGGCCTTTGGTGAATTCAGGCACCATGTAGTGATAGTTGGTATTAAACCATTTGGTCATTTCTGCCGCCGCCGCCGGTTCACCGGTAGGTGCGCGGCCACGGCCAATGCGGAATAACGTGTCGATATCGACGGAGCCGTCTTTATTCTGATGACGCGCCGGAACGTTGCCCAGCAGCAGGCTGGTCGTCAGCACGTGATCGTACCAGGCAAAATCGCCCACCGGCAGCAGGTCGATACCAGCTTGCTTTTGTTGATCCCAGTGGCGTGCGCGTAGCTCACGCCCTGTCGCCAGCAGTTCTTCACGGGAGGCGTTACCCGCCCAATAGCTCTCTTGCGCTTTTTTCAGCTCACGACGCAGGCCGACGCGAGGGAAACCGAGGGTGTGGTTTTGAATAGTCATCATATGCCTCTCTTAAGTATTTAAATCCTTTGGATTTTCAATTCAGGGAAGGCGGCAAGTTTATGAATCCCCGGGAGCTTACTTAAGTAAGTGACTGGGGTGAATAAACGCAGCAAACGCACCATAAATTTAAAAGACGAAGGATTTTAGCCGTCCAGATGTTTACACATCCATAATTGGCGGTTACTGTATATTCCTCAAGCGCAATTTGTTCATGCCGAAGTGAAGGACTTTCATGATCGAGATTAAACACCTGAAAACGCTCCAGGCGTTGCGGAATAGTGGTTCACTGGCAGCCGCCGCGGCGACGTTGCATCAGACCCAATCCGCCCTTTCTCACCAGTTCAGCGATCTGGAACAGCGCCTTGGCTTTCGGCTATTTATTCGTAAAAGCCAGCCGCTACGTTTTACCCCGCAGGGCGAAATTCTGCTGCAGCTGGCAAATCAGGTGCTGCCGCAAATTGGTCAGGCGTTGCAGGCCTGCAACGAGCCACAGCAGGCGACACTGCGCATTGCAATCGAATGCCATAGCTGTATTCAGTGGCTGACGCCCGCGCTGGAGAATTTCCACAAGCAGTGGCCGCAGGTAGAGATGGACTTTAAATCTGGCGTCACGTTCGACCCGCAGCCTGCCTTGCAGCAGAGCGAACTGGACATTGTGCTGACTTCCGACATTCTGCCGCGCAGCGGTCTAAATTATTCACCGATGTTTGATTACGAGGTGCGCCTGGTGCTGTCGCCAGACCATCCGCTAGCCGCAAAAGTGCGTATTACGCCGGAAGATTTAGCGCCAGAAACGCTGCTGATTTACCCGGTACAACGGCAGCGTCTGGATATCTGGCGTCATTTCCTGCAACCCGCTGGCATCAGCCCGCAATTGAAAAGCGTGGATAATACGTTGTTGCTGATTCAGATGGTGTCCGCACGGATGGGCATTGCCGCGCTGCCGCATTGGGTGGTGGAGAGTTTTGAGCGCCAGGGTCTTATTGTGACTAAAACCCTGGGCGAAGGGCTGTGGAGTCGGCTGTATGCTGCCGTGCGCGATGGCGAACAGCGTCAGCCGATCATGGATGCGTTTATTCGTTCAGCGCGGAACCACGCGTGCGATCATCTGCCTTTTGTCAGGAATGCGGAGCGACCCAACGCCGATGCACCCACAGTGAGGCCAGGATCACCGCGGCTCCTGTAAGGAAGCTCGGCCAGTGGGGCTGTTGATGCCAGATTGCCAGGTTAACCAGCAGCCCCGCAGGGACATGCATATTGTTCATAATACCCAGCGTGCCCGCATCCACCTGCGTCGCACCGTAGTTCCACATAAAGTAGCCAATTCCCGACGCCACGACGCCAAGAAACACCAGAATGCCCCACTGCGGCAGCGTCTGCGGCATTTTCTGCGCATTACCCAGCAGTGACCAGGCCACCACCGCCACTAAAAACGCGCCAAGGTAGAACCAGGCAAACGCGTTGTGCTGCGGCATCGGACGGGTTTCCATCAGGCGTTTATAGCCCACCATGCCGATGGCAAAGACGATATTAGAGAGCTGCACCAGGATCAAACCCGTCCAGAAATGGTTGGTGATATGGTCATAACGAATAATCCCCGCACCAATCACCGCCAGCAGCGCGCTAAAGGCATAGCTCCAGCGCAGGCGGCGCCCGCTCATCAGGTCATAAATCAACGTGATGTAGAGCGGCGTGAGTACGGTAAACAGCAGCAGCTCAGAGACGGTCAGGTAGAGATAAGCGTGGAAGCTCAGCATATACATGATGCCAAGCTGCATTGCCCCCACCAGCATATACAGACCGACGGTTTTCAGGCTGTGTCCGCGCGTGCGAAGAAACGGCAGGAACACCAGCGCCGCCAGTCCGACGCGAACCAGCACCGCGAAGTAGCTATCAACATGCCCGGCAAGGTATTCGCCGTAGAAGCTGAAAGAGAAAGCCCACAGAATCGTGGTAATAATCAGGAGCGCCACAATGAATGTCTCTTAGGAAGATGAGCACGCATTGTAGCGAAGATGAAGGTTGACAACTGACCACTTAGTGACCAGTTGTCATTTTTTAATCAAGGTATAAATTGCGCAGGTAGTGCGGAACCGCATCATCAGCGTTAGAACCTATCACTTCCAGATCCGGGTGAAGATCTTTCAAACGCTGATGGGCACCTTCCATGATGCAGCCTTTACCGGCCATCGACAGCATTTCCGCATCGTTCATGCCGTCACCAAAGGCGATGCAGTCTTTCAGCGTGTAGCCCATCGCTTTTGCCACCGCTTCCAGCGCGTGGCCTTTGGATACGCCACCGGCCATCACTTCCAGGCAGGTTAGCGTAGAGAAGCTCACATTCACGCGATCGCCCCAGCGAGCGTTGATCGCCTGCTCCAGCGGCAGCAGCGTTTCGTGGTCGTTGCAGGTAAAGAACACCTTACTCACGCCTTCCGGCTCCAGCAGACCCGGCTCGTACAGCGTGTAGTTGAAGATAGCTTCTTTGAAGAAACGCATCTCCTCCGGGCGATGGCGGTTCATAAACCACTCATCCTCACGATAAACGTTGGTGACGATATCCGGGTTGGTATGCACCATCCCAAAGAGATCGGTCGCAATATCGCGGTCGAGGTTATGGGCGAAAACCTGCTTGCCATCAGCATCGTGTACGCGCGCGCCGTTGGAGGTGATCATGTAGGATTTGATCCCGAGGTTATCGCGGATCTGCCCAACATCGATGTAGTGACGCCCGGTCGCAAAGACAAAGTTCAGACCGCGCTCGGTCAGCAACTTTAGCGTCTCTTTAGCGTATGGCGTTAAGTGGTGGTCGGGGGAGAGTAAGGTACCATCTAAATCAGACGCAACAACCTGGTACATATTCGAATTTAACCTCTAAAGTGCGGCGCTGGCGCCGAATTAACGATGTCGATGGAAAAAATCGACGATGGCAGTGAGCGCGACTGAGCGCATAGCGTCCTTTTCAAAAAGGATCTCATGATAGGCACCTTGTATGACAAGCGGCTTACCGCCATCGCAAGGATGGCCCGCTGCGGCGCGAATTTCACAATAACGGTCGTGCATGCGGTTATCGACGACACGTTCTTCTTCCGCCTGCACCAGCAGCACGGGGAAGGTATCCGTCGCGGCATTCGCCAGGATTTGTTCTCCTGCCAGAATACCTTCTCGCACCCAATGATACGTTGGCCCGCCCACGCGTAGCCGGGGTTCATCGGCATAAAAACGGACATTACGCCGATAGCGCTCGCGGCTATGGGTCAACGTATTGACGCCGAACGGTAACGCGTACCATCGGCCCGTTCCCATGGCATACCCTTCCCGAACACGCTGATGGCCCTCAGCCCAATCGAGAAGCGGTCTGACAACCCATTCCGGCAGACGCATGATAATACCGAACATCGGCGCACAAAGCGCGATGGCATCACAGCCCTGGGGTTTGCGTTGCAAAAATTGTGTCGCAATGGCGCCGCCCATCGAGTGGGCGAGGATAAACCGCTGACGCCAGCGGCCAGGCACCACTTCTTGCTGCCAGAAGGCCTCAAGATCGTCAACATAGTCGCTAAAATTCGCGACATGTCCACGATGGGAATCCGACAGCATACGCCCGGAGCGCCCCTGGCCACGGTGATCGATGATTAGCACATCAAAACCACTGTGGAACAGATCGTATGCCAGCTCGGCGTACTTCACATAGCTTTCGATGCGCCCAGGGCAGACCACAATCACGCGATCGTGCGCCTCACAACTGAAGCGAACAAAGCTGACGGGTATCCGATCGACGCCGATAAACTCCGCCTCTTCCCGCCCGCGCCAGAACGCCATCAACGGGCCGGTGGTAAACGCTGCAAAGGCGTTTTCTCTTGTTTCCCAATCCTTTTGCTGTTGAAACATCGGGTTTCCACCCCTGTTAACCGCTGAAAATCATTTTTTTGTGGCGCCCAACACAGCGCCCACGCAATAGCGTATTGTGGCATAAAAACAGACAATCAGGGAGTTTCTCATGACCTTCGAATGGTGGTTCGCCTACCTACTCACATCGATAATCCTCAGCCTGTCGCCAGGTTCAGGGGCTATCAACACCATGACGACCTCAATAAACCACGGCTATCGTGGCGCGGTGGCGTCGATTGCGGGTCTACAAACGGGTCTGGCGATTCATATCGTATTAGTTGGCGTAGGCCTCGGTACGCTCTTTTCCCGTTCGGTGCTGGCGTTTGAAGTGTTGAAATGGGCGGGCGCCGCCTATCTTATCTGGCTCGGCATTCAGCAGTGGCGGGCCGCGGGCTCTCTTGATTTGAAAACGCTGGCAAAAACGCAAACTCGCGGCAAGCTTTTCCAGCGGGCGGTTTTCGTTAACCTGACCAACCCAAAAAGCATCGTGTTTCTTGCGGCGCTATTTCCACAGTTTATCTCCCCGGATCAGCCGCAGGTGATGCAGTATCTTGTGCTCGGCGTGACGACCATCGTGGTGGATATCATCGTGATGATTGGTTATGCCACGCTGGCCCAGCGTATTTCGACATGGATTAAGGGGCCGAAGCAGATGAAGGCATTAAATAAGGTTTTCGGCTCGCTGTTTATGCTGGTGGGCGCGCTGCTGGCGTCGGCGCGGCACGCGTGAATGTCACTCGCAAATTTTTGTTGCCACGTTGCTGAACAGACAAATCGGCTCGAGAGTACACGCATAGTACAAAGAAGCTGAAAATCCTTGCTGGTGGCCCGTTAACACCGCTGACAGAATGGCATTTAATCTTTTCATTCATGGATGAAAAACAATGCCAACAACGGTTACGCCGCATGATGCAGTCTTCAAAACGTTTCTCTCCCGCGCTGACGCTCGTTCAAAAACACATCCGCCTGCGCGATATGGCACAACTTGAAGATAAGCTCGCCAGCCTGTTCGTTTTAGGACAGCTAAGCGGACAACAAATAACCGCACTGGTAAACTACCTGATTCAGGCAGGACAGACACGGGATGTTCAGAAACTATTGTATGGACTGGCACAGCGGGTGCCGGAGCATGGAGAACAATTCATGACTATGGCAGAGCAGTTGAAAATGATTGGGCGCAAAGAAGGGATTCAGGAAGGTAAGCGCACCGCGACGCAAGAGATGGCGAAAGCCATGCTTGAGCGAGGCCTTGATAGCCACATCATCATGGACATTACCGGTTTTTCACAAGATGAACTTCAAAAGCTTACTCATTAATTTTTAGCCCACCCGTACCACACATCACCAGGTGGGCTAAACCGTTAGCGCGAAATAATCAGATGAATGCCGAAGCCCGCAAACAGGGTGCCGGCCACACCATCGATCCACTTCGCAGCGCGCTGATAGCCGCGGCGCATCGCCGGTAACGCAAACAGGCTGGCGACCACGGTAAACCAGGCTAACGTTTCAAGAATAATCAGAATAAAGATTCCCCAGCGCGCGCCGGTACCCACGCTGTCGCCTACAAACAGCGAGAACACCGAGCCAAAATAGATAATCGCTTTTGGGTTAGCCAGGTTGGTCAGCAGACCTTTCATAAAGCTGCGTCCACCTTGCGCCAGCTCAACCTGAGGCTCTTCTGCTACCGCCGAGGACTCTTTTTTTAGCGCCCCGCGCAGCATCTGGTAACCCATCCAGCACAGGTACAGGCCACCGCCGACCATAATGATGGTATGCAGCCACGCCATTTTTTCGATAATCAGATGCAGGCCGAGCAGCGCAACGCCCGCCCAGACCATCACGCCGCAGGTGATCCCCAGCACGCCCATCATCGCTTCTTTTCGCGAGCGGCTGACGGCAGTTTGAGACACAAAGAAGAAGTCTGGCCCCGGGCTCATCAACGCAATGATGTGCACCAGCGCTACGGTAAGAAACAGCGTAATCATGATAGACCTACCAACACGACGAAAAATTCGCGGAAAAATAGTACAGTGAGTGGCTATCCTGACACTTTTTCCGTGAACTGACTACTCTTCATCGTCACCATCGACATGCGCGCGGATGAGCGCCAGAAACTCGCGGCCAAAGCGCTCCAGTTTGCGCGTCCCTACGCCGTTCACGCTCAGCATATCGCTGGGCGAAACCGGCATTTGTTCTGCCATCTCTATTAGCGTCGCGTCGTTGAAGACGACATACGGTGGGATATTCTCTTCATCGGCAATCGCTTTACGCAGTTTACGCAATTTGGCAAACAGCTGACGGTCGTAATTGCCCACCGCCGCTTTTTGCATCACGCGCGGTTTCAGCGCCACGATGCGCGGCACCGCAAGCTGTAGCGGTAATTCGCCGCGCAGCACCGGACGAGACGCATCGGTGAGCTGTAACGCCGAATGCTGGGCGATGTTCTGGGTGACGAATCCCAGGTGGATGAGCTGGCGGATCACGCTCACCCAATGCTCGTGACTCTTCTCACGGCCCATCCCATAGACTTTAAGCTTGTCGTGACCAAACTCGCGAATACGCTGACTATTGGCTCCGCGTATCACCTCCACCACATACCCCATACCGAAGCGCTGGTTCACGCGGCCGATGGTGGAAAGGGCAATCTGGGCATCCTGCACGCCATCATACTGTTTCGGCGGATCAAGGCAGATATCACAGTTACCGCACGGCTCCTGGCGACCTTCCCCAAAGTAGTTAAGCAGCACCAGACGGCGGCAGGTTTGCGCTTCTGCAAACGCGCCCATCGCATTGAGTTTATGACGCTCAATATCAAGCAGCATACCCGCCGGTTTTTCTTCCAGGCAGCGCCGCAGCCAGGCCATATCGGCCGGGTCGTAAAACAGCATCGCTTCCGCCGGCAGACCATCACGCCCGGCGCGGCCGGTTTCCTGATAGTAGGATTCAATATTGCGAGGAATATCAAAGTGCACAACGAAACGGACGTTGGGTTTGTTGATACCCATCCCAAATGCGACGGTGGCGACCACAATTTGCAGGTCATCACGCTGGAATTTCTCCTGCACATCGGCGCGAACGCTGTTTTCCAGCCCCGCGTGGTAGGCGCCTGCGCTAATCCCACGGCTTTGCAGACGCGCGGCGGTGTCCTCCACTTTCGAGCGGCTGTTGCAGTAGATAATGCCGGATTTACCTTTCTGCTCCTGCACATAGCGCATCAGCTGATCGAGAGGCTTAAACTTCTCCATCAGCATGTAGCGAATATTCGGGCGGTCGAAACTGCTGATTTGGATCAGCGGATCGTTAAGCCCCAACAGGCGGACAATATCGTTGCGGGTAGTGTCATCCGCCGTCGCGGTAAGCGCCATAAACGGCAGAGCAGGAAAACGCTGGCGCAGTTGCCCCAGGGCGGCATATTCCGGGCGGAAATCGTGCCCCCATTGGGAAATACAGTGCGCTTCGTCCACTGCCAGCATCACCGGGTTCCAGTGCGCCAGATGCTCAAGGAAGTTATCCAGCATCAGACGTTCCGGGGCGATATACAGCAAACGAATCTGCCCGGTGCGGCATCCAGCCATCACTTCTTGCTGTTGCTCGCGGGTTTGGGTGGAGTTGATACAGGCCGCCGCCACGCCGTTTGCCAGCAGCTGATCGACCTGGTCTTTCATCAACGAGATCAGCGGCGAGACCACCACCGTCAGGCCATCAAGCACCAGCGCAGGAATCTGATAACACAGCGATTTACCGCCGCCGGTCGGCATCACCACTAAACAGTCGCGTCCTTCCAGCACGGTATCGATGATGGTTTCCTGGCCCGGGCGGAATTGCTGATAGCCAAAGGTCTCCTGCAAAACCTGTTTAGCCAGCGATCCCTGATTCAAAACTTCCGCCTGTGCCACATTGACCCCATTCACCATAAAATAAAAACAGGCGCTATTTTCAGCGCCTGCGTGCCAAACTGCAACGTTTTAGACGAATTCCTTCGGCCACCCTCGCAACAAAACGAAGGATACGCTGTTAAAACAGATCGTTAAGCATTACACCGACGCCCACGCGGGTCTGGTTAAAGTTATAGTCGATAAGCGACTCACCGTAACCACTGTAGATCTGGGTGTAAAAACGCACGTGTTTGGTCATCGGATAGCTCACGCCAAGCTCTGCACCGCCGTAGCCGGTATTCCAGTTATATTGCCCCTGGGCGCTGAGTACTGCATCCCCTAACTGGTAACCGATTTTCAGCCGGTAATAGCCCATATACTTGGTGATATCCGGGTTGTCATTGGTTTCACCCACAACGTACCAGGGCTTCACTTCCACCAGCCAGTTGCCATTTTGCGCCATCAGGCGGGTATAAAGGCGGTTCCAGCTACGGGAGGTCGGGTCAGAGCGACCATTGGAATCATGGTTGTAGCCCATTTCGACGTCGCGCAGAGTCCAGCCAGCAAAGCGATAATCCGTCGCGAACCCGAGGAACAGCTGCGGTTCATAGTTGGTTTCACGAAACGGCGCGGACTCATCGCTGTTGGAAAGCTGCCACCAGGAGCGCTGGGTATAAGACGCGGCGAGCACCGAATTATCACCCAGAATGCCACGCCATAGCGGGAACGCCAGGCTCAGTTGGTATTTCACCTCATCCTTACGCGCATTCTCAGCCCAGTTATAGGTACGAATCGCTTCTTTGTTGAGATCGCTGGTCCAGGTATAAAGCAGGTAGTTGCTCTCATAAGGATAGAGCGTGAACGGATTATCATGCTCTTGCAGCAAGTTGGCGATAATACTGCCGCGTACCGCGGGCACGTCATGCACTTCTTTAATTGTTGCTTCCTGCGCAAACGCTGAGATAGGCAGCAATAGCGCCAGTAATCCACTCCATGAGAACCGCATCAGACACTTTCCTCTGAGATTTATAAAAACGATGAATAACAAAATGACACGTATTCTACCTGTTTGTGTAAGTCTTGCTCATCAAACCTTTCCAAAAGTAGAAATCATCGCGTTATGAGCATAAAATCAACATTTCATTAACATTGAATGCAAGGTCGCTATGTCTGTACAACTCACCGCTGATGCCGCTCTCAAGCTGGTTGGCGAAATCTTTGTCTATCATATGCCGTTTAACCGGGCGCTAAATCTGGAGCTGGAAGTCTACGAGAAAGCCTTCGCGCAGTTGAGTTTTAACAATCAACCGATGATGGTCGGCAACTGGGCGCAGAGTATTTTGCACGGAGGCGTGATTGCCTCAGCGCTGGACGTCGCAGCCGGTCTGGTCTGTGTTGGCAGTACGCTGACGCGGCATGACACCATTAATGAAGATGAGCTACGTCAGCGGCTATCAAAAATGGGTACCATCGATCTGCGCGTTGACTATTTACGTCCGGGCCGCGGTACTCGTTTTACCGCCACCAGCACATTGCTGCGTGCCGGCAATAAAGTGGCCGTCGCCCGCGTGGAGTTGCACAACGAAGAACAAACGCATATTGCCAGCGCCACCGCGACATATATGGTGGGATAACCGCCATAATCGCGTAACATTGTGTGACTTTTCTCGAAATGGATATTTCTCATGGATCCCAAACAGACGCGTCAGGGCGTACTTCTTGCCCTTGCCGCCTATTTTATCTGGGGCATTGCACCCGCCTACTTTAAGCTGATTTATTACGTCCCTGCCGATGAGATCCTGACCCACCGCGTCATCTGGTCGTTTTTCTTCATGGTGGCGCTGATTAGCATCAGCCGTCAGTGGACGCAGGTCAAAACGCTGCTGAAAACCCCCAAAAAAATCTTTCTGCTGGCGCTGTCGGCGGTGCTGATTGGCGGAAACTGGCTGTTGTTTATCTGGTCAGTCAATAACCATCATATGCTTGAGGCCAGCCTCGGATACTTTGTTAACCCACTGGTAAACATTGTGTTGGGGATGATTTTCCTCGGCGAGCGTTTCCGCCGGATGCAATGGCTGGCGGTGATTCTGGCTATTTGCGGGGTGCTGGTTCAGCTCTGGACGTTCGGCTCGCTGCCGCTCATCGCGTTAGGATTAGCGTTTAGCTTCGCGTTCTACGGCCTGGTGCGCAAGAAAATCGCCGTAGATGCCCAGACCGGTATGCTCTTTGAAACGCTCTGGCTGCTGCCGGTGGCGGCAATTTATCTGTTCGGTATCGCCGACAGCGCGACAAGCCATATGGGGAGTAACCCGTGGTCGCTTAATCTGCTGCTGATTGCCGCGGGCGTTGTCACGACGATTCCGCTGCTGTGCTTTACCGGTGCCGCCACCCGTCTGCGCCTGTCGACGCTGGGTTTCTTCCAGTATATTGGCCCAACGTTAATGTTCCTGCTGGCGGTGACATTCTACGGCGAAGTGCCGGGAGCGGATAAGATGGTGACCTTTGCGTTTATCTGGGTTGCACTGGCGATATTTGTGATGGATGCGGTGTATACGCAGCGACGAGGGCGTCGCGGATAAATCCTTGCCGGATGGCGCTTCGCTTATCCGGCCTACAAGTCATTGCTAACCGTAGGCCGGATAAGGCGCAGCCGCCATCCGGCACGGCAATTACAGCCAGTTCTTGCGTTTAAAGTACAGATACGGCGCAAGCCCCGCCAGAATCATAAAGATAATCGCGCCCGGGTAACCAAAGCTCCAGCGCAGCTCCGGCATAAACTCAAAGTTCATCCCATAGCTCGACGCCACAAGCGTTGGCGGCAGGAATACCACCGAGACCACCGAGAAGATTTTGATAATGCGGTTCTGCTCGATGTTGATAAAGCCCATCGCCGCCTGCATCAGGAAGTTAACCTTCTGGAACAGTGATTCATTGTGCGGCAGCAGGGATTCGATATCTCGCAGGATTTCACGCGCCTGCTCCAGCTGATTTGCCGGTAGACGCGCTTTACGCACCAGGAAGTTCAGCGCGCGCTGGGTATCCATCAGACACAGGCGCACCTTCCAGCCGATATCTTCCAGTTCAGCAAGCGTTGAGAGTGCATCATCGTATTCATCGCCCTGACGCCCTTCCATAATCACACGGCTGAGCTTTTCGAGATCGCTGTAAATATTTTCAATTTCATCCGCCAGCTGTTCGATTTTTGTTTCGAACAGATCGAGCAGCAGCTCGTAGGCGTTGCCGTCCATCATAAGCTGGCTACGCGCACGCATACGGTACAGGCGGAATGCCGGCAGTTCGCGCTCACGCAGGGTAAACAGGCGGCCTTCGCGGATGGTGAATGCGACGGTGGAGTTACCGGCGTGATCGTCCGCATCTTCATAGAAGAAGAAGGAGTGAATATGCAAACCGTCTTCGTCTTCAAAAAAACGCGCGGATGCTTCGATGTCTTCCAGTTCAGGGCGCGTGGCCAGGTTCTGGCCCAAATCCTTTTGCACACGGTTTCGTTCATCGTCATCCGGCTCGACTAAATCTACCCATACCGAACTGGCCAGGTGATCAATCTCGTCCGCTTCAAGACGCGTTAAACGATTTTTTTCCAGTTGAAATGCGCTCAGCATGACCGGGACTCCCAATGCAAAAAATTATCGGACAGCCGGTGGGCACACAGAAACTACAGAGGTTTCAGACCATTAAACAGCCTGACTCAATGCGACGGGATCAATACGAGTCGCTGACAACCGCTAAGGCTATCAGCATAAGAGGATAGCCTTAGGAGTTGTTCCTGGATGACAGGAAGGTGAGCCAGCATCTACTGGGTGTGTCCAAGGCTTTGTCCTCTTAGCGTAATCGTGCGCGCATGTTACGCCAGCAAAAAAACGGCGTCAACACGCAACGAAACGCTAACCGGCATTAATTACCTTCAATTCATTAAGGCTAGCAGTTCGTTACAAAATAATGATATTTTTCCGAAAGTTATACCGTTTCCAGTCTGGCGTAAGCTGCCACCAGCCATTTGATCCCTTGCCCCTGGAAAGCAACCTGAAGACGGCTATGCTCACCGCTGCCTTCCAGATTGACGATAGTCCCTTCGCCAAATTTGGCATGGCGAACGCGCTGCCCCAGCTTATAGCCGGTATCGTTCTCTGTCATCGGCGTGCCCATGCGCTGATGGTTAACCGGGCGGCTAACCGTGGCGCGCAGACGCACTTCCTCGACACAGCCTTCCGGTAGCTCGCCGATAAAGCGCGATGGGCGGTGATAGACCTCTTTGCCATACAGACGGCGCGTTTCAGCGTAGGTCAGGGTCAGCTTTTGCATGGCGCGGGTGACGCCAACATAGGCCAGGCGGCGCTCCTCTTCCAGACGTCCGCCTTCATCCAGCGACATCTGGCTCGGGAACATGCCCTCTTCCATACCGACGATAAATACCTGCGGGAACTCCAGCCCTTTGGCCGAGTGCAGGGTCATCAACTGCACCGCATCCTGCCAGGTGTCGGCCTGACCTTCCCCGGCCTCCAGCGCCGCATGGGAGAGAAACGCCTGCAGCGGCAGCAAGTCTTCTTCTTCATCGTTGTAGCTGAACTGGCGCGTTGCCGTTACCAGTTCGTCTAAGTTCTCGATACGCGTCTGGCCTTTTTCGCCTTTCTCCTGCTCATACATCATGCGCAGACCGGAATCTTTAATCACCCGGTCAGTCTGCACGTGCAGCGGCATGTCGGCGGTTTCCTGCGCTAGTGCATCAATCAGCTCCATAAAGCGCTGTAATGCGCTTGCCGCGCGTCCGGCAAGGGCTTTTTCTTGCAGCAGCTCGCGACAGGCCTGCCACAGCGTCAGCTGGCGCTCACGCGAGGTCTGACGCACCACGTCCAGCGTACGATCGCCAATGCCGCGCGTTGGCGTATTCACCACACGTTCAAAAGCGGCGTCGTCATTACGGTTGGAGATAAGACGCAGATAGGAGAGCGCATCTTTGATTTCCTGACGCTCGAAGAATCGCATCCCGCCGTAAATTCGGTACGGCATACTGACCTGTAACAAGGCCTCTTCCAGCACGCGCGATTGGGCGTTGCTGCGATAGAGAATGGCACACTGCTCCAGCGCGCCGCCGTTGTCCTGCCAGGTTTTGATACGATTGACCACGAAGCGCGCTTCGTCGAGTTCGTTAAACGCACAGTAAAGCGAGATTGGCTCACCGTCGACACCGTCGGTCCAAAGCTTCTTACCCAGACGCCCGTTGTTGTTCTCAATCAGGGCGTTAGCGGCACTCAGGATATTATTCGTTGAGCGATAGTTCTGCTCCAGACGAATGGTTTCGGCACCGGGGAAGTCGTTCAGGAAGCGCTGGATATTTTCCACCTGGGCGCCACGCCAGCCGTAGATTGACTGGTCATCATCGCCGACGATCATCACCTTGCCCGTGTCGCCCGCCAGCAGGCGGATCCAGGCGTACTGAATGTTGTTAGTATCCTGGAATTCATCCACCAGAATATTGGAGAAACGTTCACGGTAGTGCTGGAGGATATGCGGCTTGTTAAGCCATAGCTCATGGGCGCGCAGCAGCAGCTCGGCGAAATCCACTAATCCGGCACGGTCGCACGCTTCCTGATAGGCCTGGTAAACCTTCTGCCAGGTTTGTTCCACCGGGTTGCCGTAGCTTTGCAGATGGTGCGGGCGCAGCCCTTCGTCTTTCTGGCTGTTGATAAACCACATCGCCTGACGCGGCGGCCACTGTTTCTCATCAAGGTTCATCGCCTTGATTAGCCGCTTAAGCAAACGCAGCTGGTCTTCGCTGTCGAGGATCTGGAAATCCTGCGGCAGGTTGGCGTCGAGATGATGGGCGCGCAGCAGTCGGTGCGCCAGCCCGTGGAAGGTGCCAACCCACATTCCGCCCTGAGAGGTTCCCATCAACTGAGCGATACGGTGGCGCATCTCCGCCGCCGCTTTGTTGGTAAAGGTCACCGCCATGATGGAGTACGGTGAGCAGTTTTCCACGCTTTGCAGCCAGGCGATACGGTGCACCAGCACACGTGTCTTACCACTGCCCGCCCCCGCCAGCACCAGCATATTGGTGCGCTTGGCCGCGACGGCTTCGCGCTGTTTATCATTGAGGCTGTCGAGCAGGTAAGAAACGTCCATTGGCACCGCCGGAAAAATAGAGGCCCAGTGATACACTGGGAATTTATACAGAGTTATTGGTGATTATATCAGCGAGGTCAGAGATGCCAACCGCGAAATCTCAATGTGCGGCAACAAACGGCTATCCGCGGTCTGCATCAGGTCGGCATTTTCCGGTTTAATCCAGCACGCCTGCATACCGCAGCGGATTGCGCCCGCAACGTCGGTGGTCAGGTCATCGCCCACGTGCAGGATCTCGCTTAGCGGTAGATTCAGTTTTTGCGCCGCCAGATGGTACATATCGGCAAAAGGCTTGGAGCGCCCGTCGGGGCCCGCGCGCAGGACAAACTGGAAATAGTCGCTCAGACCGAACAGCTCCGGCTGAGCGTTACCGTTGGTGATCGCCACCAGCGGCCATTTTTGCGCAAGCTTAGTGAGCGTATCGTGGGTTTCATGCGGTACATCAACCCGGCTACGCCACTCAGCGAAGTTCGCCATCGCCGCATCGGCGCCGTTGGCCGCCTCTTGTGCCGTGAGCCCGGCCTGACGCAGGCCGAATTCCAGCGCACGCCAGCGCCACTCGGTCACGTCGTGGTAAATTTCCGGTTCGCTTTTTAAGAGTTCATCACGCCAGCCTTGCAGCATACGGGCGTCAAAGTCTGCCAGCACCGGATGGTAGCCACGAACAAAGCTCACCGACTCTTGCATCGTCCTGTCAATGACCGGGCGGTTATCGTAAAGGGTATCGTCAAGGTCAAAGGTCAACGCGGCAATGGTGCCCAGCGGTCGATAAAAACGCATTATTTCTCCCGTTTGGCGCGTGGATGCGCCGCATCGTACACCGTAGCAAGGTGTTGAAAATCAAGATGGGTATAGATTTGAGTGGTGGAAAGGTTCGCGTGGCCCAGCAGCTCCTGCACGCCGCGCAGATCGCCGCTCGACTCCAGCATGTGAGTGGCAAACGAGTGGCGCAATTTATGGGGATTCACATGGCTATTGAGCCCCTGCTTGATGCCCCATTCGGCAAAGCGTTTTTGCACATTGCGCGCGGAAATGCGTTTGCCTAATTTCGACAAAAACAGCGCATCATCATCGCCGCCAAACAATCCACGTAAGTCCAGCCAGTGCTCAATCCACGTCACAGCATTGCGGCCAATCGGCAAGCGGCGCTCTTTGCTGCCCTTGCCCATCACCCACACTTCACCGGTATCTAAATCGAGATGTTTGATATCCAGCCCAACCAGCTCGGATAATCGCAGGCCCGCGCCGTACATCACTTCAAGCATGGCGCGGTCGCGTACCGCCAGCGGATCGTTAAGGTCGATATCCAGCAGACGGTTGACGTCGTCGACGTCGATATTTTTAGGCAGATGGCGCGGGGCTTTTGGGGCCGCAATCCCTTTTGCCGGGTTCGCCGGTAGTTCGCCCTGACTCACCATCCAGTCAAAGAAACTGCGCAGCGCCGACAGGCGTAGCGCCAGACTCGCGGCCCCCAAACCTTTACGGCGGCTGCGGGTGGCGAAGCTACGCACCATTGCAGCATCACATTGTTGCCAGTTCTGCATGCCCATGGCGGCGGCCAGTTCAATAATGGCATCAAGCTGACGCTGATAGTTCAGTAGCGTTATCGGGCTAAGCTGGCGCTCTACGCCCAGATAGCGCAAAAAGCGCGTGACGGCGGGCGCCAGAGAGAGGTCGGTCATACGCGTTCAATCCAGCGTTCCAGCAGGCCTGGAAGCATCAGCGCAATCTCCTGCAATAATTGCGTTCCCTGCCCCGGTTGGTAATGCTGCGGGTCACGGCTACTGAATAAGATAACCCCGAGATCGCCATCGCTGCCCATCATCGACATCGCCACGGAACCCACGGCTTTAGCTTCTGGCAACACCAGTAGCAGTTCTGGGCCGTTGAGATTGCCAAGATAGTGGTTTGATTGGCCTAAACGCTGAATACGCAGCGGCTCAAATGCCTGCCGTGAAAGCACCAGGTGGGTGTATTTCGACGGTGCGCCCAAACGCCAGCGATCGGAAAACAACCGCAGCGATGCGCCCGCCAGCCCCAGCTCGCGCGCCCAACGGTGGAAGCGTAACAGGAGATCATCCAGACTTTCCGCACAGGCCAGACGATTTTGCAGATGCAGCAGACGGTAGAACAGCCCTTCATTGGCCGTTGCCTGATCCATCAGCTGGTCCATATTCTCTTCCAGCATGGCGATATAGTTGCGCGAGCGCGCCATGTGCCACTCCACCAGCGACACCATGCCGCGCACCGGGTGCGGCACGCGCATTTGCTCGACAACGGCGGCATTTCGAATAAAGAATTCAGGATGTTGCAACAGATAATCGACAACCGCACCGTCATTTAGCGCAATGGCTGCATCCTGTTGTTCTTCCCCGACATGTTTCATAGATGAATAAATCCGTCATAGACGTGTGCCGCCGGGCCAGTCATAAACAGCGGTTGGCCCGGGCCTTTCCAGGCGATATCAAGACGCCCGCCCGGCAATTCCACGCGCACTTCCTGGGCCAACAAACCTTGTTGAATGCCGACCGCAACCGCCGCACACGCCCCGCTTCCGCAGGCTTGGGTTTCACCGGCGCCGCGCTCATACACGCGCAAACGGATATGTTCACGCGCGACAATCTGCATAAAACCAATGTTTGCACGTTCAGGAAAGCGTTCATGGCTTTCCATGACCGGGCCAAGCGTTTCGACCGCCGCAGTATCGACGTTATCGACCTGAATCACGCAGTGCGGATTGCCCATGGAAACCACGCCGCACAATACTGTCTGTTCCGCCACACGCATAATATAGGTCTTTTCCGCTTTGTTGGCGCGGAAAGGAACCTGTGACGGCTCAAAGTTCGGCTCGCCCATATTAACGCGAACCAGTTCGTCGTCCGTTACGGTTAATACCATACGGCCGTTTGCCGTGCTCACACGGATGTCACGTTTATTGGTCAGGCCTTTCAGACGCACGAAACGGGCAAAACAGCGCGCACCGTTTCCGCATTGAGAGACCTCGCTGCCATCAGCGTTGAAAATGCGGTAGTGAAAATCCAGGTCAGGATCGTAAGGCGGCTCGACGACCAACAGCTGGTCGAAGCCCACGCCATGATGCCTGTCCGCCAGGCGACGAATCAGCTCTGGCGAGAAAAAAACATTCTGCGTTACCGCGTCGACAACCATGAAATCGTTGCCGAGGCCATGCATTTTAGAAAACTGCATCATCTACTCCAGTTGCGCGGAACAGAACGTATTAATTATTAGTAGTTAACTTGCGTCGGGCCGCCGGTATCACCACGGTTGTTACGATCCGGAGTATCGCTTTGTACCGGAGAGGTGACCGGTTGGGTCGGCGGTGCGGCCGTTTTATCCGCCGGAGGAAAATAGAGCGGGCCTTTCAGGCCGCAGCCAGCAAGGCTAAACAATGCGAGTAACAGCGCCAGCGGTCGAAAAATATTATTCATTGTGAAGATGCCTGTTGTTCAATGCTTTCTATTTTCTATCATCGCAGGAGAAGCCGCAAAAGCAAGTGTTAAGCGCCTGACTGCAACGTGATTTGTTTCACGCTATACTGCCGAATCACTAAAAAACGGGAAACAACCATGAACGACAGTGAATTTCATCAATTGGCCGATACCCTGTGGATGACCATTGAAGAGCGCCTGGACGATTGGGAAGGCGACAGCGATATCGACTGCGAAATCAACGGCGGCGTGCTCACCCTCAGCTTTGAAAACGGCAGCAAAATTATTATTAACCGCCAGGAGCCGCTGCATCAGGTGTGGCTGGCGACCAAGCAAGGCGGCTACCATTTTGACCTGAAGGGCGATGAGTGGATTTGCGACCGCAGCGGTGAAAGCTTCTGGGATTTGCTGGAACAAGCCGCAACGCAGCAAGCGGGTGAAGAAGTTAGCTTCCGTTAAGGCTGATTGCCGGATGGCGGTATAAACACCTTATCCGGCCTATAAACGCTGCGAAACAAGTGGGCCGTATAAAGCTAAGCCGCCATCCGGCACTAAAATTAAGAGAAATACTGCTGCAGCAGCGGCGTATTATCGTTGTCCTGATTGGACGGTGGCGGTGGCGTGATCGTCTGGCTACGGAATGGGATCACCTGCGTGCGGCCATCAACCTTCACAATCTGGTAGAACTGCGGCAGGTTGAAGTTGATAAAACTTGAGCCGTAGGTAAAGCGGTCGTGCGACGATGAGTAGAAACGACTGACGTCACGCACCAGCTCCTCTTTACTGCCCTCACAGTGGTGATACACCTCGGCGCGGTTGCTCTCGTCGAGAATGTAGATATTAAAGCCTTGATCTTCGCCCGATGCTTCAAAGAAGAACTGGATAATCCCTTCGCTGGCAAAACCATCCACGACCGGCGGTAACTCCACATGGTTGGTCTCAACTTGTACCGACAGGCCATGCAGCTTGTTGTGCGAAATCGCGCCGTAGAACTCAATGGCGTTTTCCAGCTTCTGCACCGACACGTTCAGGCGCTCAAAGAACAGCCCCCAGGTCTGCCCGGAGACGCGCAGCGCTTTAAAGCGCCCGGTTTCATGACGGGTGCTGGAAAGGCGCAGCTCAATACATTCCGATACCAGCTGCTGTACGCGGGTACGAATTAAGCCACGCAGATGCTGGCTGTAGCAGAACACTTCAACGCTATCCGGCGGCGCAGCATCCTGGTGCATTTTGCCCAGAATAGTTTTCAGCGCCTCAATCATCGCCTGTTCGCCGTTAAAGTGCAGCGTACGCACCTCGTTCCACGAGTTGCGGTACAGCAGGTCGACGCTGCCGACCAGGCATTTTTGATCTTCGCCAAAGCTGAAGGTATCAAGCTTACGGAAGTCGAAATGCACCACCTGATTGCGGAACGCCGCCGTCGGGTCATATTCGAGGTTAACGATAATCGCCAGATGGCGAATTTCGCACGGGCTGTACAGCGCTTTCGGCGTCGGTGACGGTAAACGCAGCGGGAAGTGGTGCGATACGTCGGCGACCATTTCCTGAAGCTTCGCCAGGTCAACAATCCCATTGCCTTTAATATACAGGCGCGTACGGGAGGTCAACAGGCCGTTAAACCAGGCCCAGGCCACCAGCTTATTGAGATAGCGGTTATATTCCAGCGGCTGGTGACTAACGATAGATTCCATGTTCGGCGCACGGTTGTAGAGATACCAACCCGTACGGTTAGCGCGTCCCGGCGGAACATAGATGAAGGTCAAATTCGGTTCGGAAAGATCCGGGGAAATTTGCGGGTTCACCAGCGTGACTTTACCCGGCAATGCTTCAAACGCCGCGTACAGTTTACGCGTCAACACGCCGATATCCTGCGGGCTAGCGGAAACACTGAGATTATTACGGCGGGCAAAGCGGATCAGGTTACGATAGCTTTGCATCATCGCATCAAGCAGTTCGTTGTGTGCTTCACGCACCTGATCAATTTTCCAGTTGGCCCGGTTGTCGAGAATTGCCAGACGTTCTTCGCTCCAGCCCCACTCTTTCACCAGTTGCCCCACCACCTCACGACGCCAGCCGACGCAGGCACGTTCACGGCTGAGCTTTTCGCAGACTTTCAGGTAGAAACAGCGACGCACAAGATCGAGGCGGGTTTCATCTTCAATCGCCTTCAGATACTCGGTGACGCGCTCCAGCATCATGCAGTAGGCATCAAGACCAAAGGAGACAATCTCGCCATCGTGCAGGCGCTGTTTGATATCTTTCGCCAACAGGCGGGTATTCGGGTATTCCCAGGAATAGGCTTCCAGCAGCAGGGTTTTCAGCACCGCTTTGTACGGTGAATCAATACTCTTGTAGAGCTGCCACAGGCTGGCGCCAAAGTACTCTTCGGCAGAGAGCGAGCTCAATCCGCCGAGGTCGAGCCATTCGTTTGGCGTCAATACACCCTGCGCGTAGAGCGTCATCACGTAATCGTCGTAATGCTCTTCTTCTTCGCACGGCACCATATTCCACAGAATACGTTTGCCCGCGAGGCGTACCGCCGTACGGTAAAATTCGTCGAGCAATAAAATGTGCTGCGTTGAACCGCAGTCTTCGCCACCAAGGCTGCCGCTTTCATTGTGACGGAAGCGGTTTTCGTCGATCAGGAAGAAGCTGACTTCAACGCCCAGCGAGGCCGCCCAGCTTTCCAGCAGGCTACATTTTCGCTGCAATAATTGGCGTTCATCGTTATCCAGCCACGACTGGTGGCAGACCCAGATATCGAGGTCTGAGGAGCAGCTTTGCCCAACGGACGAGGTGCTACCCATAGAGTAGATGCCCGTTATCGGCAGCTCGCCCTTCGCAGAGGTCTGCGGCGGCATACCGCGGTGCAGCTCGAGCTCATCCAGGTAATGGCGTTGGGTTTCATCAGGCGTGTAGATGCAGATGCCCTTGGGAACGTTACCGTCAAGGTAACCCGGCATCAGCGGATGATGATAATGTAATAATGTCGGCAGTAGACTGTATACCTGCTGGAAAGCAGGGCCCATGGCTGCAAGCGCGCGATCTACACGCAGTTGGTTGATAGCATCCAGTCTCTGTTTTAGCGTCTCAATATAGAGGTACAAGACATATCGCCTGATGTTCAAACCTCGACGTATCTTTAAGTCGTACAGGTACGGAGGTTTTTAGTATTTCAACAAGAAGAACCGTTACCGTTTTTCGTCCGCCGTTGTGATGATTAAAATTCGGACAAAAAATGGTTTAAAACGTGATCAATCTAACACCTTGCCGGTTGACGGTAAAGAATGTTGCACTACAACAAGTGTAGCATTGAATGCTGTTGTAAACCCCGGCATACGATCAAGACAGTGCCAGTAATACCAGGTAAACACAACTCCGTTTACGTCTGCCATCATTTACACAACGGGCACGCTTCCTGCATTGCGATTTGTTCTGAGTATGAAACCCTGAAAACTAACATCATTAAGTCAACAATGTTAGGATGAAGAACGGACGATAATGACGGTAACAAGCATGTTAGACAAAGTTTTGAGAATTGCCACACGCCAAAGTCCGCTCGCTCTCTGGCAAGCGCACTATGTTAAAGACCGCCTGATGGCTTGCCATCCTGGGCTTACGGTGACGCTTGTCCCCATGGTGACGCGCGGAGACGTAATCCTTGATACGCCGCTTGCTAAAGTGGGCGGCAAAGGGCTTTTTGTCAAAGAGCTGGAGCTGGCACTGCTTGAAGATCGCGCCGATATCGCCGTGCATTCGATGAAAGATGTGCCCGTTGAGTTTCCCTCCGGGCTGGGCCTCGTGACCATTTGTGAGCGCGATGACCCACGAGATGCTTTCGTCTCTAACCGTTACACCTGCATGGATGAACTTCCGGCAGGCAGCATCGTCGGCACCTCCAGCCTGCGCCGCCAGTGTCAGATTGCCCAGCGCCGCCCGGATCTGGTGATTCGCTCGCTGCGCGGGAACGTCGGCACGCGCCTTAGCAAGCTCGATAACGGCGAATACGATGCCATTATTCTGGCCGTCGCAGGCCTTAAGCGCCTTGAACTCGATGCCCGCATTCGCCAGCCTATGTCGCCGGAGGAGTCGCTCCCGGCCGTGGGTCAAGGTGCCGTCGGCATTGAATGCCGTCTCAATGATGAACAAACCCGCGCCCTGCTCGCCCCGCTAAACCACGACGAAACCGCTATCCGCGTGTGCGCCGAGCGCGCCATGAACACGCGTCTGGAAGGCGGTTGTCAGGTTCCTATTGGCAGCTATGCAGAACTTATCAACGGTGAGCTGTGGCTTCGCGCGTTGGTTGGTTCGCCGGACGGCAGTGAAACGGTACGCGGCGAACGTCGCGGCAAACCCGAGGACGCCGAGCGCATGGGAATTGAACTGGCCGATGAACTGCTTGATAACGGCGCACGAGAAATACTGGCCGCCGTGTACGACGGAGATGCCGCCGTATGACCATCCTGGTAACCCGTCCCTCTCCGCAAGGAGAAGCGTTAGTCAGCCGTTTACGCGCGCTGGGGCGTGTTGCCTGGAGTTTCCCGCTTATTAATTTTACCCCCGGCCGCGAGCTCAATACGCTCGGTCAGGCGTTAGGTGCTTTAGGCGATGGCGATTTGGTTTTCGCACTGTCGCAACACGCCGTCAGCTTCGCTCATGCGCAGCTACAGCAACAACGCCTTCACTGGCCGACATCGGCACACTATTTTGCGATTGGCCGCACCACGGCGTTAGCCTTGCATCAGGTCAACGGGATGGATGTTCGCTATCCATTAGATCGGGAAATCAGCGAAGTGTTGCTACAATTACCTGAATTGCAAAATATTGCGGGAAAAAAGGCGCTCGTCCTGCGGGGGAATGGTGGACGTGAATTAATCGCCGAAATCCTCACCGCACGCGGTGCTGATGTGACGCTTTGTGAATGCTATCAACGCTGTCCCATCCATTACGATGGCGCGGAAGAAGCCATGCGCTGGCAGTCGCGCGACGTCACGACGATTGTCGTCACCAGCGGCGAAATGCTGCAACAACTGTTGACGCTCATTCCCCTCTGGTATCGGGAAAACTGGTTGTTTAAGTGCCGACTGCTGGTGGTGAGTGAACGCCTTGCAAAACTTGCCCAGGAGATGGGCTGGCAGGATATTCAGGTTGCCGATAGCGCAGACAACGATGCGCTGCTGCGCGCATTACAATAACTCTCAAAATTGGAAGCCATAATGACGGAACAAAAAGAAAACTCCGCCGTGGTTGAAGAGTCCAGGGACACCGTGAACATCACGCCACAACCCGACGCTCGTAAGCCAGAAAATGCTGAGAAGAAAAATAACGGCGGGAAAGCCAGTCTGGTGCTGAGCGCAGTCGCGATCGCCATTGCGCTGGCAGCAGGCGTTGGCCTTTACGGCTGGGGCAAACAGCAGGCCGTCAATCAATCCTCCACCAGTGATACGCTTGCCAACCAGCTTATTGCGCTGCAAAAAACGCAGGATGAGCAAAAAGAGGCGCTGGAAACCACCCTTAAACAGCAGGCGGCTCAGTTAGAAAAGGCCAAAGCCGAACAAAGTGAGCTGGCAAAGCAGCTCGACGAAGTTCAGCAGAAGGTCGCTGCTATCTCTGGCACCGACTCAAAAACCTGGCTGCTGTCTCAGGCTGATTTCCTCGTGAAGCTGGCGGGACGCAAGCTGTGGAGCGATCAGGATGCCACCACGGCGGCGGCACTATTGAAAAGCGCCGATGCCAGCCTTGCCGATATGAACGATCCGAGTCTTATCACCGCCCGTCGGGCAATCACTGAAGACATTGCCAGCCTTGCGGCGGTATCCCAGGTGGATTACGACGGCATCATTCTTAAAGTGAATCAGTTAGCAAACCAGGTCGATAATCTGCGCCTGGCGGATAACAATACCGATGATTCCCCGATGGATAACGATGGCGGCGAACTGTCAGCATCGCTTGGCGAATGGCGCGTGAATCTGCAAAAAAGCTGGCAGAGCTTTATGGACAGCTTTATTACCATTCGCCGCCGCGATGAGACCGCCGTACCGCTGCTGGCACCTAATCAGGACATCTACCTGCGGGAAAACCTCCGTTCTCAGCTGCTGGCAGCCGTACAAGCGGTGCCACGCCATCAGGATGAAACCTATAAGCAGGCGCTGGATAATGTCTCAACGTGGGTTCGCGCCTACTACAACGTCGACGATCCCGCGACCAAAACCTTCCTCAGCGATATTGAAACGCTGAGCCAGCAGAGCATTTCGATGGACGTACCGGAAACGCTGCAAAGCCAGCCGATTCTGGAAAAATTGATGCAGACTCGGGTGCGTAACCTGATGGCGCAACCGGCCGTTGCCCAGCCGGCGGCACAACAACCTGCCGCGCCAGCACCAGTGCCTGAGCCGCCAGCCAAGCCACAAGGAGAATAATCGATGCTGAAAGTTCTCTTACTCTTTGCGCTGCTAATTGCCGGCGTGGTGGTCGGCCCAATGGTTGCCGGGCATCAAGGCTATGTGTTGATCCAAACGGATAACTACAACATCGAAACCAGCGTGACCGGACTGGTCATTATTATGATTCTGGTGATGGTGGTGCTGTTTGCGCTGGAGTGGATCCTGCGCCGCATCTTCCGCACTGGCGCGCATACGCGCGGTTGGTTCGTCGGGCGCAAACGCCGTCGCGCACGTAAACAAACTGAACAAGCGCTATTGAAGCTGGCGGAAGGCGACTATCAGCAGGTCGAAAAGCTGATGTCGAAGAATGCCGACCATGCCGAACAACCGGTAGTGAACTATCTGCTGGCAGCCGAAGCAGCGCAGCAGCGTGGCGATGAAGCTCGTGCTAATCAGCATTTGCAACGCGCGGCGGATATTGCCGGAAACGATCTGATCCCGGTCGAAATCACCCGCGTTCGCTTGCAGCTTGCCCGTCATGAAAATCACGCGGCGCGCCACGGCATTGATAAGCTGCTGGAGATTGCGCCACGCCATCCAGAAGTGCTGCGTTTGGCGGAACAGGCGTATATTCAGACCGGTGCCTGGAGCTCGCTGCTGGATATCATTCCATCGATGGCGAAAGCCCAGGTTGGCGATGAGGCTCATCGCAACGCGCTGGAGCAGCAAGCGTGGATTGGCCTCATGGATCAGGTACGCGACGATAGAGGCAGTGAGGGTCTGCGCGAATGGTGGAAAAACCAGAGCCGCAAAACCCGCCATCAGGTTGCGCTACAGGTTGCTATCGCCGATCACTTAATTGAGTGTGACGATCATGACACTGCCCAGCAGATCATTATCGACGGCCTTAAACGCCAGTATGACGACCGTCTGGTGATGCTGATCCCACGTCTGCACACCAATAATCCTGAGCAGATGGAAAAACTGCTGCGCCAGCAAATTAAATCAGTGGGCGATCGTCCGCTGTTATGGAGCACGCTGGGCCAGTCGCTGATGAAACATGGCGAGTGGCAGGAAGCGAGTCTCGCTTTCCGCGCCGCACTGAAGCAGCGCCCGGATGCCTATGATTATGCCTGGCTTGCCGACGTGCTCGACCGCCTGAAGCAGCCGGAAGAGGCCGCGACCATGCGCCGGGAAGGGTTAATGTTAACGTTGCAGAATAACCCGCAAGCGTAGACGTGACGCGTTTTCTAAAAGGGACCGAAAGGTCCCTTTTTTAATGGCAACACGCGCGGGCTACCGTTCAGACATAAAAAAACGCCTGCTCGTATTCGGAGCAGGCGCTAAACAGGTTTAATTCGACAACTATTGGTGCTTCACTCAACGTAATGTCCATGGTGTCTGATGAGGCGAAAGCGACATCTGTCAGTGGACGATAAGCACCGTAAACGGCTCTGCGTCATTCCTGGGTTTATGAGGCCAAAGGCGAACATAAGAGATGGAATGAGCATCTACGCGGCGCATTATGTCACAGGATCCTAAGGGATGACACCTCTCGTTACATAAAAATGATCGCCGCCTGGCGGCCCCATCCTGCGCCACAAAAAGTCGGCTGGAGGTCAACACGCTTTGCTGGGCAAAAGTGTATTCCGCGAAAATAAAAATATAATTAAATAACTGAATGCGATATTTAATCTTCATTTATTTACTGACTTTATATTTAAAGAAGAAGTAACAATTTAGAACGCTATAAGCCTCGCATCTCTTCGGAAGTTATATTTACAGTATCAAAATATCAGGTATAAGATTCTGAGCACGAGAAGAAATGGCGCTGCTCATCCCTATATATATTCATAAATATTATGTAGTTATATCATTCATTTATCCCTGAGCGGCTCCAGATATACAGCATTGATATTTATTGAATATATATATTATGGAGAATCTATAATGGATTTATCATTTCCTCGCAAGCTGCTTGCGGTTGCCGTCATCGCCGCGCTCCCCGCTCTCGCGAATGCTGCGGATACCCCGGCAGTCGCGACGGCAAAACCGGGTTATTCTGGTTACGATCATCCCAACCAATATTTAGTTAAACCGACAACCAGCATCGCGGATAATATGATGCCGGTTATCATGCACCCCGATCAGAATAAAGAAACCCAGCAAAAGCTGGCGGAGATAGAGAAAAAAACCGGTAAGAAACCGAACGTCATCATCTTCATACTTGATGATGTGGGCTGGATGGATGTCGGTTTTAACGGCGGCGGCGTGGCAGTGGGTAACCCGACTCCAGATATTGACGCGGTCGCAAACCAGGGCCTCATCCTCACCTCCGCCTATTCCCAGCCAAGCTCCTCCCCGACCCGCGCGACCATCCTGACCGGACAATATTCCGTTCACCACGGTATTCAAATGCCGCCAATGTACGGTATGCCTGGCGGCCTGGAAGGGTTAACCACGTTACCGCAGCTGCTGCACGATCAGGGCTATGTCACTCAGGCTATCGGTAAATGGCATATGGGCGAAAACGAAGGTTCCCAGCCGCAGAACGTCGGCTTTGATGATTTCCGCGGCTTCAACTCCGTCTCTGATATGTATACCGAATGGCGCGACGTTCACGTCAACCCGGAAGTGGCATTAAGCCCTGCCCGTTCCGAATACATTAAGAACCTGCCGTTCAGTAAAGATGATGTCCACGCGGTACGCGGCGGTAAGCAGGAAGCGATTGCCGATATTACGCCAAAATATATGGAAGACCTCGATCAACGCTGGATGAAATACGGCGTCGACTTCCTGAATAAAATGACCAAAAGCGATAAACCGTTCTTCCTGTACTACGGCACGCGCGGCTGTCATTTTGATAACTACCCAAATGCCAAATATGCAGGCAGCTCGCCGGCACGTACCTCATACAGCGATTGCATGGTTGAGATGAACGATGTCTTCGCCAATCTGTATAAAACGCTGGAGAAAAACGGCCAGCTTGATAACACGCTAATCGTTTTCACCTCCGACAACGGCCCAGAAGCGGAGGTTCCACCGCACGGTCGTACGCCGTTCCGCGGCGCGAAAGGATCGACCTGGGAAGGCGGCGTTCGCGTCCCAACCTTCGTTTACTGGAAAGGGATGATCCAGCCGCGTAAATCTGACGGCATCGTCGATCTTGCGGATCTGTTCCCAACGGCGATGGCGTTGGCCGGTAAGCCAGGCGCTGAAGTGTCAAAACTGGTGCCAAAAACCACCTTTATTGACGGTATCGATCAGTCATCATTCTTTATTGGCACGAACGGCCAGTCTAACCGTAAAGCGGAGCACTACTTCTTGAACGGTGAGCTTTCAGCCGTGCGTATTGATGAATTCAAATACCACCTGCTGATTCAGCAGCCTTATGCGTTTACGCAAAGCGGCTATCAGGGCGGTTTCACAGGTGCGGTGATGCCAACGGCAGGCACCATGATCTTTAACCTGTATACCGACCCGCAGGAAAGCGAGTCTGTCGGCGTGCGTCATATTCCGATGGGCGTGCCGCTACAGACTGAAGTTCATGATTACATGAACATTCTGAAGAAATACCCACCGAAGGTACAAATCAAGCTGTAAGGCTTGCTGCCCACTCCCAGCCGGAAGTGGGCTTTTGCTATTTTTTCACCATGACCAGATTCGCCCGCATGATATCGCTGGCGGGGCGACCGCTTGCCAGCAGGTCAGCCATTGCCTTCAGATACGGCGGCAGGTGGCTGAAATAATGCTGGAACCCGGCGCAAAGATAGTTCAGCCCCGGCTCACCAGAGGCGGTCAGCATAAAACGATGCTTCGGACAGCCGCCCCAGCAGGCTTTGAGCACTTTGCATTCGCGGCACTGCGCGGGCAACGTGCTGTACTTGTCTTTACCAAACGCGACCTGCGAGGGAGAATCGACCATGCTCGCAAAGGTGTCCTCATGCAAATTACCCAGCCGGTACTGGAGATAGACAAAGTGATCGCAAGCATAGACGTCACCGTTATGCTCAACGACCAGCGAACGTCCGCAGGTAGGTTGATGATGACAAACCGCGCCCGGTGCACCGACAAAGCTGGCGAAGGCCCACTCGATATTCATCACGAATACCCGGCCTACATCGCGCGTGACCCAACGATTAAATACGGCAACCAGAAAATCACCGTATGCCTGCGGCTCCACCGACCATTGGGTCAATGAACCTTTCATCTCACCTGGCGCATGGAGCGTCAGCCCGGCCTGGGCAGCGCTCGCGTCGGCGAGACGTTCAACAACCGGGATAAACTGGATAAACTCCACGCCCGCCTCACATAGGAAATCGTAGATGCGGAGAGGCTCGCTGGCACTGGTGCGGTTTACGCAGGCCAGCACGTTGTAATTCACGCGATGCTTTTGCAGCAGCGATAGCGCACGCATCACCAGCTTATGCGTCGGGCGACCGCCTTTGGTCAGGCGATATTGATTATGGATCTCCGCCGGGCCATCCAGCGACAGTCCCACCAGGAACTGGTTTTCCGCCAGAAAGGCGCACCACTCGTCATCCAGTAGCACGCCGTTGGTCTGAAAGCTGTTACTGATTCTTCGGCCCGCGCCAAATTTCTGTTGCAGAGCTAACGCCCGCCGATAGAAATCGAGGCCCAGCAGCGTGGGTTCACCGCCCTGCCAGGTAAAGGCAATCTCGTTTTGGGATTCATTGGCGGCAATATAGTGGCGCACGTAGGCTTCCAGCGTAGCGTCGTCCATACGCTGCGTCGGATGAGAAGAATACAGGGCGTGTTTTTCGAGGTAGAAACAGTAGTCACAGTTCAGATTGCACTCTGAACCGCTTGGTTTGGCCATCGCGTGAAACGCGCGCGTCGGAACCTGTTGCAGCATGTTCACTCCTTCCTGAGCAAAATGGTGTCCATAAGGAAGAAGGGATAGTACTGCGACGACAGAAATGGAAAGGGGCGTTTATTGCGGCGTGATGTGAGCAGGATTGCAGAAAACAAAAAACCCCGCCGAAGCGGGGTTCAAAATTGGTCGGCGAGAGAGGATTCGAACCTCCGACCCACTGGTCCCAAACCAGTTGCGCTACCAAGCTGCGCTACTCGCCGAAATACTGCGGTACTGCTTTTTGAATTTTGAGTTCAATTCGTTGTTTTGTTAACGGAAGATACGTAAACAAAAAACCCTGCCTGAGCAGGATTCAAAATTGGTCGGCGAGAGAGGATTCGAACCTCCGACCCACTGGTCCCAAACCAGTTGCGCTACCAAGCTGCGCTACTCGCCGAAATTTTGCTTACTGCTTTTTGAACGCTTCGTTCAATTCGTTAAAGTCGTGGTGCGAAGGGAGGGACTTGAACCCTCACGTCCGTAAGAACACTAACACCTGAAGCTAGCGCGTCTACCAATTCCGCCACCATCGCATGTTCACAACTTTATCAAATAATGGGGTGGCTAATGGGATTCGAACCCACGACAACTGGAATCACAATCCAGGGCTCTACCAACTGAGCTATAGCCACCACTACTTATTCTTTCTACGCGGTCATTAAAACCACCGCAGCTCCAGCACCGGGTAAATGGTGCGCCCGACAGGATTCGAACCTGAGACCTCTGCCTCCGGAGGGCAGCGCTCTATCCAGCTGAGCTACGGGCGCTTAGCGCCGTTGCGGGGTCGGATATTACGGACTTCCTACCCCGCTGTCTAGTGCCTTTTTAAAGAAAATTATCGTTTGCTCATGCTTTGCGCATTTTGTCGCTTATTTCTGCAAATTTTGCACTTTTGCGCCCTGGCTCATGCCAAATACCTTATAAACCAGCGTCACAATGGCTAAGAACAGTGCTCCGACAAACAACGACATACGGGTATCTTCATTCAATCCCATCCCGATAAGTACACAAACCAGGAAGGCCATCGTCACGTAGTTGGCCCAGGGGAACAAAATGGAGCGGAACGGATGGTTGGCAATCGCTTCTTTATGGGCACGGCGGAAGCGCAGCTGGCTAATCAGGATAACAAACCACGGCACCATGCCCGGTAACACGCTGGCGCTGTAGACATAAACAAACACGCGCTGCGGGTTAGGAATGATGTAGTTGAGGCATGAGCCAATCAGCAAGATCACAATCGACACGCTAACGCCTGCTGCCGGCACGCCGCTTTTGGTCACTTTCGCCATCGCCGCCGGGAGCTGGCGGTTTTTCGCCAGTGCGTAGAGCATGCGTCCACAGCTATACATACCGCTGTTACAGCCGGACAGCGCCGCCGTCAGTACCACAAAGTTGATAATCCCTGCCGCCGCGGTAATCCCGATTTTAGCAAAGGTGAGAACGAATGGGCTGCCGTTGGTGCCAATCTGGTTCCACGGGAAAATCGTGACGATGACAAAAATCGCGCCGACATAGAAAATCAGGATACGCCACAGCACTTTGCCTACCGCGCTGCGCAGCGTGGTCTGCGGGTTTTTCGCTTCACCGGCGGTCATACCGATAAGCTCTACGCCCTGATAAGAGGCGACCACAATACACAGCGCCGTCAGGAAGCCTTTCCAGCCGCCCGCAAAGAAGCCGCCGTGCTCGGTCAGATTACTAAAGCCAATCGACGTGCCGCCGTTACCAAAGCCAAAGAAAATCACGCCGAGACCAATCACGATCATCACGATAATGGTGGTGACCTTAATCATCGCAAACCAGAATTCGATTTCACCGTACAGGCGTACCGCCGCCAGGTTGGCAAGCGCCACAAGCCCGACGGCAATCAAGGCCGGGATCCACTGCGCCATTTCCGGGAACCAGAACTGGACGTAAACCCCTATCGCGGTTATCTCCGAGATGCCCACCGCCATCCACATAAACCAGTAAGACCAGGCGGTGAGATAGCCGAAAAAGGGGCTCATGTATTTATGCGCGTAGACCGCGAACGAACCGGTTACCGGCTCGATAAACAGCATTTCCCCCATCGAACGCATGATGAAGAAAACAAAAATTCCCGCAAGAATATAGGCAAGCAGTACCGACGGGCCAGCCCACTTCAGCGTGCTGGCGGAGCCCATAAACAGGCCGACACCAATGGTGCCCCCCAGGGCGATTAATTCAATATGACGGGCTTCCAGACCGCGCTGGAGCTCCGGTTTTTTCTCTGCCATAAGTCCTCTTGTGTTTGCATATGGCCGGTCGATGCCGGTTTTATTTTTATAAAAAATGAGATGTCTGTCGGATGCGGATGTCTGCGTAAAAATACGCAGATACCTTTAGGGCAGGCGAATGGTTTAACAATTTCGAATAAATGGCAAATATAAATGAGGAGGAAAGTATCGAAATTGTGAAAGTATCACGCAGGAAATGCGCGATACCTTCACCTTAGAGCCTATCCCAGTAGGCGTAATTGTTGAAGCCAGTTTGGTGCCGGACAGCGCGGAGAAACCGGAGCGTACACGTAGTACGTGAGGATTTCGAGCACTGCCCGGTGCCAAAATGGCGAATAAAATAGCCTAATGGGATAG
The DNA here is from genome assembly GCF_044745165.1 of Kluyvera sp. NPDC087067. Classification (NCBI taxonomy): domain Bacteria; kingdom Pseudomonadati; phylum Pseudomonadota; class Gammaproteobacteria; order Enterobacterales; family Enterobacteriaceae; genus Kluyvera; species Kluyvera sp. NPDC087067. Next base: position 35,088 of record NZ_JBIUZS010000012.1, on the reverse strand, counting down.
GCTCTTAAAGCGCAGGATATTCAGAGATTATTACTGTAATGCCAGCGTAAATAACGCAGCAGGCGAAGCTGACGCTTGATGCGGCTAGGCTGGGAGAGCAAGCGATACAGCCATTCCAGACCCAGATTCTGCCACACTTTGGGGGCGCGCTTGACGTGGCCGGTAAAGACGTCGTAAGTGCCGCCAACGCCCATATACAGCGCATCGGGATAAACCTTGCGGCAATCGCGCATCAGGATCTCCTGCTTTGGCGATCCCATCGCGACGGTAACAATCTTTGCGCCGCTGTCACGAATGCGCTCAAACAGCGCCTGTCGCTCCTGCGCCGTGAAATAGCCGTCCTGCGTGCCCACCAGGTTGACGTTCCACTGCTTACGCAGCTTTTCCGTGGTTTCCGCCAGCACGTCAGGCTTACCGCCGATCAGAAAGACCGGCGTACCTTCTGCACCGGCACGCGCCATCAGCGCCTCCCACAGGTCGGCACCCGCCACCCGCGAGACATTAGCCTTAGGGTATTTTTTATTGATAGAACGCACCACGCTAATCCCATCGGCATATTTAAATTCTGCCGCGTTAATCAGCGTCTTTACCTCTGCGTCATCTTCTCGCGTCAGCATCTTCTCGGCGTTAATCGCCACCAGCGTACCCTGCTTCAGGTTGCCGCCCGCATAGAGGAAGTCCAGCGCATGCTGCATATTGCGCCAGCCAATCAGCTCCAGCCCCCGCAATGTGTAGGTTGGTGCGGTCAGTGAATCGTCCATTTTACCCTTCTCTAACGTGCAGGGGATGTTTTGACCGCTGATGAATTAGCCCGGCACTTTCAAACAACCAGTACAACAGTTTCGCCACCAGCAAGCAGACCCCAAAGATAACCATAAAAAAGACCACGCGAGAGCCGAAAGAGTCCAGCCCCTCGCGAGCCAGCACGATCATATTAAAGATCGCGCCAAAACAAAAACTGTGCAAAATGGCCGCTTTATAGCGGTTCGGTTCCTCATTGCCCAGCATGTACAGCCAGTCAAACCACTTAATAATCAACCCGACCGCCACTGCGCCAATCGGTACAAACCACACACCGCCCATCACCACCAGCGAGCCAATCAGCGTCGGCGAGATGGCGAGCCCGGAGTGGTTGTTAAGCACTTCCCAGGTAAAGTAGTTGGCGGTATTGAGTATCACGCCCGGCCGCGATGGCCACAGCCAGCTCGGAATAAAGACGTAGAAGTCGCGCGCAATCGGTGCCAGCCCCTGAAACTCTATCTTGTCGTAGTTTTGCAACAGTAGCGCCAGGTTCTCCCACGGAGAAAAGGTATCGCGCGTCAGGTAGAGGAAGGTATAAAACGCCTCATCACCGCTCACGTTCATGCCATAGCGCTTAAGCGCCAGCCAGAACATCCCCACAATGCCCATCACGCCTGCTGCCGCCAGCATCCACAACGAAATCCAGCCGCGAATAATACCGATAAACAGGAAGATGGCAAAAGCGATGATGATATTCGCTCGGGTGCCGCCCACAATCGCATAGGTCAGCAGCCCAAAAGCCACGGTGGCGAGCAGGAAACCTATCCAGGCTTTCCAGCCAGGCTTTAAGAAATAAATCACCAGCATCGCCGGAATAAAGAAGTAGAAGAAGCGTTTGAGCGCCACGCCGGAGACTTCACTGGAGAAAATCTGGCTATATGAGTGCAGCTTAAAGAGCAGAAAACCGTTATGCAGGAAGAAGGTGCCGACCGTGAGCAGCGCCAGCCCCATCAATAAAATCCAGGTGATATGCGTCTCTACCCGGTTCATGGTAAATAATGGTCGACGCGGCGCGCTGCCTACGGTGGCTCTGCGCAGCCGGGTTTTGTAGGTGACGTAGTACAACGCGTAAAAGCAGACCGAAACCAACAGCGTTTGCAGCAGCACCTCAGGCGGCGCGACGCTCACGTCGAAGCGAAACACCAGCGTGCAGGTGAGCGGGAAGCCGAAGAAGAAGGTCAGTAAAAACAGCAACGAGAAAAAAACGTTGAAGTTAAAGCGGACGCGGCGAAATTCAAACCATGTCAGGGTGCCGATAAACAGCGTCGATAACAGCCAGACGGCAAACAGCCCGGTAAACTGCATTTCGCTCATACCGCTTCCCCCGCCGCCAGCCGCAGCGCCCGATGCCAGGGCGCCAGATAATTAGGTTTGAAAAAGGCGATATCGTTTTTATCCACCAGCGCCAGTTGACGCTGAGCTTCACGTACCACCGGCACGGTTAACGTATCGTCGGTAAACAGCACCGGAATATGCTGCTCCACCATATCCTGCCAGAATGGATTCTGACGGTTCAGCACGCAGGGGATCCCCGCTTGCACCAGTAAGCACAGCGTGCCAATGCCCTGCTGGCGGGCAAAAATAAAGTAGCCGAGATCGCAACGGCGCAGCAAGGCCAGATACGCGTCAAATTCCAGTTTTTCACGCAGGATCTGCACATTTTCGCGACTGAAAAGCGCCTGCGCCGCGTGTTCTACCTCATCAATATAGGCGTTATTATTGGCCGGATATCCCATTGGCACCATCACATTGACCGTATCGCCAAACTGCTGATGAACCGCCTTAAGCGCAGCAACGTGTTCATTACTGCGATCGCCGGAGTTCCCGACCAGAATCGTCAGCTTACCGTCGCGCGGAGCACCGTCCGCCAACTCGTTCAGCGAGGGATCCATTCGCGTTGGGAAGTAGAGCAGCTCGCCGGACACCTGGGGGTGCCGCGCGCCAAAGTAGCTCAGGTCGCCACGGGTCGCGAAAACGTGCCCCACTCGCCCCTGTGCCATGCGGCGCAGTGGATAAAACAGGCGGAATTTGAGTCCGCGTGAGACTTCGTACAAATCGGCGCCCCAGATGTGCCAACTCACCTGCGATGGCTTCAAGCCGCCGCTGAGTAAGGCCAGCCAGATACCGGTATTAAATTGACCGTGGAAGAAGAAGCGCTGCTGGCGATTCGCTTTGGCCCTCGCCACCACCGCTTTCGCCAGCGTCGATTTATCCGTAAAGCGCTCAATCGTCAGCTCAGGAAACGCCGTAGCCAGAGCGTCATCATGGCTCACCACCATAAAATGCCGGGCATGCGCGTATTCTGTTGCCAGTTCGTCAGCAAAAAAACGTAGCACCGTCTGGTTATGGTGGGGAATATCCGATCCCAGGATATGTAAAAGTTGGGTCATTGCCGTTTACGCCAAATTAAAAATACGCCGCTGCACAGCGTGAAATAGACAATATAGGTCGCCATGTAAGCCTGAGTCGCCCCCAGCGCGCCGTGCGTGGGGATAAGCCAGTGGGAGAAACCGGTTAACAAGGCAAACTGACTTAGCTCGGCCAGAATATACAAACGCAGCGAGGCTTTGGCGATAACTAAATAACCAAAAACGTAAGCGCCTACTTTCAATACATCGCCGACCAGCTGCCACGCGAACAGGTCGCGCATGGCGACAAATTTCGCCGAGAACAGTAACCAGATCGCAAAATCACGCAGTAGCCAGACGGTGAGGCTTGCTGCCGCGACCGCGGGCAGAACAAACTTCAACGAGCGGCCAATTTCGCGGGAGATATCCTGCTTTAGCGTCAGCCGGGAGAGCGTGGGCAGCAGGTAGACGCTAAACGAAGCGGTGATAAATTGCAGATAGGCATCTGAAATACTGCTGACGCCCTGCCAGATACCGACTTCATCCCAGCTGTAATGCGCCGCCATCAGGTTTCGCATCATCACATAGGCCACCGGCATGGTGACCGAGGTCATCAGCGCCATCAGCGTGAACTTGCTAAGCTGGCCCGCCAGCGGGCGATCCCACTGCGGCTTCAGATAGCGCCACGGGATCGTGCCGCGCATGGAAAGCATCACCGCCGCCGGAATAACAATCAGCGCCGGAACCAGCGCCAAACCCAGCAATGCGCCTTCATATCCGTCGAAGCGGTAGCAGGCATAATAGGCAATGACGCCAATCACGCTACCGGCAATCAGCGACAGCGCGTTACCCGCCGCATCGCGAAAACCCTTCATCAGCGCCAGCAGCAGGTTCGCCCAGGCGATGCCCATTTGCACCAGCGCGACCAGGCGCACCAGCCCCTGATAATTCGTGTGACCAAACAGTCCCTGACTAATCGGGGCCGCCGCCAGCAGGAAAATCAGCGCCAGCAGCGTAGAAAACCCCAGCACCATCGCCGAGGAGGTTCCGACCACCTGACGCAGACGCGCCGGATCATCATGATGCTGGGCGACAAATTTCGTCACCCCGTTGAATATCCCCGCACCGGCCAGCACGCCAAGCACGGTCACCAGTTGGCGAAAATTTCCCGCCTGACCAACGCCTGAAGGGCCAAACGACACCGCCAGCAGTTTTACCACCAACAGCCCAACGCCAATTTTTACCAGCGTGGACGCGGCGGTCCACACCGAAGCTTTAGCCAATGACATATCAGGCGAAGTAGCTCAGCAGCGTATTGATCACGGTGCGCTGATCGACCGATGACAGGTTATAGAACAGCGGCAAGCGGAGTAACCGCTCACTTTCCGTTGTGGTATGACGATCTTCACCACGGAACTCGCCAAACTTCTCGCCCGCCGGGCAAGAGTGCAGCGGAATGTAATGGAACACGGCAAGGATTTCGGCTTCTTTCAGCCAGTCAATCAGCGCACTACGGTCTTCCATATCGCGCAGCTTGATGTAGAACATGTGCGCGTTATGTCCGCAATCGGGCGGGATCACCGGCAGCTCGATGCGCCCGGCGTTCGCCAGCGGCAGCAGCGCGTCGTAATAGTGTTGCCACAGCGAAAGGCGCTGTTTGTTGATGCGTTCGGCGGCCTCCAGCTGCGCCCACAGATAGGCGGCCTGAAGGTCGGACATGAGATAGCTGGAACCAATATCGCGCCAGGTATATTTATCCACCAGCCCGCGGAAAAACTGGCTGCGGTTGGTGCCTTTTTCACGAATGATTTCAGCGCGCTCAACCAGCGCACGGTCGTTAATCAGCGTTGCGCCGCCTTCACCGCCCGCGGTGTAGTTCTTGGTTTCATGGAAGCTAAAGCAACCAATGTGCCCGATAGAACCCAGCGCGCGGCCTTTGTAGGTTGACATCACGCCCTGCGCGGCATCTTCCACCACGAAAAGGTTATATTTCTTCGCCAGCGCCATGATGGTGTCCATCTCACAGGCGACACCCGCGTAATGCACCGGCACGATAGCGCGGGTTTTATCGGTGATCGCCGCTTCAATCTGCGTTTCATCGATATTCATCGTCTCTTTGTGAACGTCCACAAAGACGATCTTCGCCCCACGCAGCACAAATGCGTTGGCGGTAGAGACAAAGGTGTAGCTCGGCATGATCACTTCATCACCCGGCTGGATATCCAGCAAAATCGCCGCCATTTCCAGCGAGGCGGTACAGGATGGGGTCAGCAACACTTTGGCGCTGCCGAAGCGCTGTTCCATCCATTGCTGACAGCGACGGGTAAAACCACCGTCGCCGCACAGTTTGCCGCTGCCCATTGCAGACTGCATGTAATCGAGTTCTGTACCCACGACCGGTGGGGCGTTAAATGGGATCATGATGTCACCTGTATAGCCAGTACGCGGTGCTGACAACGTTGGCACCGCTGTGAATATAGCGTTGAAGTGCTGCGGTATTGCCGGCTTGCGTCGCCACCCGTAGCGTCGAATGGCCGCGAGTATGCGCCCAGCGCACCGCCGCCTGCATCAGTTCTGCTCCAGCACCACGACCGGCCAGCAGGCCAATACGGGCGTCAGAGGTATTTAATTCACGTAAGGAGACAAATCCACGGATTGCGCGGCGCTCATCACGCAAAATGAGGCATTGCGTGTCGAAGGTGCCTTTTACTGCGTTTTCAATCCATTGGGCGTAGAAACGTCCGCTGGCGTCGGCGGCGTACCACGGCGCACGGAAGCGGCTTAAGGCAAACGCCTGCGCCGCCTGCACCCGCAGGTCGGGGATATCGGCCTGCGTTGCCACTTCAATCTGCGAACCGGCGACGGCCGTCACCGGCAGCGCCAGATCGACTTCACCTTCCACAAGCTGGAAACCCAGCTGCTGGAGGGAATCAAGCGCTTCAACCTGGTGTGCGGCAATCTTTGCCTGCACCCGCGACCAGCCGACAAGCCTTTCGGCGGTGAGCGTCGGCGCATCGTCCGCAAAGCGGACAATGGCACTTGTCACGTCAAAGAACTGGTTTTCCCAGGTCAGAGGCTCAATATTGGCGCGGACGGGCACGGAGCAACTCCAGCAGGTATTGACCGTAACCGGTTTTAGACAGCCTCGCGGCAGCGCGTTTAACGCCCTCATCATCGAGCCAACCGTTACGCCAGGCAATTTCTTCCAGGCAGGCGATTTTAAAGCCCTGCCGTTTTTCAACCGTCTGCACAAACGTGCTGGCTTCAATCAGGCTGTCATGGGTGCCGGTATCGAGCCAGGCAAAACCGCGCCCCAACAGTTCCACGTTTAGCTTGTTATCGTCGAGGTACATCTGGTTAAGCGAGGTGATCTCCAGCTCGCCGCGTTCAGATGGCTTCACGCGCTTCGCGTATTCAACCACATCACCATCATAGAAATAGAGCCCAGTCACCGCCCAGTTGGATTTTGGCTGCTTTGGCTTCTCTTCCAGCGACAGCGCGTGGAAATTATCGTCAAACTCAACCACGCCAAAGCGCTCAGGATCCATCACCTGATAACCGAATACCGTCGCCCCCTGCGTGCGCGCCGCAACGTTGCGCAGTTTCGGGCTAAAGGCCTGACCGAAGAAGATATTGTCACCCAGCACCAGGCACGATGGTTCGCCGTTCAAGAACGTTTCGCCAATAATGAATGCCTGCGCCAGACCGTCCGGGCTCGGCTGCTCGGCATACTGCAAGGAGATACCGAACTCACTGCCGTCGCCCAGCAGACGCTGGAAGCTGCTTTTGTCTTCCGGGGTGGTGATGATCAGAATTTCGCGAATACCCGCCAGCATCAGCACTGACAGCGGGTAATAAATCATCGGTTTGTCGTAAATCGGTAAAAGCTGTTTTGATACGCCACGGGTGATCGGATGCAGACGCGAACCCGAACCACCAGCAAGAATAATGCCTTTCATTGCGTTCTCTCCTCCGCAGGATTAACCCTTCAGGCCCAGACGTTCGCCCTGATAGCTCCCGTCCTGTACCTGCTTCCACCAGCTTTCGTTGGCAAGGTACCACTGCACGGTTTTACGCATTCCGCTTTCAAAGGTCTCTTCCGGCATCCAGCCCAACTCTCGGGCAATTTTCGACGCATCAATGGCGTAGCGCAGGTCATGTCCGGGACGATCGGCGACAAAAGTGATCAGATCGCGATAGTGCGCAAGGCCCTGAGGCTTCTGCGGCACCAGCTCTTCCAGCAGCGCGCAAATGGTCTCGACCACATCGAGATTTTTACGCTCATTATGGCCACCAATATTGTAGGTTTCGCCGATGGCGCCTTCGGTGGCGACCCGGTAAAGCGCACGCGCGTGATCGTCAACGTACAGCCAATCGCGAATTTGCTGGCCGTTGCCATACACCGGCAGCGGTTTACCCGCCAGCGCGTTGAGAATGGTCAACGGGATCAGTTTTTCCGGGAAATGATACGGACCGTAGTTGTTCGAGCAGTTGGTAATCAGCGTCGGCAGGCCGTAGGTACGCAGCCACGCGCGCACCAGGTGATCGCTGCTGGCCTTAGAAGCGGAGTAAGGGCTGCTTGGCGCATACGGCGTCGTTTCGGTAAAGAAATCGTCCGCGGAATGCAGGTCACCGTACACTTCATCGGTAGAGATATGGTGGAAGCGGAACGCGGCTTTCAAAGCGTCATCAAGCGTCGCCCAGAAGCTGCGAGCGGCTTCCAGCAGCGTGTAGGTGCCGACAATATTGGTTTCGATAAACGCCGCAGGCCCGTCGATAGAGCGGTCAACGTGACTTTCCGCCGCCAGATGCATCACCACATCCGGCCGATAGTGCGCAAAGACGCGATCTAATTCGGCACGGTCGCAGATATCCACCTGCTCAAAAGCAAAGCGCGCATCGTGCGCCACCGGAGCCAGCGAGGCCAGGTTGCCCGCATAGGTGAGCTTGTCGACTACCACCACGCTGTCTGCCGTGTGGTTGATGATATGGCGAACGACCGCCGAGCCGATAAAGCCCGCGCCGCCGGTGACCAGGATCCGTTTCAACGCCAGACTCCTTTGGTATCGACCACATACTGCTGCGTAATCGCATCACCGCTAATGGCTTTAAACTGCGCGTGATCCACCAGCATCACAATAACATCGGCGCTAGCCAGCGCGGTTTCTACCGATACCAGTGAGCAAAGCCCATCGAGTTTTTTCGGCAACTGATGAATATTCGGTTCGACCACCAGCGTTTCGCCGCTGTGCCATTGGGCAATCAGCTCGGCAATTTCCATCGCCGGACTTTCACGCAGGTCATCAATGTTGGGCTTAAACGCCAGGCCAAAGCAGGCGATTTTCAGCTCGCTGGCACGTTTGTCGTTGGCAGCCAGGCAGTCGGCCACATTGGCCTTCACCTTATCAATAACCCACAGCGGCTTATGGTCGTTCACTTCACGCGCGGTGCGGATAAGACGCGCCTGTTCTGGGTTTTGCGCCACGATAAACCACGGGTCGACGGCGATACAGTGGCCACCAACGCCAGGGCCTGGCTGGAGAATATTGACGCGTGGATGGCGATTCGCCAGGCGAATCAGTTCCCAGACGTTAATCTCCTGATCGGCGCAGATAAGCGAAAGTTCGTTAGCAAAAGCGATATTGACATCGCGGAAGCTGTTTTCCGTCAGTTTGCACATTTCAGCCGTGCGGGCATTGGTCACCACGCATTCACCTTCAAGGAAGATGTTGTAAAGCTCGCTGGCGCGCGCCGAACATACCGGCGTCATACCGCCAATGACGCGGTCATTCTTGATAAGCTCAACCATCACCTGTCCTGGCAACACGCGCTCCGGGCAGTAGGCGATATTAATATCTGCCTGCTCGCCAGCCTGCTGCGGGAAACTCAGGTCAGGACGCATTTCAGCCAGCCAACCGGCCATCAGCTCGGTGGCGCCGACCGGAGAGGTTGACTCGAGGATCACCAGCGCGCCTTTTTTCAGTACCGGTGCAATAGAGCGTGCCGCCGCTTCCACGTACACCATATCCGGCTCGTGGTCGCCTTTGAACGGCGTCGGTACGGCAATCAGGTAAGCGTCCGCCGCGACCGGCGTAGTCGTTGCACGCAGGTAGCCATCCGCCACGGCGGTTTTGACCACCCGGTCGAGGTCAGGCTCAACAATATGAATTTCACCGCGATTGATGGTATCTACCGCGTGTTGATTGATATCGACACCCACAACCTGTTTTTGCCGTGAAGCAAATGCAGCCGCAGTAGGAAGGCCGATATAGCCCAGACCGATCACCGAGAGGGTTGAGAAACTCATAGCGTTACCTGATTATTTTTTAATGCTGATAAGATACGTTCGCATGCCTGGCCATCCCCGTAAGGGTTATGCGCCCGGCTCATTCTTTGATATTCGTTTTCATCACGCAGCAGACGCGTCACTTCGTCCACAATGCGTTGGCTATCCGTTCCGACCAGACGCACCGTACCGGCATCAATCGCTTCCGGGCGCTCGGTGGTTTCGCGCATGACCAGCACCGGTTTGCCCAGCGATGGCGCTTCTTCCTGAATGCCGCCGGAGTCGGTAAGAATCAACCACGCATGGTTCATCAACCAGACGAACGGCAGATAATCCTGCGGCTCGATAAGAATAACGTTATCGATATGGCCCAGAATACGATTAACCGGCTCAGAGACGTTCGGGTTCAGGTGCACGGGATAGACAATCTGCACGTCGGCGTTATTGGCGGCAATTTGCGCCAGCGCGTGGCAAATCTGTTCAAAGCCCTGACCAAAGCTTTCGCGGCGATGCCCCGTCACCAGGATCATCTTTTTACCGTTGCCGAGGAACGGGTAGCGAGCGAATAGCTCATCTCGGAGCTTGTCGTCGTTCATCACCCGATCGCGCACCCAGAACAGCGCGTCAATAACCGTATTACCGGTGACGTAAATATGCTTACCGGAGAGATTTTCCCGCAGCAAATTCTGCCGTGAGTTTTCCGTTGGCGCAAAGTGGTACGTTGCCAGATGCCCGGTCATCGTGCGGTTCGCCTCTTCCGGCCACGGCGAGTAGATATCGCCGGTGCGCAGGCCTGCTTCCACATGGCCGACGGGCACACGTTGATAAAACGCGGCAAGACTGGCAGCCGCCGTGGTGGTGGTATCGCCATGCACCAGCACGACGTCCGGCTTAAAGCTTTCCAGAACGGGCTTTAACCCCTGCAAAATACGGCAGGTTATTTCGGTTAGGCCCTGTCCTGGACTCATAATATTCAGATCATAGTCCGGGACGATGGAGAAGAGTTTGAGCACCTGATCAAGCATTTCCCTATGCTGCGCAGTCACGCAAACTTTTGCCTCAAAATGAGGATCCTTTGCTAGTGCATGAACCAGAGGCGCCATTTTTATCGCCTCTGGGCGAGTGCCAAATACAGTCAGTACTTTCACATCGATTCTCTTTTTTAGATGGTACCGGCCCATCGTCCTTTATTTTGATGAGGAATTACTGCGCGCGACGGCGCGCCAGTGCAATCCCGGCACCCACCAGTGCCCCGACAATTCCCCACATGACCATCAGAAATGCGCGACGCGGGCTAGTGCGCGCAACTGGCTCCTCAGGCGTCCGTAAGTACCGGTAGGTCTGGAAGCTGGCTGCCAGGGTTGGCCCGACGTTGAGGGTCGTTAGCATCGCTTTGGCCTCATCGTAATCAAGGTCAAACGTTGGCCCGACGGCCTGAAGATTTTCCAGACGGGCCTGTAGCATTGGACGACCTAACAGCGAGAGTTCAGAATCCGGTAATTCATCGGCCGGAATATCCGTCTCGCTGCGATTAATATTGTGCTGCTGGGCAATTTTCAGCGCGGCTTCAATGCTGTGCATCCGGCGGTCATAAATCGCCTTCGCCACTTCTTCCTGACGTTTCACCTGCGCTTTCACCTGAATGGTGCGCGCGGCCCATGCGCCTTTCAGCTCATCATTGAGATGTCCGGCTGCACGCTGGCTGGCAAACGCCACATACTGACGAAGCAGGTTGTTGGCATCCTGGGCTGTCTCCGCCGACAGTTTCACGCTGTCGCTCTGGTTTTTCAGCATATCCCCTGGCATAAACTGAATATCGTTTACCAGGTCATCCAGCTGGGCGGCGTCGGCGCGTGAGTTACCCACCATGCGCTGCTTGTAGTAATCCGTTTGCGACCAGAAATCACGGCGTGTATCCCACGATGAGAGCTGCATGATGAACTCTTTGTAAACGTCATCCATCACCGAAGGAGGCGCGACGGTCGTCGGATTAACCTTCACATCGAGATTGCGCAGGAACTGCTGCTGCGAGTAGTACCCGTCCAGCATATTGACGGTAGGTCGGTCAGTTATCGCCGTCGTACTCCATTCCTGTCGGGCGAAAAAGGTATAAATCAGTACGATAGCGGCAAACAGCACCGCAAGACCGATAATCCAGTGTTTCCCCGACCACAACGCGCGAAACAGGCCACGAATATCCAGTTCATTCTCGGCACTTGATGACCGTGCTTCTGGTAATGGTTGTGTCATTACTACCCCAGTTTTACTTGGTTAATTTTGGATGGTTATCACTGTTCCGACGCATTCTGCGCTTCACACGTTTGATAAAGCGCGCCACTTTCCAGGCCCGTTTGATGCAGTAACCATAAAGCGCAAAGGCCATGAGGAACAGTATCAGCATGACCCACTCAGGTACAACACGGGTGTATTCGGCGGCAACGCCAATCGCAGCCAGCAGTGCAGCGGCTGCGGTAATCAGTACCAGCGCCTGACGGGAGGTAAAACCGGCGCGCATGATCAGGTGATGGATATGCTGTCGGTCAGCGGAAAACGGGCTCATTCCCTTGCGCAGACGGCGATACATAATCGCGACCATGTCCATCAGCGGGATGGCGACAATCCATAATGCCGTCACCGGGCTGATAGGGTGATGCGTTCCCTGGGTGGTTTCCAGCAGGATCCAGATGACCGTAAAACCAATCAGCGTACTGCCCGCATCGCCCATAAACACTTTAAAGCGGCGACCAAGAATGCCGAGGTTCAACATGATATAAGGCAGAATGGCGGCAATCATCGCGAAGCACCACATGGCGAGGCTCGTTTGCCCATCAAACCATAAGATAAGCCCAATGGCGCCAAAGCTCACGCTCGATAAGCCACCGAGTAGGCCATCGATACCGTCGACCATATTGAAAGCGTTTATCACCGCCCAGACGGCGAAAAGCGTGAGGAAATACCCGAAAGGCCCAAGAACCAGCTCCCAGGAGCCAAAAATATAGCCCAGGCTGCGCAACGAGAGGTTGGCGGCGGTCATCATCACAATGCCAATTAAGGCCTGAACGGTGGCGCGGAATTTCACGCTGATGTCATAGCGATCGTCGAGTGCGCCCACCACGACCAGGACGCCGGCACAGGCGAGATAGAGTGAAGCGTGAGGGATATAATAATCTGCGGTCGCAAAAGTTAGACAGATCCCGGCATATACCGAGATACCGCCCACAAGTGGAATGATTCCCTGGTGACGTTTACGATAATTAGGTCGGTCCACCAAACCAATCTTTTTAGCCGCTTTGCGCGCGAAAAAAAGAAATACGGTGGTGAACAAGAAAATACCGATCAAGTCAGTACCGACGGCCAGTAAACTCACAATTTATACTCGCTGCGAATATTAGTAGCGAAAGTATACCCACGATAGTGACTCATCAGAAGAGCAAGGCTGATGAATATTGGGGAAACTCGCCTGATTTATAACCGATTTTGCAAACTAGCTATCATTGTAGCTGCAAACTCCAATTGTCCGCGAAAAAAATGATTCGCCACATCACCTAAACTCCTAAAAACAAAAACGCCACACAATTGTGTGGCGTTTATCAGCAAAAAAACAATTTTACGAACGTTTCATCATGTCGAAGAAGTCGTCGTTAGTCTTGGTCATTGCCAGTTTATTAATGAGGAATTCCATCGCGTCGATTTCACCCATTGGATGGATGATTTTGCGCAGGATCCACATTTTCTGCAGCTCTTCTTGCGTGGTGAGCAGCTCTTCTTTACGGGTACCGGAACGGTTGTAGTCGATAGCCGGGAAGACGCGTTTTTCAGCAATCTTACGAGAGAGGTGCAGTTCCATGTTGCCGGTACCTTTAAACTCTTCATAGATAACTTCATCCATTTTAGAGCCGGTATCGACCAGAGCCGTAGCGATAATCGTCAGGCTACCACCCTCTTCCACGTTACGTGCGGCGCCGAAGAAACGCTTCGGACGATGCAGGGCGTTAGCGTCGACACCACCGGTCAGCACTTTACCGGAAGCCGGTACGACGGTGTTGTAGGCACGTGCCAGACGGGTGATGGAGTCGAGGAGGATGATAACGTCTTTCTTGTGTTCAACCAGACGCTTCGCTTTCTCGATAACCATTTCCGCGACCTGAACGTGGCGAGATGCAGGTTCGTCAAAGGTAGAAGCGATAACTTCACCTTTCACCAGGCGCTGCATTTCGGTCACTTCTTCTGGACGTTCGTCGATCAGCAGAACCATCAGGACGCAGTCTGGGTGGTTGTAGGCAATGCTCTGCGCGATGTTCTGCAGCAGCATGGTTTTACCGGCTTTCGGCGGTGCCACAATCAGACCACGCTGGCCGCGACCGATTGGCGAGGCCAAATCCAGTACGCGAGCGGTTAAGTCTTCGGTAGAACCGTTACCACGTTCCATACGCAGACGAGAGTTTGCGTGCAGCGGGGTTAAGTTCTCAAACAGGATCTTGTTACGCGAGTTTTCCGGCTTGTCGTAGTTAACTTCGTTAACTTTCAACAGCGCAAAGTAACGCTCACCCTCTTTCGGCGGACGGATCTTACCCGAAATGGTGTCACCAGTGCGGAGGTTGAAACGGCGGATTTGGCTAGGGGAAACGTAGATATCATCGGGACCGGCGAGGTAGGAACTGTCTCCAGAACGGAGGAAACCAAATCCATCCTGAAGTATCTCCAGCACACCGTCGCCAAAGATATCTTCGCCACTCTTTGCGTGCTGCTTCAGGATGGCAAAAATGATGTCCTGCTTGCGCATACGTGCCTGGTTTTCCAGACCCATATTTTCGCCGAGAGTAATCAGCTCAGAAACCGGCGTATTCTTTAATTCGGTAAGATTCATAATGGTGTGAGTTCTTAAACTTGGGGGAAATCTCGAACTTAATGTTGTGAATGGTATGGCAGGGTCATCCATGCCTGTTTACGGCCATCACTCATGTCTGTTCGCTGTCTGTCACAGGAAAGTACGCAGAACTGAATCGACAAGACGGAAAGAGTGACAAACCTGGAATTTTTTCAACCTCTGACGCCATACAACACAACGGGAGGTTTAGATAAACAAGATTCAAACAAGGTATGTTTAAAACGAAGTCAAAGTTAACTTAGCACGACTAAAGGCAGGCGTCCAGAGTTCCGCTCAATTTAAGAACACTGGACGCCGGAATCGAATTTCTTACGCCAGATTAGCGTCGAGGAACTCTTTCAGTTGGCCTTTAGACAGCGCGCCAACTTTAGTTGCTGCAACTTCGCCGTTCTTGAACAGCAGCAGCGTAGGGATACCGCGGATGCCATACTTCGGTGCAGTACCTGGGTTCTGATCGATGTTGAGTTTAGCAACGGTCAGTTTACCCTCATACTCCGCAGCGATTTCATCCAGAATCGGGGCGATCATTTTGCACGGACCACACCACTCTGCCCAGAAATCGACGAGTGTCAGCCCGTCAGCCTTGAGTACGTCCGTGTCAAAACTGTCGTCAGTCAGGTGAATAATTTTATCGCTCATATTTAACTCCACAGGAATAAGCCTGGTGTGTTGGTGTAGCATTAACCAACGAGGTGTTGATGTTGACTTCGCCAACAAAGGTTGACGTTATTTCACCGGATACGCTTTCTTAATGCAATAGTAAGCTGATATTCTACCACACTATGAGCAAAACACATTTAACAGAACAGAAGTTTTCCGACTTCGCCCTGCACCCTAAAGTGGTTGAAGCCCTTGAAACTAAAGGGTTTTATAATTGCACACCCATTCAGGCGCTGGCATTGCCGCTGACGCTTGCTGGACGTGATGTGGCTGGACAGGCGCAAACCGGTACCGGGAAAACGATGGCGTTTCTGACGTCCACGTTTCATTATCTTCTTTCTCACCCGGCAAATTCAGACCGCCAGGTGAATCAACCGCGCGCCTTAATTATGGCGCCAACCCGTGAGTTGGCAGTCCAGATTCACGCCGACGCGGAGCCGCTGGCTGAGGCGACGGGCCTGAAACTGGGTCTGGCTTATGGCGGTGATGGCTATGATAAACAGCTGAAAGTGCTGGAAAGCGGCGTCGATATTCTGATCGGCACCACGGGCCGTCTTATTGATTATGCAAAACAGAACCACATCAACCTGGGCGCGATTCAGGTGGTGGTGCTGGACGAAGCCGATCGCATGTACGATCTGGGCTTTATTAAAGATATCCGTTGGTTGTTCCGTCGCATGCCGCCAACCAACCAGCGTCTGAATATGCTGTTCTCTGCCACCCTGTCCTATCGCGTCCGCGAACTGGCGTTCGAACAAATGAACAATGCCGAGTACGTGGAAGTTGAGCCAGAGCAGAAAACCGGCCACCGTATTAAAGAAGAACTTTTCTATCCGTCGAACGAAGAAAAGATGCGTCTTCTGCAAACGTTGATCGAAGAAGAGTGGCCAGACCGCGCGATTATTTTCGCCAACACCAAGCATCGCTGTGAAGATATCTGGGGTCATCTGGCGGCTGACGGCCATCGTGTTGGTCTGCTGACTGGCGACGTGGCGCAGAAAAAACGCCTGCGTATTCTGGAAGATTTTACCAGCGGCGATATCGATATTCTGGTTGCGACCGACGTTGCTGCCCGCGGCCTGCATATTCCAGCCGTGACGCACGTCTTTAACTATGACCTGCCGGATGACTGTGAAGATTACGTTCACCGCATCGGCCGTACCGGTCGTGCTGGCGCTAACGGCCACTCTATCAGCCTTGCCTGTGAAGAGTACGCCCTGAACCTGCCAGCGATTGAAACCTACACCGGTCACTCTATTCCGGTCAGTAAGTACAATCCCGATGCGCTGTTAACCGACTTGCCAAAACCATTACGTCTGACGCGCGTTCGTCAGGGCAATGGCCCACGCCGTTCGGGCGCACCGCGTAATCGTCGTCGTTCAGGTTAAATAAGTTATGCCATACACAAAATCATTCAAATTTTATCAAGGCGGCAAGCAAACGAATCCCGATGAGCTTACATTAGTCAGTGATTCGGATGAGTGCGCGCAGCCAACGCAGAGACAATTTGAAGGATGAAGTGTATGACTTCCACCTCGCTTTATGCAGCTATCGACCTTGGTTCCAATAGTTTTCATATGCTGATTGTTCGCGAGGTGGCGGGCAGTATCCAGACGCTAACGCGCATTAAGCGCAAAGTGCGTCTGGCTGGCGGACTTAACCGCGAGAACGAACTGTCGATGGAAGCGATGGAACGTGGCTGGCAGTGCTTACGCCTGTTCGCCGAACGTTTACAGGACATTCCCCCGACACAAATCCGCATCGTTGCGACCGCCACGCTGCGTCTTGCCGTCAATGCTGATGTCTTTATCGCCAAAGCCCAGGAGATCCTCGGCTGCCCGGTGCAGGTTATCCGTGGCGAAGAAGAAGCGCGCCTGATTTATCAGGGCGTCGCGCACACCACCGGCGGCGACGATCGCCGTTTAGTGGTCGATATTGGCGGCGCCAGCACTGAACTGGTCACCGGTACTGGTGCGCAAACCACCTCGCTGTTTAGCCTTTCAATGGGCTGCGTCACCTGGCTTGAACGCTACTTCACCGACCGTAATCTGGCGCAGGAACATTTCGACGAAGCCGAACGCGCTGCGCGTGAAGTGCTTAAACCGGTTGCCGACGAACTGCGTCACCATGGCTGGAAAGTCTGCGTCGGTGCTTCCGGCACGGTTCAGGCGTTGCAGGAAATCATGATGGCGCAGGGGATGGATGAACGCATCACCCTAGCCAAGCTTCAGCAGCTCAAACAACGCGCTATTCAATGCGGGCGTCTGGAAGAGCTGGAAATCGAAGGGCTGACGCTAGAACGCGCGCTCGTTTTCCCAAGCGGGCTGGCGATTCTTATCGCTATCTTCACCGAATTGAACATCCAGTGCATGACGCTGGCCGGCGGCGCACTGCGCGAGGGCCTGGTCTACGGTATGCTGCATCTGGCGGTCGATGAAGATATTCGCAGTCGCACGCTGCGCAATATTCAGCGTCGATTTATGGTCGATACCGAGCAGGCTAACCGCGTCGCACAATTAGCGCAAAATTTTGCCGATCAGGTAGGAAATAGCTGGGATCTTGAGCCGTTAAGCCGCGAACTGTTGCTGAGCGCCTGCGCGCTACATGAAATTGGTCTGAGCGTGGATTTCAAGCAAGCGCCGCAGCATGCCGCTTATCTGGTTCGCAATCTTGACCTGCCCGGCTTTACCCCTGCGCAAAAGAAGCTCTTAGCGACTCTGCTGTTAAACCAGACCAACCCTATCGATCTCTCGTCACTCCACCAGCAAAATGCCGTGCCACCTCGCGTAGCCGAGCACCTTTGCCGCCTGTTACGTCTGGCCATTTTGTTTGCCAGCCGTCGCCGTGACGATCTCGTTCCCGATATGCTATTACAGGTAAACGATGAGACGCTGATTCTCACGTTGCCTCAAGGATGGCTTTCGCAGCATCCGTTAGGCAAAGAGACTATCGATCAGGAAAGCCAGTGGCAGAGCTATGTCCACTGGCCATTGGACGTACGGTAATACGCTGATTGCCGGATGGCGCTACGCTTATCCGGCTTACGGTTTGGCTTTTTTCGCCGCCATCATCGCTTTCAGGTTTGCCAGGTGGCTTTGTCCTTTCTGCATCCGCTCTTCAGCGCTCACCACTTTGCGCTCCTGCTCCCAGATAACATCATCCTGCGGCAATTCCAGCAGGAATCGGCTCGGCTCTGGTCGGACTAACTCGCCGTACTGCCGACGTTCCTTGCACAGCGTGAAAATAAGCTCTTTCTGCGCACGAGTGATGCCCACGTAGGCCAGACGACGTTCCTCATCGATATTATCTTCATCAATGCTGCTCTGATGCGGCAAGAAGCCCTCTTCCATGCCGACCATAAACACGTACGGGAACTCCAGTCCTTTCGAGGCGTGAAGGGTCATGAGCTGTACTTGATCCAGCTCTTCCTCACTTTCACCGCGTTCCATCATGTCGCGCAGCGTAAAGCGCGTCACGACCTGAGTCAGCGTCATCGGCTCTTCCAGCTCACTGCCTTCGAGCATTTCCGTCATCCAGCCAAACAGCGTGTTGACGTTTTTCATGCGCATTTCGGCGGCTTTCGGGCTAGGCGAGGTTTCAAACAGCCAGGATTCGTAGTTAATGCCGTGGATCAGATCGCGCACCGCCGCAATCGGTTCGCGTTCCGCAAGACGCTGGACTTCACCCAGCCAGTGGGTAAAGCGGGTCAATGACTCATAGCCGCGCCCGGTAAGCGTTTGGTTCAGGCCCATATCAAAGCTGGCGGTGAACAAACTTTTATTACGGGTCGTTGCCCACTCGCCGAGCTTTTGCAGCGTCGCCGAGCCAATTTCACGTTTCGGCGTGTTGACGATGCGCAGGAAGGCGCTGTCGTCGTCCGGGTTACTCAGCACGCGCAAATAGGCCAGCAGATCCTTTATCTCCGGGCGGGAGAAGAACGAAGTGCCGCCGGAAATTTTGTACGGGATGCGGTTTTGCATCAGGAATTTTTCGAATACCCGCGACTGATGGTTGCCGCGATAGAGGATGGCGTAATCCTTATATTCGGTTTTGTTGACGAAGTGATGGGCGATAAGCTCGCCGGTAACGCGCTCCGCTTCATGCTCTTCGTTATTGGCACTCAGTATTTTTAGTTCAGGCCCGTACTGCAGTTCAGAGAACAGACGCTTTTCAAACACATGTGGATTATTGGCAATCAGGATGTTCGCCGCTTTCAGTATGCGCCCAGATGAACGGTAGTTCTGCTCAAGCTTTATCACCTGCAAGGCCGGGAAATCTTTGCTCAGCAGCACCAGGTTTTGCGGACGCGCCCCGCGCCACGAGTAGATAGACTGGTCATCATCACCCACCACGGTAAAGCGCGCGCGGTTGCCCACCAGCAGCTTCACTAGCATATACTGACTGGTGTTGGTGTCCTGATATTCATCGACCAGCAGATAGCGAATTTTGTTCTGCCAGCGTTCGCGTACTTCTTCATTACGCTGCAACAGCAGCGTCGGCAGCAGGATCAGGTCATCAAAGTCCAGCACGTTGCAGGCTTTCATGTGTGCGTCATACAGACCATAGCAATGAGCAAAAATACGATCGCGCTCGCCTTTTGCGCTGGCCGCCGCCTGCGAGGGGGTCATCAGATCGTTTTTCCAGTTAGAGATCGTTGAGATCAACTGCTGGAACAGAACCTTATCGTCTTCGATAAGCCCTTCGGTCAGATCTTTAAGCAATGCAGTTTGATCGGTATCGTCAAACAGGGAGAAGTTCGATTTCATCCCCAGCGCCGCGTATTCCCGCTTGATGATATCCAGCCCCAGCGTATGGAAGGTGGAGATCATTAAGCCACGCGCCTCTTTACGCCCCAACGTTTGCGCCACACGCTCTTTCATTTCACGCGCGGCTTTGTTGGTAAAGGTTACGGCGGCGATATGCCGCGCCTGATAACCACAGGCGTGGATCAGGTGCGCAATTTTATTGGTGATAACGCGGGTTTTGCCGGATCCAGCACCCGCCAGCACCAGGCAGGGTCCGGTGACGAATTCGACGGCTTGTTGTTGTCCGGGGTTCAAACGCATGACGTATTGCTCAATCTGTAAACACGGGGGTGTGGATTGTAGCAGAAAGTCCGACTGAGATTTACCCGCTAAATGGTAAAGTGTTGGCTGCAATCCTTTGATGAGAATGAGCCCATGGCGAAGAGCGCGTCAGCCCTGCATATCCTGGTAAAAGAAGAAAAACTGGCCCTTGAAATCCTCAGCAAGCTTGAACGCGGTATCAGCTTCGATCATCTGGCCAAACGCTATTCACGCTGCCCTTCCGGGCGCAACGGTGGCGATCTTGGCGAGTTTAAACAGGGCGTGATGGTTGGCCCATTTGATGCCGCCGTTTTTAGCTGCCCGCTGTTAAAACCGTATGGGCCGGTGAAAACCAAATATGGCTATCACATCATCAAAGTGCTGTATCGCCGATAAGCCGTGCTAAAATCGCCGGCCTGAATCTCCTCCATAAAGGCACAATCATGGCTAAAACAGCGGCAGCACTGCATATCCTGGTAAAAGAAGAACAACTGGCACTGGATCTGCTGGAACAGATTAAAAACGGCGCAGACTTCGAGAAGTTAGCGAAGAAGCACTCTACCTGCCCGTCAGGTAAGAAAGGCGGTCACCTGGGTGAATTCCGTCAGGGCCAGATGGTTCCTGCGTTTGATAAAGTGGTCTTCTCTTGCCCGGTGCTGGAGCCAACTGGCCCACTGCACACGCAGTTCGGTTATCACATCATTAAGGTGCTGTACCGTAACTGATTTACGCGGGTAGAAAACAGCATCGATATTTGCATGGTGCTTCCCCGGAGTCGGCGTTGCCTCGTCCGGGCTACCGGTGAGCGTAGGCCTGATAAGCGCAGCGCCATCAGGCTATGTGCAGTTATGCCTGATGGCGCTGCGCTTATCAGGCCTACAGGGTATTTCGACATACCTTCAACGTTTGCTTAATCCGCGTGTTCTTCGGGCATAAAAAAACGGCCCGGTAGCGAGGCGCTGACCGGGCCGGATGATAACGGGGTTTGATTAGCCTGCGACGGCGATACGCTTCATATCCGTCATGTAGCCGCGCAGTTTCTTACCAACCTGCTCGATAGCGTGGCCGCGAACCGCTTCATTCACGTCGCGCAGCTGAGCGTTATCGACCGCACCTTCAGCAATCGCTTTACCCAGATCGCCCGGCTGGATTTCCGCCATGAACCCTTTGAGCAGCGGTACACAAGCGTAAGAGAACAGGTAGTTACCGTATTCTGCGGTATCGGAGATCACCACGTTCATTTCGTACAGACGCTTACGGGCGATGGTGTTCGCGATAAGAGGCAGCTCGTGCAGTGATTCGTAGTAAGCCGACTCTTCGATGATGCCGGAATCGACCATGGTTTCGAATGCCAGCTCAACGCCCGCTTTCACCATCGCAATCATCAGAACGCCTTTATCGAAGTACTCCTGCTCGCCGATTTTGCCTTCAAACTGCGGTGCGGTTTCGAACGCGGTTTTACCGGTCTCTTCACGCCAGGTCAGCAGTTTTTTATCGTCGTTGGCCCAGTCCGCCATCATGCCGGAGGAGAATTCGCCGGAGATGATGTCGTCCATGTGTTTCTGGAACAGCGGCGCCATGATCTCTTTTAACTGTTCGGACAGCGCGTAAGCACGCAGCTTAGCCGGGTTAGACAGACGATCCATCATCAGGGTGATACCGCCCTGCTTCAGCGCTTCGGTGATGGTTTCCCAGCCGAACTGAATCAGTTTTTCAGCGTATGCCGGGTCGGTGCCTTCTTCCACCAGCTTGTCGAAGCACAGCAGAGAACCGGCCTGCAGCATACCGCACAGAATGGTCTGCTCGCCCATCAGGTCAGATTTCACTTCCGCAACGAAAGAGGACTCCAGAACGCCCGCGCGGTGACCGCCGGTTGCTGCGGCCCAGGCTTTGGCAATCGCCATACCTTCGCCTTTCGGATCGTTTTCCGGGTGAACGGCGATAAGCGTCGGTACGCCGAAACCACGTTTGTACTCTTCACGCACTTCGGTACCCGGACACTTCGGCGCCACCATGACTACGGTGATGTCTTTACGGATCTGCTCGCCTACTTCAACGATGTTAAAACCGTGGGAATAGCCCAGCGCCGCGCCGTCTTTCATCAGCGGCTGAACGGAGCGCACAACATCGGAGTGCTGTTTGTCCGGCGTCAGGTTAACGACCAGATCTGCCTGCGGGATCAGCTCTTCGTAGGTGCCCACTTTGAAGCCGTTTTCGGTCGCTTTACGCCAGGAAGCGCGCTTTTCAGCAATCGCTTCTTTACGCAAGGCGTAAGAGATATCCAGACCGGAGTCACGCATGTTCAGGCCCTGGTTCAGACCCTGTGCGCCACAGCCGACGATGACCACTTTTTTACCCTGAAGGTAGCTTGCGCCATCGGCGAATTCGTCGCGGCCCATAAAGCGACATTTACCCAGCTGCGCCAGCTGCTGGCGCAGATTCAGTGTATTAAAGTAGTTAGCCATGGTGATACCTCGTGATGTTGTACTGTCTTATTGTTCGGTTCGCGTTTCAGCGAGAATGAATCCACATTACAACAGGAAATTTATTGCGGAAATTGATATATTCACAACGTCACGTTGCAATTTATGCAATGTAAAATCATGGAGTGCGAGCCGTGGATTTACGCGATCTAAAAACCTTCCTGCACCTGGCGGAAAGTCGCCATTTTGGGCGCAGCGCGCGGGCGATGCACGTCAGTCCCTCAACGCTTTCCCGGCAAATTCAGCGGCTGGAAGAAGACCTGGGGCAGGCGCTATTTGTCCGCGATAACCGCACGGTAACGCTCACCGAAGCGGGTGAGGAACTGCGCGTCTTTGCCCAGCAGACGTTGTTGCAGTATCAGCAGTTGCGCCACACGCTCGATCAACAAGGGCCGTCGCTGTCAGGCGAGCTGCATATCTTCTGTTCGGTGACCGCCGCGTATAGCCATCTGCCGCCGATTCTTGACCGTTTTCGCGCAGAACATCCGTCGGTGGAGATTAAGCTCACCACCGGCGATGCGGCCGATGCCATGGAAAAAGTAGTGACGAGTGAGGCTGACCTGGCGATTGCTGGCAAGCCGGAGACGCTGCCGGGCGCGGTGGCATTTTCCATGCTGGAAAACCTGGCGGTGGTACTGATCGCCCCGGCCTTACCCTGCCCGGTACGCAATCAGGTTTCCGTTGATGAACCCGACTGGTCAACGGTGCCGTTTATCATGGCCGATCAGGGGCCGGTACGTCGCCGTATCGAACTGTGGTTCCGCCGTCATAAAATCAGTAATCCATCAATTTACGCCACGGTGGGCGGTCATGAAGCGATGGTCTCGATGGTCGCCCTGGGCTGCGGCGTGGCGCTGCTGCCGGAAGTGGTACTGGAAAACAGCCCGGAGCCGGTGCGTAACCGCGTGATGATTTTAGAACGCAGCGACGAGAAAACCCCGTTTGAGCTGGGCGTCTGCGCGCAGAAAAAACGGCTGCATGAACCGCTCATTGATGCTTTCTGGAAAATTGTGCAGGAGCGTAAAATCGAGGAAGGCAATTAGCGGCCGCATCGCGCAGAGGAAGGCCTGAAGGCTAAAATCAGTGGTAGATTCAGTATTGAAGCTCCTTTTCTGTATAATGCCCGTGCCATAATACAGAGATGTAGCGGGGGGCTTGCTAATCATGATGTTCAGCAAGCCAGAACAGACGGTGTCATTGCGCACTTGACAGCGAAATACAAACTTAATTAGCCATCATTATGATAATCAAACCAAAAATTCGTGGATTCATCTGTACAACGACCCATCCGACTGGCTGCAAAGTCAATGTGGAAAAACAGATCGAGTATGTTAAGCAAAACGGGAAAATCGCCAACGGCCCATCCCGCGTGCTGGTAATCGGTGCATCAACCGGTTACGGCCTTGCTTCCAGAATTTCCGCAGCATTTGGCAGCGGTGCCGCCACTATCGGCGTATTTTTCGAAAAACCAGGTACGGAAACCAAACCGGGTTCCGCAGGCTGGTATAACTCAGCGGCCTTCGATGAAGCCGCTAAGCGTGAAGGTCTGTACTCCAAAAGCATCAACGGCGATGCCTTCTCCGATGAGTGCCGCGATGCGGTTATTAAGCTTATCAAAGAAGATCTGGGCCAGATCGATTTAGTCGTTTACTCACTGGCTTCCCCAGTGCGTAAAATGCCGAAAACCGGTGAAGTCGTTCGTTCTGCGCTGAAACCAATCGGCGAGGTTTATACCTCTAAAGCGATTGATACCAACAAAGATCAGATCATCACCGCCAGCATTGAGCCGGCAACCGAAGAAGAAGTGCAGAACACCGTCACCGTGATGGGCGGCGAAGACTGGGAACTGTGGATGGGCGCGCTGAGTGAAGCAGGCGTGCTGGCCGAAGGCGTGAAAACCGTGGCCTACTCCTACATCGGTACCGACCTGACCTGGCCAATCTACTGGCACGGCGCGCTGGGCAAAGCGAAAGAAGACCTTGACCGCGCCGCCGGTGAACTGCGTAACCAGTTGGCTCCGCTGCACGGTTCTGCAAACGTCGCGGTACTGAAGTCCGTTATCACCCAGGCGTCTTCTGCGATCCCGGTGATGCCGCTGTACATCTCCATGGTGTTCAAGCTGATGAAAGCGCAGGGCATTCACGAAGGGTGCATCGAGCAGATCAACCGTCTGATGACCACCAGCCTGTACGGCGACAAGATTGCGCTTGATGACAACCAGCGTATTCGTATGGATGACTGGGAACTGCGTGATGACATTCAGCAAGCCTGCCGTGACCTGTGGCCGCTGATCACCACCGAAAACCTGGCGCAAGAAACCGACTATGCAGGGTACAAGAAGGAATTCCTGAACCTGTTCGGTTTCGACCTTGAAGGTGTGGACTACGACGCGGATGTAAACACCGAAGTCGAATTCGACGTAATCACGCTGTAGTTGGCTGATTAGTCGCAAAAAAAGGGGTTCATGGAAAACATGAACCCCTTTTTTAATGGGCCTTCCGGCTAACCGGCAAGGAAGAAGCGGAACGCCGGGTTATGGGTTTCGTCGTGACACTCATAGCCCAACTCATTGAGCCGGGTTTCGAAATCCGGTTCATTCTCACCTAATTCAAATGCTGCCAGCACGCGGCCAAAATCGGTTCCGTGGCTGCGGTAGTGGAACAGCGAAATATTCCAGTGCGTACCTAAAGTATGCAGGAACTTCAGCAGCGCGCCCGGTGATTCCGGGAATTCGAAGCTGTAGAGACGCTCCTGCAAAGGCTGTGATGGGCGACCGCCAACCATATAGCGCACGTGCAGCTTAGCCATTTCGTCATCGGAGAGATCCACCACGCTATAACCGCCATCGTTAAGCAACTGGAGGATTTCTTTGCGTTCTTCCAACCCTCGGCTCAGGCGCACCCCGACAAAAATACAGGCGTCCTTCGCATTGGCATAACGGTAGTTAAATTCAGTTACCGAACGCCCGCCTAACAGCTGGCAAAACTTCAGGAAGCTGCCCTTCTCTTCGGGAATGGTGACCGCTAGCAGCGCTTCACGTTGTTCTCCCAGTTCGCAGCGCTCGGAAACGTAGCGCAGGCCGTGGAAGTTAACGTTCGCGCCGGAAAGCACATGCGCCAGCCGCTCACCGCGAATGTTGTGCTGAGCGATGTATTTTTTCATCCCCGCCAGCGCCAGCGCGCCTGACGGCTCGGCGACCGCGCGCACGTCTTCAAACAGATCTTTCATCGCCGCACAGATTGCATCGCTATCGACGGTGATGATGTCATCGAGATATTCCTGGCACAGACGGAAGGTTTCATCACCGATGCGTTTCACCGCTACGCCTTCGGCAAATAGCCCAACGCGCGGCAGGTCGACCGGATGACCGGCCTCCAGCGCCGCTTTCAGGCAAGCCGAGTCCTCGGCCTCCACGGCAATCACTTTGATTTGTGGCATCAGCTGTTTAATCAGCACCGCCACGCCCGCTGCCAGACCACCGCCGCCAACCGGCACAAAAACCCGGTCGAGATGCGCATCCTGCTGAAGCAGTTCCAGCGCCAGCGTACCTTGTCCGGCAATCACCATCGGATGATCGAACGGGGGTACCCAGGTGAAACCCTGCTGCTGCGACAGTTCAATCGCTTTGGCCTTGGCTTCATCAAAATTCGCCCCGTGCAGCAGCACTTCGCCGCCGAAACCGCGAACGGCATCAACTTTAATATCGGCAGTTGCCGTTGGCATGACGATAAGCGCCTTCACGCCCAGCCGTGAAGCCGAGAACGCTACGCCCTGCGCGTGGTTACCGGCGGATGCGGTGATCACTCCGTGGGATTTCTGCTCCGCCGTCAGGCCTGCCATCATCGCGTAGGCGCCGCGCAGTTTGAAACTGTGCACCGGCTGGCGGTCTTCGCGCTTCACCAGAATCACGTTATCAAGGCGCGATGACAGCTTGTCCATTTTTTGCAGCGGCGTCACCTGTACCGCTTCATAGACCGGCGCGCGGAGCACCGCTCTGAGATATTCCGCCCCCTCAGGGGCGCCGGATAGGGGTTGTGAATCTGCCATGATTAGCCACCCAGTTTTGATTTATCGCGAACTGCGCCTTTATCGGCGCTGGTTGCCAGACTGGCATAGGCACGAAGGGCAAAGGAGACCTGACGCTCGCGATTTTTCGGCGTCCAGGCTTTATCACCACGGGCTTCCTGCGCTTCACGACGTGCGGCAATTTCCGCATCGCTGAGCTGCAATTGAATGCCGCGGTTCGGGATATCGATAGCAATCATGTCGCCGTCTTCGATAATCGCAATGTTGCCGCCGCTCGCCGCTTCCGGCGAAACGTGACCGATAGACAGACCCGATGTTCCGCCGGAGAAACGACCGTCGGTGATAAGCGCGCACGCTTTACCAAGCCCCATGGATTTCAGGAAGGTGGTTGGGTAGAGCATTTCCTGCATCCCCGGCCCGCCTTTCGGCCCTTCGTAGCGGATCACGACAACATCGCCCGCCACCACTTTGCCACCGAGGATCGCGTCAACCGCATCATCCTGGCTTTCATAGACTTTCGCCGGGCCGGTGAACTTCAGAATGCTGTCATCCACCCCTGCGGTTTTCACGATACAGCCATTTTCCGCAAAGTTACCGTACAGCACCGCCAGACCACCGTCCTGGCTGTAGGCGTGCTCTAGCGAGCGGATACAGCCTTCAGCGCGATCGTCATCGAGGCTATCCCAGCGGCAATCCTGTGAGAACGCCTGAGTGGTGCGGATGCCAGCAGGGCCCGCGCGGAACATTTTTTTGACCGCTTCATCCTGGGTGACAGTGATGTCGTACTGCTCCAGCGTCTGCGGCAGAGAGAGACCGAGGACGTTTTTCACGTTGCGGTTCAACAGACCAGCTCTGTCCAGCTCGCCGAGGATCCCCAGAACGCCACCTGCACGGTGAACGTCTTCCATATGGTATTTCTGGGTACTTGGCGCCACTTTACACAGCTGCGGCACTTTACGAGACAGCTTGTCGATATCACTCATGGTGAAGTCGATTTCCGCTTCCTGCGCCGCCGCCAGCAGGTGCAGAACGGTGTTAGTGGAACCGCCCATGGCGATATCCAGCGTCATGGCGTTCTCAAAGGCTTCTTTGCTGGCGATGTTACGCGGCAGCGCCGAGGCATCGTCCTGCTCGTAATAGCGTTTAGTCAGCTCGACGATACGCTGGCCTGCGGTGAGGAACAGCTCTTTACGGTCAGCGTGGGTCGCCAGCAGCGAGCCGTTGCCCGGCTGCGAAAGCCCGAGCGCTTCGGTCAGGCAGTTCATCGAGTTGGCGGTGAACATACCGGAACAGGAGCCGCAGGTCGGGCAAGCGGAGCGTTCAACCTGATCGCTTTGTGAATCAGAGACTTTTGGATCAGCGCCCTGGATCATCGCATCAACCAGGTCGAGTTTGATGATTTTGTCAGACAGTTTGGTTTTACCGGCTTCCATCGGGCCGCCGGAAACGAAGATAACCGGAATGTTCAGGCGCAAAGAGGCCATTAACATCCCCGGGGTGATTTTGTCGCAGTTGGAGATACAGACCATTGCGTCGGCGCAGTGGGCGTTCACCATATACTCGACGGAGTCGGCAATCAGTTCGCGCGACGGCAGGGAGTAAAGCATGCCTCCGTGGCCCATCGCGATACCATCATCCACCGCAATGGTGTTGAACTCTTTAGCCACGCCGCCGGAGGCTTCAATTTGCTCGGCAACCAGTTTACCGAGGTCGCGCAGGTGCACGTGGCCCGGCACGAACTGGGTAAACGAGTTTACGACGGCAATAATCGGTTTACCGAAATCATCGTCGGTCATCCCGGTGGCGCGCCACAGTGCGCGAGCGCCCGCCATATTGCGGCCGTGAGTGGTGGTGGCGGAACGGTATTTAGGCATGCTTAGTACTCCCAGTCTTTATCTTGTTAAATGGAGTGCTGCGTGACACCCCATCTTTTTATGCTTATGGATTAACCTGATCCAACCAACCCCATTTATCTTCGGTTTCACCGGTAAAGAGGCCAAAGAATGCTTGCTGAACGCGTTTGGTGACCGGGCCACAGCGGCCTTCACCGACCTGGATACCGTCGACGCTACGCACCGGCGTGATTTCAGCGGCGGTACCGGACATGAAGACTTCATCTGCAAGGTACAGGGATTCGCGAGACAGCACCTGCTCGCGCACTTCAATACCGAGGTCTTTCGCCAGCTTGATGATGGCGTCACGGGTGATGCCCGGCAGCGCGGAGGAGGTGAACGGAGGGGTGAAGATCACGCCATCTTTCACTTCAAACAGGTTTTCACCCGCCCCTTCAGACAGGTAGCCGTTCACATCCAGCGCAATCCCTTCCTGATAACCATGGCGGCGCGCTTCGCTGCCAACCAACAGTGAGGAGAGGTAGTTACCGCCCGCTTTCGCGGCGGTGGGAATGGTGTTTGGCGCGGCGCGGTTCCAGGAAGAGACCATCGCATCGATCCCCTGATCCAGCGCTTCAGCGCCCAGGTAGGCGCCCCACGGGAACGCCGCGATGATCACGTCAGTGGTGTAGCCCTCTGGCGGGTTAACCCCCATACCGACGTCGCCCACAAAGACCAGCGGACGAATATAGGCGCTGGTCAGGTTGTTTTTGCGCAGCACTTCACGGCAGGCTTCCATCAGTTCATCAACGCTCTGAGAGACCGGGAAGCGATAGATTTTGGCGGAGTCACGCAGACGCTGCATATGCTCGCGGTGGCGGAAAACAACCGGGCCTTTGTGAGAGTCGTAGCAGCGGATGCCTTCGAACACGGAAGTCCCGTAGTGCAGCGCGTGGGACATCACGTGAACCTTCGCATCTTCCCAACGTACCATCTCACCGTTGAACCAGATGTAATCCGCTTTTTTCGTCGTCATTTCTCTTCCTCTTGCGCTCAGGCGCGAATTTGTTGTTGTGATGTGCTTGTACACTGTTGAACGGCAACGTAAGCCACGTCCACCAGTTTATTTAATTGGCTAAACAATAAGTCGACCGGGCGTTGGCTGGCAACGGTCAGTTCGATATTGATATTCTGCGCATCGCTGGCGGTTTCCATGTTCATCGAGCAAATCTGGAAGCCACGATGGCGAACCACACGTAAGACGCGTTCTAAGGTTTCCGGGTTGAAGCGGGCCTGCACATTGACCTGATGTTGCATCATGATAATTTCTCCAGCATTTGTGAGTTGCTCGCACCTGGCGGCACCAGCGGCCAGACATTCTCAAGTTCGTCGATTGAGACATGAAGCAGGTATGGACCTTCGCTTGCCAGCATGGTGTCGAGTGCCGCTTCAACCTGGTCTTTACGGGTGATGTGCTGGCCTGGGATGCCGAAAGCATTGGCCAGCATGAGGAAATCGGGGTTGTCGGTCAGGGTGGTTTCGCTGTAACGCTCCTGGAAGAACAGCTGCTGCCATTGGCGAACCATCCCTAAACGCTGGTTGTCGATTAAAACGATCTTCAGCGGTAACTGCTTGCGTTTTACGGTGCCCAGCTCTTGTACATTCATCATGAAAGAGCCGTCACCGGAGATACAGATAACCGTATCATCCGGTCGCGCTACCTGAGCGCCGACCGCCGCCGGCAGGCCAAATCCCATGGTGCCCAAACCGCTGGAGGTGATGAAGTTTTCCGGGCGGGTATAGGTCATATGCTGGGCTGACCACATTTGGTGCTGACCAACATCGGTGGTGACAACGCTATCGGCCGGTTTACGGTCAGACAGCTGTTTTAACAGCAGCGGCGCATAGATAGGCTCGCCTGGGTGATCGTAACGCCACGCGTGTTCAGCGCGCATCGCCGCAACATGCTCGCACCAGCCGTCAATCGCCAGTGTCTGCTGCAGAGCGGGCAGCAAGGCATTCAGGTCCCCCTGCAACGCGACGTGAACCTGACGCAGTTTGTTCATTTCGGCCGGGTCGATATCCATATGGATAACTTTCGCGTGCGGAGCAAAGGTATTGAGCTTACCGGTGACGCGGTCGTCGAAGCGGGCGCCAACGGCGATCAGCAGATCGCACTCCTGTACCGCCAGATTGGCGGCTTTGGTGCCGTGCATCCCCAACATACCGAGATAGTACGGATATTCCACCGGCACCGCCCCCAACCCTTTCAACGTGCAGGTCGCGGGAATTTTTGTGATCGCCATAAACTCACGCAGCGCGGGAACGGCCTGCGCCATCCCGACACCACCACCAACATACAGCATCGGTTTTTGCGCCTGCGCCAGCATCTGCTGCGCCTGGGCGACTTCGGCATGGGGGAAAACGTCGGCACTTTCAACGGTGGAGAAATACGGCTCCAGATCGCCCTGCGCAATCTGGACATCTTTAGGAATATCAACCAGTACAGGACCAGGACGGCCTGAGTTTGCCACCTGGAATGCTTCTGCCATGATACGCGGCAGCTCTTCCAGAGATTGCACCAGGAAACTGTGTTTCGTGCAGGCCAGCGACAAACCGAGAACGTCCACTTCCTGAAAAGCATCCGTACCGATAAGCGGTGCGGCAACCTGACCGGTGATGGCAACAACGGGAACAGAGTCGAGCAGTGCATCAGCCAGACCGGTTATCAGGTTAGTGGCACCCGGGCCTGAGGTCGCGATGCATACGCCAGTTTTGCCGGTAGCCCGGGCGTAGCCGATAGCCGCCACCGCCGCACCCTGCTCGTGTCGACACAGTAGATGCTCTACGCCGCCGTCATACAGAGCGTCGTAAACCGGCATGATGGCACCACCAGGATAACCAAATACCGTTTCAACTCCCTGCGCCCGCAACGCATGTACCACCCACTGTGCGCCATTCATAGTTAGTTCCCCGCCGTAGATCGTGAGAAACAGAATATTATGCTATTGCTCACTCTCTACTCCTCGTTAATGTTTTTAAGTCATAAAAAAACCCCCGGACCTTTCGGTGCGGGGGTCTTAGTTCGTTAAGGCTTGATTCCTAAGCCTTTCCTCGTCCAAGTACAGCCCCGCACGGTGGGATAATAATCACCACCACGCTAATCACGACTAGGCTAATCACTCGTAGAAGGGCTTTCATTTTTGTATTTTCTTGCATCTTGTTCGAAGGAATACCTACAGAGTTACCACAGACATCACAAAATGCACAAGTTTTTTTATAGCGCCGATACTTACCTTGCTAACAAAATTCGCAAAAGAAATTGTTTTATATGGAAAAATTATGAAATGAAAATATTTCACTTTTTGTCCTCCCCGCCTAAAGCCGGGGCATTTGTCTGGCGAGCGTTTGAAAAATGCGAGCGTCATTCCTGAATTTTTGAAATGCCGTGAAAAGCAGCCAAAATAGCTGAATAAGGTACGTATATACGTAAAAATGCAGGTTATTACGAGAAGATTGCGATACATAATGCCGCCATCCAGGGAGGAATTATGTCACTATCCGTTGTCTATACGCGCGCTGCGCTGGGGATTAATGCCCCACTCATTACCATCGAAGTGCATATCAGCCAGGGCTTGCCTGGGCTGGTCATGGTTGGGCTGCCAGAAACCACCGTTAAAGAGTCTCGCGACCGCGTCCGCAGTGCCATTATCAACAGTGGATATGCCTTTCCGGCTAAAAAAATCACCATCAACCTGGCCCCTGCTGACCTGCCCAAAGAGGGTGGGCGATATGATTTACCTATCGCTATCGCGCTCCTGGCGGCGTCTGAGCAGCTTAACAGCCAGAAGCTGGGACAATATGAGTTCGTTGGAGAACTGGCGCTTACGGGCGCGCTGCGTGGCATTCCCGGGGCTATATCTGCCGCTATGGAGGCGATAAGCGCCGGAAGGCAAATAATACTGGCCGAGGAGAATGCTCCGCTGGTGGGTTTGCTGGGCGGTAACGACTGCCTGATTGCCAGCCACTTACTTGAAGTTTGCGCATTTTTAGAAGACAAGCAGGCGCTGCGCCTTCCGCCACCGGAAAGCGTGTCCATCACCGAAAGTGAAGAAGATCTTAACGACGTGATTGGACAACAACAGGGTAAGCGCGCGTTGGAGATCACCGCGACTGGAGGACATAACCTATTATTGATAGGCCCCCCAGGCACCGGAAAAACGATGCTAGCCAGCCGACTACGTGGATTATTACCCCCCTTGAACGACCGCGAAGCTCTGGAAAGCGCCGCCATTATCAGTCTGGAGAATACCTGCGATGTACGGACTCAATGGCGCTGCCGACCCTTTCGCGCGCCCCACCATAGCGCGTCATTAGCGGCAATGGTGGGAGGTGGGTCGATACCCGCGCCTGGTGAGATTTCGCTGGCGCATAACGGCATCCTGTTTCTGGATGAGCTACCGGAGTTTGAACGGCGGGTACTGGATGCGCTGCGGGAGCCAATCGAGTCCGGCAAGATACTGATTTCCCGTACACGCGCAAAAATTACCTATCCAGCACGCTTTCAACTGATAGCGGCCATGAATCCCAGCCCAACGGGGCACTACGAGGGGCAACATAACCGCTGCACGCCGGAACAAACGCTGCGCTATCTCAATCGGCTTTCAGGCCCGTTCCTCGACCGTTTCGATCTCTCACTAGAGATTCCTTTACCCCCTCCGGGTTTACTCACCCAACACACGCAGCAAGGAGAGAGTAGCCTCACGGTACAGGCCAGGGTGATGACGGCGCAGCGCTATCAATATGACCGACAAGATAAACTTAATGCCCACTTAAACAGCAGCGAAATCAAGCAATACTGCACGTTGAACGAGAATGATGCGCTTTGGCTTGAACAGACGCTAATGCGGCTTGGGCTGTCTATACGCGCCTGGCAGCGCCTGCTGAAGGTTTCACGTACGCTGGCGGATATGGAGGGAGTCAGATGTATTGAACGGCGTCATTTGCAAGAAGCGCTCAGCTATCGCGGTATCGACAGGATGCTGCTGCATCTGCAAACGTTACTACAATAAAAAAGGGGCCGAGGCCCCTTTTTTATTAATCGTCGCTGTCGGTGTAGTCTTCAGCGCCTTCTACCTGTGGTTTACCGCCAGACAGGGTATGGAAGCGTTTTGGACGCTTAATGCGCGTCACGTACTTGTGCCATACGCGCTCAGCTTCGGTCACCGGCTCACGTTCACCACGGCATACGGTAAGGAACTGCTGTTCCTCTTCGGTCGCGGGCTCACGTTTGCCGAGATCCAGTTCGTTAAAGGCAAAGCCATAACGCTCCAGCAGTTGCGCCTCTTTGATGGTGAAATCACCATGACGAGAGAATCCACGCGGATAATTTTTATTATCGAAAAAACGATTAGTTGTCGCAAAGCTTTCCGCCATCCTACACGCTCCTAATTCTTTGGCCGAGCTATTTATGGCGCGGAGTATTAGATACGCTTGACAGAGTGTAAAACAAAAGATTTAAATCATTACGACAAAAAAATTTGCGGAGAAAGCTGTGGATACCGAATTGCTGAAAACTTTCCTCGAAGTGAGCAGAACTCGCCACTTCGGGCGGGCTGCGGAAGCGCTCTATCTGACACAATCGGCGGTAAGCTTTCGCATACGTCAGTTAGAAAATCAGCTTGGGGTAAACCTGTTCACCCGCCATCGCAATAATATCCGGCTGACTGCGGCAGGTGAGAAGCTTCTTCCCTACGCAGAGACGCTGATGAGTACATGGCAAGCCGCTCGCAAGGAGGTGGCGAATACCTCGCGACACAATGAGTTCTCGATTGGTGCGAGCGCCTCGCTATGGGAGTGTATGCTCAATGAATGGCTTGCCAGATTATACCAGGCGGACGATACGCTGCAGTTTGAAGCGCGGATTGCTCAGCGCCAATCACTGGTCAAACAGCTCCACGAGCGCCAGCTCGACCTGCTGATCACCACCGAAAGCCCAAAAATGGATGAATTTAGCAGTCAACTGTTGGGGCATTTCCCTCTTGAGCTGTACTGTGCGACACCCAAAACGGTCAAAACAGAATTGAACTATCTTCGCCTTGAGTGGGGGGCTGACTTTCAGCAACACGAGACCGGACTCATCGCCAGCGATGACATTCCGCTTTTAACCACCAGTTCAGCGTCTCTGGCCCGTCGCCAGCTGTTGCCTTTAAAAGGTTGCACCTGGTTGCCAACAACGTGGGCACAGGAGCAAGGCGAGCTCTATCCCGTTGCAGATGGCTCGATGATTTCACGTCCTTTATACGCAATCTGGCTGCAAAATAGCGACAAACAGGCGCAAATTCGCGACATTTTGCAAAACAGCGTTTTTTAAAGCAGGGAAAGATCGTTGGCCCGGAGAAACAGCTTTGGGCCTTAGAAAGGCAAATTTTAGACAAAAAAAATCCTTTGCCGAAGCAAAGGATTATATATGGCAGGGGCGGAGAGACTCGAACTCGCGACACCCGGTTTTGGAGACCGGTGCTCTACCAACTGAGCTACGCCCCTAAAGACTTCTTAATTTTTCTTATCATTAAGCCTGCTAAGTTAGCAGGCTTAATTTTGAATAAGTGGCGGAACGGACGGGACTCGAACCCGCGACCCCCTGCGTGACAGGCAGGTATTCTAACCGACTGAACTACCGCTCCACCGAATTTCTT
>NZ_JBIUZS010000011.1:0-105148 GCF_044745165.1 Kluyvera sp. NPDC087067 | reverse complement strand
TGAGACTTGGTATTCATTTATCGTCTTGCGACGTTAAGAATCCGTATCTTCGAGTGCCCACACAGATTGTCTGATAAATTGTTAAAGAGCAGTGCCGCTTCGCTTTCTCAGCGGCGCGGGATGTGCATATTACGCTTTCCCGCTTCAGAGTCAAGCATTTAATTTCGCTTTTCTCCGCTGAAGTTCTTCGTGAGAACCTCGCTGACCCGGCGGCTTCTATTCCGTTGTTCCGTGTCAGTGGAGGCGCATTATAGGGAGTTCTGAGACGTTGACAAGCCCTGTTTTAAAAAAACTTTTCAACCGTCTCTTTTTTGCTCAAATCAGGCTGAAACAGGCAGTTTTTCGAGCGTTTCAAAGCCATAACGCTGTAAAACGGGTAAAAGTTGCTCAGTTTCTGTCGTCAACGCCATACAGTAAGCCAAATTGGCATCGCTGGATTTCGCATCCGGCGCTTCATGTTCCAATAGCCAGGCGGTACGACGCGCAATTGCAGCACCAGAATCCACCAACCGCGTTCCTTCTGGAAGTACCTGCAATAGCTCCTCTTGTAATAGAGGGAAATGGGTACAGCCAAGAACAACCGTATCCGGCGGCTCCTGCATCCGTAGCCATGGGCGCAGAATACGGCGTAGCTCCTCCAGTGAAACCGGTTCGCCATGCAGTTTCGCTTCCGCCAGCTCAACCAGCTCCGCCGAACCCAGCATTTCAATACGGCATTCATCCGCAAAGCGCGCAATCAACTCGTGCGTATAAGGACGCTTCACCGTTCCGCGCGTTGCCAGCAGCCCAACGATACGGTTGGCCGACAGGCGCGCCGCCGGTTTAATCGCAGGCACCACGCCCACAACCGGGAAGGCAAACTTCTCACGCAGCGCCGGTAGCGATACCGTACTTGCCGTATTACAGGCAATTACTGCCAGCGCGAGCGGGTAACGTTGCTGTACGGCGGTGACAATTTCCAGGACACGTTCAACGATAAACGCTTCGCTCTTTTCCCCGTACGGGAAAGCCACGTTATCGAAAGTGTAGATGTAATGGAGATCCGGCAGGAGATGCCGAATCTCATCGTAGACCGACAACCCACCGACCCCGGAGTCAAAGACCAGGACGGTGGGACGTGGTTTAGAAGGTGTAGCTGCCAGACAAGGTGTATTCCCGTCCTGCAGTTGGGTAGCCATATGCTGTCTCGTATTCTTTATCGAACAGGTTGGCAATTTTACCACGAACTGTCAGGTGTGAGGTGACCGGATACGATAATCCGACGTCCCAAAGACTCACGCCCCCCAGTTTTACGTCACGTTGATTGTCATAATCGTTATCGTAACGCTGACCGATATACTGATACATCACGTTCCAACCCAGATCAAAGACCTGGCCGGTGAGTTCATATTTCGCCTGTTGCTTAGCGCGGCGATAAAGAACTTTATCCGTTGCATCATCACGCGGATCGACATACTGCAAGGTCAGGTGATGCTCGACGGGGCCAGTGGTGATATTGCCCGTCCACTCCACGCCTTTAATCGTCGCCGACTTCACGTTGACGTACTGGTTATTTTTATAATCAATCAGATTCTGGATTTCATAATGGTATGCCGACAAGCGCCAATCCAGTGGCCCCGTTAACCCATCGATTCCCGCTTCCCACTGTTTCGACTCTTCCGGCTTCAGGTCGGGGTTAGCCGCGATACCAGGGCCGTAAGCGGAAGCAAAACGCGTTGCACCAAATTGCTGACCCAGGGACGGCGCCAGGAAACCCGTGCCGTAGGAGAGCGTGGCCCGATAGCCTTCCACAAACTCCCAGCCCGCAGCCGTCTGCCAGGTTCCGTGCCAGCCGAACTGCTCATCGTGATCTTCGCGACCCGAGGCCTCGAGGGTGACGCTATCAATCTGCTGCTGCCCGGTCAGATAAAGCCCGGTGGTGTCACGCTTGTAGCTATCCGACAGCGTCGTGCTGCTTGAGAACAGCTTTTCCTGTTTCCAGTCAACGCCGCCGCTGATGGCCCCATGCCCAACCTCAACGTTATTCCCCCACTGGATATAGCGCTGCTCCATATCGTCGAGCGTCGCATCACCCGCATAGCGACCGAGGTCGTTGCTGTAGTTGTAACTTTTCAGATGCTGATAGTTGGCGATCAGTTGAGAAGAATAGATGCCTGAACTGTAGCGCAGACCGGTATCCCAGGATTGGTTGTAGTTCTGCACTTCATCATTCCCCCCCGCATAGCCATACCCGCCCTGATCGTAATCGCTGTTGGCGGTATAACCGTAGCCACGGAAGAAGCCGGAGAAGCTATCGTTAAACTTGTGCTGCACGCCGCCCCAGAACATCTTGTTGCGGTAGCCATCGCGGTCGCTGTCGCCGCTGTAGGTGGAATTCGGCTGGACGTTAAAGCCTTTTGTGGTCTGGTATGCACCGGCGGCGGTGACGAGGGTATCGCCAAAGCGCTTATTCATCGCGCCATCGTAGGTTTGATAACCGTCGCTGCCCACACCGGCGTTAATCTGCGAACGCTCTTCATCAGTCATGGTAATAATGTTGACCACGCCGCCAATCGCCCCGGAGCCATAAACCGCGGAACGTGGCCCACGGATATACTCAACGCGCTGCACCAGAGATACCGGGATCTGGCCAATATCAATGCCGTTCGTTATGCCAGCACGCGCCATTGGCACGCCATCAATCAGCACCAGGACATGGCGCCCTTCCGTGCCACGAACATAAAGAGTAGAACTCTTCCCCATTCCACCGTTCTGGGCGATATCCACGCCCGGTAAACGGCGCATGACATCGTTAAGATCTTTTGACTGCCAGCGCTGAATATCATCTCGCGTGACCACATCGGTCGGTGCCAGTACGGTATTGACGGGTTGCTGGAAACGGTTGCCGGTCACTACCATCGTGCCTGAATTGCTGTCTTGCGCCCAGCCGGAAAATGCCGTGACGGATAATGCCGTCAGCAGCGAAACTTTTTTAATCATTTTTTAAAGCATCCAAATTCAATAAAGGATGCCGCAGGCTTTATCAGTTGCTCGCGACGATAAAAGCCTAATGCGACGTCATCCGGCAGGTCTTCGGGCTTGGAGGCTTTATCAAGAGAGGATGACTTCCCACGGCACGCCGCAGTGTCTGCATTGAATGCGCTCCACTCTTACCTTCCTTACCGCTGCGCGTCAGCCCCAGATTTACACTGGATTCCCTTTTAACTCACAGGACCGGTAGGCGAATGCTACATTTAGTTACATACGGATGTCCAGACTGCTATTTAGCATTTTCGCCGCATGAGGCTGGACATCCAGTGTGCAAGCCCTACAATCCCCGCGTACTTTTATTACTCAGGATGCATCATGACCCCCGAACACCTCTCGACCGAACAGTACGACGCTCAGCTCGCCGAGAAAGTCACTCGCCTGCAAACGATGATGACGCCGTTTAGCGCGCCTGCGCCGGAGGTGTTTCGCTCACCGGTCAGTCACTACCGCATGCGCGCAGAATTCCGCATCTGGCACGACGGTGATGATCTTTACCACATTATGTTTGACCAGCAGACGAAGGGCCGCATCCGCGTCGACACCTTCCCGGCGGCAAGCCAGCTTATCAATACGTTGATGACCGCGATGCTCGATGGTGTGCGCGATAACCCGGTACTGCGCCACAAGCTGTTCCAGATTGATTACCTCACCACGCTCAGCAACCAGGCGGTCGTGACGCTGCTGTACCATAAGAAGCTCGACGATGCGTGGCGTGAGCAGGCGGAAGGATTGCGTGATGCACTGCGTGCGCAGGGGCTGAACGTCCACCTCATCGGTCGCGCCACAAAAACCAAAATCGCGCTGGATCAGGACTATATTGACGAACGTCTGCCGGTTGCCGGGAAAGAGATGATCTACCGTCAGGTAGAAAATAGCTTCACCCAACCCAACGCGGCGATGAACATTCAGATGCTAGAGTGGGCGCTGGACGCAACGCAGAATTCGCGCGGCGATCTGCTGGAGCTGTACTGCGGCAACGGTAACTTCTCGCTGGCGCTAGCGCGCAACTTTAACCGCGTGCTGGCCACTGAAATTGCCAAACCTTCGGTCGCTGCCGCGCAGTACAACATCAGCGCGAATGAAATCGATAACGTGCAAATCATCCGCATGGCAGCGGAAGAGTTTACCCAGGCGATGAACGGCGTGCGGGAATTTAACCGCTTGCAGGGTATTGATCTGAAAAGCTATCAGTGTGAGACGATTTTTGTCGATCCACCGCGCAGCGGGCTAGACAGTGAAACAGAGAAGATGGTGCAGGCATACCCCAACATTCTGTACATCTCCTGCAATCCAGAGACGTTATGTCAGAACCTGGAAACTTTAAGCCAGACGCATAATATCACCCGCCTGGCCCTGTTCGATCAGTTCCCATATACCCATCATATGGAATGCGGCGTGTTGTTAACGCAGAAATAAGAGCAACTGTAGGCCGGATAAGGCGAAGCCGCCATCCGGCAAAACTGGTGCAAATAGCCGGATGGCGGCTTCGCCTTATCCGGCCTACTTTACTAGTCTTGCTTGCGGTTACGCATCCGATAGCCAATCCAGAAGACCATCGCCACCGACAAGACTGCCGGGAAGAAGTTAGATCCGATATCCGGGTATTCGGCCCGCACCACCGTGCTGTACAGCAACACGCCGAGAATAAAGCAGGCGGCTGACAGAGCGGGTAATCCCACCGGCATTGTGCGGTTCTGATATCGCTGATGCAGACAATAAACGGTCAGCACCAAAGAAATTATCGGAAAGACAGAGAACGGAACGATAGAGCTGAACAGCGCTGCAAACGTTCCGTTAATTGAGAGGCCCGCCAACAGCGCTAGCAGCAGCGTACCTTTATCCTGGCCTGACTGTTTCATTGCTCGTCTACCACCTTATCAATACTGATGTGACTCTTCTCTTGTTCACGACGATACCAATAGTATGCGCCTTTGGAGATCATGCGTAATTGCAGCACCAGTCGCTCTTCCAGCTGCCGACGCTGCTCAAGGCCAACATCTAAGGCCTCCGCTCCCGCGCTAAATACGATAGTCACCATCGCCTCCGCCTGGGCTTCTGTAAAAGCACGAGGCATATGGTTTTCGATTTCCAGATAGTCGGCAAGTTCCGCAATAAAATGCTGAATCTCGCGGGCGACCGCCGCACGGAACGCCGCAGACGTTCCAGAACGTTCACGCAGCAACAGACGAAATGCGTTGGGGTTGTTGCCGATAAATTCCATAAAGGTGGAAACGGAGGTACGGATAACGCTGCCGCCTTTGGCAATACGCTGGCGAGCCTGACGCATCAGCTGACGCAGCATCAGGCCGCTCTCGTCAACCATGGTCAGCCCCAGCTCATCCACATCACGGAAATGACGGTAAAATGAGGTTGGCGCAATCCCAGCCTCACGCGCCACTTCTCGCAGGCTTAGGCTGGCAAAACTTCGCTCGGCACTGAGTTGACTAAATGCCGCTTCTACCAGCGAACGCCGGGTTTTTTCTTTTTGTTGCGCTCTAACACCCATCACGATGACTGAATCCTTCCACATGCCGTAATGGCACTATACCAGAGATCAAAACGATTCTACTTACGCAGCTTTGTTAATGATTGTTTACATGCTATTTATGCTATTTCGTATGAAATAAGCCCAACGATAATTGGGTTATCCCTTCGATGATGTTATGATTCTGTTGCTTTTATGTATAAGAACAGGTACGCCTTACCATGTCACATTCCTACGATTATGATGCAGTAATTATTGGTTCCGGCCCGGGCGGCGAAGGTGCTGCTATGGGGCTGGTGAAGCAAGGAGCCCACGTCGCCGTTATTGAGCGTTATCATAATGTCGGCGGCGGTTGTACCCACTGGGGCACTATCCCGTCTAAAGCCCTTCGCCATGCCGTTAGCCGTATTATCGAATTCAACCAAAACCCTCTCTACAGCGACCACAGCCGACTTCTCCGCTCCTCATTTGCCGACATCCTGAATCATGCCGATAGCGTGATTAACCAGCAAACGCATATGCGCCAGGGGTTTTACGAGCGCAATCACTGTGAGATGTTGCAGGGTGACGCCCGGTTTATTGATGAACATACCATCGCGCTGACGTGCCCTGACGGGTCGGTCGAAACGTTAACCGCCGAGAAGTTCGTGATCGCCTGTGGTTCACGCCCCTATCGCCCGGCAGACGTTGATTTTACCCATCCTCGCATTTATGACAGTGACTCCATCCTCAGCCTGCACCATGAACCTCGCCATGTGATTATCTATGGCGCAGGGGTTATCGGCTGCGAATATGCGTCGATTTTCCGCGGGATGGAGGTCAAAGTTGACCTGATTAACACCCGCGACCGTCTGCTGGCGTTCCTCGACCAGGAGATGTCAGACTCCCTTTCTTATCACTTCTGGAACAGCGGCGTGGTGATTCGCCACAACGAAGAATACGAGAAGATTGAAGGGGTTGATGATGGGGTGATCATGCACCTGAAGTCTGGCAAAAAACTCAAAGCCGACTGCTTGCTGTTCGCCAATGGTCGAACCGGGAATACCGAATCGCTGTCGCTGGAAAATATTGGCCTACAGGCCGATGGCCGCGGTCAGTTGAAGGTCAACAGTCTGTATCAGACCGCGCTGCCGCACGTGTATGCGGTTGGCGATGTTATCGGTTATCCGAGCCTTGCTTCCGCCGCCTACGATCAAGGCCGCATTGCCGCACAGGCGTTGATGAAAGGCGAAGCCTCCGGGCATCTGATCGAAGATATCCCAACGGGTATCTACACCATCCCGGAAATCAGCTCCGTCGGTAAAACCGAGCAGCAACTGACGGCCATGAAAGTGCCGTATGAAGTGGGTCGTGCGCAGTTCAAACATCTGGCGCGGGCACAAATCGTGGGCATGAGCGTGGGAAGCCTGAAAATCCTGTTCCATCGGGAAACAAAGGAAATCCTCGGCATTCATTGCTTTGGCGAGCGCGCGGCCGAAATTATTCATATCGGCCAGGCGATTATGGAGCAAAAAGGTGGTGGCAACACCATTGAGTACTTCGTTAACACCACCTTTAACTACCCGACCATGGCGGAAGCCTACCGGGTTGCGGCGCTGAACGGCTTAAATCGCCTTTTTTAGCGCTTTGTCAAAATGGCCGTCCATCGTCTCGCGGACGGCCTCTGCCAGCTGCTCATAGCGGCTGCGCAGCGGCGAACCTGGACGATACACCAGCCCAACGGTACGACGCGGCTCCGGCTTAATGCACGGCAGATAAACCACGCCATCGCGCTTACGCTCCGGCGGTACCGCCAGCTCTGGCAGGAGCGTAATTCCGCTTCCCGCCGCCACCATATTACGCAGCGTTTCCAGACTAGTTGCGCGGAAATGGGTATCTTCGTCGGCACCTGCTTCAAAGCAGAAACCCATCGCCTGGTCGCGCAGACAGTGACCATCTTCCAGCATCAGCAGTTTTTCACCGGCTAGATCCGACATCGGCACGCGATCGCGCTCCGCCCACGGGTGATCTTCGTAGATCGCCAGCAGCATCGGTTCGTCATACAGCGGAACTTCGATAAACGCCTCGCTCTCCTTCACCAGCGCCAGAATCACGCAGTCCAGCTTACCGCTGTCGAGCTGCGCGAGCAGCTGATGGGTTTGCGCTTCATGCAGATACATTTCCAGCTTCGGGAAGGTTTGGTGCAGTATCGGGATAATGTGGGGGAGCAGATAGGGGCCAACGGTCGGAATCAGGCCGATATGCAGCGGGCCGGACATGGTTTCCCCCTGCTGACTTGCCATCTCCTTGAGCACTTTGACCTCACGCAGCACCGTGCGCGCCTGATCCACCAGCAGCAGGCCCGCCTGGGTAAACAAGACTTTACGGCTGGTTCGCTCCAGCAGCATAACGCCCAGCTCATCCTCAAGCTTACGAATCTGCCCGCTCAGCGTTGGCTGGCTGACATGGCAGGAATCGGCCGCCCGGCGGAAGTGCCGATGCTCAGCTAACGCCACCAGGTATTCAAGATCGCGAATATTCATTATTCTTCCTCCATCGCCACGATAGTCCATGGCGATAGATAGAATAGCAACGAATGATTATCCCTATCAAGGATTCTGTTTAATAATACAGCAAAGAAACAGGTGACCCTCGTTTAACCCTTGAAGTCGTCACACTGATTCGGAGTTTCTCTCAAACTCGACTAACTAAAGCCAACATGAACGTTTGCGGGCCCCGTGGCCCGCTTTTTTTTGCGTAAAAAACCCGGTGTCGCATTCGCTTAACCGGGCTCTCGATAATACCTGGTGCACTTTACTCTGTAGGCCGGATAAGGCGAAGCTGCCATCCGGCAACGTGCGCCGATCTGCCTGATGGCGCTACGCTTATCATGCCTACAAAGACAAAGGTTACGCGAGGCGTGCCTGCGCATCGCGGATAGCCTGCGCCACCTGCTGAGGCGATACGCCTCCTTTGGCCGCACGCTTATCAAGACAGGATTGCAGCGACAGAATCGGATAGACGTCTTCGCCAATCACCGCGCTGAATTTTTGCAGGTCGGCCAGCGCCAGATCCTCCAGCGGTTTGCCCTGGGCAATCGCCTCAACGACCGCTTCACCCACAATGTGGTGCGCTTCACGGAACGGCACGCCTTTGGCGACCAGATAATCCGCCAGCTCAGTCGCATTCGCGTAACCCTGCTGCGCCGCTTCCTGGCAGCGTGGACGTTTCACCTGAATACCGTCCAGCACCAGCACCGCCATATGCAGACAGTCCATCCAGGTATCCAGCGCATCGAATACGCCTTCTTTATCTTCCTGCATGTCTTTGTTGTAAGCCAACGGCAACCCTTTCAGGGTCATCATCATTCCGGTTAATGCGCCCTGCACGCGGCCACATTTGCCACGAATAAGCTCCAGCGCATCGGGGTTTTTCTTCTGCGGCATCAGCGATGAACCGGACGTCACGCGGTCGGAAAGCTCCACAAAGCCCGCTTCACCGGTATTAAAGAAGATCAGATCTTCGGCAAAGCGCGACAGGTGCACCATGCCAATTGACGCATTAGAGAGCAGTTCCAGCACGTGGTCACGGTCAGACACGCTATCCAGACTGTTACGGGTCGCAGAGGCGAAGCCCAGCCAGCCTGCCAGCTGTTCACGGTCGATTTCGTAGGCGGTTCCCGCCAGCGCGCCGCAGCCCAGCGGGCTCACATCCAGACGCTTAAGGGTATCGTGCAGACGACTTTCATCACGCGCCAGCATCTCCACGTAGGCCAGACACCAGTGCGCAAAAGTCACCGGCTGCGCACGTTGCAGGTGGGTATAACCCGGCATCACCGCATCCTGATTGGCCTGCGCGGTTTCCACCAGCGCGGTTTGCAGTTGGCGGTTCGCCGTCAGCAACTCAGCCACAGTATCTTTACACCACAGCTTGAGATCGGTGGCGACCTGGTCATTACGGCTACGCCCGGTGTGCAGTTTTTTGCCCAGCTGACCGACTTTATCGATGAGCTTGCCTTCCACCCAGCTATGAATATCTTCAGCATCGCTTTCGAGGATCTGCTGCGGGTTCGCACGAACCTCTTCCAGCAGTACGCCGAGCGCGTCTTCCAGCTGAACCTGCTCCTGCTCGGTCAGTACGCCAACGGTTACCAGCGCTTTAGACCAGGCAACAG
This sequence comes from Kluyvera sp. NPDC087067, assembly GCF_044745165.1. Taxonomy (NCBI): domain Bacteria; kingdom Pseudomonadati; phylum Pseudomonadota; class Gammaproteobacteria; order Enterobacterales; family Enterobacteriaceae; genus Kluyvera; species Kluyvera sp. NPDC087067. Next base: position 95,480 of record NZ_JBIUZS010000011.1, on the reverse strand, counting down.
AGCCGATGATATCCTGCTCCGCCAGGCGGTAGTCAAAGCGTAAAGAGTCATTGAACTGTTTGAACCGCTGATCCGCTGCCTGAGTAAAACGCCCGCCCCAAAGTGCCATAACATGCTTCCTTAAATTCGTTTATTGATGCCGGATATTGAAAACAACCCTCACCCCGACCCTCTCCCTGAGGGAGAGGGGGAAAATCGGTGCCGCCATCCCACACCGGCGCCGATCGGTCCCCTCGCCCCTCCGGGGAGAGGGTTAGGGTGAGGGGAAAAACTTATGCCAGAATACGCGTACCGATCGGCGTGCCGTTAAACAGCGCCGGCAGCTGCTCCGCGTGACGCCAGGAGGCGATATCCACCGGACGCCCCAGCGTGCGCGCCGCATCAAGCGCCGCGTTCACCTTCACAATCATGCCATCGGTAATAATGCCCTGGTCAATTAGCTGCTCGGCCTTCGCCGCCGTCATCTCGGCAATACGCTGACCTTTACCGTCGAGAATGCCGCTCACATCAGAAAGCAGAATCAGATCCGCGCCCAGCGTCGCCGCCAGCGCCGTTGCCGCCTGATCGGCATTAACGTTCATCAGCTGCCCTTCAGCGGTCACACCGATTGAACTGACCACCGGCAGGAATCCGCCTTCCAGCAGGAGATTAATCAGTTTCGGCGAGCCGGGCTGTGCCAGACCCACGTGCCCCAATTCTTCATCGAGCCTGGTCACCTGCACACTGTCACCATCGCCCAGGAACAGGCCAACGGAGGCAATATCATGCTTCTTCGCCCATGCCAGCAGCGTTTTGTTGGCGGTACCCGCCAGCGCCCCGGTAATGATGTCGATCTGGTCAGCAGGGGTGACGCGCAGGCCATTTTTCTTTTTCACCGGCAGATTAAGCTGCTTCATCAGCTCATCCACCACGCAGCCGCCGCCGTGGACAATCACCAGCGGGCGCTGATGTGATTCACGATAGTGCACCAGCGCGGTAAACAGACGCTCCAGCGCTTCTTCGCTATCCAGTAACACGCCGCCCAGTTTGATAATTAATGGATTCATCGTCGTCACACCTTAAATAAGAGACTGCGTCTCAGCGAAGCCGAAACGAATATTGGCGCACTGCACGGCCTGTGCGGCAGCGCCTTTCAATAAGTTGTCTTCGGTCGCCACTATAATCAGGTGCTCGCCCTGAACGGCAAAACCGATATCGCAAAACGGCAGCCCGACCACGTTTTTCAGTGCCGGCACGCCCTTGTCGTATAAACGCACCATCGGCTTGTCGGCGTATGCCTGTTGTAAAGCGGCAGCCACCTGTGCATGGGTCACGCCCGGCTTCAGTCGACAGGTGATCGTTTCCAGAATACCGCGCGCAAAGTTGCCCAGATGCGGCGTGAAAATCACCTCCGCTCCAAGGTGGCTGGCGATTTCCGGCTGATGGCGGTGGGTAAACACGCCATACGGTTGCAGGCTCACTTCGCAGAAGCTGTTAGAAATAGCGGCTTTACGCCCGGCACCGCTCACGCCTGAAGTGGCGTTGATCACCGGCCACTGGTTGAGATCCAGGAGATCGCCATCAATCAGTGGTTTCAGAGAAAGCTGCGCCGCCGTTGGGTAACAGCCCGGCACCGCAATCAGCTTAGCCTCTTTTAGCGCGTCTGCGCGCCACTCGGCCAGACCATATACCGCCTGCGCCAGCAGTTCTGGATGCTGATGGGTGAAACCGTAATATTTTTCATAGAAGGCGCCATCGTTGACGCGAAACGCACCGGAAAGGTCGAACACAACGCAGCCCGCCGCCAGGAACTGCGGGGCCAGGTCATGGCTTACTTCATGAGCGGTCGCCAGGAACACCACGTCCACATCCGCGCTGAATTCACTGATGTCGGACATCGGCTGCAACGGCAGATCGACAATGCCTTTTAGCTGTGGATGCAAATCGGAGATTAGCTTTCCCGCATCATTGCTTTGCGCTGAGACCGTCAAAGCGGTTATGTTCATATGAGGATGGCGATTTACATAGGTCACAAGCTCCGCGCCAGCGTAACCGCTCGCGCCCACAATCAGCGTATTCAACATCGGTGCAATTCACCTTCTTATGTCTGTTTGCCTGATTAAGCGTAAACACTTCACCTTACACTTGGTGGGTTTTATTACGCCTAATGATAATGTATTTTTATTCACAAATACTGCATGAATATTGATACTATCACGACCCGAGGTGTGTCAACAATGAAAAACAATTTACCCCCATTTATCGAGATTTACCGTGCGTTGATCGCCACCCCGTCCATCAGCGCAACCGAGGAAGCGCTCGATCAGAGCAATGCGTCTTTAATCACTCTGCTCGCTGACTGGTTTGCCGCTTTAGGCTTCGAGGTAGAGGTGCAGCCGGTGCCAGGCACCCGCCATAAATTCAACCTGCTTGCCCGCACCGGTCACGGTGCAGGCGGGCTGCTGCTCGCCGGTCATACCGATACCGTCCCGTTTGACGATGGCCGCTGGACGCGCGATCCCTTCACCCTCACCGAGCATGAAAACAAGCTCTACGGTTTGGGTACTGCCGACATGAAAGGTTTCTTTGCGTTTATTCTCGACGCATTGCGCGATGTTGACGTTACACAGCTGAAAAAGCCGCTCTATATTCTGGCGACCGCCGATGAAGAGACCAGCATGGCGGGGGCGCGCTACTTTGCCGAATCCACCGAAATACGCCCGGACTGCGCCATTATCGGCGAGCCCACCTCGCTACAACCGGTGCGCGCGCACAAAGGCCATATGTCGAATGCGATTCGCGTTATGGGCCAGTCCGGCCACTCCAGCGATCCGGCGCGCGGCGTTAACGCTATTGAAATTATGCACGACGCCATTGGCCGCGTGATGCAGCTGCGCGACTCGTTGAAAGAGCGCTATCACTATGAAGCGTTCACCGTGCCTTACCCGACGCTCAACCTCGGCAGCCTTCACGGCGGTGATGCTTCAAACCGCATTTGCGCCTGCTGCGAGCTGCATATGGATATTCGTCCGCTGCCGGGCATGACCTTAAACGATCTCAACGGCCTGCTGGGTGAAGCGCTGGAGCCGGTCAGCGCGCAATGGCCGGGCCGACTGACCATCAGCGAGCTGCATCCGCCGATTCCGGGCTATGAATGCCCACCGGATCATCAGCTGGTTCAGGTACTGGAAAAACTGCTCGGTACACAGACCGAAGTGGTGAACTACTGCACCGAAGCGCCGTTTATCCAGAACCTGTGTCCGACGATCGTGTTAGGCCCCGGTTCCATCAATCAGGCCCACCAGCCGGACGAATACCTGGAAACGCGCTTTATTAAGCCGACGCGCGAGTTAATTACCCAGGTGGTGCATCACTTCTGCTGGCACTAATGTGTTCTGCCCGGTGGCGCTACGCTTACCGGGCCTACCCCCGTCTGTAGGCCGGATAAGCAAAGCGCCATCCGGCATCTCAAAGCCGCGCTCTCCTTCACATTTTCATAAGCATTTCTTATCTGGCACGATGCAAATTAACTTTCGTAAATTGCCGCGATTTATTCGTTTGCTGAAGCGATTTCGCAGCAATTGACGTAAGGGTTTTTACGTGGCTTTATAAAAGAGGTGTCTTTATTCTGCCCTTACGTTCCAGGGGTTGGGATATAACAAAATAAAATGAGATGGGGTGTCTGGGTTAATGAACGAACAATATTCCGCGTTGCGTAGTAATGTCAGTATGCTCGGTAAAGTGCTAGGCGATACCATCAAGGATGCGCTTGGCGAGAACATTCTTGACCGTGTCGAAACTATCCGTAAGTTGTCGAAATCTTCTCGTGCGGGCAATGAAGCCAACCGCCAGGAGCTGCTGACCACCTTACAGAACCTGTCTAATGATGAACTGCTGCCGGTTGCCCGCGCGTTCAGCCAGTTCCTGAACCTGGCCAACACCGCTGAGCAATATCACAGCATTTCGCCAAAAGGCGAAGCCGCGAGCAACCCGGAAGTGATTGCCCGTACCCTGCGTAAACTCAAAGACCAACCCAATCTCAACGAAACTACCATCAAGCAGGCCGTTGAATCTCTGTCGCTGGAGCTGGTACTGACCGCACACCCGACCGAAATCACCCGTCGCACGCTGATCCACAAGATGGGCGAAATCAACAACTGCTTAAAACAGCTCGATAATACCGATATCGCCGACTACGAACGCAATCAAGTGATGCGCCGCTTGCGCCAGCTGATTGCGCAGTCCTGGCACACGGACGAAATCCGTAAGAACCGCCCAAGCCCGGTTGATGAAGCCAAATGGGGCTTTGCGGTTGTTGAAAATAGCCTGTGGGAAGGCGTGCCAAACTACCTGCGGGAACTGAACGAACAGTTAGAAGAGAACCTCGGCTATAAATTGCCGGTGGATTTCGTGCCGGTGCGCTTCACCTCCTGGATGGGCGGCGACCGCGACGGCAACCCGAACGTGACCGCCGAAATTACCCGCCATGTGCTGCTCCTGAGCCGCTGGAAAGCCACCGATCTGTTCTTAAAAGATATTCAGATCCTGATTTCTGAGCTGTCGATGGTTGAATGTACCGACGAACTGCGCGAGCGCGTGGGTGAAGAAGGCGCGACCGAGCCGTATCGCTATCTGATGAAAACCTTGCGCAGCCAGCTGATGGCTACGCAAGCCTGGCTGGAAGCGCGTCTGAAAGGCCAGCGCCTGCCGAAACCTGCCGGTCTGATTAGCCAGAACGAACAGCTTTGGGAACCGCTGTACGCCTGTTATAAATCCCTGCAAGCCTGCGGCATGAGCATCATCGCCAACGGTGAGTTGCTCGATACCCTGCGCCGCGTGAAATGTTTCGGCGTGCCGCTAGTACGCATTGACGTACGTCAGGAAAGTACCCGCCACACTGAAGCGCTGGGTGAACTGACCCGTTATCTGGGCATCGGCGACTACGAAAGCTGGTCTGAAGCCGATAAACAAGCCTTCCTTATCCGCGAACTGAATTCTAAACGCCCTCTGCTGCCACGCAGCTGGGAGCCAAGTAATGACACCCGCGAAGTGCTCAACACCTGTAAAGCGATTGTTGATGCTCCGCAGGGTTCCGTGGCCGCTTACGTTATCTCAATGGCCAAAACGCCGTCCGACGTACTGGCCGTTCATCTCTTGCTAAAAGAAGCCGGGATCACGTTCGCCCTGCCGGTCGCTCCGCTGTTTGAAACGCTCGACGATCTCAACAACGCCGACGACGTAATGACCCAACTGCTGAATATCGATTGGTATCGCGGCTTCATTTCAGGCAAACAGATGGTGATGATTGGCTATTCCGACTCCGCAAAAGATGCGGGCGTAATGGCCGCATCCTGGGCGCAATATCAGGCGCAGGATGCACTGATCAAAACCTGCGAAAAAGCCGGTATTGAACTGACATTATTCCACGGTCGCGGTGGCTCAATCGGCCGTGGCGGCGCACCGGCGCACGCCGCGCTGTTGTCACAGCCTCCGGGCAGCCTGAAAGGTGGCCTGCGCGTTACCGAACAGGGCGAGATGATCCGCTTCAAATATGGTTTGCCGGAAATTACCGTCAGCAGCCTGTCGCTGTACACCAGCGCCATTCTGGAAGCGAACCTGCTGCCACCGCCGGAACCCAAAGACGAGTGGCGCGGCATCATGGACGAGCTGTCGGATATCTCCTGTGAGATGTATCGTGGCTATGTGCGTGAAAACAAAGACTTCGTCCCTTACTTCCGTTCGGCAACGCCAGAGCAGGAACTGGGCAAGCTGCCGTTAGGCTCTCGCCCTGCAAAACGCCGCGCAACCGGCGGCGTCGAGTCCCTGCGCGCCATTCCGTGGATCTTCGCCTGGACCCAAAACCGTCTGATGCTGCCCGCCTGGCTGGGTGCCGGTGCCGCGCTGCAAAAAGTGGTCGAAGATGGCAAGCAGAGTAAGCTTGAAACCATGTGCCGCGACTGGCCATTCTTCTCTACCCGTCTGGGTATGCTGGAGATGGTGTATTCCAAGGCTGACCTGTGGCTCGCCGAATATTACGATCAGCGCCTGGTGAAACCAGAGCTGTGGGCGCTGGGTACCGAACTTCGTGACCTGCTGGAAGCGGATATCAAAGTCGTCCTGGATATCGCGAACGATGCGCACCTGATGGCCGATCTGCCGTGGATTGCCGAGTCCATCCAGTTGCGTAATATCTACACTGACCCACTGAACGTTCTGCAGGCAGAACTGCTGCACCGTTCACGTCAGGCGGAAGAACAGGGGCTCGAACCGGATCATAACGTTGAGCAGGCGCTGATGGTCACCATCGCTGGTGTCGCCGCAGGTATGCGTAACACCGGTTAACCATTAACGTAGGCCGGATAAGGCGTAGCCGCCATCCGGCAACGTACCCCGGTCGGCCTGATGGCGCAAAGCTTATCAGGCACACCAAATCTGAAGCCCGCTTCCAAAAGGCCACAATCTTTGTGGCCTTTTTCCATATCTGCGGTTAAGGTTTCTACGTTGTACATCACGACAGGGAGCCTCATGTTTCTCGACATCAACCCACTGCTTTCCCACATCGCATCGGGCGCAACACCGCTGCAAAAAATCTGGTTTGCTGCCAGCCACACCCCCACGCCAGAGATGGCCTTTCAGGTCGATTTTCCGCGTCTGGAGATTGTGCTTTCCGGGCAACTGGCAGATGCCGGGCTTCATGGCGATTGCGTACACATGAATGGAATGGATGCGCTTTATGTTCCCGCCGGTGGCTGGAACTTCCCGCTATGGCATCAGCCTGCCACAACTCTGAGCGTGCTGTTTGGTAAGCAACAGCTTGGCTTTAGCGTGCAGCAGTGGGATGGCAATCAGTTGAAAAACGTGGCTAAACAGCACGTAGCCCGCCGGGGGCCACGCGTCGGATCGTTCTTGTTGCAAACCATGAACGAAATCCAGATGCAGCCACAAGAGCAGCAAACGGCCCGGCTCATTGCCACCAGCCTGATTAGCCACTGCGCCGACCTGCTAAGCAGCCAGATCCAGACGGCTTCCCGCAGCCAGGCGCTGTTTGACGCCATTCGTGAATATATTGATACCCACTTTGCCGAGCCGCTCACGCGTGAATCGGTGGCGCAGGCGTTCTATATTTCGCCTAACTACCTGTCGCACCTGTTCCAGAAAAGCGGGATTATGGGATTTAACGAGTATCTCAACCATACCCGACTTGAGCATGCCAGACGGCTGTTAAAGGGCTACGATATGAAGGTTAAAGAGATTGCTCATAGCTGCGGCTTTGTCGACAGTAACTATTTTTGCCGCCTGTTCCGTAAAAATACTGACCGTTCGCCGTCTGAATACCGTCGCCAGTATCACAGTCAGCTCACTACGGCAGAATAATATGGGTATGCTGCGGCGCGGAGAGTAGCTTGCGCACCGCACTCATCACCTTCTGCGGTTCGCGTAAAAAGGCGCTAATCCCGGACTGCACATAGCGACTCTGGGTAAAGCGGTCGGCCCCACTCAGATCGATATCGGTAATCAGTAATACGGCATCCGCACGGCGAATATCATCCTCAGTGAGCGCATTCTCTATGCCAAGCGCCCCCTGGGTTTCAATTTTAATGTTCCATTTTTCCTGCTGGCAGAGTTTTTCCAGACGCTCAGCCGCCATATAGGTATGGGCGACGCCGCTTACGCAGGCAGTTACCGCCACTAACATTCGTCCGCTTGTTGCTGTCATCGCTCCCTCCTTGCAGAAAACAAACACAGCGGGCGCAAACATGACTTTCGCACCCGCCAACCCTTCATTGATGATGTCGAAGCATCGCTTAGGCACTCTGCGCTAAGTGTGCCTCAATTTTATTCATAATAGCGTCAGCGCGTTTTACCGCATCACTAATATTAACGCGCACAATGGTTTTACCGGCAAAACGCTCTTCCGCCTTAATCCCGATATCCTTAGTCAGAATCACCATATCCGCTGCGTCAACGTCGCTTGCCGTCAGCTCATTCTCCTGGCCAATCGACCCCTGTGTTTCCACCTTCACGTTCCAGCCTTTTGACTTCGCCGCACTCTCCAGCGCTTCCGCTGCCATGTAGGTATGTGCCACGCCGGAAGGACAAGCCGTTACCGCAATAATATTGGTCATAATCTTTACCTTCTCATTAGTTAATTTCGAAATCTAAATCCAGGTCGTCTTCTTTCTCGACAACCGCTTTTTTGTTCTTACGTGCCAGACTTTTCAGCAGGTTAACGCTGACGCCAGTCACTACCGCACCCACGACAATCGCCAGCAGATACCCCAACTTGCCTTCCACTACTGGCAGGACTATCAATCCACCCCACCCGGCATAGCATTGCGCGCCCATCAGTGCGGCGGTTACCGCGCCGCAAACGGAGCCCAGCATAATGGAGGGGATCACGCGCAGCGGATCGGCTGCGGCAAACGGAATCGCCCCTTCGGTCACGCCCACGCAGCCCATCACCAACGCCGCTTTACCGGCTTCGCGTTCTTCACTATTGAAGTTTTTACGATTAATCAGCGTTGCCAGCCCCAATCCTAACGGCGGTACGCAGATACCGACGGCGGCGATAGCGACCACGGTATAAACTCCCTGAGAGACGCAAATCAGCATGAAGGCATAGGCCACCTTATTCACCGGGCCGCCCATATCGAACGCCAGCATCAGGCCCATAATCACCGCCAGAACCACGATGCTGCCCTGCTGCATTCCTTGCAGCCACTGGGTCAGGCTGGTGGTTAGCATGCCAACCGGTTCACCCAGTCCCCACATCATGATCCCCGCCGTAATAAGCGTTCCGGCAATAGGAATCACGAAGATAGGCATCACCGAGCGCAGCACCTTATGCACCGGAATTTTCTTTAAGTAATACACCACGATACCGCCGATAATCCCGGCAATCAGCGCACCGAAGAAGCCCGCGCCAAAGCTGTTACCTACCCAAGCGCCAATGGCGCAAGGTGCCAGCGCAGAACGTTCCGCAATGGAGTAGCCGATGTAAGCGGCGAGGAATGGCACCATCAGCGTCAGCCCCGCAACGCCGATATCAAACAGTTTTTTCAGATTAGGGTCGGTTAATGGATCCGGTACGGCACCTTTCCCATACAGCATGACGGAGACCGCCAGTAAAATACCGCCCGCTACGACAAACGGGATCATGTGCGACACGCCGGTCATCAAGTGCTGGCGGGTGTTTTTAAGTATCTGCACCAATTCTTTCATCAGTCGCTCCCGGGCCTTGTTAGCCCATGTCCATAAAGGTGTTGTGGCAAACAATAGGCAATTGGCGACGGCACAGACAGTGGATAAAAAGTGCATTTACTGGATATTTGTAATGTCTAAAGAAAAATGCGAGCGACCTCTAAAGTTCACGCTAAGGGCGTCTTTATATGCCCAGAAGGCAACCTGTGAAGTGGCTCGCATTTTCCAGGGGACAATACATTTGTCCAGTTTTTGACATAAATGTCAGATAGCCGGGCCAAGGACAAGCCCCCTATGCTGTTACCCATATCGAATGATTTGGGAGATAGGGCTATGACGTTGGTTGTTGAATTTGTCTGCGAATTACAAAATGGCGTGCATGCTCGCCCTGCCAGCCATGTCGAAACGCTGTGCAACACCTTTAGCTGCGATATTGAGTGGCATAACCTGCGCACTGACCGCAAGGGCAACGCCAAAAGCGCGCTGGCGATTATCGGTACCGATACGCTCGCAGGCGATCGCTGCCAGTTATTGCTCAGCGGCCCCGACGAGCAGGCCGCTCACGACCATCTTAGCCGCTGGCTAATAGAGGAATTTCCGCTGTGTGACGCGCCGCTGGCGCAGGTAGCCTGCGTAGAGCAAGAAGCATTGCCGGAATCGCTAACCCGTCTCAACCCAACGCTTTTCCGCGCCCAGCCGGTCTGTAGCGGCAGTGCCGGCGGTGTTCTCACCCGCCTTGCCGCCCTCGACCTGAATAACCTCGGTGAACTTCCTGCGGCAAAAAGCCCGGAACAGGAACAATCGGCGCTGGATAATGGCCTGACTCTGCTCGTCAAAACGCTGGAACTTCGGCTGCTGGAAAATGACAGTACCGCCAGCGCGATTCTGGAGGCTCACCGCTCGCTGGCGACCGATACGTCATTGCGCCAGCACCTGCTGGCGGGCGTCAATAACGGCCTGAGCTGCGCCGAAGCCATTATCGACAGCACCCAACATTTTTGCGCCGAGTTCGCGCGCTCCAGCAGCAGCTATTTACAAGAACGCACGCTGGATATGCGCGATGTCGGCTTCCAGTTGCTCCAGCATATTTACGGTGAGCAACGTTTCCCGGCGCCCGGTCAATTAACTCAGCCCGCAATCTGCATGGCGGAAGAGCTGACGCCAAGCCAGTTTCTTGAACTGGATAAAACGCTGTTGAAAGGCCTGCTGTTACAAAGCGGCGGCACCACCTCACACACGGTGATCCTCGCGCGTTCGTTTAATATTCCGACGCTTGTCGGCGTCGATATCGACGCTCTTGAATCCTGGCAAAATCAGCCGGTCTATCTCGATGGCAACGCGGGGGCCGTGATTGTCGCGCCGACCGAAGCCATCACGCGATATTATCAGCAGGAAGCACGGGTACAGGCCGCAATTCGCGAACAGCAGGGCGTCTGGTTAAACCAAGAGGCGCGCACCGCCGACGGCATTCGCCTCGAAGTTGCCGCCAACATCGCCCACTCCGTAGAAGCCCAGGCGGCATTTGGCAATGGCGCAGAAGCGGTTGGTCTGTTCCGCACCGAAATGCTCTACATGGACAGAACCAGCGAGCCTGGCGAAAGCGAGCTTTACAACATCTTCTGCCAGGCGCTGGAATCGGCTGACGGACGTAGCATTATTATCCGCACCATGGACATCGGCGGCGATAAGCCGGTGGACTACCTCAATATTCCGGCGGAGAACAATCCGTTCCTCGGCTACCGCGCGGTACGTATTTACGAAGAATACGCCGGGCTATTCACCACTCAACTGCGCGCCATTTTGCGCGCCTCTGCACACGGCAGCCTGAAAATCATGATTCCCATGATCTCCTCCATGGAGGAGATTTTGTGGGTCAAAGAGAAAGTGGCGGAAGCCAAACAGCAATTGCGTAACGAGCACGTTCCGTTTGATGAGCGTATTCCGCTGGGCATCATGCTGGAAGTGCCGTCGGTAATGTTCATCATTGATCAATGCTGTGAAGAGATTGATTTCTTTAGTATTGGCAGCAACGACCTGACGCAATACCTGCTGGCCGTTGACCGCGATAACGCTAAAGTCACTCGCCATTACAACAGTCTGAATCCAGCATTCCTGCGCGCACTCGACTTCGCGGTACAGGCGGTACATCGTCAGGGGAAATGGATTGGTTTATGCGGCGAGCTGGGCGCGAAAGGTTCGGTGCTACCGCTGTTAGTGGGTCTGGGGATGGATGAAATCAGCATGAGTGCGCCATCCATTCCGGCCACCAAAGCGCGTCTGGCACAGCTCGACAGTCGTGCCTGCCGTCAGTTGCTCAACCAGGCAATGGCTTGCCGCACCTCGCTGGAAGTCGAACATCTGCTCGCCCAATTCCGCATGAGCCAGCAGGATGCCCCGCTGATTACCCCACGCTGCATTTCGCTGGATAACGATTGGCGCAGTAAAGAAGAGGTGCTTAAGGGGATGACCGACAACCTGCTGCTCGCCGGACGTTGCCGCTATCCGCGTAAGCTGGAAGCTGACCTGTGGGCGCGTGAGGCGGTTTTCTCGACCGGCCTGGGCTTTAGTTTCGCCATTCCACACAGCAAGTCCGAACATATTGAGCAGTCGACCATCAGCGTTGCTCGCCTGCCTGCTCCCGTCGCCTGGGGCGATGAAGAAGCGCAGTTCATCATTATGCTGACGCTCAACAAACATGCCGCCGGTGACCAGCATATGCGCATCTTCTCGCGCCTGGCCCGCCGCATTATGCATGCCGAATTCCGCAACTCGCTGGTCAATGCCGCCTCTGCCGACGCCATTGCCAGCCTGCTGCAACACGAACTGGAACTGTAAGAGGAAATAGCATGGAACTGTATCTGGATACCGCTAACGTGCAGGAAGTTGAACGCCTGGCCCGAATTTTCCCGCTTGCTGGTGTGACGACCAATCCGAGCATTGTGGCGGCCAGTCGTGAATCTATCTGGGACGTGCTGCCACGATTAAAAAAAGCGGTCGGCGAAACCGGTACGCTGTTTGCCCAAACCCTGAGCCGGGATGCCGACGGCATGGTCGCTGAGGCGCGCAAATTAAGCGAAGCTATCCCCGGTATCGTGGTGAAAGTCCCGGTCACTGCCGAAGGGTTGGCTGCTATTAAGTGCCTGAAAAAAGAAGGTATCCCAACGCTTGGCACCGCGGTCTACAGCGCTTCACAGGGGCTACTGGCGGCGCTGGCGGGGGCGAAATACGTGGCACCTTACGTCAATCGCGTTGACGCCCAGGGCGGCGATGGCATCCGCATGGTACAAGAGCTGCAATCTTTACTGGAATTACACGCGCCCGAAAGCAAAGTGCTCGCCGCCAGCTTTAAAACACCGCGTCAGGCGCTGGACTGTTTATTGGCGGGATGCGAAGCCATTACCCTTCCTTTAGATGTAGCGCAACAAATGCTCGGCACACCCGCGGTAGAGTCAGCTATTGAGAAGTTCGAGCAAGACTGGAAAAACGCATTTGGTAATCTGAACCTGTAAGGGAGAAATGTATGGATCGCATAATTCAATCACCAGGTAAGTATATTCAGGGCGCAGACGTTATCACGCGACTTGGCGACTACTTAAAACCCATGGCCAACAGCTGGCTGGTCGTGGGCGATAAATTCGTTCTCGGCTTTGCCGAGGAGACGCTGCGTAAAAGCCTGACCGAGGCGGGTCTGTCAGTAGAAATCGCGCCGTTCGGCGGCGAATGTTCGCAAAATGAAGTCAACCGTCTGCAAGACGTGGCGAACAGTGCAAAATGCAGCGCTATTTTAGGTATCGGCGGCGGGAAAACGCTGGATACCGCTAAAGCGCTGGCTCACTTTATGAATCTCCCGGTCGCTATTGTGCCGACCATCGCCTCCACCGATGCGCCGTGCAGCGCGCTGTCCGTGCTCTACACCGACGAGGGCGAATTCGATCGTTATCTGATGCTGCCGCATAACCCCAATATGGTTATCGTCGACACTAAAATCGTTGCTGGCGCGCCCGCGCGTTTGCTGGCAGCCGGGATTGGCGATGCCTTAGCCACCTGGTTTGAAGCCCGCGCCTGTTCGCGCAGTGGGGCTACCACCATGGCAGGCGGTCAATGCACTCAAGCGGCGCTGGCGCTGGCTGAACTGTGTTACAACACGCTGATTGAAGAAGGCGAAAAAGCGATGCTGGCCGCCGAACAACACGTGGTGACCCCTGCGCTGGAACGCGTCATTGAAGCCAATACCTATCTAAGCGGCGTCGGCTTTGAAAGCGGTGGCCTGGCGGCGGCACATGCGATTCACAATGGCATGACGGCGATCCCGGATGCTCACCACTTCTATCACGGTGAAAAAGTTGCTTTCGGTACGCTGACGCAACTGGTGCTGGAAAACGCCTCGGTGGATGAAATTGAAACCGTTGCCGCCCTGTGTCACAGCGTTGGCCTGCCAATCACCCTGGCGCAGCTGGATATCAAAGAAAATATTCCTGAAAAAATGCGCCTGGTCGCGGAAGCGGCCTGCGCGGAAGGTGAGACAATTCACAACATGCCGAGTGGTGCAGATCCTGACCGTGTTTACGCGGCGCTGCTGGTGGCCGATCAGTATGGGCAGCGTTTCTTGCAGGAGTGGGAGTAATCCCCTCACCCTAACCCTCTCCCCATAGGGGAGAGGGAACCGTTTAGTACGGTTTGTGCTGTTCTCCCTCGCCCCTTTGGGGAGAAGGAACCGTTTAGTACGGTTTGTGCTGTTCTCCCTCGCCCCTATGGGGAGAGGGCCGGGGTGAGGGGCATTCCGTCACCGCACCCCATAAACAAAAATCCCCGCTATAGCGGGGATTTTTTTATACCGTTAAACCCACCTTACAGCAGGTCAAAACGGTCCAGGTTCATCACTTTCACCCATGCCGCAACGAAGTCTCTGACAAACTTCTCTTTAGCATCGCTGGAGGCATAAACCTCAGCCAGAGCACGCAGTACCGCATTGGAACCGAACACCAGATCCGCACGCGTCGCCGTGTATTTCACCTCACCGCTGACGCGATCGCGTCCTTCGAACAGCTCAGAAGTGGCATCCGTCGCTTTCCACTCGGTGCGCATATCCAGCAGATTCGAGAAGAAATCAGTGCTGAGTACGCCCACGTTGTCGGTCAGTACGCCGTGCTGGCTTCCGTCAAAGTTCGCGCCTAATACGCGCAGGCCACCAACCAGCACCGTCATTTCCGGCGCGGTCAGCGTCAGCAGCTGTGCTTTATCGATAAGCAAGGACTCGGTGGTCGCTTCACCCGGTGCCGCGCGATAGTTACGGAACCCATCGGCAATTGGCTTGAGCAGCTCAAACATCTCGATATCCGTCTGATCCTGGCGCGCATCAACGCGGCCCGGCGCAAATGGAACGTTGACGATGACGCCCGCCGCTTTCGCAGCCTTCTCGACACCCACCACGCCTGCCAGCACGATAATATCCGCCAGTGAGGCTTTGTGCGCTGACTTATAGATGCCTTCTAACACCGGCAATACGCGAGCGGCTGTGGCGTTAACGTCCCAGCTTCTCTGCGGCGCCAGCGCCAGACGTGCACCGTTAGCGCCGCCACGTTTGTCACCACCACGGAAGGTAGAGGCGGACGCCCAGGCGACGGAAACCAGTTCGCTTACGGAAAGACCGGATGCGGCGATATCCGCTTTCAGACTTTCAATATCTTCGGCAGTAGGCTGGAAGAATGGATGCGGCAGCGGATCCTGCCAAATCAGATCTTCTTTCGGCACTTCCGGGCCAATGTAACGCGCTTTTGGCCCCATATCACGGTGGGTCAACTTGAACCAGGCACGAGCGAAGGCTTCATTAAACGCCTGCGGATCGTTGAGGAAGCGGCGAGAAATTTTCTCGAATTCTGGGTCGAAACGCAGCGTCAGGTCGGTGACCAGCATGGTTGGCTTGCGTTTTTTCTCAGGGTCAAACGGGTCAGGGATCAGATCCGGTGCGTCAACTGCTTCAAACTGAATAGCGCCAGCCGGGCTGCGGGTCTGCACCCATTCGTATTTAAACAGGTTCTCGAAGAAATAGTTGCTCCACTGAGTAGGCGTCTGCGTCCAGACCACTTCCAGACCGGAGGTAATCGCATCCGCACCCGCACCGCTGCCGAAGCTGTTTGCCCAACCCAGGCCCATCGCCTCAATTGGCGCAGCTTCAGGATCGGCAGCCACATGCGTGGCTTCTGCGGCACCGTGGGTTTTACCCAGCGTATGGCCGCCGGCGATAAGCGCGACGGTCTCTTCGTCGTCCATCCCCATATTGCCGAAGGTGGCGCGAATCGCCGATGCCGCCGACAGCGGTTCACCGCTGGCGTTTGGCCCTTCCGGGTTCACATAGATTAGGCCCATTTCAGTGGCAGCCAGCGGACGTTTCGCCAGCTCTTCCGGGTCACGGTGCGCCAGCCAGGCTTTTTCATCACCCCAGTTAACGTCCAGATCCGGTTCCCAGACGTCTTCACGCCCGGCACCGAAACCAAAGGTACGGAAGCCAGAGTTTTCCAGCGCCACGTTACCGGCGAGGATGTACAGGTCAGCCCAGGAGATTTTCTGGCCGTATTTCTGCTTGATTGGCCACAGCAGACGACGCGCCTTGTCCAGGCTTACGTTATCCGGCCAGGAGTTCAGTGGGGCGAAACGCTGCTGGCCGCGACCTGCGCCACCGCGTCCGTCCATTGAACGGTAGGTTCCTGCACCGTGCCACGCCATGCGGATAAACAGCCCCACATAGCTGCCCCAGTCGGCAGGCCACCAGGATTGGGAGTCGGTTAACAGCGCGCGGATATCACCTTTTAACGCGGAGTAGTCTAGTTTGCTGAATTCTTTGCGGTAATCGAAATCCTCACCCAGCGGGTTGGATCGATTGGAGTGCTGATTAAGTAGGTCAACGCGCAACTGCTTTGGCCACCAGTCTTTCGTACTGGTGCCAGCGCCGGCGCTTTGATCGTGTCCACCACCGTGGTGGAAAGGACATTTACCTGCGTTCTGGATATCGTCTGGCGTGCTCATCACTATGCTCCCTTACAGTATTTATCATTAAGATATACACCCACGCTGATAAGTTATAGCTGAAATGACCCACGGATTTGATAGCTAATTCCTCTTATTTTTCCCTTGCCAGAGAGGAATTTCTACGTAGGTCGCACCTTATCCTTACATAATGCAGGGTAAATAGCTGTGATCGTCAGGGAGAATTAATAATAAATCCATATAGAATAAATGGATTTATTATGTTCTAAGCGGCTATAGCACCGTTGATGAAGGCGTCAATAAAGCAAAAGCCCTGCATAAACAGGGCAAGAGTTAATCGCGATGTGGCAGCAATTAAGCCGGGCGCACACCCAGCGTGTGGCAGATGGCGTAACTCATTTCCGCGCGGTTTAAAGTGTAGAAGTGGAAATCTTTCACTCCTTCGCGGCTGAGGATCTTAACCATGTCCATGGCGATATTCGCCCCCACCAGCTTGCGGGTTTCCGCATCATCATCCAGACCGTTGAACATCTGCGACATCCAGGAAGGAATGCGCACGTTGGTCATGTCGGCAAATTTCTTCGCCTGCTTGAAGTTCGATACCGGCAGAATGCCTGGGATAATCTCCACATCAATGCCCGCGGTTACGCAGCGGTCGCGAAAGCGCAGATAACTTTCCACATCGAAGAAGAATTGAGTGATTGCGCGGTTGGCCCCGGCATCCACTTTGCGTTTCAGGTTGAGCAGGTCAGCCTGGGCGCTTTTCGCTTCCGGGTGCACTTCTGGATACGCGGCCACGGAGATATCAAAATCCGCGACGTCTTTTAACAGCGTCACCAGGTCGGCGGCATACATATCTGGTTTACCGCTGCCCGGCGGCAAATCACCACGCAGCGCCACAATATGGCGAATACCGTTGTTCCAGTAGTCCTGAGCGATAGCGCGCAGCTCATCGCGGCTGGCATCAATACAGGTCAGGTGCGGAACGGCTTCCAGACCGGTGCGGTCTTTAATGCCTTTAATAATGCTGTGCGTACGGTCACGTTCACCGGAATTTGCACCGTAGGTGACCGATACAAATTTCGGCTTCAGGCTGCTTAGGCGATCGATTGAGTTCCACAGGGTTTGCTCCATTTCACTGGTGCGCGGCGGGAAAAATTCAAAAGAAACGTTAATCTGCCCAACTTCGGCCAGACTCTGATTCAGCGCTTCCCGCTGGTTGGCGTGAAAAAAGCTCATACCTTACCTCATCAATCGCATGTCATTATTGTTGTGTTGTGAACATCTATCCGTTTAGACGTCTGGATGTAAAAATGCCCCAAAATGGGACGGTCGTCAATAGAAAGATCGGCGTAAAAAGTGAGTAATGTTCAGCGAAGATGAAAAAAATTCAGCTGACTACGTTTTATACAACTCCCCACCTTTTACGATCGTCCCTCTGAAGATAACCACATTTTTTATACGCAATTAAATTTGAGATGTATATCGCATATCTCTCAAACATCTTATCCCTCATACAAAATTCTATTGCAGACGTTAATGGGTTGTTTCACGATAAGTAGAACGTTCTACTAAAACGTTATACTCACCATAAACAGGGTTATAAAAAGCACGCACGAAGAGGCGGCTATTCGGGGGAAATCAGTATGAGTCTGATATCGAGCTTTATAAAATCGCTTTCTAAACTGTCGATGATTGGTCGCGCACTGATGCTGCCGATCTCGCTGCTGCCCGCGGCCGGTCTGCTGCTGGCGTTCGGGGATAAATTTCATCTTCCGTTGATGATGAACGCGGGCGGGATTATCTTCGATAACCTGCCGATGTTGTTCGCCATCGGTTCCGCGGTGGGTCTGGCGTCAGAGTCCGGCATTGCCGCATTATCGGCAGCCGTCTCGGTTTTCGTCACCAACGTCACCATCAGTACCGTGTTGAGCATCACCCCTGAAATGGCGAGCCAGGGCGGGAAATATGCCATGGTGGTGGGGATCCCTACCTTGCAGATGGGCGTCTTTGGCGGCCTGATTTGCGGTATCCTGGCCGCATGGTGCTATAACCGTTTCCACAAACTGCAATTGCCTGAGTTCCTCGGCTTCTTCTCCGGTAAGCGCTTTGTTGCTATCGCCACCGCGCTGCTGTCGTTTGTGCTTGGGCTGATTCTGCCGTACATCTGGCAGCATATTCAGGCCGGTATTGACGCACTTTCGGTCATTATCAACGGCGATAACCAAGCCGCCTCAACCTTTATTTTTGGTCTGGTTGAACGTGCGCTGATCCCGCTGGGCCTGCACCACATCTGGTATCCATCCTTCTGGTATTCGTTCGGCGATTACACCACTCACGCAGGCCAGGTGATCCACGGCGACCAGACTATCTGGTTCAAAATGCTGGAAGAAGGGGTGAAATCCTTTAGCAGCGATTCTTACCAGAATGCCGGTAAGTTTATGCAAGGTGAGTTCCCGCTGATGCTGTTCGCGCTGCCAGCAGCCTGCCTTGCGATGTATCACGAAGCGCATACCCGCAATAAGAAAATTGCCGCCGGTATTCTGTTCTCCGCCGCGCTGACCTGCTTCCTGACCGGCATCACCGAGCCGGTTGAATTTACCTTTATCTTCGTGGCGCCTATTCTCTACGTTTTCAACGCGATTATGGCCGGCCTTTCCTATATGGCGATGTACCTGCTGCATGCCCATATCGCCAAGTCGTTCTCAGCTGGGCTTATCGATTACATTTCGTTTGGCATCCTGCCGTCATTTAACGGCTACCAGACCAACTTCCTGAGCGCAATTATCGTTGGCGTGCCAATGGCCTTGATCTACTACTTCACCTTCCGCTTTGTGATCCGCCGCTTTGACGTGAAAACGCCGGGCCGCACAGAAACGACGGTGACCGCCAATGACAAAAGCGATACCGAACTGGCGACCGACATCATCGGCCTGCTGGGAGGTCAGCAGAATATTGCTTCCGTTGGTTCATGCATCACGCGACTGCGTCTTGAAGTCGAAGATAAAAAGGTCGTGGATAAGGATGGTCTGAACAACATCGGCGCGCGTGGTGTCGTTTTCGTCGGCGATAACGGCATTCAGGTGATATTTGGCGCGCGAGCGCAATTTATCGCGCAAACCATGTCGACGATGATTGGCAAATAATCATAAGATTACAGGCGTGTTGGAGGTTCCCGTCACTGATGGGAACCTTCTTGCTTTCAGTGGATTATCGAGCCAGCTCAGGGAGTGATTTTGAAGAAAGTCAGCATAATTGATGTCGCCAAACGCGCGGGGGTGTCGGTGTCTACCGTGTCACTCGTGCTTCGCCAGAAAGGCAAAATCTCTGAGGCGACGATTGAGAAAGTGCAGGCTGCCATCACTGAACTGGGCTATATCCACAATATCGCCGCCGCCAACCTGCGTTCGAATACCTCCAATCTGATTGGCCTGATCCTGCGCGATTTTAGCGACAGTTTTTCCATCAAGGTGATGGCGAGCATTGTTCAGGAGCTGGAGTCGCAGGGTTTTATGGTCTTTCTTGGCCAGCCGCTCAATGAACATGAGCATCTCGAACGCTGCCTGTTATCGTTCAAGCAGCAGGGCGTCGCCGGGGTGATTTATCTGGCCTCCGACGTCAACCGCGATACGCTCCCGGCACAAATTCGCCAGTGCCCAATGCCGGTGGTGGTGGTGTCGCAATCACCAATCAAAGAAGCCTGCAACCTTGTTCTGCGCGATAACCAGCAGGCAGCAAGTCTGGCCACACGCTATCTTATTGAGCGCGGGCATCGCTACATTGCCTATCTTGGCGGCCAGGAAAACAACCTGATTCGCCAGCAGCGGCTTGTAGGGTTTCGCAATACCTTGTCGCGCTATGGCATTACGCCTCGCGACGAATTCACGCCAGCCTGCGGCGATGACACCCACGCCGCCAGCATCGCTACGCGTCAGCTACTGGAAAACAATAACGCCATCACCGCCGTGCTGTGTCATTCGCCAGACGCGATGATTGGCTGCATTGATGGCATTCATAAAGTGGGCCGCACCGTGGGGAAGGACGTTTTTCTGACCCAGCAGGTCGCGCTGATTGGCTTTGAGGATATGCTGCATATCAACCTCACCTCTCCAGCCTTTAGCTACGTTTCGTCCGCCAGTGAAGAGACCGGACGCCAGGCCGCAACGCTCATCATTCGTAAGCTCAAAGAACCCACGCTGGAATGCCAGTCGATTACCCTCTCCGGGCAGCTGGTGACGCGAGAATCGGCTTAGACGACGCTCGCCAACCAGCCAAACCGCGTTTCATTATCCGCCAGCATGATCAGCCCAGACTGCACGCGTAACGAGCTATTGTTCAGCGGTCGAAAAACCACGCCCTGCCGCTGGATTGCGGCAAACGACGCCGGAAACAGGCTCACGCCCTCCCCACGGGCAATCCGTGCCAGCAGGACATCATGTTCCAGCGGCTCTTCAATGCAGTTGGGCGAATAACCTGCACGGCGGAAAATATCCCGCGTGTAGTCGAAAAACGCCGGGTTACGCTCGCGCTTAAACCAGAACAAGGGTCGAGTGTTAAGCAGGTTGAGGGTCAGTGAATCGGCCTTCGCTTCCGGCCAGTGGGCGGGTAAAGCGGCGATGAGCGGCTCCTGGCGGTCGAGCGGAATGACGGTAAGCCCTTGCGTCTCCAGCGGCAGCGCGACTAGCGCGGCATCGAGTTTTCCACGCCGCACCTGACGCACCAGCTCAGGCGAACCATGGCGCGCAATATTCAACGCCCCGACGCGCGCTTCAAGCTCCATTTCCAGCGAGTTGAAAACGCCCTGCTCAAAGGCCGTGGTCAGGCCAAAGCGCAGCGAATGGGTACCGGATTGCCCAAGCTCGCTCAACGCGACATACGTTTTATCCTGTAGCGCCAGCAGTGGCCCGATAATGTCCAGCACCCGTTGCCCTTCATCCGTGAGCGTCAGCCCTTTGGTATGACGGACAAAAAGCGTTACCCCCAGCCGTTCTTCAAGCTGGCGAATATGGCGGCTGAGCGGCGGCTGGGACATAAACAGGCGCTGCGCCGCGCGGCTCATGTTGTTCTCCTGGGCCACCACCGCAAAGTAGCGCAGCAGACGAATATCCAGAGAGTAAAGCGGGGAAGTTGTCATACCGAAAAGGTATCACGGAATCGGTATTATCCAAATCATTCTGCGCCGCCTATTCTCTCGCCATACCGCCAATCGATGAGGAAATGATCATGCATTCAGAACGCTATGTTATCGGACAGGAAATGCTGCAACAGGTTGATGGAAAAGGGGGAGAGGCGGTCGTCGAGAGTCTGAAAGATATCGCGCCAGACTTTGCACGCTACCTGCTCGAGTTTCCCTTTGGCGATATCTACGCCCGGCCGGGTCTGGACTTACGCAGCCGCGAAATTGCCACCGTCGCCGCACTCACCGCATTGGGCAACGCCGCGCCGCAGTTGAAGGTGCACATTGCCGCCGCGCTCCATGTGGGATTAACTCAGGACGAGATTATTGAAGTGATCATGCAGATGGTGGTGTATGCCGGGTTCCCGGCAGCGCTTAACGGACTGTTCGCGGCGAAAGAGGTGTTTGCGAAAGGGTGAAGCTGCCGGATGGCGATGCTGACGCATCTTATCCGGCCTACAACGGCTAATACTTTCGCGTAGGCCGGATAAGCGCAGCGCCATCCGGCAACAAATCCTACAGCAACTGCGCCAGACGATTAATATCCGACTGAATCGCCCCAGCCGTCACGTCGCGCCCAGCCCCAGGCCCACGAATCACCAGCGGGTTATCGCGATACCAGCGGCTTTCGATAGCAAACACGTTATCGCACGGCAGCAGCGCCGCCAGCGGATGCTCCTGACGCACCGCTTCCACGCCCACGCGCGCTTTGCCGTTGGCATCGAAACGCGCCACGTAGCGCAGCACCAGCCCCATTTCCTGAGCGGCTTCCAGACGCTGGATCATCTGTTCATTCAGCTCATCGCCGTTTTCAAAGAAGTGGTCGATAGACCCTTCTTCGCAGTGTGCTGGCACCAGCGATTCTACGCGCACCTGATCCGGCTCGATGTCATAGCCCGCTTCACGCGCCAGAATCACCAGTTTACGCATCACGTCTTTGCCGGAAAGGTCTACGCGCGGGTCAGGTTCGGTCAACCCTTGCTGCCAGGCCTGATCGACCAGGTCGGTAAACGGTACGCTGCCGTCGAATTGCAGGAATAGCCAGGAGAGCGTGCCGGAGAAGATGCCGCTGATCGCCAGAATGCTGTCGCCGCTGTCGATAAGATCGCGCACGGTGTGGTTAACCGGCAGACCTGCGCCGACGGTGGCGTTATACAGCCAGTGGCGGCCGGTTTTCTCAAACGCATCGTGGATCTGACGATACTTATCGCTGCTGCTCGCGCCAGCCAGTTTATTGGCGCTTATCACGTGGAAACCGTGGCTGGCAAAATCGAGATATTGATCGGCCAACTGCTCGCTTGCTGTCACATCAAGCACCACTAAATCGTCATATGGGTGAGCGCGCATCCACAGGAACAGCGACTCTTCATCTTGTTCAATGGCTTCATCATCGAAGAAAGCCAGCGCGCGGCTGGCGTCCAGCCCTTCATAGCTCAACAGGCTGCGACGACTGTCCACCACGCCTGCCAGCACAAACTCAAACCCGGTGCGGGCAGAGAGAGTTCCCTGCTCGCGGGCAAACAGCTCCAGCCAGCGGGAGCCAATATTGCCTTTGCCGAACAGTACCAGGCCGATACGTTTTTCAGCGCGGAACAGCGACTGGTGTAGCCCCTGAATCAGACTTTCCGTCGGCCCTGCGCGCAGCACGGCAACCAGGCTGATACCCTCTTCCGACTGCCAGGTGAATTCCACCGGCTGACCTTTCAACTGCTGCCAGAAACGGTGGCAGTGCAGCGGATTACGGGCAACGCCCGCACCAACCATCGCCACCAGCGCCAGCCCCTGACGCAGGCGCAGTTCGCCCGGCAAACCGGCCTCGTCGAGAATTTTCAGCGCACTGTCGGCCACTTCCGAGGTATAGCAGAATTGCAGCAGTTGGCGATCGGTATGAACGCCGACCGCCAGTGGGCGGATCTGGGTGCGCTTGAGCAGTTGGTCAATTTCTTTGTACGCCAGTTTAAAGTCCTGGCTTGCGGGAACGCGGAACTCAATTAAGCAGACGTCATCATGACTGGTGACGATACGCGCGCCGGTGCCGGATGCCAGAACGCGCTCAATGCGCGTCGAGCCCTGATCCGGCGTATAGCTACAGCGTAATTGCAGGTCGATATCGCTGCCGGACACCGGCTGCAACGTGCGGGCGTGCAGAACCGGAGCCGCGAGGCGCGCCAGTTCACTGGCTTCATCCAGACGCAGCAGCGGCAGCAAACAGGCATCTTTCACTTTGCGCGGGTCAGCGCTGTATACCCCGGCGACATCACTCCAGATAGTGACGCGGGAAACGCCCGCCAGCGCGCCAATTTGGGTGGCCGAGTAGTCCGAACCGTTACGGCCCAGCAGAACGGTTTCGCCCGCATTGTTGCGGCAGATAAAACCGGTCACCACCAGGCGTTTTCCCGGATGCTGCGCCAGCAGCTGTTGCAGCAGTGGGTAGGATAAACCTTCATCCACCTGCGGCTGTGCGCTACGCTCAGCGCGTAAAAAGGCGCGCGCATCCAGCCAGGCGGCATCCAGACCTTGCAGCTTCAGCACTTCCGCCATCAAGCGCGCCGACCACACTTCCCCGTGGCCCACCACTTCGGCGTACACCGCGTCGTCCACGCCCGCATCTAATAAACCGGCCAGACGCTCGAGGTCGTGGATAAAATCGGCAATTATGCCATCAGCGATTTCGGCAGGCAGCAGGCCGCTAATCAAATCAGTCTGATAACGGCGCAAGGACTGCTGAACCTGATGCGCAGAGAGGCGATCGGTCTGGCTGAGCTTCAGCCAGCTGATCAGCTGGTTAGTGGTGCTACCGGCTGCGGAAACCACCATCATATCGCCGGGCTGCGAGTACTCAGCCATAATGCCGACAACACGCAGGTAACACTTCACGTCAGCCAGACTACTGCCACCAAATTTATGCAGCTGACGTTCTTTCGCCCCTGCCTGCGCAATCACACTCATGTTTACCCCTCGGCTGCGATCCGGAATCCATTTTCCAGATCGGCAATTAAGTCTTCACTATCTTCAATACCGGTTGAGATGCGCAATAGCGTCTCAGAAATGCCTGCGGCAGCGCGCGCTTCAGGTGCCATGCCCGCATGCGTCATGGTTGCCGCGTGAGAGATCAGGCTCTCAACGCCACCCAGCGATTCCGCCAGGGTGAATAGCGACAGACCGCTCAGGAAGCGGCGCAGCGTTTGTTCGTCGCCGCCCAGCTCAAAGCTCAGCATGGCGCCAAAACCTTTCTGCTGACGGGCCGCAATTTCATGCCCCTGATTTTCCGGCAGAGAAGGATGATACAGTTTTTTTACCAGCGGCTGTGTTTTCAGGAAGTCGACAATCGCATAGGCGTTACGCTGCGCCACTTCCATCCGCGGAGAGAGCGTGCGCAGGCCGCGCAGCAGCAGGTAGCTGTCGAACGCGCTGCCGGTGACGCCGATATTATTCGCCCACCATGCCAGTTCTGTGACGGTTTCAGGATCTTTGGCAATCACCACGCCCGCCACTACGTCAGAGTGACCGTTCAGGTATTTGGTGCACGAGTGCAGCACCAGATCCGCCCCTAACGCCAGCGGGTTTTGCAGCGCCGGGCTCAGGAAGGTGTTATCGACTACGCTCACCGCACCGGCTTCCCGTGCCAGCTGACAGATTTTCGCAATATCGACCACGCGTAACAATGGGTTGCTTGGACTTTCTACCAGCACCAGTTTCGGTTTTTCCGCCAGCGCCGCTTTCAACGCTTCATCATTGCCCTGATCGACAAAAAGCACGCGATAACAGCCGCGTTTTGCCAGGCTATCGAACAGACGGTAGCTGCCGCCGTAACAGTCGTGTGGCGCCACCAGCAGGTCTCCCGGCTTTAAGAAAACGGTCGTCACCAGGTGAATCGCCGACATGCCGGTATTGGTCATCACCGCGCCCGCGCCGCCTTCCAGCTCGGCCAGCGCCCGCTGAACCACATCACGCGTCGGGTTACCGCGACGAGAGTAGTCATGC
Source organism: Kluyvera sp. NPDC087067 (assembly GCF_044745165.1). Taxonomy (NCBI): domain Bacteria; kingdom Pseudomonadati; phylum Pseudomonadota; class Gammaproteobacteria; order Enterobacterales; family Enterobacteriaceae; genus Kluyvera; species Kluyvera sp. NPDC087067. The sequence continues at coordinate 70,156 of NZ_JBIUZS010000011.1, read as the reverse complement.
GCACGCGGCTCGTTAAAACCGGTAAAGTTGTAGGTGCTGGAAAGATGGATAGGCGGGACAACACAACCATACTGCTCGTCGTCATTTAAACCGCTACGCACTGCGATGGTGGCCTGTTTACGGGTCATGAGGATTCGTTCCTGGCAAGGTCTGTGAAAAGTCAGACTCCAGAGTAAACATTGTTTACATAGCCGTCAATACATCTAGACATCTAAACTTCTTTGCGTATAGATTGAGCTATTGGCAAATAGCCGTTAAAATTATATGCATTAGCGCACATTTGCGGTGGCTAAACCCGTGCCAGAACGGGGCCCGTACGGTAAACTGCGCGCGATCATGGTCGTCAACCGGCCTGTTAACTAATGACTAGAGGATTAAAGGTATCTCATGGCTGAATGGAGCGGCGAATATATCAGCCCATACGCTGAGCACGGTAAGAAGAGTGAGCAAGTAAAAAAAATTACGGTTTCCATTCCTCTGAAGGTGTTGAAGATCCTCACCGATGAACGCACGCGTCGTCAGGTGAATAACCTGCGTCACGCCACCAACAGCGAATTGCTGTGTGAAGCGTTCCTGCATGCATTTACCGGTCAACCACTGCCGAACGATGAAGACCTGCGCAAAGAGCGCAGCGATGAAATCCCGGAAGCGGCGAAAGAAATTATGCGTGAGCTGGGGATTGACCCGGAGACGTGGGAATACTGATCGTTAAGAAAGCGGCGCACGAATAGAAAGCATTGATTGCCAGCATGAAAGCACTGCCGGATACCGGGCGGCAAATCCGGGATCCGGCGTTGACTATTTTATCTCATACTCCGGTAGCGGGTGGACGGCAAGAAACTGTGCCATTGTCGCGTTATCAGGCACCGCGGTGAGCGCCCCCTTTTGCGTTGTTGCCAATGCCCCGCAGGCGCTTGCTTGTGCAATAGCGGCGTGAAGCATGGGGAAACTGGCGGGTAATCCATATTGTGCAATGCTCGCCAACAGTCCAGCCATAAACGCGTCGCCAGCGCCCGTCGTATCAACACTCTCTACGGTATAGCCATTAAAATGGATAACCTGATCCTGCCATAACACCATTGCCCCCTGAGCACCGTAAGTGATCACTTTGAGCCTTGCAGGATAGGCGGCAATTGCCGCAGTGGCGTGACTAAAATCCTGCGTCTGGGTAAGCCAGTACCACTCTTCTTCAGACAGCTTGAGGATATCGGCCTGCAAAGCAAACTGCCGTACCGTTTCCAGCATGATTTCCGGCTCCGGCCACATTTGTGCCCGAAGATTGACATCAAAACTCAGTAGGCCCTGGTGTTGTTTAACACGTACCGCCGCCTGTGCCAGGGTATCGCGGCAAACCGGTGCTACCAGCGCCAATGAGCAGAAATGTAAAATATCCGCCCCGAATGCTGGCAGCGCCTGTACCGAGAGAAACTGATCGGCTGACGGGCTTACCAGAAAGGTAAAATCTCGTTCCCCTCCTTTTCCCAGCGAAACCACAACAGTGCTGGTGCGATGCAGGCTATCTCGTTCCAGCGCCTCAACATTGACGCCATATGTGACTAGCGTCTGCTGTAAAAGATGACCAAAGGGATCGTCGCCCACCCGACCAATAAAACCACTGCGACATCCTAATCGCGCCGCGCCAACGGCCACATTCAGCGGCGCACCGCCGGGGCAGACCTCATACTGCTTCTCCGATAAAGGGAGAAGATCGACCACCGCATCACCTAACGCCCAGATATTCATCGTTGCCGTTCCTCGTTATTGATCCAAAGGCCAATAGCCACCAGAGCTCAACGTCGCGCTGCCATGGCTGGCGAAGACGCAAAGCTGGCGCTGCGCTTCTTGCGGATAGATACGGCTGCTTAAGCAGGCTTCCCCCTCATTAACGAACACCTCGACAGAAGACCTATCGATGAAAATACGCAACGAGAGGCGGTTGCCTTCAGGTAGCGCTACGCTGCGGCTTCCCTCCAGCGCAAACTCTGGATAACGCCGCTCAAGTACCAATCGCTGCGCCTGAGCATCAACAAAGACCCGCAAACCGGCCCCTAAAGCGATCCCGTAGCATTCAGCCGTTGCGCTGTGGATATCCCACACCAGATCCAATTCAATGACTTGCGCATCCTCAACAATCGGTGATGATTGGTTCTTTAACTGTTGCGCCAGTAACGGATAATAGCTGCCGCGTAACGCCGCCATTTCTTTGGCCGGTGTCATTCTCAGACGATTATCATCACCCAAGCGAATCTCGCGAGGCAGAGTGAGCATCCCCGCCCAGCCGTCCTGCTGTTCCGGCATCGGTGATTCCCACATGTCCATCCAGCCCATCACAATGCGGCGACCATCCGGCGTCAGGAAACTCTGCGGGGCGTAAAAATCGTGGCCGTGATCCATCTCCACAAATTCCCCTTCAGGCACAAAAGGTTGTCCCGGCTGCCAGTCGCCAATTAAGTAGCCGCTCTGGAACAGGTTACGGTTGTGATAGCCTTGGGCAGCCATTCCTTGCGGGGAAAACATCAATATCCACTTTCCATTTAACCTGAAGAAATCCGGGCACTCCCACATGTAGCCCGCCCCCTCTTTCGCCTCAGCCAGCAGCCCTTCATCCTGCCACTCACGAAGGTCACGGGAACGATATAAACGTACCTGCCCCGTGTCGCCCACGCGCGCGCCGATGACCACATACCAATAATCACCTTCTCGCCATACTTTTGGATCGCGGAAATGATGCAAACCGGCAGGCGTATCAATCACCTGCCCCTGGCGTTCAAAATGGATACCGTCGCGGCTGGTCGCCAGGCACTGCACCTGGTAGAGATTGTCATCACTACTGGAGTCGCCATGAAACTTATGCCCGGTATAGAGAAGTGCTAGCGTGTCGCCATCCACCACGGCGGAACCGGAAAAGCAGCCGTCTTTATCCTCTGGCCCTTCCGGGGCCAATGCCACGGGCAAATGCTCCCAATGCACGAGATCGCGGCTACGGGCATGCCCCCAGTGCATCGGCCCCCACTGCGTGGAGTAGGGATGATGCTGATAAAACGCATGATACCAACCGTCAAACCAGACTAGCCCGTTGGGATCGTTCATCCAGCCTGCCTGAGCAGCAAGATGATAATGTGGATACCAGCGCGGGTTTAGCGCCGCACGCCGAGCCTGTAATTCCTGTTCAGCTTGGGCAATGGAAAAAGTCATAGGATTCACTCTTTGTTCAGACAGCAGAAGATTGCGGCAGCAGCGGAGCGGAGGCTGGCTTACTGGCGCGTAATAGGAAAATGGAAATAAAGGTCGTGCAGAACACCAGCGCTCCCATAAAAAGATAGGACTCAGCGAAGCCATATTTTTCATAGCTATAGCCTGCGAGAGGAGATAGGACGGTCGCAATAATTGAGCTGGTGCAAGCGAATCCGACCAGATAAAGCGTGGAAGACAGACGCTTATCAAAATGCGCGCTGTTGTATTTGAAAATGGAGACGAGCAAAACAGGGAGTTCGATACCGTGCAGCAGTTTGGTTATTGAGATCAACAGCGGCCCCTCTACAAGTCCAGAGGCCACCATCCGCAGCGCCATCACCATACCGGCAAATATCAGGCCATTTTTCGCGCCAATGCGGTTAACCAGCCACGGGGCACAAAACATACCAGCAGCTTCAAGGAAAACCTGGAACGAATTGAGGTAACCGTACATTGCATTTCCTTCCTGCAACGTCGGGAACTGCGATGAGAAATAGATGGGAAACTGCTGATCGTAGACGCTGTAAATACAGGTCCCGACAACAAAAAAAACCAGCGCCCAGAAGCGTGGCAGAACCAGCAAACGCAGCGCATCCGCAAGCTTAACTTTGGCCTCAGCTCCCTCTGTAACCAGAGTTTGTGGGTCAGTTAAGACACGAAGACGCATCAGTAAACCAAAAAACACCAGCCCGGAACACGTGGCGACGGCAAAGTTAAGTTTAGGGTTGATATTAAACAGTAGACCGGCAAAAAACGTCGCAACAGCCCATCCCAGCGAGCCCCACATACGTGCTTTACCAAATTCAAAGTGAGTCTGCCGCGCAACGCGCTCGGTGTACGACTCCAGTACGCCGATCCCGCCGTTAAAGGTCAGCCCGATATAGATGCCGCCAAATAAACTGCCGAGCAAAATATTCTGTTTGAGCAAATATCCAAACAACAAATAGGCTGGCCCCGAGAGGATAAGCAGGATGGTGATGTACCAAAGCAGATTTTTACGCAGACCCAGTCGGTCCTGGATAAAGCCGTAACAAATCTGTGCAAACAGTGCCGAAACGGACAGCACAGCATAAATTATTCCGGTATCTCCGGGTTTTAGTCCCACCTCCTGGTGGAGCCAGATAGAAAGCAATGAGCCTGAAGAGGACCAGGTGACAAAAAAGAAAAACAGTAAGGCACTGAGTAACAGGTAACTGCGAGAGTGATGTTCTTTCATCATGGCAATCTCATCGTGGATTAACGCCACGATGATAACGTTAACATAAATTATGCATCACACGCTTTTGCCCAGAGATCCGATGTTAATCACAAAAGTTAACGTTAACATAATAAAAATAAGACAGAGATCAACTATTTGATATCATGGCAGCCATGCAGAGTACGCTAGACTAGCGCGCCCTTTAACCTCAATGAGTGAGTTGTTCCGTTGCAACGGTGGAGTTAGAAAATGGCATCCCTGAAAGATGTGGCAAAGCTGGCAAACGTCTCTCTAATGACGGTTTCACGCGCGCTGAACAGCCCGGAACGGTTAAAACCGGAAACGCTCGCTCGCGTGCAGGCGGCTATTGCTCAGACTAACTACGTCCCGGATCTTTCCGCCAAAAAAATACGCGGCGCGCATGATACAGCGAAGACCATTGGCGTACTGGCACTTGATACGGTGACCACACCATTTTCAGTCGAGATTACATTGTCAATCGAGGAAACTGCACGCGCCCACGGCTGGAATAGCTTTGTGGTGAATATGTTTTCTGATGACAGCCCGGAGGCCATCGTTGACCTGCTTTTATCCCACCGCCCAGCAGGTATCATTTATACCACCATGGGGCTGCGCCAGGTTCCGGTCCCCGCCAAGCTGCTGACCTTACCTTGCGTGCTGGCGAATTGCGAAAGTATGCACCACCCGGTTGCGAGTTTTATTCCTGATGATGAGCGTGGTCAGTATACGGCGGTAAAAGGCCTGCTGATGGCAGGATACACACGCCCACTGTGTCTGCATCTGCCACAAAATCATCTGGCAACTATTCGCCGCCGCCACGGTCTGGAACGCGCCTGCCGGGAAATGGGCATCAACCCAGAGACGCTAACGCACATCTACATGGAGTACGGTGACGAACATTATCGCGATATTCCAGCCAGCGTTCTGGCGCAGATGCCGCAGGGTAAACCCCAGTTTGATTCCATTATCTGCGGCAACGACCGTATTGCCTTTATGGTTTATCAGACGTTGCTCGCGCAGGGGCTACGCATCCCCGAAGATATTGCCGTACTGGGTTACGACCATATGATCGGTATCGGCGATCTGTTCCTTCCACCGCTTTCAACGGTGCAATTGCCCCATTATGAAATTGGCCGACTCAGCGCCCTTCACATCATTAACGGGGAAAATCATCGGGATACCGTTCGCGTCGAAAGTCCATGGCTACCCGGAAAATCGATATAAAAAAACCGCTTAAAAAAGCGGTTTTCTGAAATTTTTTGATTAGTTAGAAGCGAGTCACTTCCGGGTGCAGCTCAGACATTGAGATCAGGTAAGAAACAAAAACGTTTTTGATTGCGGTCAGCATAGTCACACCTTTACCCATAGTTATTTTGTGGTCGTTTGATGGGCAAATAATAATCTTATCCCCAACGGCATGCAATATTTTTGTGATGCGTATCACAAAAAATCTTCTCCCGATCTAAGACCCAAAAATAAGAGGAGGCAAGATTGCTCCCGCCTCCTCTCAACGCGCCCTTTACTTCAGAGCGTCACCTGTCTATAGCGTTACTTGCTGATACCGTTGAATTTATTCAGCGTCTCTTCCATTTTCAGCGTTTCTTTGCGGTTGAGCGGATAGAAATAAATCAAAATGATCGCCGCAAGGAACAGACACAATGCGGGCAAAAGGTTCGCCATCGTGTAGATATTTTCCCGCACAATGCTGGTTTGCACAGCGCCCCCCGTTGATGAAGATTGGTAACCAATAATCGCCAGCATAAAGCCGCCGATAGCGCCCGCGCACGCCTGGCCAATCTTGCGGGCAAAGAAGTTCACGCCATAAACCGTGCCATCTTCACGATCGCCGGTGACATACTGGTGATAGTCACAAACATCGGTCATAAACGCCCAAATCATCAGGTTGAATAGCCCCGCCCCGAGCGTCGCCAGGAACAAGAACACCAGATAGACTTTCGCATCCGTAATGTGGACGAAGTACATAATCACATACATCACCACCGCAAACAGCAGCGCGCCTACGCTGGCTTCTTTCTTCCCAAACCGACTCGTGAGCCATGACGCTGACGGCGCCAGTAACACCAGAGAGCCAAAGGTAAACAGCAACGCGACGGACATGGCTTCTTTATTGTGGAAATAGTCATTAAACAGATAGGTCATGTTGGTGCCAGACAACCCCTGGTTAATCACGATCAGTAAATCCACAACGACTAAAACAATCAGCGCTTTATTGCGTAGTAGTCCTTTCAGCAGCACCGAAACGGGCATGCTCTCTTTTCTCTCGACGCGCACGCGTTCCGTCGTTAACTGACAGGTCAAACTTAAAAAGATAAAACCCAACACCGCGCAGCCGATAGCAATCCAGAAGAAATGCTGCCCGGAGATAACCTGGCTGCCGTCCACCAACGTGGTGTACATCAGGATAGGAATGAAAAAGCCGGTTGCGCCGCCGCCGATGGCTGAACCAACGCTGCGGTAAGTTGACAGCGATACACGATCTTCTGGATTAGAGCTAATCGCCGCAGACATAGCGCCATAAGGAATGCTCACGGTCGATAGTAGTGAACCGTAAATAAAATAGGAGCAGCAGATATAGATAATTTTTGCCGTATAAGAAAAGTCATTCACAAACGGCAGGAACAAGACCACTGCAATAATACAAAACGGATACTTCATGCGGCGCACCCAGGGGTTAAAACGCCCATGCGCCGTGAGTTTAGAGGTATCGCATAAGCGCCCTACGCCCACATCAACAAACGCATCAAAGAGTTTTGTCACAAAGTACAGTGAGCCCACAATCACGCCAGAAACACCGAGTACGTTGGTGTAGTAAATCATTAAAAAACTGTTTACCAGACCTAAGATAAAACAGGTTCCCAGGTCGCCACACAAATAGCCAATTTTATCTCTAAATCCGAAAGGCCTGATGGCATTGCCATTATTGCTTCCGGTGATAGTTCCATTATTAGACATAACGTCAATTCCTTATACACATTATTCATGAAAATTATGTGCACATCCCAAAATGCAAATGAATAAAACGAAGATATAATGGCGATTAGCCCTTAGAAGTTATAACCCAGACCAATACGATAACGCGTCTGGCGATCGTCTGTGGTCGTGGTGTTATAACCCGAAGAAACGTTACCAATTTCGAAGAAAGGCACCCAGGAATTGATGTTATAAGCGACGCGGAAGTTATATTCGTAGTCTTCTTTATCGTTATTGTAGAGATTCTCGCTGTCCGCAATTTTATAAATGCCGTTTAATTCGAACATCCAGTTATTCAGATTATAGCCCAGCCATACTTCAGGGCGATAAACGGTACGGTCGTCTCGTCCATCACCGTTGCGACGGGCATACTCGGTACGATAGCGGAAGGCAGTCCACCAGTTGTCATTAATGTTATATTGCACGCGAATATAGGGCTTGTAGATTGCCATGTCGTCGCCCGTTTCAACGGCGATACCGGGCTGCCAAATAAAACCTTGCCATTCAAACTGATAGCTCGCCGTATACTCTGCGCTGTTCGATTCCATATTGTTCAGGGCATGATTCGACTCTTTATCGTCGGAACGGGAAACCGCTTCAACCGCGACGCCAAAACCGGTGGCAAAACGGTTCGACATATAGACACGATCATAGTTACGACCATCGTCATAGTATTCATGACGGTAGTCGACATATCCCGCATGAGCCGCGCCGCATAATAATGGAAGCAGTAATAAGGCATATTTTATTTTCATAGCAATCACTCTTAAAAACATCAGCATTAAATCCATTCACACCCGCTTTAAAGGCAAAATGCAAAAGGAATGTAGTAGTAATTATGAATTACGCTGAAATCTTATTTGAGCATGCATTTAATAACCTTTTTGTTTCTGCCAAAAGGCAGAATAAAATGGCAAAATTCACAAGATATAGAAGATTACGATCACCAATATAAATAATTCACAGTGGATATGGAAATAACGACAATCAATTAAAAACAGTATTTTATAGCAACAGATTTATCTAATAAAAAATAAACCAACTCTCATATATAAATATACCAGTTAGGTTGAAAAACATATTTAAATTATTGATTGAAGTGATTTCTCTATATTTAAATTAATATGAATGGCGAATTTCGGGCACAAAAAAAGCGCCCTGAGGCGCTTTTTTTGCTTGGCAACTTACTTGCTGCCTGGGATGCTGAAACGCTTGTTGAAGCGATCAACACGGCCACCGGTAGCAACGTCACGCTGCTTGCCAGTATAGAACGGGTGGCACTGACCGCACACGTCCAGGTTCAGATCGTGACCTACGGTAGAGCGGATTTTCATGACGTTACCGCAAGAGCAAGATGCAGTAATTTCTTCGTATTTAGGATGGATATCTTTTTTCATGGGGAAAACCTCGGTTAAGGCCGCGTCGCTCTTCCAGCCCTAACGCCAGACACCACGCGATGTTAATGGTATACCTCTGACGCCAAAATGCATCAAAGGCGGCGAATCATACAGAATTTGACCAATAGATGCAAACTGATCCGCACCCCTACAATGTGTATACTGTCTCGCCAGATTTCAAGTCAGGAAGAAAACATGCCCGTTGCTCACGTTGCCCTGCCTGTTCCACTGCCCCGCACATTTGACTACCTGCTGCCTGATACTTTCAGCGCCAAAGCGGGCTGTCGCGTGCGCGTGCCGTTTGGCAAACAAGAGCGCGTGGGGATTGTGGTATCAGTCAGTGAGAGTAGCGAACTGCCGATTGCGGAGCTTAAAGCCGTGGCTGAAGTGCTGGACGAGGAACCGGTATTTTCACCCGCCGTCTGGCGTCTGCTGCTGTGGGCTGCGGACTATTACCATCATCCGATTGGCGATGTGCTGTTCCACGCGCTACCGATTTTGCTGCGTCAGGGCAAACCCGCTAGCGCCACGCCGCAATGGTTCTGGTTTGCCACAGAACAAGGGCAGGCAGTGGATCTCAACACGCTCAAGCGTTCGCCCAAACAGCAGCAGGCGCTGGCCGCGTTACGTCAGGGGAAAATCTGGCGTCATCAGGTGGCGGAGCTTGAATTCAATGAAAGCGCGATGCAGGCGCTTCGCACCAAAGGGCTGTGCGAGCTGGGCAGCCTTGCGCCGGAAACCATCGACTGGCGCACCGCCTATTCCGTACCGGGCGAACGGCTACGCCTCAATACCGAACAGGCAACGGCAGTCGGGGCGATTCACAGCGCATCGGATGAATTTTCCGCATGGCTGCTGGAAGGGGTCACCGGCTCGGGGAAAACTGAAGTCTATCTCAGCGTACTGGAAAACGTGCTATCGAAGGGAAAACAGGCGCTGGTGATGGTACCGGAAATCGGCCTGACGCCGCAGACCATCGCCCGTTTTCGTGAACGTTTTAACGCGCCGGTTGAAGTGCTGCACTCCGGGCTTAACGACAGCGAGCGCCTTGCCGCCTGGCTTAAGGCCAAAAGCGGTGAAGCGGCGATTGTTATCGGCACCCGCTCGTCGCTGTTTACCCCGTTTAAAAATCTTGGCGTCATCGTTATCGATGAAGAGCATGACAGCTCTTACAAGCAGCAGGAAGGCTGGCGCTATCACGCCCGCGACCTCGCCGTGTGGCGCGCTCACAGCGAGCAAATCCCGATTATTCTCGGGTCGGCCACGCCTGCGCTGGAAACCCTGCTTAACGCCCGTCAGCATAAATACCGCATGCTACGGTTAACCCGCCGCGCAGGAAACGCGCGTCCGGCGACTCAGCACGTGCTCGACCTGAAAGGCCAGCATTTACAGGCCGGGCTTTCCCCGGCGCTGATTAACCGCATGCGTCAGCACCTACAGGCCGATAATCAGGTGATCTTGTTCCTTAATCGTCGGGGCTTTGCACCAACGCTGCTGTGCCACGACTGTGGCTGGATTGCCGAATGTCCCCGCTGTGATAGCTACTACACGCTACACCAGGCTCAGCATCATCTGCGCTGCCACCACTGCGACAGCCAGCGCCCTATCCCACGTCAGTGCCCATCGTGCGGCTCCACGCATATGGTGCCGGTCGGTCTGGGAACCGAACAGCTTGAACAGGCGCTGGCACCGATGTTCCCCGGCGTCCCGTTGTCGCGTATTGACCGTGACACCACCAGCCGTAAAGGGGCGCTGGAGCAGCATCTGGCGGAAGTCCATCGCGGCGGGGCGCGTATTCTTATCGGCACACAGATGCTGGCAAAAGGGCACCACTTTCCCGACGTCACGCTGGTTGCCCTGCTCGACGTTGACGGCGCACTCTTCTCCGCCGACTTCCGTTCAGCCGAGCGCTTCGCCCAGCTTTATACCCAGGTTTCTGGCCGTGCCGGGCGGGCGGGTAAACAGGGTGAAGTTGTTTTGCAAACCCACCATCCTGACCATCCTTTGCTGCAAACGCTGCTGTATAAAGGATATGACGCCTTTGCCGAGCAGGCGCTTGCCGAGCGTCAGACTATGCAGCTACCGCCGTACACCAGTCATGTACTCATTCGCGCGGAAGACCACAACAGCCAGCAAGCTCCGCTGTTCCTGCAACAGCTCCGCAATCTGATTCAGGCAAGTCCGCTGGCCGACGATAAACTGTGGGTAATAGGCCCGGTTCCGGCGCTGGCGCCGAAACGCGGCGGTCGATATCGCTGGCAAATCCTGTTACAGCACCCTTCCCGTGTACGTTTACAGCATATCGTCACCGGCACGCTGGCGCTGATTAATACGCTCCCGGAGTCCCGGAAGGTGAAGTGGGTTCTCGACGTTGATCCTATCGAAGGTTAATGCAGAGTTGAGAGCGGGATCGTGAAATAAAACAATCATCACACTTTTGATGAAAATTCTGTAACAGGTCTGCCTAACTATCTGATAAAAGTGTGTCAGATGTCAGGTCACAAGGGATGTGCCTGCGCCAGCAAGTGAGGAGAGGATCAGGTGAAGGCTAAAAAACCGGTTGTTGCCGCAACCATGAAAGATGTTGCCCTACAAGCGAATGTCTCTACGGCAACCGTATCACGCGCATTAATGAATCCTGAGAAGGTCTCGCAGGCCACGCGTAGCCGCGTAGAGCAGGCGGCACTAGAAGTCGGTTACCTCCCGCAAATGCAGGGACGTAACATGAAGCGCAATGAATCCCGCACCATTCTGGTGATAGTCCCAGATATCTGCGATCCCTTTTTTAGCGAAGTGATCCGTGGGATCGAGGTAACGGCGGCAGCACAAGGTTATCTGGTACTGATTGGCGACTGCGCGCATCAGAATCAGCAGGAAAAAACCTTTATTGATTTAATCATCACCAAGCAGATTGACGGTATGTTGCTGCTCGGCTCGCAGCTCCCATTCGACGCCAGCATCGAAGAACAGCGCAACCTGCCACCGATGGTCATGGCCAATGAATTTGCGCCAGAGCTGGGACTCCCGACGGTACACATCGATAACCTCACCGCCTCGTTTGATGCCGTTAACTACCTGCACGAGCTCGGCCATAAACGAATTGGCTGTATTGCCGGGCCGGAAGAGATGCCGCTTTGTCACTATCGCCTGCAGGGATATGTTCAGGCGCTGCGCCGTTGCGGTATCACCGTCGACCCTCACTACATTGCGCGCGGCAATTTCACCTATGAAGCCGGTTCCAATGCGCTGGATCAACTGCTGGCCCTGCCACAGCGACCAACCGCGGTGTTCTGTCATAGCGACATAATGGCCCTGGGCGCACTCTCCTGCGCAAAACGCCGGGGGCTTAAAGTCCCTGAAGATCTCTCCATCATCGGTTTCGATAACATCTCTCTGGCGGAGTTTTGCGATCCCCCGCTAACGACCGTCTCCCAGCCGCGTTTCGACATCGGGCGCGAAGCCATGTTGCTGCTACTTAATCAGCTTAGCGGACAGCTTGTTGATAGTGGTTCGCGTCTATTGGATTGCGAACTGGTGATTCGTGGCAGCACAAGCAAAATATGATACAAAGCCTGGCGCTTTAAGACTTGCTTGTCTGGTCAAAGCGCCGTCGCTTAAGTAACATGTCGGGCTAACAAACGGAAAAAGACAGCGAAACGATAGTGGCACAACGAGACTATGTACGCCGCGGCCAACAGGCACCTTCGCGGCGCAAAAGCAGCGCATCACGGAATTCACGGAAAAAGCAGAGTAATTTTCCGGCGGTCTCTCCTGCCATGGTGGCAATCGCGGCGGCGGTCGTGGTCGCTTTTATCGGCGGTTTATACTTCATCACGCATCATAAAAAAGAAGAGTCTGAATCGCTACAAAGCCGCCAGATGACCGGAAACGGCCTTCCGCCGAAACCTGAAGAGCGCTGGCGTTATATCAAAGAGCTGGAAAGCCGCCAGCCTGGCGTCCGTGCGCCAACGGAACCGTCAGCCGGCGGGGAAGTGATAAACCCCAATCAGCTCACCGACGAACAGCGCCAGCTGTTAGCGCAAATGCAGGCCGATATGCGCCAGCAGCCAACGCAGCTCACCGAAGTGCCGTGGAATGAGCAAACACCTGCTCAGCGTCAGCAAACGCTACAGCGTCAGCGTCTGGCGCAGCAGCAGGTTCAGCAACAGCAGTGGACGCAAACGCAGCCGGTACAGCAGCAGCAACCGCGTGTAACGCAACCTGTTCAACAGCCGCGTCAAACGCAGACCCAGCCGCCAAAATCAACGGCCGCTAACTCTGCGTATCAGGATCTGCTGCAAACGCCTGCACACACCGCGTCTTCACAGCCGAAAACCCAGGCAGCGGCGCCGGTCGTGCGTGAAACCACGCCAGCAAAAGCGACGGAGAAAAAAGATGAGCGCCGCTGGATGGTTCAGTGCGGTTCATTTAAAGGTGCCGAGCAGGCAGAAACCGTGCGCGCGCAGCTGGCCTTTGAAGGTTTTGATTCTAAAATCACCACCAATAACGGCTGGAATCGTGTGGTTATCGGCCCGGTTAAAGGCAAGGATAACGCCGATAGCACCATCACCCGCCTGAAAATGGCCGGTCACGCAAACTGCATTAGGCTCGCCACAGGGGGTTGAAACCCCCAAAATCCCCCCCATCTATAATTACATTCAGCCCCGTACTCGGTACGGGGTCTTTATATCCGTATTCGCAACTTTGCAACAAAGGGGTCTGCTCGTGACAACAATAGTAAGTGTTCGCCGTAACGGCCACGTTGTAATTGCCGGTGATGGCCAGGCCACGCTGGGCAATACCGTCATGAAGGGCAACGTGAAAAAAGTTCGTCGTTTGTATAACGACAAAGTGATCGCCGGTTTTGCGGGCGGCACAGCGGACGCCTTCACGCTGTTCGAACTGTTTGAACGTAAACTGGAAATGCACCAGGGGCATCTGGTGAAAGCCGCCGTTGAGCTGGCGAAAGACTGGCGTACCGACCGTATGCTGCGCAAGCTGGAAGCCCTGCTGGCGGTCGCTGACGAAACCGCTTCACTCATCATCACCGGTAATGGTGACGTGGTGCAGCCAGAAAACGATCTGATTGCCATCGGTTCCGGCGGCCCATATGCCCAGGCCGCAGCCCGTGCCCTGCTGGAAAATACCGAGCTTAGCGCACGCGAAATTGCTGAAAAAGCGTTGAATATTGCAGGCGATATCTGCATTTATACCAACCATTTCCACACCATCGAAGAATTGACCTCCAAGGCGTAAGGATCTCCCATGTCTGAAATGACCCCACGCGAAATTGTCAGCGAGCTGAACAAACACATTATCGGTCAGGACGCGGCTAAGCGCTCCGTGGCTATCGCCTTGCGTAACCGCTGGCGTCGTATGCAGCTCGATGAAGCGCTGCGCCATGAAGTGACGCCGAAAAACATTCTGATGATCGGGCCGACCGGTGTCGGTAAAACCGAAATCGCCCGTCGTCTGGCCAAACTCGCCAACGCGCCGTTCATCAAAGTTGAAGCCACCAAGTTCACCGAAGTGGGCTATGTGGGTAAAGAAGTTGACTCCATCATCCGCGATCTGACCGACTCCGCCATCAAAATGGTGCGCGTTCAGTCAATCGAGAAAAACCGCTATCGCGCGGAAGAAATGGCGGAAGAGCGTATTCTTGATGTGCTGATCCCACCGGCCAAAAACAACTGGGGCCAGTCTGAACAGCCACAGGAACCGTCGGCGGCACGTCAGTCTTTCCGTAAAAAACTGCGTGAAGGCCAGCTGGACGATAAAGAGATTGAAATCGATCTCGCGGCAGCGCCTATGGGCGTTGAAATCATGGCACCTCCAGGCATGGAAGAGATGACCAGCCAGCTGCAATCCATGTTCCAGAATCTGGGCGGGCAGAAGCAGAAACCGCGTAAGCTGAAAATTAAAGACGCCATGAAGCTGCTGATTGAAGAAGAAGCGGCGAAGCTTGTGAACCCGGAAGAGCTTAAGCAAGACGCTATCGACGCGGTTGAGCAGCACGGTATCGTGTTTATCGATGAGATCGATAAAATCTGTAAGCGCGGTGAATCATCGGGCCCAGACGTGTCTCGTGAAGGCGTACAGCGCGACCTGCTGCCGCTGGTGGAAGGCTGCACCGTTTCGACCAAGCACGGTATGGTCAAAACCGACCACATCCTGTTTATCGCTTCTGGCGCGTTCCAGGTTGCGAAGCCGTCTGACCTGATCCCAGAATTGCAGGGTCGTCTGCCGATTCGCGTTGAGCTACAGGCGCTGACCACCAGCGATTTCGAGCGCATCCTTACCGAGCCAGACGCCTCTGTCACCGTACAGTACAAAGCGCTGATGGCAACCGAAGGCGTGAACATCGAGTTCACCGAAGACGGTATCAAGCGTATCGCTCAGGCTGCATGGCAGGTCAACGAAACCACCGAGAACATCGGTGCCCGTCGTCTGCACACCGTTCTTGAGCGTCTGGTAGAAGATATTTCCTATGACGCCAGCGAGATGAACGGTCAGAGCATCACAATTGATGCGGAATACGTGAGTAAACATCTGGATGCATTAGTCGCAGATGAAGATCTGAGCCGTTTTATCCTATAATCGCGGTCACTGCATTTTCATCTTAAATTGATGGGGCTATACACAAAATCATTCAAGTTGCATCAAGGCGGCAAGGGAGCGAATCCCCAGGAGCGTACATAAGTACGTGACTGGGGTGAGTGAGCGCAGCCTTTGCCTCGGCAGCTTGAAGGATGAAGTGTATAAAAGCCCCATTTTTATTGGCTAATTATTATGACAAATACACCTGTAAGCCGCTCTCAGGCCTGGCTGGAAAGTCTGCGACCGAAAACATTACCTCTGGCGTGCGCAGCGATAATCGTCGGTACTGCTCTTGCCTGGTGGCAGGGACATTTTGATCCCATCGTCGCCATACTGTCACTGATTACCGCAAGTCTGCTGCAAATTCTCTCCAACCTTGCCAATGATTACGGTGACGCGGTGAAAGGCAGCGATAAGCCCGATCGCATCGGCCCACTGCGCGGCATGCAAAAAGGGGTGATTACCAAAGAACAGATGAAGCGCGCGCTGTTTATCACCGTTGGGCTTATCTGCATCTCCGGGCTGGCCCTGCTATTTACGGCGTCTCAGACGACCGGCGACTTTATTGGCTTCCTGATCCTGGGGCTGCTGGCGATTATCGCCGCCATTACCTATACCGTCGGCACCCGACCTTATGGCTATATCGGCTTAGGCGACATCTCCGTGCTGATTTTCTTCGGCTGGTTGAGCGTCATTGGTAGCTGGTATTTACAGGCGCACAGTCTGAGCAGCGCGATTATTCTCCCGGCAACGGCGTGTGGGCTGCTGGCAACGGCGGTGCTTAATATCAATAACCTTCGCGATATCGACAGCGACCGTGAAAACGGTAAGAACACGCTAGCGGTGCGTTTAGGGCCGGTTAACGCACGTCGTTATCATGTCTGTTTACTGTTGGGCACGCTGGTCTGTCTGGCGCTGTTTAACCTGCTCTCGCTTCACAGTTTGTGGGGATGGCTGTTCTTGTTGAGCACGCCATTGCTGGTGAAACAGGCTCGCTACGTAATGCACGAACGCTCACCGCAGGCGATGCCGCCAATGCTGGAACGGACGGTAAAAGGGGCGCTATTAACTAACCTATTGTTCGTCATCGGAATTGTGCTCAGCAAGGCATTGGCATAACTGACAAATATCAATTAACAATTGATGATTTTGCAAACAGTGCATAGAGCGCGATATACTAAAATCACTCGCAGCAACTGAGCGTTAATCCTATGAAATACGATACTTCCGAGCTTTGCGACATCTACCAGGAAGATGTCAACGTAGTAGAACCCCTGTTCTCTAACTTTGGCGGACGGTTGTCGTTCGGTGGGCAAATCATCACCGTAAAATGTTTCGAGGATAACGGGTTGCTGTACGATCTGCTCGAACAGAACGGTCGTGGCCGCATCCTGCTGGTCGACGGCGGCGGTTCTGTCCGTCGCGCACTGATTGACGCCGACCTCGCCCGTCTGGCCACCCAGAACGAATGGGAAGGCATTGTGGTGTATGGCGCGGTGCGTCAGGTTGATGATTTAGAAGAACTGGATATCGGCATCCAGGCCATTGCCGCCATTCCAGTAGGTTCCGCAGGTGAAGGCATCGGCGAAAGCGACATCCGCGTTAATTTCGGCGGCGTGACCTTCTTCTCCGGCGACCATCTTTATGCCGATAACACCGGCATTATCCTGTCGGAAGATCCGCTGGATATCGAATAGCCCAGACATATCGATTCGAGGGGGAATTTATTCCCCCTTTTTTAATGGCTTAAGCATCGGCTGCCGCCATCAGTCAGGACACCCCATTTCCTGCGCCAGTTTCCCCTTCCGAGTCTTCAGGCTTTGCACCTTCTGCGCCGGTAGTGCCGACCAAAAAGAGAGCGCCGGATGCGTTCGGCGTTCAATCTCAGCAACCGTGACCAGGGCATCACAGAAATTGGCATTTTTAGGCGTGGTCTGGTCCAGTATAAACGCCGCGTATTCCCCTTCTTCCGGGCTCGCGCCGATAAAAATAATCTTCCAGTAGCCGCTTGGGATCTCGACGCCAGGGGCTGCGGGTAACGTGCCGATATGCCGCTCGAACAGCGGCCCGGTCACCGACCAGACGGCCGCCACGTCTCTGCGTAAGGCCAGCTCCCGCTCTTTATCCTCTAAGCGCTTCCACGCTCCTTGATTGAGCGCGGACGCCTGCGGGGTGATATTGGAGAGATAGTTTAACGCCTTCCAGTCTACGTCAGCGCCCAGCCCGGCAAGCGGCGCCTGATGCCCTCTATCGACCGCCAGCGCAGCACTAGAGCCTTGATAGGCCGCAGGTGCAAGCGTATCCGTGCTGGGTAAATCAGGATCGCGTTTCCAGCTACGCGAGCGTCCGCCAGACTGGCTGGCTTTGGTGATTTTATAGGCCACCCAGTTGGCAAATTTGCGGTCACGGTTGTTGTTGAGCGTATAGACTTCGCGTACCACAGTTTGCGCACTTCCGCCCGTCGGGCAGCCCACTTCACAATTATCGATAATGGATGCGTGCGCCATGCACGGCAGCAATAAAAATAGCGTCAAAAATCGGGATTTCTGCATTTTATCTATCACGTATCAGAAAGACGAAATGCGAGCGTAAGAAGGATCAGCAGGTTGCCGCAGAGCGGAGAATCATGAGGTGTTTAAACATCATCAAGGATGATGTTTATTGAGGGCAAAATGATGGGCAATGCGCGAGCGCGGGTGAAAACAGAGCAAAAAAAATGGGTGCCAAAGGCACCCATCTTGAACTGCAGACGCTGTTAGTACAGTTGCTTAGCGCATTCCAGCCAGTCACCTTTGAACGGACGCTTCATGCTTTCGATAGCGTCGATAATGTCATGGTGAACCAGTTTTTCGTTCTGAATACCTACGCAACGGCCGCCGAAGCCCTGCTGCAACAGCTCAATGGCGTATGCGCCCATACGGGACGCCAGGATGCGGTCGTAAGGAACCGGAGAGCCACCGCGCTGAATGTGACCCAGAACGGTCGCACGAGTTTCACGGCCAGTCTCAGCTTCGATAAACTGCGCCAGCTCGTCGATGTCGCACATATGCTCAGTAATCGCCACGATCGCGTGTTTTTTGCCTTTCGCGATGCCCGCTTTAATTTCAGACACCAGATCGTCACGCTTGAATTCAACTTCCGGCACCACGATAAATTCGCAGCCGCCCGCAATCGCCGCCGCCAGCGTCAGGTCGCCGCAGTAGCGGCCCATCACTTCAACAACGGAAATACGCTGGTGGGAAGAAGAGGTATCACGCAGACGGTCAATCGCTTCAACGACGGTGCTCAGCGCCGTGAAGAAACCGATGGTGTAGTCGGTGCCTTTGATATCGTTATCGATGGTGCCTGGCAGACCGATGCATGGGAAGCCCATTTCGGTCAGACGTACAGCACCCATGTAGGAGCCGTCACCGCCGATAACTACCAGCGCATCGATACCGCGTTTTTTCAGGTTTTCGATAGCCACGGCACGGATGCTTTCGTCACGGAACTCAGGGAAACGCGCAGAACCCAGGAATGTGCCGCCACGGTTGATCATGTCTGACACGCTATAACGGTCTAGCGGAACCATACGGTCTTCATACAGGCCCAGGTAACCATCATAAACGCCCATGACTTCAATACCTTCCGTCAATGCTGCACGTACAACACCACGGATTGCGGCGTTCATACCCGGCGCATCGCCGCCGCTTGTCAACACACCGATTTTCTTAATCATGACTACCTCTGAACTTAGGAATGCTAAAAATTAATTCTTCTGCCCGAAGCGCTCCCAAAAAGACGGGAGAGAACGACTCTATGTAGAGATAGTATATCAAGCGCTTCTTGCTGAATTGATTCAGGTCAGGCTAAACGGCGGTTATTTATACAAATAATGCCGATCCAGCTCACGTTTTGTACAACCACTGCGAAAGTTCAAATTGTTCGGTTTCCCTGCGGGACAACTGAACAGGGATCCTGATGAATAATCACATCGGAGCCCGGGAAACGGTGCAAAATCGCCTGCTCAACCTGATCGGCAACGTAGTGCGCCTGAACCAAAGGCAGGTCATCTTCCATTTCCAGATGGATCTGAATAAAGCGGGTCGGCCCTGACTGCCGCGTTCGGAGATCGTGAGCACCGCTAACGCCCGGCCAGGCGGTGACGATGTCGAAAATTTCCTGGCGCTCGTCATCGGGCAATGCACGATCCAGTAATGACTGAACCGCGTCGTACCCCATGCGTAACGCGCTATATAGAATATAGATGCCAATTCCTAATGCAAACAGCGCATCTGCACGATGCCAGCCGTACCAGGAAAGGCCGAGCGCGACAAGAATCGCACCGTTCATCATAACATCAGACTGATAATGAAGCATATCTGCCCGCACTGCCTGACTTTGTGTTCTTCTCACCACCCAACGCTGAAACGTTACCAGGATTAATGTACTGATAAGCGCAATCACCGTCACCGCCACGCCAATACCGGGCTGGCTCATGGGTGTTGGTCGTGCCAGATGCTGGAACCCGGTTAAAAACAGGAACAGCGCAGATCCAGAAATAAACATACTTTGCGCCAGCGCCGCCAGCGATTCCGCTTTTCCATGACCAAAAGTATGTTCTTCATCTGCCGGTTGCAGCGAGTATCGCACCACCAACAGGTTGGTCAGAGAAGCGGCAATATCGACCAGAGAATCCACCAGCGCCGCGAGAATACTCACTGACCCGGTGTACCACCATGCAATAATTTTAATCACCAGCAACAACGACGCCATCACCGTTGCGGCTATCGCAGCTCGACTCACCAGCCGGCCATAAGATTGATTCATAAACACTCCCACCTTCAGATTTGCGTAGTATAGCGGAATGTCTGTGCGGTGGGCGGTGACGAATTTAAGACAAAAAAAACCCCCACATCATGTGGGGGAAGACAGGGATGGTGTCTATGGCAAGGAAAAACAGGGTTTATTACTGGTTGCTACGGGTATTGCTACTAAACAGGGTCTGAATCGAACCTTGTTGCATCCGTGCAACGTCACGCAGCTGCTCCATACGCTGCTGGTGCTTCTGGTTTAAAGCCGCTTGCTGCTCTGGCGTAAGCAGGCGGTACATCTGATTGCGAACTTTCGCCATTTCAATCTGGCGGTTCACCTGCTCCTCGGCCATTTTCTCGGCCTGGGCTCGCACAGCGGCTTCATCAAATTTATCTGCGGTGACAAGGCGATGCATTGTCTCCACTTCGCTAACATTAACTGGTGGACTTTCGTGTCGTGCCCGTTGCATCAAATCGCGCATTTGCTGGCGTTGATGTTCGGTTAAACTAATACCGTCGAACATATGGCCCTGGCCGCTACTCAGCGGGTCTGCTTCCGCCGGGTGCCAGTTAACGCTGGTGACGACTTCATCGGCCTGGCTTAGTGCACTGAATGCCAGCGTTGAGGCCATGACGGCAGCGATAACATTGCGCATCACATGCTCCCAAAAACTTTTGTGTCGCGAATCAACGAGAGACAGTTTACGATTCAGGCTGCAAACATGCGTCAGGGGGTGTAAAACAACGTAAAGTCATGGATTAGCAAGCCCTGATGACGTAATTTCTGCCTCGGAGGGATTAAAATATGAATAAAATTTTGTTAGTTGATGATGACCGAGAGTTGACATCCTTACTCAAGGAACTTCTTGATATGGAAGGCTTTAATGTTCTGGTTGCCCACGATGGCGAGCAGGCTTTATCGCTGATTGATGACAGCATCGACCTACTTTTACTCGACGTGATGATGCCGAAAAAGAACGGTATCGACACGCTTAAAGAATTACGACAAACACACCAGACACCCGTCATTATGTTAACCGCCCGTGGAAGCGAGCTGGATCGCGTTCTGGGCCTTGAACTGGGCGCAGATGACTATCTGCCTAAGCCATTTAACGATCGCGAGCTGGTAGCGCGTATCCGCGCTATTTTGCGCCGTTCACATTGGAGCGAACAGCAGCAAAATAGCGAGAGCACGTCGCCGACCGTTGAAGTCGACTCCCTGAGCCTGAATCCAGGTCGTCAGGAAGCCAGCTTTGATGGCCAGACTCTGGAGCTGACCGGCACCGAATTCACCCTGCTTTATCTGCTGGCGCAGCATCTGGGTCAGGTCGTTTCACGCGAACATTTAAGCCAGGAAGTGCTGGGCAAACGTCTTACGCCGTTTGACCGCGCGATTGATATGCACATTTCCAACCTGCGCCGTAAACTGCCGGAACGCAAAGACGGTCATCCATGGTTTAAAACGCTACGTGGTCGCGGCTACCTGATGGTCTCCGCTTCATGATAGGAAGTTTAACCGCACGCATCTTCGCCATCTTCTGGCTTACGCTAGCGCTGGTGTTGATGCTGGTGTTGATGCTGCCTAAGCTCGACTCACGCCAGATGACGGAGCTGCTGGAAAGCGAGCAACGCCAGGGCTTGATGATTGAGCAGCACGTCGCAGAAGAGTTAGCCAACGATCCGCCAAACGATTTGATGTGGTGGCGTCGGTTGTTCCGCGCAATTGATAAATGGGCTCCGCCGGGTCAGCGTCTGTTGCTAGTGACGAGCGAAGGCCGCGTGATTGGCGCTGAACGCAACGAGATGCAGATTATCCGTAATTTCATCGGCCAATCTGATAATGCGGATCACCCGCAGAAGAAAAAGTACGGACGCGTAGAGCTGGTGGGGCCATTCTCTATTCGTGACGGTGAAGACAACTACCAGTTGTACCTGATTCGTCCTGCCAGCAGTTCGCAGTCTGACTTTATCAATCTGCTGTTTGATAGACCTTTGTTGCTGCTTATCGTGACCATGCTGGTCAGCGCCCCGCTGCTGTTATGGCTGGCGTGGAGCCTGGCAAAACCGGCGCGTAAGCTGAAAAATGCGGCAGATGAAGTCGCCCAGGGCAACCTGCGTCAGCATCCCGAGCTGGAAGCCGGGCCGCAGGAATTCCTGGCGGCAGGAGCGAGCTTTAACCAGATGGTGATGGCGCTGGAGCAGATGATGACCGCACAGCAGCGGCTGCTCTCCGATATCTCCCACGAACTGCGCACGCCGCTAACCCGTCTGCAACTGGGCACCGCCCTGCTGCGTCGTCGCAGCGGTGAGAGCAAAGAGCTGGAGCGTATCGAAACGGAAGCACAGCGGCTCGATAGCATGATTAACGACATGCTGGTGATGTCGCGTAATCAGCAGAAAAATGCGCTGTTGAGCGAAACGCTAAAAGCGAATCAACTGTGGGGTGAAGTGCTTGATAACGCTGCATTTGAAGCCGAGCAGATGGGCAAGACATTTAGCGTGGATTACCCGCCAGGGCCGTGGCCGCTGTACGGTAACCCGAATGCCCTGGAAAGCGCGCTGGAGAATATCGTTCGCAATGCGCTGCGCTACTCACATACCAAAATTGCCGTGAGCTTCTCGGTGGACAAAGACGGTATTACCGTCAATGTTGATGATGATGGCCCAGGCGTTAGCCCGGACGATCGCGAGCAGATTTTCCGCCCGTTCTACCGTACCGATGAGGCACGTGACCGCGAGTCTGGCGGCACGGGATTAGGGCTGGCGATTGTGGAAAGCGCCATTCAGCAGCATCGTGGTTGGGTGAAAGCCGACGACAGTCCGTTAGGTGGGTTGCGGTTAACGCTGTGGCTCCCGCTTTACAAGCGAACCTAAAAACACAATCGGCCTGCTTATGCAGGCCGATTTTTTTATGCAGATAATGCCCATAGGCCTGATAAGCGTAGCGCCATCAGGCATTGCCGCGCACATTGCCGGATGGCGGCTATGCCTTATCCGGCCTACTTGCCCCACAAACGTCGCGAGTTATCTTCAATCTTGCCGCTTAAACGCCGCTTCTGCATCGTTCGACTCCAGCTGACCGACAGCCCCGCCGCGCTCAGTAAGCGGTGATACTGGTCATCATCAAACGGCATCGACCAGGCAATCACACCGGCTTCATGCACCGACACATCGCTTAAACGTGAAACCAGCTCAAGCGGCGCATCGCTGAACACGTTACCCCCAGCAATCACCCGATACAGCCAGCCGGTTTTGCCGCTGTTTTGCATCAGCGACGCCATATCGCTTATAGCGAAGTGATAATTGAGCTTAAAGCACGGGGAACGCGGCTGGGTGACCTGAATTAACGTCTCACCCCAACGATAAATATCGCCGATAAAGACGTTATGTTCGTTCATCCCTTCCGTTGACAGGTTTTCACCAAATGCGGGGGCATAAAACAGGGAAGCCTGGTCGGGGAAATCACGCGCCCATTCGGCATAGTGTTCGCGAGGATAGTGGCACAGCGCGCGGTCTGGGCCACCGTGAATTTTCTTTTCGGCCTGTTCATCGCCCAGTAATCCGAGCTCGGTAAGCGCAAGCTCGCCATCCACCTGCACTTTAGCAATGGCGCTAGGGCGGCTACCGTCGTAGTCGCGAATTTTTCCTATGAACACATCAACCGGATAATGCATCTGCTGCTCCTTACGCGGATACAAAAAAGCGAGTCATCAGACTCGCTTCTACAGACCGGCAATGCAAATTATTTTTTAGCGGCGAAACGCGCAGCAGCTTCGTCCCAGTTCACCACGTTCCAGAACTCTTTGATGTAGTCCGGGCGGCGGTTCTGGAATTTCAGGTAGTAAGCGTGTTCCCACACGTCCAGACCCACAATTGGGAAACCGGAAGCGCCAGTAACGGCTTCACCCATCAGCGGGGAATCCTGGTTGGCGGTAGAAACCACAGCCAGCTTGTCGCCTTTCAGCACCAGCCACGCCCAGCCGGAGCCAAAGCGGGTTGCCGCTGCTTTTTCAAATTCAGCTTTGAAGTTGTCAACGGAGCCAAAATCACGCTCGATAGCCGCTTTCAGGTCGCCCTGAAGGGTGGTGCCTTTTTTCAGGCCTTTCCAGAAGAAGCTGTGGTTAGCGTGGCCGCCGGCGTTGTTACGCAGAACGGTTTTCTTATCTGCTGGCAGCTGGTCCAGTTTGGCAATCAGCTCTTCTGCAGACAGAGAAGCGAACTCCGGCAGGCTTTCCAGCGCAGCGTTAGCGTTGTTCACGTAAGCCTGGTGGTGTTTGCTGTGGTGGATTTCCATGGTCTGCTTGTCGAAATGTGGTTCCAGAGCATCGTAAGCGTAAGGCAGTGATGGCAGGGTATAGCTCATAATCATCTCCATTATTATCGGACGGCAAACTGTAAACGCCGCGTAATCAGTTGGTTCATTATAGTTAATTAAATGATATTGAAAATGATTATCAATGCCGTAGTTTTAATAAGGTTATAACACATCCGCATAGTCAGCATTTTGTGAGCAAGAACAGCCCATTACCGCCCTCACTGCCACCTTTTCCGCTTCGATGGCACCAGTCTGAAGGTGAAAAAACTGACGAATTTTTACACTCATCCTGTCGAGAGACGATCAATACAACAAAAGTTGGATGAGGATAAAAATAAATGAATCATGCGATTACGATGGGTATTTTTTGGCATTTGATAGGCGCAGCCAGTGCAGCCTGTTTCTATGCTCCGTTCAAAAAAGTACAGCGGTGGTCATGGGAAACCATGTGGTCAATTGGTGGGATCGTCTCGTGGATAATCCTTCCGTGGGCCATCAGCGCCATGCTGCTGCCTGATTTCTGGGCTTACTATCAATCCTTTAGCGCTTCAACGCTTTTACCCGTATTCCTGTTTGGCGCAATGTGGGGGATCGGTAACATCAATTATGGTCTGACAATGCGGTATCTGGGGATGTCGATGGGCATCGGTATTGCCATTGGGATCACGTTGATTGTCGGTACGCTAATGACGCCGATTCTGAACGGTCACTTCGATGTCCTGATGCATACGCAGGGCGGACAAATGACGCTGCTTGGCGTGCTGGTCGCGGTGATTGGCGTGGGTATTGTGACCCGCGCAGGCCAGTTGAAAGAGCGCAAGATGGGCATTAAAGCCGAGGATTTCAACCTGAAAAAAGGGTTGGTGCTGGCCGTGATGTGCGGCATTTTCTCCGCCGGGATGTCTTTTGCGATGAATGCCGCCAAACCCATGCACGAAGCGGCCGCCGCGCTGGGCGTCGATCCACTGTATACCGCCTTACCAAGCTACGTGGTGATCATGGGCGGCGGCGCGCTGGTGAACCTCGGGTTCTGCTTTGTTCGTCTGGCAAAAGTGAAGAGTTTGTCGATAAAAACCGATTTCTCGCTGCCAAAAGCGCTCATCATCAGCAATATTCTGCTGTCGGCATTGGGCGGTTTAATGTGGTATCTGCAGTTCTTCTTCTATGCCTGGGGCCACGCCAGCATTCCCGCGCAATATGACTACATGAGCTGGATGCTGCACATGAGCTTCTATGTGTTGTGCGGTGGATTAGTCGGTCTGGTACTAAAAGAGTGGAAAAACGCCGGGCGTCGTCCGGTCAGCGTCCTGAGCCTCGGGTGTGTAGTGATTATTATCGCTGCCAATATCGTGGGTTTAGGGATGGCGAGCTAAGTCCTTCAGGCGGCAATGCGACTGCGTTGCCGCCACTGCCCCGGCGTCATGCCCACTTCCCGGTTAAAGACCACCGAAAAATAGTTACTGTCCTCAAACCCACACTGCATTGCCACTTCACCAATCAACATTTCCGTGTGTTGCAGAAGATACTGCGCGTGGCAAATCCGCAGCTGACGCAGATAGTGATTCACAGTCATCCCGGTCTGATTACGAAACTGCTGGCGCAGCGTGCGCTCGCTGCATTCGTGCTGTTCGCAAAAGGAATCCAGCGTAAAGGGACGATTGAGACTGCCCGCCAGCACCGTCAGTAAGCGGTCCAGTAACGCCTCGCTCTGGGTCGCCTCCTGATTATCCGTGGCGTAACGGTAGCGTTTGAGGCACACCACCAGCTGAGCAAACAGCAGTTCGGACATCTCGTTTGCCAGCGCGTCGTCTTTACGACTCTCTTGCTCAAGCTGGGTCATAATCTGCCGCGCCTGATTCATGCCCGTGCTACCAATACGCCAGTGCGGCGCCCAGTGTGAACCGTGCAATCCGGGAATATGGGAAACCCAGTCGAGATTGAGCTTTAAGCGCTCAGGGCAGTAGATAATATTTTGTAAAACCAGATCGTTAACCGAGGCGTAGGAGTGCTTATCTTCCGCGCGGATGTAAAAAAGATCGCCTCGGATAATGCGATAGGGACGGTCGTTGAGGATATGTAAGCCATTGCCGCGCCACACCAGCACCAGCTCGCAAAAGTCATGGGTGTGTTCAGCAAAAACGTTCTGCGGATAGCGGTCTGCCACCGCAACGGCCTGCGTGGGGTTGGCAAAAAAATCAGATTTTCGAAGAATTAACTGGCCGGACACGCGGATACCTCTCGACTCACAGCCGATTATTATTCGCCGTTTTCAGCTAAAAAACGGTGATTACCTTCGCGTTACTGAAGCAGCGTGTCGCGTCCCTGGCGAATATCGCGCGGCGACCAGTTAAATTCCCGGCGGAACAAGGTGGAGAAGTGATTGCTATCGCCAAAGCCACAGCGGTAGGCAATATCGGTCACGCTATCATCGCTATGGCGCAGAAGGTGGCGCGCCTTGATAAGACGCAGCCGATTGAGGTAACGCTGCGGCGTCAGGCCAGTGCAGTGCTTGAGCTGACGATGCAAGGTGCGCAGCGACAAGGAGAAATTATCCGCAAGGGCTTCCCAGCACACCTCTTCGGCAAAGTGGTCTTCAAGCCAGGCCATCAGCTGATTGAGCCGCGCATCGTTATCTTCCGCCCCTTGCTCCTGGCTGCCTTTACGCAGCAATACCAGCAGTTGCATAAACAGAATTTCACGGTTAGCCAACGACATCATATCCATGCCGTCCTTCACTTCCTCCATTTGCCCGACGATAGCGCGCACCTGCTGCAACGTGCTCTGGTTTACGCGCCAATGGGAAGGATAGTGACCGTCGAGTTCCTGCGGCAGCAGTTTATTGAGTCCTGACAAAAACTGGAAAGCATCCGGGGCACGATACAACACGTTAGTCAGACACAGGTTATCCGTATGCTCATACAGATGCCGGTCAAAGTCGCGAACGAAGCAAACAGTTCCTCCACAAATAGTATGTGGCTGACCATTGAACACATGAATACCAGACCCCTGCTCAACAATCACAATCTCATTAAAATCATGATGATGCTCAGGAAATTCACCCTGCGGGAGTCGTTGTTCAATAGCCACGGGCAGACGACCTGAAGAGAAGAAATCAACGCTGTGTAATACGGTCATAACGACTCCTGCCAGATGAGAAAAGTTATCAGGATAGTAATATCCGATGAGAGATCTGACCTTGAAATTTTGACAGCAAAGCGCGCAAATCCGGTCGATTTTTCAAGAAATAGCCGGAAAGATCGGGAAATGCGCTCGCCATCACACCCCCGCCACGCAGTGCCATCGTAGGAATTTGTGAACTCTCTCACGTTCACCTTTGCTTTCTTGCCAGCGCCTTATGGCGACTGTCATTAACGAGAAGGTAGTTCCATAGCCCTTTTTTTAGACTCATGGGTAATGACTCTTAGAAGGACTCTTACCATGACTTTTCGCCATTGCGTGGCCGTCGATTTAGGTGCCTCAAGCGGACGTGTAATGCTGGCACGTTTTGATACCGACACACGCTCGCTGTCACTGCGCGAAATCCACCGTTTCGCGAACAACCTGCATAAGCAGGAAGGTTTTGACACCTGGGACATCGATGGTCTGGAAGCCGAGATCCGTATCGGCCTCAACAAAGTTTGCGAAGCAGGCATTCTTATCGACAGTATCGGTATCGATACCTGGGGCGTGGACTATGTGCTGCTGGATAAAAACGGTCAGCGGGTTGGTCTGCCGGTAGCGTATCGCGACAACCGCACCGATGGCGTGATGGCCAACGCCATGGCGCAGTTAGGTAAAGAGAATATTTATCGCCGCAGCGGCATTCAATTTCTGCCGTTTAACACGCTGTATCAGCTGCGCGCCCTGGTGGAGCAACAGCCGGAGCTCGTCTCCCAGGCCGCTCATGCCTTGTTGATGCCTGACTATTTCGGCTACCGGCTCACCGGCAAGATGAACTGGGAATACACCAACGCCACCACCACGCAGCTCGTCAATATCAACAGCGATAACTGGGATGAAGACCTGCTGAACTGGACCGGTGCTCCGGCCTCATGGTTCGGCACGCCAACGCATCCCGGCAATGTTGTCGGTCACTGGATTTGCCCGCTGGGCAATCAAATCCCGGTGGTTGCCGTTGCCAGCCACGATACCGCCAGCGCCGTTATCGCCTCGCCATTAGCGGGGGCTGACGCCGCCTATCTCTCCTCCGGCACCTGGTCATTGATGGGCTTTGAAAGCAAAAAACCTCACACCAGCGAGCAAGCGCAGCGCGCCAACATCACCAACGAAGGTGGTGCGGAAGGCCGCTATCGGGTGCTGAAAAATATTATGGGGCTGTGGCTTCTACAGCGGGTGCTGAAAGAGCAAAACATCAGCTGCCTGGCAACGCTGATTGCCGAGACGGCAGCGCTACCGGCCTGCCATTGCCTGATTAACCCGAACGATGATCGTTTTATCAACCCAGACAACATGAGCGCTGAAATTCAGGCCGCCTGCCGTGAAAGCGCGCAGCCGGTGCCGATGAGCGCAGCCGAACTGGCGCGCTGCATTTTTGACAGCCTGGCGCTGCTGTATGCCGATGTCTTAAACGAGCTGGCGCAACTGCGCGGTAAGCCATTTAGCCAACTGCATATCGTGGGCGGCGGCTGTCAGAACCAGCTGCTAAACCAGCTGTGCGCCGATGCCTGTGGCATCACCGTGGTGGCGGGGCCGATTGAAGCCTCGACCCTCGGCAATATTGGTATCCAATTGATGACGCTGGATGAACTGACCAACGTTGACGATTTCCGCAAGGTCGTGGGCAGCAACTATGGCCTCACAACCTTTACCCCTAATCCAGACCATGAAATTGCCCGCTATGTTGCGCAGTTTCAGCAACAACGACAGACAAAGGAGCTTTGCGCATGACCACTCAACTTGACCAAGCCTGGGAACTCGCGAAACAGCGCTATGCCGCCGTCGGCATCGATGTCGAAGAGGCGTTACGCCAGCTAGACCGTTTACCTGTATCGATGCACTGCTGGCAGGGCGATGACGTTGCGGGTTTTGAAAATCCAGAAGGCGGTTTAACAGGTGGCATTCAGGCAACCGGTAACTATCCGGGCAAAGCGCGTAACGCGACTGAACTGCGCGCCGATCTGGAGCAGGCGCTGAGCCTGATCCCAGGGCCAAAGCGTCTGAATCTGCATGCAATTTATCTCGAGTCTGAGACCCCGGTTGCGCGTGATCAAATCAAACCTGAGCACTTTAAAAACTGGGTTGAGTGGGCAAAAGAACACAAGCTGGGCCTCGATTTTAACCCATCATGCTTCTCGCACCCGCTGAGTGCAGACGGTTTTACCCTGTCTCACGCCGATCCAAAAATCCGTCAGTTCTGGATCGATCACTGCAAAGCCAGCCGCCGTATTTCCGCTTACTTCGGTGAGCAATTGGGTACGCCATCCGTCATGAACATCTGGATCCCAGACGGTATGAAAGACGTCACCATCGACCGCCTGGCGCCACGTCAGCGTCTGGCTGCCGCGCTGGATGAAGTGATTAGCGAGAAATTCGACCCGGCACATCATATCGATGCCGTGGAGAGCAAGCTGTTCGGTATCGGCGCTGAAAGCTACACCGTAGGTTCCAATGAGTTCTATATGGGCTACGCCACCAGCCGCCAGACCGCACTGTGTCTGGATGCCGGTCACTTCCACCCGACTGAAGTGATCTCCGACAAAATTTCCGCCGCCATGCTGTATGTACCGCGCCTGCTGCTGCACGTGAGCCGCCCGGTACGCTGGGACAGCGACCACGTGGTGCTGCTGGACGACGAAACCCAGGCCATCGCCAGCGAAATCATTCGCCACGACCTGTTTGATCGCGTCCACATCGGTCTCGACTTCTTCGATGCCTCTATCAACCGCATCGCCGCCTGGGTTATCGGCACGCGCAACATGAAAAAAGCCCTGCTGCGCGCGCTGCTGGAGCCAACCGCCGAGCTGCGTCAGTTAGAAGAATCCGGCGACTACACCGCCCGTCTGGCGCTGCTGGAAGAACAGAAATGTCTGCCATGGCAGGCGGTGTGGGAAATGTACTGCCAGCGTAACGATACCCCAGCGGGCAGCCAGTGGCTGGAAAGCGTACGCGGCTATGAGAAAGAGATTTTAAGTCAGCGTGGGTGATTGACCCTCACCCCGGCCCTCTCCCTGAGAGGGAGCAAACCGCCCCCCTCGGCCTGGAAAGTGCGGGGGCGAAAACCATGACACCGAACAGTTCCCTCGTCCCTTTGGGGAGAGGGCTAGGGTGAGGGGAAAACACCTCACCAATACAACAGGACAACAAGACTATGCAGACCATTACCGATTCCTGGTTCGTCCAGGGCATGATCAAAGCCACTTCCGACGCCTGGTTAAAAGGCTGGGACGAACGTAACGGCGGCAACCTGACCCTGCGTCTGGACGAAGCGGATATCGCGCCGTTCGCCGCAGACTTCCACGCCAAACCACGCTATATCGCCCTGAGCCAACCTATGCCGATGCTGGCAAACACGCCGTTTATCGTCACCGGTTCCGGCAAATTCTTCCGCAACGTACAGCTCGACCCGGCCGCTAACCTTGGCGTCGTTAAGGTCGATAGCGACGGCGCGGGCTACCACATTCTGTGGGGGCTGACTCATGAAGCTGTCCCAACCTCCGAGCTGCCAGCGCATTTCCTGTCGCACTGCGAGCGTATCAAACTGACCGGCGGTAAAGACCGTGTGATCATGCACTGCCACGCGACCAACCTGATCGCGCTGACCTACGTGCTGGAAAACGACAGCGCGCTAATCACCCGCAAACTGTGGGAAGGCAGCACCGAATGTCTGGTGGTGTTCCCTGACGGCGTGGGCATTCTGCCGTGGATGGTGCCGGGTACTGACGAAATCGGTCAGGCAACCGCGGTGTCCATGCAGCAGCACTCTCTGGTGCTGTGGCCATTCCACGGCGTTTTCGGCAGCGGCCCAACGCTTGACGAAACCTTTGGTCTGATTGATACCGCGGAAAAATCCGCAGAAGTGCTGGTGAAGGTCTACTCAATGGGCGGCATGAAGCAAACCATCTCCCAGCAGGAGTTGATTGCTCTCGGTCAGCGCTTTGGCGTAACCCCGATGGCCAGCGCACTGAATCTGTATAAGTAAGCATACCGCCTGACCTCAGCCATGAGGTCAGGCTTCAGAATGCATCCCATTATCTCAACGCTGAGCTAATGGGATGAGTTCTTAGCCCGCTTGAGGCACAACTCTTACCCATTCTCCCTCCCTGACCATCACCACAAACCAGCCGAGGGAACACAGGATTTCACA
The DNA here is from genome assembly GCF_044745165.1 of Kluyvera sp. NPDC087067. Taxonomy (NCBI): domain Bacteria; kingdom Pseudomonadati; phylum Pseudomonadota; class Gammaproteobacteria; order Enterobacterales; family Enterobacteriaceae; genus Kluyvera; species Kluyvera sp. NPDC087067. The sequence goes on along the minus strand of NZ_JBIUZS010000011.1, from coordinate 38,286 downwards.
AGTTAGGTATCAAGGAGAAACACCATGAGTTTTATGCTAGCACTGCCAAAAATCAGCCTGCACGGCGCGGGCGCCATTGGCGATATGGTCAATCTGGTCGCCGGTAAAAAGTGGGGCAAAGCGCTTATCGTCACCGACGGTCAACTGGTGAAAATGGGCCTGCTGGACAGCCTGTTTGCCGCGCTGGACGACCATAAAATGTCTTATCATCTGTTCGACGAGGTTTTCCCAAACCCAACGGAAGAGCTGGTGCAAAGAGGCTATGCGGCATATCAGGCTGAACAGTGCGACTACATCATCGCCTTTGGCGGCGGTAGCCCAATTGATACCGCAAAAGCGGTGAAGATCCTGACCGCCAACCCTGGCCCTTCCACCGCCTATTCCGGCGTGGGCAAAGTGGCGAACGCGGGCGTGCATCTGGTGGCTATCAACACCACCGCCGGTACCGCAGCCGAGATGACCAGTAACGCGGTGATCATCGATTCCGCCCGCCAGGTGAAAGAAGTCATTATTGATTCCAATATCATCCCGGATATCGCCGTTGATGATGCCAGCGTTATGCTCGATATCCCCGCTTCCGTCACCGCCGCAACCGGGATGGATGCCTTAACCCACGCGGTGGAAGCTTACGTGTCCGTGGGCGCACATCCGTTAACCGACGCTAACGCGCTGGAAGCGATTCGCTTAATCACCCTGTGGTTGCCTAAAGCCGTAGACGACGGTCACAATCTGGAAGCGCGCGAGCAGATGGCGTTTGGCCAGTATCTGGCGGGAATGGCCTTTAACAGCGCCGGTCTCGGTCTGGTGCACGCGTTAGCGCATCAGCCGGGCGCAACGCATAACCTGCCGCACGGCGTCTGCAACGCCATTTTGCTGCCGGTGATTGAGAACTTTAACCGCCCGAATGCGGTTGCACGTTTTGCGCGCGTGGCGCAGGCGATGGGCGTCGATACCCGCAATATGAGCGATGAAACGGCGAGCATGGAAGCCATCAACGCTATTCGTCAGCTCAGCGCTCGCGTGGGTATTCCACAGGGATTCAGTCAACTGGGCGTGACGAAAGACGACATTGAAGGATGGCTGGATAAAGCGCTGGCCGATCCCTGCGCGCCATGTAATCCACGTACCGCCAGCCGCGATGAAGTTCGCGAGCTGTATCTGGAGGCATTATGATCCGCAAAGCCTTTGTGATGCAGGTTAACGCCAATGCACATGAAGAGTACCAGCGCCGCCACAGCCCAATCTGGCCGGAGCTGGAAGCCGTACTGAAATCACACGGTGCGCACCACTACGCGATTTATCTCGATAAAGAACGCAACCTGCTGTTCGCGACCGTTGAGATTGAATCTGAGGAGCGCTGGAACGCCGTTGCCAGTACGGAAGTCTGCCAACGCTGGTGGAAGCATATGACTGACGTGATGCCGTCTAACCCGGACAACAGCCCGGTGAGCGCAGAGCTTAAAGAAGTGTTTTATCTGGCGTAGTGATACTTCATGCCCGATGGCGCTTTGCTTATCGGGCCTACGCGCTACCATCAGTAAAAAAGGCCTCTGTTTACAGAGGCCTTAGTTTTTCCAGATTTAGAAGAAGTATTTGAAGCGAACGCGCGCGCCGTAGCGGTCGTCGTCGGAAGAGATTTTCTGGTCGCTTTGAACTTTAGAGTAATACGTACCCAGATAAATATTAAAGTTCTGCATATTCATGACATTCGGAATTAAATATGATGCATGAATGGTATGAATATCGTAAGTACCTTCATCCTGAATAATACAGTCGTTGTAGCAGACTACATTAGCAAAGTCGTTAATTTCGTTATGCGCGTAAATATAGCCAAGCTCAAAGTTCTTCCACAGAATGTTGGTTGCTGCGGTAAAGTCATCTTCATTATTGGCATCCAGATAGGCGGTGTTCAGGTTAAATACCACACCATTTTCCGGGTCGGTTTTCAGACCGTTCCACGTCATGGTTAAACCATAACCGGTACGATCGGACTGGTCGACAAATTCACCTTTTCTATTGGTGTAGCCATACGCATTGTTAACAACGTTGGTTTCCATTGCCGCCGAGAAGGAAAGCTCGGTCATTGGCGACCAGGAAATAACCGGGCGCATATAGACAACGTTTTTCTGCTGTTCGACTTCACGCCCGTGATACGTGCGACCGCCAGGGACATTATCGCCATCCGCAAACAGCGTGGTGCCGTCTTCAACCAGCGAGTTCAATTCAAAGTACCAGTCATCAATCTGCTTACTCATCAGGAAGTTGCCGCCAGAATCAGAACGTCCGCGACCTTCTTTCATCATGTAGATATAACCCTGCCCATCGGTGTACAGATCGTTGGCGGTATTCCCGGAGTGCTCAACGAAGGTATCCTGGTTAAGCGGGAACATATCGAAGGCTTCAAAGCGACCCACTTTGATTTTCCAGTCATCCTTCTGACCGAAGTGGAAGTACGCATCATCAAGATTCATGGAACCGGTCATGTCAGCTAACGGCTGGATAGAGAAACCAGCATACTGACCGTTCTCCAGGGTGCGCGTTCCATCAACACCCAGCAGAATACGACCGTTCAAATCCCAACGTTCGTTTGAGTTATCATGGCTGAGGGTTGTCAGCGTGCCACGACGGCTTTCACCATCCATGTTGAATTCCACATCACCATAGATTTTCAGATCGCCATAGCCGGTCAGGAGCAGATTAGACGTGGACGCATTTTTTTGCGTTTCTGTAGCGGGGGTCTGCCCGTTCACAGGGGTATTACCCTGAGCTTCCTTAATTTCTTTAATTTCAGCAGCCTGCTGAACCTGCAAATCCTGTACTTTACGTTCCGCCTGAATGGCGCGACTTTCCGCAGCTTCCAGACGTGACTCAAGCTGTTGCAGCCGCTGCTCTAACGTCATGCTCGTTGTTTTCGCAACGCTGGTATTGGCCACTAACAATAATCCAATCGCAATAGCTAATGTCGATTTCTTCATTATTCGCTTTCCTTGAAATAAAGAATAACCGGGAAATCCCAGAGAGATCTCACGCGCACTTATTTTTATGATGAATATTTCTTTATAATTTATTCACCAGATGAAATGGGCTTTAAAATTAACCCCTTCCATTGCAGGCACGAGAACACTAGCTAATAAACTTTAGCCCGTAAATGCTACATTTTGGAATATCGTGAGCGAGATAACACTGAAGAGAGATAAAATACAAAACAGCAGAATAAATATAAATGCGGTTTATTTATAGAGATTAATCATAGATAACTAATATTACGTTAAGGATATAAAAATGAATTAAATACGCGGTTATTTATATATTACCGCGTATTTCGCTTAATTTTGTTCAGCCACCAGCAACGCCATGGTATCCGGCTCCAGGGCTTTAAACAGATGCTCCTCATCAGCGGGATAACAAATATAGTCGCCCGCGTGCAGCTCCTCCGGCGCGGCAGTTAGCCCCACCAGCGCCCGTCCCTGCGTAATGATGATATGTTCCACCGACCCTGGCGGATGGGGATGCGAAATGCGATCCGCTCCCGGCTGGGTCGCCAGCAGATAAATATCACGTCGCGCGCCCGGCGGGCAGGCTGCAAGCAACGTCGCCTGATAGTTTGCCTGCTCGGCAACCACCCTGGTGCCCTCGCCTCGGCGAATGACCTGCGTTTTATTGGGCTGCGGTTCCAGCAGCCGAGCAAACGGGATGCCTAATGCCACGCAGAGCGCCCATAAAGTTTCCAGACTCGGGTTGCCGTTCCCGGCCTCAAGCTGAGAAAGCGTGGATTTCGCAATGCCAGCACGGCGCGCAATTTCGGCCAGAGACAGACCCGTCCTCGCTCGCTCACGCACCAGGCTTTTCGCAATCACGCTGATTGGCTGTGTCATACACAACTCCATCGTTTTATATACCGAACGAAACGTTCGACTTGAACTACCATATCGATTCGTTCATTATAATGGATATCTCGTTCGTTATGGTAAATTTTGATGTCTCAGAACCTGTTCTCCTGCCTGAAAGGCGATACGATTAAAGCCATTTTCCTTGTGGGTCTCGCCGTGGGTATCGTGGGTGTCTCCTACGGCTCACTGGCGATGGCATACGGTTTTCCACTGTGGGTGCCGCTGCTGCTCTCAGTTTCCGTGCTCGCGGGCGCATCTGAATTCATGTTTATTGGCATAGTCGCCAGCGGCGGCAATCCACTGGCTGCGGCGGCGGCAGGTTTACTGGTCAATGCCCGACATATCCCTTTCGGCGTGACCGTGCGCGATCTTGTCGGTCGTCGTGCCGCAAGCTTTATTGGCTGCCATATCATGAACGATGAGAGCGTCGTTTTTGGTCTTTCTCAGCCGACGCCTGAACAGCGGAAAGCGGCTTTCTGGCTGTGTGGAATGGTCGTCGCGATTATCTGGCCGCTCGGAGCGCTGCTGGGTGCCGCAGTCGGTAAGTTACTGCCCGCCCCCGAAACCATCGGCCTGGACGCGGTTTTCCCCGCCATCTTACTTGCGTTAGTGATCCCTGCGTTTAAGAGCCGCACCACGCTCATTCGCGCCTTTAGCGGCGCGGCACTTTCACTGGCAAGCGTACCTTTCGCCCCCGTTGGGCTGCCGGTTCTGCTGTCACTGTTTGGTCTACTCGCGAGGAAAAAATAATGGGCAATATGACGCTGATAATCGCCGGTATCGCCATTTTATCGGTCGGCACTTATTTAATGCGGCTTGGCGGGGCGAAGCTGGGTAACCGGCTAGCATTCTCTGAACGCTCTCAGGCGCTGCTCTCTGATGCCGCTACGGTACTGCTTTTTTCTGTCGCACTGGCCACAACCTTTTATGAGGGCGAACATTTCTCTGGGATGGCGCGCGTGCTGGGGGTGGGTTTTGCGGTGTTCCTGGCCTGGCGTAAAGCGCCGTTAATCGTGGTTATCCTGGCGGCAGCTATCGTCACCGCACTGCTGCGGGTGGCAGGTATCAACTAAAACATGCCGGATGGCGCGTCGCTTATCCGGCCTACCACAAAACGAAAAAAGCGCCCTGAGGGCGCTCTTTCGACAGTAGCTTTTCGCTTATTTGTTCAGTTCTGCGGTCATGTGCACGCGGTTACCGCTGTATGCCTGGGTAATTTTGTAAGAGCTTGCACCAGCCTGTTCAGCCTGAGCGGCAATTTTAGCTTCGGCACCATCAAGGGTAGAGGCGCTGGCAGTGACAGTTTGTGCTGCGAATGAACCGAAAGAAGTAGCGAGAGCGATAACTGCGACAAAAGTTTTGATGCTTTTCATGAGATAAACCCTTTAAGTTGGTTGTTTGTGTAAGGCATGTTGCCTTGATGTGATAAATGATAGGTCACATCTCAATCAACTAAAAGCGGAGTTATTTGTCGGTATTATTCAAAATAACTGAACATAAATCAGCCACCCGTTAATCGCTGCGGGTGGGTATAAATTGTCGCACGACCCGGCTTACAAAAGCCCACCAGCGTCAGATTACAGCGCTCAGCGACTTCGACGGCCAGCGTGGTTGCGGCAGACACGGCAAACAGGATCTCAACGCCGCACATGGCCGATTTCTGCACCATCTCATAGCTGGCGCGGCTGGAGACCAGGGCTGCGCCTTTCAACCACAACGCACCCTCTTTGGCACGATGCCCTAGCAGCTTATCAAGCGCCACGTGACGGCCAACATCTTCATGCCCGCCCACCAATTCACCGGAAGGCATCACCCAGGCAGCAGCGTGGGTGCAGCCCGTTTCACGGCCCACAGGTTGCACATCATCTAAATGGCGGAGCGCATAATCGAGATGGGCGAGATCGAAGGTCTGAGTAAACGGCAGCGGCTGGATAGGTTTACCGATATCGTTAAGTTGCTCAACGCCACACACGCCACAACCTGTACGCCCGGCCAGCGCGCGGCGACGTTCTTTTAACCCCATGAAGCGACGGCTGGACAGCTCAATTCTGACCTCCATACCGTTACACGCCGGGGCGACATCCATTCCAAAAATTTCCCGGGGATGCTCGATAATCCCTTCCGACAAGGAGAAGCCCATTGCGAAGGCTTCGAGATCTTTGGGCGTTGCCATCATCACTACGTGAGAGATGCCGTTGTAGACCAACGCAACGGGAACTTCTTCTGCAAGAATATCCTGAGTGGGTTGCATAATCTGTGGCCTTCTGAAGACAGAACGCTCGGCTGCGCCAATCAGCTGCAACGAGGGTTTGACTTCATCTTTAAAATTAAACACGGCAAATACTCTGAACAACGTCAACAATACGGGGCGTCTATTCCACCACAACCAGGGGGAATTGAGGCTTATTATGGATCAAGTTTGTGGTGCAATAACGCACAACTGCACTTATTACCGCTCATTATGCAAAAACTGCCCCGGTCGGTACATCTAATCCCTTGTAGTTACTGCCGTTAATTATCCCGGCATTCCGTTCCGCATTCCGTTCAATTTGTGATCTACACCACAATTCAATGTTAATACGTGCAAATTCTATTCACCGGCCATTAACCGTATCGGAACAAGCCTACCGATAATGTGGTATTCTGATGGAAAGCCCTCCAGGACCTGAGGGCATCGCATTTTTCAGCACCTTCGTCGTGCTACGGCGAGGAAAAACTACAAGCAATGACAATGTCGAAACAAGGAGCAATCCATGCAGGTCAGCAGAAGACAGTTCTTTAAGATCTGCGCTGGCGGTATGGCAGGAACCACGGCAGCGGCGCTGGGCTTTGCCCCGGGCCTCGCACTCGCGGAAACACGGCAGTACAAATTGCTGCGCACCCGTGAGACTCGTAACACCTGCACTTACTGCTCTGTCGGTTGTGGGCTATTGATGTATAGCCTCGGCGACGGCGCAAAAAACGCAAAAGCCTCGATTTTCCATATCGAAGGGGACCCGGATCACCCGGTCAACCGTGGCGCACTGTGCCCGAAAGGCGCAGGTCTGGTGGACTTCATCCACTCAGAAAGCCGTCTGAAGTATCCTGAATATCGCGCCCCAGGCTCCGATAAGTGGCAGAAAATCAGTTGGGATGAAGCGTTTGACCGCATTGCCAAACTGATGAAGGCTGACCGTGACGCCAACTTTATTGAAAAGAACGATGCCGGGACTACCGTCAACCGTTGGCTCACCACCGGCATGCTTTGCGCATCGGCATCCAGTAACGAAACCGGATTTTTAACCCAGAAATTTACTCGCGCGCTCGGTATGCTCGCGGTCGACAACCAGGCACGCGTCTGACACGGACCAACGGTAGCAAGTCTTGCTCCAACATTTGGTCGCGGTGCGATGACCAACCACTGGGTCGACATCAAAAACGCCAACCTCATCGTGGTGATGGGCGGTAATGCCGCTGAAGCACACCCGGTCGGGTTCCGCTGGGCGATGGAAGCCAAAATACACAACGGCGCGAAGCTGATTGTTATCGATCCCCGCTTTACGCGTACCGCGTCGGTGGCGGATTTCTACGCCCCTATTCGCTCAGGCACTGACATCACTTTCCTGTCAGGCGTCATGCTGTACCTGTTGAACAACGAAAAATTCAACCGTGAGTACACCGAAGCCTACACCAACGCCAGCCTTATCGTACGCGAAGACTTTAGCTTCAACGACGGCCTGTTCAGCGGCTACGACGCCGAAGCGCGTAAGTACGATAAAACGTCGTGGAACTACGAGCTTGATGAGAACGGTTACGCCAAACGCGATACCACCCTCACCCATCCGCGCTGCGTCTGGAATCTGCTGAAACAGCATATTTCCCGCTATACGCCGGAGATGGTGGAGAACATTTGCGGTACGCCAAAAGCCGACTTCCTCAAAGTCTGTGAGTACATTGCAGAAACCAGCGCGCACGATAAAACCGCCTCGTTCCTGTATGCACTGGGCTGGACGCAGCACTCCATCGGTTCGCAGAACATCCGTACCATGGCGATGATTCAGCTGCTGCTTGGCAACATGGGTATGGCTGGCGGCGGCGTAAACGCCCTGCGCGGTCACTCCAACATCCAGGGTCTGACCGACTTAGGATTGCTGTCACAGAGCCTGCCAGGCTACATGACGCTGCCAAACGAAAAGCAGCCTGATCTGCAAACCTACCTCACCGCCAACACGCCGAAACCGCTGCTGGAAGGTCAGGTGAACTACTGGGGCAACTACCCGAAATTCTTCGTCTCGATGATGAAGACCTTCTACGGCGACAAAGCCACGGCGGAAAATAGCTGGGGCTATGACTGGTTGCCGAAGTGGGACAAAGGGTACGACGTGCTGCAGTACTTCGAGATGATGAAAGAGGGTAAGGTCAACGGCTATCTGTGCCAGGGCTTTAACCCGGTTGCTTCATTCCCGAACAAAAACAAAACGGTCGCAGCGCTTTCAAAACTGAAATATCTGGTGACCATCGATCCGCTCAACACCGAAACGTCAACGTTCTGGCAGAACCACGGCGAGTCAAACGATGTTGATCCGTCGAAAATCCAGACCGAAGTGTTCCGCCTGCCATCAACTTGCTTTGCCGAAGAGAACGGTTCTATCGTTAACTCCGGTCGCTGGTTGCAGTGGCACTGGAAAGGCGCTGACGGCCCGGGAGAGGCGGTCACCGACGGTCAGATCCTCGCCGGTATCTTCTTGCGCTTGCGTAAGATGTACGCCGAAGAAGGCGGCCCGGTACCTGAGCAGGTGCTGAACATGAGCTGGAACTACTCAACGCCGGAAGAACCAGCGTCTGAGGAAGTGGCGATGGAGAACAACGGGAAAGCGCTGGCCGATATTATCGACCCGGCCACCGGTGCGGTTCTCGTCAAAAAAGGCCAGCAGCTTAGCTCCTTTGCCCAACTGCGCGATGACGGCACTACCGCCAGCGGCTGTTGGATCTTCGCCGGCAGCTGGACGCCGGAAGGCAACCAGATGGCGCGTCGTGACAACGCCGACCCATCCGGCCTTGGCAACACGCTGGGCTGGGCCTGGGCGTGGCCGCTCAACCGCCGTATTCTGTATAACCGTGCTTCCGCTGATCCGCAGGGTAACCCGTGGGATCCGAAGCGTCAGCTCCTGAAATGGGACGGCGCGAAATGGGGCGGCGTGGATATTGCTGACTACAGTGCAGCAGCACCGGGCAGTAATGTCGGGCCGTTTATCATGCAGCCGGAAGGGATGGGACGTCTTTTTGCCCTCGATAAGATGGCGGAAGGTCCGTTCCCGGAACACTACGAGCCGTTTGAAACACCGCTGGGCACCAACCCACTGCACCCGAACGTTATCTCTAACCCTGCCGCCCGTATCTTCAAAGGCGACAAGGAAGCGTTGGGTAAAGCGGACAAGTTCCCGTACGTCGGCACCACCTATCGTCTGACCGAGCACTTCCACTACTGGACCAAGCATGCGTTGCTTAACGCCATCGCCCAGCCGGAACAGTTTGTGGAAATCGGTGAAAAGCTGGCGAACAAGCTCAACATTGCTCACGGTGATACCGTTAAAGTCTCCTCCAACCGTGGCTATATCAAAGCCAAGGCAGTGGTGACTAAGCGTATTCGTACGCTGAAGGTTGACGGTAAGGATATCGATACCATCGGTATTCCTATCCACTGGGGTTATGAAGGCGTGGCGAAGAAAGGGTTTATTGCCAATACCCTGACACCGTCCGTCGGTGATGCGAACTCACAGACGCCAGAGTTTAAGTCCTTCCTCGTGAACGTGGAAAAGGTGTAACGGAGACGACCTATGGCTTATCAATCACAAGATATTATTCGTCGTTCCGCCACTAACGGTTTCACTCCCGCGCCTCACGCGCGGGATCACCAGGAAGAGGTGGCGAAGCTTATCGACGTCACCACCTGTATAGGCTGTAAAGCCTGTCAGGTGGCCTGTTCTGAGTGGAACGACATCCGCGATGAAATCGGCAGCAACGTCGGGGTGTACGACAACCCCGCAGACCTGACCGCCAAATCCTGGACGGTCATGCGCTTCTCGGAAGTGGAGCAGAACGACAAACTCGAGTGGCTTATCCGTAAGGATGGCTGTATGCACTGCGCCGATCCGGGCTGCCTGAAGGCGTGTCCGGCGGAAGGGGCAATCATTCAGTATGCCAACGGCATCGTCGACTTCCAGTCAGAGCAGTGCATCGGTTGCGGCTACTGCATCGCGGGCTGTCCGTTCAACGTTCCGCGCCTGAACCCGGAAGACAACCGCGTGTACAAATGTACGCTGTGCGTCGACCGCGTAAACGTCGGGCAAGAACCGGCATGCGTAAAAACCTGCCCAACCGGCGCTATCCACTTTGGTTCTAAAGAGGATATGAAAGTGCTGGCGGGCGAGCGCGTCACCGAGTTGAAAACCCGTGGTTACGACAATGCAGGTCTGTACGATCCGGCAGGCGTTGGCGGCACGCACGTGATGTACGTACTGCACCACGCCGACAAGCCAAATCTGTATCACGGTTTGCCGGAGAACCCGGAAATCAGCGCCACCGTTAAGTTCTGGAAAGGTATCTGGAAACCGCTGGCCGCGGTCGGTTTTGCTGCCACGTTTGCCGCGAGCATCTTCCACTACGTCGGTGTCGGTCCGAACCGCGCAGAAGATGAAGAAGACAATCTGCATGAAGATAACGATGAGGTGCGCAAATGAAAAAACGTGACACCATCGTGCGCTACACGGCGCCGGAACGTATCAACCACTGGGTCACCGCCTTCTGTTTCATTCTGGCGGCGGTGAGCGGATTGGGATTTTTCTTCCCATCCTTCAACTGGTTAATGCAAATCATGGGCACACCACAGCTGGCGCGAATTCTGCACCCGTTCGTCGGCGTTATCATGTTTGCGTCGTTTATCATCATGTTTTTCCGCTATTGGCACCACAATCTAATCAATCGGGATGATATCTTTTGGGCGAAGAATATTCGTAAGATCGTCGTCAACGAGGAAGTAGGTGACACCGGACGCTATAACTTCGGCCAGAAATGCGTATTCTGGGCGGCGATTATCTTCCTGGTGCTGCTGCTGGTGAGCGGGGTGATTATCTGGCGTCCGTACTTTGCGCCTGCTTTCTCAATCCCGGTGATCCGATTTGCGTTAATGCTGCATTCATTTGCCGCAGTGGCGCTAATTGTGGTTATCATGGTGCATATTTACGCCGCCCTTTGGGTGAAAGGCACCATTACCGCGATGGTGGAAGGATGGGTTACCCGTTCATGGGCGAAGAAACATCACCCACGCTGGTACCGTGAAGTCCGCCAGAAACAGGAAAAGTCATCTGAATGAGTATTCGCATAATCCCGCAAGATGAGCTGGGTTCGAGCGAGAAACGTACGGCGGAAGCAATTCCGCCGTTACTATTCCCCAGACTCAAAAATCTCTATAACCGCCGCGCCGAACGTCTGCGCGAGCTGGCTGAGAATAACCCGCTGGGTGATTACCTGCGCTTTGCCGCGCTTATCGCCCACGCTCAGGAAGTGGTGCTTTACGACCATCCGCTGCGGATGGATCTCACCGCGCGTCTGAAAGAAGCGAATGACCAGGGCAAGCCGCCGCTGGATATTCACGTTCTGCCGCGTGACAAGCACTGGCACACCCTGCTGCAATCGATGATTGCCGAGCTGAAGCCCGAGATGAGTGGCCCGGCGCTGGCGGTTATTGAAAACCTCGAAAAAGCCTCCGAGCAGGAACTGGAGAATATGGCAAGCGCGCTGTTTGAATCCGACTTCGCTTCGGTAAGCAGCGATAAAGCGCCATTTATCTGGGCTGCGCTGTCGCTTTACTGGGCGCAAATGGCTAGCCTCATTCCAGGCAAAGCCCGTGCGGAATACGGCGAACAGCGCCAGTTCTGCCCGGTGTGCGGTTCCATGCCGGTGTCCAGCATCGTACAAATTGGCTCGACGCAGGGTCTGCGGTATCTGCACTGCAATCTGTGTGAAACCGAATGGCACGTAGTGCGCGTGAAGTGCAGCAACTGTGAACAGAGCCGCGACCTGCACTACTGGTCACTGGACAATGAGCAGTCCGCAATTAAAGCTGAAAGCTGCGGTGACTGCGGCACTTACCTGAAGATTTTGTATCAGGAAAAAGACCCGAAAGTCGAAGCCGTCGCGGACGACCTGGCCTCGCTGGTGCTGGACGCAAGAATGGAGCAGGAAGGGTTCGCCCGTAGCTCTATTAACCCGTTCTTGTTCCCGGGCGAAGGGGAGTAGGTTTACCTGACAACCCGGCTATCTGCCGGGTTGTTCATTCAGGTTCGCAGTGCCTGAATAACATTTCTGGGATCGTTCGCAATCGCGCGCAGTAATGCTTTTGCAGGCCCCGTTGGTGAACGTCTTCCCTGTTCCCAATTTCTTAACGTATCCACGTTTACCGATATCAGCTCAGCAAACTTAGATTGTGATAGTCCAGATGACTGACGAATCTCTTTAATTTTCATGGCATCAATATGAAAAGTACGTGAAGGCTGACGGGTTCCCGCAATTATTTCATTCATTTGAGCCATGCTTTGAGTTAACTGCTCAAATAGCGCCTTATCCATTTACCACCCCTCAATTAATTTGCGAAGCACCGTCTTTTCCTGCGCCGTCATATCATCTTTAATCCCTTTTTGATAAATCAGCAGCATGCGGATCTCAAAGCAATGGCTGTGATAAAAATAGATAACCCTCACTCCACCGCGTTTCCCTTTCCCTCGCGATCCCCAACGAACTTTCCTTAAACCACCAGATTCCTGGATGAGCTCGCCGCAATCCGGGTTAAGAGCCATATAGACCTGTAACCCTGCGTATTCATCATCATTCAGTAGCTTAGTGACTTCTTGCGTAAAGATTTCCGTTTCTATGAATATCATATTCAGTACGCCATTGGCTTATAGTAGACCTAAATAACTATACGTCAATGGCGTATAGTGGTTATGTCTCAAAATAACGTGAAAAAAAACCACTGACCAACCGCGACCTTCCTTTTGCGAGCCGCTTTCCGAAATCGAACATCTTGCCCAATCCCCTATTTTCATTCGTCACGAACCAGGCTATAACACTGTATAAATAAACAGCCAATGGGAGCAGGTGATGGCACTGGAAAATGGAATTGCGGAGCTGGTTGCAGAATTTATTACGGCAGGTCGTCCCTCTTCAAGACGGCAGAGTATTGATGACCGGAGGGCGGGTTATATTGCCAGTACGTCGCTTGCCGGTGAGAAAGAGATACGGGTTAAATCAGAAGATATTGTGCTTGAAGGCATGACGTTTCGCGTAATATCGCCGCTAAATGCGGCACGTTCACTCCCCTGCGTCGTTTACTACCACGGCGGCTGTTTTGTTAGCGGCGGCTTTATGACGCACGATAATCAGCTACGCCAGTTAGCCTACAACAGCGGGTGTCGGGTGATTGCCGTGCGGTATCGCCTTGCGCCAGAGCACACCTTCCCCGCAGCTCATGACGATGCGGAACGGGGAGCGAATCTCGTGCATAAATACGCCGGTCAGCTTGGTATCAATGCCCACCGCATTACGCTTGCCGGAGATAGCGCGGGCGGGCATCTGGCGCTGGTGACTGCGCTACGTTTAAAAAAATCCGCGCAATGGTCGCCTGCCGCCTTAGTCCTGATTTACCCCATGCTCGACGCGACCGCCAGCTTTGCCAGCTACCTCAGCAATGGTCAGGATTACATTATCACCCGCGATACATTGCTCTCCGGTTATGAAATGTATCTCCAGCAGACCGATACTCAGCATCCTGAAGCAAGCCCACTTTGGCGCAACGATTTTAGCGGCTTACCGCCGGTGCATATCCTTACCGCTGAATTTGATCCGTTACGGGATGAAGGAGAGGCACTACAACAAAGATTAACGCGACAGGGAGTTGCCTGTACCGGCCAGCGTTATCTCGGCGTGATACATGGTTTCTTCCAGCTTGGGGGCGTCAGTGAAACGGCGCGAGGAGCCATGCAGGATGTGGCCCGGCGAATAGCCAGGGCCGGTGAGTGAGAGGTCAATTTCAGTAGGGGCACGCCCCTACTCTTCCTCGTTACCGCCCTCTTCATAGGCGCCAAACGGTTTGGCAGGCAGCACGATGTAGGTACCTTCAAACACCACACCCGGAGAATCATCACCGAAGAGCTCAACCTGCATCTGGACTCGCGCTTTACGACCACGGGCCAGACGGTCTAGATCGCCGCTCAGGGAGCCTAAATCGGCAATCGCGGTAGGTCTTCCGGTGATCGGTCTGCTGTAACGAATATGGGCATCGGCAAGGATAATCGTGCCGCCCAGATGGCGTTCACGCAGCATCAACCAGATGAGTCCCCAGCCGGTTAATGTCGCCAGTGAAAACAGGCTTCCAGCAAACAGCGTGTGGTGCGGATTCTGATTGCCAGTTTCCGGCATGGTAGTAATAAATTTTTGCCCGGTGTACTGCTGAATGCGCACGCCCATTTTTTCGCTGAGAGGAATATGATCGTACCAGGCCTGCTGTAATTGTGCGCACCAGTCACCGCGATGCAGAATGTCGTCAAGCGAAGCGACCGGTTTTATCATCAGGAAGTGGCGAACCGGAGTGGTCTGCGGCGTGGTGATCTCGCCGTGGCTCACAAAGCCCAGTTTGGCGAAGAATGCCATCGCGTCCTCACGTGCGCTACAGGTCACACGTTTTACGCCTTCCTGGCGCGCCACGGACTCCAGGGTCATCGCAATGAGCGTGCCAAGGCCTTTGTTCTGAACATCGGGATGAACCGCCATAAAGCGGATAGAGGCTTCGCTGTCGGCGTTAATGTAAAGACGACCGACGGCGACAAGCTTTCCCTCTTCATCAACCACCATCTGGTGATGCGCTAGTGCATCCCACGCATCGCGCTCGGATCCTTTGGGTTGATGAAGGGGTTTACGCAGCATTTCCCAGCGAAACTGATAATACTGTTCTAACTCTTCTGCCGTTTGCGGTACTCGGAGATGATACATAGTGGCACTCTCTTTTGTCCCCCGCGTTCTACCGGGAAGTGGGTTCATACCTGCAACCAGAACGTGACCGGGCCATCATTGACCAGCGACACCTGCATATCCGCAGCAAATCGTCCTGTTTGGGTGTTCATTTCCTGTTGGCGGCAACGCTCAACAAAATATTCATAAAGCGCTTCGGCACGGTCTGGCGCAGCACCTTTAGAAAAGCCCGGACGCATTCCACGTTCGGTATCTGCGGCAAGGGTAAACTGCGACACCACCAGCACGCTGCCACCGGCCTGCTTAACGTTCAGGTTCATTTTATCATCAGCATCACTGAAAATTCGGTAACCCAGTACGCGTTCACACAGGCGGTTGGCTTTTTGTTCGTCGTCGTCTCTCTCAACGCCCAGGAGCACCAGTAGCCCTGGCCCTATTTCTCCGGTGATTTCATCCGCCACGCTTACGCTGGCACGGGTCACCCGCTGAATTAATGCAATCATGGTTATTCGTCTTCTTGTGGCTCTGTTTTTAATTTTCGGTATTCACCGAGAGTGACAGTTATTTCCGCACCAAGCAAGACGATACACCATGTCCAATAGACCCAGACAAACAGGATGGGGATCACCGCCAGCACGCCATAAATGAGCTGATATGACGGAAACATGGTGATATAAAGCGCAAAACCTTTCTTTCCTGCTTCGAACAAGACAGCAGCAACAAATGCACCGGTTATCGCATCGCGATTAGGTACGCGGGTGATTGGCACGACGCTGTAGAGCAACCAGAATGAGAGCCAGGAGAGCACCAGCGGAAAAATTCTCAGCACGTTATCAATGACGGTATTGAGATCGCTGGCCCAGCGCAGCGAGAGCAGATAAGAGCTGATTGCCAGACTGGCGCCGGCCAACAGCGGCCCAAGCGTTAAAATCATCCAGTAAACGGCAAAAGAGTAAACTTTTGGCCGGGTGCGTTTGCTGCGCCAGATGGTATTTAACGCACTGTCGATGGCATACATCAGCAGCAGCGCCGTAACAATCAATCCACATGCGCCAACCGCCGTCATTTTGTTGGAGTTAGCGACAAATTGTTCGATATAACGCTGAATGACATCCCCGGTCGCCGGGATAAAGTTGGCAAAGATAAAATGACGCAGTTGTACACTGACGTCAGAAAACATCGGAAACGCCGCGAAAAGTGCAAAAATAACGGCAATCAACGGCACCAGCGAGAGCAATGAGACATAGGCAAGGTTTCCCGCCAACGTCGTCATATTGTCCTCATCAATACGCTTCCACAGCAACTTCAACCAGGCCCAAATAGGACGAGTATGGTGCCTGGTTTTTTGATGAACGGTTTTTAACATAATAACTTCGCGAAATAATCAGGAATGGTCGTTTTATCGGTCACCATAATACTGGTGATCCCCAGACGGCGAGCTCCTTCTATATTCTCGGCATTGTCATCGAAGAAGACCGTCTCCTGCGCTGAAAAGCCTTCCGCCTGCAAAACATGTTGGTAAATACGGGCCTCGGGCTTACGCATTCCCAGCTCTTGCGACAGATAGATGTGATCGGCAGCCTGCTGTATCTCTGGATACTCTTGAGGCCAGAACGTTGTGTGTAAACGGTTAGTGTTCGACAAAACCACCACGCGATGTCCCTGTTCGCGGAGTTTTTGCATCACCGCAACAACCTCCGGGCGCAGCGCCACAAAAACAGCCTGCCAGCCGTGTGAAAATTGTTCGTAGCTCAGCGGCAACGCCAACTCGTGACAAATCGCGTCTGCAAATGCCTCGTCCGTTATTTCACCCCGCTCATGCTGCTGAAAAGCCTCTCCCATCGTAAAATTCTGCTTTAGCGAGGCCAGCGGTACACGGCTCAGGTCACTCCATGCCCCTAGCACACGGTTGAAGTCGATATCGACAATCACATTACCTAAATCAAAGATATAGAGCATGACCTTCTCCTTGTAAGCCGTGGAAGAATAACTGTAGCGGGAAAGCCGAAGTTTGACTACCGACGACGGTCAGACCTGGTAACTTTAGCTAATAGTGCTATTCCTTCAGAGATAAAATATCCTAACTTCCGCACACCTTTCCGATCTCAAGTAGTAAAAATCCTGGTACATAGCGAAATATAATGCATTTGCGCATCGTTAATTATTTGAAGTTGGATTTTCCCCAGGAATAATCAGTTAAAGTCATTCAGTATCGTTATTAAATCAATAATATGTAATTTTCATTAGCATTGACACATTTACTTACAGGTGAAATATTTAAAGTGTAGCTAATGGAAAGGGATCGCTGAAGATAGCGGAATATTATTTACGGGTGTAACCCTACACTCAAATACCCTGATCATAATAAACCAGCGTAATTAAGTTATAGATAAAGAAACTACGTTTTATTTTTAATAAAGCCGCCCGGCATTTATTAACGTATTCACCTGTTTCATATAAATATTTAAATGTCGTTATAAATCAGGCCTAAAGGAAGGAGGCTATTATGTTACATCAGAATAGATATTCTCGAATTGCATTGGCGGTCTCAGCCGCTTTAGCTTCTTTCACACTCCCGGCGCAAGCAGCCTTGATTGACTTTGAAAGCTTACCCTCAAGCGGCTTGGTTTCCGAGCTGCCGGCTGAGCTACGAGCACTCATCCCTGCAACGGCAAACACCAACTATCAAAAAAATGGCAGTAATCCTAACTATATTTATCAATATGATCCGGGCAGTATCCAAATTTACGGAAATAACGTGACCTTAAATGGTCCCGGTGGAGAAGCTTTTGAGCATTCTCTAATGGTTCTTCGTAACTCGCAATCGGGAAGCGCGGGCGTTATTTTGGGCGATGACCTGACTATCTACACCAAATCAAAAGTTTCAACTAACGATGGTAAAGATGTTGATGGCATCCGTACTCATGGTACTAACACCCCGGACAACCCAATATTTATCATCACGGGCGATCGCACGAAAATTTACGTTAATGGGTACAGCGGAGACGGCATTAACGCGGGGTACAGTAGTTTTAGCCAGGGTTATCTTGGTTCAGCCAATATTTATGTTGGCGATGAATTATATATTGAAACTACGGGTTTTCAGGGCCGCGGAATTACCGCTAACGCCATGAAAAATTCCTCACTGGTTAAAAACAATATTATTGTTGGCGATAAAGCTCACATTGTCACACGCGGTAATAGTGCCGAAGGTGTACGCACAAGCCAGGACGGCTCTTATGTGCGCCTCGGTGATAACACGACCATTGAAACCTATGGAACGAGTTCATACGGGCTTTATGCTGGCAGTCTTTCAACGATTGATGTTGGAAAATATACAACTATCACAACCGACGAGAGCCGGGCCTACGGAATGTATGCCTCCAATGGCACCGTAAACCTTGACGAGCACGCCTCCATCACAACCAACGGCGCTGATGGTCACGGCATTTATTCCTATGGGGCAACCGGGGTGGCGAACGTGGGCGAAAATGCCTCTATTGTCACCCAGGGCAACGGTGCTCACGGTGTATACGCCTATAGCTCTGGCACGGTAAACCTCGGCAATAACATCAACATAGCGGCCAACAGCGCGGAAAAATCCGCTACGAAAGCCCCAGCCGGTTTATATGCGATTTCACGCGGCAAGATAAATTTGGCCGGTAACGCGACTGTCAACATGGCTGGCGATAATGACAGCCAAAGCTACGCAATCCTCGCGGAAAGTGGCGGGATGATTGATGGTTCAGCGGGTGGACAGCTTAATATAAAAGGCGATTTACTGGCCGCCGGTGCGATTGCGAGCACCAGCTCACTGCCTTTGCAACAAAGCACTATTACGTTGAACATGACCAATCAATCGTTATGGGATGGCGCTTCATATATCACCGACACGGCGGCCGGAACGGGCAACATTTCCGTATCGATGAGCGATGCAACCTGGAATATGAGCAACAGCTCAACCCTGACTAACCTGACGCTAAATTCCGGCAGTACCGTCAATTTCCAGCACGCGGATCCCGATAGCTGGCAGACCCTGACGATCCAGGAAGATTTTACGGGTAATGGCGGTAAGCTGGTCTTTAATACCGTGCTTAATGATGATGATTCGGATACCGATAAGCTTATTGTTAACGGTAATACCTCAGGGAATGCTCTGGTTGCCGTGACGAATATTGGTGGCACGGGTGCTGAAACCGTTGAAGGGATTGAAATCATCACCGTTGGAGGTCTGTCCAACGGGTTATTTGAAAAAGACGGACGTATCGTCGCAGGCGGATACGACTATAACGTTGTCCAGAAAGGGAATAATTGGTATCTGACAAGCCTTCTCACCCCGGTTGACCCACCGCCGCCAGATCCGGTTGACCCACCGCCGCCAGACCCGGTTGACCCACCGCCGCCAGACCCGGTCGACCCACCGCCGCCAGATCCGGTCGACCCACCGCCGCCAGATCCGGTCGCCCCACCGCCGCCAGATCCGGTTGACCCACCGCCGCCAGATCCGGTCGACCCACCGCCGCCAGATCCGATTGACCCACCGGACCCGGTTTCACCACCATTGGTGCCACCAGCACCTCCAGGGGAGCATCAGTATCGCCCTGAGTATGGTAGCTATATGGCGAACAATTATGCCGCGAATACGATGTTCCTCACCCGTCTTCACGACCGTCTGGGTGAAACACAGTACACCGACCTGCTCACCGGCGAGAAAAAGGTGACAAGCCTGTGGCTGCGTAATGTCGGGGGGCATACGCGCTTTAAAGATGCCTCTGGGCAGCTCAGTACACAAAGTAATCGTTACGTAGTACAGCTGGGTGGCGATATTGCCCAGTGGAGCTCAGATGGCCTGGATCGTTGGCACATTGGCGCCATGGCCGGCTACGGCAACAGCCGCAGCAGAACCGAGTCCAACCTGACCCACTATCGCTCACGTGGACAGGTGACGGGTTACAGCGTCGGTCTGTACGGCACCTGGTATGCCAACGAGGCGAATAAAACCGGTACCTATGTCGATACCTGGGCATTGTATAGCTGGTTTGATAACAAAGTGATGGGTGAAAAACTGGCCACGGAGAAATATAAATCCAGCGGCATTACGGCATCCATCGAGGCGGGCTATAGCTTCAAAGTGTCGGAAAATGAACGTAACAGCTACTGGATCCAACCAAAAGTGCAGGTAATCTGGATGGATGTCCAGGCCGATAACCACCGTGAAGCCAACGGCACACGGGTGAAAGATAAAACCGACGGTAATTTGATGACACGTCTCGGCGTGAAGGCTTATATCCACGGGCATCACCCGATTGATGATGGAAAATCACGTGAGTTCCAGCCGTTCATTGAAGCCAACTGGATCCACAACACTCAGACCACGCGGGTGAAAATGGACGACATTAGTAATGAAATGCGCGGTACGAAGAATATCGGTGAACTGAAGCTGGGCGTTGAAGGGCAGATTACGCCACGCCTGACCATGTGGGGGAACGTTGCCCAGCAGATTGGCGATAAAGGCTACAGTGATACGCAAGGGATGCTAGGCGTGAAGTACAGCTTCTGATTTGCAACCTAAGTGACTGACAACGCCTGACGGATACCGTCAGGCGTTTTTTTTCACCCTTTCAGCACTATTCCGGGCAAAAAAAAGCCGCTGATGATCAGCGGCTTTTCACAATCAAAGACGATAATTAGTCTTCTTTAGGACCACGATTCGCGCGTTTACGATCGTTTTCAGTCAGGTGACGTTTACGGATACGGATAGAAATTGGAGTCACTTCTACCAGTTCGTCGTCATCGATGAATTCCAGAGCCTGTTCCAGCGTCATTTTCTGAGCAGGAACCAGCGTGGTCGCTTCATCAGTACCGGAAGCACGCATGTTGGTCAGTTTTTTACCGGTCAGGCAGTTTACAGTCAGGTCGTTAGAACGACTGTGAATACCGATGATCTGGCCTTCATAAACTTCTGCACCGTGACCCAGGAACAGCTTACCGCGGTCCTGCAGGCTGAACAGTGCGAACGCAACTGCTTTACCCTGGCCGTTGGAGATCAGTACGCCGTTCTGACGCTGACCCACTTCACCCGGACGAACGTCGTCGTAGTGGCTGAAGGTGGAGTACAGCAGACCGGTACCGGAGGTCATGGTCATGAACTCTGAACGGAAGCCGATAAGGCCTCGGCTTGGGATCACGTAGTCAAGACGTACGCGGCCTTTGCCGTCTGGATTCATGTTTTTCAGGTCGCCTTTACGCTCGCCCAGTGCCTGCATAACAGAACCCTGGTGCTGCTCTTCGACGTCCAGCGTTACGTTTTCGAATGGCTCTTGTTTACGGCCATCGATTTCGCGGAAGATAACTTTCGGACGGGAAACCGCCATCTCGAAACCTTCACGACGCATGTTTTCAATCAGAACGGACAGGTGCAGCTCACCACGACCAGAAACGCGGAATGCGTCAGCATCCGGGGTTTCTTCAACGCGCAGCGCAACGTTGTGTACCAGTTCTTTCTTCAGACGGTCAAGAATCTGACGAGAAGTAACGTACTTACCTTCTTTACCACAGAATGGAGAAGTGTTGACGTTAAAGAACATGGTTACGGTTGGTTCATCAACAGACAGCGCTGGCAGCGCTTCAACATTCTGCGGATCGCAGATGGTGTCGGAGATGTTCAGCTCGCCCAGACCGGTGATCGCGATGATATCGCCAGCTTCCGCCAGGTCGCTATCGATACGTTCCAGACCCAGGTGGGTCAGGACTTTACCGACTTTACCGTTACGGGTTTTGCCTTCGCTATCAATGATAGTGATCTGCTGGTTTGGTTTCACTTTACCGCGTTTGATACGGCCGATACCGATAACGCCAACGTAGTTGTTGTAGTCCAGCTGGGAGATTTGCATCTGCAGTGGGCCATCCAGGTCTACGTCTGGAGCTGGTACATGGTCAACAATCGCCTGGTACAGCGGGGTCATGTCTGGCGCCATATCTTCATGGTCAACGCCAGCAATACCATTCAGCGCAGAGGCGTAAATGATAGGGAAGTCCAGCTGTTCGTCGGTCGCGTCGAGGTTAACGAACAGGTCGAATACCTGGTCAACAACCCAATCAGGACGTGCGCCTGGACGGTCAACTTTGTTGATAACAACGATTGGCTTCAAGCCGTGAGCAAATGCTTTTTTGGTCACGAAGCGCGTCTGCGGCATCGGGCCATCCATTGCATCAACAACCAGCAGCACGGAGTCTACCATGGACATGACGCGCTCAACTTCACCACCGAAGTCGGCGTGCCCTGGGGTATCAACGATGTTGATACGGTAATCATTCCATTTGATTGCGGTGTTTTTCGCGAGGATGGTAATCCCACGCTCTTTCTCCAAATCGTTGGAGTCCATCACACGCTCTTGTGTTTCAGCACGCGCATCAAACGTACCGGATTGCTGGAGCAGCTTATCAACCAGGGTAGTCTTACCATGGTCAACGTGCGCGATGATGGCGATATTACGCAAATTTTCGATCACAACTTTGCCTCGGGCATTAGAAATAGCGCGTTATTGTACACGGATTAATCGCACTACAAAACAGGATCACAGAGATCCTCCGCAAACAAGTATTGCAGAGTTTCTTTGTGATCGCTTTCACGGAGCATAAAAAGGGCACCTAATCGCAATTTGCACCAATATGGTGCTCAACAATCACAGATAAGCACTATAATGGTGCAAACAAGCTATCGTGGTGCAGCCCTTTTGCACTATGGTGCGCATGATAACGCCTTTTGGGGGTAATTTAAAAGTTGGCACAGATTTCGCTTTATATTTTTTAGGGCAACAACGCCACTTTATGCAGTGATAGAAGACCTCGTTACCACGACGACAATGAAAATTCCGGGAGATGTTAAGTATGTCCGCTGAACACGTTTTGACGATGCTGAATGAGCACGAAGTGAAGTTTGTCGATTTGCGCTTCACCGATACCAAAGGTAAAGAACAGCACGTTACGATCCCTGCTCATCAGGTAAATGCCGAATTCTTTGAAGAAGGCAAAATGTTTGACGGCTCCTCAATCGGCGGCTGGAAAGGCATTAACGAATCCGACATGGTGCTGATGCCTGACGCATCGACTGCTCTCATCGACCCGTTCTATGAAGAATCTACCCTGATTATTCGTTGTGACATCCTGGAACCAGGCACCCTGCAGGGCTACGACCGTGACCCGCGCTCCATCGCGAAACGCGCTGAAGAATACCTGCGTTCTACCGGTATCGCGGACACCGTACTGTTCGGGCCAGAGCCAGAATTCTTCCTGTTTGATGACATTCGTTTCGGCGCATCTATCTCCGGTTCTCACGTCGCTATCGATGATATCGAAGGCGCATGGAACTCCTCCACCAAATACGAAGGTGGTAACAAAGGTCACCGTCCAGGCGTGAAAGGCGGTTACTTCCCGGTTCCTCCGGTCGATTCTTCTCAGGACATCCGTTCTACCATGTGTCTTATCATGGAAGAGATGGGTCTGGTTGTAGAAGCGCATCACCACGAAGTGGCGACTGCTGGCCAGAACGAAATCGCTACCCGCTTTAACACCATGACCAAAAAAGCGGATGAGATTCAGATCTACAAATATGTGGTGCACAACGTTGCTCACCGCTTCGGTAAAACCGCGACCTTCATGCCAAAACCAATGTTTGGCGATAACGGTTCCGGTATGCACTGCCACATGTCCCTGTCCAAGAACGGCGTAAACCTGTTCTCCGGTGACAAATATGCGGGTCTGTCCGAGCAGGCGCTGTTCTACATCGGTGGTGTTATTAAGCACGCTAAAGCGATCAACGCCCTGGCGAACCCAACCACCAACTCTTACAAGCGTCTGGTCCCAGGTTATGAAGCCCCGGTTATGCTGGCCTACTCTGCCCGTAACCGTTCTGCCTCTATCCGTATCCCAGTGGTCGCCTCTCCGAAAGCACGTCGTATCGAAGTGCGTTTCCCGGATCCAGCGGCTAACCCATACCTGTGCTTCGCAGCGCTGCTGATGGCCGGTCTTGATGGTATCAAGAACAAAATCCACCCAGGCGAAGCGATGGACAAAAACCTGTACGATCTGCCTCCAGAAGAAGCGAAAGAGATCCCACAGGTTGCAGGCTCTCTGGAAGAAGCACTGAATGCGCTGGACGCAGACCGTGAATTCCTGACCGCGGGCGGCGTGTTCACTAACGAAGCTATCGACGCTTACATTGGTCTGCGTATCGAAGAGAACGACCGTGTACGCATGACGCCACACCCAGTAGAGTTCGAACTTTACTACAGCGTGTAATTGTTTTGAGTTGTTCAATCCAGCTAACGTTGCGTCATGACAAACTCGTCCTGACGTAACATCCTGGATGTTTCGTTGCCGTGGAAGCTTTCAGCCCATCTCTGGATGGGCTTTTTTCTCCACCAACCACCTGAACTTTCGCGCTTTTTAACCGTAAAAAGCTATAATGCACTAAAACAGTGCAAGCCTTTTCAGGAGACTGCTAAATGGCAACAGGCGCACTGCCCGATGCTGGGCAGATCCTCAATTCGTTAATCAACAGCATTTTATTAGTCGATGACGACCTTGCCGTTCATTATGCGAACCCCGCCGCCCAGCAACTGCTGGCGCAGAGCGCGCGTAAACTTTTCGGCACGCCGTTACCTGAGCTACTGAGCTATTTTTCGCTAAACATTGGCTTGATGCAGGAAAGTCTGCAAACCGGTCAGGGGTTTACGGATAACGAAGTCACCTTAGTCATCGACAGTCGTTCTCATATTCTTTCGCTTACGGCTCAACGTCTGCCCGATGGATTTATCCTGCTGGAAATGGCGCCGATGGACAATCAACGCCGCCTGAGCCAGGAGCAGCTCCAGCACGCTCAGCAAATCGCTGCACGCGATCTGGTGCGAGGGCTTGCCCATGAGATAAAAAACCCTCTGGGTGGCTTACGCGGCGCTGCACAGCTATTGAGTAAAGCCCTGCCCGATCCGGCATTGACTGAATATACCAATGTGATTATCGAACAGGCTGACCGTCTGCGTAATCTGGTGGACCGTCTGCTGGGGCCACAGCGCCCGGGTACTCACGTTAACGAGAGCATCCATAAAGTGGCAGAGCGGGTGGTGAAGCTGGTCTCAATGGAGCTACCGGATAACGTCACGCTGGTACGCGATTACGATCCCAGTTTGCCTGAACTGCCGCACGATCCCGACCAGATTGAGCAAGTTCTCCTTAATATCGTGCGTAATGCCCTTCAGGCATTAGGGTCAGAGGGCGGCGAAATTGTCCTGCGTACGCGAACCGCGTTTCAACTCACGCTACACGGCGTGCGCTATCGCCTGGCCGCCAGAATTGATGTGCAGGATAACGGCCCCGGCATTCCATCGCACTTACAGGACACATTGTTCTATCCGATGGTCAGCGGCCGTGAAGGCGGCACCGGGCTGGGTCTATCGATTGCTCGCAGCCTTATCGATCAGCACTCCGGCAAAATTGAATTTACCAGTTGGCCGGGCCATACCGAGTTTTCGGTTTACCTGCCAATTAAAAAATAAGGTGTGTTTATGCAACGAGGGATAGTCTGGGTCGTAGATGACGATAGCTCCATCCGTTGGGTGCTTGAACGCGCACTCTCTGGGGCGGGGCTAACCTGTACGACATTTGAGGGTGGAAAAGAGGTGCTTGATGCACTGGCGACTAAAACGCCAGACGTATTGATGTCCGATATCCGCATGCCGGGTATGGACGGTCTGGCGCTGTTAACGCAAATAAAACAGCGTCACCCGATGCTTCCGGTCATCATAATGACGGCACACTCCGATCTGGATGCCGCGGTGAGCGCCTATCAGCAAGGGGCATTTGATTATCTGCCAAAACCGTTCGATATCGATGAAGCGGTTGCCCTGGTTGAACGCGCCATCAGCCACTATCAAGAACAGCAGCAGCCGCGTAATGTGCAGGTAAACGACCCTACCACCGATATCATCGGTGAAGCGCCAGCGATGCAGGATGTATTCCGTATTATTGGTCGCCTGTCGCGTTCCTCAATCAGCGTGCTGATTAACGGGGAGTCCGGCACCGGTAAAGAACTGGTTGCACATGCGTTGCATCGCCACAGTCCACGCGTCAAAGCACCGTTTATCGCGTTGAATATGGCGGCAATCCCGAAAGACCTGATTGAGTCAGAGCTATTTGGCCACGAGAAAGGCGCCTTTACCGGCGCGAATACCGTACGCCAGGGGCGTTTTGAGCAGGCCGACGGCGGCACCCTGTTTCTCGATGAGATAGGCGACATGCCAATGGATGTTCAGACTCGTCTGCTGCGCGTGTTGGCCGATGGGCAGTTCTATCGCGTCGGGGGGTATGCGCCGGTGAAGGTGGATGTGCGCATCATTGCGGCGACTCACCAGAATCTCGAACAGCGCGTTCAGGAAGGGAAGTTCCGCGAGGATTTATTCCACCGTCTGAACGTCATTCGTGTCCATCTGCCACCGCTGCGTGAGCGTCGGGAAGACATTCCACGTCTGGCGCACCATTTCTTGCAGGTGGCCGCGCGTGAACTGGGCGTTGAAGCCAAATTACTGCACCCGGAAACTGAAGCTGCGTTAACGCGCCTGGCCTGGCCTGGCAACGTGCGTCAGCTTGAGAACACCTGTCGCTGGTTAACGGTGATGGCTGCCGGACAAGAAGTCTTAATTCAGGATCTGCCTGGCGAACTGTTTGAAGCCAGTATGCCGGATAGCCCCGCAGCCGCTTCGCTGCCGGACAGTTGGGCCACGTTGTTGGCGCAGTGGGCTGACCGTGCGCTACGATCCGGTCATCAAAACCTATTGTCTGAAGCCCAGCCGGAAATGGAACGCACGCTGCTGACCACCGCGCTCCGGCATACTCAAGGACACAAGCAGGAAGCGGCTCGACTGTTAGGCTGGGGGCGTAATACGCTTACCCGCAAGCTTAAAGAGCTGGGGATGGAGTAATCCGCAGATAAAGTGTAAATATTGCTCGATTCGCGCAAGTTGCTGCAATTTTGTACTTTACTGTCACGATGAGTTAAGTATTATTCAGCCCGGAAATTTGAGGGGGGACAATAATGTTTGAATCATTGATTAATGTGGTATCGAGCGGTGCCGCCAGTCATTCGCCACAAACCGCAGCTGCGGCCGTGCTGTGCGCTGCGCTGGTTGGGCTTTTTAGCTAAGCCGGATGGCGCTTGCGCTTATCCGGCCTACAGTCGATTTGTAGGCCCGGTAAGCGTAGCGCCACCGGGCAATATCATCGCTAAATCACCCGCGAGAACTGCTGCATCCGCGCTTTCTGACGCAAATAAGCATCAAAGCACATGCAAATATTACGGATCAGCAAACGACCTTTAGGCGTCACCTGAATCCCTTCCTCATTCACCTCCACCAGCCCATCTTTCGCCAGCGGTGCCAAAAGCTCCAGATCCTGCGCAAAGTAGTCGCGGAACGTCAAATCCCACTCTTTTTCTACCGCCGCAAAGTCGAGGCTGAAGTTGCAGATAAGCGCCTTTATCACATCACGACGAATACAATCATCACGCGTTAAGGCGATACCACGCCACAGCGCATTCCCCTTGTCGGCAACCTGCTGATAGTAAAGCTTCAGTTCTTTCTGGTTCTGGGCATAACAGTCGCCAATCATACTGATGGCGGAAACCCCCATGCCTAACAGATCGGTATCACCCTGGGTGGTGTATCCCTGGAAGTTGCGATGCAACACGCCTTCGCGCTGGGCCACCGCCAGTTCATTATCCGGTCGAGCAAAGTGATCCATCCCGATGAACTGGTAGCCCGATTGCGTCAGTGAACCGATGGTTTCCTGCAATATATCCAGTTTCTGCTGCGCAGAAGGGAGATCGTCATCTTTGATTTTACGCTGGGCGGCGAAAAGCGTTGGCAGGTGCGCGTAGTTAAATACGCTCAAACGGTCGGGATTGAGTTCTGCGACCCGCTTTAAGGTAAACGCAAAGCTCTCCGGCGTTTGCTTTGGCAGGCCGTAAATCAAATCGATATTCGTCGATGTGAAACCCATTTCGCGGGCGCGATGAAGCAAGGCGAAGATAAACTCTTCATCCTGCTCGCGGTTAACCAACCGCTGCACTTCTTTATTGAAGTCCTGTACGCCCATGCTGAGACGGTTAAAGCCTTCGCTGCGCAGGTGATCAATCACGTCCAGTTCGATTTCGCGCGGGTCGACTTCAATCGATATCTCAGCGTCGTCATCAAACTGGAAGTTCTCGCGCAGAAGCGCCATCAAACGCGTTATTTGCGCTTTATTGAGATAGGTTGGCGTACCGCCGCCCCAATGCAGTTGGCTAACGTGGCGACCGGCAAACAGCGGCGCCCGCTGGCGGATTTCCTGCTCGAGGACGTCAAGATATTGATCGGCTTTATGCTGCTGACGGGTAACGATTTTATTGCAGCCGCAGAAATAACAAAGCTTGTGGCAGAACGGGATATGCACGTACAGCGACAGCGGCCTTTCAGGATAACGCGCAACGGCGTTCACAAACTCGGATTCGCCAAAGGCGTCCGAGAATTCCAGCGCGGTGGGATACGAGGTATAGCGCGGCCCGGAATAGTTATATTTCTGGATAAGGGCCAGGTCCCAGTCGATTAACTGCAAAGACATGCTCACTCCTTCCGATGGTGTCGAGAACGACGACGGCTTGCCGGCATCACCGTATTACGGTGAAATTGCCGGTTGCGCAGCCATCTTTGACGCCGCGACAACCGTCGTAGTTTAACGAATAACCACACCAGATAACATACAACCAAAAGGGTTATAAGCAGGACTGGCAAGCCAATCGGGTGCAAACCTTAGTTTCCGCCTCTCAGCAGACGCATCATGTCTTCCTTGCCTTCTTCTTCCTCTTCCTCGTCTTCTTCGTCATCATAAGAGAGGCCGAGTTTTTGCATCAGCTCGTCAATTCTATCCAGCTTGGCGTCAACCCACTTCTGCTCTTCAGCGGTCAGGGTTTCGTCGTTTTCCAGACGTTCCAGCAGCGCATCCAGGCGCTCATCACTCTCCAGCATATCCAGCTCAGCCTGCGGTGAAAGCATAGGTTTCTCGCTCTTCGGTTTGTGCTGTTTTGCGACTGGCGCGTCAGTGACGCCCAGCGCTATCGGTTTTTTACTACCAATACGAGGGTCTTGCTGCTGCTTTTGTTTGTTTGAGCCGGAGGCACCGCCAGAGCCTGACGCACGGCTACCTGCCGCATTGCCACGGTGTTTTTTGTCGTTTTTACGATCGCGAGCTTCCAGGTTCAGTTCTTCGCGGGTTTTACGACGCGGTTTGCCCGGAGCTTTACTGCGCGGTGCAGAGGTTGGTTTTTTCATGATGTCAGTCTTTGAGCCGTTTTATTCAGTATAGAATTGAGCCGGAATCTAGCAGAAAGCAAACAAAGAAAAAAGGCGACAGAGTAATCTGTCGCCTTTTTTCCTGACTCACAACCCATTACGGGTTCTACATTCCGTGTTGGCTTACAACGCGCCCTGTTTATCCGTTAGCTTTATAACAGTCCCTGTTATTGTTCCCTATCCCTGCGTCACGTCTCCAGACGTTTGTCATCCTGACAAATTCCGTTGGTCTTCGCCTCCTGGCGTTCCTGACCCCTCGTCCTGAGTCTAAATCCTTCTGGCGCCCTTGCCGATGGGTGCTACTTTACCGTGTTGCGTTAAACTAACAAGCAACGAAACTGAGAAAATCGCTAAATCAGAATTTTAAACATATTTAAGTTATTGATTTATATCATTTCGAATAATTTATCATCTACGATTTCACTTAGATTTCTCATAGTAACAATGGCAAATGTCTTACAAGCGGACAGCCATTGGCTTACAGCAAATGAGCGTTGAGGAAAATCAGCCTTTTTCTACCGATCGGGTATAATCGCCCCCATTGCTGATTTAACGGAGATAACCGTTTTGACTAACCTGAACTATCAACAGACGCACTTTGTGACAAGTGCGCCTGATATCCGTCACTTACCGTCCGATACCGGAATCGAAGTGGCTTTTGCTGGCCGTTCTAATGCCGGTAAATCCAGCGCCCTGAATACGCTGACCAATCAGAAAGGCCTGGCGCGTACCTCAAAAACACCGGGACGTACGCAGCTTATCAACCTGTTTGAAGTGGTTGAAGGCAAGCGCCTTGTCGACCTGCCAGGCTATGGCTTCGCGCAGGTTCCAGAAGAGATGAAGATCAAATGGCAAAAGGCGCTGGGTGAATACCTGGAAAAACGTCTGTGTCTGAAAGGATTAGTCGTACTGATGGATATCCGCCATCCGCTGAAGGATCTCGACCAGCAGATGATCGAGTGGGCCGTCGCGAGCGAAATCCAGGTTCTGGTACTGCTGACCAAGGCAGATAAGCTTGCAAGCGGTGCCCGTAAAGCGCAGTTAAACCAGGTGCGCGAAGCGGTTCTTGCCTTTAACGGTGATGTGCAGGTTGAAGCATTTTCTTCATTGAAAAAGCTGGGCGTAGACAAACTTCGTCAGAAGCTTGATAGCTGGTACAACGATATTCCTCCGCAGGAAGCACCAGAAATCGCCGAAGAGTAATTCCCGCCATAATCCCGGATAGCGGCGCATGGCGCCCTGTTCCGGGCTCGCACTCTCCCCCTGTTTGACCCCACATTGCCCAAAGTGACTGATGCGAAAACTTTTCTTTCGCCCAATAAAAAACGCCCCAGTCATTACTGACTGGGGCGGCTAAAATATTCAGCCAAATCCGATTACGTGAAGTAAAAGGTCTGAAAGATAGAACATCTTACCTCTGTACCCTACGAGATTAACTCTACTCTTTTTTACAGTTCACAGAAAGCATTTTTTGTAGTTTTTTTTCATTTGTTACATAACGAATTCTAATGTTCATCACAAAATTAGATAAGTTATGTTGCTTACTTACATAAACTAGAGTTTTTCATCGAACATTTAATGAGCTTGATCCCAGTTTTCGCCACTGCCCACTTCCACCAGCAGCGGCACATCCAGCTTAGTGCTGTTCTCCATCAATTCATGTACCTTTTTGGTCACCGCATCCACGTCGTCTTTATGGACTTCAAAGACCAATTCATCGTGTACCTGCATAATCATACGAACGCGCGGTTTTTCACCTTCCAGCCAGCTATCCACGGCAATCATTGCCCGCTTGATGACATCGGCGGCAGTACCCTGCATGGGGGCGTTAATCGCCGCACGCTCGGCACCGGCACGACGCGCGCCATTGCTGGATTTGATGTCCGGTAAATACAAGCGACGACCATCCAGGGTGGCAACAAAGCCCTGCTCTTTCGCCTGCGCACGGGTGCGTTCCATGTAATCCAGTACGCCAGGATAACGCTCAAAGTAGAGATCCATATACTTCTGCGCTTCCTTACGCGGGATGTTCAGCTGACGCGCCAGCCCGAAAGCACTCATGCCGTAAATCAGACCGAAGTTGATCGCCTTCGCGCTACGACGCTGTTCACCGGTTACGCTCTCAAGCGGCATACCAAATACTTCAGCAGCGGTGGCGCGGTGAATATCCTGGCCTTCTGCAAATGCCTTCAACAGGCCCTCATCTCGCGAAAGATGCGCCATGATACGCAGCTCAATTTGCGAGTAGTCAGCGGAGACGATGACGTAATCTTCCGGCGCAATAAACGCCTGACGAATACGGCGTCCTTCTTCGCTGCGTACCGGAATATTTTGCAAGTTAGGATCGGTTGACGACAGACGCCCGGTAGCGGTCACCGCCTGATGATAGGAGGTATGTACGCGGCCGGTTTTCGGGTTAATCATCAACGGTAGTTTGTCGGTATAGGTCGACTTCAGCTTCGCCAGCCCGCGATATTGAAGGATAACTTTTGGTAGCGGATAATCCAGCGCCAGCTCTTCCAGCACCTCTTCCGACGTCGACGGCGCGCCGCCCGGGGTTTTCTTCAGCGGCTTAATACCCTGCTTTTCAAACAAGATGGTTTGCAGCTGTTTTGGTGAGGAGAGGTTAAATTCTTCGCCGGCAATCTCGTAGGCTTTCTGTTCCAGCTCAACCAGACGTTTGGCGATTTCCTGCGAGTGCGCATGCAATACGGCAGGATTGATTTTCACGCCGTTGCGTTCGATGCGAGATAATACGGGCACCAGCGGCATTTCAATCTCATTGAAGATGCGCAGCGGCCCTTCTGTCTGCTGGAGTTTCGGCCACATTTTAAGATGCAGTTGTAGCGTGACATCCGCGTCTTCCGCCGCGTAGCGTCCAGCCTCTTCCAGCGCAATCTGGTTAAAGGTCAGCTGATTTTTGCCTTTACCAGCAATCTCTTCAAACGTGATGGTTTTGTGTTTCAACCAGCGGTCGGAGAGGCTATCCATATCGTGACGACCGGCCACGCTGTCCAGCGTATAGGATTCCAGCATGGTATCAAAAGCGATGCCGCGCAGCTCAACGCCGTAGTTGGCGAGAATACCGCGATCGAACTTCAGGTTCTGGCCCACTTTTAGCAGGTTAGCATCTTCCAGTAGCGGCTTGAGCAATTCCAGCACACGTTCGCGAGAGATCTGCTCCGGCGCATCAAGATAGTCATGGGCAACCGGCACATAGGCGGCAACACCGGGTTCCGTGGCAAATGACAAGCCGACCATGTTTGCCGAGATATTATCGAGACTGTCGGTTTCCGTGTCGAAGGCAAACAGCGGCGCATTTTTCAGCTTGTCGATCCACGTCATCAACGTTTCTTCATCGAGAATGGTGACGTAATTTTCTGATGACAGAGCGACTGCCGTCTCTTCTTCAGGCTCAGGGGAGACAGCGGCGGCTTTCGCCGGTTTTGCTGCGGGTTTAGCGCCTTTGGCCTGCATCCAGGTGCCGGACTCAACGTCGGTTATCCAGCGTTTGAATTCATACTTCTTAAACAGTTCCAGCAGCTCATCCACTGACGGGGCGGAGACGAGCAGCTCTTCGCATCCCAATTCCAGCTCGACATCCGTTTTGATGGTGGCGAGCTTGTAGGAGAGATAGGCGAGATCTTTATTCTGCTCGAGCTTCGCCGCCATGGTCTTCGCGCCACGGAAGGTGAGCCCGGCAATTTTTTCTGGTTCGCCATACAGCGCATCCAGGCCACCTAAACCTTGCAGCAAGGCTTGTGCCGTTTTCTCGCCAACTCCCGGGACGCCAGGAATGTTATCTGAAGAATCGCCCATCAGTGCGAGGAAATCGATAATCAGATCCGGTGGGACACCGTATTTAGTAACAACCTCTTCTGGGCCGAGAATGGTGTTGGTCATGGTGTTGATAAGCGTAATGCCCGGCGTCACCAGCTGTGCCATATCTTTATCACCGGTGCTAATCAGCACCGGGCGACCCATTTTTTCCGCTTCACGCGCTAGCGTACCGATAACGTCGTCCGCTTCTACGCCAGCGACCGCCATCAGCGGCAGCCCCATCGCTTTCACCATACTATGCAGCGGCTCAATCTGCGCACGCAGATCGTCCGGCATCGGTGGACGATGAGACTTGTAGTCTTCAAACAGTTCATCACGGAAGGTTTTGCCCTTCGCATCGAAAACCACCACCGCATGTGTCGGCTTATATTGCAGGATCAAGCTGCGCAGCATGTTCAACACGCCATACATCGCGCCAGTCGGCTCGCCAGCAGAGTTAGTCAGCGGTGGGAATGCGTGATATGCCCGGTAAAGATAAGAGGAGCCATCAACGAGGATAAGAGGGTTTTCAGGGATCTGAACCATAATTTCCGTGCCTGTTTATCAGATTATGGGTAAAGGATGCCACAGACAGCATGAAAACATGAGTTTTTCACAAAAATAACGCGAAAAGATTTAGAGATCTTCGCGATCGCGCGTAAAACAAAATGTGGATAACTTTGTGAATAGTTTTATTTTAATAATAAAAAAGTGTCTGTTACGCAGGGTTAATGGATAAATAGACTATTACTTTCAACACCTTACAACACGATCGCGCTCTTAAAATTGGATCTGGTGATAATTCGCCCAATGTGGATAGACATGCTGAACCTTTTTGGATTTCGCTAAGACCCATAATTTGGCGCGTTTTCTGTTAAAATCAGCGTCTTGTGCCCTTTTTCAGCGCACGTTTAATAACTAACTATCTGAATAAACAAACTATGTCGAGATTACTCGCTGCGATAACCCTGCCCTTGAGTATCGCACTCACCATTTTACTCACGGTATTGTGCTCCATACCCATCATCTTAGCCGGGATCGTTAAGCTGCTTTTTCCTCTGCCGGTGATATGGCGTTCAGTCTCGATATTTTGTAATTTCATGATGTACTGCTGGTGCTGCGGGCTGGCTGGATTGCTGCATCTGAATCCCCGGCTTAAGTGGGATATCCAGGGGCTGGAAACGCTAAATAAAAAGAACTGGTACCTGCTTATCTGTAATCACCATAGCTGGGCAGATATCGTGGTGCTGTGCGTGATTTTTCGTAACCATATCCCCATGAATAAGTATTTTCTCAAGCACCAGCTGGCCTGGGTACCGTTTATGGGGCTGGCATGCTGGGCACTGGATATGCCTTTTATGCGCCGCTATTCCCGTAGCTATCTACTTCGTCATCCTGAGCGTCGCGGTAAAGACGTTGAAACGACCCGCCGCTCTTGTGAGAAATTCCGCTCGCATCCAACCACTATCGTTAACTTCGTGGAAGGTTCACGCTTTACACCCGAAAAGCGCCAGCAAACGCGTTCACCGTATAAGAATCTGCTGCCACCCAAGGCTGCCGGTATTGCCATGACATTAAGCGTATTGGGTTCTCAGTTTGATAAGCTGCTCGATGTCACGCTGTGTTATCCCGAAAATGATAAAACGCCATTTTTCGATATGTTAAGTGGGAAATTGACGCGCATTGTCGTGAACGTCAACCTACGGCAGGTCGACCCAGCGCTACACGGGGATTATGTTGGCGATAAGAGCTTCAAGCGGCGCTTCCAGCAATGGCTGAACGCATTGTGGGAAGAGAAAGATAAGCTAATAGATACCCTAAAAACGCAATACAAAAACGCCGGTCATTGACCGGCGTTTTCTTTTTATTTTTTCTCAACAAGCTGCTTAACGGTATCAGCGTACTGAGCGACAAAGACATCCATATTGCTGGTGTCCATGCCCTGTGGGTTCAGCTGGTATTTACCGTTAACAAACATGGCAGGAACGCCCTGCAGCTGAAGATCGGCTGCGGCTTTTTCCTGTTGAGCGACCATCGATTTCACCACAAAGCTGTTCCATGCAGCATCGTAGTCTTCGCCTTTCACACCCGCGTTGACAAAGACCGTGCGGATATCAGCAACGGTTTGAACGGTTTGCGTTTTCTGCACCGCTTCAAACATTGGTACGGTCACCTTGTCTTCCACGCCCAGAGCCATCGCCACCGCCCACGCTTGAGTCAGGTCCTTGCCCAGTGGGCCCAGGAACTCAACGTGGTATTTCGTCATTTTTACGCCTTCTGGAAGCTTTTTCTTCACGTTATCAGAAACGTGCAGAACTTCTTCGAACTGATAGCAATGTGGGCAGTAGAAGGAGAAGAACTCCAGCACCTGCGGCTCACCTGCAACCGGCTTATCGATAGTAATGTATTGTTTGCCTTCAGTGATCTGGGCAGCAGATGCGCTGAATGCCAGAATCATACCTGCCAGCGCAAGCCAAACCTTTTTCATAACTCACTCTCTCCTGACTGTGTCGAATTAATACATTGGCGTTAGCTGTAGAGGGGGTTCTTGTAGAACCTTCACCTGCTCAATGAAAGTAGCAATCTGCCGATGCCAGAAATCTTCCCCGGTTAACCAGGGAAAATTTTTCGGAAATGCAGGGTCATCCCAGCGTCTGATAATCCAGGCCAGATAATAAACCAACCGCATTGCACGTAAAGGCTCAATTAGCGCCAATTCATCTGAATTAAAGCTGCTGAATTCTTCATAAGCCTCTACGATCATTTCAAGTTGCATGCGTCTTTCGGCGAGAGAGCCGTTCAGTAGCATCCAGAGATCCTGTATGGCAGGGCCGTTTCGCGCATCATCAAGATCGACAAACATGGGGCCATCACGCCAGAGAATATTCCCGGCATGGCAATCACCGTGCAGACGCAGCGAATCAAAGCGCCCGTGCCATTGGCCCATAACGGCATCGATGAGTTCATCGGTCGCTTTCAGGAAACGGTCTTTTAAGCCAGCGGGTATCAACGTGGAGCGTTCAAACACCGCGCGAGGTTCAATAAGGTATTCTTTGACGCCGATGTCGGGACGCGCCACAAAGCGCGATTTACGGCCGGTCTGATGCATACGGCCCAGGTAACGGCCAACCCACTCCATTTGATCCAGATTATCGGACTCAAACTGGCGGCCACCCACGCTTGGGAATACAGTGAAGTAAAAACCGTCGTGAGTTAACAGGGTTTGATCGTTAAAGGCGAGCGGTGCGGCTACCGGCACATCATCCTGAACCAACTCCAGCGCAAACTGATGTTCTTCAAGGATCTGCGCGGCCGACCAGCGTTCTGGGCGATAGAATTTCACCACCATACGGCGGCGGTCTTCATCCTGGAACTGGTATACCCGGTTCTCATAGCTGTTAAGAGGGGTGAGACCAGAATCAACCCGGATACCCTGCTCAAACAGGGCATCAATAATGGTATCCGGGTGAAGAGTCTGGAATGTGAAAGCCTTGTCGTTCATCCTGACATCCGATAACGATACGAATGAGTCAGGATATCATTTCG
Organism: Kluyvera sp. NPDC087067; assembly: GCF_044745165.1. Lineage (NCBI taxonomy): Bacteria > Pseudomonadati > Pseudomonadota > Gammaproteobacteria > Enterobacterales > Enterobacteriaceae > Kluyvera > Kluyvera sp. NPDC087067. Next base: position 1,646 of record NZ_JBIUZS010000011.1, on the reverse strand, counting down.
TAGCAGTTTGAGCGGCACTGCTTACAACCTTTTACTCTTTAATCACCCCACGGGCGCGGAGTAGAGCGGTTTTGAAGTCTTCTTCATAATCTTTCTGAATACCAGGGATCACGGCATCCTTTGCCGAGTCGCGCATTTTCAGATGGTAGATCAGAATATCGTCCGTTAAATCGGCCAATTCGCCGTCATAACCTGACTCCTGTGCCAGTTTCTGCAAAAATTGCATTAAATTCAGCTCAGGCTCCTTTTGCCAGGCTGGCTGGAGGAGTTCAATAACTTCGTTAAGACGTTTACATTTCATGGTCATGCTCCTTACGCTTGATAAAGATACGGTAGCAGGGTAATCCCTACAATAAAAGAGGCGATAACGGTGAATGCAAAGAGCCGGGTGACGGGCGTGGTACTCGCAGGCGGGAGAGCCAGCAGAATGGGAGGGCAGGATAAGGGACTGATGCTGCTGGATGGCAAGCCGCTATGGCAACACGTTTCTGACAGTCTGTGTCCGCAGGTCAGCTCAGTTGTGATTAGCGCGAACAGAAACCTGGATATCTATCAGCAAAGTGGCCTACCCGTCATCAGCGATACGCTATCAGACTTTCCCGGACCTCTGGCCGGTATGTTATCGGTCATGCAGCAAGTCGCAGATGAGTGGTTTTTGTTTTGCCCCTGCGACACGCCTTTTATTCCAGCCGATCTGTTTGCGCGTCTGGACGTTAAACGCCTTCAGGCACCTGTTGTTTGGGTTCATGACGGCGATAGAGATCATCCCGCCATTGCACTGGCCCATAGGAGCCTGGCATCGAAAATTTCAGATTATCTCGCGCGCGGGGAGCGACGCGTTATGATGTTTATGCGCGAAGTTGGCGGCCATTGCGTCGATTTTAGCGACGTAAAGCCGGCATTTCGCAATATCAATACGCTTGAAGATTTGCAAAAAAATCAGGGGGAGAAATGATCCCGTTATTAGCGATTGCCGCCTGGAGTGGGACGGGAAAAACCACCCTGTTGAAAAAGTTGATCCCTGAACTTTGCCTTCTCGGCATTCGGCCAGGCTTGATTAAGCATACTCACCACAATATGGATGTCGATAAACCCGGTAAAGATAGCTATGAGCTGCGTAAAGCGGGTGCCGCGCAGACATTAGTTGCCAGCCAACAACGTTGGGCGTTAATGACGGAAACACCGGAAGAAAATGAGCTCGATCTTGCCTGGCTGGTAAGTCGAATGGATGCATCAAAGCTCGATTTGGTATTGGTTGAAGGCTTTAAGCACGAGGCCGTTGATAAGATTTTGCTGTTTCGTGAAGCGGCCGGACATGCGGTTGATGAGCTGGTTATTGACGAGCATACGATCGCCGTGGCCAGCGATATTGCATTAAATATTGATGTACCGGTTCTGGATTTGAACGATCTCAATGCGATAGTGCAACTTATTGTGGGTTGGTTGGGAGCTTCCCCGGAGTCGGCGTGAACGCCTCGTCCGGGCTACCTTCCGCACCGCATTGTAGCCCGGGCGAACGCAGTGACCCCGGGATGTCCACCGGTTATCCACTTCGCACAGACGCAAAAAAGCCCATCCGTCAGGATGGGCTTCTTCACTTGTTTGATGCCTGGCAGTTCCCTACTCTCGCATGGGGAGACCCCACA
>NZ_JBIUZS010000010.1:0-106304 GCF_044745165.1 Kluyvera sp. NPDC087067 | reverse complement strand
CAGATTGTCTGATAAATTGTTAAAGAGCAGTGCAACACGGCTTTCGCTCACTGTTGCGAGGTGGCGTATATTACGCTTTCCTCTTTCAGAGTCAACCGTTTATTTTCAGGTTTTTCTCTTCAACCGAAGCGGCTAGTTAATGTGAAGTGATTCACGTTTGCCGTCTCAGTGGGTGCGCATTATAGGGAACTTTGTTTTTAGCACAACCCCTTTTCTCACATTTTTTTCTAAGTGTCGTTTTTTCACTCTTTTTGCGCTGTAAGTGTGCGATTTGCTTAATTTTTGAGATGTTAATCCCACAATTTGGGCCGATAATGAGAAGAACCCCAAGAATGACAGCGTTTTAAAGAGGTCAATATGTCTGCCGTTTTACGCCGCTATAAAGATTTATTCCCCGTCATTGGCGATCGCGTGATGATCGATGCCTCCAGTGTGATCGTCGGTGACGTTCGATTGGCTGATGATGTCAGCATCTGGCCATTGGTGGCCGCACGCGGTGACGTCAACTATATCCAGATTGGCGCTCGCAGTAATATCCAGGATGGCAGCGTACTGCACGTGACGCATAAATCAGCTAAAAATCCGCAAGGGAATCCTCTCATCGTAGGCGAGGATGTCACCGTCGGGCATAAAGTCATGCTCCACGGCTGCACAATTGGAAATAGAGTTCTTGTTGGTATGGGTTCTATATTACTGGATGGTGTAATTGTTGAAGATGACGTGATGATTGGTGCAGGTAGTCTGGTGCCACAGCATAAGCGGCTGGAGAGTGGTTATCTTTATCTGGGGAGCCCAGTTAAGCAAATCAGGCCTTTGAAAGAGGCCGAACTCGAAGGATTACGCTATTCGGCCAATAACTACGTGAAGTGGAAAGACGATTATCTGAATCAGGAAAGCCAAACCCAGCCCTGATTGTCCTCTTGCCCATCCCGAATAAGATCGCTGGCCTCTTCTTCTAGATCCCAGCGATTTTCGCTAAATCGCAAAAGCCACTGCTGCGGTTCTTCGCCGCCAAAGCGACGCGCTATCACTTCAGCGCGTATTGCGCAGGTGAGCTGCATGCCGCTGACCAGTACCGGGAAGCAGACTGCGTGGAGATCCGCGCGCCACTCTTCTCGGTCTGGAAACTGGATGGCCTGGTTCATATGCCCAACTCGCGTTTGAGTGATTCGATCACAGGCTCAACATCGGGCAAAACACCATGCCACAATAAGACGGCGTGTGCCGCCTGCCCCACCAGCATGCCCAAGCCATCAGCATAATGTTTAGCCCCCTGCTTTGCGCACCACGCTAAAAATGCAGTGTTCCCTTTTTGATAGAACATGTCATAGCAGCACACATGGGCATTCACTAATGACGCGGGGAGCGGCAGCATTTCACCGGCAATCCCGCTGGAGGTCGCATTAATGATGAGCTCGAACTTGTGGCCTTCCAGCTCAGACATGGGCAACGCGCTGACGCTCCCCGTATGGCTGAACAGTTCAGCTAAGGTCTGCGCTCGAGCATAAGTGCGGTTGGTCACGGTCACGCTACAGTCGAGGGAAAGTAATGGCAACAATACGCCGCGCGCCGCGCCACCAGCGCCAACGAGCAGCACGCGATAACCGGGCTTGATTAACTTCAACCGCTCAAGATCGCTCAGAAGGCCGATACCATCGGTGTTATCACCCAGGATACGACCATCATCAAGTCTTTTAAGCGTATTGACCGCGCCTGCCAGCGCCGCACGTTCCGTCAGCTCATCCGCTCTGGCAAACGCCTCTTCTTTAAAGGGAACGGTAACGTTGGCTCCCTTTCCACCTTGCTCAAAAAAAGCGTCCAGTGTCGCGGTAAACTGATCAAGTGGCGCCAGCATACGTCCATACGGATGGCAAATTTGCAGCTGCTGCGCAAATTGCTCATGAATGAACGGTGATTTACTGTGGGCTATCGGGTTGCCAAAAACGACATAGCTTTCCATACATTATCCCTGGCGAAAACGTTCACCCGTCAGGGCATCAAGAATTTCCGATGGATTCAACCGTCCACCCGTTTGCGCATCCACCACTGGGAAATCATCGCCAAACTGCGCGCGAACTTCAGCCGTCGTGCGACATGGTGGCTGACCGCTCAGATTAGCGCTGGTTGAAACCAACGGCTTGCCGTAAGCCCGGCACAGTTCAATAACTACCGGATGATCGGTTACGCGGACGGCCAGTGAGCTAAAACGTCCCGTCAGCCAACCCGGCGTCGTTGCTTTTGCCGGGAACACAAACGTCACCGGTCCTGGCCAGCGAGCAAAAACGGTTGCACGCTGCTCATCGCTTAGCATACTGTCATCTATATAAGGTTGAAGCTGTTCAAAACTGGCAGCGATCAAGATGAGGCCCTTATCCACCGGACGCTGTTTCAACGTAAGCAGTTTTTGGACGGCTTCTTCACTGTCAGGATCACAACCCACGCCGAACACGGCCTCAGTGGGGTAAGCAATAACTTCTTTATTATTCAGAGCAACTACCGCACGCTGTACGGCCTCTGATGGCAGGTTTTTATTCACTGATTTGTTTCGCCGGAACCGGCTTTCCACATTGTTTACTGGCACAAAAACGTTTTACGCCCTGCGCCGTTTTCTTTTCGATAAGCAGCGGGTAATGACACTCAGGGCATTCCCCCGCAACCGGTGTGAAGTTAATGACAAACTGACATTCCGGGTAGCGATCGCAGGAATAGAAGTTTTTACCAAAGCGGGAACGGCGTTGCACCAGATGTCCTTGCAGACACGCGGGGCAAGTGATTGCCGTTTCATCGGGTTTATCGATAACTTCAGTGTGTTCACATTCAGGATACTGGCTACATCCGATGAACATGCCAAAACGCCCCTGGCGCAACACCAGGTTGGCGCCACACAGAGGACACGACTGCCCCTCCAGAACTTTGACGATATGTCCATCCGCCTGATTTTTCAGGGGACGGACATAATCGCATTCCGGATAATGGGAACAGCCGAGAAACGGCCCGTGTTTACCGGACCGTATGACCAGTTCAGCCCCACACTGTGGACAGGGCTCGTTTTTAGGCACCGTAAATAGTGCTGATTTGACCATAACAACTCTTGATGCCGCAAAAATGATTAGTGCAGCATACCTTCATTCGTTTCGAAGAGTAATTCTTCCATTTGTTCATACGCGTTTTCACTGCCCGGAAGATTGAAAAGCACCATCAAAATAACCCATTTCAGCTCTTCCAGTTCAAACTCCGCGGTGTCCAGAGCCATCACGCGCTCAATTACCATTTCCCGCGTTTCGAGGTTTAGCACCTGAATCTGCTCAAGGAATAACAGGAATCCACGGCAGCTAGCATCAAGCCGTTGACTCTCTTCTTGCGTAAAAATACGCACGGAGAGAGGGTCGGACGCAAGCTGCATCGGTTCTACGAGGCCTTCCTGGTAGTCGGCGAGTTTTTCCAGCCACATTAATGCGTTGAAGATATCTTCGCGTTCAAACCCCGCATCGGTAAGATCCCGAGTAAGTCTGTCCTGATCTACGCGCATCTCTGTTTCGTTATGGATGTAGGTCTCAAACAAATACATTAGTACGTCGAACATGGCCTGCCCTCCTTAATCGGACATAGCCGCCGGGTACAGCTGCGATCCATCCTGCTAACTCCAGTTCAAGTAGCTGAGCCACAGTCACTGACACAGGTTGGCCGGCACGTTCAGCGACGACGTCAACAGGTGTTGCCTCATCTCCTACGTTAGCCAGGAGCTCAGGAAATGGCAATGCTACAGATTCCTTATCTGCACAATAATTTGTCATTTCAGACCCATTGGGCAAATGGCGGTCGGGAACCGGGAAAAATGCCAGAATATCGTCAGGTTCAGTAACCAGCACCGCCCCTTGCTTAATAAGCCAATGCGGGCCTTCCATGCCCGGATGCCCTAGCGGACCAGGAATAGCAAAAACGTCACGCCCTTGCTCCAGCGCACAACGGGCGGTAACAAGAGAACCGCTACGCTGCGCCGCCTCCACCACCAGAACGCCACGACTTAATCCGCTAATAATTCGGTTCCGGCGAGGAAAATTATAAGGCGTTGGGGTAGCGGCAAGCGGAAATTCCGAGATAAGAGCGCCACCGCAAGCCACGATATTTTCGGCCAGCGCCCGATGACGATGGGGATAAATATGCTGTAGACCACTCCCCAGTACCGCTACCGTTTTTCCTCCCGCCTGTAAGGCGCCGCGATGGGCAACGCCGTCGATCCCCAGCGCCAGACCGCTGGTAATCGTCAGCCCCTGCTGTGCGAGCGTCTCACAGAAGTAGCGCCCCCATCGCTCACCGTACAGTGAATGCTGACGGCTTCCCACCACTGCTAATTGCAATGAACTTAAAATTTGCACATTACCGCGCACGCACAGTACCGCCGGATAATCACGAATAGCGCGTAAAGCTTCTGGATAATCTGGCGCGTCAGCAAACAACAGCGTGTTATCAGGATCTGACAGCCAGCGGTTGGCCGCATCCATTTCCGCAGCGGTAAAAGAGAAAAAGCGCTCAATCTGTTTGACACTAAAACCCAGCGTTGACAGCGTCTGGCGAGTGATATCGACCTGCCGGGACAAAATGCGTAACGTGTTAAGCATTTCATCACCATATAAATTATTGACCTTCAACAGGCGGAAGGCGACCTCTTCTGGTGACATCCTTTTCTCCCTTGCCATATGCGGCATCAGCAATCCTTGCGATTGGTCACTGATGCTGTCAATTAGAGGGGGTTTTGTCTAGAATAGAGGTAATAATCTTTCCTACTCCTGAACAGAACTCTGGATATTTATGGCAGTTTTGCAAGTGTTACATATCCCGGACGAGCGTCTTCGCAAAGTCGCTGAGCCGGTCAAAGAAGTGAATGATGAAATCCAGCGTATCGTCGACGACATGTTCGAAACGATGTACGCAGAGGAAGGTATTGGTCTGGCCGCAACTCAGGTCGATATCCACAAACGTATCATCGTGATTGATGTTTCCGAAAATCGCGACCAGCAACTGGTGCTGATTAACCCAGAACTGCTGGAAAAAGACGGTGAGACGGGCATTGAAGAAGGCTGCTTGTCTATTCCTGAACAGCGGGCGTTAGTTCCTCGCGCTGAGCGTGTGAAAATCCGCGCCCTCGACCGGAATGGTCAGCCATTTGAACTGGAAGCTGATGAGCTGCTCGCTATCTGCATTCAGCATGAAATGGATCATTTAGTCGGTAAGCTGTTTATCGATTATCTGTCTCCGCTCAAACAGCAACGTATTCGTCAGAAAGTTGAAAAACTGGATCGCCTGAACGCGCGTCCGTAAGGATAAAGATTAACGTGTCAGATTCATTACGTATTATTTTTGCGGGCACCCCTGATTTTGCAGCGCGTCATCTCGACGCGCTGTTGTCGTCTGAGCACCAGGTAGTCGGCGTCTTTACCCAGCCGGATCGCCCTGCGGGTCGCGGTAAGAAGCTGATGCCAAGCCCGGTAAAAGTATTGGCTGAAGAGAAAGGTATCCCCGTTTTCCAGCCGGTCTCATTGCGTCCTGAAGAAAACCAGAAGCTGGTCGCCGAATTACACGCTGACGTGATGGTCGTTGTAGCCTATGGGCTGATACTGCCGAAAGCCGTACTGGCAATGCCGCGTCTTGGATGCATTAACGTCCATGGTTCTCTGCTGCCTCGCTGGCGCGGCGCGGCCCCCATTCAGCGCTCGCTGTGGGCTGGCGATACCGAAACCGGCGTGACCATCATGCAGATGGACGTTGGGTTAGACACGGGCGATATGCTGCATAAGCTTTCCTGTCCCATTACCGCTGACGACACTAGCGCCAGCCTCTACGACAAGCTGGCAGAGCTTGGCCCACAGGGTCTCCTGGATACGCTGAGTCTGTTGGCGTCCGGTACGGCAAAACCAGAAGTTCAGGATGAAGCGCAGGTTAGCTACGCAGAGAAACTCAGCAAAGAAGAAGCCCGAGTTGACTGGACGCTAAGCGCCGCTCAACTGGAGCGCTGTATTCGCGCCTTTAATCCATGGCCGATGAGCTATATCGTGATTGACGATCAGCCAATCAAGATCTGGCAAGCGACGGTAATCGATAAACCGGCAAATGCTGTACCGGGCACAATTCTGGAAGCCACCCGCCAGGGTATCCAGGTCGCAACGGGGGACGGGATTTTGAATCTTATCTCCCTGCAACCGGCAGGTAAAAAAGCCATGAGTGCGCAGGATCTACTGAATTCGCGCCGGGAGTGGTTTGTACCCGGAAACCGCCTTCTCTAACGGTTCATCCCTTTTAAAGCCCGGAGTCTCCGGGCATTTTTATTTTTACGGTTATGAAAAAACAACTGAATTTACGCAGTATGGCGGCCCAGGCCGTTGAGCAGGTCGTGGAAAAAGGGCAGTCGTTAAGCAACGTACTCCCCGCACTACAGCAAAAAGTCGGCGATAAAGATAAAGCATTGCTTCAGGAGCTCTGCTTTGGCGTGCTGCGCTCGCTCTCCCAGCTGGAATGGATGATTAAACAGCTGATGGAGCGCCCGATGACGGGCAAACAGCGAACGGTTCACTATTTGATCATGGTGGGCTTTTATCAGCTGCTCTATACCCGTATACCTCCTCACGCCGCGCTTGCCGAGACCGTTGAAGGCGCTGTAGTCATTAAGCGTCAACAGTTGAAAGGATTGATTAACGGCGTACTCCGTCAGTTCCAGCGTCGACAGGAAGAACTGCTGAATGAGTTTGCGCAAACTGAACTACGTTTCTTACATCCATCATGGCTAGTGAAGCGTATCAGGGACGCCTACCCGCAACAGTGGCAAAGTATTCTTGAAGCCAATAATCAGCGACCACCTATGTGGCTTCGCGTTAACCGTAATCATCACTCTCGCGACGCATGGTTAGCTCTACTGGCAGAAACGGGTCTTAGCGGATTCCCTCACCCGGATTATCCTGATGCCGTGCGTCTGGAAACCCCAACCTCAGTATTGGCACTTCCCGGTTTTGAGCAGGGTTGGGTGACCGTTCAGGATGCCTCGGCCCAGGGATGCGTTAACTATTTACAGCCGCAAAATGGCGAACAGATCCTTGATCTGTGCTGTGCGCCTGGCGGCAAGACAACCCATATACTTGAAGTTGCTCCACAAGCGGATGTTATGGCCGTCGACGTTGATGAAAAGCGCCTTTCTCGCGTCTACGATAACCTGAAACGTCTAGGCATGAAGGCAACGGTTAAACAAGGTGATGGCCGTTATCCAGAACAATGGTGTGGCGAGCAGCAGTTTGATCGAATTTTGCTGGATGCGCCTTGCTCGGCAACCGGCGTAATTCGCCGTCACCCGGATATTAAATGGCTCCGCCGCGATCGTGATATCGCCGAGCTTGCACAGCTTCAGGCCGAGATCCTTGATGCGACCTGGAAGCACCTCAAGACCGGTGGCACGCTGGTTTATGCAACCTGTTCAATCCTGCCGGAAGAAAATCAGCAGCAAATCGCCGCGTTCCTGGCAAGAACACCGGAGGCCGTACTGAGCGAGACCGGTACGCCGGAGCAGCCTGGACGTCAGAATTTACCGGGTGCGGAGGAAGGAGACGGCTTCTTCTACGCTAAGCTAATCAAGAAATGATGAGATAACGGGTCGTAACTGATGAAAATTATCATTCTGGGCGCCGGGCAAGTCGGCGGGACGCTTGCGGAAAACCTGGTCGGGGAAAATAACGACATCACGATTATCGATACTAACGGCGAGCGACTTCGCAGCCTGCAGGATAAATTCGATCTACGCGTTGTTCAGGGCCACGCTTCCCATCCTCGCGTTTTACGCGAAGCGGGCGCCGATGATGCCGATATGCTGGTTGCCGTAACCAGTTCGGATGAAACGAATATGGTGGCCTGCCAGGTTGCCTATTCGTTATTCAATACGCCAAATCGTATCGCACGTATTCGCTCACCTGATTATGTCCGTGATGCCGATAAGCTGTTCCAAAGCGATGCCGTGCCGATTGATCACCTGATTGCGCCGGAGCAGCTGGTTATCGACAATATCTATCGCTTAATTGAGTACCCGGGTGCACTGCAGGTGGTGAACTTCGCTGAAGGCAAGGTCAGCCTGGCAGTGGTGAAAGCCTACTACGGCGGGCCTCTGGTGGGTAATGCGCTCTCGACTATGCGCGACCATATGCCGCACATTGATACCCGAGTGGCCGCCATTTTCCGCCACGATCGTCCCATCAGACCACAGGGCTCAACCATTGTTGAAGCCGGGGATGAAGTCTTCTTTATCGCCGCATCACAGCATATTCGAGCGGTGATGAGTGAGCTACAGCGTCTGGAGAAACCCTACAAGCGAATTATGCTGGTTGGCGGTGGCAACATTGGCGCAGGACTCGCACATCAGCTGGAAAAAGATTACAGCGTGAAACTGATTGAACGTAATCAGCAGCGCGCGGCGGAGCTTGCGGAAAAACTGCAAAATACGATCGTCTTCTTTGGCGACGCATCGGATCAAGAACTTCTGGCAGAAGAGCATATCGATCAAGTTGATCTGTTTATTGCTGTGACCAACGATGATGAAGCCAATATCATGTCTGCCATGCTGGCTAAACGGATGGGGGCCAAAAAAGTCATGGTGCTTATCCAGCGTAAAGCGTATGTCGATCTCGTGCAGGGTAGCGTGATTGATATTGCGATCTCACCACAGCAGGCAACGATCTCCGCCTTACTCAGCCACGTGCGTAAAGCGGACATTGTCGGCGTTTCCTCGCTGCGCCGTGGTGTCGCTGAAGCCATCGAAGCCGTCGCACACGGTGATGAAAGCACATCACGCGTGGTGGGCCGGGTTATTGATGAAATCAAGCTGCCGCCGGGTACCATTATCGGCGCGGTCGTTCGTGGAAACGACGTTATGATTGCCAATGATAATCTGCGAATTGAACAAGGCGATCACGTCATCATGTTCCTGACGGATAAAAAATATATATCCGATGTGGAAAGACTCTTCCAGCCAAGTCCCTTCTTCCTTTAATTTTTATCCGGCGCTCAATGAGCGCCTTTTTATTAACCCACTCAAATCAGAGGGTTAATTAATATACTCATATTTATTATCACCAATGGAAAATAGATAAACATTTGTTAAACTTATAAGCGTCAGTTGCCCAAGGGAGAATAAAATGAGCATGATTAAAGAGTTTCGCGAATTCGCGATGCGCGGGAATGTTGTTGATTTGGCGGTGGGTGTCATTATTGGTGCCGCATTTGGTAAGATCGTATCGTCTTTAGTTGCGGATATCATCATGCCGCCACTGGGGCTTTTAATTGGTGGGATTGATTTTAAACAGTTCGCCGTCACGCTGCGTGATGCGCAGGGCGACGTGCCAGCAGTCGTTATGCACTATGGCGTGTTTATTCAGAACATTTTTGATTTTATCATTGTCGCTTTTGCCATCTTCATGGCGATTAAGCTAATCAATAAGTTAAATCGTAAGAAAGAAGAGCCGGCTGCCGCTCCTGCTCCAACAAAAGAAGAAGTGCTGTTATCGGAAATTCGCGACCTGCTGAAAGAACAGAACAACCGTTCTTAATCTAATCACAGAAAGCAGAAAGCCAGTGGTAAAAAAGCGCATCGCTTGTTTGCCACTGGCCTCCCGACCATACTGTTTACCGTGTTTTTCCTTACGTAAATAACTTCCTTTTCCCTTCTTATTCTTTTCAACGCGCTGACGAAATAGTGGATCGTGCAGTAACGCTTCCAGGGCATTGTCATTTATTTGCCCCTTCGTATGTTGATAGCGGCTCATAACTTCTCCAGATTGGATATTAAATACGCGCTGAGTGTAATTCTAAATACCCCAACACTCAACAACCATTAACCATTTGTGCTCGCCTCGGCCCCTTGCTCAAGTATGCCAAGAATAGAGCAAAACTCACTGCTGTGTGATGTGCCACAACAAGCGTCATTGAGCTTGCTCAGCGCCTGTTGCATTGCTTGCAGCTCTGCAATACGTGATTCAACCTCGCTCAGGCGGGCCTGAACGATGCCTTTTGACTCCTGGCAGGTATGGTGTTCTGGATCCACGCGGATCGACAATAGTTCACGGATCGATTCTAACGTAAAGCCTAATTGCCGGGCATGTCGGATAAACTTAAGGCGCTGAAGATCGTCAGCTGTATAGAGACGAAAGCCCCCTTCAGTTCTGATATCGTGGCTCATCATCTGCTGCTTTTCATAATAGCGGACAGTATCAGGGGTTACCCCCGCCAGTTTCGCCAGCTCGCCAATTTTGAACATCAGACTCCTCCTCAATTTTGTGCAGCAATTTGTACGCGTAATCCCCGTGCAAAAAATCCGTATTCAGCCCGGCTTGTTGCAATTTCATTTCCAGCAAAACTAATCGACGGCTGAGCTCTTGATAGCGCTCATCATCCTCGCGAATACCTTTAAGTAAATCAGATAAGGCGATAGCGTCTTTACGCAGCTCAATTTCCGGGGGCAGACAACCCGCATTTTTAAGTAGCCTGAAACCGACACGGAGTTCTTCTGGAACGCAGGAGTCATCATCCAGAGTGAGGGGCTCGCCCTGACCGGGAAGGTTATCAAATTCACCCTTGCGCTGTGCATCAATAATATGACGCTCCGCCCATTGATCAAGTAGCCACATAACTTCCTCTGAAAGACAAGAAAGAACAGGAATATTGTAGGATCATGGTGGTGGAGGGGATATAAAAAAACCCGCCGAGGCGGGTTTTTTTACTTTACTACAGATTACTCTGCAGCTGCTTCTGCTTTCGACTCAGAGCGATCAACCAGCTCGATGTATGCCATCGGCGCATTGTCGCCTGCACGGAAGCCACACTTCAGAATGCGAGTGTAACCACCGGCGCGGCTCGCGAAACGCGGGCCCAGCTCGTTAAACAGTTTTGCCACGATCTCGTTATCACGAGTACGGGCGAATGCCAGACGACGATTAGCAACGCTATCAGTCTTGGCAAGAGTAATCAGCGGTTCAACTACGCGACGCAGTTCTTTCGCTTTCGGCAGGGTCGTCTTGATGATCTCATGACGAACCAGCGAACCAGCCATGTTACGGAACATAGCCTGGCGATGGCTGCTGTTGCGGTTCAGTTGACGACCACTCTTACGATGGCGCATGACCTTATCCTTCTCAGTAAAACCTTAACCTGTGATCCGGTTACTCGTCAGCAATGCTTGCCGGTGGCCAGTTTTCCAGGCGCATGCCCAGAGACAAACCACGTGAAGCCAGCACGTCTTTAATCTCGGTAAGAGATTTTTTACCCAGGTTCGGCGTTTTCAGCAACTCAACCTCGGTACGCTGTACCAGATCACCGATATAGTGGATAGCTTCTGCCTTGAGGCAGTTAGCAGAGCGGACAGTCAATTCCAGATCGTCAACAGGGCGCAGCAGGATCGGATCGAACTCTGGTTTCTCTTCTTTAACTTCCGGCTGACGTACATCACGTAAGTCAACGAAAGCTTCCAGTTGTTCAGCCAGAATGGTTGCCGCACGACGAATCGCCTCTTCAGGATCGATTGTGCCGTTGGTTTCCATCTCGATGACCAGCTTGTCCAGGTCGGTACGCTGTTCTACACGCGCTGCTTCAACATTGTAGGCAATACGCTCTACAGGGCTGTAGCAGGCGTCGACCAACAGACGGCCGATCGGGCGCTCATCTTCTTCCGAATGAATTCGGGCAGACGCCGGCACATAACCACGACCGCGCTGAACTTTGATACGCATGCTAATAGCTGCATTCTCATCGGTCAGGTGGCAGATCACGTGCTGAGGCTTGACGATTTCGACATCCCCATCATGGGTGATATCGGCTGCGGTCACAGGGCCAATGCCAGATTTATTCAAGGTAAGAATAACTTCATCTTTACCCTGAACTCTCACCGCCAGCCCTTTCAGGTTGAGCAGGATTTCAAGGATATCTTCCTGAACGCCTTCTTTGGTGCTGTACTCATGAAGTACACCATCAATCTCAACCTCGGTCACCGCGCAACCCGGCATCGATGAGAGCAGAATACGGCGCAGTGCGTTACCCAGAGTATGGCCAAAGCCACGCTCTAAAGGCTCAAGGGTCACCTTGGCGTGCGTCGAACTCACTTGCTCGATATCTACCAGGCGCGGTTTTAGAAACTCTGTCACAGAACCCTGCATTGTGTCCTCTCTTTGGTACTAAGCTTTACTTGGAGTAAAGCTCGACGATCAGGTGTTCGTTAATGTCCGCAGACAGATCAGAACGCTCAGGCTGACGCTTGAACGTACCTTCCATCTTAGCAGCATCAACTTCCAGCCAGGTTGGCTTTTCACGCTGTTCAGCCAGCTCCAGAGCGGCTTTAACGCGAGATTGCTTTTTCGCTTTCTCACGAATGCTAACAACGTCATTCGCTTTAACCTGATAAGAAGCGATGTTAACAACACGACCGTTTACCATGATTGCTTTGTGGCTAACCAACTGGCGTGACTCGGCACGAGTTGCGCCAAAGCCCATACGGTATACTACGTTGTCCAGACGACCTTCCAGCAGAGTCAACAGGTTTTCACCGGTGTTGCCTTTCAGACGCGCTGCTTCTTGATAATAGTTACGGAACTGACGCTCCAGCACGCCGTAAGTACGACGAACTTTCTGCTTTTCACGCAACTGAACACCATAGTCAGACAGACGCGGTTTACGCGCACCGTGCTGGCCAGGAGCTTGTTCAATTTTACACTTGGTATCGATCGCACGAACGCCAGACTTAAGGAATAAGTCGGTGCCCTCGCGACGGCTAAGCTTGAGCTTAGGACCCAAATATCTTGCCATTTTCTTTCTCCAACAATCCTAGAAACGAGGCGTTATACGCGACGTTTTTTCGGTGGACGACAACCGTTATGAGGGATCGGAGTCACATCAGTAATGTTAGTGATGCGGAAACCAGCGGCGTTCAGAGCACGAATAGTTGATTCGCGGCCTGGACCCGGACCTTTAACCATAACTTCCAGATTCTTGATGCCGTATTCTTTTACGGAATCAGCACAACGCTCTGCTGCAACCTGAGCTGCGAACGGAGTAGATTTGCGCGAACCACGGAAACCGGAACCACCGGCTGTTGCCCAACCCAGCGCATTACCCTGACGATCGGTAATAGTAACGATGGTGTTGTTAAAAGAAGCATGGATATGAGCCACGCCATCAGAGACTTGTTTTCTTACACGCTTACGTGCACGAACTGGTGCCTTTGCCATTATTCAATCACCCCGATTATTTCTTGATCGGTTTGCGCGGACCCTTACGGGTACGTGCGTTGGTCTTGGTACGCTGGCCGCGAACCGGGAGACCACGACGATGACGCAAACCGCGATAGCAACCAAGATCCATAAGACGCTTGATGCTCATGCTAACTTCACGGCGCAGATCACCTTCAACGACAAATTTGGCAACTTCGTCACGCAGCGTGTCGATTTGTCCTTCAGACAGCTCACTGATCTTAACATTTTCAGCGATACCCGCTGCAGCCAGAATGGCTTTAGAACGGGTCTTACCGACGCCATAGATCGAAGTTAATGCGATCACAGCATGTTTCTGATCAGGAATGTTAATGCCTGCTATACGGGCCACTATGCACTCCTACTATTTAATATGTACGCACCATACCGAAAAGCCCGTTTTCAGGATACTCAAATGGTAACGCACAGACATACAAAAGATTGGCTGGCTAATCTAGCCAGCTCAACCCAACTTTGCAAGAAAAATATGCGAATAAATCAGCCTTGGCGCTGTTTATGCTTTGGTTCGGCACTGCAAATCACACGGATGACACCATCACGCTTAACGATTTTGCAGTTACGGCATAATTTCTTGACGGAAGCACGAACTTTCATTTTTACTCTCCGTAACTTCTCGAGCGACCTTTTAGCGGCTATAGCCTTTGAGGTTCGCCTTCTTCAATGCAGACTCGTACTGACTTGACATCATCAGAGTTTGCACTTGAGCCATAAAGTCCATAATCACGACCACAACGATCAGTAGCGAGGTCCCACCGAAGTAGAACGGCACTTTCATTGCATCACGCATGAACTCCGGGATCAGGCAGATAAAGGTAATATACAACGCACCAACCAGGGTCAGACGAGTCATTACTTTATCGATATACTTCGCCGTTTGCTCTCCCGGACGAATTCCTGGTACAAATGCACCGGACTTCTTCAGGTTATCTGCTGTTTCACGCGGGTTGAAGACCAACGCCGTGTAGAAGAAACAGAAGAAGATGATTGCAGACGCATAGAGTAACACATAAAGCGGTTGCCCAGGCTGCAAATACAGCGAAATTGTTGTCAGCCAGTTCCAACCGGTACCGCCCCCGAACCATGACGCGATGGTCGCCGGGAACAGAATAATACTGGAAGCGAAGATTGCTGGGATAACCCCTGCCATATTCACTTTCAGCGGTAAATGTGTGCTCTGTGCAGCATAGACACGACGACCTTGCTGACGTTTTGCGTAGTTTACCACAATGCGGCGTTGACCACGTTCAACGAATACAACAAAGAACGTCACTGCAAACACTAATACTGCAACCAACAGCAACAGGAGGAAGTGCAGGTCGCCTTGACGCGCTTGCTCGATAGTATGGGCAATGGCTGGCGGGAGTCCCGCAACGATACCAGCGAAGATAATGATTGAGATACCGTTGCCGATACCACGCTCAGTAATCTGTTCGCCGAGCCACATCAGGAACATAGTCCCTGTAACCAGACTCACAACAGCGGTGAAATAGAATGCAAAGCCTGGGTTTAATACCAGACCTTGCATACCAGGCATATTCGGTAGACCGGTAGCAATACCGATCGACTGGAATATTGCCAGCACCAGAGTGCCGTAACGGGTGTACTGGCTGATCTTACGACGACCAGACTCCCCTTCTTTCTTGATTTCAGCTAACGTTGGATGAACCACCGTTAACAGCTGGATAATAATCGATGCCGAAATATACGGCATGATACCCAGGGCAAAGATTGAAGCACGGCTGAGAGCACCACCAGAGAACATGTTGAACATTTCAATGATGGTGCCTCGCTGTTGCTCAAGCAGTTTGGCAAGTACAGCGGCATCAATACCAGGGATCGGAATGAAAGAGCCAATACGGAACACAATAAGCGCACCGATTACAAACAACAGTCTGCGTTTCAGCTCGCCTAAGCCACCTTTGGCACTTTGAAAATCTAATCCCGGTTGTTTAGCCATCTGCTACTTATTCCTCGATTTTACCGCCAGCAGCTTCGATAGCAGCACGAGCGCCTTTCGACACGCGCAGGCCACGAACAGTTACCGGAGTAGAAACTTCACCAGCCAGGATCACTTTCGCGAACTCGATCTGGACACCGATAATGTTAGCTGCTTTCAGCGTGCTCAGGTCAACAATACCGCCTTCCACTTTCGCCAGGTCAGACAGACGGATTTCCGCTGTAATCGCTGCTTTGCGAGAAGTGAAGCCGAATTTCGGCAGACGACGGTACAGAGGCATCTGGCCGCCCTCGAAACCACGACGTACGCCACCGCCAGAACGAGACTTCTGACCTTTGTGACCACGACCGCCGGTTTTACCGAGGCCAGAACCGATACCACGACCCAGGCGGCGACCCGCCTTTTTAGAGCCTTCGGCCGGAGACAGAGTATTTAAACGCATCTCTTACTCCTCAACTTTAACCATGAAGTAAACCGCGTTGACCATACCACGAACAGCAGGAGTATCCTCGCGTTCTACGGTGTGACCAATACGACGCAGACCCAGGCCAAGCAGCGTTGCCTTGTGTTTCGGCAGACGACCGATTGCACTGCGGGTTTGAGTAATTTTAATAGTCTTTGCCATGGTTTATTTCCCCAGAATTTCTTCAACGGATTTACCACGCTTGGCAGCGACCATTTCCGGAGATTTCATATTTTCCAGACCATCGATAGTTGCACGAACCACGTTAATTGGGTTAGTAGAACCATACGCTTTAGCCAGAACGTTACGAACTCCAGCGACTTCCAGAACGGCGCGCATTGCACCACCGGCGATGATACCGGTACCTTCGGAAGCCGGCTGCATGAATACACGAGAACCTGTGTGAGTACCCTTAACTGGGTGCTGCAGGGTGCCGGTATTCAGCGCGACGTTAATCATATTGCGACGAGCTTTTTCCATCGCTTTCTGGATCGCTGCTGGAACTTCACGCGCTTTACCGTAACCAAAACCAACGCGACCGTTACCATCACCAACTACAGTCAAAGCTGTGAAGGAGAAAATACGACCACCTTTTACGGTTTTAGATACGCGGTTTACCGCGATCAGCTTTTCCTGCAGTTCGCCAGCTTGTTTTTCGATGTGAGACATCTTACACCTCTACCTTAGAACTGAAGGCCAGCTTCACGAGCAGCATCTGCCAGTGCCTGGACGCGACCATGATATTGGAACCCGGAACGGTCAAAGGACACAACTTTAATGCCTTTTTCCAGAGCGCGTTCTGCGACAGCTTTACCCACAGCTGCAGCGGCGTCTTTGTTACCGGTATACTTCAATTGTTCAGTGATAGCTTTTTCTACAGTAGAAGCAGCTACCAGAACTTCAGAACCGTTCGGTGCAATTACCTGTGCGTAAATATGACGCGGGGTACGATGTACCACCAGGCGAGTTGCACCCAGCTCCTGGAGCTTGCGGCGTGCGCGGGTCGCACGACGGATACGAGCAGATTTCTTATCCATAGTGTTACCTTACTTCTTCTTAGCCTCTTTGGTACGCACGACTTCGTCGGCGTAACGAACACCCTTGCCTTTATAAGGCTCAGGACGACGGTAGGCACGCAGGTCTGCTGCAACCTGACCGATCACCTGCTTATCAGCGCCTTTCAGCACGATTTCAGTTTGAGTCGGACATTCTGCAGTAACACCCGCAGGCAGCTGATGGTCAACTGGGTGTGAGAAGCCTAAAGCTAAGCTCACAGAGTTCCCTTTAACCGCTGCACGATAACCTACACCAACCAGCTGTAGCTTCTTGGTGAAGCCTTCGGTAACACCGATAACCATTGAGTTCAGCAGGGCACGCGCGGTACCAGCCTGAGCCCATCCGTCTACGTAACCATCACGTGGACCGAAGGTCAGTGCATTGTCTGCATGATTAACTTCAACAGCATCGTTGAGAGTACGAGTCAGCTCGCCGTTTTTACCTTTGATCGTAATAACCTGACCGTTGATTTTTACATCAACGCCGGCAGGAACAACGACCGGTGCTTTAGCAACACGAGACATTTTTTCCTCCGATTAGGCTACGTAGCAGATAATTTCGCCACCAAGACCAGCTTGGCGCGCTGCACGATCAGTCATAACACCTTTAGAGGTAGAAACAACTGCGATACCCATGCCAGCCATAACTTTTGGCAGCTCGTCTTTACGCTTATAAATGCGCAGACCTGGGCGACTGACACGCTGAATGCTTTCTACAACAGCTTTACCCTGGAAATACTTAAGAGTAAGTTCCAGTTCCGGCTTGGTGTCGCCTTCAACTTTAAAATCTTCAATAAAACCTTCTTCCTTCAGCACGTTGGCAATTGCCACTTTCAGCTTGGAGGAAGGCATGGTGACCGCAGCTTTATTCGCGGCCTGACCGTTACGGATACGGGTCAGCATATCCGCGATCGGATCTTGCATGCTCATCTGTCTTTACTCCCGTGATTCAATTGGTAATTACCAGCTAGCCTTTTTCAAGCCTGGTACTTCACCGCGCATGGCGGCTTCACGAAGCTTAATACGGCTCAACCCGAACTTGCCCACATAACCATGTGGTCGGCCTGTTTGACGGCAGCGGTTACGCTGACGGGACGGGCTGGAATCACGCGGCAGAGACTGCAGCTTCAGAACTGCGTTCCAACGATCTTCGTCGGTCGCGTTCACATCAGAGATGATAGCTTTCAGTTCAGCGCGTTTTGCGAAGTACTTATCAGCTAAAGCTACGCGCTTAACTTCGCGTGCTTTCATTGATTGCTTAGCCATTCAGTAACCCTACCTTACTTGCGGAACGGGAAGTCAAAGGCAGCCAGCAGAGCACGGCCTTCTTCATCAGATTTCGCAGTAGTGGTAATGGTAATATCCAAACCACGCACGCGGTCGACTTTATCGTAGTCGATTTCTGGGAAGATGATCTGCTCACGGACACCCATGCTGTAGTTACCACGACCGTCGAAAGACTTAGCGGACAAGCCACGGAAGTCACGGATACGTGGAACAGCAATAGTGATCAGGCGCTCAAGGAACTCCCACATGCGTTCGCCACGCAGAGTTACTTTACAGCCGATCGGATAGCCCTGACGGATTTTGAAGCCTGCAACAGATTTGCGTGCTTTGGTGATCAACGGCTTTTGACCGGAGATTGCTGTCAGATCAGCTGCTGCGTTATCCAGCAGTTTCTTGTCAGCGATCGCTTCACCAACACCCATATTCAGGGTGATCTTCTCGACCCGAGGGACTTGCATGACAGAATTGTAGTTAAACTCAGTCATGAGCTTAGCGACTACTTCGTCTTTGTAGTAATCATGCAGTTTCGCCATCGTACTACTCCAAATTACTTGATAGTTTCGCTATTAGATTTGAAGAAACGGACTTTTTTGCCGTCTTCGAATCTAAAGCCTACACGGTCAGCCTTGCCGGTTGCCGCGTTGAAGAGTGCAAGGTTAGAGATTTGAATAGCTGCTTCTTTCTCTACGATGCCACCTGGTTGGTTCAGAGCCGGAACCGGCTTCTGGTGTTTCTTAACCAGGTTGATACCTTCAACAATGACCTTGCCGGAAGACAGGACATTTTTTACTTTACCGCGTTTACCTTTATCTTTACCGGTTAACACGATAACTTCGTCATCACGACGGATCTTCGCTGCCATGATTCGCTCCTTAGAGTACTTCTGGTGCCAGAGAGATAATTTTCATGAACTTCTCGTTACGAAGTTCACGAGTTACCGGCCCAAAAATACGCGTACCGATAGGTTGCTCACTGTTATTGTTTAAAATAACGCATGCATTACCATCGAAGCGAATGACAGAACCGTCCGGGCGACGAACACCCTTCTTGGTGCGCACCACTACCGCCTTCAGCACATCACCTTTTTTGACCTTACCACGTGGAATTGCTTCCTTGATGGTGATCTTGATGATGTCGCCTACGCCTGCGTAGCGACGGTGCGAGCCACCCAGAACCTTGATACACATTACGCGACGTGCACCGGAGTTGTCGGCGACGTTCAGCATAGTCTGTTCTTGGATCATTTTAGTGCTCCGCTAATGTCAACTACTACTGAGACCCGAAATCAGGTCATTATAAAGCCCCATATCGAGGGCGCGGCATTATAACACCGCTTAAACGATATGGGTAGAAAAAATAGACGGCCCATTACTGAGCCGTCTATTCGTATCGAGAACGACTACTGTATTACAGAATCGCTTTATCTACAATGCGAACCAGAGTCCAGGACTTAGTCTTAGACAGTGGACGACATTCACGGATCTCAACTTTATCGCCGATACCGCATTCATTGTTCTCGTCGTGTACGTGCAGTTTGGTCGTACGCTTGATGAATTTGCCGTATACCGGGTGTTTCACCATACGTTCGATAGCAACAACAATGGATTTCTCCATTTTGTCACTAACTACGCGACCTTGCAGAGTACGGATTTTATCGGTCATTACGCACCCGCCTTCTGAGTCAGTAAAGTCTTAACGCGTGCAACATCGCGACGAACCTGCTTCAGCAGGTGAGTCTGTTGCAGTTGGCCGCTTGCCGCCTGCATACGCAGGTTGAACTGCTCACGCAGTAAGTTCAGCAGCTCAGCGTTCAGTTCTTCAACGCTTTTTTCACGCAGCTCTTTTGCTTTCATTACATCACCGTCTTAGTTACAAAGGTGGTTTTGATCGGCAGTTTCGCTGCAGCGAGGCCGAATGCTTCACGGGCCAGCTCTTCCGGAACACCGTCCATTTCGTACAGGACTTTACCCGGCTGAATCAAGGCAACCCAATACTCCACGTTACCTTTACCTTTACCCATACGCACTGCCAGCGGTTTCTCGGTGATTGGTTTGTCCGGGAATACACGGATCCAAATCTTACCTTGACGCTTAACTGCACGGGTCATTGCACGACGTGCTGCTTCGATCTGACGGGCAGTCAGACGACCACGGCCAACAGCTTTCAGACCGAAGCTGCCGAAGCTAACATCCGTACCCTGCGCCAGACCACGGTTGCGGCCTTTATGCACTTTACGGAATTTTGTACGCTTTGGTTGTAACATCAGCGACGCTCCTTATTTCCGGCCTTTACGCTGCTGCTTTTTAGGTTGAGCAGCCGGTTTTTCCGGTTGTTCAACAGCAGCCATACCACCCAGGATCTCGCCTTTGAAGATCCATACCTTAACGCCGATTACACCGTAAGTGGTGTGCGCTTCAGAGGTGTTGTAGTCGATGTCAGCACGCAGAGTGTGCAACGGTACGCGACCTTCGCGGTACCATTCAGTACGTGCGATTTCCGCGCCGCCCAGACGGCCGCTAACTTCAACTTTGATACCTTTAGCGCCCAGACGCATTGCGTTCTGTACAGCACGCTTCATAGCACGACGGAACATAACGCGACGTTCCAGCTGTGAAGTGATGCTGTCAGCAACCAATTTTGCGTCCAGTTCAGGCTTACGCACTTCGGCGATATTGATCTGGGCAGGAACGCCAGCAATATCAGCTACGACTTTGCGCAGTTTTTCTACGTCTTCGCCTTTCTTACCGATAACGATACCAGGACGAGCGGTGTGGATAGTCACACGGATGCTCTTAGCTGGACGCTCGATAACGATACGAGATACAGACGCCTTCGCCAGTTCCTTAGTCAGGTACTGACGTACTTTAAAATCGCTGTCCAGGTTGTCAGCGAATTCTTTGGTGTTCGCGAACCAGGTAGAGTTCCATGGTTTGACAATACCCAGGCGAATACCATTAGGATGTACTTTCTGACCCATTGCTAGTCTCCAGAGTCTCAGCGATCGGACACAACCACAGTAATGTGGCTGGTGCGCTTCAGGATGCGATCTGCACGACCTTTAGCACGCGGCATAATGCGCTTCATGCTAGGGCCTTCGTCTACGAAAATTTTCGCAACTTTCAGATCATCAATGTCAGCGCCATCGTTGTGTTCAGCGTTAGCAATGGCAGATTCCAGTACCTTCTTGACCAGTACAGCCGCTTTTTTGTCGGTGTAGGTCAGAATATCCAGGGCCTGCGACACTTTCTTACCGCGAATCAGGTCAGCTACAAGGCGAACCTTCTGAGCAGAAGAACGAGCATGGCGATGTTGAGCTAAAGTTTCCATCTCTTCCTCCTACCTTATTTCTTCTTCGCTTTTTTATCAGCAGCGTGGCCGCGATAAGTACGAGTCGGTGCGAATTCACCCAGTTTGTGACCAACCATTTCGTCGGAAACAAATACTGGAACGTGCTGACGACCATTATGGACAGCGATGGTCAAACCGATCATGTTAGGAAAGATCGTTGAACGACGGGACCAAGTGCGCAGGGGCTTCTTGTCTCCGCTTTCCACCGCTTTCTCTACCTTCTTCAGCAAGTGCAGGTCAATAAAAGGACCTTTCTTGAGAGAACGTGGCATGGCTTATCCTCTAAAATTATTTGCTACGGCGACGTACGATGAATTTATCAGTACGCTTGTTGCTGCGGGTCTTCTTACCTTTGGTCTGAACGCCCCATGGTGAAACAGGGTGCTTACCAAAGTTACGACCTTCACCACCACCATGTGGGTGATCGACTGGGTTCATCGCAGTACCGCGAACGGTAGGACGAACACCACGCCAGCGTGCAGCACCTGCTTTACCCAGAACGCGCAGCATATGCTCAGCATTGCCAACTTCGCCCATGGTTGCACGGCAGTCTGCTTCGACTTTACGCATTTCACCAGAACGCAGACGCAGGGTGACATAAGCACCATCACGAGCAACGATCTGAACGTAAGTACCAGCGGAACGTGCCAGCTGACCGCCTTTACCTGGTTTCATTTCTACGTTATGAACGGTAGAACCAACCGGGATATTGCGCATCGGCAGGGTGTTACCTGCTTTGATTGCAGCATCAACGCCAGACTGAATCTGGTCGCCAGCTTTCAGGCCTTTAGGGGCCAGAATGTAACGACGTTCGCCATCTTTGTACAGAACCAGCGCGATGTTCGCGGAACGGTTCGGATCGTACTCAAGACGCTCAACAATTGCTGGGATACCATCTTTGTTGCGTTTGAAGTCAACAATACGGTAAGCCTGCTTGTGACCACCACCAATGTGACGAGTGGTGATACGGCCATTGTTGTTACGACCGCCGGATTTGCTGTTTTTTTCAACCAGCGGAGCAAAAGGTTTGCCCTTGTGCAGCTCTGGGTTGACCACTTTAACAACGTGGCGACGACCCGGAGATGTCGGTTTACATTTAACAACTGCCATTGTATTACTCCTCCGACTTACTCAGCGCCGCCGACGAAGTCCAGATTCTGGCCTTCCTTCAGGGTGACGTAAGCTTTTTTCCAGTCGCTACGACGACCGATACGCTGTCCGTGACGTTTAACTTTCCCTTTAACTAACAGGGTGTTAACGACTTCGACTTCGACTTCAAACAGTTTCTGCACAGCAGCTTTGATTTCTGCTTTGGTCGCGTCTTTAGCAACTTTGAGAACGATGGTGTTTGTTTTTTCCATCGCAGCAGACGCTTTTTCAGAAACGTGCGGTGCACGCAGCACCTTCAGCAGACGTTCTTCACGAATCATGCCAGCATCTCCTCAACTTGCTTAACAGCTTCAGCAGTCATTACGACTTTGTCGAAGGCGATCAGGCTAACCGGGTCGATACCAGTAACATCGCGTACGTCAACCTTGTGCAGGTTGCGCGCAGCCAGGAACAGGTTTTCGTCCAGCTCACCGGTGATGATCAACACATCTTCCAGAGCCATGTCTTTCAGTTTCTGTGCCAGCAGCTTAGTTTTAGGCGCTTCTACAGAGAATGATTCGACAACGATCAGACGATCCTGACGTACCAGTTCGGACAGGATGCTTTTCAGCGCGCCGCGGTACATCTTTTTGTTAACTTTTTGACTGTGGTCCTGTGGACGAGCAGCGAAGGTTACGCCACCTGAACGCCAGATCGGGCTCTTAATAGAACCTGAACGCGCACGGCCGGTACCTTTCTGACGCCATGGTTTTTTACCAGAACCAGTTACTTCAGCACGAGTCTTCTGAGCACGAGTACCCTGACGAGCACCAGCTGCATAAGCAACAACAACCTGGTGAACCAGCGCTTCGTTGAAATCACGACCGAAGGTAGTTTCGGAAACAGTCAGCGCGCTCTGCGCGTCTTTCAATACTAATTCCATTGCTATCCCCTTACGCCTTCACAGCTGGTTTAACGATCAGGTCGCAACCGGTTGCACCCGGAACACCACCTTTAACCAGCAGCAGGTTGCGCTCAGCGTCAACGCGTACTACGTCCAGGCTCTGAACAGTGACACGTTCGTTGCCCAGCTGACCTGCCATTTTCTTGCCTTTGAACACTTTGCCCGGAGTCTGGTTCTGACCGATAGAACCCGGAACGCGGTGAGACAAGGAGTTACCGTGAGTAGCGTCCTGGGTACGGAAGTTCCAGCGCTTAACGGTACCAGCGAAACCTTTACCTTTAGAGGTACCGGTTACGTCAACTTTTTTAACGTCAGCAAACAGTTCAACGCTAATGTTCTGACCAACGGTGTATTCTTCACCATCTGCCAGACGGAACTCCCACAGGCCGCGACCAGCTTCTACGCCAGCTTTAGCAAAGTGGCCAGCTTCCGGCTTGGTTACACGGTTAGCTTTTTTAGCCCCAGTGGTCACCTGAACAGCGCGGTATCCATCGTTAGCCAGATCTTTGATCTGAGTAACACGGTTTGCTTCGACTTCGATTACGGTTACTGGGATAGATACGCCATCTTCAGTGAAGATGCGGGTCATACCCACTTTTTTACCGACTAAACCAATCATTGTATCAACCTCTCAATCGCTCGATGACCTGATTAACCCAGGCTGATCTGCACGTCTACACCGGCAGCCAGGTCCAGACGCATCAGAGCATCAACGGTTTTTTCAGTTGGCTCAACGATGTCAACCAGACGCTTGTGAGTACGGATCTCGTACTGATCACGCGCGTCTTTGTTGACGTGCGGAGAGATCAGAACGGTGAAACGCTCTTTGCGGGTCGGCAGCGGGATCGGACCACGGACTTGCGCACCAGTGCGCTTAGCAGTCTCGACGATTTCCGCGGTTGATTGATCGATCAGACGATGATCAAACGCTTTCAAACGGATACGGATTCTTTGGTTCTGCATGAGACCAGAGCTCCAATTATTTTATAGACGAAATAGTTACTCCTCAAACCCATTACGATTGATGGGAGAGTGTAACCGTTCTTACAGAGTTCCCCGATTGGGAACATTGTCTGGTACCGCTTTCGCAGGACCGGTGGCTCATATCGAACCGCTGTCAATATTAGACAAGCCCGCGCATTATACACAAATAGCCACATGAAGCAAGCCGTGTTTATAAATTACCCACACGACAGTGTGCACTTTCACGCGTGCGGCTCAAAATTTAGTGCAACGAGATGTCATTTCCTGGAAGCCGCCTCGCAAAGGGTATTCTCGGCCTTTGCCCCCTCCCCTGCCTGTCGACAAACTGATATCCAGTGAATTGACAGGTAACATGACAATGATATTGAGTGCGCTCCCCTTCTTTATCCTTTATACATCGCTAAGCGCAGCCTTATGCAGGCATGACGCGCGAACCGGGTTATTGCCAGACCGGTTAACCTGCCCATTGCTGTGGCTTGGCCTGCTATATCAGCTGTGCCTTAATCCGACCCACATCAGTGATGCACTCTGGGGCGCTATTGCTGGTTACTCCATTCTGGCGTTTCTCTATTGGGGTTATCGACTGATTCGGGGCTACGAAGGATTAGGATATGGAGACGTGAAGTACCTGGCGGCTCTTGGAGCATGGCATGGCTGGCAGCAGCTCCCGCTATTACTGCTGATGGCAAGCGTGCTAGCGTGGGCTTTTCTGATGGGTAAAGCGTTGTCTCGACGATCGATGACGGAGATAAAAAACCCACTGCCATTTGGTCCATTTATGGGAGCAGCGGGTTTTATATTGGCAGGCTTCTCGGTTGTTAGTCTGCGACTTTAATCTGGGATTGCAGGTAGTTCTGCAGACCAATTTTGCCAATGAGTTCGAGTTCCGTTTCCAGCCAGTCAATATGATGCTCTTCCTCGGTGAGGATCGTTATCAGCATATCGCGGCTCACGTAGTCGTGAACGCTGTCGGCATAAGCGATGGCTTCCCGCAGATCTTTAGCCCCGTCTAATTCCAACCTGAGGTCAGATTGCAGCATCTCTTCAACATCTTCGCCGATGTGTAATTTACCCAGGTCTTGTAGATTAGGGATCCCTTCAAGGAAAAGAATTCGCTCGATGTACAAATCGGCGTGCTTCATTTCATCAATGGATTCGTGATACTCGATATCATTGAGGCGCATAAGGCCCCAGTTTTTGAACATTCTCGCGTGGAGAAAGTATTGGTTTATTGCGACAAGCTCATTTCCCAATAATTTATTGAGATAATTTATAATCTTAACATCACCTTTCATTATATAGACCCTCCGCTTCCACTTATTGAAGCGTAGATCGGGCTACCGGGATGTCAAAAAAAGAAATTGCGGTCAGGCGATCTCTTTGAACTCTGGCATTTGCATTAATTCATCTTCCATGACTTCTCGCGCCGCACGAACGCACTTACCACATTGATTTCCAATAGGAATGCATTTTCGTAATTGCTGGAAAGACTGCGGATGAAACTGGCGTACCGCCTGGCGAATTTTTTTATCGCTGACGCCATTACATAAACAAACGTACATAACCACTCCCGTTCAATTTCTGAACAAAGTGTAATTGAGAATAATTATGATTACAATAGACAACTACTAAGGATTGGGTGAATTAAGAGAACAAATAGTGCGGAATATGTACAGATAATAATGTTTAAAAAAGCAAAAAGGGTGCCGAAGCACCCTTTTTAAGCTCAAAACTAATTATTAAATAATTAGCTCATTACTTTAGCAACAACGCCCGCACCTACAGTACGGCCGCCTTCACGGATTGCGAAACGCAGACCGTCATCCATCGCGATTGGGTGGATCAGGGTAACAACCATTTTGATGTTGTCGCCCGGCATTACCATCTCAACGCCTTCTGGCAGTTCGATGGTACCAGTCACGTCAGTAGTACGGAAGTAGAACTGTGGACGGTAGCCTTTGAAGAACGGAGTATGACGGCCGCCTTCGTCTTTGGACAGGATGTACACTTCAGATTCGAACTTGGTGTGTGGCTTGATTGAACCCGGCTTAGCCAGAACCTGGCCACGCTGGATTTCTTCACGCTTGATACCACGCAGCAGAACGCCGCAGTTCTCGCCTGCACGACCTTCGTCCAGCAGCTTACGGAACATTTCAACGCCGGTACAGGTAGATTTCGCAGTATCTTTGATACCAACGATTTCAACTTCTTCACCAACTTTGATGATACCGCGCTCTACACGACCGGTAACAACAGTACCACGACCGGAGATAGAGAATACGTCTTCGATAGGCAGCAGGAACGGCTTGTCAATCGCACGCTCTGGTTCTGGGATGTAAGAATCCAGGAAGCCAGCCAGTTCGATGATTTTTGCTTCCCACTCTGCTTCGCCTTCCAGTGCTTTCAGCGCTGAACCACGAACGATAGGAGTGTCGTCGCCTGGGAAATCGTACTGAGACAGAAGTTCACGAACTTCCATTTCTACCAGTTCCAGCAGCTCTTCGTCATCAACCATGTCACATTTGTTCAGGAACACGATGATGTAAGGAACGCCTACCTGACGACCCAGCAGGATGTGCTCACGAGTCTGTGGCATAGGGCCATCAGTTGCAGCAACAACCAGGATCGCGCCGTCCATCTGCGCAGCACCGGTGATCATGTTTTTAACATAGTCGGCGTGGCCTGGGCAGTCTACGTGTGCGTAGTGGCGAGTCGGGGTGTCATATTCAACGTGGGAAGTGTTGATGGTGATACCACGAGCTTTTTCTTCTGGTGCGTTATCGATCTGGTCGAAAGCACGAGCAGCGCCGCCGTAGGTTTTAGCCAGAACGGTGGTGATTGCAGCAGTCAGAGTAGTTTTACCGTGGTCAACGTGGCCGATGGTGCCGACGTTGACGTGCGGTTTTGTACGTTCAAATTTTTCTTTAGACACGGCTATATTCCTTACTATAGTGCTCTCCCCTTTGGAGAGAGCACGGGATTTGGGTTTTAATCCTGTGGCTTATTTACCACGGGCTTCAATTACGGCCTGAGCAACGTTGTTCGGCGCATCATCATACTTCAGGAACTCCATGGAGTAAGAAGCACGACCTTTGGTCAGTGAACGCAGTTGAGTTGCATAACCAAACATTTCAGACAGCGGAACTTCAGCATGAATCTGAACACCAGTAGCGTTAGATTCCTGACCTTTCAGCTGACCACGACGACGGCTAAGGTCACCGATAACGTCACCAGTGTTCTCTTCTGGAGTTTCTACTTCAACCTTCATGATAGGCTCAAGCAGAACTGGTTTTGCTTTCTTAAAGCCATCTTTGAAGGCGATAGAAGCTGCCAGTTTAAACGCCAGCTCAGAGGAGTCAACGTCGTGGTAAGAACCGAAGTGCAGACGCACGCCCAGATCAACAACCGGGTAACCAGCCAGTGGGCCAGATTTCAGCTGTTCCTGGATGCCTTTATCAACGGCAGGGATGTATTCGCCAGGAATTACACCACCTTTGATGTCGTTGATGAACTCGTAGCCTTTCGGGTTTGAACCCGGCTCCAGTGGGTACATGTCGATAACAACATGACCATACTGACCGCGACCACCAGACTGCTTAGCGTGTTTACCTTCGATATCGGTAACTTTCGCGCGAATCGCTTCACGGTAAGCAACCTGAGGTTTACCGACGTTCGCTTCAACGTTGAATTCACGCTTCATGCGGTCAACGATGATGTCGAGGTGCAGTTCACCCATACCGGCGATAATGGTCTGGTTAGATTCTTCATCAGTCCATACGCGGAATGATGGGTCTTCTTTAGCCAGACGGCCCAGAGCCAGACCCATTTTTTCCTGGTCAGCTTTGGTTTTCGGTTCAACTGCGATGGAGATTACCGGTTCAGGGAATTCCATACGCTCAAGAATGATCACGTGGTCTGGATCACAAATGGTGTCACCAGTTGTCACGTCTTTCAGGCCGATTGCCGCAGCAATGTCACCTGCGCGAACTTCTTTGATCTCTTCACGCTTGTTAGCGTGCATCTGTACGATACGACCAAAACGTTCACGAGCCGATTTAACTGGGTTGTATACAGTATCACCGGAGTTAACAACACCTGAGTACACACGGAAGAACGTCAGGTTACCCACAAATGGGTCGGTTGCGATTTTAAACGCCAGAGCAGCAAACGGCTCTTCATCACTTGCGTGACGCTCAGCCGGAGTGTCTTTACCGTCGTCCAGAATACCGTTGATCGCAGGTACGTCGATTGGGGATGGCAGGTAATCAATTACCGCATCCAGCATCGCCTGAACACCTTTGTTCTTGAACGCAGAACCACAGGTTACCAGGATGATTTCGTTGTTCAGAACACGCTGACGCAGAGCAGTTTTGATCTCTTCTTCAGTCAGTTCGTCACCACCCAGGTATTTCTCCATCAGCTCTTCTGAAGCTTCAGCAGCGGACTCGATCAGGTTCTGGTGCCATTCGTCAGCCAGGTCCTGCATGTCTGCTGGAATATCTTCATAAGTGAAGGTTACGCCTGCATCTGCTTCGTTCCAGTTGATGGCTTTCATTTTCACCAGGTCAACAACACCGGTGAAACCTTCTTCAGCACCAATTGCCAGCTGCAGCGGAACAGGGTTCGCGCCCAGACGGGATTTGATCTGACCAACAACTTTCAGGAAGTTCGCACCCATACGGTCCATTTTGTTAACGAACGCGATACGTGGAACTTTATATTTGTTTGCCTGACGCCATACGGTTTCAGACTGTGGCTGAACACCACCAACTGCGCAGTAAACCATTACCGCACCATCAAGCACACGCATGGAACGTTCTACTTCGATAGTGAAGTCAACGTGCCCCGGGGTGTCGATGATGTTTACACGGTGTGGTTCATACTGCTTAGCCATACCAGACCAGAATGCAGTAGTCGCAGCGGAAGTGATGGTAATACCACGTTCCTGCTCCTGCTCCATCCAGTCCATGGTAGCCGCGCCGTCGTGAACTTCACCGATTTTGTGGTTTACACCGGTGTAGAACAGAATACGTTCGGTAGTAGTGGTTTTACCGGCGTCGATGTGCGCACTGATACCGATGTTACGGTAGCGTGCGATGGGTGTTGTACGAGCCATTTGATTCCTCGTTTATCTTTTTAGGCGTTCAGTTAAGTAACCCAAAGCGGGCAGCTTCTCTGAAGCGCCCGCCTGGTGACTAATACTCCGAAGGGATTACCAACGGTAGTGTGCGAACGCCTTGTTGGCATCTGCCATGCGGTGAACGTCTTCACGTTTCTTAACTGCAGTACCTTTGTTGTCTGCAGCATCAGAAAGTTCGTTCGCCAGGCGCAGAGCCATGGATTTATCACCGCGTTTACGAGCGGCTTCAACGATCCAACGCATTGCCAGAGCATTACGACGAACCGGACGGACTTCAACTGGAACCTGATAAGTAGAACCACCAACGCGGCGAGACTTAACTTCGACAGTCGGACGCACGTTTTCGAGGGCTACTTCAAAAGCTTCCAGGCCATCTTTACCAGAGCGCTGAGCCAGGGTCTCCAGGGCACTGTATACGATGGTTTCTGCGGTAGATTTCTTACCATCTACCATCAGGATATTTACAAATTTAGCCAGCAGCTCTGATCCGAACTTAGGATCCGGCAGAATTTTACGCTGACCAATGACGCGACGACGTGGCATGGGAATACTCCGTTGTTAATTCAGGATTGTCCAAAACTCTAAGAGTTTAGTTTGACATTAATATAAAACGTTTGGCCTTACTTAACGGAGAACCATTAAGCCTTAGGACGTTTCACGCCATACTTGGAGCGAGATTGCTTACGGTCTTTAACGCCGGAGCAGTCAAGCGCACCACGAACGGTGTGGTAACGAACACCCGGAAGGTCTTTTACACGACCGCCACGGATCAGGATCACGGAGTGTTCCTGCAGGTTGTGACCTTCACCACCGATGTAGGAAGTCACTTCAAAACCGTTAGTCAAACGCACACGGCATACTTTACGCAGTGCGGAGTTTGGTTTCTTAGGAGTGGTAGTATATACACGAGTACATACGCCACGTTTCTGCGGGCATGCTTCCAGTGCAGGCACGTTGCTCTTTGCAACTTTGCGTGCGCGTGGTTTGCGTACCAGCTGGTTAACTGTTGCCATTAAATAGCTCCTGGTTGTAGCTTTCGCTTCGTAAACACGTAATAAATCGCCTCATGCAATATGAGGACGCGAAATTTTAGGGCTATGCCGATAGGGTGTCAAGAAATATACAACGGCCAAACGTTACCAGCTGATTTGAGCCGTGTGTTTTACCGTTAACCTGACGAAGTCAGTATAGCTGACAACGCTGACATCGCTCGAAATTTGAGCACACAGACCGCGCGCTTGCGCATCTTCATTTAACACGTAGATGGATATGGGGGCGGCGCGCAGGATTTCAACAAAATGGCTGTGTTCTACCGCCGCGAGGACACCATCCGCCATAAGCAGTAAATCATCACCTTCGTCCATTAAACGAAGCAGCCCCGCGATATCCGCGTGCCAGGGAGAAGTGCTGAGCGTAAATAGCATAGTGGCCTCAGAAACGAAGAATCACATCGTAGTCATTAAGCTGCTGGCGCAGCGCATCGGGCTCTAGCGGTTCCACATCGGTCACAAATGAGGTGCTTGCCGTCAGGCCGCGTTCGCGCATTGAGGCGGCGCACACCCAACGGTTCTCAATGTCGTAGAGCGACAGCAATTTGAAGGTGGCGATATAATCACGCGCCAGAATCGCACCGGGTTTTTGCTGGCTCAGCAGTTGAAATACCCCATCGCCGACAAAAAAGACGCCGAGATCTTCACTTAAAGCTGACGTCGCCAGCAACGCATCCAGGCCTTCACGGCCGGCCGTGCTGCCATGAGGCGCGCTGGAAAAAATAAAGGCCACGCGTTTCATCAAAACTGTACCATCCGATCGCAGGTCAGCGCGGCTTCCGCCAGTGCGCCTAATCCGCTTAACGAAAATCCCGGCTGGAGATTGAACCCAGGCAACCCCAGTTGCTCCGCTTCTTTCTCATCGGTCACGCCACGTCGAAGCGCAGCCGCCACACAAATATGCAGCGCCACGCCATGCGCGTCGTGTAACGCCTGCCAGGCACGGACAAGATCGAACTCATCACTCGCGGGCGCGGTGAATTGATTAGCGTTATAAATCCCTTCCCGATAGAAGAAGACGCAGGCGAGTTCGTGACCTTCCGCCAGCACCGCTTGCGCGAACTGCAACGCGCTGCTGGCATGCTGTGTGCCGTAGGCCGGCCCGGTCACCATCAGGGCAAAACGCATTACTTATCCTGCCCCACAAAATCGCCGCTCTTGAACTGGCGAATGTAGAGATAGACCGTATGTTTGGAGATATTCAGGCGGTCGGCAACCTGGTTAATCGCATCCTTAATATCGAAGATGCCTTTCTCATAAAGGTTAAGCACGATCTGACGATTTTTGGCGTTATTGGAAACGTTGCGATCGGCATTGACCTCTTCAATGGTGAACTCCAGCGTTTGGGTAACCAGATCCTCAACCGAGGAAGCAAAGTTAACCGCTGAGCCCACTTCCGGCGTTTCTGGCGGAATGAACGTACTCATAATCTGCGAGAACGGCACATCGAGATTCATATTAATACAGAGCAAGCCAATGACACGGTGGTCACGGTTGCGGATAGCGATAGTCTCGGATTTCATCAGTACGCCACTTTTGGCGCGAGTAAAATAGCATTTGGAAACGCTGCTATCTGCCCCGGTCATATCGTGCAGCATCCTTAGCGCCAGATCGGTAATCGGGGAACCGATTTTTCGGCCAGTATGTTCGCCGTTCGCAATGCGTATTGCCGAACATTTGAGATCTTGCAGGGAGTGCAACACGATTTCACAGTGGGGACCAATGAGCATCGCCAACCCGTCCACCACCGCTTCGTAGGATTTAAGGATATCGAAATCGGTTTGATCGAAAGGACGTTGATCCAGCAAATCAAGTTCACTGGTTTCGTTGGTTAAAAGCGACCTGGACATGAAAAAAAGCACTCCTTTTCAGGAGCCTGTCGTTATGTTGTCAGGGCAGGCTCATCACTAATAGGGCATCTAAAGTAATACAGCGCATAAGGCGCTTTCCAGCATTAATTATATCCGGCAGGTAATAAAAAGCCGCCGCCCATTGGGCGGCGGCTGTCACACTCTTATTTTTTGCTCGCGTCAGCGGCTTTTGCAGCCGGTGCAGCTTCAGGCTGCGCATCCGCTTTCGGGGCTGGTTTGATGTCTAGCAGTTCAACATCAAAGACCAGCGTAGAGTTAGCCGGGATACCCGGAACGCCGGTTTTGCCGTAAGCCAGATCTGGTGGGATGACCAGCTGAATTTTACCGCCCTTCTTGATGTTTTTCAGACCTTCAGTCCAGCCTGGGATAACGCCGTCCAGACGGAAGGAGAGAGGTTCACCGCGGGTGTAAGAGTTATCGAACTCTTTACCGTCGGTCAGCGTACCTTTGTAGTTAACCACAACGGTATCGGTATCTTTCGGCGCATCGCCGGTACCTTCTTTCTCAACCTTATACAGCAGGCCAGATTTTGCGGTTTTCACGCCTTTTTCTTTTGCGAATTTCTCACGGAAGGCTTTGCCTTTCGCTTCGTTATCCGCAGCGTCTTTTTCCATCTTCGCCTGAGCGGAGGTCTTCACGCGAGTTTCAAACGCCTGCAGAGTTTGTTCAATTTCCTGATCGGACAGTTTGCTCTTATCTGCAAAAGCGTCCTGAACGCCTGCGATCAACTGGTCTTTATCCAGTTTGATGCCCAGTTTTTCCTGTTCTTTCAGAGAATTTTCCATGTAACGACCCAGCGATGCGCCCAATGCATAGGCAGATTTCTGGTCGTCATTTTTGAATGCAGCTTTGCTTTCTGCTGCCGGAGCTGCTTTCGCCGCAGTGTCAGCAGCAAAAGTCAGTGGC
This sequence comes from Kluyvera sp. NPDC087067, assembly GCF_044745165.1. Classification (NCBI taxonomy): domain Bacteria; kingdom Pseudomonadati; phylum Pseudomonadota; class Gammaproteobacteria; order Enterobacterales; family Enterobacteriaceae; genus Kluyvera; species Kluyvera sp. NPDC087067. The sequence continues at coordinate 72,905 of NZ_JBIUZS010000010.1, read as the reverse complement.
GCATTCAGTGCAACGGCCATTGTGGTTGCCAGAAGCGTTACTTTAAACAGTGATTTCATCCATCTCTCCAGGACCGGGGCCTCTCGCCCCAATGTTAACTAATTGAGAAGCGTACTATAGAACGTTGTAGAGGAAATCTACATATGAACGCGGCTTATATCGACTCTTTTCAGACTCTTTTTGTTTAAATTAGTTTCCACGCTTTGCACAGGAGTGCTGCACAGGCTAAAAAAGTTGAGTAGAATCCGCGCGTCAGAAACGCTTTTGGCGATAACAGTAGAGAGAGACATCATGAAGGAAACAACTATCGAAGTGCGTTTGGCTGAGCTTGAAAGCCGACTGGCCTTCCAGGAGGTAACCATTGATGACCTCAACCAAACGGTCACCGCCCATGAACTGGAGATGGCGAAACTGCGCGAACACCTGCGTCTACTGACCGACAAGCTAAAGGCCAGCCAGCCATCCAACATCGCGTCCCAGTCTGAAGAGACGCCACCACCTCATTATTGAGACGAAAAAAAAGCGGGGAAACCCGCTTTTTTTGTGCCCGATGATAACCGGACTACCGTTGGCCTGATAAGCGTAGCGCCATCAGACTAGCATACGGCTTAGTGGCAACCGCAGCCGCCGTGACCTTTACCACCACCGCCGCAGCAGCCTTCGCCGCCGTGCTCATGACCATGGTCGTGATCGTGGCCGTGACCACCGCAGCAACCTTCATGATCGTGATCGTGGTCGTGACCGTTTGCACCGTGAACGTGGCCGTGAGCCAGTTCTTCTTCGGTTGCTTCGCGGATAGCGACAACTTCAACGTTGAATTTCAGATTCTGGCCAGCCAGCATGTGGTTGCCGTCAACCACTACATGGTCGTCTTCAACTTCGGTGATTTCAACCGGTACTGGACCCTGGTCGGTTTCTGCCAGGAAGCGCATGCCAACCTGCAGTTCATCAACGCCCATGAACACGTCTTTAGGAACGCGCTGCACCAGATTTTCGTCGTACTGACCGTATGCGTCGTTAGCCTGAACAGCAACGTCAAACTTGTCGCCAGCTTCGTGACCTTCCAGCGCATTTTCCAGGCCGGAGATCAGGGAACCGTGACCATGCAGGTAGTCAAGCGGTGCACTTACCGGAGACTCATCAACCAATACACCGTCTTCTGTACGTACCTGATAGGCCAGGCTGACCACCAGGTCTTTTGCTACTTTCATGATATCTCCTGAGCTTGGGAATATTTCGTGGCGCAGATTGTAGCGGAATTCTACACCCGTGTACCCATAAGCTTAAAAAAAGACAGCACGGATCGCTACTCTGGATGGAAAATACCGATAACTTGTTCGTCTTTGCGTACATGATCGCGCGCCTCTTTATCGGCTTCCCGCATCTGATGCCCGCACTTAACGCATTCAACCACATCAATATTATTCTCGCGCCACATCGCCATCGAGTCCTGCGCCTGACAAGACGGGCATTTCGCGCCCGCAATAAACCGTTTACGTACCGTCATGCATCACCTTCTATTCAAATTCGTCCCAGCCATCCAGCTGTCGCCGCTCTTGTTGCATCTCCCTTTGGAAGATCTCCTCCAGCTCCCGCCGGGCTTCACGCACGCGTGAGATTTGTTGGGTATCGCTGTGCACCGGCATCAATTCGCGCAGCATTCGCATATCCAGGCGCTTAAAGTGCAGCTGCGCACGCTGCGCCTGGTGAGGATGCATGCCGGTAGAGATGAGCGCCTTACGCCCGAGTTCCAGGGCACTGGAAAATGTCTCTCGAGAAAACTGTACCACGCCCGCCTGCAGCAGTTCGTGCGCCTCCACACGTCCGCGCGCACGGGCCATAATATTCAGATGCGGGAAATGCTGCTGGCAGATCTCCACAAGCTTCATCGTATCTTCCGGCTCGTTACAGGTGATGACTATCGACTTTGCCTGCTCGGCACCGGCGGAACGCAGCAGCTCAACCTGCGTCGCATCGCCGTAATAAACCTTGTAACCGTATTTACGCATCAGGTTAACCGCGCTGATATCGCGCTCGAGCACGGTAATACGCAGCTTATTGGCCATCAACAAACGGCCAATCACCTGACCAAAACGACCGAATCCAACAACGATAACCTGTGGCTTATCATCCTCAACCCACGGCGCTTCATCTTCCTCTTCCGGCGCGTTAAATCGACGGGAGAGGATGAGATCGATAAGCTTCATCAATAACGGTGTGGTCATCATAGAAAGCGTCACGGTGACCAGCAGCAACGACATCTGGTCGCCTTTAAACACTTTGAATGAGGCCGCCGCCGAGAACAAAACGAAAGCAAACTCTCCGCCCTGGCTCAGTACGCCCGCGAACTGCAACCGCTCTGAACTGCGTAAACCATGCAGGCGCGCCAGCAGATAAAGCACCAGCGTTTTCACCGCCACCAGCCCCGCTACGCAGCCAATCACCACCAAAAGATGGCTATAGAGCACGCCGAGGTTCAAAGACATGCCAACTGAAATAAAGAACAGCCCTAATAGCAAACCCTTAAAAGGTTCGATGGCGATTTCCAGCTCATGACGATATTCGCTTTCTGCCAGCAGAACACCGGCGATAAACGTGCCGAGCGCCATCGACAGCCCCAGCGCATCCATAAACAGCGCTGAGCCAAGAACCAATAACAGCGTCGCGGCGGTAAATACTTCACGCACACCGGAACTGGCGATAAAGCGAAAGACCGGACGCAGCAGATAGCGACCGCCAACCAGCATCCCGGCAAAAGCCAACACCTTGAGGCCCACGGTCTGCCAATCAAAGTGATCGTCGCCCGCGCCGGCTAATAAAGGCACCAGCGCCAGCGCCGGAATGACCGCCAAATCCTGAAACAGCAGTACCGAAAAACCCAATTGCCCCGATTCGTTGCGGCTCATGCCTTTTTCACGCATTAACTGCAACGCCATTGCCGTCGACGACATCGCCAGGCCAATGCCGCCAATCACCGCCGCTTGCCAGGAGAAGTCGGTCAACATCAGCAATCCACCGAGGATTGCCGCACTAAAAATGACCTGCGCGGCGCCGATACCAAAAATGGGTCGCCGCAATTGCCACAGCTTCGCTGGATTCAGCTCAAGCCCAATCACGAACATCAGGAACACGACGCCTAGCTCGGAGAAGTGAAGGATTTCATCCACATCGCTGATAAAGCCTAATCCCCAGGGGCCGATGGCAATTCCCGCCAGCAAATAGCCAAGAACCGCACCAATCCCCAGCCTTGCAGCCAAGGGCACCGCCACGACGGCGGCAAACAGAAACAGCAGACCGGCCAGTAATAAATCGGAACCTTCCATCATCGTCCCCCTGCCGTAATCGGCGCAGCCAGCCAGTCGGCATAGGCTTTTGCATGGTTTGCCAGCTCGTCAGGCGGCTGACGACGCGCCCAGTAAACGATAATTGGGCTCATCCAGTGCATGTGGCACATGGCAGCCGTCAGTTCAAACGGGCGCAAAATATCGCTCATCGGATAACGGTTCAGGCCATCATGACGATAGGCACTTTCTGGCTCACCGGTGGTAATAACGCTACGCCAGTACTTTCCCGCCAGTTCATTGCCCCCCACTCCGCTGGCAAAACCACGGCTAAGCACCCGGTCGAGCCACTCTTTAAGCAGCGCCGGACAGCTGTAGGTATAAAGTGGATGCTGGAACACAATCACATCATGCTCACGCAGCAATGCTTGTTCTCGTGGTATATCGATAAAAAAATCAGGGTAGTGTGCATAAAGATCGTGCACCGTTACATTACTTAGCTGCGAAGCCGGTCTAAGCAGAACCCGGTTAGCCACCGAGCCCTGAGATTCCGGATGGGCATACAGCAGCAACACTTTCGCTGTCTGGGACATCATTCCCCTCCCGGTTTTGTCTTTTGTCTATTGTTGGCGTTTTAGGCTACCATTGCGCCTCGGTGGAGCACACTGCCCACACATTACATTATCACAATGACAATTTAACATAGTCAGAACATACGGCGCCTTATGATTGTTTTCTCCTCGTTACAAATTCGTCGTGGCGTGCGTGTCCTGCTGGATAACGCAACGGCCACCATCAACCCTGGGCAAAAAATTGGCCTGGTGGGGAAAAACGGCTGCGGAAAATCCACGCTGCTGGCTCTACTGAAAAACGAGATTGGCGCCGATGGCGGCAACGTGACCTTTCCCGGCAACTGGCAACTGGCCTGGGTTAACCAGGAAACACCAGCATTAGCGGAACCGGCGCTGGATTATGTGATTGACGGCGATCGCGAGTTCCGTCAACTGGAAGCCCAGTTACACGACGCCAACGAGCGCAACGACGGGCACGCCATTGCCACCGTACACGGTAAACTCGATGCGATTGATGCGTGGACTATCCGTTCCCGTGCTGCCAGCCTGCTGCACGGTCTGGGCTTTAGCAACGAACAGCTTGAGCGTCCGGTCAGCGACTTCTCGGGCGGCTGGCGTATGCGTTTAAACCTGGCGCAGGCGCTGATTTGCCGTTCTGACCTGCTGCTGCTTGATGAACCGACTAACCACCTCGATCTCGACGCGGTGATCTGGCTGGAAAGATGGCTTAAGAGTTATCAGGGCACGCTGATCCTGATTTCCCACGACCGCGACTTCCTCGATCCGGTGGTGGACAAAATTATCCACATCGAACAGCAAACCATGTTCGAGTACACCGGTAACTACAGCTCGTTCGAGCGTCAGCGCGCCACGCGACTGGCACAACAGCAGGCGCTGTATGAAAGCCAGCAGGAACGCGTTTCGCACCTGCAAAGCTACATCGACCGTTTCCGTGCCCAGGCTACCAAAGCAAAACAGGCGCAGAGCCGCATCAAAATGCTGGAGCGCATGGAGCTGATTGCCCCGGCGCACGTTGATAACCCATTCCGCTTCAGCTTCCGCGCGCCGGAAAGTCTGCCGAACCCGCTGCTGAAGATGGAAAAGGTGAGCGCAGGCTATGGCGATAACGTCATCCTCGAGTCCATCAAGCTGAACCTGGTGCCCGGTTCGCGCATTGGCCTGCTGGGCCGCAACGGCGCGGGGAAATCGACGCTGATTAAAATGCTCGCCGGTGAACTGGCGCCGCTGCACGGCGAAATCGGTCTCGCAAAAGGCATTAAGCTTGGCTACTTCGCCCAGCATCAGCTGGAATTCCTGCGCGCGGATGAATCCCCAATTCAGCACCTGGCGCGCATGGCGCCGCAGGAGCTGGAGCAGAAGCTGCGCGACTATCTCGGCGGCTTTGGCTTCCAGGGCGATAAAGTGACGGAGCAAACCGCTCGCTTCTCCGGCGGTGAGAAAGCGCGTTTGGTTCTGGCGCTGATCGTCTGGCAGCGCCCTAACCTGCTGCTGCTCGATGAACCGACTAACCACCTTGACCTCGATATGCGTCAAGCGCTGACCGAAGCGTTAATCGATTTTGAAGGCGCACTGGTGGTGGTATCGCACGACCGTCACCTGATCCGCTCCACCACCGACGATCTCTATCTGGTTCATGATAAAAAGGTTGAGCCGTTCGACGGTGACCTGGAAGATTATCAGCAGTGGCTGAGCGACGTGCAAAAGCAGGAAAACCAGAGCGATGAACCGGCGAAAGACAACGCCAACAGCGCCCAGTCGCGTAAAGACCAAAAGCGTCGCGAAGCCGAACTGCGTACCCTGACGCAGCCGCTGCGTAAAGAGATTACCCGTCTGGAAAAAGAGATGGAGAAGCTCAACGCCCAGCTTGCCAAAGCGGAAGAGAAACTTGGCGATAGCAGCCTGTACGACCCTAGCCGCAAAGCGGAAATGACCGAGTGTCTGCAACTGCAGGCCAGCGCTAAATCCGGGCTGGAAGAGTGCGAAATGGCGTGGCTTGACGCCCAGGAACAGCTTGAGCAGATGATGCAAAACGACTAACCCACAAAGGCGGACGATGAACTTATCAATCACCGACGATATTACCTTCCGCAAGCTGACCATCTTCATGACCTTTATGGAGAAAGGTAACATTGCCCGTACCGCCGAGGCGCTGGATATCAGCGGCGTCAGCGTCCACCGGGCGCTGCATACGCTGGAAGAGAACGTTCGTTGTCCGTTGTTCACGCACAAAGGCCGTAACCTGATAGCGCAACCGGCGGCATGGACGCTGCTGGAGTACTGTCAGGAAGTCTCCCAGTTGATGGCGCGCGGGCTTGAAGAAACCCGTAAAACTGCGGGCATCGGTCAGGGCCGTTTACGCGTCGGCACGCTCTACTCGTTAACCCTGGAAACGGTGCCGCACCTGATTATGGGCATGAAGCTACGTCGCCCGGATCTGGAAATGGATCTGACGATGGGATCGAACGAAGCCCTGTTGGCGATGCTGGAAGACGGCACGCTGGATGCGATCCTGATCTCTATCTCAGAAAGTGAGATCGACCGAAACAGTCTCGAAGTTCTGCCGCTGTTCCATGATGACATCTACCTTGCTGCGCCGATCACCGCAGCGTTAGATCCCAGTAAAACGGCGGATCTGCGCAATTACCGCAATGAAAAGTTTGTTTCGCTGGCGGAGGGATTTGCCACCTATGCCGGTTTTCAGGAAGCCTTTCACATCGCCGGATTTGAGCCAGAAATTGTCACCCGCGTGAACGACATTTTCTCAATGCTCAGCCTTGTGCAGGCAGGCGTAGGCTTTACCCTGATGCCGGGGCGAATGAAAAAGATGTATGAGAATAAGGTGCATCTGCAAAAGCTCGCCGATCCTTACCAGATGCGGCAGCTTATCGCGATTGTCTTTGCCCGCAACCGCGAGCGCGATCCGAGTTTGCTGGCGTTAGCCGCCGAAGGGCGGATGTATGCGCGGAGTTTGAACAACGATAGTTAATTGCCGTATGTAAAAGTTAGCCCGGCCGAGCAAAGCGACGCCGGGATTGGCACCGAGCGGCCCCGGCGTCGCTTTGCTCGGCCGGGCTACACTACACGCAGCGCCATCGGGCGATACCCCTATGCGCGCAGCCGTTTCGCCAGATGCACGGCAACGTCCATTCCGCTACGTTCAAGCGAAATAGATTCCCCTTCCCACGCGGCCTGGCGCGTCAAACAGGTCAGTACGCCGCCGGGCGGCATTTCAATCGCCAGACGGGCTTCACGCTCATTGGCGGACACTACCGCTTCTTGCCAGCGCACGGTGCGCGCCATATTCATCGCCAAATCGTCAGCTATACGCTCCGGCTGCCACAATACGCGACCGGTGCTACCGCTGAGATAGGCGTAGCGTGGACGCGAAAGCGTCACCTGGCTAAATGCCGACACCAGTTTTTGCGCAGGTTCTGCCAGCAACTCGCAGTGCGACGGTACGCTGACCGCCAGACGATGAGCCTTGCTCGCCCCTTTCTCCAGCGCCCGTTTAGCGACATCGGCCATCGCCTCATCGGTACCGGCAATGACAATCTGCGTTTCGGCATTCAGGTTGGCGATATACGTTCCACTCCCCGCCACCAGCGATTCCACCTGCGGCAACGTCAGCCCCATAATCGCCGTCAGGCCGTAGCCATGCGGATAGGCTTGCTCCATCAAATCACCGCGCAGCGCCACCAGCTTGAGCGCGTCGGTAAAGTCGAGCGCCCCGGCCACGACCGCCGCCGGATACGCCCCAATCGAGAGTCCGCTGACAATATCCGGCGTCACACCGCGGCGCTCAAGCTCACGCGCCCAGGCAACGCCCGCAATCAACAGCGCTAACTGTACCGCGCGGGTATGTTTTAATGCGTCAGGGGAATCCAGCGTATCCGCTTCTGCGCCCAGCACCTCACGTGCCTGGGCTAATTCCGTTCCCGGCAGGTTTTGCAGCATCTGCGGATGCTGCGTTCCTTGTCCCGGAAAGGTAAACAGGATCTTCATTTACTCCTCCCTGCTCCACGGGTCGCTTACCAACCGCGGCCCCTGCGATGTTTTTAACAGCGTCTTGCCGTCGCGCAGCCATTCGTTCAGGGCAAACGCGCCATATGGCGTTTCCACCTGAGTGTCAGCGCGGCAAAGGGCGCCCGTGAGCTGTCGCTGCCATTTTGCCAGCGACTCGCGTGAGAGTGCCTGCGGGGCGCGGATCAGCAGATCCAGATCGCTACTGGCATGAATCACCGGGATCCCGGTCGCCAGCGCGTAGCCGGTGCTGCCGGTAATACCCCACACCCACGGCCACGTCTGTTGAGACAATAACAAAGCCACCTGAACCGGTGGCTGAGAGATAAACGGTGAACGCAGCAGCGCCTGCGAGTCGACCAGCGACTCCGGCGAGCAGACGCGGGTAATGGCATTCGGATGACTCCATCCTGCCGCCCGCTGGCTGCGTTTCATGCCGCGAACACCGACGGGGACACGCCCCGCCTCATCAACATCACGCCGCACAACCACCGGCAGACCGGTATGCCAAACCTCATCCACCCAGGATTCCGAGGCCTCCTCCAGCGCGTCACGCGCATTCAGCCAGATAAGGTCGTGTGGACGTAATGTTGAGGTCATGATTTAGATTCCTGAAGTCAGCGAGATAAACAGCGGCAGCGACAGGATACACAGGACGGAGCTCAACAGCAGCACCGCTTCTGCATCTGGCGACTGCACGCCAAAGCGGTTACCGAATACCACGCCGAAGAAACCGGCGGACAGAGCAATCATCAAAATAGCGGTAATCGCCACGGAACCATGCAGACCGAAGATAAGCACGATGCCCCAGGCAATCGCTGGCTGAATCAGCAGCTTAGCGATAGTTGAGGTAATAACCACGGTATTGATCTGCAGTTTACGAGCAGACAGGATAACCCCGGTCAGGAACAGCGCGGCAGCGGTTGCGGACAGGCCGAGCGGTTTAATGGCCGCCAGCACCAGTTCCGGCATTTTGATGCCAATGGCAGAAAGAATAACCCCCAGCAGTGGGCCCATCACGATAGGTTTCTTGATAGAGCGCCACATCAGCACCGGCAGCATGGACAGCGTCGAGCCCGAATTACCACCCTCTGCGCGCGCTTTTTCGCGTTCCAGAATCAGTAAGCAGAACGGCGTCATCAGTACGGAACCACAGGCAATGGAAACCGCAACTGAGAGCGAAGTAGATGAGGTTTCACCCAATACGCTGCCCAGAATCGGCAAGCCCAGCGCCGCATAGTTTGGCAGCGCGACGGTCAGCGTCAGCACGGCAGCATCCTGCGGTGATTTTTTAAAGACTTTGGTCGCCATGAAGTAGATGGCGGCATAGGTGATCCACATCGCCAGGGTCAGCACCACAATCAGCGGTGACTGCGCAACAATACCGGCCCACGGCGTTTGTACGGTTGCACTAAACAGCGCAGCCGGCAGAGCAAAATCCATCACGAAGATATTGAGCAGGGAGACATTTTTGTTGTCGACCATTTTGGCCTTCCCGGCCCAGAATCCCAGCAGCATGATGACGAAAATCGGAGCAAGAGCATGAACAATTACGTAAGTCATATTTCACCTGTAATGAAAAAAGTTAGCACTGGCGCGATGATTATTATTTTTCAGATGTAAAGACCCTCATGGACGCAAGGGCGCGCCCATGGAGTCATACATCAGGCAGGTCTCTTTTTACTTACCAGCTTGCTCGCATACGTTCGCGTACCAGAGCAGAGCTGTGGCGGTTGTCAGCGCCCAGACGACTTTTCAGCGTTGGGTCCTGACGAGCGTCGTTGATGGCCTGTTGCAGAGTGTTTTTCACCTGCGTCAGATCGTCGGCAGACGGTGCATCGGGATTGCTGATATCCAGCAGATTTTCCAGCAGCCCCAACGTGGCGTAGTTACTGATGTCATACGCCATTGGTGGGATGGTCGCCGCCAGTTTTTCCAGCGCTTCAACGGTACGCAGCGTGATTCGTGCGGCGGACTCTTTACCCATCGCGTGAATCAACACGCCTTTGTCGTTGAAGGCAATCAGACGGTTAGCCTGGTAGCCGTGCGCCAGGAAAGCACCGGACATCGCTTTACCAACAATCAGCCCAATCACCGGGTGACCTGCTAGACGCGCATTGGCATACGCCGCTGCTGCACCGGCCAGCGCCTGGTGAATACCGAAGCCTTCTTCACGACGACCGTACGCCTGGCTTGGCACATCAATCACCGCCACAATCGGACGTTTCACCGCGTTATTGGCATCGGCGGCGACGGTTTCGCTCACCACTTTCGCCAGCGTCCAGCCTTCCAGCAGACCGACTTCGCCGCCGGCGGCACGCGGGTAATGGTTATTCGCATCGGGAACAACGGCGATAAAGCGCACCGTTTCACCGTTCAGTTCACCATCGGCGGCCTGTACGGACGGGCACAGCCCGGCAATGCGTTTGGCGTTTGGCGCGAGGGTTTCCAGCCATAATTCGCCACGGCTAATTGCGTTACTCATCATTTCACCTCCCGGGCAAAAAGCGCATGAATCTGTTCGGTATCGGCCTGTTTACGGGTGTCGAAATGGGTCAGACGGTCGAGATACCAGTCGTAGTTGTCGGTACGGTGTTTTGCCGGTACGCCTTTCGCCAGCGCTTCGTTCATCGCCGCTTTCACGGCATTCACACCGTCGCCGACCAGTGCGTCCACCAGACCGCTTTGGTAACGAATTTCACCACCGGTCATGCTCCAGATAAACGGACGGTCACGGGAGTCGTATTCTTCAATCCCCGCTTCCTGCTCGATAACCTGCGGGCCGTTCAGACCCAGACGCGCTTCACGGGTCACAATCAGGTAGCTACACAGCGCGGCGGCAATAGACATCCCGCCGAAGCAGCCCACGGTACCGGCAACAATACCGACCACCGGGGTGTAACGACGCAGGTCAACGATCGCCGCATGAATGTCGGCAATCGCCGCCAGACCGAGATTGGCCTCTTGCAAACGTACGCCGCCGGTTTCCAGGCTGAGAACGGCCTGAGTTGGGATGCCGTTGCGGTTATCTTCTGCCGCAAGCTCCAGCGCAGCTGCCATTTTGGCACCGGACACTTCGCCCATGCTGCCGCCCTGGAATGCGCCTTCAATCGCCACTACCACGGCCGGTTTGCCGTTGATGGTGCCTTTCGCGACGACCATGCCGTCATCAGACTGCGGAACAATGCCCTGAGCACCCAGCCACGGCGACATCACGCCGTCAAACGGGTCGAGCAGTTCGCGGTAGCTGCCTTCATCAAGCAGCGCGTGCGCACGTTGGCGTGCTTTTAATTCGATAAAACTGCTGTCATCACGCATGGCTCACCTCTTCAAATACCTGTTCGATACGAATACGCGCCACGCCTGGGGTCGCGCCGAAATCGTGGATCGTCAGTTTTCCCGCAGGCAGGCTGCTGACCGTTTGCAGACGGTTTAACAGCGCTTCCCAGCGGCTACGGCTGTTATCGACAGAAGTGGTGATATCAATGGTTAACGTCTGGCTCTGGTCGGCGGTGAATAACACCTCCATATCCCCGGAGCCCACAACGCCTGCCAGCGCTTTGCCGCTTAAGGTGCGGCTTGCTGGCACGGTTAATGTGATTTTTTCCATAACATCCTCTTAATGCTTTGAATAAGGCGAATCGATGCGATCGAGAAACAGCGTAGCGGCGAGTAGGTCAGCGGCACCGCCCGGTGAGGCGTTGAGCGCCAGCATCTGGCTATCGAGCTTCGCTAAAGCCGCCTGACCTGCCGGATGAGCGCTGCCGCCAGCATTCAGCACCGCACGGGCGCCGTCCTGCATAGCATCAAGCCCCTCCAGCCCCGCGCGAGACAGCACGCAGGTATCGGTCAGCGAGGTCATGATGGCCATCAGCGCATCGAGCCTCGCGTGGGTTTCGCTGCTGCCGTTAAACCGGCTTAAACGCAGTTGCGGCAGCGCACGCTGCATCACATGCGGAAACGCCTGCTGAGCTTCTTCGCGAGCACCCGGTACGCGATAACGGTGCGTTGCACGCAGCCCTTTGCTGAACACTTTGGGTGCGGCGGCGTCCGGCAGCTTCGCCAGTTCCGCGGCTGTAGCCGCTACCTGCTGCGCATTACCGCGACCACCGTGCATCGCCACGGCGCTCACCAACAGCCCCAGCGCCCAAATCGCGCCGCGGTGGGTATTCACGCCGTTGGTGGCGGCCATCATCTGCTGCTCGCCTGTGCGACCGAGTCGCCCTATGGTTTGTCTAAGCGCAATATCCGCTGGACGCTGCCAGCTTTGCTGCGCCAGCGCCTGAAACGTGGGGGTCAGGCTGCGCGCGGAGCGCTCCATCAGCGCCAACGATAAATCGTGGTGCGCGCCGTTCCCCCGACTGTCCACCAGACCGGGTTTCGGGCTTAATCGTGCTTCGTCAATCAGACACTGCGTGGCGGTTCGCGCCAGCCATTCGGCACCGCCTTCAACCTGAATCTGGGGCAGAAGTTTCATTACCAGCTCCGGAATTTCGCAGGTGGGTTGTAAAGACCGCCGGACCATTCAACCAGGTCAGACACGCTACCCGCGGCCAGCAGAGAACGGGTGGCGTCGGTACGACGGATGCCCATATCTTCTGGATAAACCACCTTGCCGCTTTGACGCAGCTCGGCAACGCGTTTCGCATCAACGCCCAGGCCGATATCGGTGATCCCCGCGACCGCCGCCACCATCGCACGACGTTCTTCAAGATCTTTGGCGCGATAGAGGTAAGCGATACCTTCTTCGGTCAGCACGTGGGTCACGTCATCGCCGTAGATCATGACCGGTGCCAGCGGCATCCCGGACGTTTTGGCAACTTCAATGGCATCAAGTTTTTCGACGAAGGTTGGTTTAACACCGGCCTGGAAGGTTTCAACCATCTGCACGACCAGTTTTTTACCGCGTTGCATTGGATCAGGTTCGGTAATCATGTTCAGCCAGGCAGGCGTTGCATGACGACGACCGTGCGGGTCATGGCCCATGTTTGGCGCGCCGCCGAAACCGGACAGGCGTCCACGGGTCACGGTAGAGGAGTTGGCATAGCCATCAACCTGCAAAGTGGAACCGATAAACATATCGACCGCGTACTGACCTGCCAGCTGGCAGAAGGCGCGGTTAGAACGCATTGAGCCATCGGCACCGGTAAAGAAGATGTCAGGGCGAGCGCGGATGTACTCTTCCATACCCAGTTCGCCGCCGAAGCAGTGCACGCTTTCAACCCAACCGCTTTCAATTGCCGGGATAAGCGTTGGATGCGGGTTCAGCGTCCAGTGTTTACAGATTTTGCCCTTCAGACCGAGCTGTTCGCCGTAGGTTGGCAGCAGCAGTTCGATTGCCGCGGTATTAAAACCGATACCGTGGTTCAACGATTGAACCTGATGTTCCGCGTAGATGCCTTTAATCGCCATCATCGCCATCAGAATGTGTTCTTGTTTAATCAGACGCGGGTCGCGGGTGAACAGCGGTTCAATAAAGAACGGCTTGTCAGCGACAACCACATAGTCAATCCACGAGCCAGGAATATCGACGCGCGGCAGATCGCATTCATCGTCGACCAGTTCGTTAACCTGCGCGATGACGATACCGTCATGGAACGCGGCAGCTTCAACCAGCGCCGGGGTATCTTCGGTACTCGCCCCGGTGTAAAGGTTACCTTTGCGGTCAGCTTTAAAACCGGCAATCAGCGCCACGTTCGGCGACAGGTCAACGTATAAACGGGAGTAAAGTTCGATGTAGGTGTGGATGGCGCCGATTTCCAGCTGGCCATCTTCCAGTAGCTGCGAGATACGCAGGCTTTGGGTACCGGAGAAAGAGAAATCCAGTTTACGAGCGATACCTTTTTCGAAGATATCCAGATGCTCGCTGCGCCCTACGCTTGGCATAATCATGTGCAGGTCGTGCACTTTTTGCGGGTTAACTTCAGCCAGCATGCGAGATAAGAAATCTGCCTGCTTCTGGTTATTCCCTTCTAATACCACGCGGTCACCCGGCGCGATCAGTAGTTCCAGCATCGCGGTCAGATCTGCGGTCGGCAGTACCTTACCCTGCACCGGAACGGAAGCCAGACGCCGCTGTTTTTCTGTGCGGCGGGTGTTCCAGACTCGTGCTGGTGTTTGCCCAGATAACATTATTAACCTCCTGATTCAGCGAATCATTTTGATTGCTTAACACTGGAAAGAGTGTGCACCCTGGTGAGAAAGTCATCAATTAAGCGTAGGCGTTAATCATTAGCTTGAGGGTAATAATTGAAGTAACAATTTGTGATTAGGATCAGATCCGAAAGGGATAAAAAGGGCTACCGATACCTCATTTTCATAAACACGATGGCAAAGTGGCGGTATAGTAGGCGCCAGATTTTTGTAAACATCGCCGAGTTATGACTGAAACAACCCATCACGATCTCAGTATCGACACTTCAAGCAGCGCGGATTTCGTGCCGATGCGCGGCGTGAGCAATCGTCATTTACAAACGATGCTGCCGCGTCTTATCCGTCGCAAGCTGCAATTCACGCCATGCTGGCAGCGCCTTGAGCTGCCGGACGGTGATTTTGTTGATCTCGCCTGGAGTGAAGATCCGCAAGCTGCGCGCCATAAACCGCGCCTGGTGGTGTTTCATGGTCTGGAAGGCAGTTTGCACAGTCCCTATGCGCACGGCCTGATTAATGCCGCAAAACAGCGGGGCTGGCTGGGCGTGGTGATGCATTTTCGCGGCTGTAGCGGCGAACCAAACCGTCTGAACCGCATTTATCACTCCGGTGAAACGGAAGATGGCACCTGGTTTTTGCAGTGGCTCAAGCGCGAATTTGGTGACGCGCCAACGGCAGCGGTCGGTTATTCGCTCGGCGGCAACATGCTGGCCTGCCTGCTGGCAAAAGAAGGCGATGATGTGCCTATCGACGCGGCGGTGATTGTCTCGGCACCGTTTATGCTCGAAGCCTGTAGCTATCATATGGATAAAGGCTTCTCGCGGGTTTATCAGCGCTACCTGCTGAACCTGTTGAAAGGCAACGCGGCACGCAAGCTCAAGGCTTATCCCGGCTCACTGCCGGTGGATCTGCGCCAGTTAAAAAGTATGCGCCGGATCCGCGAGTTCGACGATTCCATTACCTCGAAGATCCACGGTTTTGCCGATGCTATCGACTATTATCGTCAGTGCAGCGCAATGCCTACTTTGAGCAAAATCACCAAGCCCACGCTGATTATCCATGCGAAAGACGATCCCTTTATGGATCACCACTCCATTCCCGCCCAGGAAGAGTTGCCGGATAACGTTGAATATCAGCTAACGGAACACGGCGGCCACGTTGGATTTATCGGCGGCACCCTGCGCCACCCGGAAATGTGGCTGGAAAAACGCATCCCCGCATGGCTTATGACGTGGTTAGGAGTGAAAGCATGATGATCCCCTGGCAGGACCTTGACCCCGAAACGCTGGATAGGTTGATTGAAAGCTTTGTCTTGCGCGAAGGCACTGATTATGGTGAATATGAGCGCTCACTTGCGCAAAAGGTCGCCGACGTAAAACATCAGTTACAAACAGGCGAAGCGGTGCTGGTGTGGTCTGAGCTTCACGAGACCGTCAACATCATGCCCCGTAACCAATTTCGCGGTTAACTATACTTATTGCAGGAAGCCGGACGGCTTTCTGTAGTCTGTTAAGGAGTTATTCGCATGTCTGCCAAACACCCAGTTATTGCCGTGACCGGCTCCAGCGGAGCGGGAACCACCACCACCAGCCTCGCATTTCGTAAAATCTTTGCTCAGCTCAACCTGCGTGCGGCAGAAGTTGAAGGCGACAGCTTTCACCGCTATACCCGTCCTGAAATGGATATGGCTATCCGTAAGGCCCGCGATGCCGGTCGGCATATCAGCTATTTCGGCCCGGATGCCAATGACTTTGGCCTGCTGGAACAAACCTTCCGCGATTACGGCGTGACCGGCAAAGGGCAATCACGAAAGTATCTGCACACCTACGACGAAGCCGTACCGTGGAATCAGGTGCCGGGAACATTTACCCCCTGGCAGCCGCTGCCCGAGCCGACGGATGTGCTGTTCTATGAAGGATTGCACGGCGGCGTGGTGACACCGCAGCATGACGTGGCACGCCATGTTGATCTGCTGGTTGGCGTGGTGCCGATTGTGAACCTCGAGTGGATCCAAAAGATGATCCGCGACACCAGCGAGCGCGGTCACTCCCGTGAGGCGGTGATGGATTCCGTGGTGCGCTCAATGGAGGACTACATCAACTTCATTACGCCGCAGTTCTCCCGCACCCATATCAACTTCCAGCGCGTCCCAACGGTCGATACCTCAAATCCCTTCGCCGCCAAAAGTATTCCCTCGCTCGATGAGAGCTTTGTGGTCATTCATTTCCGTAATCTTGATAACATCGATTACCCGTGGCTGCTGGCGATGCTGCAAGGGTCGTTTATTTCACATATGAATACGCTGGTGGTTCCCGGCGGCAAGCTAGGGCTGGCGATGGAGCTCATCATGATGCCGCTGGTGCAGCGATTGATGGAAGGAAGAAGCTAAACGGCGGTCCCGGCGGCGCTGCGCTTGGCCGGGCTACATTTCGTATGCAATCAGTAGGTCTGATAAGCATCGCGTCATCAGGCACAAGCACACAATTCGCCGGATGGCGGCTTCGCCTTATCCGGCCTACACCGTAAATACTGTGGATATTAGCAACTTGTAGGCCCGATAAGGCGAAGCCGCCATCGGGCAATTCCGAGCACAATACCGGATACAACAGTCGGTAGCCCGGACGAGGCATTTGCTCTGACCCCAGAGTCGTTATCCCTCGATCACTTCATAAGAGTGAGTGATATTCACCGCTTTTTCGAGCATCAGCGCAACCGAGCAGTATTTCTCAGCGGACAGTGAGACGGCACGAGCAACCGCAGCGTCTTTAAGATCTTTCCCCGTCACAATGAAGTGCAGGTTGATATGTGTGAACAGGCGCGGTGCCTCTTCACGGCGTTCAGAAGTCAGCTTCACTTCACAATCTGAGACGTCATTGCGGCCCTTTTGCAAAATGGAAACCACATCGATTGCGCTACAGCCACCGGCGGCCATTAAGACGACTTCCATTGGGCTTGGCGCTTTATCGCCCGAGTTGCCGTCCATCAAAATCTGGTGGCCTGAAGCAGACTCTCCGAGGAAGGTTAAGCCTTCAATCCATTTCACACGCGCTTGCATATTATTTAACTCCCAGGTTGCAATTTTCTTCTCAGATTACGCGTACATAACAATTCTCGCAATGGAAGGCGATCGCCGTCATGCTGAAGCGAGACACCAGGAGACACGCGCCTAAAGCTATGCTAAAACAGTCAGGATGCTACGGTAATACATAAACGTACTGCATGTATGCAGAGGACATCACATTACTGGCTGCGGCACGATTCGACAGCCGACTTCCCAGGTAACGGGAAGGATACTATTGCAACCAGTGGCTGCAATGTTTTTGCCGCTGGGAAGAGCTTATAACAGAGGATAACCGCGCATGGTGCTTGGCAAACCGCAAACAGACCCGACTCTCGAATGGTTCTTGTCTCATTGCCATATTCATAAGTACCCATCGAAGAGCACGCTGATTCACCAGGGTGAAAAAGCTGAAACGCTGTATTACATCGTCAAAGGCTCAGTGGCAGTACTCATCAAGGATGAAGAAGGTAAAGAGATGATTCTCTCTTACCTCAACCAGGGTGACTTTATCGGCGAATTGGGCCTGTTTGAAGAAGGCCAGGAACGCAGCGCGTGGGTACGGGCAAAAACCGCTTGTGAAGTTGCTGAAATCTCTTATAAAAAATTCCGCCAGCTGATTCAGGTAAACCCAGACATCCTGATGCGTTTGTCTTCGCAAATGGCACGTCGTCTGCAGATTACCTCCGAAAAAGTGGGCAACCTGGCATTCCTGGACGTGACCGGACGCATCGCCCAGACTCTGCTGAATCTGGCTAAACAGCCGGACGCCATGACTCACCCAGACGGTATGCAGATTAAAATCACCCGTCAGGAAATCGGTCAGATCGTCGGTTGTTCCCGCGAAACCGTGGGCCGTATTTTGAAAATGCTCGAAGATCAAAACCTGATCTCCGCTCACGGCAAAACTATTGTCGTCTACGGTACTCGCTGATCCAGCCAAAACGGCATAGTGCTCACGCAGTATGCCGTTTTTGTTTTCCCTCATGTGGCGCAGGCTGATTTACCACCCGGAAGTCAACTATGCACTGCGGCAAACGCTGGTGTTATGTTTGCCGGTCGCCATTGGCCTACTCTTCGGCCATCTTCAGCAAGGTCTGCTGTTCTCACTGGTTCCCGCGTGTTGCAACATCGCAGGTCTTGATACGCCCCATAAGCGTTTTTTCAAACGCCTGACTATCGGCGGCTGCCTGTTTGCCGGATGCAGCCTCGCCGTACAGCTATTGCTGGCGCATCACATTCCACTGCCGTTCATTCTGACCGGGCTGGCGCTGCTGCTGGGCGTAACGGCAGAGATCAGCGCCTTACACGGGCGATTGCTCCCCGCCTCGCTGATTGCGGCTATTTTCACCTTAAGCCTCGCCGGTAACATGCCTATCTGGCAGCCATTGCTGCTGTATGCGCTTGGCACGCTGTGGTATGGCTTATTCAACTGGTGGTGGTTCTGGATGTGGCGCGAACAGCCGCTGCGCGAATCGCTAAGCCTGCTCTATCGCCAGCTCGCCGAATACTGCGAAGCCAAATACAGCCTGCTGACTCAGCATACGGACCCCAGCACCGCGCTGCCGCCGTTGCTAAACCGTCAGCAAAAGGTGGTGGATCTCATTTCCCAATGCTATCAGCAACTTCATATGCTGGCGGCAAACCGACACAATGACTACAAGCGCCTGCTGCGCGCTTTTCAGGTAGGGCTAGATTTACAAGAACATATCTCGGTGAGTTTGCATCAGCCAGAAGAGGTGCAAAAACTGGTGGAACGCAGCCACGCGGAAGCAGTGATCCGCTGGAACGCGCAGACCGTCGCGGCACGGTTGCGCGTACTCGCGGATGATATTCTCTATCACCGTTACCCCAGCCGCTTCACGATGGAAAAACAGATTGGCGCGCTGGAAAAAATCGCCGCCCAGCATCCTGATAACCCGGTCGGCCAGTTCTGCGCCTGGCACTTTAGCCGAATCGCCAGAGTCCTGCGCGCCCAGCGTCCGCTCTACCCGCGCGACCTGATGGCGGATAAGGAACGCCGCCTGCCGCTGTTCCCGGCCATTAAAAGCTACCTGTCGCTAAAATCGCCCGCGCTACGCAACGCCGGGAGGCTAAGCGTGATGCTGAGTATCGCCAGCCTGATGGGCACGGCGCTGCATCTGCCAAAACCGTACTGGATCCTGATGACGGTGCTGCTGGTGACGCAAAACGGTTATGGCGCTACCCGCGTGCGAATTTTCCACCGTGCGGCGGGCACCCTGGCGGGCCTGGTGATCGCCGCCATCGCCCTGCACTTCCACGCGCCGCAGGGGCTCGCGCTTACCGGGATGCTGATTATCACGCTCGTCAGCTACCTGATTATTCGCCGCAGCTACGGTTGGGCCACCGTTGGCTTTACGGTCACCGCGGTATACACGCTGCAAATCCTCACGCTTAACGGCGAACAGTTTATTGTTGCCCGCTTTATCGACACCATCATCGGCTGCCTGATTGCGTTCGGCGGCATGCTCTGGTTATGGCCGCAGTGGCAAAGCGGTCAGCTACGGCAAAATGCCCAGGCGGCGCTGGAAGCCGATCAGGACGCCATTCGTCTGATCCTAAGCCCCGACCCGCAGGCGCCTAAGCTTGCTTATCAGCGCATGCGCGTCAACCAGGCGCACAATACGCTGTTTAACACCTTAAACCAGGCCATGCAGGAGCCGGGCTTTAACTCACGCTATTTGGAAGACATGAAGCTGTGGGTCACTCACAGTCAGTTTATCGTTGAGCACATCAACGCCATGACGACGCTTGCGCGCGAACACAACATGCTGACACCCGATTTAGCGCAACAGTATCTGGAGTCGTGCGAAATTGCCCTACAGCGCTGCCAGCAACGTCTGGAGTACGATGAAGCGGGAAGCGGCGGAGAGGTGAACATTATGGAGTCGCCGGACGCGCTGTCCCACGGCGCGCTAAGCACTATGGAACAGCATCTCCAGCGTATTCTGGGGCATCTCAACACCATGCACACCATCTCTTCGGTGGCGTGGCGTCAGCGCCCACGGCATGGCGGCTGGTTAAAGCGACGAGCTAGCTGACGATTTTCGCCACGGCCTGCGAGAAGCGCTGCATCCCTTCGTCGATATCCACTTCCTCCACCACCAGCGATGGCGCAAAGCGCATTACGTCCGGGCCCGCGTTAAGCACCATCACGCCGACGTCAGCCGCCGCGTAAAGGAAATCACGCGCGCGACCTTTGTACTTCGCATTCAGCTCGGCGCCAATCAATAGCCCCATGCCGCGCACGTCGCTAAACACATCATACTTCGCGTTAATCTGGTGCAGATGCTGAACAAACCGTTCACGTTTTGCATTCACGCCGTTGAGCACTTCTGGCGTGTTGATAATATCGAACGCGGCACCGGCAACGGCGCAGGCCAGCGGATTACCGCCATAGGTAGAACCGTGTGAACCGACGTGGAAGGCATTGGCAATGTCTTCGGTGGTCAGCACCGCGCTCACCGGGAAGCCGCCGCCCAGCGCTTTGGCGCTGGTTAAGATATCCGGCGTTACGCCATAGTGCATATAGGCAAACAGAGAACCGGTACGGCCCATGCCGCTTTGCACCTCATCAAACACCAGCAGCGCCTGATGTTTATCACACAACGCGCGCAGGCCTTGCAGGAATTCCGGCGTCGCCGCCAGCACGCCGCCTTCGCCCTGAATCGGCTCGACCACGATGGCGCAGGTGTGATCATCCATCACCGCTTCAACCGCATGCAGGTCGTTAAATGGCACGTGGATGATATCGGCCGGTTTCGGGCCAAAGCCGTCGGAATATTTTGGCTGACCGCCCACGGAAACGGTAAACAGCGAGCGTCCGTGGAAGGCGTTATGGAAAGCGATAATTTTGGTTTTATACGGGCTATGACGGGTCGAGGCGTAGTAGCGTGCCAGCTTAAAGGCGGTTTCGTTTGCCTCGGTGCCGGAGTTCATAAACACCACGCGCTCAGCGAAGGTGGCGTCCACCAGCTTCTGGCCCAGACGCAGCGCAGGTTCATTGGTAAAAACGTTGCTGGTATGCCACAGCGTTTCACCCTGGCTTTTCAGCGCGTCAACCAACGCCGGGTGACAATGACCCAGCGCCGTCACCGCAATACCGCCGGCAAAATCAACGTACTCTTTGCCTTGCTGATCCCACACGCGGCTCCCTTTGCCTTTCACCGGGATAAATTCCGCCGGTGCATAAATGGGCAAAATGACCTGGTCGAAGGTCGCGCGGGTGATTGCAGATTGTTTGGTTTCCATGTCATGCCCTTCTTCAAGCGATGCAGCGTTGATTGTGAGAATCTATCCACAAAATATGCATAAAAAATCACACAATGGCAACGACTATCGATTGAGAAAGTTTGCCAGCAGGTCGTGCCCTTGTTCGCTGAGAATACTCTCCGGGTGGAACTGCACGCCTTCCAGATCCCACTGCCGGTGGCGAATGCCCATAATTTCCCCCGCCGCGCTGCGGGCGGTGACGTCAAAACAATCGGGCAATGTCTCAGGATCAATGAGCAAAGAGTGATAACGCGTGACGGTCAGCGGGTTATTCAGGCCGCGAAACACGCCCTGCTGCTGATGCGTAATCGGTGAGGTTTTGCCGTGCATCACTTTCGCCGCACGAACGATACGCGCGCCGAAGGCCTGCGCGATGGCCTGGTGGCCTAAGCAAACGCCGAGCAGCGGTATTTTTCCCGCATAGTGGCGAATCACATCCAGAGAGATACCGGCGTCATCTGGCGTACAGGGGCCGGGGGAGATAACGATTTTGTGCGGAGAGAGCGACGCGATGTCATCAAGGGAGATATCGTCGTTACGTTTGACCGTTACGCTGGCCCCCAGCTCGCAAAAATACTGGTAGAGGTTCCAGGTAAAGGAATCGTAGTTATCAATCAGCAGGATCATGGCGGCTCCGGTCGTTTATCTGCCGCCATTCTACCGGGAGCTTACTGCTTTAGCGATATGGGCGGCAGCCTCATGCGTAACGCCGCCCGCTATGGCTTACGGTAGGACTTTTGCCGACAGGATAACGATAGGCTTAGACGGTACATTCTGGTACGGCCCTACGTTATGGCTCTGAACCTGGGAAATTTTGTCAGCCACATCCATTCCTTTAACCACTTTCCCGAATACGGCGTAGCCAAAATCACGCTGACCGTGATCTAAGAAAGCATTGTCGGCCACGTTGATAAAGAACTGGCTGGTCGCGCTGTCTTTGTCAGCGGTGCGCGCCATCGCGACGGTGCCGCGGGTATTACGCAGACCGTTATCCGCTTCGTTTTTAATCGGTGGATTAGGCTGCTTCTGCTGCATCTGCTCGTTAAAGCCGCCACCCTGAATCATAAAGCCCGGGATCACACGGTGGAACGTGGTGTTGTTATAGAAACCGCTGTTGACATACTTAAGGAAGTTTTCAACGGAGACTGGCGCTTTCTGACTATCCAATTGCAGCTCGATGTTGCCAGCCGAGGTGGTCAGCAAAACATGCGGGTCATTGGTTGCTGCTAAAGCTGCAGGAGCCACCGCGGAGAGAGCAAAAACAGCCGCCACGGCCGCCAGAGTTGATTTGAGCATGAGAAATCCTTTAACGAGTGCAGTTGGGAAGCAAGTGGCTTGATTCTAAAGAGGCTTAGGCCCACAGGCCAGTGCTTTACCAAAGTTTACATGTATGTAACCTTCATAATGATCAAGCTAAGAATTGTCGCATTTATTTTGTGATCTGGATCACAGAGAAAAGTGTAATACGCCAACGTTTGCGTAATAAAACTATGAATACGTCACCACAGTGCATAAAATCTGCCCGCTCAGCGCAGAGTCAACGCGTTTTACACAACTATTCACAGGCCAGTCATGACTAACAGCAACCGTATCAAGCTCACATGGATCAGCTTCTTCTCCTACGCCCTCACCGGTGCGTTGGTAATTGTCACCGGGATGGTGATGGGAAACATTGCCGATTATTTTAATCTGCCGGTTTCCAGTATGAGTAACACCTTTACCTTCCTGAACGCTGGGATCCTGATCTCGATTTTCCTGAATGCCTGGCTAATGGAAATCGTTCCGCTGAAAACGCAGCTGCGTTTTGGCTTTATTCTGATGGTGCTGGCAGTGGCCGGGTTGATGACCAGCCATAGTCTGGCACTGTTCTCCGCAGCGATGTTCGTGCTGGGCCTGGTCAGCGGTATCACCATGTCCATCGGTACGTTCCTGATTACCCATATGTATGAAGGTCGTCAGCGCGGTGCGCGTTTGCTGTTTACCGACTCCTTCTTTAGCATGGCCGGGATGATTTTCCCGATGCTGGCTGCCTGGCTGCTGGCACGTACCATTGAGTGGTATTGGGTTTACGCCTGCATTGGCCTGATTTACGTGGCTATCTTTATTCTGACCTTTGGCTGTGACTTCCCGGTACTGGGCAAGAAAGCACAGCAGGATGACCAGCCAGTTGCGAAAGAAAAGTGGGGTATCGGCGTACTGTTCCTGTCTATTGCTGCGCTGTGCTATATCCTGGGCCAGCTGGGCTTTATCTCGTGGGTGCCAGAATATGCCAAGGGTTTGGGCATGAGCCTGAACGATGCCGGTAAGCTGGTGAGCGATTTCTGGATGTCTTATATGTTCGGTATGTGGGCGTTCAGCTTTATTCTGCGCTTCTTCGACCTGCAACGTATTCTGACGGTGCTGGCGGGTATTGCGACAGTGATGATGTATCTGTTCAACCATGGTGAACCGCAGCATCTGGCGTGGTTTATCCTGACGCTGGGCTTCTTCTCTAGCGCTATCTACACCTCAATTATTACGCTCGGTTCTTTGCAGACCAAAGTGGCCTCACCCAAACTGGTTAACTTCGTTCTGACCTGCGGCACCATCGGCACGATGCTGACGTTTGTTGTTACCGGGCCGATTGTGGCGAGCAGCGGGCCGCTGGCGGCGCTGACGACGGCGAATGCTTTGTATGCTGTGGTGTTTGTGATGTGTCTGGTGCTTGGGTTTGTGAGCCGTCACCGTCAGCATGCGGTGGGGGCTTCGCACTAATTTACGAGGTGATCCTTTTCGGATTAGCACCCTGTTGCGCTCCCTTCCAGTGATTGCCATATAGAATGCGCGGGCGCCGGGAGCGCGCAAGGGGCGGCCAATCGCCGCCGCCCCCTGCACCCCCAGGCTCTGGCGGCAAAATCGCCGCTGCGCGGTTCCCTCAGCTTATCCCTTCCGGCTCGGGTCGGGCGCGAGTTTACATCCCTGTAAACCGCACCCTCAGCCCACATCCATGTGGGCTGCCCCGGCCTACAGGGAACGCTTCGGCGATTTAGACGCCACCCAAGTCCGTGCGGTCTTTAATGTTAAAAGCTAAAACCAATCATTCTCAAACTGCTCCGTCTTGCCCTTAATTTAACAACCACCCCCAATCATTCTGAAACCGATGAGTCCCCGCTGAAATCGGCGAGTCGGAGAACGGAAGACAAGGTCAGTCCGCCCGGATGGCGGACTGAGGCGAACCGAGACAGGACAAAATTGCCGGGAGCAATTTTGAACAACGCTTGCGTTGGCCCGAAGGGCGAGTCCCAGGGATGGGACGAGTAATCTCGAGTTTCGCCGTGCCGCAGGCTGGAGTTCGGAGGCGAGCGCAGTGCGAAGCACCGATTTCCCTGCGGGGCCGCGGGGATTGTTAAGGGGGGCGCGGCCGCCCCCCTTAACCCGTTCACAGGAGATAGTGCGACATGTTCTGCCCAACGTAAGGTGGACGGAACCCTACCCCGCCCCAACAAACAGCCCTCCCTCCTGCCGTTTTTTCAAACTTTCCGCTCAAAAAACACCCACCAATAAAGTTGAGTATTTTCCGCAACTTACAAAACCACTTAAAAATCATCACCCTACTCATTAAGGGGTAGGCAAAGGCTAAATTGATTTGAATCAATAATCCCCATAGCTGAATCGTTAAGGTAGGCAGTATTAGAATAGAAATCGAGGCAAAAATGAGCAAAGTCAGACTCGCAATTATCGGTAATGGCATGGTCGGCCACCGTTTCATCGAGGACATTCTCGATAAAACCGACGCAAGCCAGCTTGATATTACCGTCTTCTGTGAAGAACCCCGCATCGCCTACGACCGTGTCCACCTTTCATCTTACTTCTCTCACCACACGGCAGAAGAACTGTCACTGGTTCGTGAAGGCTTCTATGAGAAGCACGGTGTAAAAGTGCTGGTCGGCGAACGCGCGATCACCATCAACCGTCAAGAGAAGGTGATCCACTCCAGCGCGGGTCGTACCGTCTTTTATGACAAACTGATCATGGCGACCGGCTCTTATCCGTGGGTTCCGCCGATTAAAGGGTCTGAAACTCAGGATTGCTTCGTTTACCGTACCATTGAAGATCTAAACGCCATTGAGGCCTGCGCGCGCCGAAGCAAACGCGGTGCGGTCGTCGGCGGTGGTCTGCTCGGCCTTGAAGCCGCAGGCGCGCTGAAAAACCTCGGTGTCGAAACGCACGTTATCGAATTTGCCCCCATGCTGATGGCAGAACAGCTCGATCAGATGGGCGGTGAGCAACTTAAGCGCAAAATCGAAAGCATGGGTGTGAAAGTTCACACCAATAAAAACACCAAAGAGATCGTTCAGGAAGGCGAAAACGCGCGTAAAACCATGCGCTTTGCCGACGGCAGCCAGCTGGAAGTCGACTTTATCGTCTTCTCTACCGGTATTCGCCCACGCGATAAACTGGCAACGCAATGTGGTCTGGAAGTCGGCCAGCGCGGCGGCATCATGATTAACGACAATTGCCAGACCTCTGACCCGGATATCTACGCTATCGGCGAATGCGCAAGCTGGAAAAACCGCGTCTACGGCCTGGTTGCGCCAGGCTACAAAATGGCGCAGGTCGCCGTTGACCATATCCTCGGCAACGAAAACAGCTTCCAGGGTGCGGATATGAGCGCCAAGTTGAAACTGTTGGGCGTTGACGTTGGTGGTATTGGCGATGCACACGGCCGTACGCCGGGCGCGCGCAGCTACGTGTACCTCGACGAAAACAAAGAAGTCTACAAACGTCTTATCGTCAGCCCGGACAACAAAACATTACTTGGCGCGGTACTGGTGGGTGACACCAGCGACTTCGGCAACCTACTTCAGCTAGCGTTGAATGCCATTGAACTGCCGGAAAACCCAGATGCGCTGATTCTGCCCGCCCATGCGAGCGGCGGTAAGCCCTCTATCGGCGTTGATAAACTGCCGGACAGCGCGCAAATTTGCTCATGCTTCGATGTCACCAAAGGCGCGCTGATTGCCGCCATCAACAAAGGTTGCCACACCGTCGCCGCGCTCAAAGCAGAAACCAAAGCCGGTACCGGCTGCGGCGGTTGTATCCCGCTGGTGACCCAAGTGCTTAACGCCGAATTGGCGAAGCAGGGCATCGAAGTGAACAACAATCTGTGTGAACACTTCGCGTTTACCCGCCAGGAGCTTTATCACCTTATCCGCGTGGAAGGCATCAAAACCTTCGACGAACTGCTGGCAAAATACGGTAAAGGCTACGGTTGTGAAGTGTGTAAACCGACCGTCGGTTCTCTGCTGGCCTCTTGCTGGAATGAATATATCCTCAAGCCACAGCACGCGCCGTTGCAGGATAGTAACGACAACTTCCTGGCAAACATCCAGAAAGACGGTACCTACTCGGTTATCCCACGTTCTGCGGGCGGCGAAATTACCCCGGAAGGGCTGGTTGCCGTTGGCCGTATCGCCAGCGAATTTAACCTGTACACCAAAATCACCGGTTCTCAGCGTATTGGTCTGTTCGGTGCGCAAAAAGATGATCTCCCAGAAATCTGGCGTCAGCTGATTGAAGCGGGCTTCGAAACCGGTCATGCCTATGCGAAAGCGCTGCGTATGGCCAAAACCTGCGTAGGCAGCACGTGGTGCCGTTACGGCGTCGGCGACAGCGTAGGCTTCGGGGTTGAGCTGGAAAACCGCTACAAAGGCATTCGTACGCCGCATAAGATGAAGTTTGGCGTCTCTGGCTGTACCCGTGAATGTGCGGAAGCTCAGGGTAAAGACGTGGGCATTATCGCCACCGAGAAAGGCTGGAACCTGTACGTCTGCGGTAACGGCGGCATGAAACCGCGCCACGCGGACCTGCTGGCGGCTGACCTCGACCGCGATACGCTTATCAAGTATCTCGACCGTTTCATGATGTTCTACATCCGTACCGCCGATAAGCTGACGCGTACCGCGCCATGGCTGGACAATCTGGAAGGCGGTATCGAGTACCTGCGTTCGGTGATCATCGACGACAAGCTGGGCCTGAATCAGCATCTGGAAGAAGAGATCGCCCGCCTGCGTGACGCCTTTGCCTGTGAGTGGACGGAAACCGTGAACTCTCCGGCCGCACAGGTTCGTTTCAAACACTTTATCAACAGCGAACAGCGTGACCCGAACGTCCAGGTGGTCGCCGAGCGTGAACAGCACCGTCCGGCCACGCCGTATGAACGCATTCCGGTTACTCTGGTGGAGGAAAACGCATGAGCCAGTGGATAAATATCTGCAAAATTGACGCGATTCTGCCCGCAACTGGCGTTTGTGCGCTGCTGGGCGATAAACAGATTGCCGTGTTCCGCCCCTACGCCGACGACCAGGTATTCGCCATCAGCAACATCGACCCGTTCTTTGAGTCGAGCGTGCTGTCTCGCGGCCTGATTGCCGAACACCAGGGCGAGCTGTGGGTCGCCAGTCCGTTGAAAAAACAGCGTTTCCGTTTAAGTGACGGTCTGTGCATGGAGGACGAAAGTCACTCCGTCGCTCATTATGATGTTCGCGTTAAAGACGGTCAGGTACAGTTAAGGGCCTGATCGTTTTGGACATAAGTAATAACGAAAACTTATGACCCTAAGGGGATAACAGCGGGAAAAATCGTATATTCCATACGATAACTGCTGTTATCCTTACCCGCATTATTATCCCCCCGAATTTCTCTATTCCGTGAGGTTGCCCCTTGGATTACTTACCCATTTTTTGCCAACTGCGCGATCGTGACTGTTTGCTGGTCGGCGGTGGTGATGTCGCTGAGCGTAAAGCGCGTCTGCTGCTTGATGCTGGGGCACGTCTGACGGTAAACGCACGGGAATACGTTCCGCAGTTTCACGTTTGGGCAGAGGCGGGAATGCTGACGCTTGTAGCCGGTGATTTTCAGCCTGCGCTGCTCGACTCTTGCTGGCTGGCAATTGCCGCCACCGACGATGATGCGGTCAATCAGTTAGTGAGCGACGAAGCCGAATCCCGCCGTATCTTCTGTAATGTGGTTGATGCGCCGAAAGCCGCCAGCTTCATTATGCCGTCGATAATCGACCGTTCACCGCTGATGGTCGCCGTCTCATCCGGCGGCACCTCGCCGGTGCTGGCGCGTTTGCTACGCGAGAAGCTGGAGTCAATTCTGCCGCAGCACCTGGGCAAGGTTGCGCTCTATGCCGGACAATTACGCTCGCGAGTGAAAAAGCAGTTCGCCAGTATGGGTGAACGCCGCCGCTTCTGGGAAAAACTGTTTATTAACGACCGGCTGGCGCAGTCACTGGCAAACGAGGATCAGCAGGCCGTCACCGAGATCACCGAGCAGTTACTGAATGCGCCGCTGGATCATCGCGGTGAAGTCGTGCTGGTGGGCGCCGGCCCCGGCGATGCTGGGCTGCTGACGTTAAAAGGCTTACAGCAAATTCAACAAGCGGACGTGGTGGTCTACGATCGTCTGGTGTCCGACGACATTATGAATCTGGTTCGCCGCGATGCCGACCGCATCTTCGTGGGTAAACGCGCGGGCTATCACTGTGTGCCGCAGGATGAGATTAACCAGATCCTGCTCAATGAAGCGCAAAAAGGGAAACGCGTCGTGCGCCTGAAAGGGGGCGATCCGTTCATCTTTGGACGCGGCGGCGAGGAGCTGGAAACGCTGTGCGAAGCCGGTATTCCTTTCTCAGTCGTTCCCGGCATTACCGCGGCATCTGGCTGTTCAGCCTACTCCGGTATCCCCCTGACCCACCGTGATTATGCGCAAAGCGTGCGCCTTATCACCGGACACCTGAAAACCGGTGGCGAACTGGATTGGGAAAATCTGGCGGCAGAAAAACAGACGCTGGTGTTTTATATGGGGCTCAATCAGGCGGCCACTATCCAGCAGAAGCTGATTGAGTACGGAATGCAGGCCGATATGCCGGTGGCTATCGTAGAAAACGGTACGGCAATTACTCAACGCGTTGTTGATGGCGAACTTTCACAGTTAGGCGAATTGGCAAAGCAGATGGCAAGCCCGGCACTGATTATCGTTGGTCGCGTAGTTGGCCTGCGTAATAAGCTCAACTGGTTCTCCCATCATTAATCTGAATTCAGACTTTTTTCCGTGCTATACCTTTGCGTATAGCACGCTTCCCTCTTGTTTTAACTTATCTATTTCTCATTATTAGTTCTTCTAAATTTATCCTTTAATTAATCAAACGTCTGACTTGATTGACACAATGTTTGATTTTGCGCTTATATATCATCAGCTTAATTCATTCGTGTTTTTAAAGCATACGGAATTATGCATAAATAAATTTATTTAATTTAAAGGGATTATCAATGAAAAACATGCTCAAAGCTGCGGCTGTAGTGCTGGCGCTGTCTACTCTGACCGCTTGTACTGGTACTATTCAGAATAAAAACAAAACCTGTTCTTATGATTATCTGCTGCACCCAGCTATTTCTATTTCTAAAATTATTGGCGGCTGTGGCGACGTAGCTTCCACTAACTAATCGAACCTGTATTTATTTCGATAATAAAAAACCGGGAATATCCCGGTTTTTTTATGCGTAAAATCGATTACGGTTTAGCGACAAAGCCAATGGCTTCATACACCGCTTTTAGCGTTTTCGATGCATGTGCGCTCGCTTTCTCCGCGCCGTCTTTCATAATCTTTTGCAGGAATGCTTCATCGTTACGATAGCGGTTATAACGCTCTTGTAGCTCGGTCAGCATACCCGACACCGCCTCTGCGACTTCCCCTTTGAGGTGGCCGTACATCTTGCCTTCAAAGTGCTTTTCCAGCTCTGGAATGCTCTGCCCTGTGACGCCAGAAAGGATATCCAGCAGGTTAGAAACACCCGCTTTCTCTTTCAGGTCGTAACGGACTACAGGTGGCTCTTCGGAATCGGTAACCGCACGTTTGATCTTCTTCACGACCGATTTAGGATCTTCCAGCAGGCCAATCACGTTATTGCGGTTATCGTCCGACTTGGACATCTTCTTCGTCGGCTCCAGCAGGGACATTACGCGTGCGCCAGACTTCGGAATAAACGGCTCAGGAACCTTGAATACATCACCGTAAATCGCATTGAAGCGCTGAGCGATATCGCGGCTCAGTTCCAGGTGCTGTTTCTGGTCTTCACCTACCGGAACCTGATTGGTCTGATACAGCAGAATATCTGCCGCCATCAGCACCGGATAATCGAACAGGCCGGCGTTGATGTTTTCTGCGTAGCGAGCGGACTTATCTTTGAACTGGGTCATGCGGCTCAGTTCACCGAAATAGGTGTAACAGTTCAGCGCCCAGCCAAGCTGCGCGTGCTCAGGTACGTGGGATTGCACGAAGATGGTGCTTTTCTCAGGATCAATACCGCAAGCAAGATACAGGGCCAGCGTATCCAGCGTTGCTTTACGCAGCGCCTGCGGATCCTGACGCACGGTGATCGCGTGCTGGTCAACGATGCAGTAGATACAGTGGTAATCATCCTGCATGTTAACCCACTGACGCAATGCACCCATGTAGTTACCGATGGTCAGTTCACCTGAGGGCTGCGCGCCGCTAAAAACGATGGGCTTAGTCATTGTTCAATTCCTGATGTTCACTATTCGCAAGCCCAAGAGCGGGCAAAAGTTGATTAAAGTGGTCGAAGATAACGTCCGGCTCGCTGTTTGCAATCGCTTCGCCGTAGTTATAGCCGTAGGTCAGACCGACGGAGGTGCAGCCCGCCGCTTTGGCTGCCTGAATATCGTTACGAGAATCGCCCACAAACAGCAGCGCTTCTGGCGTCAACGCCAGTTTCTCAGCCACTTTCAACAGTGGCTCAGGATGCGGTTTTTTGTTCTGCACATCATCACCACCGATGACGACGGAGAAATAGCGCGCAATCCCCAGCGACTCAAGAATGGGGGCCACAAACGGCGTCGGTTTGTTGGTCACCAGCGCCAGCGGTAATCCGCTGTCATGCAGCGCAGCAAGCGTCTCCTGCACGTGCGGGAACAGGAAGCTGCCCTCTTCAGCGAAGTCGGCGTAATAACGGTCAAAAAGACGACGCAGCATACGGAGCTGCTCATCTTGCGGAATATCGTGGCTATCGACGGACGGTTTGCCCTGAGAAGCACGCAGGGTGGCGCGCTCCTGGCGAGCCCAGTTCAGCGCTCGCTCCATCAATATGTCGGCACCGTTGCCAATCCAGGTAATCACCCGTTCTTCACCGGCAACCGGCAGCTCAAGCGCGTACAGCGCGTTATCAACCGCCGCCGCAAGCCCTGGCGCGCTGTCTACCAGCGTGCCATCAAGGTCAAACGCGACGCCGCGAATGGTCTGTAATTTATCCATGACTTACCTTTGCCAGTTCACTGCGCATTTCATCAATGACTTTTTTGTAGTCTGGTTGGTCAAAAATCGCGGAACCGGCGACAAACATGTCCGCCCCTGCCGCCGCGATTTCGCGAATATTGTTCACTTTCACACCGCCATCCACTTCCAGACGAATGTCATAGCCGGATTCATCAATACGGCGACGAACTTCGCGCAGTTTTTCCAGGGTGTGAGGGATAAAGGATTGTCCGCCAAAGCCAGGGTTAACCGACATCAGCAGGATCACATCGAGCTTATCCATTACATAATCGAGATAGCTAAGCGAAGTGGCTGGGTTAAATACCAGGCCTGCTTTGCAGCCATTTTCTTTAATTAGCTGTAAGGTACGGTCGACATGCTCGGAGGCTTCAGGGTGGAAGGTGATGATGCTCGCACCTGCGGCGGCAAAATCCGGGACCAGGCGATCGACCGGCTTCACCATCAGATGCACGTCAATAGGTGCGGTGATGCCATAATTACGCAGCGATTTTAGCACCATCGGGCCGATGGTCAGGTTCGGCACGTAATGGTTATCCATAACATCGAAATGAACCACATCTGCCCCAGCGGCCAGCGCACGGGCAGTGTCTTCCCCCAGACGGGCAAAATCAGCCGACAAAATTGAAGGGGCAATAAGGTACTGTTTCATCCGCATCTCCTCAAAGCCTATCCCATTAGGCTAGTAACGTTATTTTTTTCCTGGTGGCCGATACAGCGCCAGCAGCTCTTCCACCTTTTTACGCGTGCCGCCGTTACGGCTAATGCTGCGTCGAACTTGTACGGTATACGTTTCTGCCGCGTTTTTATACCAATCTAACGTCATCGGGGTACGATGATTGGAAATGAGCACCGGAATACGTTGAGACACCAGATCTTCTGCCTTTTGCGCCAGAAAAGCCTGCTGTTCAAGACTGAAGCTGTTGGTGTGGTAAGCGGTAAAATTCGCCGTCGCCGTCAAAGGTGCGTAAGGCGGATCGCAATAGACGACGGAACGCTCATCGGCGCGCGCCATACAGGCTTCATACGATTCACAGTAAAACTCTGCATGCTGAGCTTTCACGGCAAAGTGGCGGAGCTCGGCTTCCGGGAAGTAAGGTTTTTTATAACGTCCAAACGGGACGTTAAATTCGCCGCGCAGGTTATAGCGACACAGGCCGTTGTAGCCGTGGCGGTTCAGGTATAAAAACAGTACGGCGCGTCGGAACAGATCGCTACTGCGGTTAAACTCTTCACGCAGCAGGTAATAGCTTTCGGCATTGTTTGTTTCAGGCACAAACATCACCCGCGCCTGCTCGATGTACTCATCGGCGCGCGTTTTAACTATTTTATAGAGTTCAATGAGGTCGCTGTTGATATCAGCCAGGATATAACGCGAAAAATCGGTATTCAGGAATACCGATCCAGCACCAACGAAAGGTTCAACCAGACAATCGCCGACGGGCAGATGATGTCTTATATCGTCGAGTAGAGGGTACTTTCCCCCCGCCCATTTAAGAAAAGCGCGATTTTTTTTCATGCGGCCTGACTAATTACACTGTCTCCGGCTGTGGAAAAAGCTCCGACAGCATACTGCGCTTCTACATCCACTTCGCGCGGCCACAAGGCTGCGCGAAGGGACGGTTTCTGTCAAGAAACGGCGATTATTTCAGGTCGGTCTGAACCTGACGCAGCGGTTTCGCCCACGGGTTCTTCGCCTGTACGTCAGCTGGCAGAGTGGTTACGGCACGTTTCGCTTCATCTTTAGAGGCGTAAATACCGCTGACCAGGACATACCATGGCTGACCGTTACGGGACGTCTCATACACCACGTAGTTTTTCAGATTCTCTTTCTTCGCCCAACCGTTCAGGTTGTCGTAGTTGGAAGAGGAGCTGAGCTGCAGGGTGTAGTGGGAACCCGATGCGGATTTCAGTGAATTGACATCGCCCGCAGACTTACCGGTCGCGGCAGCAGCAGGAGCTGGCGTCGCTGTAGCGGTCGCAGCGGGTGCCGTCGTCGCAGCCGTGGCGGCAGGTGCAGCCGTCGTTGCAGCCGGTTTAGTCGCTTGCGCTGCTGGCGCTTTAGCCGGAGCCGCCGCAGTTTCAGTTTGCTTAGGCGCCGTGGTTACCGGTTTGCTCTGCGCAACAGGCTTGCTCTGAGCGGCTGGGGTTTTCACCGTCGCCGTTGGCTGTGGTTTTGATTCAATCACCGCATGCTTGCGTTCAGGACGCGGCGTGGCGGCTGTCTGACGTGGGGTTTCCTGTGCCGTAGCAGCCGGACGCGCGCCGTTACGAATTGGCGCAACGGTAGCAGGTTCGGTCGGCAGCGTAGAATTCACCACGGCGTTGTCGATCTGGCCCTGCTGCTGAGTCAGCGCATTGTTCAGGTCGCCCTGCACTTCAACGCGCTGCTGGCCGTCGGGTGCTGCGGTTTCCTGGCCCTGAGTCGGCGTGGAGGAAATTGGCGGTAAAGAAACATCCTGCTGCGGGTTAGTTCCCGGCGCAGGTGCTGCGGCATTAGCCTGATCGGCAGCATCACCAGAAAGAGAGATGCTCTTTTCGGCTGATGCACTTTGATCGTTTGACGACGACGGCGCTTTTAATGCTGAGCCAATGCCGACAATCAGCACCAGCAATACCACGATCCCCAGCCCCATCATGATGTACTGACGAGAAGCTGGTTTACGTGGTGCCGCATTTTTACGTTGACGTGGACGACGCTCTACAACTTCGTCATCAGCCTCACCGTCATCATCGGATTCATAGTATTCGTCCTCTGGCTCGTCTTCTTCACGCGCTTTTCGAGTACGGGAAGGGCGACGCTCGTCGGCATCGAGTTCCACATCATCAAAATTGATCTGCGGATCGCTGTCACGATCGGAAGCCTGACGAGAACGACCAGTACGACGATCGCTGGGATCGGGTTTCAGCTCGTCTTCTGGTTTAAATTCATCCATTTAACACCCCACTAAAAGGCTTATGCTACGACTTTTGCACATCGCCTGAAGTTAAAACACCGCGTAAATGCGGCTAGACCTTTCTTATAGTTGCGCCCGCTGAGTATCAGCAATAGCACCAAGAACCACATCGTGAGAGACGCCACCGCGCACCTCACTTTTCCCTAAGGCTTGCGGCAGTACTAACCGCATTTCGCCCGCCAGGACTTTTTTATCTCGCATCATGTGCGGCAGATACGCTTCTGCAGACATCTCTTTCGGACCCGCAACCGGCAGTCCTGCACGCTTAAGCAGGGTGATAATTCGCTGCGTATCCTGAGAGTCGAACTGTCCCAGACGTTCGGAGGTATATGCCGCCATCACCATACCCGCAGCAACCGCTTCGCCATGTAACCAATTACCGTAGCCCATTTCGGCTTCGATAGCATGACCAAACGTATGCCCAAGATTGAGTAAAGCACGTAACCCGGTTTCGCGCTCGTCCGCGGCGACAACATCGGCTTTTAGCTCACAACAACGGCGGATACAGTACGCCATTGCTTTTTCATCCAGCGCCATCAGCGCATCGATGTTGCTCTCGAGCCAGTCGAAGAACGGCGCATCAAGAATGATGCCGTATTTAATCACTTCGGCCAGGCCAGAGGAGAGCTCTCTTTTCGGCAATGTCTTGAGGCAATTAAGGTCAACCACCACGGAGGCTGGCTGCCAGAATGCGCCGATCATGTTTTTACCGAGAGGGTGGTTGACCGCTGTTTTGCCGCCAACCGAAGAATCCACCTGCGATAGCAAGGTGGTAGGAACCTGGATAAAGCGTACGCCGCGCTGATAGCTCGCTGCGGCAAAACCGGTTAAGTCGCCAATCACACCACCGCCCAAAGCGACGAGGGTTGTGTCACGACCATGCGGTTTTTGCAAAAGCGCGGTAAAGACGGAGTCCATCACCGCCAGGCTTTTATACTGTTCGCCGTCCGGCAGAATGACGCTATCAACTTTCACGCCGGTCTGCTCCAGCACGGAGCGAACCTGGTCCAGGTAGAGTGGTGCCAGCGTTTCGTTGGTGACCAGCATAACCTGATCGCCAGACTTGAGCGGTAAGAAGGAAGCTGGATCGTTAAACAAACCAGCCGCGATGGTTATCGGGTAACTACGTTCCCCGAGGGTGACAGTAAGTCTCTCCATAACGCGACGTCCACCTTAGTAACTTATATTCGCTGGCGTTCTACCATTCGGGCCAGTATTAGTTGCTTTCCAGCATATGAATAATCTGGTTGGCGACAACTTTTGCACTCTGATCGTCTGTGCGGATGGTGACGTCAGCAATCTCTTCATACAGAGGATTACGTTCATCAGCCAGCGCTTCAAGCACTTCACGAGGCGGCGTTTCAACCTGCAGCAGCGGGCGCTTTTTATCGCGCTGAGTGCGTGCTAGCTGTTTTTCGATAGTCGTTTCCAGATAAACAACGACGCCACGAGCGGAGAGACGATTGCGCGTTTCACGTGATTTTACCGAGCCACCGCCTGTCGCCAGAACGATACCCTGCTTTTCCGTTAACTCATTGATGATTTTTTCTTCACGGTCACGGAAACCTTCTTCGCCTTCGACATCGAAGACCCAGCCCACGTCAGCGCCTGTTCGTTTCTCAATCTCGTGATCAGAATCGTAAAATTCCATATTGAGCTGTTGAGCTAGCTGGCGCCCAATGGTGCTTTTGCCGGCACCCATGGGCCCAACCAGAAAGATATTGCGTTTCTCTGCCATTTTTTTGGTACTACTAAGACTATTCGTTAATGATAAATCCGCGCCGCATAACTTCGCACGCCGCAGGACATGAACTGAAACCTCTTATGCAATAGAGCGAGAGTCAGACTGAAAATTATCTCAATACTCCGGCTGGTTTGGCAACAGATTAAATCAGCAGACTGCTGGAGAAGGAGTGGAGCTCGTTGACTCTCAAATCGGTACTCCTTGTATGCTAAATATGACGCCACGTCAAACCCGGGGCGTATCTTACCCCCCAAATTCTCCCGTTTATTTACCGCTACTGTGCAGAAATAATACGTGGCGTGATAAATACCACCAGCTCACGTCGTTCATTATCCTTCCCATCGCGGCGGAAAAGATGCCCAAGCAATGGAATCTCGCCAAGAAAGGGAACGCTGTCGCTCGCATTTTTATTTTTCTGCGAAAAGATCCCCCCTAACGCCAGCGTTTCACCGCTGCGCACTTCAACCTGGGTTTCGATTTCCTGTTTATCGATGGCCAGAACTTCGCCATCTGCCTGCTGGAGAACCTGGCCGGGCATATTTTCGCTGATATGCAACTTCAACCGAATGCGGTTGCTTTGCAAAACCGTCGGCGTCACCTCCATACCCAGCACCGCCTCTTTAAATTCTACCGAGGTGGCACCGCTTTCGCCGCTGGAAACCTGATAGGGGATCTCGCTGCCCTGCTTAATGCTAGCAGGCTGTAGGTGCGACGCCAGTAGCCGAGGGCTGGCAATGATATCCACCTTCTGTTTTTGCTCCAGCGCCGACAGTTCAAGCTCCAGCAAACGACCGTTAATGCGTCCAATATTAAAACCGGCGCGCGTGGTCGCGTCGGCAACCGCCAAATTACCGCTGAGCGTGGTGAATTTTCCGGCGCCAGGCGCCGCGCTCCCCTCGCCAAGATTCCATTTCACCCCCAGCTCTCGCAGGCTAGTCTCATTGATAGTGACAATATGAGCGGCTATCTCAACCTGCCCGACCGGAAGATCCATCTCCTTAGCCCATGTGGCGAACTCGGTGAGGTGGTGGTCGTCATCACGTACAAGAAGCCGATTGGTGCGCTTATCCACGGTGAGTGACCCGCGCTTACTGAGCAATTTTTCACCCGCTTTTGCCAGTTCACCGGCATCCGCATGATGTAATACCAAACTGCGACTGTGCAGCGCTCTGCTCTGCTGGCGCCGCTCTTTTTCAGCCTGTGCCTGTGCCTGCTGTTCCTCACGCCAGCGCGGCGAATGAACGTACAGCACGCCACTCTCCTGACTCAATAGCAGACCACTGCTATTGATCACCGTTTGCAGCGCCTGCTTCCATGGGAGATTGCGCAGTTGAAGCGAGACCACACCCTGCACATCGGGAGCAATAACCAGGTTTTTCTGTTCATGGTCGGCCAGACTTTGTAGCACCTGCGCCACCGGGACGTCGTCCACCACCAGCGTGATGTTTTTCGCCAGACCCAATAGCGGCCACCCCAGCAGTATCAGCAGGCTCATCCTTTTTATCATGTTTGGTTCCTTCTCTTTTCCATTGCCAGCGCTGTGGCTCACAGCCCTGACCGGCTTCAACGCTCAGACTCTCCGGCGTCATCCCGCTCACCAGCCAATCTGAATTTATCGTTTGTCCCTGCTCTACTCGCAGCCATTTCCCCTCGCGCATTTGCACAAATCCAATCAGCCGCCCGGACGATTGCGCAATACCCCGGTAATGCCACTGCGACAGCTCCGCGGTATGGCAACGATCAGCCATCGGCGCAAAAGGGTCGCGCATTCCGCACAGCAGTGGGGTAATCAGTAGCAAAAAACGCGCGCAGTTAATGTTCATCATCAGCGACCAACTGGAGTGTTAAACGCAGCACGTTGTTTTCAGCGACCAGGGCAAAGCCCACAACCTGCATATCGCGCTCGGCTAACATCGCGAAGGTGGATGGCACCTGCTGCCAGGCAATCTCCAGTACCATTTCGCCTCCTTTGGCCGACGGCAACCAGCTGAGCAATCGGGCACCGGCTTGCTGGAAGGAGACGGGAGAAAAAGGCATCATTTTGTCCAATGACTGCATGGACTTCTCCGCTGTATCCCGTAGCGAAAGCCATTGCTGCCAGCCTGAGATCATCGCCGTATGCTGTATTTGCCTCACTTCCCGGCTTTTTTGCGCGTGGAGATACGCCTGGGATGCCGCCTGAAAACAGGCATAAATAGCGAGAATCATCGCCAGCAGCGCAGCGACAATGACGCGTGCTGTAGGTGATAACTGCCGCCAGCCGTCAGGGATTTTCATGTCCGGCATCCTCGCGCAGCCGATACTCAAACATCCAATAGCCCGCGCTATCCCGCTGGATTTTTTCTGCCTTTCCGCGGGCAAATCCTGAAACGGACTGCATGCTATCGTCCATCGTGTTAAGCGCGGCAAACTGGGCGATGGTTCCGCTTAAAGCGAGCACGCCATCACGGTAACTTAAGGCCTTTAGCCACGCTTGCGCAGGCAGCTTGTCCGCAAGCTGCGTGAGTCGCGACGACCAGGCCTGCGTTTTCTGCCTGTGCGCCTGACGCTGGCGGAGCTGGGCGTTCTGCGCCACCTGAGCGTTCAGCAACTTTACCCGCCCGGCAAGCTGCTGAGTCATTTGGTGCTCCATCTGCTTATGTATCTCATGAACGCGCCGCTCTCCTTGCCAATGCGCCGAGGCAGCCCATGCCACCACGCCGCAAGCCAGCCAGACCGCGCAAACGCATATTGCCCAGCCACGAAGGCGTCGGAGAAATCGCGTGCGCCGCCAGGGCAGAAAATTGACGGGATCCTTCATGACCATGACGCCCCCATAGCCAGCGCAATGGCG
This sequence comes from Kluyvera sp. NPDC087067, assembly GCF_044745165.1. Lineage (NCBI taxonomy): Bacteria > Pseudomonadati > Pseudomonadota > Gammaproteobacteria > Enterobacterales > Enterobacteriaceae > Kluyvera > Kluyvera sp. NPDC087067. The sequence goes on along the minus strand of NZ_JBIUZS010000010.1, from coordinate 33,643 downwards.
ACGGCGAATGGAGCGTCATTGACGGGTAACGGCGGCTGCTTTTGGATGATGGGCGACCACGGGTCAAAATAGCTGTGCGCATCTATCGCCGAACCGCAGCACACCAACTGATGGGCTTCAATGCCTAATCGCTCACCCAGCCGGGTCAATGAAGGTGCCTCCTGATGCGGCATGTGCCCCCACGCTTCCCGGCTGGCCCACAACCACTGTGCGTTTTCAGATAAAACCAGCACCGCATCACTCACCTGCACAAAAGGCAGCAAAGTCTGCAACGCGCAGGCATCCGGGGTGATAGCGACTATCTGCAATTGCAGCCGTTGCGCCAGCCTTTGAAGGCGTGAAACATCGTGCTGCTGGGCCGCCGTGACGTTCCACATCTGCTGCGGTTCGGCCAGATGATAGTCAAAGCACAGCGTGTTGGCGGCCATCTCCAGCTGCTGCGACATCGCGTTGGCAAGCCACTGCTTTTGCTCTTTTTCTCTTAATGTCATCGCCGCCCGTGGCAGCATTTTTTGTAAGGTTCTATTGGCGGGAAAAGCGATACTTACCGTGTGCTGCCTGGGGAGCTGTCGTCGCCACGGCATAAGGGCCGCAATCAGGGCCTCATCCGTGGGTTCGGGGGAAATTGCCGCGGGCAGCGGCAGTTGCCACCAGCGCTTTAATGCCCAGCCACAGCGCGTGCGCTGCAGGGCAACGATATAGACGTTATCTTGCTGAAGATGTAGACCTAACTGCCAGCATTTGAAAGCCATTTCACGATTATCCTTACGCCACCATCGTGGTGACGGCTATATCAATGATCCAGGCTTGCCTTTATACTACCGCGCGTTTGTTTATAAACTGCCCAAATGACACTCAATGGGAATTCTCCGGTGAAGTTCGTAAAGTATTTAATCATCCTTGCAGTCTGTTGCATTCTGCTGGGAGCAGGCTCGATTTATGGCCTCTACAAATATATTGAGCCACAGTTGCCCGACGTGGCGACGCTCAAAGACGTGCGCCTACAGGTGCCGATGCAGGTCTATAGCGCGGAAGGCGAGCTGATTGCGCAATACGGCGAGAAACGTCGTATTCCGATGACGCTTGACCACATCCCCCCGGTGATGGTGAAAGCGTTTATTGCCACCGAGGATAGCCGCTTCTACGAGCACCACGGCATTGACCCCATTGGTATTTTCCGTGCGGCCAGCGTCGCGCTGGTCAACGGCCATGCTTCGCAGGGTGCCAGTACCATTACTCAGCAGCTCGCGCGTAACTTCTTCCTTAGCCCTGAAAAAACGCTGATGCGTAAAATCAAGGAAGTGTTCCTTGCGATTCGCATTGAACAAATGCTGAGTAAAGATGAAATCCTTGAGCTGTATTTAAATAAGATCTACCTCGGCTATCGCGCCTATGGCGTTGGCGCGGCGGCGCAGGTCTATTTCGGTAAGCCTGCCGATCAGCTTAGCTTAAGCGAAATAGCGGTCATTGCCGGTCTGCCGAAAGCACCATCGACCTTTAACCCGCTCTACTCGCTTGACCGCGCAACCGCACGTCGTAACGTGGTGCTCTCGCGTATGCTGAGTGAAGGCTATATCACCCAGCAGCAGTACGACGAGGCGCGTAGCCAGCCGATTGTTGCTAACTACCACGCACCTGAAATCGCCTTCTCAGCGCCTTATCTGACGGAAATGGTTCGTCAGGATATGGTTAAACAGTACGGCGAGCAGGCGTATGAAGATGGCTACCGCGTTTACACCACCATCACCCGTAAGAATCAGCAGGCCGCTCAACAGGCGCTGCGTAATAACGTGATGGACTACGATATGCGCCATGGCTACCGTGGCCCATCAAACGTGTTGTGGAAAGCCGGTGAAGCGCCATGGGATAGCGAGAAAATCAGCAAATCCTTACGTCCTCTGCCTTCTTACGGCCCGTTCGTCGCCGCCGTAGTGACCGCAGCAAATCCACAGGAAGCTACCGTCCAGTTAAGCGACGGCACCTCGGTATCGTTGACGATGGAAGGCATACGCTGGGCGCGTCCTTACCGTTCCGATACCGCGCAGGGGCCAACCCCGCGTAAAGTCACCGATGTTGTGCAGGCCGGGCAGCAAATTTGGGTGCGTCAGAACGGGGATAGCTGGTGGCTGGGGCAGATTCCTGATGTGAACTCCGCACTGGTGTCAATTAACCCGCAAAACGGTGCCATTATCGCACTGGTCGGCGGATTCGACTTTAACCAGAGCAAGTTTAACCGCGCCACGCAAGCGCTGCGCCAGGTCGGTTCGAATATCAAACCTTTCCTCTACACCGCAGCGATGGACAAAGGGTTAACCCTTGCCAGTATGCTCAACGACGTGCCGATTTCACGCTGGGATGCGGGCGCGGGTTCTGACTGGCAACCGAAAAACTCACCGGCTCAATATGCAGGGCCAATTCGTCTACGTCAGGGGCTGGGGCAATCGAAGAACGTCGTCATGGTTCGCGCCATGCGCGCGATGGGCGTCGATTATGCCGCAGAGTATTTGCAGCGTTTCGGTTTCCCGGCTGAGAACATCGTCCATACTGAGTCGCTGGCCCTGGGCTCCGCTTCGTTTACGCCGTTACAGGTAGCACGTGGCTACTCCGTCATGGCCAACGGCGGCTTCCTGGTCGACCCGTACTACATCAGCAAAATTGAAAACGATCAGGGTGGCGTACTGTTTGAGGCGAAGCCAAAAATCGCCTGCCCTGAATGCAATATCCCGGTTATCTATGGCGATACGCAAAAGTCTAACGTCCTCGAAAATAAAGACGTGGAAGATGTTGCCGTGTCGCAAACACCGCAGAACTCAACGGTACCGATGCCGGAACTTGAGCAAGCAAACCAGCAGTTAGTGGCGCAGGTTGGCGCGCAAGAGTACGCACCGCACGTTATCAACACGCCGCTGTCGTTCCTGATTAAGAGCGCGCTCAACACCAATATCTTTGGCGAACCGGGCTGGCAAGGCACCGGCTGGCGCGCCGGGCGTGATTTAGGGCGTCACGATATTGGCGGGAAAACGGGGACCACCAACAGCTCGAAAGACGCCTGGTTCTCCGGTTATGGCCCGGGTGTGGTGACTTCCGTATGGATTGGCTTTGACGATCACCGTCGTGACCTCGGCCGCACCAGCGCCTCCGGGGCAATTAAAGATCAAATTTCCGGCTATGAAGGTGGTGCTAAGAGCGCCCAGCCGGCCTGGGACGCCTTTATGAAGCAGGTTCTCGCCGGCGTACCTGAGCAACCGCTGACGCCACCGCCGGGCATCGTGACCGTCAATATCGACCGGAACACAGGACAGCTAGCCAATGGGGGCAGCAGTCGCCAGGAGTACTTTATTGAAGGAACGCAGCCGACACAGCAGGCCGTTCACGAGGTGGGTACCGAGGTGATTGATAACGGGGAAACCCACGAGCTGTTCTAATCACTATATGTCAGGGCTTTGCTCAAAATAGAAAAGGCGCCGCTGGCGCCTTTTTTACTGCGAGTCCGCTTACAACCGGCCCTGCGCCTGCAACCACTCGCGCAGTAAAAACAGCGCGCTAACGTTACGGGCTTCGCTAAAGTCCGGGTCGTCCAGCAGGGCCATCAGGTTCGAGAGCGGCCAACGCACCTGTGGCAGCGGTTCGGGCTCATCGCCAGGTAACGATTCCGGGTAGAGATCTTCTGCCACCACAATATTCATTTTGCTGGAAAAATAGGACGGCGCCATGCTCAGCTTTCTCAGGAACACCATCTGGTGCGCGCCAAAGCCCACTTCCTCTTTCAGTTCACGGTTGGCCGCTTCCATCACCGTTTCACCGGGATCGATGAGACCTTTTGAGAACCCCAGCTCATAGGATTCCGTACCCACGGCATATTCGCGAATCAAAATAATATGATCATCGATAATCGGCACGATCATCACAGCTTCGCGGGAAGAGGGTTTCATACGTTCATAAACACGACGTACGCCGTTGCTGAACTCTAAGTCGACGCTTTCCACATTAAAAAGGCGAGACTTCGCGACGGTTTCAACATGAAGGATGGTGGGTTTCTGTAATGATTTGCTCATTGGGCCGGGATCTTTGCTGTAGTGACTTTTATCATTGTGCGATAGGTATTGACTTCCAGCAATGCATAAAGCGTTTAATTTACATTATTGCAACCTTTAACTTCTCATCTCTCATTTCTGGATAAATGTCAAGGGGTTGAATTACAATTGGGAATTAACTGATATTCGTGTTGCTACGGGTTTGTTATGCTTACGTGTTGCGAGAGTCTATAGGCTCAATTTGTGACCTCTGTAATACGTGCCAATGGTTTATACGAAAGCAGGCAACTTAAGAGACCTCTAAAATAAGTATGATGGGAAAAGCATGGGCACACTGATGATCTCTACCGTAGCGATACTGATCTGCGCCGTGCTGGTCGGCTGGCTATTGCGTAAACGGAATAAGCGCCTTCAATTGCCGTGGCTGCACCTCTTCCCCGGCGCTACGACGCGTAAGCTGACCGATGATGAACGCCAGGGCGTAGAAAACTACCTTGATGAGCTTAACCGAGGCCGGCAAGTTCCCGCTTCTGGATCGGCTGTCGCCCCTTCTGTGCTGACGCTCAGCGCGCAGAGCCATACCGTCTTTTCGCTGACCCGCGCGATTACACGCTACGGCATCACCACTGACGATCCGAATAAATGGCGCTATTTCCTCGACTCGGTCGAAGTGCATTTACCGCCGTTCTGGGAACAGTACATTACTGACGAAAACAGTATTGAACTGGTTGTCACCGATGATATGCCGCTGGTTATCGCGCTAAACGGTCACTCGCTCAAAACCTATTCGCCAGAAAATAAACCGCTGGCGCTGGAAACCTCCTCGTCGACTCAGGCCTCCATTCGGGGTGAGGAAAGTGAGCAGATTGAACTGCTCAACATCCGTCAGGAAACCCACGAGGAGCACGCGCTCAGCCGCCCTGACGGTCTGCGTGAAGCCTTGCTGATTGTTGCCGCCTTCCTGCTGTTTTATTGCAGCCTGATCTCACCCGCCGTGTTCTCACCGTGGATCATCGGCTGCGCCGTATTGCTGCTCGGCGCCGCTATGTGGGGGCTGTTTGCGCCGCCAACCAAATCGTCGTTACGCGAGATCCACTGCCTGCGCGGCACCCCGAAACGGTGGGGGTTATTTGGCGAAAACGATCAAGAGCAGATCAACAACATCTCGCTTGGGATCATCGACCTTATCTATCCTCGTCACTGGCAGCCGTATGTCGCCCAGGATTTGGGGCAGAAAACCGATATCGATATTTATCTCGATAGGCACGTTGTCCGCCAGGGCCGTTTTCTCTCTTTACATGATGAAGTCAGAAATTTCCCGCTTCAGCACTGGCTGCGCAGTACGGTGATTGCCTGTGGCGCGCTACTGGTGGTTGTGATGATGTGGGTCAGCGTACCGCTGAATATGCCGTTTAAGTTCACCGTATCCTGGCTTAAAGGCGCACAAACCATTGAAGCCAAAGACGTACGCCAACTGGCACAAGCTGGCGTACGCGTAGGTGATACGCTGCAGATTCGTGGCGTTGGCATGTGTAATATTCATTCGCCAGGCACCTGGACTGCCCAGGAAAACTCGCCGTTCCTGCCCTTTGATTGCTCGCAGATAATCTGGAATGACGCTCCTCGCCTGCCGCTTCCTGAGTCCGAAAGCGTTAACAAGGCCACAGCGTTAGTACAGGCGGTTAGCCGACAGCTGCATCCAACCCCGGATGATGACTCTCGCGTCAGCCCGGCGCTGCGCTCTGCTATTCAGAAATCAGGGATGGTGCTGCTGGATGACTTTGCCGACATCGTGCTGAAAACCAAAGATCTTTGCGCCGCCGCCGATGACTGTATTCGCCTGAAAAATGCCTTAGTTAACCTCGGCAATACCCGCGACTGGGAGACGCTGGTGAAGCGCGCCAATTCAGGCAAGCTTGACGGCGTGAACGTGCTGCTCCGTCCGGTTAGCGCTGAGTCACTTGATAATCTGGTCGATACGTCCACCGCGCCGTTCATTCTGCGCGAAACCGCCCGCGCGGCGCAGGCCTTAAATAGCCCGGCGCCGGGGGGATTCCTCATCACCAGTGATGAAGGCAGCGATATGGTCACTCAGCCGTATCCCACCACCACGCTCTACGACTACCCGGCGCGAGAGCAGTGGCAGGAGTTTCAGCGGCTGGCGGGGATGCTGATGCACACGCCATTCCAGGCCGAAGGAATTGTCACCAATATCTTTACCGACGCTAACGGCACCCAGCACATCAACCTGCATCGCATGCCGGATAGCAGCGGGCTGTGGCATTACATTGAGATAACGCTGCTCATGCTGGCAATGACGGTGTGCGCAATTTATAACGGTGTCCAGGCAGTGCGCCGCTATCAGCGCCATCGTGAACGCCTGGCCGATATTCAGAAATATTACGAAAGCTGCATCAACCCCGTCATGATATCCGCACCGGACAGCTTTAACAGCCTGTCCCAGTAACGACCATCGCGCGACAGGGTATGATACTCTGTCGCGCATTTCTTCCGTCTGGAGTTTCACCATGCATTTTGATATCGCCTGGCAAGAGGTGGATACCGTTCTTCTGGACATGGATGGCACCCTTCTCGACCTCGCCTTCGACAACTATTTCTGGCAGAAACTGGTGCCTGAAACCTACGGTGCCAAGCTGGGAATTAGCCCACAGGCGGCGCAGGAGGCTATCCGCCAGGAGTACCGAGCAGTGCAACATACGCTAAACTGGTACTGTCTGGATTACTGGAGCGAGCGTCTGGATTTGGATATCTGTGCGATGACCACAGAGCAAGGGCCACGCGCGGTACTGCGCGATGACACGATCCCGTTCCTTGATGCGCTGAAGGCCCAGGGCAAGCGGCGCATTCTGCTGACCAATGCGCACCCACATAATCTGGACGTGAAACTTAAACATACTGGCCTTGATGCACACCTTGATTTATTACTTTCCACCCATACATTTGGTTATCCGAAAGAGGATCAGCGGTTATGGCAGGCGGTGAAGGAAAAAACGGGTCTGGAAGCCGAGCGTACGTTATTTATCGATGATAGCGAGCCGATTCTGGATGCTGCCGCCCACTTTGGGATCCGCTATTGCCTCGGCGTCACCAATCCCGACTCCGGTCTTGCGGATAAGCAGTATCTGCGTCATCCCGCGCTTAACGATTACCGTCGTTTGATCCCCTCAATTAACGCCTGTCCCACTAGGCGTAATTGTTGAAGCCAGTTTGGCGCCGGACAGCGCGCAAAAATGGCGAATAAAATAGCCTAATGGGATAGGCAAGGAGTGACCATGAAAGAGAAACCTACCGCAGGCGTCAGGCTGGATAAATGGCTGTGGGCCGCACGTTTTTATAAAACGCGCGCGCTGGCACGAGAAATGATTGAAGGCGGTAAAGTTCACTATAACGGGCAACGCAGTAAGCCCAGCAAAGTGGTTGAACTGGGCGCACAGCTCACGCTTCGTCAAGGGAACGATGAACGCACCGTGGTGATTAAAGCCATCACGGAGCAACGGCGCCCGGCAACCGAAGCCGTAGAGCTTTACGAAGAGACGGCTGAAAGTATCGAGAAGCGCGAAAAAGTCGCGCTGGCGCGCAAGCTCAACGCGCTGACGATGCCGCACCCAGACAGACGCCCGGACAAAAAAGAGCGGCGCGACCTGATGAGATTTAAACACGGTGACCGCGAATAACGGTCACCCAAGAGAGAAAATTATGACTCAACACGATCAATTACATCGCTATCTGTTTGAAAACTATGCCGTGCGTGGCGAGCTAGTCACCGTTTCCGAAACGCTCGAACAAATTCTGGAAGGCCATAGCTATCCGCAGCCGGTGAAAAACGTACTGTCAGAGCTGCTGGTGGCCACCAGCCTGCTGACCGCGACGCTGAAATTTGATGGCGATATTACCGTCCAGTTGCAGGGCGATGGTCCGATGACGCTTGCGGTGATAAACGGCAACAATCATCAGCAGCTGCGCGGCGTCGCGCGCGTGCAGGGCGAAATCCCGGAAGACGCCTCGCTGAAAACGCTGGTCGGCAACGGCTATCTGGTAATCACGATCTCCCCTGCGGAAGGTGAGCGTTATCAGGGCGTGGTGGGTCTGGAAGGCGATACCCTGGCGGCCTGCCTGGAAGACTATTTCCAGCGTTCCGAACAGCTGCCAACGCGCCTTATCATTCGTACCGGCGAGTCAGACGGTAAACCGGCTGCGGGCGGTATGCTGCTGCAGGTGATGCCAGCGCAAAACGCCCAGCCGGAAGATTTCGAACACCTGGCGGCATTGACCGACACCATCAAAGCCGAAGAGCTGTTTACGCTGCCGGCAAACGATGTGCTGTGGCGTCTGTACCACGAAGAAGAAGTCACGCTGTACGATCCGCAGGACGTAGAGTTCAAATGCACCTGTTCACGCGAACGTTGCGCAGAGGCGCTGAGAACGCTGCCGGATGAAGAAATCAACAGCATCCTGGCAGAAGAAGGCGAGATCGATATGCACTGCGATTACTGTAATAGCCATTACGTTTTCAACGCGATGAATATTGCCGAGATCCGCCATAACGCCTCTCCGGCGGATCCGCAGGTTCATTAAGTCTGAAGTCTCTCCCGGCGGCGCGCAGCGAAGCCGGGCTACCATACGTGTAGATACTGTGGGCATTGACAACATGTAGGCCTGATAAGCTACGCGCCATCAGGCATAACCGCGCACATTGCCGGATGGCGGCTTTGCCTTATCCGGCCTACATCAATCGGTAGCCCGGCCAAAAGCAGTGACGCCGGGAAGCCCTTACACTACCGCCGATATTCCAGCACCACGGTCTCATCCCCTAAGGTGATATCGCGCCAGGCTTTTGGTTTTGCCCCAACCTTCCCTTCGCGTACCGCCTTCAGTAGCACCGCTTTCGTCACGCCTTCAGGCAGGGTCGTCTCGGCTTTAAATTCCCAGCCCCTTTCATCCCGGCTGAAAACCAGCAGCGCATTGTCACCAAACGCATACAGCACCTGCTCTGGCTGCCCGTCGCCATTCAAATCCTGGCTTACCAGCACACAGCTATCTGTCTCACGACATGATTCCACTCTGTAATGCAGTCCAATAACTGCATCCCACAACGATTTATCCGGCGGCAGACTGCCCGAGGTCACCATCACATTTTTCGCCAGCATCGCTGCCGTTAATTGTGCCGTACCGAGATCGCCGTTAAGCAGTTGGGTAAGCTCACGCTTGCGTTTAGCATCTTTGATAAACTCAGGATCTTTCTGGAGCGCCAGCATCGCTTCACGGCCCGGCTTACCGCTGTGCGAAAGCATATACAGGCTGATTTGATCGGCTTTGATTTTACCGCTGTGATAGCGAGCCATATGGCTGTTGACGCTGATGCGCCAGCTATCAAGCACTGGCGTGTGTAACAGTACCAGCAGGGTTAATCCCAGTAGCGACACGCCCAGATGTATCTTGCCCATAGACGCGCAAGGATTCTGGCGATGGCGCAGCAGGCTTATCAGATAACCCACTGACCAGACCACTAGCACGATGACCACCAGTGCACCCTGCAAACGCTCGGCGCTCCAGCCGTACTGCCCAACGCGCAGCCACAGCGCCCATCCGGCAAGCAGCGGATAGACAGGCGTCACTATTATCGCCGTCTGGATGAGATAGCGTAACGCGCGTGGATAGCCAAGCTGCGGTTTGTGCGGTTCCCACACCATGGCCGTCAACAGCAGCTGAATCAGCGCCAGCACCGAAAACAGACCGGCGGTCGAGATACGTTGTGAAATCACCGACAACCCCGTAAACGGCAGTGTCAGCAGGAACAGCAGCACCAATAGCGAGACCAGCGGCAACAGGCCGGTCGCAATCAACGTCAGCAATTTCTGGATGGCGACGATGAGCCGTGGATGCTGACGCGCGAGAATCACCGTCAGCGACGTCACCAGACCAATCACCAGGTAGACAAACCACTCGGTTTCAAAGAACAACTTATTGAAAAATTCGATATTGGCTAGCTTAAACAGGCCGCTCCATAGCAGCAAAATCAGCCACACCAGGCCATTGGCAATGGCAATCAGCAAAAGCGTTAATATGTTCTGCCACTGCTGGGTATAAAAATGGGCGTAACGGGTCACGCCGGGCTCTGCTTGCAGACGGTACTGCATCCACGGCAGGACTAATAGCATCATGAGTATCAGGCACCAGCCGTAGTTCCACAGGATAGCGTACTGCCGCCAGCTATCTTCAGCGCTAAGGCTGCTTTTAAGCCAGCCGCCCATCCCCAAAACCACCGCCAGGATTAGCGCCGACCAGACCCATAGCGCCCGCTGTTTGAAAGAGACGACGGAGAACAGCACCACAGAAGATAATGCCAGGCTTCCCGGCAACGCATAAAACATCCATCCGCTGTGCTTGGGTATCAGGTAAACCGTCAGTAAATAGCACAAAAAACCTTGTACCAACCCGGTTAGCACCATGCCCCAACGGGTAGGTGAGGAAAGAGAATTTACAGCATCCATATCGAGATTCCCGTTTCTGCGGTCATTAATTACGCTCTTTTGCGTATCCACCAGCACCAATAAAACGAATTATGCTCAGCGAGGTGAATCGTTTTAATGCATGAAAGCATTACGTAGTTTTCTTTCATAAATGAGATTGATTTCACATTTATGTCGTAAATCGAACTATTTTTTAACCATTTAAGAACATTCACGCCAAATATGCGGCTTTTCCTGTCATAATCCCTGCCGCTTCGTGACAGGAGTCACAATGTTTTCGTAAGTAAGACGTTTGTCGGGATACGTAAATCTATGAGCCTGGTCGCGGTCAACAACCCCAAAATACACATAGAATTTGTGGCAGTACATATTGGCTAAGGAGCAGTGAAATGCGCAACGGTATAACCCCGCAGGACCTCAAGGCTTATGGTATCAATGACGCACAGGATATCGTCTACAACCCCGACTACGATACATTGTATCAAGAAGAGCTCGATCCTAACCTGGAAGGTTATGAACGTGGTGTATTGACGACCCTGGGTGCAATTTCTGTCGATACCGGCATCTTTACAGGCCGCTCTCCGAAAGACAAATACATCGTTCGCGATGAGACAACCCGTGACACCGTCTGGTGGTCTGATAAGGGTAACGGCAAAAATGACAACAAACCTCTGTCACCTGAAATCTGGCAACATCTGAAAGGTCTTGTCTCCCAACAGCTTTCCGGCAAACGCCTGTTCATCGTGGATGCCTACTGCGGCGCAAACGAAGACACGCGGCTGTCCGTGCGTTTTATCACTGAAGTGGCCTGGCAGGCGCACTTCGTCAAAAACATGTTTATCCGCCCGACCGACGAAGAGCTTGAGACTTTCAAGCCAGACTTTATCGTGATGAACGGCGCGAAATGTACTAATCCGCAGTGGAAAGAACAAGGTCTGAATTCGGAGAACTTTGTCGCGTTTAACCTGACAGAGCGTATCCAGCTGATTGGCGGTACCTGGTACGGCGGCGAGATGAAAAAAGGGATGTTCTCAATCATGAACTACCTGCTGCCGCTGAAAGGCATTGCCTCCATGCACTGCTCGGCGAACGTTGGCGAGAAAGGTGACGTGGCGGTGTTCTTTGGTTTGTCCGGCACCGGTAAAACAACGCTCTCCACCGATCCAAAGCGTCGTCTGATTGGCGATGACGAACACGGCTGGGACGATGACGGCGTGTTTAACTTTGAAGGCGGTTGCTACGCGAAAACCATTAAGCTTTCCGAAGCGGCAGAACCGGATATCTATCACGCCATCCGCCGCGATGCGCTGCTGGAAAACGTGGTAGTACGTGAAGATGGCACCATTGATTTCGACAATGGTTCCAAAACCGAAAACACTCGCGTCTCTTACCCGATTTACCACATCGACAATATCGTCAAGCCAGTGTCGAAAGCGGGTCATGCCACGAAAGTCATCTTCCTGACCGCCGATGCCTTCGGGGTGTTACCACCGGTTTCACGCCTCACCGCCGACCAGACGCAGTACCACTTCCTGTCCGGCTTCACCGCCAAACTGGCGGGCACCGAGCGTGGCGTAACCGAGCCAACCCCAACCTTCTCCGCCTGTTTTGGCGCAGCATTCCTGTCGCTGCACCCAACGCAGTACGCTGAAGTGTTGGTGAAACGCATGCAGGCCGCGGGCGCGCAAGCGTATCTGGTTAACACCGGCTGGAACGGCACGGGTAAACGTATCTCGATTAAAGACACACGCGCAATCATCGACGCCATCCTTGATGGTTCGCTGGATAATGCGGAAACGTTCACCCTGCCAATGTTTGACCTGCAGATCCCAACCTCGCTGCCGGGCGTTGATACCCATATCCTTGACCCACGCAGCACCTATGGTTCACCGGAGCAGTGGCAAGAGAAAGCTGAGAAACTGGCGCATCTGTTTATCGAAAACTTCGAGAAGTATACCGATACGCCAGCAGGCGCAGCGCTGGTCACCGCGGGTCCGAAGCTGTAATCAAGTAGGCCGGATAAGGCAATGCTGCCATCCGGCAATTTGCACCGGCTCGCCTGATGGCGCTTCGCTTATCAGGCCTACAGGTGTAGACCATCGCAGTGCCGACATAAAAAAACCGCCGGGTCTCCCCAGCGGTTTTTTTATTAGCTCTCTTTCGTCGGCCCATGCACACGACTTGGCGGCACCGGCAGCCAGGCTCGAATCAGCAATCCACCCCGTTCGCTGGTATCCAGCTCCAGCAGTCCGTTATGGTTGTCGATAATGCGCTGCACGATTGCCAGCCCCAATCCTGTACCACTGATGGTACGAGCGCTGTCGCCACGAACAAACGGCTGGAACAGATGCTTACGCTGCTCAGGCTTGATACCCGGGCCGTCATCTTCCACCTGGAACCAGGCACGATGGGCTTCACGACCGCTGCTGACTTTAATCCAGCCGTTACCGTATCGCGCCGCATTCACCACCATATTCGCCAGCGCACGCTTGATGGACAGCGGATGCACGCGCACCGGAATATCGTCCTCCAGCAGATCAGTCTGGATCTCACGTTCGTAGCCACTCTCCGCCGCAATCACTTCGCCGAGCACGGCGTTAAGGTCGATAAACTCAAGCGGCATCTCCTGACCGGTACGCAGGTAGTCAATGAACTGCTCGATAATGGCGTTGCACTCTTCAATATCTTTGTTTATTGATTCAGCAAGATAGCCATCTTGTTCGCTCATCATTTCGGTCGCCAGACGAATGCGCGTCAGCGGCGTACGTAAATCGTGGCTCACCCCGGCCATCAGCAACGTGCGATCGTCTGAGAGCTGCTTCACGCCTGCGGCCATATGGTTAAAGGCGCGGGTCACCGAACGCACCTCCGACGCCCCGTATTCACGTAGCGGCGGCGGAATAATCCCTTTGCCGACCTGTAGCGCGGCATGCTCAAGATCGACTAAGGGTCGGTTCTGAATGCGGATAAACAGCCATGCGCCGCCTATCGCCAGCAGCATAATTGCCAGGGTATAACGGAAGAGTGGAGAGAAGTCGCCCTGATGGATTTCGGTCAGCGGCACGCGCACCCAGATATTGGGTGACAGCCAGGTCTTTAACCAGACCACCGGGGAGCTTTTGTTCACTTCAACGCGAACTTCAGTCGGCCCACCGAGCTGCTGGGCCATCTGTTGACTTAAAAACTCATAGTGCTGCGCCCAACGAAGCCCCGCTTCCTCTGCGGCTTCATCAGAATACAGTGAGATACCGAGCTCACGATAAATCTCGCGGCGAAATGCCGGCGGCACGACAAGCTGCGTCCCGTCTTCCAGCTGCAGTTTATCGGTCATCAGCATACGCACTTCGTAAGCGAGAACCTTATTAAACTGCTGCAGGCTTGGCAAAATCGCAAAGTTCAGCACGACCAGATAGGTTGTCACAAGGCTGACAAACAGCAGAGTGACAATCAACAACAACGTGCGGGCAAACGAACTTCGTGGCGAGAAGCGCAGTCGCCTCATGCTTTAGAACCGTCCGGGACGAATACATAGCCCAGACCCCAGACGGTCTGAATATAGCGCGGGTGCGCCGGATCTTCTTCCACCATGCGACGCAGACGCGAGATCTGTACGTCGATAGAACGCTCCATCGCTGAGTATTCGCGGCCACGCGCCAGGTTCATCAGCTTGTCGCGAGACAGCGGCTCACGCGGATGGCTTACCAGCGCTTTCAGCACGGCAAATTCACCGCTGGTCAGCGGCATAGGCTCATCTTCACGGAACATTTCGCGGGTGCCGAGGTTGAGCTTAAACTTACCGAAGGCAATCACCGCTTCTTCCTGAGAAGGTGCGCCCGGCAGCTCGTTGGCCTGGCGACGCAGTACCGCACGGATTCGGGCCAGCAGTTCACGCGGGTTGAACGGTTTTGGAATGTAGTCGTCGGCGCCAATTTCCAGGCCAACGATACGGTCAACTTCTTCCCCTTTCGCCGTCACCATAATGATCGGCATCGGGTTACTTTGGCTACGCAGACGACGGCAAATAGACAGGCCATCTTCGCCAGGCAGCATTAAATCGAGCACCATCAGATGGAAAGATTCGCGCGTCAGCAATCTATCCATCTGTTCGGCGTTAGCGACACTTCGAACCTGGAAGCCCTGCTCGGTCAGGTAACGCTCCAGTAGCGCGCGAAGGCGCATGTCGTCATCCACAACCAGAATCTTATAATTCTCTTGCATTGTTTTTACTCCCAAAGGTTCGCAACAATTAATTAGTACGTATTCTCAAAAAAGCCTGAACGTACGACCAGCAAAATCTGGTATATATTCCAGGCTAAATTGTTACAAAGCATATTTAACAGCAAGTTAAGTATACAATGAATCTTAGTACACATTATTTATTCTGTCGGTATGCTGGCGTAATACGTATTGTGCGCATTGATTACTCGACAGCCAGGTAAGCACTAAAAGATGAAAACACCGTTGATCACCCGTGAAGGGTACGAAAAGCTCAAAAAAGAGATGGATTATCTTTGGCGCGAAGAACGCCCGGAAGTCACCAAAAAAGTGACCTGGGCCGCCAGTCTCGGCGATCGCAGTGAAAATGCGGACTATCAATATAATAAAAAACGCTTGAGAGAAATCGATCGCCGCGTGCGTTATTTAACCAAATGTCTGGAGAACCTGAGGATTGTTGATTATTCACCTCAGCAGGAAGGCAAAGTGTTTTTTGGCGCGTGGGTTGAAATTGAAAACGACGACGGTGAAACCAAGCGTTTTCGTATTGTCGGTTACGATGAAATTTTTGGCCGTAAAGATTATATCTCCATCGACTCGCCGATGGCCCGCGCGCTGCTGAAAAAAGAGGTGGGCGATCTCGCCTTAGTGAACACACCGGCGGGGGAAGCCAGCTGGTATGTGAACGAAATTGAATACGTGAAATGAGCCGGAACATTCCGAAGCCCCGGCTGACGACTGGCATTTTTGCCGGTCAATCCGTATAACTGTCCCCTGATTTTATGACCTAACAGTGAAACCAAGCCATGTTGAATGATTCGCTCTGCCGCATTATTGCGGGTGAACTTCAGGCCAGAGCAGAACAGGTGGAATCCGCCGTTCGCCTGCTTGATGAAGGGAACACCGTGCCGTTTATCGCACGTTATCGTAAGGAAGTCACAGGCGGTCTGGATGATACGCAACTGCGTAATCTGGAAACCCGACTGGGGTATTTGCGTGAGCTGGAAGATCGTCGTCAGACCATCCTGAAATCGATCGGTGAACAAGGCAAGCTGACCGAAGAGCTTGAAAAAGCGATCAACGGTACGCTGAACAAAACCGAGCTCGAAGATCTCTACCTGCCCTACAAACAAAAGCGCCGCACGCGCGGACAGATAGCCATTGAAGCCGGTCTGGAACCGCTGGCCGACCTGCTGTGGAACGACCCGTCCCACACGCCGGAAACGGAAGCTGAGAAGTTTATCGATGCCGATAAAGGCGTTGCCGACACCAAAGCCGCCCTCGATGGTGCGCGCTATATTCTGATGGAGCGTTTCGCTGAAGACGCGGCGCTGCTGGCAAAAGTACGTGACTACCTGTGGAAAAACGCCCATCTGGTCGCCACCGTGGTCAGCGGCAAAGAAGAGGAAGGCGCAAAATTCCGCGACTACTTCGACCATCACGAACCGATTTCTACCACCCCTTCTCACCGCGCGCTGGCGATGTTCCGCGGACGCAATGAAGGTGTGCTGCAGCTTTCTTTAAATGCTGACCCGCAGTTCGACGAGCCGCCAAAAGAGAGCTACTGCGAACAGATTATTATCGATCACCTCGGCCTGCGTCTGAACAACGCCCCGGCGGACAGCTGGCGTAAAGCGGTGATCAGCTGGACATGGCGTATCAAAATACTGATGCACCTTGAAACCGAGCTGATGGGCACCGTGCGCGAGCGCGCGGAAGACGAAGCGATTAACGTTTTCGCCCGCAATATGCACGACCTGCTGATGGCCGCCCCGGCTGGCCTGCGCGCCACGATGGGCCTCGACCCTGGCCTGCGCACCGGCGTCAAAGTGGCGGTGGTTGATGGCACCGGTAAACTGGTCGCCACCGATACCATTTATCCACATACCGGTCAGGCAGCGAAAGCCGCAATGGTCGTCGCCGCGCTGTGCGAAAAGCATAACGTGGAACTGGTGGCTATCGGTAACGGCACCGCTTCACGCGAAACCGAACGCTTCTACCTCGATGTCCAGCAGCAGTTCCCGAAAGTCACCGCTCAGAAGGTGATCGTCAGCGAAGCGGGCGCGTCCGTCTATTCTGCCTCTGAACTGGCTGCACAGGAGTTCCCTGACCTTGACGTTTCCCTGCGTGGCGCGGTGTCTATCGCCCGTCGTTTGCAGGATCCGCTGGCGGAGCTTGTGAAAATCGATCCGAAATCGATCGGCGTTGGCCAGTATCAGCACGACGTCAGCCAGACTCAACTGGCACGTAAGCTGGACGCGGTAGTGGAAGACTGTGTGAACGCCGTAGGCGTTGACCTCAATACCGCCTCCGTACCGCTGCTCACCCGCGTGGCGGGCTTAACCCGCATGATGGCGCAGAATATTGTCGCCTGGCGTGACGAGAACGGTCAGTTCCAGAACCGTCAGCAGTTGCTGAAGGTCAGCCGCCTAGGGCCGAAAGCCTTTGAGCAGTGCGCCGGCTTCTTGCGTATCAACCACGGCGATAACCCGCTGGATGCCTCAACCGTTCACCCGGAAGCGTATCCGGTGGTCGAACGCATTCTGGCCGCCACCCAGCAGGCGCTCAAAGATCTGATGGGTAACAGCGACGAACTGCGCGGCCTGAAAGCCTCCGAGTTTACCGACGAGCGTTTTGGTGTGCCCACCGTCACCGACATCATCAAAGAGCTGGAAAAACCAGGTCGCGATCCGCGTCCTGAGTTTAAAACCGCGAAGTTCGCCGATGGCGTGGAAACCATGAACGATCTGCTGCCGGGAATGGTACTGGAAGGTGCCGTGACCAACGTGACCAACTTTGGCGCGTTTGTTGATATCGGCGTGCATCAGGATGGTCTGGTACACATTTCATCGCTGGCGGATAAGTTCGTTGAAGATCCCCATACCGTGGTAAAAGCGGGCGATATCGTCAAAGTGAAAGTGCTGGAAGTTGATCTGCAACGTAAGCGCATCGCACTGACTATGCGTCTGGACGAGCAGCCGGGCGAAACCAATGCCCGTCGCAGCGCAGGCGGTAACGAACGCAGCCAGGGCAATAATCGTCCGGCCGCAAAAGCCGCTAAACCACGCGGTCGTGAAGCACAGCCTGCCGGTAATAGCGCGATGATGGATGCACTTGCCGCCGCGATGGGTAAAAAACGCTAACCCTTTTAGGCCCGATGAGCGTAGCGCCATCGGGCAATACGGATTGCCGGATGGCGGCTGCGCCTTATCCGGCCTACAACGACTAAATAGTATCAAGTAGCCCGGCCGAGCGTAGCGACGCCGGGAAACGCTCCAGAGCCTCCCCGGGGTCGGCGTTAAAACGCCTCGCCCGGGCTACCGCAATATATCTCATCCTACAATTCATTTTTTTATAGGCTTTTAATAATAAGCTCCATCGCGTTTTATTTTATTAACCAATGAAACCTTAATTAAACATTAAGCGAAGAAAATAATATTTAATTCATTTACAGCTACAATGGGTTGCTTGCGTCATATCAAAAAAAGTGCAAATTTCACTCGAAATCCTCACCGATCGCATAATATGTATTGATGATAAAAACCATTCTCATTATCATCACTTCCAGTAGGCTTTATCTCTATATTCGTTGACGACGCCCCGGTTGCCGCCTGGCAGCGCGCGGTGCTCCCCTCGTTCAGCTAGCGACACACAAGTAGGTTATATGCAATTTACACCTGATACTGCGTGGAAGATTGTCGGTTTCTCCCGCGAAATTAGCCCAGCTTATCGTCAGAAACTGCTGTCCCTGGGCATGCTGCCGGGATCGTCCTTTAATGTGGTTCGCGTTGCACCACTCGGCGACCCTATTCATATTGAAACCCGTCGCGTAAGCCTGGTATTGCGAAAGAAAGATCTCGCGCTTATTGAATTAGAAGCCGTCACGCAATAACCCTAGCCCGGTACTAAGAGTCTGAAATATGAAAAAAATAACCATTGGTTTAATTGGCAATCCTAATTCCGGCAAGACCACCCTATTTAATCAGTTAACCGGCGCGCGCCAGCGTGTGGGCAACTGGGCGGGGGTAACGGTTGAACGCAAAGAAGGGGCTTTTACAACGACTGACCATCAGGCCACGCTGGTGGACCTGCCAGGCACCTATTCGCTCACCACTATCTCCTCACAAACCTCGCTGGATGAACAAATCGCCTGCCATTACATTCTGAGCGGCGATGCCGACCTGTTGATAAACGTGGTCGACGCCTCCAACCTGGAACGAAATCTTTATCTGACATTACAACTGCTTGAGCTGGGGATCCCCTGCGTGGTTGCGCTAAACATGTTGGATATTGCCGAGAAGCAACAAATCCGCATCGACGTCGACGCCCTCTCCGCTCGTCTGGGTTGCCCGGTTATCCCGCTGGTCTCAACCCGTGGTCGCGGCCTGGAAGCGCTGAAAATAGCCATCGATCGCCATCAGGAAAATGTCTCGCTGGAGCTGGTGCACTATCCAAAGCCGCTGCTGCGTGAAGCCGATAATCTGGCCCGCGAGATGGCGCAAGATATCCCGGAACGTCAGCGCCAGTGGCTCGGATTGCAAATGCTGGAAGGCGATATTTATAGCCGCGCCTATGCAGGTGACGCCGCACACAAACTGGACATCTCACTCGCTAACCTGAGTGAGGAACTCGACGACCCGGCGCTGCATATCGCCGATGCGCGTTATCAGAGCATTGCCGCGATTTGTGACGCCGTGAGTAACACCCTCACCGCCGAACCTAGCCGTTTTACCGCCGCGCTGGACAAAATCGTCCTCAACCGCGTGCTGGGATTACCGATTTTCCTGTTCGTCATGTATCTGATGTTCTTACTGGCGATTAACATCGGCGGCGCGCTACAGCCTATCTTTGATGGTGGCTCGGTTGCCCTGTTTATCCATGGTATTCAGTGGATTGGCTACACCCTGCACTTCCCTGATTGGCTCACCGTATTCCTCGCCCAGGGGATTGGCGGCGGTATTAACACCGTGCTGCCACTCGTGCCGCAAATCGGCATGATGTATCTGTTCCTCTCCTTCCTGGAGGATTCCGGCTACATGGCACGTGCGGCGTTCGTTATGGACCGTTTGATGCAGTCGCTGGGTCTGCCGGGCAAATCTTTCGTTCCGCTGATTGTCGGCTTTGGCTGTAACGTCCCGTCGGTGATGGGCGCCCGTACCCTGGATGCTCCGCGTGAGCGTCTGATGACCATCATGATGGCGCCGTTTATGTCCTGCGGCGCGCGTCTGGCTATTTTCGCCGTCTTCGCCGCGGCTTTCTTCGGCCAGGGCGGCGCATTGGTCGTATTCTCGCTGTACGTGCTGGGTATCGCTATCGCTATCCTGACCGGCCTGATGCTCAAATACACCATTATGCGTGGCGAAGCCTCGCCGTTTGTTATGGAGCTGCCGGTATACCACGTGCCGCACGTAAAGAGCCTGATTATCCAGACCTGGCAACGCCTGAAAGGCTTCGTGCTGCGCGCGGGTAAAGTTATCGTTATCGTCAGTATTTTCCTGAGCGCGCTGAACAGCTTCTCGTTTAGCGGCAAGATTGTTGACAACATTAACGACTCCGCGCTGGCTTCCGTCAGCCGGGCGATTACGCCGGTCTTTAAACCTATCGGCGTCCATGACGATAACTGGCAGGCCACCGTGGGGCTGTTTACCGGGGCGATGGCGAAAGAGGTGGTTGTCGGTACGCTCAATACCCTCTACACCGCCGAAAACATCCAGAATGAAGCGTTTAACCCACAGGAATTCAATCTCGGTGAAGAACTGTTAGAAGCGGCAGATGAAACCTGGCAGGGGCTGAAAGACACCTTTAGCCTGAGCGTACTGGCGAACCCAATCGAAGCCAGCAAAGGCGATGGCGTGATGGAAACCGGGGCCATGGGCGTGATGAGCAGTAAGTTTGGCAGCGCTGCCGCGGCATACAGCTACCTGATTTTCGTGCTGCTGTATGTACCGTGCATTTCGGTGATGGGGGCGATTGCCCGCGAGTCGAGCCGTGGCTGGATGACATTCTCCATTCTCTGGGGTCTGAATATCGCCTATTCGCTCTCAACGCTGTACTACCAGACAGTGAGCTTTAGTCAGCATCCACGTTACAGCCTGGTCTGTATTCTGGCGGTGATTCTGTTCAACGTGGTACTGCTGGGCCTGTTACGTCGCGCCCGCAGCCGCGTGGAAGTTTCCCTGCTGACGGCGCGTAAAACGCCGACTTCATGCTGTGCCAGCCCGTCTGGCGATTGCCACTAGGAGGCAAAATGGCGTCATTGATCGAAGTACGCGATATGTTGGCACTGCAAGGACGCATGGAGGCTTCACAGCTCAGCGCGCAACTGCATACGCCGCAGGCGCTGGTCGACGCCATGTTAAGCCGCCTGGAAGCGATGGGAAAAGTGGTCAAAATTGACGAAGAACCGGATGGTTGCCTGACTGGCAGTTGTAAAAGTTGCCCGGAAGGAAAAGCCTGTTTGCGTCAGTGGTGGGCATTACGTTAAGCGATCTCCCCGGCATAACGCCGGGGAGAAAATGTTCGACACTATTTGTAAACGTCTGCGTTGCCGTGAACGGTTTTCTCGTTTTTCTCACCGGCGATGATGACGTAGTACTTCCCGCCCAGCTCATCTGCCTTTTTCGATAAATCCGCTTTCGCATCGCTTGGTGACGTGGTTTTCGACGTCGTGATATCGCCGATTTTCGTCAGATTCATCTTGGCAACGTCTTCTTTGGTAATTTCCTGCGCTGCGAATACACCAAACGACAGGGAGCCAATCACCAGAGATGTAACAATACCTGTAACAAGTTTCATAGCTTCTACTCTCCATAAGTGTTGTTTTTATGATTGCGGCGTCCAGGTGAGTTAATCACCTATCGCAACCACTTAAGTATTGCCAGGAAACCCTGTTTTGCCATGATCCATTAAAATTAATTATTTAACCGTTGCTTCAATGTCATCAAGGCAGCGCAAAAATCCTGTGGATGCGAGATGAACGGCGCATGGGCAGCCTTCTCAAATACTACCGACTCGCTGGCCGGCCATAATGCATCCAGCATGGGCACAATTTTACGCGGCACCAGACCATCAAGACGCCCATAAAGCCGCAGGAAAGGCGCAGACAACGTAGTCAACGGCTGACGCAGGTCAGCGGTTTTCAAAATCTCCAGCCCGCCGTTAAGCACTTCTGTGGAAGGCATTGGCAGCGACAGTACCGTTTTTTTCAGCGCGCGCGCATCCTGACGAGCGCTTTCGGTACCCATAGTTTGCAGCGCCAGGAAACGTTCGACGGTGCGCTGGAAATCGTCGCTCAATTGCTGCTGAAAACCGCTCAGCACTTCCGGTTTGATGCCCGGCCAGTCTGCATCGGCGCTAAAACACGGTGACGATGCCACGGTGACGAGTGCCATCACGCGCTCAGGATGGCGTAACGCCATCTGACTGGCCACCAGCCCGCCCAGACTCCAGCCCAGCCAGATAGCTTTCGGTGGCGCGTGAGCCAGAAGCTGCTCCGCCATCTCCTCAAGTGAAAGTGCACCGAACCCCACGCTGCGGCCATAGCCCGGCAGGTCGACCAGATGCACGGTAAAGTGCGCGCTAAGTTCCGGCGTTATGCAATCCCAGACCTCGGCATTCAGCCCCCATCCGTGCAGCAGCACAAGATGACAATTCCCTTCGCCAATGGTCTGCCACCAAATGTCTTTCATCCGCTATTGTTCTCTTTTTTCACATCAAGGAGAGATAATGCTAACAGTGCACGGCTTGTGCTGGCTATGTAAAATGCCGCTGGCGATACCCGCATGGGGGATTTGTTCGCGCTGTTCGACAACGCTATTTAGCAAGATGTGCGTTTGCCCACGGTGCGGATTGCCCTCGGCAAGCGCTCGTTCTCCTTGCGGACGCTGCCTGCAAAAGCCGCCGCCATGGCAGCGGCTGGTGGCCATTAATGATTATCTGCCACCGCTTAGCCAACTGATTCATCACTTCAAATTTAGCGGTAAAGCCGAGCTGGCTCCTGCGCTGTCGCGCCTGCTGTTACTGGCCGTTCGCCAACACGCAGGGCTGCCTGCGCCCGAGCGGCTGATTAGCGTGCCACTATGGCAACGACGCCACTGGCGACGGGGCTATAACCAAAGCGAATTGCTTTGCCAGGCGCTGGCAAAATGGTTGCCGACGGCGTATCAGCCCGAGGCGATCACGCGTGTGCGCCCCACCGCCGCCCAGCATCAGTTGAGCGCCAGGCTTCGTAAACACAACCTGAAAAATGCCTTCCGGCTTGAATTGCCGGTGGAGGGTCGCCATATGGTTATTGTGGATGATGTGGTCACGACAGGCAGCACCGTGGCCGAAATTTGCCGCCTGCTTTTGCGAAATGGCGCGGCGAGCGTTCAGGTATGGTGTCTGTGTCGCACCTTGTAGACCCCCTGCGATGGGCGTATTATAACCAACTAAAGTAGTCAACTATTAGGTCAAAGCTATGATCCGTATTTCCGATACTGCGCAAGCGCACTTTGCCAAACTTCTGCTTAATCAGGAAGAAGGGACTCAGATCCGTGTATTCGTGATTAACCCAGGTACGCCTAATGCAGAATGCGGCGTTTCTTATTGCCCGCCGGATGCGGTGGAAGCAAGCGATACCGAACTGAAATTTGAACAACTCACCGCCTATGTCGATGAGCTGAGCGCTCCGTATCTGGAAGATGCGGAAATTGATTTCGTCACCGACCAGTTAGGTTCTCAGCTGACGCTGAAGGCACCAAACGCCAAAATGCGCAAAGTAAACGACGATGCGCCGCTGATGGAACGCGTTGAGTACATGCTGCAATCGCAGGTAAACCCACAGTTGGCCGGTCACGGTGGCCGCGTGTCGCTGATGGAAATCACCGACGATGGCTATGCCATTCTGCAATTTGGCGGCGGCTGTAACGGTTGCTCGATGATTGATGTCACCCTGAAAGACGGTATTGAGAAGCAACTGCTGGCTGAGTTCCCGGAACTGAAAGGCGTGCGCGATCTCACCGAACACCAGCGCGGCGAGCACTCTTACTACTAAGTTAGCGCCGCGCTCGTCCCGGCGGCGCTACGCTTGGACGGGCTACATGTGATCGTAGCCCGGGCGAGGCATTTATGCCGACCCCGGGGTTGCCTTATGTAGCCCGGCCGAACGCAGTGACGCCGGGGCAGCTCAGCCCCCCCATTTCCCATGTTACCGCGCAACATTCCTCACTTTTATCTTTCCGCAAACCTGCAAAACTCCAGCCAATAGTTTGACTAACGTCGCATAATTAACATTTGTACACACGGGGATATTCTCAAGACCGGCATGTTACCCGTATCATCCCGCCATACGCCATCGTGTTAAATAATAGCCAGCGACGCTTTGTCCAGGCGATACAACATGACGATGGTGCGAAGCAATTAATACTAATTCCCTCTGTAGGGACAATTGGACATTGTCGCAACAACAGTGACGTTACCCATAACAAATTAAAGGCTGGAAAAATTATGCCATTAATCATCGTAGCAATCGGGGTTATCCTCTTATTACTGTTGATGATCCGTTTCAAAATGAACGGCTTCATCGCACTGGTTCTGGTGGCACTCGCCGTTGGATTAATGCAGGGCATGCCGCTGGACAAAGTGATCGTCTCCATTAAAAACGGCGTCGGCGGTACCCTCGGCAGTCTGGCGCTGATTATGGGCTTCGGCGCCATGCTCGGCAAAATGCTCGCCGACTGCGGTGGCGCACAACGCATTGCCACCACGCTCATCGAAAAATTTGGTCGCAAGCATATCCAGTGGGCCGTCGTTCTGACCGGTTTCACCGTCGGCTTTGCGCTGTTTTATGAAGTGGGCTTCGTCTTGTTGCTGCCGCTGGTCTTTACCATCGCTGCAAACGCACGTATTCCGCTGCTGTACGTTGGTGTGCCAATGGCCGCTGCGCTCTCCGTGACCCACGGCTTCCTGCCGCCGCACCCGGGCCCAACTGCGATTGCCACCATCTTCCACGCGGATATGGGTAAAACCCTGCTGTACGGAACGCTGCTGGCTATCCCTACGGTCATTCTGGCAGGCCCGGTGTATGCGCGCTGCCTGAAAGGGATCGACAAACCAATTCCTGAAGGTCTGCACAACCCGAAAACCTTCACCGATGCTGAAATGCCGTCCTTCGGCGTGAGCGTCTGGACTTCTCTGGTTCCGGTTATTCTGATGGCGCTGCGCGCCGTGGCTGAAATGGTGCTGCCAAAAGGTCACGCCCTGCTGCCTGCCGCTGAATTCTTCGGCGACCCGGTAATGGCGACACTGATTGCGGTACTGATTGCTATCTTCACCTTCGGTCTGAACCGTGGCCGTTCAATGGATGACATCAACGATACGCTGATCTCCTCCATTAAAATCATCGCCATGATGCTGCTGATTATCGGTGGTGGCGGTGCGTTCAAACAGGTTCTGGTTGATAGCGGCGTCGACAAATACATCGCCTCTATCATGCACGAATCCAACGTGTCTCCGCTGTTTATGGCCTGGTCTATCGCCGCCGTTCTGCGTATTGCGCTAGGTTCAGCGACCGTTGCGGCAATCACCGCAGGCGGCATCGCGGCACCGCTGATTGCCACCACTGGTGTGAGCCCTGAACTGATGGTTATCGCGGTCGGTTCCGGCTCCGTTATCTTCTCCCACGTGAACGATCCAGGCTTCTGGCTGTTCAAAGAGTACTTTAACCTGACCATCGGTGAGACCATCAAGTCGTGGTCGATGCTGGAAACCATTATTTCGGTATGTGGTCTGGTGGGTTGTTTACTGCTGGGGATGGTGGTTTAACGCCACCGATTCTGAATAGCATAATGCCGGGCTTGTCCCGGCATTATGATTGATGACAAACCTTTTTTGCGATTGTGTTCGCCGTTTTGCCGGGTGGCGGCTTCGCCTTACCCGGCCTACAAAAACAATCAATACGTTATACGTATCCCGGCGCTGTGACGCCGGGGTATGAATTACTTCTTCTTGCTTGCCGCTTTACGGCGCTTATCCAAATCTTTAATCAACTTATTGACGCCATCATCGGCAAACATCGCCTCCAGTGAGGAGGTGAGCTTACGCCGCCAGTTAGGATACGAAACGCTGGTGCCTGGAATATTCACCGGCGCGGCCATCTGCAACCAATCCTCCGGCTGTAAACCTAATAGCGCGCTGTTGCTGTCGGCGATATAACGCTGCATACCTCGGCTCAACGTCCCCGTCATCGACATTAATGACGCCTTGTGACCCGCGCGTTTTGGCAGCGTGCCATATTTATGTAAAGCGTCCAGCAACCCTTGCTTAGCCAGTTCACGGTCTTTAAACAAACCGGTCAGCACATCGGGATCGGGATACAGACCCAGCGCCTCTCCCAATATCAGATCACCGCTTTCCCAGTAGCCGCGCAGCGTCGGCAGGTCATGCGTGGTCGCCACGGCCATCGACTGTTCCGGGTACGCTTTCGGCGCACGGAAGTTTTTCTCCTGGTCGCTCTCAAAATAGAGCACCTTGTATGAGTAGACGCCGCTTTTACGCAGCTTGCTGACGATCTCAACCGGCACCGTGCCCAGATCTTCGCCTATCACCATGCAATTGTTGCGCTTGCTTTCCAGCGCCAGAATCGACAGCAGATCGTCGACCGGGTACTGCACATAAGCGCCGTGGTCAGCCGTTTCACCGTAAGGGATCCACCACAAACGCAGTACCGACATCACATGATCGATACGCAGCGCGCCGCAGTTTTTCATGTTGGCGCGCAGCAGATCAATAAACGGTTCATAGGCCCGCGCGGTGATGATATGCGGATCCATCGGCGGCAGTCCCCAGTTTTGCCCCAACGGCCCGAGAATATCCGGCGGCGCACCGACGGAAGCTTTCAGACAGTAAAGCTCACGGTCGCACCAGGTTTCCGAGCCGCCTTCCGCCACGCCCACCGCCAGGTCACGATAGAGGCCAATCGGCATCTCATCGCGCTGACAGATTGCCCAACATTCGGCAAACTGGGTGTACGCCAGCCATTGTAGCCACAGGTAGAAATCGACTTCGTCAGCATGCTTTTGACAAAATGCGTGCACTTCCGGGCTTTCAATCGTCTGATACGCCTCCGGCCATGCCGGCCAGCCCCAACGCATCGGATCTTCTTTCACGTGATGGGCGTGCAGCGCGTCATACGCCGCCTGCCAGTAGAGACTCTCGCCTTCTTTGTCGACAAAGTAGCGGAAAGTCGTCATCAGCTCATCGGTGCGTTTGGCAAAGCGCTTCCATGCCAGCCGCAGCGCGGTCATTTTCAGCTCTGTAACCGCCGTGTAATCCACCTGCGCCACTTCGCGCGCGGCGCTGAGTTTCTCCTGCGTTGCCGGCAGCTTCCACCACGCCTGCGCCTCTTCACTTTTCGCAAAATCTTCAACCGCGTTGACGTCGATATAGATAACGTTCATCCAACGACGCGACGACGGGCTGTAAGGGCTAGCGCTTTCCGGGTTCGCCGGATAGAGCGCGTGAATCGGGTTGAGGCCGATAAACGCGCCGCCGCGCTTAGCAACTTCAGGCAGCATCGCCTTCAGGTCACCGAAATCACCGATGCCCCAGTTATTGTCTGAGCGCAGGGTATAAAGCTGCACGCAAGCTCCCCACAGCTTTTTCGCCTCTTTCAGCGGCTGCGGTTCATAGCAACGTTCGGGGGCGATAATCACCCGACAGTGCCAACGCTCATCATTCTGCGTCAGCGTTAATGAGTGATACCCTTCCGGCAGGCGAGTTGGCAGGTTGAGGTTTTTCCCGCCCGCCACGCGTCCTTGATGCTGCTTGCCCTCTTCGGTGGTGAGGATCCAGCTAAACTCGCCTTTTCCCGCCACCGGCAGCGCCATTTTCTTACCGTAAGTCCAGACCATCACGTTAGGTACCGGCATCGCCGCTACAGAGGTGTCGGCACCGTGATGCATAGCGTCAAGCAAACGCCGTTTGGTGTCGGCACCGATAGACTGCGGCTTACCGTGGGCATTGATATAGTTCGGGCTAATCCCTGCCGCTAGCGCGGCATTATCGAGGCGTTTGCTCTCCATGGCCTGTCCTTAGCGTTTTGCCTGCCAGATACGTTTCTGATAATCGCGGATAGAGCGATCGGAGCTGAACATGCCGCAGCGCGCGGTGTTCAGGATAGCGGCACGCGTCCAGGCTTCCTGATCGCGGTACAGCACATCAACCTGCTTCTGCGCTTCCACATAGGCCGCAAAGTCAGCCAGCACCAGATACGGGTCGCCGCCTTGTTTGCCGATGCTGTGCAGCATCTGGTCGAATGCATGTTTGTCGCCGTCGCTAAACTTCCCGCTTTCCAGCGCTTTCAATACCGCATCCAGCTGTTTATCCGCTTTACGCCATTTCAGCGGATCGTAGCCTTTTGCCTTCAGCTCCTTCACCTGCTCTACAGTATGACCGAAGATGAAGATATTCTCGTCGCCCACCTGCTCGGCGATTTCGACGTTCGCGCCGTCCAGCGTCCCGACGGTGAGCGCGCCGTTTAGCGCCAGCTTCATATTACCGGTGCCGGAGGCCTCTTTACCCGCGGTAGAAATCTGCTCAGACACATCGGCGGCCGGGATCAACATTTCCGCTGCCGATACGCAGTAATCCGGCAGGAAGACCACTTTCAGCTTATCGCCAATCGCAGGATCGTTATTGATAATCTCAGCCACTTTATTGATAGCAAAGATAATGTTCTTCGCCAGGTAGTAGCCCGGTGCCGCTTTCGCGCCAAACAGGAACACGCGCGGTACGCGGTCAGCCTGCGGGTTCTGAAGAATTTCCTGATACAGCGCCACAATGTGCAGCAGGTTCAGGTGCTGACGTTTGTATTCGTGCAAACGCTTGATCTGGATATCAAAAATAGCGTCGGTGGTGATTTCAATACCGGTACGCGCCTTGATAAAGCTGACCAGACGTTGTTTGTTCGCCAGCTTAATATCGCGGTATTTCTGCCGGAATTTGGCGTCGTCAGCGTATTTTTCCAGATGGATCAACTGGTCCAGATCGTTCGCCCACTCTTTCTTGAGCGTTTTATCCAGCAGCGCGGCAAGCAGAGGATTGCACTGTTTGATCCAGCGGCGCGGCGTAATGCCGTTGGTGACGTTGTGGAATTTGTTCGGCCAAAGCTGATGATATTCCGGGAACAAGTCTTTCACGACCAAATCCGAGTGCAGCGCGGCCACGCCGTTGACGGCAAAACCGCTGACGACGCACATGTTCGCCATACGCACCTGCTTGCTGTGTACTACAGCCAGCTTCGCCCAAACCGCTTCATCACCCGGCCAGGTTTTATCGACCAGTTTCTTAAAGCGATCGTTAATTTCTTTAATGATCTGCATGTGGCGCGGCAGCAGCGCTTTGACCAGCTTCTCATCCCAGCACTCCAGCGCCTCTGGCATCAGAGTGTGGTTGGTGTAGGCGAAGGTTTTGCTAGTAATAGCCCAGGCATCGTCCCAGCTCATCTGGTGCTCGTCAATCAGCACGCGCAGCAGTTCTGGGATGGCAATAGTTGGGTGAGTATCGTTTAGCTGAATGACTTCAAAGTCAGCCAGCTCATGCAGCTTACGGCCTGCCAGATGGTGACGACGCAGAATATCCGCCACCGAGCACGCACACTGGAAGTATTGCTGCATCAGGCGCAGTTTTTTACCTGCCGTATGGTTGTCGTTCGGATAGAGCACTTTTGTCAGTTTTTCGGCGTCGATGCCCTGCTGTTCCGCACGCAGGAAATCGCCGTCGTTGAATTTGGTCAGATTGAACGGATGCGCATGGGTGGCCTGCCACAGACGCAGCGGCTGTGCGACGCCGTTGCGGTAGCCGAGCACCGGCAGATCCCAGGCTTCACCGATAATGGTAAAGGCCGGTTGCCATTCCCCTTTCACGACTTTGCCGCCGATGCCAACCTGCACATCCAGCGCCGCGTTATGGCGGAACCACGGATAGCTGCCGCGCTTCCAGTCGTCCGGTGCTTCCATCTGGTGACCGTCGTCAAAGGACTGACGGAACAGGCCGTACTGGTAGTTCAGACCATAACCGGTAGCAGACTGGCCGACGGTCGCCATTGAGTCCAGGAAGCACGCCGCCAGTCGGCCCAGACCGCCGTTACCCAGCGCCGGGTCAGTCTCTTCTTCCAGCAGGTCGGTCAGGTTGATGTTGTAGCCTTTCAGCGCTTCGCTAACCCCTTCATACCAGCCGAGGTTGAGCAGATTGTTGCCGGTCAGACGGCCAATCAAAAACTCCATCGAGATGTAGTTCACATGGCGCTGGCCTTTTTCCGGCTTCGCCACCGGCTGCGCAGAAAGCTGTTCCGCCAGCGCGCCGCTCACAGCCTGCCACCACTGGTGAGACGTCATTTCGGATGCGGCTTGCAGGCCAAATCGCTGCCACTGACGCGTCAGGGCAGCCTGGAATGAATCGTGATTGAAAGTAGGCTGTGACATAGCGAATTAGAATCCTTTTTACATAAACATTAGCGCTAGTGTGCCGGGGCGCTTACGCGACTTCCTCATCCTGTCCCGGATTAGCCGGGGAGGAGTCGCAGGGATGAGCGAAAAGTGTGATCAACGCCACTATAACTTAGCTCATCAGCGGTAGAAGTGGTTGTTTTTTAATCCTCACAACCGCCCCAGTCTTCCCATTCAGTGTCGGAGATTGCGCTAAAAAAATCTTCGCAGTCGCTCATGAAATGAAATGGTGTTTTGCGATATATATGTAAATAAGGAAACTATTGCGAGGCTAAAATAAGCAACAAATTAATACGCATTGTTTCTGCGGAAATTATCTTAGATACAGTAAGTTCTTAGTCACTCTATTCACAATAGTCGAAAAAAATTGATTTCACCTATCATGACAAGCAGTTACGGAAACCTGAATTTCCGCGTACTGAGAGACTTTCTACGATGTTGGTAGTAAATATTTAGAATTGTGACATATAGCAAATTCGCAAGCATCCAAACAGGACATAACTTGCAATACATAGCCATTTGACCGACCTTTGTATGCATTAATTACGAAGCGCGAAAAAATCCCTTTTCCCAATCCTCACAGTGAAGTGATTAGCTATGTTGATTCCGTCAAAATTAAGTCGACCAGTCCGTCTCGAGCACACCGTTGTTCGTGAGAGACTATTGGCGAAACTTTCCGGCGCGAACAATTATCGTCTGGCGCTGATAACCAGTCCGGCTGGATATGGAAAAACAACGCTCGTTTCGCAATGGGCGGCAGGGATGAAAGATCTTGGTTGGTACTCGCTTGATGAGGGCGATAACCAGCAAGAGCGTTTTGCCAGCTATCTGATAGCCGCTATCCAGCAGGCCACCGGCGGACATTGTGAGGCCAGCGAAAATATGGTGCAAAAGCGCCAGTACGCGAGCCTGAGTTCGCTTTTCTCGCAGCTTTTCATCGAACTTAGCGAATGGCAGCGCCCGCTGTATTTAGTCATTGATGATTACCATCTGATAACCAATCCCGTTATTCACGATGCGATGCGCTTTTTCCTGCGCCATCAGCCGGAGAATCTGACACTGGTTGTGCTGTCGCGCAATCTGCCGCAACTGGGCATCGCTAATCTTCGCGTACGCGATCAGCTTCTTGAGGTGGGCAGCCAACAGCTCTCCTTTACCCATGCGGAAACCAAACAATTTTTTGACTGCCGCTTAGCGTCGCCGATTGAAGCGGCGGAAAGCAGCCGTCTGTGCGACGACGTTGCGGGCTGGGCCACGGCGTTGCAGTTAATTGCCTTATCTGCACGTCAGCGTAATAACGCTACGCAGCACTCTGCGCGTCGTCTGGCGGGCATTAATGCCAGCCACCTGTCCGATTATCTGGTGGATGAAGTCCTCGATAACGTTGACCAGGACACCCGCAATTTCTTGCTGAAAAGCTCCCTGCTGCGCTCCATGAACGACTCACTTATCGCTCGCGTCACCGGCGAAGAGAATGGTCAGATGCGGCTTGAAGAGATTGAGCGCCAGGGTCTATTTATTCAGCGCATGGACAACTCCGGCGAGTGGTTTAACTACCACCCACTGTTTTGCAGCTTCCTGCGCCAGCGCTGCCAGTGGGAACTGGCGGCTGAACTGCCGAATATCCATCGCGCAGCCGCCGAAAGCTGGATGGCGCAAGGCTTCCCAAGCGAAGCTATTCATCACGCGCTGGCCGCGGGCGATCCGAAAATGCTGCGTGATATCTTGTTAAATCACGCGTGGGGACTGTTCCACCACAGCGAGCTGGCGCTGCTCGAAGAGTCGCTCTCGGCCCTGCCGTGGGAAAGCCTGCTGGAAAACCCACGTCTGGTCTTGTTGCAGGCGTGGTTGATGCAAAGCCAACACCGTTACAGCGAAGTGAATACGCTGCTGGCTCGCGCCGAACAAGAGATGACCTCAGAAATGGACGCCTCGTTGCACGGTGATTTCAATGCCCTGCGTGCGCAGGTTGCTATCAACGATGGCGATCAGGAAGAAGCTGAACGGCTGTCCAACGTGGCGCTTGAAGAGCTGCCGCTGGCGAATTTCTACAGCCGTATCGTTGCCACGTCGGTGCATGGCGAAGTACTGCACTGTAAAGGATTGCTGGGCCAGTCTATCGCCGTGATGCAGCAGACAGAACAGATGGCGCGTCGCCATGATATCTGGCACTACGCGCTGTGGAGCCTCATCCAGCAAAGCGAGATTCTGTTTGCCCAGGGCTTCTTGCAGGCCGCCTGGGAATGCCAGGAAAAAGGCTTCCAACTGATCCACGAGCAGCATCTTGAACAGCTGCCTATGCACGAATTTTTACTGCGTATTCGTTCACAGTTGCTGTGGGCCTGGGCGCGTCTGGACGAAGCCGAAACCGCGGCGCGTACCGGTATTGAGGTTTTGCGCACCTTCCAGCCGCAGCAGCAGCTGCAATGTTTAAGTTTGCTGGTACAGTGTTCGTTAGCGCGCGGCGATTTAGATAACGCGCGGAATCACTTGAATCGTCTGGAGAATTTACTCGGCAACGGCGCTTATCATAGCGATTGGGTGTCCAACGCGGATAAGGTTCGGGTGATTTACTGGCAGATGGTCGGCGACAAAAAATCGGCCGCCAACTGGCTGCGTCATACGCCGAAACCCGAATTTGCCAACAACCATTTCCTGCAAGGCCAGTGGCGTAATATTGCCCGGGTGCAGATTTTACTCGGTGAGTTTGACTCCGCTGAGATGGTGCTTGAGGAG
The DNA here is from genome assembly GCF_044745165.1 of Kluyvera sp. NPDC087067. Classification (NCBI taxonomy): domain Bacteria; kingdom Pseudomonadati; phylum Pseudomonadota; class Gammaproteobacteria; order Enterobacterales; family Enterobacteriaceae; genus Kluyvera; species Kluyvera sp. NPDC087067. Next base: position 682 of record NZ_JBIUZS010000010.1, on the reverse strand, counting down.
CTAAACGAAAACGCTCGCTCTTTGCGCCTGATGAGCGATCTCAACCGCAACCTTCTGTTGTTAAACCAGCTTTATTGGCAGTCAGGCAACAAAAATCAGGCCCAGCGCGTGTTGCTGGAAGCCCTGCAGTTGGCTAATCGAACCGGTTTTATCAGCCACTTTGTCATTGAAGGTGAGGCCATGGCGCAGCAGTTGCGCCAGTTGATTCAGTTAAATACGCTGCCGGAACTTGAACAACACCGCGCCCAGCGCATTTTGCGTGAGATTAACCAGCATCACCGCCATAAATTTGCCCATTTCGACGAGAGCTTTGTCGAGCGTCTGCTTAATCACCCGGAAGTTCCTGAACTCATCCGCACCAGTCCGCTCACTCAGCGCGAATGGCAGGTGTTGGGGCTTATCTACTCGGGCTACAGCAACGAGCAGATTGCCGGAGAGCTGGACGTGGCGGCAACCACCATCAAAACCCACATCCGTAATCTGTATCAGAAGCTCGGCGTGGCGCATCGTCAGGATGCGGTGCAGCATGCGCAAAATCTGCTGAAGATGATGGGCTACGGCGTTTAATCTCCGCCTGATGGCGCTTCGCTTATCAGGCCTTGTATTATCCTTCCTGTGCAGAGAGGACCGGCCAGTTCTCCCTGCCAGCAGTCCGCATGCCGTATCAGGCCTTAGGTTCATA
>NZ_JBIUZS010000009.1:0-109589 GCF_044745165.1 Kluyvera sp. NPDC087067 | reverse complement strand
TTTCGCTTTTCTCTGCCGGCGTTCTCTTAAGAACCCCGCTGACCCGGCGGCTTGTTTGCCGTTGTTCCGTCTCAGTGGGGCCGCATTATAGGGAGTTAATTCAGGCTGACAAGAGGAAAAATGCATTTTTCTTTCAACCGCTCACCTTTTCGCCTTTTTGCCGCTTATTTCTGCTTTTTGATTGCCGCAGGCAGGTCTGCCAGGCTGTTAATCACCCAGTCGGCGGCTTTTTCAGCCTCTTCAGTGACAGGTTTGCCAGTACGTACCAGCACTTTCATGCCAACGTTCGCCGCAGCCGCCGCCTGCATGTCTTCAATTTTATCGCCTACCATATAAGAAGAAGCCATATCGATGCCCAGATACTCCTGCGCTGACTTCAACATGCCCGGGTGCGGTTTACGGCAGTCACACACCTGGCGGTACTCTTCTACACTCCCCTGCGGGTGGTGCGGACAGAAATAGATACCATCAAGATCAACACCACGGTCGGCCAATGACCAATCCATCCATTCCGTCAGCGTCTCGAACTGCGCTTCGGTAAATTTCCCGCGAGCGATACCAGACTGGTTGGTGACCAGCACCAGGGCATAGCCCATCTCTTTGAGTTCACGCATCGCATCGATGACGCCATCGATAAATTCGAAATTATCGATCTCATGGACATAGCCGTGATCGACATTAATTGTGCCATCACGATCGAGAAAAATTGCGGGTACGGACTTTGCCACCGTGTCACTCCTGAAAAATGCATGTGCCTTTATTATCGCATGTTTCGCCAGGCAAGAAACTGCCGATCGCATAAAGAAGATTGATTTAGCCGTCTAGATGCCTTAACATCCGTTTTGTTGACGGTCATCGCCCGTCTCTGGCAGAACAATATGCCGTGGATAACACCTAACCGATAATAAATAATCTAATGATTAAACTTTCGAATATTACAAAAGTGTTCCAGCAGGGCCACCGTACAATACAGGCGCTGAATAACGTCAGCCTGCATGTGCCCGCCGGACAAATTTATGGCGTCATTGGCGCATCTGGTGCGGGTAAAAGTACGCTGATTCGCTGCGTCAACCTGCTTGAGCGCCCTACCGAAGGTAGCGTAGAAGTCGGCGGCCAGGAACTGACTGCCTTATCTGAAGCGGCATTGACCAAAGCACGTCGTCAGATCGGCATGATTTTCCAGCACTTTAACCTGCTCTCTTCACGGACCGTTTTTGGTAACGTCGCGCTTCCTCTGGAACTTGATAACACGCCAAAAGATGAAATCAAACGTCGTGTCACCGAGCTGCTGGATCTCGTCGGTCTGGCTGATAAACACGATAGCTACCCGGCGAACCTGTCCGGTGGGCAGAAACAGCGCGTCGCCATTGCGCGTGCACTGGCGAGCAATCCAAAGGTATTGCTGTGCGATGAAGCCACCAGCGCGCTCGACCCGGCAACAACTCGCTCTATTCTTGAACTACTGAAAGACATTAACCGTCGTCTGGGTTTGACCATTTTGCTCATTACCCATGAAATGGATGTCGTAAAGCGCATCTGCGACTGCGTCGCCGTCATCAGCAACGGTGAACTGATTGAACAGGATACGGTGAGCGAAATGTTCTCCCATCCGAAAACGCCGCTGGCGCAACAGTTTATTCAGGCCACGCTGCATCTGGATATTCCAGAAGACTATCAGGCTCGCCTGAAAGAACAGCAAACTGCCGATAGCGTGCCAATGCTGCGTATGGAATTTACCGGTCATTCGGTCGATGCCCCGCTGCTGTCGGAAACAGCGCGTCGTTTCAACGTCAATAACAACATTATTAGCGCGCAGATGGATTACGCGGGCGGCGTGAAGTTCGGCATTATGCTTACCGAAATGCACGGCACCCCTGAAGATACGCAAGCAGCTATCGCCTGGTTGCAGCAACACCATGTAAAAGTAGAGGTATTGGGTTATGTCTGAGGCCATGATGTGGTTACTGGCGCGTGGCGTCTGGGAAACGCTGGCGATGACATTCGTGTCGGGCTTTTTCGGCTTCGTGATTGGTCTGCCGGTTGGCGTGCTTTTATATGTTACGCGTCCAGGGCAAATCATCGAGAACGGCAAACTTTATCGCGTGCTTTCCGCGCTGGTGAATATCTTCCGCTCCATCCCATTCATTATTTTACTAGTGTGGATGATTCCGTTCACTCGGGTGATTGTGGGAACGTCTATCGGTCTTCAGGCGGCCATTGTGCCACTGACCGTGGGTGCAGCACCGTTCATCGCCCGTATGGTCGAAAACGCCCTGCTGGAAATTCCCGGTGGCCTTATTGAAGCTTCTCGTGCAATGGGAGCAACGCCAATGCAGATCATCTGTAAAGTGCTGCTGCCTGAAGCCCTGCCGGGTCTGGTGAACGCCGCGACGATTACCCTGATTACGCTGGTCGGTTACTCCGCCATGGGTGGCGCCGTCGGTGCCGGTGGTCTGGGGCAGATTGGTTATCAATACGGTTACATTGGCTATAATGCGACCGTGATGAATACAGTGCTGGTATTGCTTGTTGTTCTGGTTTATTTAATTCAATTATCTGGCGATCGTATCGTTCGGTCAGTGACTCATAAATAGCGTTACACACAACACAACTCAAAAGTTTAAGGAAATAAGCATGGCGTTCAATTTTAAAACCTTTGCGGCAGTGGGTGCTCTGATTGGTTCTCTGGCACTTGTTGGTTGCGGTCAAGATGAAAAAGATCCAAATCATATTAAAGTCGGCGTGATTGTCGGTGCAGAACAGCAGGTTGCTGAAGTCGCACAGAAAGTGGCGAAAGAAAAATATGGCCTGGATGTCGAACTGGTCACGTTCAACGATTACGTTCTGCCGAACGAAGCGCTGAGCAAAGGTGATATCGACGCGAACGCCTTCCAGCACAAACCATACCTGGATCAGCAGATTAAAGATCGTGGCTACAAACTGGTTTCCGTCGGTAACACCTTCGTGTACCCGATTGCTGGCTATTCCAAAAAAATCAAATCTCTGGACGAACTGCAGCCGGGCTCCCAGATTGCGGTTCCTAACGACCCAACTAACCTCGGCCGTACTCTGCTGCTGCTGCAGGCTCAGGGTTTAATCAAACTGAAAGATGGCGTGGGCCTGCTGCCAACCTCACTGGATATCGTTGAGAACCCGAAAAACCTGAAGATTGTTGAACTGGAAGCACCACAGCTGCCACGTTCTCTGGACGATGCACAGATTGCGCTGGCGGTCATCAACACCACTTACGCCAGCCAGATCAACCTGACGCCAGCGAAAGACGGTATCTTTGTTGAAGGTAAAGACTCTCCTTACGTGAACATGATCGTGACACGTGAAGATAACAAAGACGCTGAAAACGTGAAGAAATTCGTTCAGGCCTACCAGTCAGACGAAGTGTACGAAGCGGCAAACAAAATCTTTAACGGCGGCGCTGTTAAAGGCTGGTAATTTTATTACCCATAAATAATTTCTTATAAAGACGGGCGCATGCCCGTCTTGTCATTTATGCAAGCACCTGATTCAATAGCCCACCAGGTCTACCCTTTATAGAGGAATTATTATGCGTGCTTTACCGGTCTGTTTATTAGCACTCCTGTTAGGTGGCTGTTCCATGCTAAACAGATCTCCCGTTGAACCTCCTAAAAGCACTGCGACCCCCGTCAAGACGGAGACCGCAAAACCTAAAGCACCCCGTGCTGCCCCCGTTAGAATCATAACCAATGCCGAAGATTTGGTTGGTAAGCCTTTCCGTGAACTGGGCGATGTGTCCGGTGACTCATGCCAGGCAACAAACCAGGATTCGCCGCCGAATATTCCAACTGCCCGCAAACGCATGCAGATTAATGCCTCCAAAATGAAAGCGAACGCCGTGTTGCTACACAGCTGTGAAATTACCAGCGGTACGCCGGGTTGCTATCGTCAGGCGGTATGCTTAGGAACAGCCCTTAACGTTAGCGCTAAATGAGCAATTTCTCATTTGAGCAAATAGGCGTTATCCGCTCTCCTTATAAAGAGAAGTTTGCCGTACCCCGTCAGCCTGGACTGGTCAAAAGTTGCAGCGGAGAGCTGCATCTTGTGCCTCCCTATAACCAGGCCGACGCCGTACGCGGCCTGGAGGGCTTTAGCCACCTTTGGGTGCTGTTTGTCTTTCATCAAACGATGGAAGGCGGCTGGCGCCCGACCGTGCGCCCTCCCCGTCTTGGCGGCAATGCGCGGATGGGCGTCTTTGCTACGCGCTCAACCTTCCGCCCCAATCCGATTGGCATGTCCCTTGTGGAATTGCGCAATATTCGCTGCCACAAAGAGCAGGTTATACTGGAGCTCGGTGGGCTGGATTTGGTTGACGGTACGCCGGTCGTCGATATCAAGCCGTATCTTCCCTTCGCCGAGTCGTTGCCTGAAGCGCGGGCCAGCTATGCTCAGGATGCACCAAATGCCGGTGTAGATGTCACCTTCAGTGCCGAGTTAACCCCGGTGCTTATCGGGCTTGAGAAACGTTATCCGCACCTTCGTCAGTTTATTGCCGAAGTACTGGCGCAAGACCCCCGTCCGGCCTATCGTAAAAACGAGGAAGAGGGGAAAACCTACGCCGTCTGGCTACTCGATTTTAACGTTCGCTGGCGCGTGACATCATCGGGATTTGAAGTCTTTGCCCTGGAAAACCGGTAATTTCTCTACGCTCTCTTTTGACATCCCTTTCTCACTGGTACACTGAATCACTTTGTTTTTATATCAGGCTCATTTTGAGCCTGTTCTGTCGTCCAACTGGAACCGTAACAACATGCGTACTAGCAAATACCTGCTCTCCACCCTGAAGGAGACACCTGCCGACGCCGAGGTTATCAGCCACCAGCTGATGCTGCGCGCCGGGATGATCCGCAAGCTGGCCTCCGGGTTATACACCTGGTTGCCCACCGGCGTGCGCGTCCTGAAAAAAGTCGAAAACATCGTGCGTGAAGAGATGAACAACGCCGGTGCTATCGAGGTGTTAATGCCGGTAGTTCAGCCCTCTGAACTATGGCAAGAGAGCGGTCGCTGGGAACAGTATGGGCCGGAACTGCTGCGTATTGCTGACCGTGGCGATCGTCCGTTTGTCCTCGGCCCAACGCATGAAGAAGTCATCACCGACCTGATTCGTAATGAGCTGAGCTCTTACAAACAGCTGCCGCTGAACTTCTACCAGATCCAGACCAAATTCCGTGACGAAGTGCGCCCACGTTTCGGCGTCATGCGCTCCCGTGAATTCCTGATGAAAGATGCCTACTCTTTCCATACTTCTCAGGAATCCCTGCAGGAAACCTACGACGCGATGTATGCGGCTTACAGCAAAATCTTCAGCCGTATGGGGCTGGATTTCCGTGCGGTACAGGCTGATACCGGCTCAATCGGCGGCAGCGCTTCCCATGAATTCCAGGTGCTGGCACAAAGCGGCGAAGATGATGTGATCTTCTCTGATTCTTCTGACTACGCCGCCAACATCGAATTCGCTGAAGCGGTTGCGCCTAAAGAACCTCGCGCAGCAGCGACTCAGGAAATGACCCTGATTGATACGCCGAATGCGAAAACCATCGCCGAGCTGGTAGAACAGTTCAATCTGCCAATCGAGAAAACCGTGAAAACCCTGCTGGTGAAAGCGGTAGAAGGCAGCAAATCTCCGCTGGTTGCCCTGCTGGTGCGTGGCGATCATGAGTTGAACGAAGTGAAAGCCGAGAAACTGGCGCAGGTTGCGAGTCCGCTGACCTTTGCGACTGAAGAAGAAATCCGTGCGTTAGTCAAAGCAGGCCCAGGTTCTCTTGGCCCGGTTAACCTGCCGATTCCAGTCGTTATCGACCGCACCGTTGCGGTGATGAGTGATTTCGCGGCGGGCGCCAACATCGATGGCAAACACTACTTCGGCATTAACTGGGACCGCGACGTCGCTACGCCAGAAGTTGCTGATATCCGCAACGTTGTCGCAGGCGATCCAAGCCCGGACGGTAAAGGCACCTTGCTGATTAAACGTGGTATCGAAGTCGGCCACATTTTCCAGCTGGGCACCAAATACTCTGAAGCGATGAAAGCTTCCGTGCAGGGTGAAGACGGTCGTAATCAGACTCTGACCATGGGCTGCTACGGGATCGGGGTAACTCGCGTGGTTGCCGCAGCTATCGAGCAGAACTTTGACGATCGCGGTATCCTGTGGCCGGACGCGATTGCGCCATTCCAGGTCGCTATTCTGCCAATGAATATGCACAAGTCTTACCGTGTGCAGGAACTCGCTAAGAAGCTCTACGCTGAACTGCGTGGTCTGGGTATCGAAGTGCTCATGGACGATCGTAAAGAGCGTCCAGGCGTGATGTTCGCTGATATGGAGCTTATCGGTATTCCGCACACCATCGTGCTGGGTGACCGTAACCTCGACAACGACGACATCGAATACAAATACCGTCGTAACGGTGACAAACAGCTGATTAAAACCGGCGACATCGTCGATTACCTGGTTAAAGCCATTAAGGGCTAATCAGCTCGGTGCCTTCCCGGAGTCGGCGTTAACGCCTCGTCCGGGCGACAAAAAAAGCCTCGCATTTGCGAGGCTTTTTATTGGCATTCATGTTGGTCGAACAATGCGGTTATCTTGGGCTGGAACAGTCTTTATCGGAGGCAAACTTCCCAGCTTTATCGGTCGCCAGGGTTTTCACCATCGCACCGGTATCGGGATTGGGTTCAAGAGTAAAGTGCCCTTCCACCACTAACAACACCGGTTTGCTATCGCTACCCTGAGCGGCAGCGTAGTCACGCTCCAGCTGCGCGTTGTTGGCTACCGCGACGCGCTGACCGGTGGCACAGTCGGTAAAGGTAGCGGCATCCGCCATATAGAAGTACATCCCGCGCATCGCCATTGGCGTCTTCGGCAGGCTGGCTTTCACCGGCTCAAGCGTATAGTTCAGCTTAGATTCAATGGGATTGCCTTCGCGGTCGAGCATCTCAAGCTTATCGCCCTTCGCGCGATAGAAAGATTTCTCACCCTCGCTATCGGTCAGCACCAGCTTATCGGCGGTACGCGCCCACTTGCCGTAAGATGCAAATGAGGACGGTTCACGATCTACGCCCTGATAATGTTCATTCATGACCCAGGTGCCGTCCTTATCAAGGAACAGCGAGGTTTCGATTCCTTCGCAGTCGGCACACGGAATCACACCGCGCCAGCTCTGCTGCATTGGCGTTAATTCGGCCGCCTGTGTCGGTTTTGATGCCGCCATATCCGCGTTATTACAGCCGAAAAGCCCAAATAACATCCCCGTAGCCGCAATGGCTAATATCGCTTTTTTCACCCTCAATTCCTTATTCTTATGACATCCACGTTCAGCTTAATAGCGAACTTTCCCGCGCATTGATTTCACCGAAGATTTTTGCGCTTTTGAGGTCAATCGCCGCTCCTTCGACGCCCGGGTTGGGCGCGTAGGGCGACGACTCTTCTGTTCGGTTGTTAACGTTTGAAAAAGCGCAACCAGGCGAGCAATTGCCGCTTCGCGGTTCATCTCCTGGCTACGATACTCCTGCGCCTTAATGATAATCACACCGTCAGCAGAAATTAAGTGGTGGCTGGCGGCAAGCAGGCGCTCTTTATAATACTCTGGCAGGCTGGAAGCTCGGATGTCAAAACGCAAATGAATCGCCGTGGAGGTCTTATTCACATGCTGACCGCCCGCGCCCTGCGCCCGGATGGCCGTGAGGGTCAACTCATCATCCGAAATACTGACCTGCCCGGAAAGCGTAATCATGCAGGCGTCTGCCACGCGGTAAAATGAATTTCCAGATTATTCTGAGCGTCTGATAACCAGATAGCGCCTTCCTGAAGTGTAGCTTGTAACGTCATCGTGCGCTCGGCGAAGGCGCTGAGTTTGGCCAACTGCTCATCATCCAGATACCAGATACTTAGATTCTTAAAGCCCGCCAGCTTGCTTTGGTTCTGCTGCCACCAGATTTCCGCTGAACGGCTATTGTAGGTAAACAGCGCCACATCCTGCGCCTGGCTACAGGCTTTCTTGATGCGACGTTCGTCCGGCAGACCCAGCTCAATCCACAAATCGATGCCCAGATGATCGTTGCGCAGCCAGACTTCCGGCTCATCTTCAGACGACAGGCCACGGGTAAACTGCAGACGCTCATCTGCATACTTAATCCACGCCAACAGGCGCAGCATCATGCGCTCCTGGGTTTCGGAAGGGTGGCGAGCCAGCGTTAAAGACGCGTCCAGAAACTGGTTACGGTCGATATCCGCCACATTGACCACCGCTTTATAAATCGTTGCTTTCAGCGCCATGGGAAACTCCTGCGAAAAATGGCAGCCATTGTAGCGAAATCAAGGGCAAAAGGCTGTCCCCAATTGCATTAGCCGACGCTCATCTCGCTGATAATGCTTAAATGAGTATGATATAGTCACCTTGCTAAACAGAGATTATCTTCATAGGCTTAATTGAAGCGCTGACAGGAGGGCATGTGGACAATTATTGTGATTTAATTCGTCAACGCTATGCGGAAATTGCCAGCGGTGACTTAGGGTATATCCCGGATGCGCTGGGCTGTGTGCTTAAAGTTTTGAACGACGTTGCGGCAGATGACGCCCTTAGCGCGTCAGTCAGGGATAAAGCTGCTTATGCAGCGGCAAACTTACTGGTGAGCGATTATGTCGATGAATGATACTTATCAACCCATCAATTGCGATGACTATGACAATCTCGAGCTTGCCTGCCAGCACCACCTTGTTCTGGCACTGGAACTGAAAGATGGTGAAGTGCTGCAAGCTAAAGCACGCGACCTGCTCTCTCGAAAGAACGTCGAGTATCTGGTCGTCGATAGCGCGGGCGAACTCCGCGAACTGCGGCTTGACCGTATAACCAGCTTTAGCCACCCGCAAATCGGCACCGTGGTGGTCAGCGAATCATAATTGAACAACGGGTGGCTTAGCCGCCCGTTTTTTCCCATCGCAGCGCCACGCCGTTCCCGTCTTCACAAACTCCATCATGCGTGACGAAGTACCCCGCAGCGGCGATTAATGTTTCCCCATAAAATAGCAATGGCGTGGTGTCGCGCAGCCAGGGCGGTACGCCGTGTTCCTGCCAGATCTTCTTTAGCTTGCGCCCACCGTTGCGACCAACGATATGCAGTTTCCCCGTAGCGTTAAAACGCACCGTGACCGCTTCATCCTGGTGCGGAGCGCGGATATCGCCCCCCGCCACCAGCGATAATTCACCGAGGCTATCGGGTAGAGAAAGAGAGGCTGTGGTATCAGGCCAGGCCAATACCGTATCCGTTTGCCCGGGTAGCGCTTTTACGCACCACAACTGCTGCTGAAAGCGCCGCACCTCAAAGCCACCGGAATGCACGCACGGCGTTGCATCTTCCCGCGCTAGCGCCACTTCATGCCAAATTCGCGTCAGCATTTCACGCGACGGCATTGGCGCATGATGTAACGACAGCCAGCGTCTCAGGATAGCGGCACGCTTCGGTGCGCTCATCGTTACCATCGGTGCAATGGCCAGCGCCCCTTCGTCTGACTGCAACCGCGAAAGTTCATCTGCCAGCAGCTCATCCAGTAACTGCTCCTGCTCACCGCACAGCGCCGCACTACGCGCCACGGCATGAGCAAAATGCGGCCAGCGAGCATTGAGCTGGGGCAAAACGCGTAAGCGCAGGAAGTTACGGTCGTAGGTGTCGTCCTGATTGCTCTCATCCTCAATCCACGTCAACGCATATTTTTGCGCCCAGCTAAGCAGCGACTCGCGCGAGTCATGCAGCAAAGGACGTATCAGCCGCGTATGGGCAAACGGCGCATCGAACGGCATCGCCGATAATCCCGCCGGGCCGCTGCCGCGCTTGAGGGCCAGTAGCAAGGTTTCACTTTGATCGTCTTGATGCTGGGCAGTCAGCAATACTTCCCCGGCCTGCAACGTCTCGCGGAAAGCCTGATAACGCGCCTGCCGGGCTTCAGCTTCAAGCCCCGCCCCACTTTGCGCAAGCTGGACTCTTTCAACCACCAGCGGCACCTGCCATTTTTCACATACCTGCTGGCAATGTGTTACCCAGCTATCGGCATTGGCGCTGATACCGTGGTGGATATGAATTGCCCGTAGCACAACGGAAGGGTCCTGTTGCCGCCAGCAGACCAGTTGATGCAGGAGCACCGTGGAATCCAGGCCGCCGCTAAATGCCACCAGAAACTGACGGTGCGGGGAGAGTCGTTGCACAAGTGAAGGTTGAGTCATCGTCGCATCATAAAAGAGGTATTGCCCGGCAAGTTACCCGCCCGGGCTGAAACTGACAAGCCTTACTGCTGATAAAGCTCCAGCGGCAGGCCATCAGGATCGTTGAAGAAAGTAAAACGCTTATCGGTATACGGATCAACGCGAATCTCTTCACAGGCTACACCGTGGTTTTTCAGGTGCGCAACGGCGGCGTCGATGTCGTCAACGCTGAACGCCAGATGTCGCAGACCGCAGGCCTCGGGGCGGCTCGGGCGCGCGGGAGGAAAAGGGAACGAGAACAGCTCAATCACATACTGACCGTTTAACGCCAGATCACCCTTCCATGAATCACGGGCTTCCCGGTACACCTCACTTTGCAACGTAAACCCGAGGATGTCGCAGTAAAAGGCCTTACTGACGGCGTAATCGGTCGCGATAATAGCGATATGATGAATCTGTTTTAATCCCAGCATGAATGTTCTCCGTTAACCTTGTACCAGCACGTTAACCGCGCAGACCGCTATCACGCAACTCCTTCCGGGGTTTTTAGGACTCGCACGCGATAGACGCCGTTTTCATCGCGTTTCGCACCGTGAATGTCAGTTTCAAAACCCGGATAATGTCGCCCGATGGAGCAGAGCATCAGCAGAAAATCGAGCACTGAGCGGCTCTCTGCGGTGATCATTTCCCCCGGCATCAACAGCGGCACGCCGGGCGGATAAGGCAGGATCATATTTGCCGAAATGCGTCCGACGAGATCTTCCAGCGCGATGGTTTCCACCTCGCCTTTGATCTGCTTTTGCCAGGCACGGTGCGGCGTGAGTTTCATTTCCGGCAAGACGTCGAATGCCCGCAGCATCAGGCTGGGCAGATCGTGTTGACGGATCAACCGGTGGATCCCTTGCGCCAGCTCCTGGATACGCATATTGCGATAAAAATCAGGATCTTCCGCATAGAGATCCGGCAACATATTCTTCACCCGCAGATTGAGATCATAAGCGCGTTTAAATTCAGTTAACCCGCGCAGCAGCCCCATCGCCCGCGTTTTATCAATGCCAATGCTAAACAGGAACAACAGGTTGTACGGGCCGGTCTTCTCGACAACCACGCCGTGCTCGTCGAGGTATTTCGCCACCAGCGCCGCCGGGATCCCCTCCTCGCTCATGTTGCCTTGTTCATCCATCCCCGGGGTCAGAATCGTAACTTTTACCGGGTCGAGGAACATATGCTCGGCGTCGGCATCCGTAAAACCATGCCAGTCTTCACCCGGCGATACCGGCCAGCACTCCGCCTCATCAATTTCCTCCGGCTGCCAGATATCGAAGAACCAGCTATCGGACTCCTCCCGCAAACGCTGCACTTCTTTGCGAAAATGCAGCGCGCGCTCCACCGACCGGTTGATCAACCGCTTTCCTGCATTGCCACGCAGCATTGCCGCCGCCGTCTCTATTGAGGCGACAATCGGGTAACTTGGCGAGGTTGAAGTGTGCATCATAAAGGCTTCGTTAAAGGTGTCTTCGTCGTAATCACCTTTAATATGGATAAGCGACGCCTGTGATAACGCGGCCAGCATCTTATGCGTGGACTGCGTTTCATAGATAACCTTCCCCGCCACGCGCTCCCCGCTCATTCCACTTTTCCCCTGATAGATTGGGTGGAAATGGGTGTACGGCACCCAGGCAGAGTCGAAGTGAATCGATGGCACATCAAGGGTTTGCTTTATCCAGTTGGTGTTGTACAGCAGGCCATCGTAGGTGGAGTTGGTGATCACCGCATGTACCGGCCACTGCGCGTTCTCGGTGCTATCAACCTTTTGCTGTAGGCTTTCGCGGGTAAATTCTCGCTTCGGTATACCGCCCAAAATGCCCAGCGCATTGCGCGTTGGCTTAAGCCACAGCGGCACCACGTCGCTCATCATCAGCAAATGCGCCAGTGATTTATGGCAGTTACGGTCAATCAGCAGCGTACTGCCGCTCGGCGCGGCATACATGCCAACAATTTTATTTGAGGTCGACGTGCCATTGGTGACCATATAGCTCTGCTCTGCGCCAAAGGTGCGAGCAATATATTCCTCGGCCTCAAGATGCGGCCCGGTATGATCAAGCAGCGAACCCAGTTCTGTTACCGAGATAGAGACATCGGCTTTAAGCGTATTGGCACCAAAGAAATCGTAAAACAGACAGCCTACCGGGCTTTTCTGATAAGCCGTGCCCGCCATATGGCCGGGCGTACAGAAGGTGTATTTGCCTTCGTTGACGTAGGTAAACAGCGCTTTGGTAAAAGGAGGGGTGATGTTATCGAGGTACTCGTCATTATACTGACGGATGCGCGCCGCAATATCTTCGGCCTGGCCCAGCGCATATTCAAAGAACCACAGCGCCATACGCATGTCATTGGCGCTCACATCCATCGTCGAGTGAGCATTAATAAAGGCGTAAAGCGGCAGGAATTCGTTAAGCTGGTTTATTTCGCCGCAGAGATCGACACTGTATTCATCCCAATCAAAAATAACGCCGCTAATGCGCGGGTTGTGCTCAATTAATTTCAGCAGGTCAGCGCTATTTTGTGGCCAGATGATTTTAAAACCCTGCGCTAACAGCGCGGTCTCAAGCTCTTTTATCGGCTCATCTTTATAGTAAACGCCGTGTGGCCCCATAATGGCGATAATATTCATGCTTCCCTCCTGGATAATCCTGATGAAAGCATAATAGCAATCATGCCAGTGCATCGCACTGGCATGATTCTGGATCTTACATCGCCTTCCAGGCATCTCCCCAGGCAATACCGGCACCTGGTTCATAGTAGGTTGGCGCATCGTTGCACCACGCACCTTCCGGTAACGGCTTACACTGGTATAGCGCACCGTGGTTATTCACGATATCACCCGCATTCCAGGTCTGGCTTGCGCTCCAGGATGGATAGCTGACTGTACCGCCTTCGTCTCCACCTTTGGCTTCATCCGTTGCCGCCGCTTTAGCCTTCACATTCAAGGTATAGGTGGTGATACTGGATAATGAGCCATCGCTAACCGTCAGGCTTACGACATACTGCGCATCTTTATCGCTTTCAGGTGCGGCGAAGGTGATGACAGATTTATCCTGACCGCTCAGCGTTTGCCCATCCTGCGACATCCAGGTGTAGGTCAGTTTATCGCCATTGGCATCGGTAGAACCTGCGGCACTCAGGGAAACCTGACTTCCCGCTTCAACTGCACCGACCGGGCCGGCAATCTGCGCCACAGGCGCCACGTTCACGGCTGGGGCTGGCGTAGTATCTTCGGTCGTGTCCGCCGGCGTCTCCGCAGTACCATTATCATCAACCACCGTCACGTTGAAGTGTTTCTGAACACACTTCGCATAATCGCCCTCTTTGAACGCGCTATAAGGCGTCTGGTAGCCGACTAACTGACAGGCGTTGGTTTTACCGTCAGCGGTCTCAGCGCTCCATCCCCAGTCCATTTCCCAGTAGATTGGCAGAGCGCCCGCGCCGCCTTCATCAAACTGCTTCATGTTCTTACAACCGAGAACTTCATCATCAGCAATTGGGACTTTCAGATAGTTAGCAAACTCTTTGTAGTAAGCGATACGGTTGAGCGACTGCGCGTTTTCATCAGCGCCACCGCACTCCACGCCGCCGTTGATAATCTGGATAGTGACGCCAAAACCGTCGACCAGACCATTGGCTTTATCGTGATCGTTTGGCTGCCAGGTGCCATCAATAACGTGCAGCATAGATGGCTTCGGCGGCTGCGGATAAACAAAGAAGAAGACGGCGCTGGCCAGGTTCATCCAGGTATCCGCCACCAGCTCCGGTTTATCCAGCAGTGGACGAACGTCACCGTCATACATGGCATCAGAGAATGGGCCATAGTTGTAGTTATAGGAGAGCTGTTTTGCCCCACGGCCAAAGTAGCTCAGATAGTCACCGTCTTTATCTTTACCGCAAGGCCAGGTCTGCCCCTGCCAGATGTCCGGGTTACATTCGCCGTTATAGCCGCCCTTCTGCCCTTCAACCCAACCCACTTCGCGCAGATAGACCAGCGCCTGACGCCATTCTGGAATATCACGCCAGCTCTCATGTCCGCCGGTTTCCTGGGCAAAGTGCGCAAACATGGTTGCCAGAGATTTACGGCAAATGGCATCGCTATCACGACCATCGGTATAGGTGCCGCAAACGGCCGGGAATTTGCCAATCGCTTTCAGGAAATTGGAATAGGTGTATTCCGGTGCGCGCATTGGGAACAGGTATTCCCAATCCTGCTCGCTTAACACGCTTTCAACGCGTTTGACGTTTGCCGGGTTAGCCGCGCGCCCCGCTTCAATCTTCTCAACTTCGCTGTTAGGCAGCGTTTGAATGGAAGACTTAACCGAATTCATGAGTGGGAAATCGGTCAGCGCTTTTTCTTTTGCCGCGAGATCGCTCGCCTTGATGGTGGTCGGCTCGGTTGCACCCAGCAGCGGTGCCGCATGAGCAGCCCCAAGACTTAACATGATCCCTGCGGCCACGGCGCTTAATGAAATAATTTTAGATGATGCCATAGTTATTCTCCTTATCTCCTTGTTGGCTGCCTGTACTGGCTTAATGCCCGGCAGTGGTTGCAGGTTGCTGGAGAACAACATCATTGGCTAATCACTTTCCCTCATTCGTGTCTCACCAAATATCACATAAAAAAGGGCCGGAAAATCCGGCCCTTAGCATTAAAATGATGTGATAAATCAGGCGTAGCCGTAGCTCATCAGGCGCTGATAACGGCGGTTGAGCAGGTCTTCTTTGCTCAACACATCGAGATCGGCCAGGTCGGCCAGAATCTGCGCTTTCAGCGATGCCGCGATAGCTTCCGGGTTACGGTGCGCACCACCCAGCGGTTCTGGAATGATGGAATCGATTAGCTTCAGTTCTTTCAAACGTGGAGCGATGATACCCATAGCTTCAGCCGCCAACGGCGCTTTGTCCGCGCTTTTCCAAAGAATGGACGCACAGCCTTCTGGAGAGATAACGGAATAGGTGCTGTATTGCAGCATATTCACTTTATCGCCCACGCCAATCGCCAGCGCGCCGCCGGAACCACCTTCACCGATAACGGTGCAGATAACCGGAACGCTCAGACGTGACATTTCACGCAGGTTACGGGCGATAGCTTCAGACTGACCGCGTTCTTCCGCACCGACGCCAGGGTATGCGCCCGGGGTGTCGATGAAGGTCACGATAGGCATGTTGAAGCGCTCGGCCATTTCCATCAGACGCAGGGCTTTACGGTAACCTTCCGGTGCCGGCATGCCGAAGTTGCGACGGATTTTCTCTTTGGTTTCACGACCTTTCTGGTGACCAATAATCATCACCGGACGACCATCCAGACGTGCGATACCACCGACGATAGCTTTATCGTCAGCATAAGCGCGATCGCCCGCCAGTTCGTCAAATTCATCAAACGCCAGACGGACATAATCCAGGGTGTACGGGCGCTGTGGATGGCGTGCCAGCTGGGCTACCTGCCATGCGCCGAGATCGGCAAAGATTTTACGCGTCAGTTCTACGCTTTTTTCGCGCAGACGATGCACTTCTTCGTCGATATTAATATCCAGTTTCTCATCCTGACGGCTAACCGCAGTCAAAGAATCGATTTTTGCTTCCAGCTCTGCAATCGGCTGTTCAAAATCAAGGAAATTCAGACTCATAGTATTCCTGTATTAGTCAAACTCCAGTTCCACCTGCTCCGAACCGATGAGGCCACGCAAATCGTTGAGTAAACGATCGCTCGGAGAGACACGCCAGGTTGCACCGAAACGCAACCGCGCACGTGCATCCGCCCTCTGATAGTAGAGATGTACTGGAATGGTTCCCGAACGATGGGGTTCCAGAGACTGACGGAGTCGGTTTAAAAGCTGGTCATCAATTTGCCTGTCCGTCAGCGAGATAGCAAGCCCGCGAGCGTATTTTTCCCGGGCTTCGTCAATGTCCATCACTTCGCGGGCCATCATTTTCAGGCCGCCGCTGAAGTCATCAAAGCTGACTTGTCCGCTGACGATAAGTATGCGGTCGTTTTCCAGCAGATGCTGGTATTTTTCCAGGGCTTCGGTGAATAGCATCACCTCTAGCCGTCCGGATCGATCATCCAACGTACAGATGCCGATACGATTGCCTCGCTTGGTGACCATAACCCTTGAGGCAATCACGAGCCCCGCAGCCGTGGTCACTTTACCACGTTCTGTCGGATGCATGTCTTTTAGGCGATAGCCTCCGACATAGCGCTCAATTTCTTTCAGGTACTGGTTAATCGGGTGACCCGTTAAGTATAACCCTAACGTTTCCCGCTCACCTTCCAGTACCGTGTGTTCAGGCCAGGGCATACAGTTAGCATAAGACTGCTCTATCTGCTCTGGTTCTTCGGCTAACACGCCGAACATATCCGCCTGGCCGATGGCTTCCGCTTTCGCATGCTGGTCGGCGGCTTTTAACGCATCGCCCAGTGAATTCATCAGCGCCGCACGGTGCGGCCCAAGCCTGTCGAAGGCGCCAGACATAATCAGCTTTTCGAGCACCCGGCGGTTAAGCTTTTTGGTGTCGGTACGCGCGCAAAGGTCAAACAACTCGCGGAAGTAGCCGCCGTTATTACGCGCTTCAATGATGGCTTCAATCGGGCCTTCACCGACGCCTTTAATCGCGCCGATACCATACACGATTTCCCCGTCCTGATTCACGTGGAAATGATATAAACCGGAATTGATATCTGGCGGCAATATTTTCAGCCCCATCCGCCAGCACTCATCGACTAGCCCCACCACCTTCTCGGTGTTGTCCATATCAGCGGTCATTACCGCCGCCATAAACTCAGCCGGATAGTGCGCTTTCAGCCACAGCGTCTGGTAAGACACCAGCGCGTAGGCTGCGGAGTGAGATTTGTTAAACCCGTAACCGGCGAATTTTTCCACCAGGTCAAAGATTTTCATCGCCAGCTCGCCGTCTACACCGCGGCTCTTAGCACCTTCTTCAAAGGTTCCGCGCTGCTTGGCCATCTCTTCGGGCTTTTTCTTACCCATCGCACGACGCAACATATCCGCGCCGCCAAGAGTATAACCAGAAAGCTCCTGGGCAATCTGCATAACCTGTTCCTGGTACAGGATAATGCCATAGGTTGGCTCCAGCACCGGCTTCAAACACTCATGCTGCCACTGGACATCCGGGTAAGAGATCTCTTCACGCCCGTGCTTACGGTCGATAAAGTTATCTACCATCCCCGACTGTAGCGGGCCCGGGCGGAACAGCGCCACCAGGGCTATCATATCTTCGAAGCAGTCAGGCTGCAGACGTTTAATCAGATCTTTCATGCCGCGCGATTCAAGCTGGAAGACCGCGGTGGTTTCCGAGCGTTGCAGCATGTCGAAGCTTTTCTTATCGTCCAGCGGGATAGCGGCGATATCAAGCGGTGGCTCGCCGTTGCGCTCACGACGGGCGTTTATCATCTCGAGCGCCCAGTTAATGATGGTGAGCGTTCGCAGACCGAGGAAGTCGAACTTCACCAGCCCCGCGTATTCCACGTCGTTTTTATCAAACTGAGTGACCGGGTGCAGCCCCTGTTCATCACAGTACAGCGGCGCGAAATCGGTGATTTTGGTCGGTGCGATAACCACGCCACCGGCGTGTTTACCGGCGTTTCGGGTAACGCCTTCCAGCTTACGCGCCATATCGATCAGCGCGCGAACCTCTTCATCCGCCTCGTAAATTTCCGGCAGCTGCGGTTCGGCTTCAAAGGCTTTCGCCAGCGTCATGCCCGGGTCGGGCGGCACCAGTTTGGAGATTCTATCGACAAACCCGTACGGATGTCCCAGTACACGGCCCACGTCACGGATAACCGCTTTCGCCGCCATGGTACCGAAGGTAATAATCTGTGATACCGCATCGCGACCGTACATTTCTGCTACGTGATCGATAACCTGATCGCGTTTCTCCATACAGAAGTCAACGTCAAAGTCGGGCATCGAAACACGTTCCGGGTTCAGGAAGCGTTCGAACAGCAGGTCGAATTCCAGCGGATCGAGGTCGGTAATTTTCAGCGCATAGGCGACAAGCGAGCCCGCACCGGAACCACGTCCCGGCCCTACCGGCACGCCGTTATCCTTCGACCACTGGATAAATTCCATCACGATCAGGAAGTACCCCGGGAACCCCATCTGGTTGATAACTTTAAGTTCAGTCTCCAGACGCTCGTCGTATGGCGGACGCTTCTCGGCGCGTACTGCCGGGTCGGGGAACAGGAATTCCAGGCGTTCCTCCAGACCTTCGCGCGATTTGACCACGAGGAAATCCTCGGTAGTCATATCACCGGTCGGGAACTGCGGCAGGAAGTATTCGCCTAAGCGCACCGTGACGTTACAACGCTTGGCAATCTCAACGCTGTTTTCCAGCGCTTCCGGGATGTCGGAGAACAGCTCGCACATCTCGTCTTCGCTACGCATGTATTGTTGCGAGGAGTAGTTGCGCGGGCGTTTAGGATCGTCGAGGGTGAAACCATCATGGATGGCGACGCGAATTTCATGGGCGTCGAAATCACCCGGTTCAAGGAAGCGGACATCGTTAGTCGCCACCACCGGCAGGCCACGCGCTTGCGCAAGCCGTACCGCCGCATGCAGGTAATTCTCTTCGTCCTGGCGACCGGTTCGAATAAGCTCAAGGAAGTAGGCGTTTGGGAAGTGCTCTTCGTAAAACTCAGCGCATTGTTCAACCAGCGCCATGTTGCCACGAATTAATGCGCGGCCCACGTCGCCCATCCGCGCGCCGGAGAGCAAAATCAGCCCTTCTTTTAATTCAATCAACCAGTCACGGTCGATGATTGGCCCCGCAGCGCCGTAACCGCGCTGGTAGGCTTTCGAGATGAGCAACGTCAGATTCTGATAGCCAACGTTGTTCGCCGCCAGCACCGTTAACTGGGTGAGTTCATCACCGAACAGTTCGCTCTGGACGTGAAAGTCGGCACCAACAATCGGTTTAATCCCGGCACCATGCCCCGCTCCGTAGAACTTCACCAGGCCGCAGAGGTTGGTAAAATCGGTGATCGCCAGCGCAGGCATGCCTAACGCGGCCGCCTTTTTTACCAGCGGCCCGGTTTTCGCCAGCCCATCGATCATGGAGTAGTCGCTGTGCACCCGCAGGTGCACGAAACGTGGTTCAGCCATTTTTAAATTCCGGTTTACTTATCTCGGTACGAATATCAGGACATCAGTCCCAGTACGCGTTTGACGGGAGCAAAACTGCGTCGATGATGCTCGGTAGCGCCATATTGCGCCAGCGCGTCAAGATGGAAAGCGGTCGGGTAGCCTTTATGTTTGGCAAAGCCATATTGCGGAAGCACGCTGTCTAGCTCAGCCATTTCGGCATCACGCGTGACTTTAGCGAGAATCGACGCGGCGCTGATTTCGGCGACACGGCTATCTCCCTTAACGACCGCCATTGACGGCATGGGCAACGCCGGGCAGCGGTTGCCGTCGATAAGCACATATTCCGGCGCAATCGACAGTCCCGCGACGGCGCGCTGCATCGCCAGCATGGTGGCGTGCAAAATATTCAGTTCATCGATTTCATGCGGCTCTGCGCGACCAAGGCTCCAGCATAACGCTTTGTCCTTGATTTCGTCGAACAGCGCCAGGCGGCGTTTTTCACTCAACTTTTTTGAGTCATTCAGCCCGATAATCGGGCGCGCCGGATCGAGAATCACCGCCGCCGTGACGACGGCACCCACCAGAGGGCCACGTCCAACTTCATCGACACCGGCGACTAAATGGGTATGGGGATAAACAAATTCAATCATTGTGCTAGCTCCAGCACCGCGTCAGCAGCCTGTTCATCGGCGTTGCAGCGAATTTGCAGGTGCAGCTCGCGGAACGTGTCATGCATCGCATGGCTGGTTTTACCGTTCGCCAACAGCGGCTGTAGCGCCTCGGCAAGCAGCTGTGGCTGACACTCGTCCTGCAACAGCTCTTTGACCAGTTCGCGACCGGCCAGCAGATTCGGCAGAGAAACGTAGTCGGTCTTGACCAGACGTTTTGCCAACCAGAAGGTAAAAGGCTTCATGCGATAGCCGACAACCATTGGGCATTTCGCCAGCATGCATTCCAGCGCCGCCGTACCGGAGGCAAGCAGCGCCGCATCGCTTGCGATCATCGCTTCACGCGCCATGCCGTCCAGCATATGCACCGGCAGTTCAGGTGCCACTTCGGCTTTGATACGTTCAAACTGTTCGCGACGTTTTGCATTCACCAGCGGAACCACGACTTCGAGGTCAGGATATTGCTGGCGTAACAGCTGCGCGGTTTTTAAAAAGTCAGCGCTGAGCATTTCCACTTCGGCACCACGGCTGCCGGGCAGCATCGCCAGGCAGTGGACATCGTGGGCAATACCCAGCGTATCTCTCGCCGCATTTTTATCTGGGTCCAACGGCATGGCATCCGCCATGGTATGACCGATAAAACGGCAAGGGACGTTAAATTTGTCGTAAAACGCTTTTTCAAAAGGCATAAAAGCCAGCACCATATTGGTGGATCTGCCAATTTTGAAGACGCGTTTCTGACGCCAGGCCCAGACGGACGGGCTGACATAATGGATGGTTTTGATCCCCTGCGCCTTAAGGTTACCCTCAAGCGTGATATTGAAATCGGGGGCATCAATGCCGACAAAGACGTCGGGCTTGAGATCGGTGAAACGTCGGGTCAGGTCGGCGCGAATATGCAGTAAACGACGCAGTCGTCCCAGCACTTCAACAATCCCCATCACCGCCAGTTCTTCCATTTCGTACCAGGCTTCGCAGCCTTCGGCCTGCATCAGCGGGCCTGCAACGCCGACAAAGCGTGCGTTGGGCACCCGCGCTTTAAGGGCGCGGATAAGGCCTGCACCAAGAATATCGCCGGAGGTTTCTCCGGCGACCAGGGCAATCGTTAAAGGACGCTGCGAAGTCATTAACGAATCAGGCCACGCGTAGAGCGGGCAAAGAAATCGCTAAATGGCTGAACTTCCGGGTGTTGCTTCGCCAGTTCGGCGATTTCCGGTTTTGCTTCGTCCAGTGTTTTGCCGCTGCGGTACAACGCTTTATAAGCATTGCGGATCGCGGTGATAGCCTCACGGCTGAAGCCGCGACGCTTCAGGCCTTCAATGTTGACGCCAAATGGTGTCGCATGGTTGCCCTGAGCAATAACGTACGGCGGAACGTCCTGAGCTACGCCCGAACAGCCGCCTACCATCACGTGTGAACCAATAATACAGAACTGGTGCACAGCGGTCATGCCACCGATGATAACGAAATCATCAAGCGAAACGTGACCCGCGAGGGTAGCGTTATTGGCCAGGATACAGCGGTCACCTACAGTGCAATCATGCGCCACGTGGGCGTTGATCATCAGCAGGTTATCGCTGCCCACCTTCGTCAATCCACCGCCCTGTTCTGTGCCACGGTGAATGGTGACGCTTTCGCGGATGCGGTTGCGATCGCCAATTTCCACGCGGGTCGGTTCGCCAGCATACTTAAGATCCTGGTTAACTTCCCCAATAGAGGCGAACTGATAGATCTCGTTATCACGGCCAATTTTGGTATGACCGTTAACAACAACATGAGACTTCAGTACGGTACCTTCGCCAATTTCGACGTGAGGTCCCACAATACAAAACGGGCCAACGTGGGCGTTAGCACCGATAACGGCACCGTCTTCCACAATGGCGGTTGGATGGATAAAGGCGGTTTTATCAATCATGGATTAGGACTCCCGGCTACGCGCGCACATCATCGTTGCTTCGCAAACCACTTTACCATCAACCAGCGCAACGCCTTTAAAGCGAGTCAGGCCACGGCGGGTTTTCTCGAAGGTAACTTCCATAATCATTTGATCGCCTGGCACGACTGGACGCTTAAAGCGCGCTTCATCGATACCCGCAAAGTAATACAGCTCGCCTGGCTCCAGTTTACCGACGCTTTTAAACGCCAGGATTCCTGTTGCCTGTGCCATCGCTTCCAGAATCAGCACGCCCGGTAAAATCGGCTTACCAGGGAAGTGCCCCTGGAAAAACGGCTCATTTACGGAAACATTTTTCACTGCGCGCAGAAAACGACCTTCTTCAAAATCCAGCACACGGTCTACCAGTAAGAATGGGAAACGGTGCGGCAGAAGTTCTAAAATCTCTTCAATGTGCAGAGTATGAGTGTCAGTAGTCAAAATACTCTTCCTGTCAAAATATACTAAGGGGCAATAATAACACGGCCTGCCGGATTACAAGAATACCGACAGGCCGGAAATGAAATGCTCGAAAATGATGATTAGTCTTGATTATCAAGTTTGCGTTCAACTGCTTTCAAACGCTTGCTCATTTCACCAATATTCATCACGAGTGCAGCAGTTTTACGCCAGGCCTTATTCGGCTGCAGCGGGATACCTGACGAGTAAACGCCCGGTTCGGTAATAGGACGCATCACCATCCCCATACCGGTCACTGTCACTTTGTCGCAAATTTCCATATGACCGTTAATCACGCTGGCACCGCCAATCATGCAGTAACGACCAATTTTCAGGCTACCGGCCATGATAACACCACCAGCAACGGCGGTATTGTCGCCAATCACCACGTTGTGCGCAATCTGGCATTGGTTATCAATGATAACACCGTTACCGATCTGCGTATCGTCGAGTGCGCCACGGTCGATCGTGGTGCATGCACCGATCTCCACGCGGTCGCCAATGATCACGCGGCCAAGCTGAGGGATCTTCACCCAGTTGCCACGATCGTTGGCGTAGCCAAAACCATCAGAACCAATAACGGTGCTGGATTGGATCAGGCAATTCTCACCGATCTCGACTTCGTGGTAAATGGTAACGTTCGCCCACAAGCGTGAACCGGCACCAATTTTTGTTTTCTTACCAACGAAACACCCCGCCCCAATCACAACGTTATCGCCAAGCACAACGTCAGATTCAATCACGGCGTTCGCGCCGATTGAAACGTTGTTACCAAGCGTTGCGGTCGGACTGACCACCGCGCTCGGAGCGATATCCTGCGCCGGTTGTGGCGTGGTATCTAAAATTTGAGCCATACGTGCGTAAGTCAGGTAGGGATTCTTCACTACCAGCGCAGCGCCTTTGGCAAAAGGCAGTAAGTCTTGCGTCAGAACAATCGCCGACGCTTCGCAAGCGGACAGATGATCACGATACTTGGGATTGACCAGGAACGTGATATGACCCGCCTTAGCGGATTGCATGGACGCGACAGCGGTGATGACGAGATCGCCATCACCGTGTAATTCCGCATCCAACTGCTGAGCTAAATCAGCCAGTCGAATTGAAGGCATTACTTATTTAACCTGTTTCAGTACATCAGCGGTGATATCTTTTACATCGCTGCTGTTGAATGCAACGGCGTTAGCGTCAACCACCAGGTCAATACTCTGACTTGCAGCAACGGATTTCACAGCAGTCTGGATACGGGTAACCAGTTTGCCACGTTCATCGTTGGTACGACGCTGACGATCCTGTTCAAAAGCCTGTGCTTTCTGAGAGAAAGTCTGACGCTGAGCGGCAATGTCTTTTTCCAGCTTGGTACGATCGCTACCCGCTTTCATAGACTGCAGACGCTGCATTTTAGACTGCAGGTCGCCTTCCATACGCTGGAGTTCGCTAGCACGGCCTTTGAATTCGTTTTCCAGGGTGTTGGAAACGCCGGTTTTCTGTGCAACTTGCTGGAACAGGCTGCCCATATTAACAATTGCAATTTTATCTGCTGCCTGAGCAGATGCGGCCATTGCTAAACCCAGACCCGCTGCGACTAACCACTTTTTCACAATAATACTCCTTACCATCCCATATGTACCCGAAGGTACTGTTCTTTTGGTGGCCCGGAGGCCACCTGACGCTATGCCTAATGTCAGCAAAACTGCACTGAACACGCATTCCTTTGCAATGAGCAATTACCAGGTTTTACCAATGTTAAACTGGAACTGCTCGGATTTATCTCCAGTGTATTTCTTATACGGCTGGGCGTAGGAGAAGACCAACGGCCCCAATGGAGACATCCATTGTAATGCGATACCTGCGGACATACGGATATTGCCTGGATCGCTATAGTCCGGTACGCCCGCATTTTTCATATCTGCCGTGTTCTGCCAGTTGGTATCCCAAACGGTACCCGCATCCCAGAAGAACGACGTACGCACGGAGTTGGCGTATTTATCGCTGATAAACGGCGTCGGAACAATCAGCTCCAGACTGGCGACCGCCATGGCGTTACCGCCGACCGCATCATCAGACTTACAGTAACCACCGGACTGGTTACAGTTATCCAGACCGGATGCGCCGTAATAAACCGCTTTCGGACCAATGGTGTTGGACTGGAAACCACGTACGGTGCTGGAACCACCGGCATAGAAGTTTTCATAGAACGGCATCTCTTTGCTGCCGATCCCATCACCGTAACCCCACTTGGTACGACCCAGAACCACCCACTGATGATCGTCATCAATTGGGAAGTAGGATGCCGTATCCATGGTCACTTTATAGAACTCGTTATCGGAGCCCGGAATGGTCACTTTACCGTTCAGGTTGACACGCGAACCGTCCGTCGGGAAGTAACCGCGGTCGAGTTTGTTGTATGTCCAACCGTAGTTGAAGGTGAAGTCATTTGCCGAGAAACCGTTGTCGTCGCTGGTTTTACCTGCCGTCTGGCCGATAGAGTCCAGATAACGCCACATCGCCACCTGCGGTTCCATATTGGACAGGTCGTTGTGGACGTAGCCCAGACCCGCGCGCAGGGAGTTATATTCGTTAATCGGGAAGCCTAACGTGCCGTCTACACCATAACTTTTATTGGTATAGGAAGACAGGTCAGCATCGTCTGCTTTAAAGTCATTGTAGAAGACGCGACCGCCAAGGCTAACGCCATCAACCGTAAAGTATGGGTTGGTCACAGAAAGCTCTGTGTAGGTCTGGTAGTCGTTCTTGGTACCGTTGATACCCACAGAGTAACCGGTACCTAACCAGTTATCCTGCTGAACGCCCGCCTGGAAGCTCACGCCGCTTTCCGTACCGTAGCCCACACCGAAGTTGAAGCTACCGGTGTTACGTTCTTTCACCTTGTACACCACGTCAACCTGATCCGGGCTGCCCGGTACGCGCTGAGTGTCGGTGTCGACGGTTTCGAAGTAGCCCAGACGGTTCAGACGATCTTTACCCTGGTCAACTAAATCACCGCCCAGCCACGCGCCTTCCATCTGGCGCATTTCGCGACGCAGAACGGAATCTTTGGAGGTGTCGTTGCCTTCAAAGCGAATGTTACGCACGTAGAAACGGTTACCCGCATCCACGTTGATATGCAGTTTTACGGTTTTATCCGCATCGTTGATTTCAGGCTGAGACTGCACGCGTGGGTACGCATAGCCGTAGCGACCAAGAAGTTTCTTAATGTTATCTTCCATTTTGGTCACTTTGGTGCCGTTATACAGCTCACCCGGTTCAATCTTAGTCAGGCTCTCAATTTCCGCTGAGTGCCCGGCCAGGTTCCCCGTCACCTGCACACCAGACAGTTTGTACTGGTCGCCTTCGGTGATGTTGACGGTGATGTAGATGCCTTTTTTATCCGGCGTCAGGCTCACCTGCGTGGAATCGATGTTGAAACGGGCGTACCCGCGATCCAGGTAGTAGCTGCGCAGGGTTTCAAGGTCACCCGACAGCTTCTGTTTCTGGTATTTACGATCGCCGACCACGTTCCACCACGGCACTTCATCACGCAGCTGGAATGTAGAAATCAGATCTTCCGTGCTGAACGCATGGTTACCCACGATGTTAATCTGCTGGATCTTCGCGGAAACCCCTTCCTGGAAGACCAGTTTCAGGTCAACACGGTTACGTGGCAGCGGCGTTACGACCGCTTTCACGCTCGCACTGTACTTACCGACGCTGTAGTAGAAGTCTTCCAACCCCTTCTCAATGTCAGACAGCGTAGTACGGTCGAGAGATTCACCAACGCGGACGCCAGAGGCTTCGAGGTTTTGCTTAAGCATGTCATCTTTCACCGACTTGTTGCCGGAGAAGGTAATGCTAGCAATTGTTGGGCGTTCTTTGACCTGTACCAGTAACACATCGCCATCTCTCAGAACGCGAACGTCCTCAAAGTTGCCCGTCGCAAACAGGGCACGGATGGTATTACTGATATCGTCGTCATTGACGGTATCGCCAGGACGTACTGGCATACTGAGAAGGGCCGCACCAACAGCGACTCGCTGCAAGCCTTCGAAATGAATGTCCTTCACCACGAACCCTTCAGCACCGTATACGGTCGCGCTGCTAAAAAGCAGCGTCGCTATAAGCAACTTTTTCATCGCCATCGTTATTATGCGTTCTTCCTAACACTCTCTTACAACCGAGAGAAATCATTGAAAAGTGCAAGCCCCATTAACATCATCAGCAATATCGAGCCGATGCGATAACTAAAGTCTTGAACTCGCTCGGATACCGGGCCGCCTTTCAGCTTCTCTATCGCCAAAAACAGCAAATGTCCCCCATCTAAGACGGGAAGCGGGAACAGGTTGATTATGCCAAGATTCACGCTGATGAGTGCAAGAAACATCAGATAGTAAATCAACCCAAACTCCGCAGACATCCCAGCCCCCTGGGCGATAGAAATCGGCCCACTGAGGTTGTTCAGTTTGACGTCACCGGTGATCAATTTTCCCAGCATACTGACCGTCAACTTCATCAACTGCCCGGTCTTCTCCGTGGCTTCGACGACTGCGTTGAACGGCCCATACTGGCGCACTGTTTTGTATTCCTCAGGCAGCGGGATAATTTTTGGCACTACCCCTGCGAACCCTTCCGCTTTTCCGCTACCGTGTTTTGTATCCGGTATCAGAGTCAAAGACAAGAGACTCCCTTGTCTTTCGATCCCCAGCTGTAACGCTTTGCCTGGGTTGTCACGCACCAGCGTAACAAACGTCAGCCATTGTGTCAGCGGTTGACCGTTGACTGTAACGATCCGATCCCCTACTTGTAAACCCGCTTTACGCGCCGCAGAAGCAGATTGGACCTCTGAAAGCACAGGTTCAATTTGCGCGCCGCGAGGTTGAATCCCCAGCGAGGTCACCGGATCTTCTTTATCCGGCTCAAACGCCCAGTGGCGGAGATTGAGGATTTTATCCTGCCGTTGGTTGCTGCCGAAAGGGGCGACCGTCAAGGTGGTGCTTTCGTCACCAATTTTTGCCACCAACGCCATGCGAACTGCATCCCAATCAGGCGTTTCGATACCATCTACCGCTTTTAGTTCCGTGCCTGGTGCAATTTGTGCTTGTGCTGCGATCGAATTGGCGGTTATTTCACCAACAACCGGACGAACACCAGGGACACCGATGATGAACACCAGCCAATAGGCGAAAATGGCAAAAAGGAAGTTAGCGATGGGGCCGGCAGCAATCACGGCAGCACGTTGGCCGACCGTTTTATTATTGAACGCCATATGGCGCATCTCTGGGGCAACGGCGTCAACGCGCTCGTCGAGCATTTTGACATAGCCGCCCAGAGGGATGAGGGCAATAACAAATTCGGTACCGCGTTTATCCACGCGGCGCCAGAGCGCTTTACCAAAACCGATGGAAAAGCGCTCTACACGGATACCACAGCGACGAGCAACCCAGAAATGACCAAATTCATGTACGGTGATCAATACCCCTAGCGCGATAATAAAAGCGGCCAGGTTCCAGAGAATACTCAGCATAAGTCCATCCGTTAAATCGTCCTGAAAACCAGCAGCAACAGACAGGCAAAGACCGGAACGGCCGCCGTCAGGCTGTCAATTCGGTCAAGAATCCCACCGTGACCGGGAATCAAATTGCCGCTGTCTTTAATACCCGCTTCACGTTTGAACATACTCTCAGTGAGATCGCCCAATACCGAAGCTAACGCAGCAACGATGGAACAGGTTAACAGGATGGATGGTGCAACGTCCAGATTTGCCCATACGCCATAGGCCCAGGAGATAACCGCCGCCGTGATAAGACCGCCGATAAAGCCCTGCCAGGTTTTCCCCGGAGAGACCTTCGGAGCCAGCTTATGCTTGCCAAACAATTTGCCAAACATATAGGCGCCTGAGTCGGCCCCCCACACCAGAATCATCACGTAGAGCAGCCACAGCGCGCCGCTGTAGTGGTTTTCGTCATAATGCCAGGAACGGAGCGCCAGCATGCCCCAGAAGAAGGGAACAATCGTGACAATACCGAAAATCAAACGCAGCGTTTTTGAGCGACGCCAGAATGCAGCGGAAGCGGGATAGCTTAAGACAAGCACCAGCGCAACCACCCACCAGATAAGGGAAGCCCACAGCGATCCCTCAACCACAGGTTGATGAATATTGTGGTGATATTCTGGAATCAAAAATAGCATCACCGCCAGCAACAGGCCGCACAATACCGCTAGCCACACGCGCTGAGTGCGCGAGGTGAAACCGCTAAATTGCCCCCATTCCCATGCCGCCAGCATACACACCACCAGCGTAACAATGGCAAAGCCACCGGGCGGCAGCAAGAACAGGGCTGCGATAACAACCGGTATTAAAATCAATGCAGAAATCAGGCGATACTTCAGCAAAAGCTACCCCCATCAGGCTTTGTCGCCACCAGGCTCGGTACCGCCGAAACGTCGCTCTCGATTAGCAAAAGCATACAGCGCACCCTCAAAGTCTTGTTCATCGAAATCGGGCCAAAGCACATCTGTAAAGTAAAGTTCAGCATAGGCAATTTGCCAGATGAGAAAATTACTGATCCGATGTTCTCCCCCGGTCCTAATCACTAAATCAACGGGAGCCAGTTCATGCATGCAGATTTGCTCATTGAGCAACTCTTCACTGATTTGATCGGGGCGGAGTAGCCCTTCCTGAACCTGTTCGGCTAAGCGCTGAACTCCCTGAATAATATCCCATCGGCCGCCGTAGTTGGCAGCAATGTTCAATGTTAACCCCGTATTATTTTCCGTGAGCGCTTGCGCTTTACGGATCCGCTCTTGCAGACGCGAATTAAACCGACGGGTATCGCCAATTATCCGCAACCGAACGTTATGGCGGTGCAGGCTTTTCACTTCGCTGTCCAGAGCCCAAACAAACAGCTCCATTAACGCACTCACCTCTTGTTCCGGGCGATTCCAGTTTTCACTGCTGAATGCGTAGAGCGTCAGTGCCTCAATACCATGATTTGCGGCGTAAGCGACAGCACGACGTACGGATTTCGCCCCGGCTTTATGCCCAAAGGCGCGAATCTTACCTTGCTTCTTCGCCCAGCGACCGTTGCCATCCATGATGATCGCCACATGACGGCAACCGTGGACTGGCGGGTTCTCACTGATTGGTTGATTAGCAGACAACATAACGCGTTATTAATCCATGAAAAGGGATGAGCGGTACCCCGGAATACAGCTATACATTTTATCCTCCGGTAAGCCCGAAGGATTTTACGTATCTTTGTCTCGCAAAAAAGCCGTGCTAAATCACGGCTCTCCCAACCTCACAGCCAAAATGCAGGGCGATTGGGTGGCGCAGACTATATCACTGAAGCCAGATGCTAACAAATGCCGTGATGGTTTGAATGCTGATTCGCCTCTCATTACCGGACGAAATGCTTCGCCTGGGCAGCCGCTTCTTCGCGCGCTCTGACATCAATCGCCAGCACCGCCTCTACGCTCTGCGGCTCGCAAAGGTCGAGGTTTTCGAGCACGGCCAGATTAACCGCCGCAATATCCGTAAAGCGAATGTGACCGTCGAGAAAAGCGGCTACCGCAATCTCGTTTGCCGCATTCAGCGCGGTGGTAGCAGCCTGCCCTTGTTCAAAGGCTTCCATCGCCAGCTTCAGGCAAGGATAACGGGCATAATCCGGCTCACTAAAGCTCAAGGCGCTCATTTTGCAGAAATCCAGCGGTTTAGCACCGGATACCACGCGATGCGGCCAGGCCATGGTGTTGGCAATCGGCGTTCGCATATCGGGTTCACCCAGCTGTGCCAGCACGCTTCCGTCCTGATAACGCACCATTGAGTGAATCACCGACTGAGGATGAATCAGTACTTCCATCTGCTGCGCTGAAGCATTAAACAGCCAGCGGGCTTCGATGTATTCCAGACCTTTATTCATCATGGTGGCCGAGTCGACGGAAATTTTACGTCCCATCGACCAGTTCGGGTGACGACACGCCTGGTCCGGCGTCATTGCATCCAGCTCAGCGATAGGCGTTTCCCGGAACGGGCCACCAGACCCGGTCAGCAGAATGGAAGAGACTCCATGCTGCGCGAGGTCAGCGTACCCTAAGTCGCGCTGAAAACTTTGCGGCAAACTCTGAAAGATAGCGTTATGTTCACTGTCGACCGGCAGAAGCTGGGCGTTATGCTGTTTTACCGCTTCCAGGAACAGTCGCCCGCAGGTGACCAACGACTCTTTATTCGCGAGCAGGATAACTTTGCCCGCGCGGATAGCTGCAAGCGTTGGCAGCAGACCAGCCGCACCCACAATCGCCGCCATAACCTGGTCCACCTCATCCAGCGCGGCGACATCACAAGCCGCCTGCTGACCGCTCAGGACTTCAGTCTTGCTACCGTGTTCGCGCAACGCCAGCATCACAGACTCGGCGCTACGCGCATCATCCATCACCGCATAGCGCGGAGAAAACTCCAGGCACTGTTCGACCATTCGATCGACGTTTTGGCCAGCCACTAGCGCCGTCACCGTAAAACTTTCGGGATTGTGGCGCACTACGTCCAGCGTATTGCAGCCAATCGAGCCTGTAGAGCCCAGAACAGTTAATCGCTTCATGAGAGATCCGCAATAGGTAGATATACTCGCTGGATTTCAAGCACAAGAGCGGCGGCAAGTCAGCGCCCCTTCGGCTTGAAAGACGACGAGCAAAAAGCAAAACGCCGCCAGCGAAGCAATGACGCTTCCTGTACGGCGTTTATCACACAGCTTGCAGATAGCTTAGAACTGCATCAGTTCCGCTTCTTTCTCTGCCAGCGCCGCTTCAACTTTCTTGATAGCAGCATCCGTCATTTTCTGCACGTCTTCTTGTGAACGGCGATCGTCGTCTTCGCTGATCTCTTTATCTTTCAGCAGCGCCTTCACTTTGTCGTTAGCATCGCGACGAACGTTACGCACGGAAACGCGCGCCTGTTCTGCTTCACCGCGAACGATTTTGGTCAGGTCTTTACGACGTTCTTCGGTCAGCGCTGGCAGTGGCACACGAATGTCGGTGCCCGCAGAGCTTGGGTTCAGACCGAGGTCAGATGCCATAATCGCTTTTTCAACGGCCTGACTTAAAGAGCGGTCAAATACGTTGATTTTCAGCGTACGGGAATCTTCTACCGTCACGCTTGCCAGCTGGCGAAGCGGAGTTGGGGTGCCGTAATACTCAACGACAATGCCGTCCAGCAGGCTAGGAGAAGCACGACCTGTGCGAATTTTGCTGATTTGGTTTTTGAATGCTTCTACGCATTTTTCCATGCGTACTTCAGCATCTTTTCTGATGTCGTTAATCACGTTACGAATCCTTGAAAACTAGTCTCAGTCAGACCAGACAATGACACATTGCAAAGAATGCGCTAAGTATAGTCTCGTTTAAATCAGGCCACAGAATATACTCGTCGACTTTCAAGCTGCGGATACGTTTTTCCCGCAGCTGAAAATCCATAGAGTGAATCAATTATGCCAGGTAAAGGTGAATCTTACCCGGAAATGGCCGTAACGGAAATTATTCCGTAATTAATGTGCCTTCTTTTTCGCCCATGACGACGCGACGCAATGCGCCAGGCTTGTTCATGTTGAATACGCGAATTGGCAATTTGTGGTCACGGGCAAGCGTAAAGGCGGCCAGATCCATAACCTTCAGTTCTTGTTCCAGCACGTCGCTGTAGCTCAGCTGATCGTACATGGTTGCAGACGGATCTTTTGCCGGATCGGCGGTGAATACACCGTCAACTTTTGTGGCTTTCAGAACAACGTCAGCTTCAATTTCGATACCGCGCAGGCAAGCAGCGGAATCGGTGGTAAAGAATGGGTTACCGGTACCGGCGGACAGAATCACGACGCGGTTGTTACGCAGCAGGCTGATAGCCTCTGCCCAGCTGTAGTTGTCGCATACGCCGTTCAGCGGAATAGCTGACATCAAGCGAGCGTTCACATAGGCGCGATGCAGTGCGTCACGCATTGCCAGGCCGTTCATGACCGTTGCCAGCATGCCCATGTGGTCGCCCACAACGCGGTTCATACCCGCTTTTGCCAGACCTGCGCCACGGAATAGGTTGCCACCACCAATGACGACACCCACCTGAATGCCCAGCTCAACAAGTTCTTTAATTTCTTGCGCCATGCGGTCAAGAATACTTGCGTCAATCCCGAAGCCTTCAGTGCCCTGCAATGCTTCACCGCTAAGCTTAAGCAGAATACGTTTGTAGACAGGTTTTGCGTTGGTAGCCATTTTCTTTCCTGAGAGTGTCACGAATGGGATGGTAAAAATTCAGGTGACATCATGCGATCCTTGCCGGTAAGCCCCTATAGGAGCTGGCTGATTTCCACATGACGATTTTCGTTACTTTACAACATAAAAGAGAGCCGCCCTCAGGCGGCTCCTTTACAGCAATTAAGACTGCTTGGACATTGCAGCAACTTCTGCTGCGAAGTCAGTCTCAACTTTCTCGATGCCTTCGCCCACTTCAAAGCGGATGAAGCCAGTCACGTCAGCGTTGTGCTCTTTCAGCAGCTGGCCAACGTTTTTGCTTGGATCCATAACGAACGGCTGACCGGTCAGAGAAACTTCGCCGGTGAATTTCTTCATGCGGCCTTCAACCATTTTCTCTGCGATTTCTTTTGGCTTACCGGACTGCATCGCGATGTCGAGCTGAACCTGGTATTCTTTTTCTACCACGTCTGCAGACACGTCTTCTGGCTTAACGAATTCTGGCTTGCTTGCAGCAACGTGCATTGCCAGATGTTTAGCCAGTTCTTCGTCAGCGCCAGTTGCAGCAACCAGAACGCCGATGCGAGCACCGTGCTGGTAGTTACCCAGAACTTCGCCTTCCAGGGAAGCTACACGACGGATGTTGATGTTCTCACCGATTTTAGCAACCAGAGCAACACGTTCTTCTTCGAACTGTGCTTTCAGAACTTCAACATCAGTGATGTTACCAGCAACTGCTGCGTCCAGTACTTTGTCAGCGAAAGCCTGGAAACCAGTATCTTTAGCAACGAAGTCAGTCTGGCAGTTAACTTCCAGAATGAAGCCGATGTTGCCATTGATTTTAGTTTTGATCACGCCGTCAGCAGCAACGTTGCCTGCTTTTTTCGCTGCTTTGATAGCACCGGATTTACGCATGTTTTCGATTGCCAGCTCGATGTCGCCGTTAGCTTCAGTCAGTGCTTTTTTGCAATCCATCATGCCTGCGCCGGTACGCTCACGCAGCTCTTTTACCAGGGATGCGGTAATTTCAGCCATTCTAAAATCCTCGAAAGATTTGATCTGCCCGGCCTAAACCGTACAGATATAAAAGTAAAAAAGGGGGCCATAGACAGGCCCCCTAACCAAACGTGTACTACCTGGTCTATAAGGGCTCTAACGAGCGTGCCTTATTACTCAGCTTCTACGAAGCTTTCTTCCGCTTGGGAAGCCAGATCCTGGGAACGGCCTTCACGAACGGTAGCAGCAACAGCGCTCAGGTACAGGGTCACAGCACGGATTGCATCGTCGTTACCAGGGATAACGAAATCAACGCCATCTGGATCAGAGTTGGTATCAACGATAGAGAATACTGGGATACCCAGGTTGTTCGCTTCTTTGATAGCAATGTGTTCATGGTCAGCATCGATTACGAACAGTGCGTCCGGCAGGCCGCCCATGTCTTTGATACCGCCCAGGCTGTTTTCCAGCTTGCCCAGTTCACGAGTGCGCATCAGCGCTTCTTTTTTGGTCAGCTTGTCGAAAGTACCGTCTTGAGACTGAGTTTCCAGATCTTTCAGGCGTTTGATTGACTGACGAACGGTTTTCCAGTTGGTCAGCATGCCGCCCAACCAGCGATGGTTCACGAAGAACTGGTCGCAGCTGTTAGCAGCTTCTTTCACAGCTTCGCTTGCAGCGCGCTTAGTACCAACGAAAAGGATTTTGCCTTTGCGAGCAGAGATCTTGTTCAGTTCAGCCAGAGCTTCGTTGAACATTGGTACAGTTTTCTCAAGGTTGATGATGTGAACTTTGTTACGTGCGCCGAAGATGAAAGGCTTCATTTTCGGGTTCCAGTAACGGGTCTGGTGACCAAAGTGTACACCAGCCTTGAGCATGTCGCGCATGGAAACAGTTGCCATGGTAAAAACCTCTATAGATAAAGTTGGGGTTAAGCCTCCACGTATCCCATATTACCGACCCCTAAGGGCACCCCGGAATATGTGTCGATACGTGTGTGTTATTACACAAAGTGAGATTTGTCGCTTCCAGCCAAAACATTGAGCGGAAGTTCGGCGCGCTTTATACCATAAAATAGACGAAGACACCAACAGTTGTTATCACCCGCGCAGGGCACGAAAGGCGAAGTTCAGAATGATTCTCAATTTGGCAGGGGGTACTCCTGGCTGTTAACATTGACATCACTAATACTCAATTATTGTCGAAACATTCGACACTGATGGACATATTCCATGGCAATCTCTATTAAAACCCCTGAAGATATTGAAAAAATGCGCGTTGCCGGTCGTCTGGCTGCCGAAGTGCTCGAAATGATCGAACCGCATGTAAAACCTGGCGTCACCACCGGTGAACTGGATCGCATCTGTAACGATTATATCGTTAACGAACAAAAAGCGATTTCGGCGTGCCTGAACTACCACGGCTTCCCAAAATCCGTCTGCATCTCCATTAACGAAGTGGTGTGTCACGGTATCCCGGATGACGAAAAGCACCTGAAAGATGGCGATATCGTCAACATCGACGTCACGGTCATTAAAGACGAATTCCACGGCGATACGTCCAAAATGTTTATCGTCGGCAAACCGACCATTCTGGGTGAGCGTCTGTGTCGCGTCACCAAAGAGAGCCTGTACGTTGCGCTGAGAATGGTAAAACCTGGCGTGAACCTGCGTGAAATCGGCGCGGCGATTCAGAAATTTGTTGAAGCCGAAGGTTTCTCCGTTGTTCGCGAATACTGCGGCCACGGTATCGGTCGTGGTTTCCACGAAGAACCGCAGGTGCTGCACTATGACTCTCGTGAAACCGATGTGGTATTAAAGCAGGGCATGACCTTCACCATTGAACCGATGGTCAACGCCGGTAAAAAAGAAATTCGCACCATGAAGGACGGCTGGACGGTAAAAACCAAAGACCGGAGCTTGTCTGCGCAGTACGAGCATACTATTGTGGTGACAGACAACGGCTGCGAAATACTGACATTACGCAAGGATGACACCATCCCGGCGATAATCTCGCACGACGAATAATAAGAAGCCGGCGAAAGCCGGTTTTTTTTGGTAATCGCTTTTTCTTATGGGTGGCGTAATGACGAATCTTTTACCTGAACTGGCCTGCACAATTCTCCCCCCCCTCCCCGGCCAGCCTGAGTATCCGGTCACCTGGTCAGAAGAGAGTCTGATCTGCGCTGAAATCAAAACCCGCCTCGATGATTTTCAGCATTGGCTGGGCGAAGCCTTTGACAACGGCGCATCGGCCGAACAGCTTATCGAAGCCCGTACCGAATTTATCGACCAGCTGCTACAACGCTTGTGGCTACTCTACGGCTTTGGCGATCTTGACGACGCCGCCCTGGTCGCCGTCGGCGGGTATGGCCGCGGTGAACTGCACCCGCTGTCTGATGTGGACTTGCTGATCCTTAGCCGGAGCAAACTCGCAGACGATAGAGCCCAGAAGATTGGTGAATTACTCACGCTGCTGTGGGATCTCAAGCTGGAGGTGGGCCACAGCGTGCGCACGCTGGAAGAGTGCCTGCTGGAAGGGCTGTCAGATTTAACCGTCGCCACAAACCTTATTGAATCCCGACTGCTCATCGGCGATGTCGCGCTGTTCCTTGAGCTGCAAAAAAATATCTTCAGCGAAGGTTTCTGGCCTTCAGAACACTTCTTCCCGGCAAAGGTTGCCGAGCAAGAAGCGCGCCACCAGCGTTACCACGGCACCAGCTACAACCTGGAGCCCGACATTAAAAGTAGCCCCGGCGGCCTGCGTGATATCCAGACCCTTCAGTGGGTAGCGCGCCGTCACTTTGGCGCGACCTCGTTCGATGAGATGGTTCGTTTTGGCTTTCTGACGGAAGCCGAGCGCAATGAACTCAACGAATGTCTCCACCTGCTTTGGCGCATTCGTTTTGCGCTGCACCTGGAACTGACTCGCTACGACAACCGACTCCTGTTCGATCGCCAACTCAGCGTGGCGCGCCGACTGAAATATGAAGGCGAAGGCAATCAGCCTATCGAGCATATGATGAAGGATTTCTATCGCGTCACCCGCCGGGTGAGCGAGCTTAATCACATGCTATTACAGCTGTTTGATGAAGCCATCCTTGCTCTGACCGAAGATGAAAAACCTCGCGCCATTGACGATGATTTCCAGCTACGCGGCACGCTTATCGACCTGCGCGACGACACGCTGTTTATCCGTGAACCGCAGGCTATTCTGCGTATGTTCTACATGATGGTGCGCAACAGCAACATCACGGGGATCTATTCCACCACCCTGCGCCATCTGCGCCATGCTCGACGCCATCTGACCGAGCCGCTGTGCTATATCCCAGAGGCGCGCTCGCTATTTCTGAATATGTTACGCCACCCAGGTGCTGTGAAGCGTGGCCTGTTACCGATGCATCGTCACAGCGTGCTGTGGGCCTATATGCCGCAGTGGTCTTACATTGTCGGTCAGATGCAGTTTGACCTGTTCCATGCCTATACCGTCGATGAACATACGATTCGCGTGCTGCTGAAGCTGGAAAGTTTCGCCAATGAAGAAACGCGCCCGATGCATCCGCTATGCGTTGATCTGTGGCCCCGGCTAAACCATCCAGAACTGATTCTGATTGCCGCGCTGTTTCACGATATCGCCAAAGGGCGTGGGGGTGACCATTCGGTGCTCGGCGCGCAGGACGTGCTGAAATTCGCCGAACTGCACGGGCTGAATTCACGTGAAACGCAGCTCGTCGCCTGGCTGGTTCGCCAGCATTTGTTGATGTCCGTTACTGCTCAGCGTCGTGATATTCAGGATCCAGAAGTGATCAAACAGTTTGCCGAAGAGGTGCAGACCGAGCATCGCCTGCGCTTTTTGGTGTGCCTGACGGTGGCCGATATCTGCGCCACTAACGAAACGCTGTGGAACAGCTGGAAGCAAAGCCTGTTGCGCGAGCTCTATTTCGCCACCGAAAAACAACTCCGTCGCGGCATGCAAAACACCCCGGATATGCGCGAACGCGTGCGTCATCATCAGATGCAGGCGCTGGCGCTGCTGCGCATGGATAACATCAATGAAGAGGCGCTACATCAGATCTGGAACCGCTGTCGCGCCAACTACTTTGTGCGCCACACGCCAAACCAATTAGCCTGGCATGCCCGTCATCTGCTCAAGCATGATTTAACGCAGCCGATGATCCTGCTAAGCCCACAGGCCACCCGTGGCGGCACGGAAATCTTTATCTGGAGCCCGGACAGACCGTATCTGTTCGCTGCCGTTTGCGCCGAGCTCGACCGACGCAATCTCAGCGTCCATGACGCACAAATCTTTACCACCCGCGACGGCATGGCGATGGACTCGTTCATTGTCCTTGAACCCGATGGCAGCCCGCTCTCCGGCGATCGTCATGAGACAATTCGTTCAGGACTCGAGCAGGCCATCACGCAGCACAGTTGGCAGCCGCCACAGCCGCGTCGTCAGGCGGCAAAACTACGTCATTTTTCCGTCGATACGGAAGTGAATTTCCTGCCCACCCATACCGACCGTCGTTCATTCCTTGAACTGATCGCACTCGACCAGCCAGGGCTCCTCGCCCGCGTCGGCCAGGTGTTTGCCGACCTCGGAATTTCGCTCCACGGGGCCAGAATTACGACAATTGGTGAACGAGTAGAAGATTTATTTATAATCGCCACCGCCAACCGGCGTGCCCTTAATAATGAGCTGCAACAAGAAGTACAACAACGGTTGACAGCAGCCCTCAATCCAAACGATAAAGGGTAACGATTTTTTATTAGTAAATGGAAAGAGTAAACAATGCAGCAATTACAGAACGTTATTGAGTCCGCCTTTGAGCGTCGCGCCGACATCACGCCGGCAAATGTGGATACCGTAACCCGCGAAGCGGTCAACCAGGTTATTTCGCTGCTGGATTCCGGCGCGCTGCGTGTCGCTGAAAAAATTGACGGTCAGTGGGTCACTCACCAGTGGCTGAAGAAAGCGGTTCTGCTCTCTTTCCGTATTAACGATAACAAGGTTATCGACGGTGCGGAAAGCCGCTACTTCGATAAGGTGCCGATGAAGTTTGCCGACTACGATGAAGCCCGTTTCCAGAAAGAAGGTTTCCGCGTAGTGCCACCGGCAGCGGTTCGTCAGGGTGCTTATATTGCCCGTAACACCGTCCTGATGCCGTCCTACGTGAACATCGGCGCTTACGTTGATGAAGGCTCTATGGTCGATACCTGGGCTACCGTCGGCTCCTGTGCGCAGATCGGTAAAAACGTTCACCTCTCCGGCGGCGTCGGCATCGGTGGCGTACTGGAACCACTGCAGGCCAATCCAACCATCATCGAAGATAACTGCTTCATCGGCGCGCGCTCTGAAGTCGTTGAAGGCGTGATCGTGGAAGAAGGTTCCGTGATTTCCATGGGCGTCTATTTAGGTCAGAGCACCAAAATCTACGACCGTGAAACCGGTGAAGTGTTCTACGGCCGCGTACCGGCAGGCTCAGTTGTCGTTTCCGGCAACCTGCCATCGAAAGACGGCAAGTACAGCCTGTACTGCGCGGTTATCGTGAAGAAAGTCGACGCGAAAACTCGCGGCAAAGTGGGCATTAACGAACTGCTGCGTACTATCGATTAATAAGATATTAAAAAGCGGGGGCCACCCCGCTTTTTTTATCTTCACGCTGGCGGAAAATGATTTTTTCGTTAATTATTCAATAGTTAATTTAGATCAAGGGTACCGCTATGTACGATAATCTGAAAAGCTTGGGCATTACCAATCCTGATGAAATCGATCGTTACAGCCTCCGGCAGGAAGCCAACAACGATATCCTGAAAATCTATTTCCAGAAGGATAAAGGTGAATTTTTCGCCAAGAGCGTGAAGTTTAAATATCCGCGCCAGCGTAAAACCGTGGCTGCCGATGGCATTGGTCAGGGTTTTAAAGAAGTACAGGAAATCAGCCCTAACCTGCGCTACATCATCGATGAGTTAGATCAGATTTGCCAACGCGATCGCACTGAAGTCGATCTCAAGCGTAAGATCCTGGACGATCTGCGTCATCTTGAAAGCGTCGTGACTAACAAGATCAGCGAAATTGAAGCAGATCTGGAAAAACTAACGCGTAACAAGTAAAGGGTGATGTCGTTTGTTCCCCGCCGGCGCTGCGCTTCGCCGGGCGACAAATAGACAAGAATGTAGCCCGGCCAAGCGCAGCGCCGCCGGGTTAAATCACCGTTGCTCGTCAAGCTGCAATGCAATATACAGCAGCAAACGATCGTCAAAATTCCCCAAATCCAGTCCGGTCAGTTCCGAAATTCGATTAAGCCGATACTCCAGCGTATTACGGTGAATAAACAGCGCCTTCGAGGTTGCCAATGGCTGAACGTTATGGCGGAACCAGGCGGCCAGCGTACGGCGCAGCAGACCGTTGTTATCCATCGCTTTCAGGCGCATTAACGGCCGAGAAAGCTCGTTGGCTTGCCAACCACCGCGCAGGCTGTCGAGCAGCACCGGCAGCATCAGATCCTGATAAAAATAGCTGCGGCTTTCGGGCATTCGCTGCTTGCCGACCATCATAGTGGTGCGCGCCGTACGGTAGGAACGGGCGATGCTGCCGGGGCCGGTGAAGTAGTTGCCGAGCGCTACGCGAAAACGCAGGTGCCCGTTCTCTTTCATCCGTGAAATAAGCTGTTCAACCCGTTTCTGATGATCTTCAGCGTCCCAGCGCCCAAACGGGTTCAGCGCCGGTTTCAGCACCACCATTTCGGTCAACGATACAATCGCAATCAGGTTATTTCGCTCAGGCGTCGTCAGCGCGTTTTGCAATTGCTGAAGCTCTGCCATTGCGCTGTCCACGCCTAGCTGACCGCTATCGACCTCCACCACCGCCGCCACGCGCGGCTGGTTAAGGTCAATGCCCAGTCGCTGCGCCCATTCGGTCAGCGCCGGGGTATTCTCTTCGGCCTGGATAAGGTTCATCACCAGCTCTTCGCGCAGACGGCTGTCCTGGGCTAAAAGGTGCATCAGGCGCGACTGCTCTAACATCATCTCCGCCGTCATACACACCAGTTCACCGTACTTACGCAGCGTCTCCGGCTCGCCGGTCAGGCCGATAACGCCAACAATTTCCCCTTCCAGTCGCAGCGGCAGGTTAATCCCCTGACGTACCCCATGCAGATGTCGAGCGACAGCGTCATCAATATCAACCACCCGCCCCTGCGACAGCACCAGTAATGCCCCTTCGTGCAATTCACCAATACGCTCGCGATCGCCGCTGCCAATAATGCGCCCACGGGCATCCATTACGTTGATATTGGTATCGATAATGCGCATGGTGCGCGCCACAATATCCTGCGCCATTTTAGTATCGAGATGCCAGCTAGCCATGAACCCCTCCTGTGAGCAGGTTACATGATAAGAAAGAAGATAAAGGCTCGCACTGTGCAATTGCACAAAGCAGGGTTGGGATCTATGGAGTTGTGGGAAGCTTCACATTACGGCGGGAGAAACCCTTTCCCCAAAAAGGGGAAAGGGTTGGATTGTCGATTACTGCATCAACAGGTAGATAGAGGTGTCGCCACGCTGGATATTCAGCGCCAGTACAGAAGGTTTACCGTCGAGGATTTTGCGCAGCTCAGCGATATTTTTCACCGCTTGCTGGTTCGCGCCGATAATCACGTCACCTTTCTTCAGGCCAATTTGCGCCGCTGGCGTACCCGCTTTCACGGAGCTTACGACCACACCTTTGTCCTGGCCTTTGTTGCTCATCTCAGCGCCTTCAATACCGCTGAAGATGGAGCTGGAATCAACCTGATTCTGGCTGCTCTGCTGCAATTCAATTTGAACGGTTAACGGCTTACCGTCACGCTGCAGGCCGAGGCTAATTTTGCTGCCGATTGGCATCGTACCCACCTGCGCACGCAGTGCTGCAAAGCTGCTGATAGGCTTACCGTTCAGGGCGGTGATCACGTCACCCGCTTTAATACCCGCTTTTGCCGCTGAAGAGTTCGGCATTACCTGGCTTACGAACGCGCCGCGCTGTGCATCCACCTTCATGGCTTTCGCCAGCTCAGAGTTCAGCTCGGTACCCATAATGCCCAGTTCACCGCGCTTAACCTGACCAAATTTCACCATCTGGTCAGTCAGGTTTTTCACCATGTTGCTTGGAATGGCGAAACCGATACCGATGTTGCCGCCGTCAGGCGCGAGGATCGCGGTGTTAATCCCGATAAGCTCGCCGTTCAGGTTAACCAGCGCGCCGCCGGAGTTACCGCGGTTAATTGCCGCATCGGTCTGGATAAAGTTTTCGTAGTTTTCGACGTTCAGGCCGCTACGGCCCAGCGCAGAAACAATACCGGACGTCACGGTTTCACCCAGACCAAACGGGTTACCGATAGCCACGGTGTAATCACCGACGCGCAGTGCGTCAGAATCAGCCAGCTTAATCGCCGTCAGGTTTTTCGGATCCTGAATCTGAATCAGCGCAATATCAGAGCGCGGGTCTTTACCCACCACTTTGGCGTCAAATTTACGCCCATCGCTCAGTTGCACTTTAATAACGTTGGCGTTATCCACTACGTGGTTGTTGGTGACGACATAGCCTTTCGCCGCGTCAATCACTACCCCAGAACCGAGGGCCATAAATTTCTGCTGCTGTGGGTTACCGCCACCGTTGCCCCCCTGCGGGCCACCGCCCTGACAGAATGGAGAGCTCTGGAACGGCGAACCGTCCTGGCAGAAAGGCGAATTGTCGCCAAAGAATTGCTGGAAGTTACGCCCCATGCGCGGCGTATTTACCGTTGTGCTGCCTTCAACATTAATGCTGACGACTGACGGCATCACTTTTTCCAGCATCGGCGCCAGGCTTGGCATTGGCTGCGCGGCAGACGCGGTAGAAGATGCCGTCTCGGCCGCGCTAGCGGACAACGGAGACAGAGCCAGACTTAAACTAAGAGCCAGTGCACTCATTGCTAACGTGGTTTTTTTCATGTGTTTCAATCTCAATTTCAGATTACGCAAAGTTACGATGTTCGTGACTAATCAGATTCACTTTATGGCACTAAGTTCCCTGCAACTACACGTGGGAAAAGTAAAAATTTATTGAGCGTCTTTACAAAACTTA
The DNA here is from genome assembly GCF_044745165.1 of Kluyvera sp. NPDC087067. Lineage (NCBI taxonomy): Bacteria > Pseudomonadati > Pseudomonadota > Gammaproteobacteria > Enterobacterales > Enterobacteriaceae > Kluyvera > Kluyvera sp. NPDC087067. The sequence goes on along the minus strand of NZ_JBIUZS010000009.1, from coordinate 66,829 downwards.
TGATTATTCTACCGCCATCAACCGTCGATATTCATCCCACGCGTAGAGGTCAGTCATTCCGCTGATATAATCCTGAAGCAGGCGGCAGCGATAATAATATTCCATCACCGGAAATTCCACAGCATCACGCGATATTTTATTTACAGCCTCAACGTAAGCTAAACGATGGCGCGTTGAGAGCTTGCAAAAAAGCCGTGATTCGATAGGCAGATGGCGTAAACGCTCATGTTTAACCAGCTCACTAAATTCATTTAACGATAATTTTAACAGCGGCGCATAAATATCAAGTAAACCGCCAATCACTCGATATCCCTGCAATTCAAGCTGCTCGACATCTGGATGGCTAAAGACATGTTTTATCGCTACATTTTTATATAATGCCAGCAATTCACTGTAGCTGCTTTCATCTTCAAGCAGCGCGTGGTTAAAGTCACCCTCAAAAATCTGCGGCAGATTATCGATAAAACGCTGTGCCGCGTATGGCACCAGTTTATTTAATGTATTTACCCGCAAATACATAAAGAACTGATCTTCTGTGCTTCGACTTAATGAATTTGCGCGAGATTTATCCCAGGCATTCTCAACCACCTGTGCAAACAATGAACCTTTTTCATGATCGGGCCAGGCATCGTATAAATGCTGGTAGAGCTGCTCAACGCTAAAGATTCTTTTTTCTACAGCATCTTCAAGGTCAGCAACACAATATGAAATATCATCCGCAGCTTCCATAATCCAGGTTAATGGAAAGCGATTGTAAGGCGCTAGCGCCAGTTCTTTACGTAAGCGCGCAATATACTCTTCTTCGGCCAGGTAATAACCGGGCTTTTTCATTAAGTAGCTATGCGTTTTCGGCACGTCATTCGCCCACCAGGCGGGACGCGTATATTTTAAAATACACCCTACCTGCGCCCAGGTCAGATTCATGCGCATCAAGGTATGCACCAAACGGATGCCCTGCGCATTGCCTTCGAAATGGCACAGGTCTTGCCGCACTTTGCTACGCAGCACGTTTAGCGCCTCTTCCCCTTCATGCAGCTTGAGAGCGGCAACCTCGCAGCGGTCATGGCTTTGCGGCTGCTGCAGCGCATCTTTTGGCGCGAGGCGCTGGCTGAACCAGTCGTTAATCGCCGCTTCGCCAAAGTGACCGAAAGGGGGATTGCCAATGTCATGCATCAGGCACGCCATTTCGACGACGCTTTCAAACGGCCCGGTCAGCTCATCCAGCCCGTAGGTGGCGAGCAGTTTTTTCTCTTTCAGACGGCTCAGGATCTCTTTGGCGATATAGCGCCCCACCTGCTGCACTTCCATCGAGTGCGTCAAACGCGTTCGTACCGCGGCATTACGCTCGAGTGGGAAAACCTGCGTTTTTTGCTGTAAACGGCGAATGGCAGGTGAGTTAATAATGCGCCCACGATCGCTTTCAAAAATGCGCAGAATTTCATGTTCTGAGCTTACGCCCTGAGGTGAACGATAGCGCCGACGCCAGTTAATTTTATTACGGAAATCAATCTTCACCATAACCTCTCCGTCGCGAGAAATGCGCTTCCCCTGAACCGCATGATAGACTATGCCTTTAAACATGGTATATCGCGAGTAAATCTATGAAAATCGGCATTATTGGCGCAATGGAAGAAGAAGTTACGCTGCTGCGTGACAAAATCGAAAATCGTCAGACCATCACCGTGGGCGGGAGCGAAATCTATACCGGGCAGTTGAACGGCGTTGACGTCGCGTTACTGAAATCCGGCATTGGTAAGGTTGCCGCCGCAATGGGCGCGACGCTGCTGCTGGAACGCTGCCAGCCGGACGTTATCATTAATACCGGCTCCGCAGGCGGCCTTGCGCCAACTCTGAAAGTGGGTGACATCGTGGTCTCTGACGAAGCGCGCTACCACGATGCCGATGTCACCGCATTTGGCTACGAAATCGGTCAAATGGCCGGCTGCCCAGCAGGCTTTAAAGCGGACGACAAGCTGATTGCCGCGGCGCAAGAGTGCATTAAATCGCTCGACCTGAACGCCGTTCGTGGCCTTATCGTCAGCGGCGACGCCTTCATCAACGGTTCCGTGGGGCTGGCGAAAATTCGCCATAACTTCCCACAGGCGATTGCAGTAGAAATGGAAGCCACGGCGATTGCGCATGTGTGCCACAGCTTTGGCGTGCCGTTTGTGGTCGTTCGCGCGATCTCAGACGTGGCCGATCAGCAGTCCCACTTGAGCTTTGACGAGTTCCTGGCGGTGGCCGCGAAGCAGTCAACGCTGATGGTTGAAGCGCTGGTGCAGAAACTGGCGCGTGGCTAAGCGGTTTATCAAAGGGCTGCTGGCCCTGCTGTTGAGCGCTCCGGCGTGGCTGTTCGCCGCGCCGCGGGTTATCTCCCTCTCCCCTGCCAACACCGAGCTGGCCTTTGCCGCTGGCATCACCCCCGTTGGCGTCAGCGCCTGGTCTGACTATCCTGACGAAGCTAAAGCCATTGAGCAGGTTGCTTCCTGGCAGGGCATTAATCTGGAGCGCATTGTCGCGTTGCATCCCGATCTGGTGCTGGCGTGGAAAGAAGGCAACGCCGAACGCCAGGTGAATCAGCTGCAAGCGCTGGGGATCGCCGTATTATGGGTTGATAACCATCGTATTGAGGACATTGCCACTTCATTACGCCAGTTGGCGAAATGGAGCCCAACGCCTGAGAAAGCCGAGCAGGCGGCCACCACATTGTTACGCGACTATGCGCAGCTCAAAACGCAGTACGCGGACGCGCCGAAGAAACGCGTGTTTATGCAGTTTGGTTTCAATCCTATTTTCACCAGCAATAAAAGTGCCATTCAAAACCAGGTGCTGGAGATTTGCGGCGGTGAAAACATCTTTGCCGACAGCCGCGTTGCATGGCCGCAGGTGAGCCGTGAACAGGTATTAATGCGTCAACCGCAGGCTATTATTGCCGCAGGGGATGAGAGTCAAATTCCGAAAATCCAGCATTACTGGGCAAGCCAGCTCACAATCCCCATTATTCCCCTCAATAGTGACTGGTTTGAACGAGCAAGCCCACGTATTATCCTCGCCGCAAAACAACTCTGTACTGCGTTAGAGCAGGTTCATTAACGGGATAATTGGTCATGCTGGTTTACTGGCTGGATATTGTAGGCACCATTGTTTTCGCCATCTCGGGCGTATTGCTGGCGGGAAAGTTACGCATGGATCCGTTTGGCGTGCTGGTGCTGGGCGTGGTCACCGCCGTGGGCGGCGGGACTATCCGTGATATGGCGTTAGCGAACGGCCCGGTATTCTGGGTTAAAGATCCGACCGACCTGGTGGTCGCTATGGTGACCTGCATGTTGACCATCGTGCTGGTGCGTCAACCGCGTCGTTTACCCAAATGGGTGCTGCCGGTTCTGGATGCCGTAGGCCTGGCGGTTTTCGTCGGTATTGGCGTCAATAAAGCGTTTATCGCCCATTCAGGGCCACTGGTGGCAATCTGTATGGGTGTGGTGACCGGCGTCGGCGGTGGGATTATCCGTGACGTGCTGGCGCGTGAAATACCGATGATCCTACGTACGGAAATCTACGCCACCGCCTGTATTGTGGGCGGTATCGTTCACGCCACGGCCTATTACACCTTCAACATTCCGCTGGAAAACGCCAGTATGATGGGGATGGTGGTGACGCTGGCTATTCGCCTGGCGGCGATCCGCTGGCACCTGAAGCTGCCCACCTTTGCGCTGGATGATAACGGACGCTAACCGTTATTTTGTTGCTTCGCAGCCTGGTGCCGGATGTCGGCGTTGCCTTATCCGGCCTGTTGAAATCCTGTGCCGGGGCACGCTCGGCGCGAATCCCGGCGGCGCTTCGCTTGGCCGGGCTACATTTTCCCCGTAAACAAAATTGCCCGCCAAATGGCGGGCAATTGAAATTCACAGCGTAAGAGCACTCAGTGCATCAGATGCTGAACGACGATCCACAGCCGCAGGTGCTGGTCGCATTCGGGTTGGTCACGATAAAGCGTGAACCTTCCAGACCTTCGGTGTAATCCACGGATCCACCCACCAGGTATTGCAGGCTCATCGGGTCAACCACCAGGCCTACGCCCTCTTTTTCGATGGTCATGTCGCCGTCGTTGACCTGATCATCGAAAGTAAAACCATACTGGAAGCCGCTGCAACCGCCGCCCGTGATGTACACGCGCAGTTTGAGGTTTGGATTTTCTTCATCCGCGATCAGGAATTTCACTTTTTTGGCTGCGGCGTCGGTAAACTCCAGCGGCAGCACTACGTCTTCACTCATTTTTTGCTCCCATTAATACTGCAGGTTCAGGTTAATATTCACCCGACTCTTTGTGTCATTATCTAATACCCGAGTAAATCGTTCAAGTATTCTCCGGGGCCGACTGCCGGGCTTTCGCCTCTTGCTCGGCTTCTTGCTTCGCCAGGGTTCGCGCCAGGATCGTGGCGTAGAGCGGCTGTCCGCCGAGGAACTGCGCTAATAGCGTGGCACCGAGCCCGGTAATAATCATTGGCAAAATGAGCTGATAATTATCCGTCATCTCCAGTACCAGCACGATCCCTGTGAGCGGCGCACGCACCGAGGCCGCCAGTAGCGCCCCCATTCCGGCAATCGCAAAGGTGCCCGCGTCCAGATGGTAAGCCGGGAACAGATTCATTGCCGCTAAGCCAAACGCCGTCCCCAGCAGCGTACCCAATGCCAGCATGGGCGCAAAGATCCCGCCGGGCGCGCCGGAAGAGAAACACAGCAAGGTGGTTAATACGCGGGCGACAAATAAGAACAGCAGCGCACCGACGGTATAGTTACCCGCTGCGGCAATCGGGATCAGGTTAAACCCGCCCCCTGAGGCTGCTGGCTGGAACAATCCAAGCACGCCACAGCCGCCGCCAATCAGACCGCCGATCAGCACCCATTTTTTAATATTGCCGCCGTGAATGCGGAAGAACATATCCTGAGTTTTCAGCACCAGCGTGTTAAACAGCGGGCCGACGCAGCCAAAGATAATGCCCAGCACCAGGTACAGCCACAGCGTGTTAACCGGCGCATTGGTCAGCTTGCCGACCTCAATGACCGGCGTTTCACCGTTGAAAATACGGAACACGACGCTCGACATAATGACGCCAACGAACACCGCTTTTATCGAAATCAGGCTGTAGCGAAACTGTGGGCGCATCTCTTCGATGATAAACAAGATGCCTGCCAGCGGCGCGTTAAAGGCCGCCGACAGCCCCGCCGCCGCACCGGTCGCCAGCAGCGTATGACGTGACTCTTCGCCGCGCTGGCGGAAAATGTCCCCCACCATACGCCCGATATTGCCACCGATTTGCACCGTTGGCCCTTCGCGCCCCAGCACCATACCGGCCCCCAGCGTGCCCATACCACCGACGAATTTCACCGGCAACACGCGCCACCAGCGCACGGGACGCAGTTCTTCCAGCGCCCCTTCAATTTCGGGAATCCCCGAACCTCCGGCCTCCGGCGCAAAGCGGCGTACCAGCCAGTAGCCGAGCATCGCTAATAGAGCCGATAAAATAAAGGCCAGCGGCCAGACGATGAACCAACGATCCGCAACCTGCGCCAGCGTCGCGATGCGCATGTTTTGCACCCAGTTCACCGCATGTTCAAATGCAACGCCCACTAACCCAACCAGGGTACCGACAACTGCGGCCGACAGGAGCACCATCAGCGGCGTTTTATCGCGGTTCAGCAGTTTACGCACCACATCGCGGCGACGCAGACCAACAATCCGTTGTGCCTCTAAAGGGGTTATCTCAGCTTTCATACCGTCATCACTAATTGGTAATACAAATGGGAAGGGAAGGCATTTTACCCAGACATGTGCGTTACGTCGCGAAAAAATTGCGCCACGAATGCTTTGTTACGCTGGGGTAAAATTTTAGTTCATCACCGGTTAGCGTGGGCCCAAATAAGAATGCTGAAGTCTTTAAAATCGAAAATGCCTCCCGCAAGGAGTAATGCCTGTCGGTTAAGGGGCGGTATGTTTGGATTTATCCCCCTATTGCGCTCCCTTTAAGCTAAAAGCTAAAACCTATCGCTCTGAAACCGATGAGTCCCCGCTGAAATCGGCGAGTCGGAGAATGGAAGACAAGGTCAGGACGCCATGGATGGCGGACTGAGGCGAAGCGAGACAGGACGTCGAGTTTCGCCGTGCCGAAGGCTGGAGTTCGGAGGCGAGCGTAGTGCGAAGCACCGATTTCCTTGCGGGGCCGCGGGGATTGCCAAGGGGGACGCGGTTGTCCCCCTTGGCCCGTTCACGGGTGATGCCAGTTCATATTCTGCCTGACCTAACGTGAACGGAACCCCACGCTTAACTGACAAACGCGCCCCACAAGGAAGGCACTTGCCATTCAAACCAATACCTTACTCTTCAACAACAACCTTCTTTTTGCCGACAAAGTTATAAATAACCAGTAGAGCAAAAATACCGGTAATCGTCATGGTAATCGTGCCTGGCGTCATAAAGCGCGCCATGTTGCCAAGGATAATCCCGACGACACCGAAATCGGTATCAGAGAACGTGGTATTGGTTAAGCCAAGTGCGCCAAGCACCGGAATAAGCGCCACGGGTAAGAACGTAATGAGAATACCGTGAGCAAATGCCCCGATAATGGCACCGCGTTTCCCGCCGGTCGCATTACCAAATACCCCCGCAGTCGCCCCGCAGAAGAAGTGAGGAACAACGCCTGGAAGAATAAGCACCCACTTCAACTGACCCAGAATAAACAGCCCAACCAGCCCGCCGACGAAGCTCGAAATAAAGCCGACCAACACCGCATTAGGGGCATACGGGAAAACAATCGGGCAATCCAGTGCAGGACGTGCATTCGGCACCAGTCGCTCAGAGAAACCGGTAAACGCTGGCACGATCTCAGCCAGAATTAAACGCACCCCTTGCAGGATAATAAACACGCCAGCCGCAAACGTAATCGCCTGAATAAACGAATACACCAGATAGTTCTGACCATTGCTGAAATGACTTTCGACGTACTCTTTACCGGCTGAAATAGACAGCACCAGATAAATAATCATCATGGTCAGCGAGATTGAAATTGTGCTATCGCGTAAGAAGCTCAGATTCTTAGGCATATTCATCTCTTCGGTGGATTTAGACCCCTTACCGACAACAGAGCCAATCCATCCCGAAAGCACGTAGCCAATCGTACCGGTGTGCGCCAGGGCGACCTGATCGCTACCGATAATTTTCCGCATGTAAGGTTGCGCAATCGCCGGGAAAAAGCCCATCAGCATACCGAGCGCCAGCGAACCGGTATAAATAAGCTGTACGCCTTCAAAACCGGCAACAGAAAGAATAATTGCCACCATACAGGCCATGTAGAAGGTCACATGCCCGGAAAGGTAGATATATTTTAAGCGGGTAAAGCGAGCGACAACGATGTTGGCGACCATCCCAAACGCCATAATCAGCGTGGTTGGCGCACCATATTTCTCCAGCGCAATGGAGACCATTGCTTCGTTGTTGGGAATAATACCCTGTACATCAAAGGCTTGTTTAAAAATATCACCGAGTGGCGTTAGCGAGCCTACCAGGACCATCGCCCCGCCGGATAACACCAAAAAACCCAGTATCGTTTTAACGGTACCTTTAATCACATCAGGGAAGGATTTTTTTTGGGCAACCAAACCAAACAACGCGACCAACCCAACAAGGATGGATGGCACCTTCAGAATATCGACAATAAGTTGTACTACGTTTTGAACAAACATATTAACCTCTGTAGCAGGGTATTTTTCTTGCCCGACTTAATTATTGCTTTTCAAAGTAGTCTTTTATTTTTTGTTCAACTTCGTTTAAGTCAATAATATTATTGATAATAATGACTTTTTCCGCAGGAAGGTTGGCGCTGAACGCAATATCTTTTGCCATCACAAAAACGTCCGCCAGATCCGGGGTAACAGAACCCAAATCAGAATGGTCAACGTCAGCCGTCACGTTAATTTTCTTGAGCACTTTCTTGATGTTCATTTCCATCATAAAGCTGCTGCCCAGACCGGAGCCACATACCGCCATGATTTTCATAGTAGACCTCGTTTATTTTCGCTTAAGGTATATTTAACAAGTCGCTGGCGCTTCACCGAGTAAAATCGCCTGCAACTGCGCTGAACTTTTGCTATCAAAAATTTGCTGCATGACCTCGTCATCCGAAAGCACTTCGGCAAGCTGCGAAATCATTTCAATATGGCTATTGCTATCAGGTGCCGAGAACATAAAAATCGCATCAACCGGATCGTTTTCTTCAGACTGGAATTCCACGGCCTGGCCCAATTTAACAATCGATAATCCGAGCGCCATCGCTCCGTGCTCCGGCCGCGTGTGCGGCATGGCAATACGCGGTGCAATCACAAAGTAGGGGCCGATCTCTTCTTTCTGTTTGATAATTGAATCGATATAGGCCGGGGAAATCGCCCCTTCCTCCAGCAGTGGACGACCTGCAATCTGAATCGCTTCTTTCCAGTCCGCGACGGACTCAACATACTGAACTTTGTCTTTATTCAGCCAGTTAGATAATGTTGGCATGGATATTACCTATCATTCGTCAAAGTAAAAAAGAGTGGCTAAAGCATGCTACGAGCCGTTTCAGTCACATTTGCGGTCGTGAAACCAAAGTACTTAAAGAGCACGCTGGCCGGTGCAGACTCACCAAATGAGCTCATGCCTATCACTTTTCCATCAAGGCCCACGTAGCGCTCCCAGAATCCTTCAATACTGGCTTCAACGGCCAGACGACGACGGATATGCTTGGGCAGAACCGTTTCTTTATACTGCTCATCTTGTTTATCAAAACGCTCGGTGCAGGGCATTGAGACCACACGGATGCGGCGACCTTCCTGCTGCAAGGTGCGAGCGGCAGCAACCGCCAGTTCAATTTCGGATCCCGCAGAGATCAATATCAACTCCGGCTCACCGTCGCAGTCAACCAGCACATATCCGCCACGTGAAATGGCCTTTAATTGCTCTTCGCAACGGGACTGTTGTGCAAGCGGCTGGCGGGTCAGCACCAGCGCCGACGGCCCATCTTTTCGCTCAATCGCCTGCTGCCACGAAACGGCAACCTCAACCTGATCGCAACCGCGCCAGGTTTCCATATTCGGCGTTAAACGCAGTGAGGCAAGTTGTTCTACCGGCTGGTGCGTTGGGCCATCTTCACCAAGGCCAATCGTGTCATGGGTATAGACAAACACCGAGCGGATCTTCATCAACGCCGCCATGCGCAGCGCGTTGCGGGCATATTCCATAAACATCAGGAAGGTACCGCCGTAGGGGATAAAGCCGCCGTGCAGCGCCAGACCATTCATGATGGCCGACATGCCAAATTCACGAACGCCATACGAGATATAGTTTCCGGCAGGATTGTCAGCGGTAAAGTCGACGGACTTCTGATGTCGGGTAAGGTTTGATGGCGAAAGATCCGCCGAACCGCCCATCAGTTCCGGCAGCATGTCCGCAAGGAAATTCAAGCAGTTCTGGCTGACCTGACGCGTTGCCAGCGCTGCGGGATTGGCCTGAAGCGCATGAACATACTGCTGGATGTTCTCAGCCCATTCGCCGGGCAACTCGCCGTTCATGCGGCGGGTAAATTCGGCGGCCAGTTCAGGCCAGCGTTGGGCATAGGCAGCAAACAGTTCATCCCACGCTTGCTGATCCTGCGCCCCTTTTTGCTTTGCATCCCAGGCGGCATAAATCTCCGCAGGAATTTCAAAAGCCGGATGCGGCCACTGCAATTGCTCGCGTACCCGCGCAACTTCATCGGCGCCCAGCGCCGAACCGTGGCACTCATGGCTGTCGGCTTTATTCGGTGAACCGAAACCGATAATCGTTTTGCAACATAACAGGCTTGGCTTGTCGGTGACTTTTTTGGCTTCGCGAACGGCGGCGTCAATGGCTTCTGAATCGTGGCCGTCAACGCCTTCAATCACATGCCAGCCGTAGGCGCGAAAACGTGCCGCCGTATCGTCGGCAAACCACCCTTCTACATGACCGTCAATAGAGATGCCGTTGTCATCCCAGACGGCAATCAGGTTACCCAGCCCCAGCGTGCCCGCCAGGCTACAGGCCTCATGAGAAATGCCTTCCATCAAGCAGCCATCGCCCAGGAACAGCCAGGTGTGGTGATCGACAATATCAAACCCAGGTTTATTGAATTCAGCGGCCAGCGCTTTTTCGGCAATCGCCATGCCGACCGCATTGGCAACCCCCTGCCCCAGCGGGCCGGTGGTGGTTTCAACGCCCGGCGTATAGCCATATTCAGGATGGCCCGGCGTACGAGAATGGAGCTGACGGAAATCACGAATGTCGTTCATGCTCAGGTCATAGCCGGTAAGGTGCAACAGAGCGTAAATCAGCATAGAGCCATGACCGTTGGACTGAACATAGCGATCGCGGTTAAACCACTGCGGATTTTTCGGGTTATGGCGAAGGTGGCGACGCCAAACCACTTCGGCAATATCGGCCATTCCCATTGGTGCGCCCGGGTGGCCGGAGTTGGCTTTCTGAACCGCATCGATACTCAGGATCCTGATGGCATTCGCTAACTTTCTGTTGCTCATACATCTCTCTCTTTGCCTGGATTTTACGTTCAAAAATCACGTTTTATGGGATTACCCTAAAACGACATGAACAGACACCTCATCAGAAACCGTTGTTTTTATGATGGTAAGTGATGGCTTATGAAAGCGCCGGAACAATGGGAAAAATAAACATTAAAATACAATTAATTGCTTATATTCTTTCCATTTTTACTGCATTCTTACGCTCGACAAAATAAGTCTATACATGTTTTACTTGTCTAGTCATCTTGATGATGCACACAGACGTGTCCAGATACAATATGCAAAAACGGTTTTTACCGCGATGCGCTGTTTGTTGATCCAAATTCGTTAAGTTGCTCACAATCTGACGTGAACGGTCTGGTCGATAGAAAACAAAGTCAGGCATACATGTAGGCAGGACTCAGCTCACCTTGGTTAGGAACAAAGTCGATGGTTGATGGCATCACAGAGAAGCAAAAAGAGGTAGTCGATTACATTCTCAGGAAAATAAAGACCGACAACCTTTTACCCGGGGATAAACTGGATACCGAGATTGCGATTGCCAAAAATATCGGCATCACGCGCGCTACGGTGCGGGAAGCCACGCGTCTGCTTATCGAGCAACAGCGAATTTATCGGGTTAAGGGTTCCGGTTTATTCGTCGGTTCTATCGGTAAAAGTAATCAGTCAGGACGCTTCCACGCCCTTTCGCCTTTTGATTTCCAGGCCCAAAAAAGCGGCCACAAAGGCGTCAGAAAAGTGATTAAATTCAGCATAATGAAAGTGCCAACGCCGGAAATGGCGCAGGCATTACGCATTAAAAATAGCGATCAGATTTATAAAATTTTACGTCTGATGTGTTTTGACGATATTCCGGTCGCACTTGAGCATATCCATCTGCCGGTCAATATGTTTACCAGCATGGAATTAAGTCAGCTGGAGATATCAAAATACAGCTATATCGAAAGCATCACCGGCAAAAAAGTCCAGCGCCGCGATCAGAACTTAACGGCCCTTAATCTTCAGGACGAGGACATTATCAATCTGCTGAATCTTAAAGAGCATGATGCCGTGATGGAACTCGATGAAACGGTTTATCTGGATGATGGAACGCCTTGCGAGGTCAATATCGCCATCATTAATACGCGTATTTTCCCACTACGACAAAATTCGAGCCGCTCGTAAAACGGCGCTCAAACCGTCAACTCTCACAGTGCTCCCTCTGGCCGTAAAACCGTAAAGCGGATAAACCCTGCCTGCTTTCATGCAAAACGGCCAAAAATTTCATAACCTTCGCGGAATAATTTAGAATAACGGGCAACACCTTCTTCACAAACCAGGATCCTGGCAATGAGCAAATCTGAAAATCTGTATAGCGCTGCGCGTGAACTTATCCCGGGCGGGGTGAACTCGCCGGTTCGGGCCTTTACCGGCGTGGGCGGTACACCGCTGTTTATCGAGCGTGCGGACGGTGCCTATCTGTACGACGTAGATGGCAAAGCCTATATCGATTATGTCGGTTCCTGGGGGCCGATGGTGCTGGGCCACAATCATCCGGCTATCCGCAACGCGGTGATTGAAGCGGCAGAACGCGGCCTGAGCTTTGGCGCACCTACCGAAATGGAAGTGACCATGGCGAAGCTGGTCACTGATTTGGTGCCAACCATGGACATGGTGCGCATGGTGAACTCAGGTACGGAAGCGACTATGAGCGCCATTCGCCTGGCGCGCGGCTTCACCGGTCGTGACAAAATCATCAAATTCGAAGGCTGCTACCACGGCCACGCCGACTGCCTGCTAGTGAAAGCGGGTTCCGGCGCGTTGACGCTGGGCCAGCCAAACTCGCCGGGCGTGCCGGCAGATTTCGCCAAGCACACCCTCACCTGCACCTACAACGATCTGGCCTCCGTTCGCGCCGCATTTGAGCAGTTCCCGCAGGAAGTCGCCTGTATCATCGTTGAGCCGGTCGCGGGCAACATGAACTGCATTCCACCGCAGCCTGATTTCCTGCCGGGCCTGCGCGCGCTGTGCGACGAGTTTGGCGCGCTGTTAATTATTGACGAAGTGATGACCGGTTTCCGCGTCGCGCTCGCGGGCGCGCAGGATTACTACGGTGTCGTTCCTGACCTGACCTGTCTTGGCAAAATCATCGGCGGCGGGATGCCGGTGGGCGCATTTGGCGGTCGTCGTGATGTGATGGACGCGCTGGCACCAACCGGCCCGGTCTATCAAGCGGGGACGTTGTCCGGTAACCCTATCGCCATGGCGGCGGGCTTTGCCTGCCTGACCGAGGTCGCGCAGCCGGGCGTACACGAAACCCTGACCGAACTGACCAACCAGCTGGCGCAGGGCCTGCTGGATGCGGCACGCGAAACGGGGATCCCACTGGTGGTAAATAACGTCGGCGGCATGTTCGGGATTTTCTTCACCGACGCCAAAGAAGTGACCTGCTATCAGGACGTGCTGAAGTGCGACGTTGAGCGCTTTAAGCACTTCTTCCATCTGATGCTGGAAGAAGGCGTGTATCTGGCGCCATCTGCGTTTGAAGCGGGCTTTATGTCTATTGCCCACAGTGAAGACGATATCAATAACACGATTGACGCGGCGCGTCGGGTGTTTGCGAAGCTGTAAGGTCGTGATTGCCGGGGGGCGGCTTCGCCTTACCCGGCCTACAAACGAAACCTGCATGTAGGCCGGATAAGCGTAAGCGCCATCCGGCTTTTTAACGACTCTGCTTTCTCAGCAAATAGATAAAGTACGGCGCACCAATAAAGGTCGACAGCAGCCCCGCCGGTATTTGATACGGGAACATCAGCATCCTTCCGCACCAGTCAGCAAACACCAACAGCAAGCCACCGATCAGGGCCGAAATCACAATGTGCGGCATCGTGCGTCGGAATCCCATCATGCGCGCAATATGCGGTGCCATCAGCCCCACAAAGCTTAGCGGGCCAATCGTCAGCGTAGCCGCCGCCGTCAGGCACGCTGCTAGCAGCAGCAGGCCAACGCGCGCAGGCGTCAGCGCCATCCCAATTGACCGCGCCGTTTCGCCGCCGAGCGGTAAAATCGTCAGCCAACGACGGCACAGCGGAACCAGCATCAGCAACACGATCATCGCGATTGCCGACTGCACGACCTGCTTACCGGTCGCGTTATAGGTTGAGCCGGAGATCCACGTCAGAATTTGCGCCATTCGCGGATCGCCGCTGGCCTGCAACATCATCAGCAACATGGTAAACGCCGTACTCAGCGCCATCCCCGCCAGCAGCATACGGTGTGGAGAGAAGCCACCGCGTCCGGCGGCAATAAGGATAACCAGCAGCGTGACCGCCGCCCCCAGGCTTCCCGCTGGCAGCAGCCAGCCGAATGCGTTTCCCGGCACCAAAAACAGCATCAATACCACGCCAAATGCCGCACCGGAGCTTATTCCCAGAACTTCGGGACTGGCCATCGGGTTGCCGGTCAGGCGCTGGATAATACAGCCCGCCACCGCCAGCATCACCCCGGCAATCAGCGCGGAAGCAATACGCGGCCAGCGCCACTGCATCAGCTGGTCGAGCAGCTCACCGCTGGCCCAGTGCCAGCTAGTCGCATCACGCCCCAGCGACAGCGCGACAAACACCGCCAGCAGTAAAATCACCGCCCCGCCCAGCGCAAACCACTGCACATGATGACGTTCGCTGGCCACGCTATCGCTCGCGTTCATCGACGGCGCGCTCATGCTACGCAGCCGTGGCAGCAGCCATAGCAGCAGCGGCGCGCCAATCAGCGCCGTTACCGAACCGGTGGAGACTTCCATCCACACGCGGGTCAGCCACAAAATTAACTGGTCAGAAAGCCAAAGAATCAGCGCACCAATCAGCGGGGCCAGCAGTAGACGCGAGAGCAGACGCCGAGCGCCGAGCATCTTCGCCAGCAGCGGCGCAAACAGGCCGATAAAACCGATAATCCCCACCGCGTTAACGAGGAAAGCACTGATCACAATCGCCAGCGTTAACGCTCCCAGACGCGCCAATGACAGCGCCAGCCCCAGGTTACGCGCCACGCCATCGTCCAGCCCCATTAAGGTCAGCGGACGCAGCAGCAGCAAGGTCAGCATCACGCCGCCCAGCAGCTGCGGCCACAGGCGCTGCACCACGCTCCAGTCGGTTTGCGTCAGCGTACCGGTGCTCCACAGGAACATGCTCTGTAATTGGTCATGATGGAACAGTACCATCAGCTGGTTAATGGCCCCACAGTAGAGGCTCACTACCAGCCCCGCCAAAATCAGCGTCACCGGCGAGAGGCGTTTGCCCCACGCCACGCCAAACACCAGCGCCCCAACGATGCAGGCGCCCGCGAGCGCGGCAAACTGCGACGTCAATACGCCCGGCACCGCCCACAGCGTGGTGACGGTCATGCCAAGCTGCGCGCCGGTCGCCACGCCGAGCGTCGTCGGCTCGGCCAGCGGGTTACGCAGCACTTGCTGGAACAGGACGCCAACCAGCCCCAATCCTGCGCCCACCAGCAGCGAAATCACCAGCCGCGGCAGCAAACTGTAGTGGAACAGCATCTGGTCGATGGCGTCGATATCCGGCAGGCGTGCAGCCTTAAACCACTGCGCGTAAGGCAGCGCAATATTGAAGTTAAACCAGGTGAGTCCCAGCGCCGCGATAAACAGCGTCAGCAATAAGATGGCGGCAAACGGTGAGAATTTTGCGTTCACGCTTTGCCTCCCAATGCGTTATCCAGAATGCGAGCAAAGTGCATCGCCGACAGCGTAGCCCCGTAGAACCATACCGCCGGAACCACCTGCATCCGGTTGGCACGAACGAACGGCATCGCCTGCCACAGCGGGGTGGCGGTGAGCTGACGCATTTCAGCGGCGTTACCGTGATCGAAACACAGAACGTCGACGTCTTTGTAGGCCGCCAGACGGTCGATTCCCACCGCCGTGCTGCCCCAGAAATTGGTTTCTTCCTGCCAGGCGTTTTTGACGCCTAAGCGGTCGAGCACTTCCTGGAACAGACAGTTGGGGCCAAAGACCAGCATATGGCGCGGATCGAGCAGCGACATCATTAATAACGGGCGATCGCCACGCTGCGTAAAGCGCGGCTTCAGGCGGTCGATAAACGCGTCGAACTCAGCCAGATGGCGCTGCGCCACCGCCTGCTTGTCGAGCATATCCGCCATTTCCAGCAACGAACGCTGTGCCTGCGCCAGCGGTTTTTTACCGTCGCTGAAGGCAAAACTGCGCCCAGGCGCGATTCTGGCGAGGATCTCCGGCGAAGGGCCATAACCCGCCGACCAGACCAGCATCGAGGGCTTCATCTGCGTCAACAGTTCGAGATTAGGTTCGGTGCGCAGACCCACGTCAATCACCGAGTCCGGCAGCGCAGGTTCGTTAACCCACATGCGGTAGTTGGGGATATCCGCCACGCCATAAGGGGTGACGCCCAGCGCCAGCATCAGTTCAACGGGCAGCCATTCCAGCGCCACGATTCGCTCGGCGCTAATCGGCGCGGCCTGCGCCTTTTGCATCTGCAATATGAGGGGTGAGAGCGCCATCGCCGTCAGCAAACGGCGGCGGCTAATCAGGTTTGAGGCAGTCATCAGTAGACAAAACTTACCGGTGCGGCACCGGCTGGGTGAGGCAGTATCCCCATCGGAATACCGTAAATTTTTTCCAGCGTCTCGCTGCGCATCAGTTCATCAGGCGTGCCCTGGGCAATCATTTCGCCCCCACGCAGCGCGACCAGATAGTCACAGTAGCGGGCCGCCATGTTGATGTCGTGCAGCACGGCAACCACCGTCAGTCCACGCTGTTCGCTCAAGCGATGTATCAGCGCCAGCACGTCCACCTGATGGGCAATATCCAGCGCGGAGGTCGGTTCGTCCAGCAGCAGACAGCGGCTATCCTGCGCCACCAGCATGGCAATCCACGCACGCTGGCGTTCGCCGCCGGAGAGGCTATCAACCAGACGCTGCGCCAGCGCTTTCAGCCCTACCAGCGCAATCGCTTCATCCACTTTTTCACGGTCAGCCACGCCAAATCGCCCTAACGCGCCGTGCCACGGGTAGCGACCAATCGCCACCAGTTCACGCACCGTCATCCCTTCTGCGGGCGGCAGTTGCTGCGGCAGATAGGCAACCTTGCGGGCAAACGCTTTGCTGTTCCAGCTCGCCAGCGGCTGAGCGTCCAGCAGGATCTCTCCTTCAGACGGCGGCTGATGGCGGCCTAGCATTTTCAGTAAGGTGGATTTGCCCGAGCCGTTGTGGCCGATAAGTCCGGTCACTTTGCCCGCAGGGAAGGTTAAGGAGAGTGGATGTAACAGGGTGCGACCAGGCACGCGGAAAGCCACCTCGTCCAAAGAGAAGGTGGTGTCGGAATGAGTTGTGTTGTCCTGCATAACCGTCAACATGTTAAAGGGCGCGGAAATTCCGCGCCCTGGAGGTGGTTAGAAACGGAACGTTGCGGTGGCAACAACCTGACGCTCAGCGCCCCAGTAGCATGCATATTCGCTATAGCAGCTGGAGACGTATTCACGGTCGAACAGGTTATTGACGTTAACGGCAACGGAGGAGCCCGGCAGGCCGAAACGCGCCAGATCGTATTTCACCATGGCGTCAGCAACGGTGTAGCCACCAACGTTGAACGAATCGTTTTTCTTCGCAGCGTCATTTTTGTAGTAGCTCACCGTCGAACCGGTATAGCGCACACCAGCACCGAAGGTCAGGCCGCTAAGCGCCGTGTCATAGAAGGTGTAATCAGTCCACAGAGACGCTTGATTACGTGGCACCTCAGCCGGGCGTTTGCCTTTAAAGATGGTGTCTTCGGTATATTCAGCATCGTTATAGCTATAGGCTGCAGTCACGTTGATATTTTCGTTAACCGCCGCTTTCGCTTCCAGCTCAAGACCGCGGGAACGAATCTCGCCCGCCTGCACGCTATACAGCCCCGTTGAGTCGTTCGGGTCAGATGTCAGGTTTTTGTCTTTAGTCAGCTGGTAAATCGCCGCGGTCAGGACTACCGGCATATCTTTCGGTACGTACTTCACGCCAGCTTCGTACTGCTTGCCGCGAGACGGATCGAACGGTTTGCCCTCTTTCGTTGAGCCAGAGGTCGGTTCAAAAGATTCGCTATAGCTGAAGTATGGGGAGATCCCATTATCAAACAGGTAGTTCAGGCCACCGCGCCAGGTGAATTGCTGGTCGTGGTTCTGCGCCAGAGAGTTGCTGGAGCGGGTCAGCGTTGAGGCCATCGCGTAGTCATAGCGACCACCCAGCGTCAGCACCCATTTGTCCCATTCCATTTGATCTTGCGCGTACAGGCCCGTTTGTTCCATACGGTTTAGTACCGCATATGGGAAATTAACGGAGACATTCGGATTACCGTACTGCGGGTTGTTCATATCCAGCGGGCTGGCTGAACCATACTGAGCGTCGATATCGTTACGCATGCGTGAATAATCCACGCCGGTTAGCAGCGTATGCGCGACGTCGCCGGTCGCGAAGTTAGACTGCAGTTGGTTATCAACGGTGAAAGTATTGAGGTCTTCATCAGAGCGAACGTACTGACGATTAATTTTACCTGGCGCGATGTAGCCATAACCGTAAACGGAACGGTACAGGGTTTTCACCTGATCGTAACGCAGGTTCTGGCGCACGGTGAAGGTGTCGTTAAATTCGTGCGAGAAGCTGTAGCCCACCATCTGCTGGCGGCGCTGCATCTTGTTATCACGCTCACCTTCGTTGAAATCGGTCGGCAGCTTGTGCGCATTACCGTTAGCATCGTAATAAGGCACAACCGTACCTTCGCGCGGCAACCAACCGTAGTAACCCGCATTCGGGTCGCTCTGGAAGTTGCTCAGGAAGGTGAAGTCGGTTTTATCATCCGGGCGCCAGCTAAAGGATGGGGCAATGGCATAGCGATTCGATTTCGCCATATCCTGCTGCGTATCCTGGCTTCGGCCTAAACCGGTCAGACGATAGGACCATACACCATCGTCATCAATTGCATCACTGAAGTCAAAACCGGTCTGCCAGAGGTTATCTGTGCCCATTTTGAACTGAATTTCACGCAGCGGTTCGGTGGTCGGGCGCTTGCTGACCATGCTGACGATACCGCCCGGGTTGCTGTTGCCGTACAGCACGGACGTTGGCCCACGCATCACTTCAACGCGTTCCAGGAAATACGGGTCCATCGAAATTTCAGAGTAGTTATTACCCTGAAGCTTCATGCCATCCAGATACTGGTTGGTGTTAACGGTGGTCGGTGCAGTAAAACCACGAATAGAAACAACGTCGTACGTTGATGAGCTGCCGCGAGTCGAGAATACGCTTGGCGTATAAGCCATGGCATCTTTGACGGTTGTCGGCTGACGAATGTCCATTTCCTGACGGGTGATCACCGAGACAGACTGCGGGGTCTTCTCAATCGGGGTATCCGTTTTGGTGGCCGTTGCCGTGTGCTTAGCAGCAATCGTGGCGGCTGGCCCCCAAGCGTTTTCCTGAGAAACAGGTGCGGCAGTAACGGTGATGGTTTCTTCTTTCGGTTTATCTGCAGCCTGTGCGTAAACAGACATGCCGCTAACCGCTGTGGCGACTACGACTGCGAGTTTACGCAGCGAGTGGGTTGGCTGAGCAGTTTTAAGACGCGCCATTGGTATATCTCTGATGAAGTGAATGATAACGTAAACGAGAATTATTATTATAACCGGAAGCATAATAGGACAGCGGGTAGACGCATAGCAAGCGTTATAAGTCCCTACCAGAATTAAGGGGTTAAGAAATAAACAGATGAAAAAATGGCGTTAAGAAAAGGATAAAAAAAAGCCTCTGCGGTTAACAGAGGCTCGGTGTTGATGGGTGGCCTGCGGCCCCGGGGTCGGCGTGAACGCCTCGCCCGGGCTACGGTATAGCACCGGGGTCTGCGGAACGCTTCACCCGAGCTACCGATTGGTGTAGGCCGGATAAGGCGTAGCCGCCATCCAGCAACCGGCGCAGGTGTTGGCACTATCGACTAGTTACCGCCGAACATATCCTTAATCCAGCCTGCGACGCCATCGCTGTCTTTCTTCTCTTGCGCTGGCGGCTGCTGTTGCTGCTGTTGCGGTTGAGAAGAAGACGAATCAAACGGATTTGCTGACTGCTGCTGTTCAATCGCCTGCTGGCTCTGCTGGCAGAGCGCATCCGGGTCGGCTGTCCAAACCGGCAGCATCCGCATGCCTCCGCCGCCGCAAATGAAGTAGCCATTGTCATCAACGCCCATATTAACCACATCTTCTGGCGCGGTGAGATTCAGCGCGATAGGCGATTGGTTAGTCAGATAGCGTTGATAAATCGACATAGCACCGCTGGCACCGTACAGCTTGGTTGGCTGGTTGTTATCGCGACCCACCCAGGTAATCACCACTTCACGGCCATCAATCCCGGCAAACCAGGTATCGACGTTGTTGTTAGTGGTCCCGGTTTTCCCCGCTAGATGCAGGTTCGGGTATTTAGCCCCCAACTGACGACCCGTACCACGCTGCACAACCTGCTGCATCGTCCACAGCGTCATGTACGCTGCCTGCGCCGGTACGGCACGTTCTGCCTGCGGGAAGCTCTGATACAGCACGGTGCCATCTTCCGCAATCACCGAACGCAGCGCCGAAAGCGGCGCACGGTTACCGCCGCTGGCGATAGTCTGGAACGCCTGGGCCACTTCAATCGGCGTCAGGTTCAGCGCCCCCAGTAGCATCGCTGGAACCGGATGCAGCTGGTCTTTCGGCACGCCCAGCTTCAGCCAGGTATCGGTGACCGCAGGCAGACCCAGCGCCATCCCCAGGTTAACCGTCGGCACGTTCATGGAGCGGGTTAACGCATCCACCAGCATCACTCTACCGCTCTCGCTGTAGCGACGATCGTCGTTTTGCGGTGACCACACCTGACCATTTGGCTGGCGCAGGGCAATCGGTGCATCGGCAATCCAGGTATTCAGGCGATACTGATTCGGCTGGCTAAGTGCCGTCAGATAGGTCGCAGGTTTTGCCAGAGAACCAATCGAACGACGCGCCTGCATCGCACGGTTGTAACCGGCAAACTGCGGCTCTGCGCCACCGACCATCGCGCGCACTTCACCGCTGAAGCGGTCAACCACCACCATCGCGGTTTCCAGATCGCTCAGTTTGCGCTGTTTCTTCAGTGCCGGGATACCGTCGGTCGCGGCTTTTTCTGCCGCATCCTGCGCCACCGAGTCAAAGGTGGTGAAGATTTTCACGCCGGACAGATCTTTGACCTTATCGCCCAGTTTTGCCTGCAGCTCCTGACGTACCATCTGCATAAACGCAGGCTGCGGTGAAATCACCCCGCCGCGCGGCTGCACGCCCAGCGGACGCGCGCTCAGCATGTCGTAGAGTTCCTGGTCAATCACTTTCTGCTGTTGCAGCAAGCGCAACACCAGGTTACGACGTTCGAGCGACAGTTTCGGGTTACGCCACGGGTTGTAGATCGACGCCCCTTTCACCATCCCCACCAGCAGCGCCTGCTGATCAAGGCTCAGCTCTTCTACCGGGCGGCCAAAGTAGTAAAGGCTCGCCAGCGGGAAGCCGCGAATTTCGTTGTCGCCGCTTTGACCGAGGTATACCTCGTTCATATACAGCTCAAGGATACGGTCTTTGCTGTAGCGCGCATCCATAATCAGCGCCATGTAGGCTTCGTTGGCCTTACGCCAGTATGAACGCTCGCTGGAAAGGAACAGGTTCTTCACCAACTGCTGCGTCAGCGTACTCGCCCCTTGCACCGTGCGTCCGGCGGTCAGGTTGGCCAGCATCGCACGGCCAATCGAGTAGAAGCTGATGCCGTCATGCTCGTAGAAATGACGGTCTTCGGTGGCGATAAGCGTATCCACCAGCAGATCCGGGAAACCGCTGCGCGGCACGAACAGACGCTGCTCGCCGTTTGGCGAGGACATCATGGTGATAAGCCGCGGATCGAGTCGGAAGAAACCAAACTGGCGGTTGCTGTCCATATTCTCGATGGTGTCCAGACGATCTCCGTCGAAGGTCAGACGCGCACGCACCTGCCCTTCTTTACTGTCCGGGAAATCGAACGGGCGACGGATCATCTCGATGCTGTTGGCCTGCACGGTAAATTCACCAGGACGCGTCATCGCCGTCACCTGGCGGTACTGTGTTGCCGTCAGCAGCTGCACCATCTCTTTTTTACTGATGGACATATCCGGCTCAAGGTTGACCATGCGGCCATAGACCGCCGCCGGAAGCTGCCAGACTTTACCATCAATACGGCTACGGATTTTTTGGTCAAGATAGACGCCATAAATCGCGACCAGTACCGCAAATACGATACCCAATTTGACCAGGAACCAGAACCAGCGATGTTTACCGCGTGGCTTGCCTCCCTTGCCGCCACCTTTACGCGAGCGTGGTTTTTCTTCTTCGTAACCATCATCGTCATAATCGTCATCATATTGCTGACGACGGCTTACCTTTTGTTTTGCCGGACGTGCAGGTTTTCCTTTACGTCCAATTGGCTCGCGGTCATTCCCCGCCATGCTCTCTCTCCGCAACATTCAGGCATAAAGGCCTGATTCTCAATTCTTCTGTCGTTTGAAAGAAGAAGATATCTCTCAAATTTATGCTGTATTCCCCGGCATCGCATGCACCCGGCAAAGATACTGCAACATGTAGGCCTGATAAGCGCAGCGCCATCAGGCGGTGCAGGTTGCCGGATGGCGGCTTTGCCTTATCCGGCCTACACCCGCTGTATTCCCCGGCGTCGCATTCATCCGGCACAGGTACTGCAACATGTAGGCCTGATAAGCATAGCGCCATCAGGCGGTGCTGGTTGCCGGATGGCGGCTTTGCCTTATCCGGCCTACTCCCGCTGTATTCACCGGCATCGCATTCGTAGCCCGGCCGAGCGAATGCGACGCCGGGAACGGCGCCATCACGAATACTTTTTTGTCCGCCGCGTGGGAGCGGTATTTGCCGGATCGTCCGGCCAGACATGTTTCGGATAGCGCCCCTTCATCTCTTTTTGCACCTCGCGGTACGACCCTTGCCAGAACGCGCTTAAATCACGCGTAATCTGCAATGGGCGCTGGGCGGGTGAAAGCAGCTCTAACACCAGCGCCACTCGCCCTTCGGCGATGGTCGGGGTGCTGGCTTCACCAAACATCTCCTGCATCCGCACGGCCAATGCCGGTGGATTATCCGCATCGTAGCGAATCGCGATTCGACTTCCCGTTGGCACAGTGTAATGAGTTGGCAGCGAACTCACCAGACGTTGTCGTAATGACCAGGGCAACCAGGCGTAAAGCGCCTGGCTAATATCCACTGAATTCAGCCCATGCAGAGAATGCACGCCGGTCATGTGCGGGAGCAGCCAATCCTCAAGCGATTCCAGCAACGCCTCATCGTCCACCGCAGGCCACGCCTCTTCCGGCAGCCAGCGTGCCGCACACTGTAATCGCAAGCGCAGCTGTTCGGCCTCGCTCGTCCAGTTAAGCACGCTTAGCCCTTTCTCGCGAATTCCGGTCAGCATCGCCTGATGAAGTTCGTTCTCGGACGGTTTTGCCAGCGGGCGCACGCTGAGCGTTAATTGACCAATCTGGCTACGACGCAGCGCTTTGAGCGTGCCCTGGGTATCATCCCACTCGACCGTGTCTGATTGTTGAAGCAATTCAGGGCAACGGGCGATTAAAGCGTCGATATCCAGCGCGCAGGCCTGCAAAATTCGCGCGTCCGGTGAAGCACTACCTTGCAACAACAACGGCGCAATCAGCCATTCGTGGCGATTTAACGCATCATCGGCGTCGAGCATCGCCCCCATGCCGTTTGCCAACTGGTAGCGCCCTTCCTGCCCGCGTCGACGTGCAATTCTGTCGGGAAAACCCTGGGCCAGCAGGGCCGGAATGGCGTCGCTATCCACCTGGCCCGCGCGGCAATTAAGCCGTTTGCAAAGCTGCTGGCTACGCTGTTGCCATTGACCCTGCGGCCGGGAAAATGCCTGGAGCAAATCATGATTGCTTCCGCGCGGCGGTTCTTCGAGGATAGCGGCCAGCCGCGCCGCCGTGGCGACCTCATCATCATTTTTTGCTGCCACCAGCATCGCTGCCAGACGGGGATCGTTACCTAAAGCGGCCATTTTCTGGCCCTTCGCGGTTAACCGCCCCTCCGACAGCGCGCCAAGCTGCGTTAACAAGCGCCTCGCCGCCGCAAGATTAGTGGCCGGCGGTTGATCCAGCCAGCTTAGCTGGGCCGGATCCGTACATCCCCACTGCAACAACTCGAGCAACAGTGAGGAGAGATCGCTTTGTAAGATTTCCGCATCGCTTTGCGCTGCCGCGCGCTCGGCCTGCTCTTTCGCCAGCAAATGCACGCATACGCCAGGTTCCAGTCGCCCGGCACGTCCGGCGCGCTGGGTCATTGAGGCCTGGCTTATCCGCTGAGTCAGCAGGCGCGTCAGGCCGCTGCGCACATCAAAACGGGCAACACGCTCCTGCGCGCTGTCCACCACCAGGCGAATGCCCTCTATCGTCAAACTGGTTTCGGCGATGTTGGTCGCCAGAACCACCTTGCGCTTGCCTGCCGGTGCGGGAAGAATCGCCTGCCGCTGTTCGGCAAGCGAAAGCGCACCATATAAAGGACAGAGCAACACATCATTCGCCACGCGCTCGGCAAGCTGGTTTTGTACGCGCTGAATTTCCCCTACGCCAGGTAAAAATAGCAGCAGCGAGCCGCTTTCATTGCGTAAAAGCTCAGCCGTAGCGATGGCAACCGCTTCATCAAAGCGCTGGTGTGAGGGTAATGACAGGTAGCGGCGCTCAACGGGAAACGCGCGCCCCTCGGAAATAACCGTCGGCGCTTCGGGTAGCAACTGCTGGAGTTTGTCGTTATCGAGCGTGGCCGACATGATGAGCAGCTTGAGATCGTCACGCAGCCCCTGCTGGACGTCGAGCAGCAGCGCCAGCGCGAGATCCGCCTGGAGGCTGCGCTCGTGAAATTCATCGAGGATCACAAGCCCCACGCCTGACAGTTCGGGATCTTGTTGGATCATGCGCGTCATGATCCCCTCCGTCACCACCTCAAGCCGGGTTTTCGCACTCACACAGGTTTCGGCGCGCATCCGATAGCCTACCGTTTCCCCCGGCTTTTCCCCCAGCAGTTCCGCTAGACGTTGCGCGACGTTACGCGCCGCCAGCCGGCGTGGCTCCAGCAGTAATATGCGCCCTTCAATCCCACCATCGCGTAAAATTTGCAGCGGCAGCCAGGTCGATTTACCCGCTCCCGTCGGCGCATTAAGAAGCACCTGCGGGGATTGTCGTAAGGCGATGAGCAGTTCTGGGAGGATGTTTGCGACCGGCAACAGGGACACGAATGGCTCCAGGGGTTAACATTAAACGGCGGACATTGTAGCATCGCGTCAATTCATAACCGAGTCCCGACGATGTCTGAGTCTAAAAGACTGTTTTTCGCCATAGAGATCCCAGCGAAAATTCAAAAGCAACTGGTGCAGTGGCGAGCGGATCATTTTCCGCCCGACGCCGGTGTGCCGGTCACCGCCGCCAACATGCATATCACGCTGGCATTTCTCGGCGACGTCAGTGCGGAAAAACAGCGGGCGCTGGCGATACTTGCCGGACGTATTCGCCAGCCGGGGTTTACGCTACATCTTGACGACGCCGGGCAGTGGCTGCGTTCGCGCGTAGTGTGGCTCGGTACGCGCCAGCCGCCGCGCGGCCTGTTGCAGCTTGCGAATATGCTTCGCGCACAGGCGGCACGTAGCGGCTGCTATCAAAGCCCGCAGCCGTATCATCCCCACCTCACGCTGTTGCGCCATGCCGGACAAGCGGTGCCTATCCCCGCTCCCGGTTTTCACTGGGATTTTCCCGTCACCGAGTTTGTACTCTACGAATCGCGCTTTTCCGCAGGCCGTACCCGATACAAGCCATTGCAGCGCTGGACGCTCAGCGAATAATTAAGGAAATCCGATGCAGTTTATGCCGCCGCTCCAGTCCGCCACGCTCATCAAACGCTATAAGCGCTTTCTTGCAGATGTGATAACCCCCACGGGTGAAATTTTCACCTTGCACTGCCCCAATACCGGAGCAATGACCGGTTGTGCAACGCCGGGCGATACCGTGTGGTATTCCACATCAGAAAATACTAAGCGTAAGTATCCGCACACTTGGGAATTAACTCAGACACAAAATGGGGCTTTTATATGCGTCAATACACTCCGGGCAAATACATTAGCAAAAGAAGCGATAACGCTTGGGAAAATACCTGAACTTACTGGCTACAACGCGCTGAAAAGTGAAGTGAAATACGGCACGGAAGGCAGCCGTATCGATATCATGTTACAGGCGGATGATCGTCCTTGCTGCTATATTGAAGTGAAGTCAGTGACGCTGGCAGAACAGGAGTATGGCTACTTCCCCGATGCAGTCACCGTGCGGGGTCAGAAGCATTTACGCGAACTGATGGGCGTTGTGGCGAACGGAGAGCGCGCCGTTTTACTGTTTGCAATCTTGCACTCAGCCATTGAATATTTCTCTCCGGCACACCATATTGATGCTCAATATGCAAAGCTATTAAATGAGGCGCACAAAAAGGGGGTAGAGATTTTGGCTTATAAAGCGGAACTTTCTGCCGACAATATCACTCTGATATCGCCGTTACCCGTCTCGTTAACCACGGGTGAATTTGCATAGAAAGTGTTCGGGCTGCGGCGCAAATACGCTTTTCCTCACAGCATTGTCAAGTGTTACGTTTAGATAATTGCCATCGGGAAAAGCATCTGTTATTTATAGCGGCCTGATTTTTCCCCCGAACACGGGGATCGATAGTGCGTGTTAAGGAGAAACAACATGCAAGAAGGGCAAAACCGTAAAACATCGTCCCTGAGTATTCTGTCCATCGCAGGGGTAGAACCATACCAGGTTAAACCGGGCGAAGAGTATATGAACGAAGCCCAGCTAGCGCACTTCCGACGTATTCTTGAAGCATGGCGTAATCAACTTAGGGATGAAGTCGATCGCACCGTTACTCACATGCAGGACGAAGCTGCAAACTTCCCGGATCCGGTAGACCGTGCCGCGCAGGAAGAAGAATTCAGCCTCGAACTGCGTAACCGCGATCGTGAACGTAAACTTATCAAAAAGATCGAGAAAACGTTGAAGAAAGTCGAAGATGAAGATTTCGGCTACTGCGAATCCTGCGGTGTTGAAATTGGCATTCGTCGTCTGGAAGCACGTCCAACGGCCGACCTGTGTATTGACTGCAAAACGCTGGCAGAAATCCGCGAAAAGCAGATGGCAGGTTAATCGCTCGCGAATACTCTATCTTCAAGGCGGGAATCACTTCCCGCCTTGTCATTTATTACTGCTATAAACATGTTATCAAAACCCTATATCGGGCGTTTCGCCCCCTCACCTTCCGGTGAACTGCATTTCGGCTCGCTTATTGCGGCGCTTGGCAGCTATCTACAGGCTCGCGCCCAACAAGGCGTCTGGCGAGTTCGTATAGAAGATATCGATCCCCCTCGTGAAGTTCCCGGTGCTGCAACGACGATTTTGCATCAGCTGGAACATTACGGCCTGCACTGGGACGGCGACGTTCTGTGGCAGTCTCAGCGACACGATGCTTACCGCGAAGCGCTGGCCTGGTTAAAAAATCAGGACCTGTGCTATTTCTGCACCTGTACGCGAGCGCGTATTCAGAGCGTGGGCGGAACCTATGACGGCCACTGCCGCAAGCGGGGCTTTGGGCCGGAAAACGCCGCCCTACGTTTGCGCCAGGTTCATCCGGTGATGGCGTTCAACGACAGGCTGCGCGGAACGCTCCAGGCTGACGAGCGACTGGCGCGCGAAGATTTTATTATTCATCGCCGTGATGGACTTTTTGCCTACAACCTGGCGGTAGTGGTCGACGATCATTTCCAGGGCGTGACTGAAATCGTCCGTGGCGCAGATTTAATTGAACCCACCGTGCGGCAGATTTCGCTCTATCAGCTGTTTGGCTGGCCGGTGCCTGATTATATTCATCTGCCGCTGGCATTGAATGAAGAAGGTGCTAAACTTTCCAAGCAAAATCATGCACCTGCTTTACCCACTGGCGATCCGCGTCCTGTTCTTATCGAGGCGTTGCGCTTTCTGGGGCAGGCGATACCAGCGCAATGGCAGGATTTAACGACGGCGCAATTATTACAAAATGCCGTCCTTCACTGGTCGCTCACCGCGGTGCCCGAGACAGCGAAGATCAATCCGCCATTCTCAAATGCGTTAGGCTGAGCTATGATTAGCCGCTATTTTTTTGTCCTGGATACTGATATTACCGAGGTGCACCATTTTTACCCGAGTCGCTAATTTCTGCCGCAAGGTGCTAAGCCGTGAGGAGAGCGAGGCTGAGAACGCCGTTGCTAAACCTGCTATGACTGTCATTCCGCGCGAGCAGCACGCTATTTCCCGCAAAGATATTAGCGAGAACGCCCTCAAGGTTCTTTATCGTCTGAACAAATCAGGCTACGAGGCTTATCTCGTTGGCGGCGGTGTCCGCGACCTGCTTTTAGGCAAAAAACCAAAAGATTTCGATGTCACCACCAGCGCCACCCCGGAACAGGTACGAAAACTGTTCCGTAACTGTCGTCTGGTAGGACGCCGTTTCCGCCTGGCACACGTCATGTTTGGCCCGGAGATTATCGAGGTTGCCACCTTCCGTGGTCACCATGAAGACGGCCAGTCTGACCGAACTACCTCTCAGCGTGGGCAAAACGGCATGCTGCTACGTGACAATATCTTCGGCTCCATCGAAGATGATGCCCAGCGTCGCGACTTCACCATCAACAGCCTTTACTACAGCGTGGCCGACTTTACCGTTCGCGACTACGTTGGCGGTATGCAGGACTTGTCTGACGGTGTGATTCGCCTGATTGGCGATCCAGAAACCCGCTACCGTGAAGATCCAGTACGCATGCTGCGCGCGGTCCGTTTTGCCGCCAAGCTCTCTATGCGTATCAGCCCGGAAACGGCCGAGCCTATCTCGCGTCTGGCGACGTTGATGCACGATGTCCCGCCAGCACGTCTGTTCGAAGAAGCGCTCAAGCTGCTGCAAGCTGGCTATGGTTATGAAACCTATAAGCTGCTGCGTGAATACAATCTGTTCCAGCCGCTGTTCCCGACCATCACCCGCTACTTCACCGAAGATGGTGATAGCCCGATGGAGCGCATTATTGCGCAGGTGCTGAAGAATACCGACAACCGTATCCACAACGATATGCGCGTCAACCCGGCCTTCCTGTTTGCCGCCATGTTCTGGTATCCGCTGCTGGAAATGGCGCAGAAAATCGCTCAGGAAAGCGGCTTGGTCTATCACGATGCCTTCGCGCTGGCGATGAATGATGTGCTGGACGAAGCCTGCCGTTCTCTGGCGATTCCAAAACGCATTACCGCGCTGGTACGCGACATCTGGCAGCTACAGCTGCGTATGTCTCGTCGTCAGGGCAAGCGCGCGTGGAAGCTGATGGAGCATCCAAAATTCCGCGCCGCTTACGACCTGCTAGCGCTGCGTGCCGAAGCGGAAAACAATCACGAACTGCAGCGTTTAACCCAGTGGTGGAGCGAGTTCCAGGTGGTTGCTCCTCCGGCACAGAAAGATATGCTAAACGATCTGGGTGATGAGCCCGATACCCGCCGCCGCCATCGTCGTCCGCGTAAACGCGCGCCGCGCCGTGAGGGTAGCGCGTGACGCTTGCGTATATCGCACTCGGCAGCAACCTCGCCTCTCCGCTGGAGCAGGTGAATGCTGCCGTTGCGGCCATCAGGGACATTCCTGACAGCCGCGTGGTGGCCGTTTCCTCTTTTTACCGCACGCCGCCGCTCGGCCCGCAGGATCAGCCTGATTACCTGAATGCCGCCGTCGCGCTGGAAACCACGCTCACGCCCGAAGCGCTGCTTAATCACACTCAACGCATTGAACTCCAGCAGGGTCGCGTGCGCAAAGCCGAGCGTTGGGGGCCACGTACGCTTGATTTAGATATCATGTTATTTGGTCAGGAAGTGATCCATACGGAGCGCCTCACCATCCCTCATTATGATATGAAAAATCGCGGTTTTATGCTGTGGCCGTTATTTGAAATTGCCCCGGAAATAAATTTCCCAGATAACGAGCGTCTACAAACTTATCTGCATAACCATTTTCCAGATTGTCCTTCCCGCTGGTAATTCTTACCTGATTGTTCCCCCAGTATTCATTTTATTTCATTCCTCGTCCAATAAGATACGGCATGATGAGTTTGTATCTTATTGCGATTCATCGTGTGTTATTCACTCGCACCCTGATTTTTCTTTACTTAATCCATTAATAAAATAGATTCAATAATCAATTCCGAAAATGAACCATCACATTCATGAAAGTAATGCCAAACAACAAAACAAATAAAAAACATCATTAATTCCATAATTCAATAAATATTATATATGAGTTCAATTGTTTACTTTTGCATTGCCACTACGTATTTTCGCTTATACTGACGACAAACAAATATCAAGAATATGAAAAGAAGGCCAATACATCTAAATTATATATAATTCAACCCACAACTAAATGACACTATATATTGAAAAAAGAATAATATTATTCACCAAGCAAATAATATAACAAACAAAATCATTTTTTTATATTTTACATTAGTGCTTTGCAAGAGTATAAATCACCGCGTCTGACGTTCCCAACGGTATAAATATTATACCTGACGCAAACGTAGAACAAATAAAATTTAAACATTAATATATATGGAAAATTCATTAATGAATAAGAAACTCATTGTTTTAGCATTAACGGCTTCGGCTATTACTTCAGCATCCGCTTTTGCAGCCGATGGTGGTCAGTTAAATATTTCAGGGCTGGTGTCAGATGAAACTTGCGATCTGCGCGTTAATGGTGGCGCACGCGATGGTTTAATTTCACTGAAAACCGCAACCGTTTCTGAAGTGACCACCGCGGGTGAAGTGAGTGCAACCGCGGTTGGTGCTAAGGCAGAACCGTTCAGCATCACCGTAGATTGCTCTGCAGCAGGTGGTACGCCAGCTAAAACTAACTCAGCGCTGACCATGAGCTCTGTCTTCTTCAGCAATAGCAAAGGCACCTTAAACAACGATACTTCGGTTGATACACCTGCAACAGGTACGACCGTTGCTATTCACGAAGTGAGCGATACCGGCACTTATAAGCAGGTCCTAATCAACAATCCAACGGATATTCATACCAAAGCATTCACGGAAAACGTCGCAGTTTATAACTTTACCGCTTCTTATGTGAAATCTGACAGCGTCACGCCTGTTGGCGGCGGCTTTGTCAAAACAAACGCTGCTTATACAGTAACCTACAACTAATTAAACGTTGTGCTGGCAATAAAGCCATCGCCGATTAATTACTGTTTACGTTATCAAAAGTAAAACTAGCGGGTTGAGATAACTAATCCCCCAACCCGTTCATCTTCTTTGTCCATGGAATGACAAAATGCCGCTAAAAAAACATTCAATCACCGTATTGTTATCGCTAGCTCTTAGTGGATTATTCAGCGCAGCCTGTAATGCGGACATCGTATTATCCGGTACGCGCATCATCTATAAAGCAGGGAGCGATGAAACCACTATCCGTATGGAAAATCGGGGCACCCATCCGCTATTAGTCCAGACATGGTTAGATACCGGGGACGATAATGCCGATCCGAGTACTATTTCAGTCCCCTTTACCGCGACGCCCCCTATTTCAAGAATCGAACCGGCACGTGGCCAGACGGTAAAAATCATGTATTCCGGTGCTGCAACCACATTGCCGACCGATAAAGAATCTGTGTATTGGTTTAACACGCTGGAGATTCCTGGCAAAGCCAAAAATGAAGAGACAAATGGTAAAAACCTTCTTCAGCTGGCGTTTCGTACACGGATAAAACTCTTTTATCGTCCTGAAGGTCTGCCGGGGCGCCCAAGCGATGCGCCTGAGCAGATAAAATGGGATTTGCGCACTGATAAAAATCAGGTGGTATTACGCGCCACAAATTCGTCCCCTTATTATGTTTCATTTAGCTCAGCGTCTTTAAAAACTGCCGACAAGAAATATACCGTACAGGCCAGTATGGTCGCGCCGAAAAGCTACAGTGATTTTGTCGTTGTGGGCATGAAGCAAATCAGCAAAGGCACCTTAGAGTATTCGGCAATCAATGATTTCGGCGGCGCTATTTCAGGAAAGTCATCTCTATAAACTAACAATTATAATATTGGGATTATTATGCATCATTTTTTGGGGCAGTTCAGGAAAAAAACTCTGTGGCGGGCAATAAGCTGCTGCCTGCTAGCCTATGGCGCACCGTTATGGGCGGAAGAACCCATGGATTTCGACCCCTCCTTTTTAATGGGACAAAAAAACACCAATATTGATTTAGAGCGTTATAGCCAGGGTAACATCACGCTGCCGGGCCACTATAAGGTGGTGGTTTACTTAAATGGTGCGCAAGCTAATAATCTGGAACTCGATTTTTTTGAAATAAAGAAACAGCAAACCGCCGTCCCTTGTATTTCAAGCCTGACGCTATCGCAATTACATATCAAAGCGCCCGATACAATCACGGATGCTGATATATTATTAAAAAAAGAAAGTGCAGCTAAAGACTGCCTGAATCTTCAAACCTTAATCCCTCAATCATCGTTGCGTTTCGATAACGGCGATCAGCGGCTGGATATTACCGTACCGCAAGAAAGTATCATTAAAAAATATAGCAACTATGTTTCCCCTTCATTATGGGAAGATGGCGTCAATGCCGCGTTATTCTCCTATAACCTTAACGGCTGGCATAGCGAAAATCAGGGCTATGATAATGACAGTTTCTACGCGGGGATGATGGCGGGCTTCAATTTAGGCAACTGGCATTTTCGTTCGCAGGGTAACTATTCCTGGTCAAAACAGGGAGCAAGCGATTTTCAGTATCAAAACCGCTATGTCCAGCGCGATATCGCTTCCCTACGCTCCCAACTGATCATCGGCGAAACCTACACCACAGGTGAAACATTCGACTCCGTCAGCCTGAGAGGGGTTCGACTTTATAGCGAAGACCGTATGCTGCCCCCGGTACTGGCAAGCTATGCGCCGGTTATTCGTGGTGTGGCGAATTCAAACGCCAAAGTCACCGTCACGCAAAACAATTATAAAATCTATGAATCGACGGTTCCGCCCGGCCCCTTCACCATCGATGACATTACACCATCGAGCTATGGCGCCGATTTAATCGTCACCATAGAAGAAGCTGACGGTTCGAAGCGTACCTTCTCGCAGCCATTTTCATCGGTGACACAAATGCTTCGCCCTGGCGTGGGGCGTTGGGATGTCGGCATGGGCGAGGTCAACGACGACAATCTGCGTGAAAAACCGGGCCTGGTTCAGGGAACATTCTATTACGGCCTGAACAATACCTTTACGGGCTACACCGGGCTACAGGTAACCGATAACGGTTATTATGCCGGACTGGCTGGCCTGGGTATGAACACCTATCTGGGCGCGTTCTCTTTTGACGTTACGCACTCCTCTACCGATATTCCTGACGATAAAAACTATCAGGGGCAAAGCTATCGTATTTCCTGGAATAAATATTATTCTCCAACGAACACCTCGCTCAACCTGGCGGCGTATCGGTACTCAACTAAAAGCTATTTAGGGCTTAATGATGCATTGGCATTAATTGATGATGCTAAACACCCTGACGAAAATGATCAAAATCGCGGAATTAATAATTTTAGTCGTTTAAAAAATCAGTTCTCGATTAGTCTCAATCAATCCTTACAAAGCGATGATAATGACTATGGCTCGTTTTATATGACCGGGACGTGGAGCGATTACTGGGTGACAAACAATACCCAAAGTGATTACTCCTTTGGCTACAGTAATAGTTTTTCCTGGGCCAGTTATAGCATTGGCGTGCAACGAAGCTACGATGAAGATAACCGTAAAGATGACTCCATCTATCTGAGTCTCAGTATTCCGCTTGAAAATTTATTAGGCGGACAGCGTGATAGCAGCGGTTTCCGTACCCTGAATATGAATGCCAGCAGCGACTTTAACGGTAACCACCAGACCACGGCCAGCGCCAATGGTAATAGCATGGATAACCGCTGGAGCTATAGCGTAAATACCGGCTACAACATGGTCAAAGAGGATAAAGACCTGTCAAATGTCGGTACGTTTGTGAGCTACGAATCTCCGTGGGGCACCGTTTCTGGTTCGGCATCTGCCAGCAGTAATAATTCACGCCAGTATTCTTTAAATACCGACGGTGGCTTTGTCCTGCATCGCCAGGGATTAACGTTCAGTAACGACAGTTTCAGTTCTGCGGATACGTTGAGTATTGTCGATGCACCTGGTGCTAAAGGCGCGCGTATTAACTATGGCAACAGTACTATCGACCGTTTTGGCCAGGGTGTCACCACGGCATTATCACCATATCGGGAAAACAACATTATCCTCGACATCAGCCAAATGGATAACGATACCGAGCTGAAAAGCACCAGCGCCACCTCCATTCCTCGGCTGGGCGCCGTGGTCGTAAGCCACTTTGAAACCGACCAGGGCCGTTCTGCTATTGCGCATATTATCCGTAGCGACAACAAGCCATTACCTTTCGCTTCCAGTATTTATGACGCCAGCGGCAAAGTATTGGGAACGGTTGGTCAGGGAGGCCAGGTGTTTGTTCGCGGGATCGACGATAGCGGTGAGCTGCGTATCGAATGGGTCGAAAATGCAAAAACCCAAAGCTGCCGCGTGCATTATCAAATCCCGGATGCGCCAAAAACTCTGGGCAAATCCATTTTGCTGGACGATCTCCCATGTCAGTTGCTGCAATAATTAAGGGCCGTATATGAAAAAATATACCTTATTAGCTTCTCTCTTCGTGGGAGCCGCCATTCCTTGCAGCAGCCTGTATGCTCAGGATCTCAGCGTTGATTTTACCGCCACGGTACAAGAAACCACCTGTCAGATGTCGTTAGCCGGGATAAGTGGGACGTCCATTGCC
The DNA here is from genome assembly GCF_044745165.1 of Kluyvera sp. NPDC087067. Lineage (NCBI taxonomy): Bacteria > Pseudomonadati > Pseudomonadota > Gammaproteobacteria > Enterobacterales > Enterobacteriaceae > Kluyvera > Kluyvera sp. NPDC087067. The sequence continues at coordinate 32,224 of NZ_JBIUZS010000009.1, read as the reverse complement.
AACGCCAGCACGAACCAATATGAAATGACGCTGCCGTCGATGGGGATAAGTGCTGTCGTGAATGAAAGCGCTGAGTCAGAAGGTCATTTCAAGCTGCTTCCCACAAAGTGCGATAACACTCTGAGGGGATTAACCATGACCATGACCGGAAATCTGGTCAATAACAGCACCACCCTGATTGCCAATGACGAAACCAGTGGCGCCCAGAACGTGGGGCTGGCATTGAAACGGATGGGGTCAAGTACGCTTTTGAGTTTCGACGGTTCGACCCCGATTGCCTGGAGTCAGCAAGAAAGGACGAGCGGTCTTGATCTGACCGCCGCCATCCGTAAAACGGGGTCATCCGACGCGGTAACCGCAGGGAAATTCAAAGCAAAGGTTATTTTTACCTTTAACTACTACTAGCAAGGACGCTCGGTATGAATTATCAAAACAGAATTTTTTACCTGCTGATGCTCGTTTTTTTAAACGTTCCGATTACCCGGGCGGGAACCAGTACGCTTGAACTGACGGTGACGACAACGCTACAACCCAGCACTTGTGAAGCCACGCTGGTTAACGCCAGTGATACCTTAATTACCGCTGTCGACATTGGTGATGTGAATATCAATGACGTGGTTAACAAAACCAAATTTAAACCCTTCATGATCCGCTTTTCTCAATGCGAGGGGCTGTTGAAAAACACCGCCACCATCCGGTTGGAAAAAAAGACCGGCTGCGATGGCGATGCCAACAATGGTGCAGGATACCGAAATGCGCTTATCGGAGCGGATAACGCCACTGGGGTTTCAGCTGAAATCTGGACGGAAACCGCCGCAGGTAATAGTTCAGGCTCCGGTATTCAACTCAGCTGCGTCAATCCGCCGGTCAGTACTGTTGATCTCAAAGCACAGAGTGGCGCCACCTCGGTCTACTGGCCGCTCAGCGCCAGAATAGTGACTGCCCAGGATAAAACATCCGATGACATTGGCCCCGGCGCGTTTTCAACCCTGGCCACCTTTACCATTCAGTATGAGTAATTCCATGATGAATCACTTTCAGCGGACATTAGCGCTATTCATCCTTGCTTCAGTACCTGTCTATGCCTTTGCCGATACGGATGTTGAGGTTAAAGCGAATATTATCGCCGCTAGCTGCGAAATATCGCTCAACAATAATCAAAATATCGATTTAGGCACGGTGACGACGAGTTATTTTGCCTCCAATATTACGCCAGAAGATGATTATCCCGGCGGAAAAAAATTTGATATCACGGTTAAAAACTGTAACGGCATAGAGGGGAAAACCCCGACCCAATTAACGCTGAGTTTCACACCGGTGTCGGGAAAACTCTCCACGTACTCAAACCAGATTTTTGCTAACGCAAATCTGTCAGGAGCCCAAAATGTGGGGGTTGTTATTTTTTCCGCGCAGGATCCGGCTAATCACTTTAATGTCCTGAAAACAGATGGCACGCCAAAAAGTATTTTTCCAGTGACGAGTCAGGATCTTATTAATAAAAACTATACCTTTTACACACGATTGCAAAAAGAGAGTGACGCAGCATCGGTAACCGCTGGCGCAGTTAATGTCTCGGTGTGGGTATCAGCCTACTATGAATAAACGTTCTAATGAGGTGACGGCCAGATTATGGCACAGGGAATATCTCATTAGTCATCCATAAAAAAGGAAATGACATGCATCATTTAAAAGGGAAATGGTACCAGGCTCTTTTTATCATCATCTTTAGCGGCTTGTTGATAAACACAGCTTTCGCGGGTTCAAAAACGTTTGTTGCGGGAAATGATAGAGGTATAGGTAACGATAAAGGCCCGAGTGGCGACGGTTCCGCCAGCCTGACATACGCCCTAGGAAATGGGAGTTCTCTGGTCTTTTATAAAACCACTTCTGCAACCCCGATACCGGCAAACGTCAAGCTTAAATACCCAAATATTGATACCGGATACGGTGTCGGTGGCACGGGATTTGTTTATTGCACCTATCATAACAATGCCAGTGGCGTACTGATGCAATTGACTAATGCTATGGTTGCAGCCAATAAAGCGTATGGCGGACATAACTTGTTTAAGACCAATATAACGGGTTTATATTACAACATTACTATCAGTAGCCCGCATACCGATGGTGCTGCCATTTCACTCCCCGCACAAACAACATACATCGGTGATGTTACCAGTGTGCCACTGACGTTTACCGATACATATAATCGATGTGATGATGAAACAGGGCGTGCAATATCATCGCCAACGTATCAATCCTATGGCGGCATTGTCTCTAATATGGAGATTGAGTTTTTTACTGATAATACTTTCTCACCTTCCAATGGTTCAACCGTGGAATTATTAACCAGCGACCCAAGCTATTTACTTAAATACCACACGGGCGGCGCGGGTTCAAAGGTAGTCACAACTGCAATCTATATTAAATTTAGTTTAGCCAGCGTTACCATCACCAACCCGACCTGCTTTACCTCTGTTTTAAGTGGTACTACAGTGGTGAATGGCAATGAAGTTCAATTAGGCAGCTATAGCCCTCAATCGATAAAAGATGGCGCCGCCGATGTACCTTTCGCTATTGAACTACAAAACTGTATTCGTGTGAAAAATATTGAGGTTAAATTAAAGACCAACAAACTCGGCAAGGATGTCACGTTATTAGGCAACACCCTGACCGGGAACACCGCTGCAAGCGGCGTTTCTGTCCAGATTCAAGGTGAGCAAACCACGAAAAGCAGTAAAATGGTGCTAAAACCTAATGATTCCGCGTCTATATATAAAGACTATGAAGATGAAACCGACACCTCTAACGGCATTTTTGGCGGTGGTGCGGAAGGTTCTGCTACCAGCCAGACGCTTCACTTTTTAGCGACGCTCAAACAGGATAGTTCGCAAACCATTATGCCCGGCCAATTCAAAGCCTCCGGGGTATTCTCTATTACTTACCCTTAAGGTAATTCCGGTAGCTTAACGGCTACCGGTAATGCCCATAAAGGATTAACAAATCCGTTCATCTTCCCCTACAATGCGCCCATTACCGATTTTTAAGGCGACAGAGGTTAAGATGAAACCAACAACTATCTCATCCTTACAAAAATACAAAGCGGAGAAAAAGCGCTTCGCAACCATTACGGCTTACGATTTCAGCTTTGCCAAACTGTTTGCTGACGCGGGCATTGAGGTCATGCTGGTCGGCGATTCTCTGGGCATGACCGTACAAGGGCACGACACCACTCTGCCGGTCACCGTTGAAGACATCGCTTATCATACCCGCGCGGTACGCCGCGGCGCGCCAAACTGCCTGCTGCTGTCCGACCTGCCGTTTATGGCTTACGCCACACCGGAGCAGGCTTTTGAAAATTCCGCAGCAGTGATGCGCGCGGGTGCCAATATGGTCAAAATCGAAGGCGGCGCGTGGCTGGTGGATACCGTCAAAATGCTGACCGACCGCGCGGTGCCGGTTTGCGGACACCTGGGCTTGACGCCGCAATCGGTGAATATCTTTGGCGGCTATAAAGTGCAGGGTCGCGGTGATGCCGGACAGGTTTTGCTGGATGATGCCCTGGCGCTGGAAGCGGCGGGCGCACAGCTCATGGTGCTGGAATGCGTCCCGGTTGAACTGGCAAAACGGGTGACTGAAGCCCTGTCTATTCCGGTTATTGGCATCGGTGCCGGTAATGTCACCGACGGACAGATTCTGGTGATGCATGATGCCTTTGGTATCACCGGCGGCCATATCCCTAAATTTGCGAAAAACTTCCTTAGCACGGCAGGCGACATGCGTGCCGCGGTAGAGCAATATATGGCTGAAGTCGAGTCCGGCATTTATCCGGGCGAAGAACACAGTTTCCATTAATTTTTCGCTCTGGGGTAACCTGACGTAGGCCTGATAAGGTGAAGCCGCCATCAGGCAACCCCGCGCGCATTGCCGGATGGCGACGCGTAACGCGTTTTATCCGGCCTACTGGTCATCGCGAAATTCAAGGAGTTATGTTGTGTTGATTATTGAAACCCTGCCGCTGCTGCGTCAGCATATCCGCCGTCTTCGTCAGGAAGGCAAACGCGTTGCGCTGGTGCCCACCATGGGCAACCTGCACGACGGTCATATGACGTTAGTTGAAGAGGCAAAAACGCGCGCCGACGTCGTGGTGGTCAGTATCTTCGTCAACCCGATGCAATTTGACCGTGCCGAGGATCTGGCTAACTACCCGCGCACGCTCCAGGAAGATTGCGAGAAGCTGAACAAGCGTAAAGTGGATTATGTCTTTGCTCCCGCCGTGGCTGAAATTTACCCGCAGGGCCTGGAAAATCAGACTTTCGTGGATGTTCCAGGTCTCTCCACAATGCTTGAAGGTGCCAGCCGCCCTGGGCATTTCCGCGGGGTTTCCACCATTGTCAGTAAGTTATTTAATTTAATTCAGCCGGATATCGCCTGTTTCGGTGAGAAAGATTTCCAGCAGCTGGCGCTCTTGCGCAAGATGGTCGCCGATATGGGCTACGACATTGAGATCGTCGGCGTCCCGATTATCCGTGCCAAAGACGGGCTGGCGTTAAGCTCACGTAACGGTTATCTGACCGCAGAGCAGCGTAAAATCGCACCGGGCCTGTATAAGGTGCTGAGTAACGTTGCCGCGAAGTTGAAGGCCGGTGAGCGTGAACTCGATGAGATCATCGCCATCGCCGAGCAGGAGCTTAACGAAAAAGGCTTCCGCGCCGACGATATTCAGATTCGCGATGCCGACACCCTGCAGAGCCTCACCGAAAACAGTCAGCGCGCCGTGATTTTAATGGCGGCCTGGTTGGGCAAAGCGCGGCTTATCGATAACCAAAGCGTAGAACTCTAAACCGTAGCCCGGCCAAGCGAAGCGCCGCCGGGATTGGCACCGAGTCTCCCCCGGCGGCGCTTCGCTTGGCCGGGCTACGTGAATGTGCGTAATTGTGCAAAACGATATCGTTTGCAGCGTGCGATGCGTGTCGATACGCAATTTATCGTAAGCAAGCTTAATCGCATCTAGACACCTGGTTTAAATGGGGCAATACTGCTTGCGAAATTTCTCAAGGCAGTCGAGAACTGCTTTGTTTCCGTTAAGAATTAAAGGTAGACGCTATGATTCGCACTATGCTGCAGGGCAAACTCCACCGCGTAAAGGTTACGCAGTCTGATCTGCACTATGAAGGCTCCTGCGCCATCGATCAGGACTTCCTCGACGCCGCTGGAATTCTGGAAAACGAAGCCATTGATATCTGGAATGTGAACAACGGCAAGCGTTTCTCTACCTACGCCATTGCGGCAGAGCGTGGGTCTAAAATCATCTCCGTTAATGGCGCTGCGGCGCACAATGCTGACGTTGGCGATATCGTGATTATCGCAAGCTTCGTCACCATGTCTGACGAAGAAGCGCGGACCTGGCGTCCGAACGTTGCCTATTTTGAAGGTGACAACGAAATGAAGCGTACGGCTAAAGCGATTCCGGTACAGGTTGCCTGACGCTCACCGGCGCGCGGCGTTTTGCCGGGCGCCAGCTTATCCCTGCGGCTGGTTGCTAATCAGCCGCGACATTGTCTCCAGCGAATCCGTCCTCAGGATATACAGCCGCTTCAGCAGCATCGGATTATCCCCCGGTTTTACCTTCCCCTTTACCGTCGTCACCGCCATGTGAAAACCCGCGTCGTTCGCCGCCTTCACCGCCGTGGCGTTATAGCCGCCGAACGGATAGGAGAGATACAGGACATGCGGATTAAACTGCGCCAGCGCGCGCCGCGAATGCTCAAAATCAAAAAGAATATTGTGATAGCTGCGGCTTAGCAAAACGGGCCTGCGATAACCGTCAACGCGATGCAGGAAATGGGTATGCGACTGGAAATCGAATACGTCTTTTATCTCTTCTAGCTCCGAAATACTCATAAACTGTAACGACTTCGGCGCCCATTTTTGCGGGTGGCGCTTAATACGCGATGAGACAATAAACGCCGTCGCTTTCATTCCATACTGCTTTAACAACGGGTAGGCATAGCGGCTCACCGACTTCAGCCCATCGTCAAAGGTAATCACCACCGCGCGCGCCGGCAGGTTAGTCCGGTTATGCAGGTAATCGTCCAGTTGATACATCGTCAACGTGGTGTAGCCCATATCACGCAGCCAGGTCATCTGATTGCTGAAAGCACGGACAGAAGTGGTGGTTGAAGTGTGGCGAAAGCGAGTGTTCTCTTCATCGCGCAGAATATGATGGTAGGTCAGCACGGGGATGCCGTTATCAAGCTGGGCATCTAAGGCGCTGATATAAGCCAGACGTTCGCCAAGACGAATTTGATACCAGGTTTGATTAAGCCGGTCTTTCAGCCGGTTAATCACCGGATAACGGAGATTCTCAGCCAGCATCCCGAACGGCGCGCTGCCCACATCCGGCGCGTTATAGACCGGGGTATCTTTCCAGGTCAGCAGGTTTTGGTTGCTCAGCGGTTTGTTTAAATCGCCCAGCCCATCCTGCACCCGCTGACGCCCCTGCACCGGTTCCAGATGACCTTTGTCGACAAAGCCTTTGCCGAAGCCAAAACTGAAGCTGTAGTAATCTTCAGCGCCCGGCTCAATGGCGATGATTTGCCCGGCACGCAGGTTTCCTACCGTCATCGTCTTGTTGCCAATCTGCGCCCAAATCGTCGCATCCTCGGTCGTTTGCATATAGCGGGCAGGCAAGGCGGCAGCGACGCTGCCGGAGAAAAGCATCAGAAAAACAATAATACGTATAGCCATGAGCAATAACCGAAGCGGGAGCCGACTTGCTTATTGTAACAAAAGCTACATCAATACCAATGTTTAAGGCTTATACAGGTCATGAAGTAAAACGAAAGGTGGGTTTTTCTGCTGCTGATGCCATAAGCTCGTGACACCCGGCGTTCCCAGCTCCACGATACGCTGACGAAAAGCGCTACTGCTCATCGACTCTCGCAGAGGAACCATTTGTTCAAGCAATGTATAGTGGATACCGGCAATCACTTCGCAGCCGCTGTGCTTATGACTCATTAACGACGCAACGCGATACGGCGCGGCCCCGGCGTTATCCGTTAAAAAAATAACCCCGTCGCCAGAATCAGTTTGATACAGCGCTTCACACATCATGCGACTGAGCATATTAGCGCTCAGTCCGCGCCAGTAATTGACGGCCCGGCACTGCGGCAACGGCCCGTACGTTTTTTCCAGACGTTCAAGCAGTTCCTGTGCTCTATCGTCATGGCAGGAAATCACCCAACCCAACATAATTTGCCTCCTTAGCAGGCAAGTAGTTTAGCGGAGCAATCGATAAAGAGGAGTGATGACTGTCAAAGAACGCTTCCCGGCAGGGCTCGCCTGCCGGGAAATACAGCAGATTTAGCTACGCAGACCGCGTCCGCGCTGGATCAAATACCAGCACAGCAGGTAAAAGACGGCGATAAACACCACCAGCACCGCCACGGTGGTCACCAGCGGCACGTCGTTAATACCGAGGAAACCGTAGCGGAAACCGCTAATCATGTAGACGATCGGGTTTAGGTGTGACAGCGCCTGCCAGAACGGCGGCAGCAGCGTCAGCGAATAGAATACCCCGCCCAGGTAGGTCAGCGGCGTCAGCACGAAGGTCGGGATCAGGCTGATATCGTCGAAGGTCTTAGCAAATACCGCATTCAGCAGCCCGGCCAGCGAGAACAAAATCGCGGTCAACACCAGCGTCAGCGCGACGAATACCCACGAGTGAACCTGGAATGGAACGAAGAACAGGGAAATCGCCGTCACCAGAATCCCCACGCACAGCCCACGTGCCACACCGCCGCCGACAAAACCGGCAATAATGACATGCGTCGGCACTGGTGCTACCAGCAATTCTTCAATGTTGCGCTGGAACTTGGCGCTAAAGAATGATGAGGCCACGTTAGCGTAGGCGTTGGTGATCACCGCCATCATGATGAGGCCCGGCACGATAAACTGCATGTAGGTAAAGCCATGCATTTCACCAATCCGCGAACCAATCAGATTACCAAAGATAATAAAGTAGAGCGTCATGGTAATGACGGGCGGCACCAGCGTCTGGATCCAGATACGCATAAAGCGGTGGATCTCTTTCGCCCAGATGCTTTTCAGCGCGACCCAATAAAGGTGCATCATGCGCGATCTCCTTGTTTGTCATGAACCAGCGACACGAACAGTTCTTCGAGTCGGTTGGCTTTATTACGCATACTCAACACCTGAACGCCCTGCGCGCTTAGCTGCGCGAAAACGCTGTTAATCCCCTGCTCACGCAGCACTTCCACTTCCAGCGTCGAGGTATCGACCAGTTTGTACTGGTAGCCATCAAGCTTCGGCAGCGGGCTTTTCGGCGCGAGGTCGAGAATGAAGGTCTCTGATTTCAGCTTGGAGAGCAGATTCTTCATGGAAGTATTTTCCACCAGCTCGCCGCGCTGGATAATGCCGATATTACGGCACAGCATTTCAGCTTCTTCCAGATAGTGGGTGGTGAGAATAATGGTGGTGCCTTTGTCATTGAGATCTTTTAAGAATCCCCACATGGAGCGGCGCAGTTCGATGTCGACCCCCGCCGTGGGTTCATCAAGGATCAGCAGTTTAGGCTCATGCATTAACGCACGGGCAATCATCAGGCGACGTTTCATCCCGCCGGAGAGCATCCGCGCACGTTCGTTACGTTTATCCCATAAATCAAGCTGTTTGAGGTATTTTTCGCTGCGAATGACCGCTTCTTTATGTTCTACGCCGTAATAGCCCGCCTGATTCACCACGATTTGCTGCACGGTTTCAAAGGGGTTGAAGTTAAATTCCTGCGGCACCAGTCCTAGCTGGCGCTTGGCGTTCACCACGTCCTTTTCCAGGTCGTAGCCAAAGACGCTGACGCGCCCGGAGGTTTTATTCACCAGCGAACTGATAATGCCGATGGTTGTTGATTTACCTGCGCCGTTCGGCCCCAGAAGCGCGTAAAAATCACCGGCTTCGACTTTTAAATCTATCCCACGCAGCGCCTGTAAGCCGCCAGGATAGGTTTTTGTCAGTTGCTCTAGTTCCAGTGCAATGGTCATAGATTTTTGCTTACCTTACATTCTGATACTTGATATTTACTCTACGTCATTTAAGTTGCGGCAAGGCGGCGACGCAGCGAATCCCCGGCAGCGTACACTCGTAAGTGACTGGGGTGAGCGAGGAAAGCCAACGCGGCTGCAACGTAAAGTACGACGAGTATTTTGTGTTAATCAATCAGGAGTTGCCCTATATTACCCCCACGCAAATTACTGGGTTACAGCCTCCATGAACGACATAGATACACTCATCAGCAACAATGCACTATGGTCAAAGATGCTGATAGAAGAGGATCCCGGATTTTTTGAGAAACTGTCGCAAGCGCAAAAACCGCGCTTTCTATGGATTGGATGCTCAGACAGTCGCGTTCCCGCCGAACGGCTGACCGGGCTCGAACCGGGCGAACTGTTTGTTCACCGCAATGTGGCAAACCTTGTCATCCACACCGATCTTAATTGTCTTTCCGTGGTGCAGTATGCCGTTGATGTGCTGGAAGTTGAACACATTATTATCTGTGGGCACTACGGCTGCGGTGGCGTCCAGGCAGCGGTCGAAAACCCGGAACTGGGGTTAATCGACAACTGGCTGCTGCACATCCGCGATATCTGGTTCAAACATAGCTCATTGCTCGGTGAGATGCCGCCGGAACGTCGCCTTGATACGCTTTGTGAGCTAAACGTCATGGAACAGGTGTATAACCTGGGACACTCCACCATCATGCAATCAGCATGGAAGCGTGGCCAGAAAGTGATGATTCACGGCTGGGCATACGGGATTCATGACGGCCTGCTGCGCGACCTCGACGTGACGGCCACCAGCCGCGAAACCCTGGAACAGCGTTATCGCCACGGGATTTCCAACATCAAGCTCAAGCACATCAATCACAAATAGGGGCAATAACCCCTTGTAGCCCGGACGAGGCGGAACGCCGACTCCGGGGCAGTTCGGTGCATATCCCGGCGTCGCCATGCTCGGCCGGGCTACACCACCGTCAGCGCCATCAGGCACCGCGACAAACTTACTCGTCCAGCATCACTACTTTGCCGACATACGGCAGATGGCGATAGCGCTGTGCATAGTCAATACCGTAACCGACCACGAACTCGTCCGGGATGGCAAAGCCGACAAACTCAACCGGTACTTCCACTTCGCGGCGCGACGGCTTATCCAGCAGCGTACAAATCGCCAGCGACTTCGGCTCGCGCAGCTCCAGAATCTCACGCACTTTAGACAGGGTGTTGCCCGAGTCGATAATGTCTTCAACGATCAGCACATCTTTGCCACGAATATCTTCGTCGAGATCTTTGAGGATTTTCACATCGCGGGTGGTAGACATACCGCTGCCATAGCTCGATGCCGTCATAAAGTCGACTTCGTGTGGAACCTGTACTTCACGGCACAGGTCGGCCATGAACATGAACGAGCCACGCAGCAGACCCACCAGCACCATTTCGCTGCCGCTATCTTTATAGCGCTCGTTAATCAGACGACCTAATTCGGCGATACGCGCTTTGATCTCCGCTTCCGGGATCATCACTTCAACAGTATGTTTCATTTAACTAACCACATGATTTTAAATGTACATCGCTCAACCTGTTAGCCCAGAGCAACAAGGTTGATCAGCAAGCGGGAAAGTATACCAGCAAAACGGATCGGGCGGCTAATTCGATAATAAAGCTCAATTTGTGATTCCGGTCACACTTGTTAAATCCTATAATGAAATGAAAGCAAAAAATTAACAAAACAGATGGACACTCTTCTATGGCAGAAACGAAATATCAACAATCACGATTACTCGTGAGGCTAACGGCCCTCTTCGCCGCATTCTGCGGGCTGTATCTGTTAATCGGCGGTATCTGGCTGGTCGCCATCGGCGGCTCCTGGTACTACCCTATCGCCGGTCTGGTGATGCTGGGGATTACCGCCCTGTTATGGCGCGCGAAACGCTCAGCGCTGTGGTTGTACGCAGCACTTTTACTCGTCACCATGATTTGGGGCGTGTGGGAAGTCGGCTTCGATTTCTGGGCGCTGACGCCGCGTAGCGACGTGCTGGTGATTTTCGGCGTGTGGCTGATTTTGCCGTTTGTCTGGCGTCGACTCTTTGTGCCTTCCAGCGGTGCTGTGGCGGCGCTGGTCGTCGCGCTGTTGATTAGCGCCGGTATCCTCACCTGGGCGGGCTTTAATGACCCACAAGAGGTTAACGGTACGCTGAGCGCTGACGCAACGCCTGCTGAGCCAATCTCACCGGTTGCCGACCAGGACTGGCCCGCTTACGGACGTAATCAGGAAGGCCAGCGTTTCTCTCCGCTCAAGCAGATAAACGCTGAGAACGTGCACAAGCTGAAAGAAGCCTGGGTGTTCCGCACCGGCGATCTGAAGCAGCCTAACGACCCGGGTGAAATCACCAACGAGGTCACGCCGATTAAAGTCGGTAATATGCTCTACCTGTGTACAGCCCACCAGCGCGTGTTCGCGCTCGACGCGGCCACCGGTAAAGAGAAGTGGCACTTTGACCCGCAGCTGGGTACTGACCCAAGCTTCCAGCACGTGACCTGCCGCGGCGTGTCCTACCATGAAGCGACAGCCGACAACGCGTCTCCTGACGTGGTCGCCGATTGTCCGCGCCGCATTATTCTGCCGGTAAACGATGGTCGTCTGTTTGCGCTGAATGCCGAAACCGGTAAGCCGTGCGAGTCCTTTGCCAATAAAGGTATTCTCAATCTGCAAACCAACATGCCGGTCACCACGCCGGGCATGTACGAGCCAACCTCACCGCCAATCGTCACCGATAAAGTGATTGTGATTGCCGGCGCGGTAACCGATAACTTCTCCACCCGCGAACCGTCTGGCGTTATCCGCGGTTTTGACATCAACAGCGGTAAGCTGCTGTGGGCGTTCGATCCGGGTGCCAAAGATCCGAATGTTATTCCGGGTGATGAACACCATTATTCTCTGAACTCGCCAAACTCATGGGCACCCGCGGCCTATGATAAAAAACTGGATTTGGTTTATCTGCCAATGGGCGTGACCACGCCGGATATCTGGGGCGGTAACCGTACGCCGGAGCAGGAACGTTACGCCAGTTCAATTGTGGCGCTGAATGCCACGACCGGTAAGCTGGTATGGAGTTACCAGACCGTACACCACGATCTGTGGGATATGGATATGCCGTCGCAGCCGACGCTTGCGGATATCACCGTGGACGGTAAAACCGTGCCCGTGGTTTATGCGCCAGCCAAAACCGGCAACATCTTCGTGCTGGATCGTCGTAACGGCGAGCTGGTGGTTCCGGCCCCTGAAAAACCGGTTCCACAAGGTGCGGCGAAAGGCGACTACGTCACCAAAACCCAGCCTTTCTCTGATTTAAGCTTCCGTCCGAAGAAAGATCTGACCGGCGCAGACATGTGGGGCGCCACCATGTTTGACCAACTGGTGTGCCGCGTGATGTTCCATCAGATGCGTTATGAAGGCATCTTCACCCCACCGTCCGAGCAGGGCACGCTGGTGTTCCCGGGTAACCTGGGGATGTTTGAATGGGGCGGTATCTCGGTCGATCCAAACCGTCAGGTGGCGATTGCTAACCCAATGGCCCTGCCGTTTGTATCGAAGCTTATCCCACGCGGCCCGGGTAACCCGATGGAGCCGCCGAAAGATGCGAAATCCAGCGGTACCGAATCGGGTATTCAGCCACAGTACGGCGTACCGTTTGGCGTCACCCTGAACGCCTTCCTGTCACCGTTTGGTCTGCCGTGTAAACAGCCTGCTTGGGGTTATATTTCTGCGCTGGATCTGAAAACTAACCAGGTGGTGTGGAAAAAACGTCTGGGCACGCCGCAGGATAGCCTGCCGTTCCCAATGCCGGTTCAACTGCCGTTTAATCTGGGGATGCCGATGCTGGGCGGCCCAATTTCAACGGCCGGTAACGTGCTGTTTATCGCGGGTACTGCGGATAACTATCTGCGCGCGTTCAACATGAGCAACGGTGAGAAACTGTGGCAGGGACGTCTGCCAGCAGGTGGCCAGGCAACGCCGATGACCTATGAGGTGAATGGCAAGCAGTACGTGGTCATTTCCGCAGGCGGTCACGGTTCATTTGGCACCAAAATGGGCGATTATATCGTGGCCTACGCCTTGCCTGACGAGTAGCCCTCAACGCTGCGCGCCATCAGGCAAGTGCCGGATGGCGGCATAATGCCTTATCCGGCCTGTAAGAGAGCAACACCGTAAATACCCAACCGCCCGCTATCCTGCGGGCGGTTTTAATATCACTGTTACTTGTCGAACTTAAGCGACATCAGCGTTGCCTTAGCAGCATCCTGATATTGCGCCTCCAAATCCTTTGTCATATTAAATGCCACCTGCACCGCTTTATCGTTTTGCGATGTCATCAGCATCATATTCAGAATTTCAGTATCCGGGGCCTGGGAGCGGAAGGTAATCAGCCAGGCTTTATGCCCGTCCACCGTCACGGCTTCCGCCTGCGGTTTAAAGTTTGCCAGCATTTTCACCGTCGCCTCTTTTGCCATATCAATCTGTGAGGCGGGTAATGCGTGACGCCCGGCGCTAATCCCTAAAGAGGCTTTACCGCGTTCATCGCCGTAAATGACCTGTGGACGATTTTCGGAAGGGTATTTGATTTTCGCCATTTCATCAGACATAGGCGTCAGCGTTTGGGGAATTTCAAGACTTAATTTCAGCTGTGGAATATTTTTGCGTTCCATTTTTATTTCGGCATGGGCCGAAACTGCTACCATCATCACAAAAGATGCGGCAAGTACCTTATTAAAAATACCCATTTTTACCTCATGATTATTTGTTCACCATGAGAGTATATCGGCATCTTTTATTAAAAATTGCGCGTTAATCTATTTCAGAACAATCGTAAACGCGGATGGCGTGACACCATCCGCGTTTTTATTACACCGTAAACCCGAGCATCATGCCGGTATCTTCATGCTCCAGTAAGTGACAGTGCGCCATGTACGCCTGTTCTTTCGATGCCTCATGATCAAACTTCACCAGCACTTCGCTGACCCCGCCCTCCACTCTCACCGTATCTTTCCAGCCTGCACGATGCGCGGCAGGTGCCTGGCCGTTTTCACGCAGGATTCGGAACTGAGTACCGTGAATATGGAACGGATGCAGCATCATGTCGCCCTCGCCGGAAATGACCCAGCGCTCGTATTGACCTTTGGCGGCGGCAAACATCGGCACGTTCATATCAAACGCTTTGCCGTTGATCCGATTGGCATTGTGGAAATCAAACCCACCGCCGCCGTGATGCATGTTGCCCATGCTGCCGTGATCCATTTTCATGCCGCCGTGGCCCATCATATTGCCGTGGTCCATGCCGCCCCTGGCCTGCTTGCCGTATTTTTTCATCAGCGCCTGCATGCCCATCATGTCGAGCATCGGGTCCATGGAGAGCTGAAGCTTACGCTCAGTCAGACCATCAAGGGACGGGATGGCGGGCATAGGGACCAGTGAATCAGGCAATTTGCCGGAACCCGGAATGCCTACCGGTTGAATGCGCAGTACCGGCAGCGCGTTATCAAATGGCGCAATCGCCATTCCCATCTGGCTAACCGGCAGCGTGACGAGATCGAACGGCTTACCGTCACGCGCATCCACCAGCACCTCAAAACGTTCGCCCATCAACATGGGCAGCTCACTGACCTGCACCGGTTCCGGCAAAAAGCCGCCGTCGCTGGCGACAACGTACAGCGGACGTTTGTCGCTGGCGGCAAGCGTCAGTGAGCGCGCATTACAGCCATTAAGTAACCGTAGACGCAGCCAACCGCGCGGCGGCGCGTGCTGCGGATACTGGACACCGTTAGTCAACAGCGTATCGCCAAACCAGCCCACCGCGGCGCTCATGATATCCAGCTGGTAGTCTATCTCTCCGGCAGGCGTGAATTTTTTATCCTGCATGATCACCGGAATATCATCGATTCCCCACTGTTTGGGCAGCAACTGCATCTGACTGATATCGTCTTCAATGAGCACCAGCCCCGCCAGTCCCATGGCGACCTGATGGCCGGTTTTACCGTGCTGATGCGGGTGGAACCAACAGGTCGCGGCGCGTTGGGTCGGGGTAAAGGTGACCGTACGGCTAGCGCCCGGTTTAATTACTCCCTGCGGCCCACCGTCGACGTCTCCCGGCACTTCCAGACCATGCCAGTGCACGGTGGTCTCCTCCGGGAGATGGTTACGGATATTGACCGTAATGGCTTTGCCCTGCTTAAGCTTGATAGCGGGCCCTAATAGGTCGCCGTTATAGCCCCAGGTGGTGGCCGCTTTACCGGCAAATACGCTCTTCCCGGACTGTACATTCAGCAGGATCTGATTATTGGCGTCAGCGGTAAGCAAGGAAGGAATAGGCAGCGGGGTTCTCTCGGCGGCAAAGACCGCTCGACTCCACAGAGGCAAGGCGCTGGCGACGCTAATAGCGGCACCCAATTTGATAAAATCACGACGATGCATCGGTACATCCTTTTCGGCTGCTGGTGGTTATTTGAGCTTAAACCCTCCCCCTGCAGGAAGGTCAAGCATAAAGCGGTGAATAATGCTCCCCGTCCGCTTGGGAAGTATGTTAACGTGGAATATCGACGATGTAAGGTAGAAGAAATGAAGACGTTTTTCCGCACTGTACTGCTCGGATCGCTGCTGGCGATGTCCAGCTCCAGTTATGCATTAAGCGAGTCTGAAGCAGAAGATATGGCCGATCTCACGGCTGTGTTTGTGTTCCTGAAAAACGACTGCGGGTATCAGAATCTCCCCAACACGCAAATTCGTCGCGCCCTGGTTTTTTTCGCCCAGCAAAACCAGTGGGATCTTACTAACTACGATACGTTTAACATGAAGGCGCTTGGTGAAGACAGCTACCGCGATCTTAGCGGGATTGGCATTCCTACGGCGAAGAAGTGTAAAGCGCTGGCGCGTGATTCGTTAAGCCTGTTGGCCTACGTGAAGTAAGACGCGTGGCGGAGCCCTTAGGCTCCGCATGAATTAACGTTGCTGGACAAACTCGCGGTACGCCGCAACCACCTGCAGGAAATCCTCTACGCCGCAAAGAGACAGGCTTTCTTCGTCGTAGTAATTCATCCCGTCTTCCATCTCGTCGCCCGAAAACTCCAGCTGATTGGCGCGAACCATCACTTCCTCGCCGTCCAACCACAGAGTGTATTCATGTCCGGTGCGCTGCCATGAACGTTCGCTGCCTTTTACCGTACGCGCGGCCTGCTCGACTTCATCCAGCAGCGAGAGGTTATCTTTGACCTCTTCATTAAACCAGTGACCGACCACCTCGTGGCCCATCGACATACGTACTTTTACCCCTCCGGTAACGTCACGCAGAAATTCGTATTCCATGATCTCTTCCTCTACAAAGGCAATGCGTCACCGCTGCATTGTACCTATAGGTAATTATCGCAGTCTGGGGGAATAAAAAAAGCGTAGCGGGCGGCTAATGCAAAATAAAAAGCGTAAAAGGCAACCCCCTGTCCCTGTAGCCCGGCCAAGCGCAGCGCCGCCGGGAAGCCCCGGAGTCGGTGCTTGCACACCTCGTCCGGGCTACGGTTTAGACCGAGCCTGAGAATAAAAAAGGGCGACAGCCGAAACCCTCACCCTGTAGCCCGGCCAAGCGCAGCGCCGCCGGGAAGCCCCCGGAGTCGGTGCTTACGCACCTCGTCCGGGCTACGGTTTAGACCGAGCCTGAGAATAAAAAAGGGTGAGGGCCGAAACCCTCACCCTGTAGCCCGGCCAAGCGCAGCGCCGCCGGGAAGCCCCGGAGTCGGTGCTTACGCACCTCGTCCGGGCTACGGTAAACCGAGCCAAAGAATAAAAAAGGGCGAGAGTCGAAACCCTCACCCTTGTAGCCCGGCCAAGCGCAGCCGGGAAGCCCCCCGGAGTGGGTGCTTGCGCACCTCGTCCGGGCTACGGTTTAAACCGCGGTCTGGAAAATCACACCGTCAGCTTTTTCGGTGTACTCGGAAAGCTGGTCGAAGTTCAGATAACGGTAGGTATCCACCGCCGTCTTATCGACCTGCGCCACATAGGTCTGGTACTCATCCGGCGTTGGCAGCTTACCGATAAGCGCCGCGACGGCCGCCAGCTCTGCCGAAGCCAGGAAGACGTTAGCGCCGGTACCTAAACGGTTCGGGAAGTTACGGGTTGAGGTAGAAACCACCGTCGCACCGTCAGCTACGCGCGCCTGGTTACCCATACACAGGGAACAGCCAGGGATTTCAATACGCGCACCGCTCTTACCAAACACGCTGTAGTAACCTTCTTCGGTCAGCTGTGCCGCATCCATACGGGTTGGCGGAGCCACCCACAGACGGGTTGGCAGCTGGCCTTTATGGGTATCCAGCAGCTTACCGGCAGCACGGAAGTGACCGATGTTGGTCATGCAGGAGCCGATAAACACTTCGTCGATCTTCTCGCCCTGCACATCAGACAGCAGACGCGCATCGTCAGGATCGTTTGGCGCACATAGGATAGGTTCTTTGATGTCAGCCAGATCGATCTCGATCACCGCCGCATATTCTGCGTCAGCATCCGCTTCCAGCAGTTGCGGATCCGCCAGCCATTTTTCCATTCCCTGAACGCGACGTTCCAGCGTACGGCGATCGCCGTAACCTTCCGCGATCATCCACTTCAGCAGGACGATGTTAGAGGTCAGGTATTCAGTAATCGGCGCTTTATCGAGCTTAATGGTACAGCCCGCCGCAGAACGCTCAGCCGAAGCATCCGCCAGCTCAAATGCCTGCTCAACTTTCAGTTCAGGCAAGCCTTCGATTTCCAGGATGCGACCAGAGAAGATGTTTTTCTTCCCTTTTTTCTCAACGGTCAGCAGGCCTTCGCGGATGGCGTACAGCGGAATCGCGTGCACCAGATCGCGCAGGGTAATGCCCGGCTGCATTTTGCCTTTAAAGCGCACCAGCACAGATTCTGGCATGTCCAGCGGCATCACGCCGGTCGCTGCCGCAAACGCAACCAGACCGGAGCCTGCCGGGAAGGAAATCCCCACCGGGAAACGGGTATGGGAGTCCCCGCCGGTGCCGACGGTATCCGGCAGCAGCATACGGTTCAGCCACGAGTGGATAATGCCGTCGCCCGGACGCAGAGAAACACCGCCACGGTTCATAATAAAGTCAGGCAGCGTGTGGTGCGTCGTCACGTCAACCGGCTTCGGATAGGCCGCAGTGTGACAGAAAGACTGCATAACCAGATCGGCGGAGAAGCCCAGACAGGCCAGGTCTTTCAGCTCATCACGGGTCATTGGGCCGGTGGTGTCCTGAGAGCCTACCGAGGTCATTTTCGGTTCGCAATATTCGCCCGGGCGAATACCGGTCACGCCGCAGGCGCGGCCAACCATTTTCTGTGCCAGAGAGAAGCCTTTGTTGCTAGCCTCAACCGGTTTAGCGATACGGAACACGTCACTGTGCGGCAGGCCCAGCGCTTCACGCGCTTTAGTGGTCAGGCCACGACCGATAATCAGTGGGATACGACCGCCCGCACGCACTTCGTCAATCAGCACGTCGGTTTTCAGTTCGAATGTCGCCAGCAGTTCGTCGGTTTCGTGATTACGCACTTCGCCTTTGAATGGGTAAACGTCAATCACGTCGCCCATGTTCAGCTTATTCACGTCAACTTCGATTGGCAGCGCGCCCGCATCTTCCATGGTGTTAAAGAAGATTGGCGCAATTTTGCTGCCCAGCACCAGACCGCCACCGCGCTTGTTTGGCACGTGCGGAATATCGTCGCCCATGAACCACAATACGGAGTTAGTTGCTGATTTACGCGAAGAACCGGTGCCGACAACGTCGCCAACATACGCCAGCGGGAAGCCTTTTTTCTGCAACAATTCGATTTGCTTGATAGGGCCCACAACGCCTGGTTCATCCGGGCTAATGCCTTCACGGGCGTTTTTCAGCATCGCCAGCGCGTGCAGAGGGATATCCGGGCGAGACCATGCATCCGGGGCCGGAGACAGGTCATCGGTGTTGGTTTCACCGGTCACTTTGAACACGGTAACGGTAATTTTATCAGCAAGCTGTGGACGGTTCAGGAACCATTCGGCATCGGCCCAGGACTGAATAACCTGTTTGGCGAAGGTATTGCCCGCTTTCGCTTTCTCTTCTACGTCGTAGAAGTTATCGAACATCAGCAGCGTCTGAGACAGCGCTTTCGCAGCAATCGGTGCCAGCTTGGCATCGTCGAGCGCGTCAATCAGCGGATGAATGTTGTAACCACCCTGCATGGTGCCCAGCAGTTCGACGGCTTTTTCAGGAGTCACTAATGGGGAGGTGGCTTCGCCTTTCGCGATGGCTGCGAGGAAGCCCGCTTTAACATAGGCGGCTTCATCCACGCCCGGCGGTACACGATTGATTAACAGGTCTAGCAGGAATTCTTCTTCGCCAGCAGGCGGATTCTTCAGTAGCTCAACCAGGCCGGCCATTTGGGTTGCATCTAAGGGTTTGGCAACAATCCCTTGGGCGGCACGTTCAGCTACGTGCTCACGGTATTCTTTTAGCACGACGGTATCTCCTCGCTCTCATTGTCATATGCGGTCGGCGATCTCTTCACGCTCCTGTGAGACAGCAGTTTGTAGGGTAAAAGCCCGATACCGCGAGGGCCAGCATAGCAGGAATTCTGAAGGGTGTTAATCCGTTTACAAAAAAGCAACATTAAATATTTGCTGAATCGTTAATGTTGATATAACAGATTATAAAAAGCCTTTTTACGATGAAAAAAACCCATTCTTCCCGGGAGATTCATCGTTTTGTTACGACGTTATTACAGATAAGCAGGAATAAATGTGCCGCGTTGTCGTCGCTTTTGACCCAAGGCCCGCATCCTGGATTTATTTTTACACAGTCTGGATTCCTACCAATGGTAAAAATCCCTGCTTTAATCAAAAAATAAACAATAGCCTCATTATACTCGCGGCATATCCGACTCTGATACGGACAGCGTAGTTCTCTGGAGAACCACCATGAATTTGCCCACTAAGTCCTACTCAAGTATCGCGCTGATATGCTGCGGCGGGATACTCGCCGTCGCCGCCACGCTTTACCTTAAAAGCCGCGAGAACGTGACGCCTGATGCACCCCCTGCCGTTACCGTGGAAGCACCGGTTGCGCCACCGGTTGCAGCGCCTGCCGCACCGTTACCCACGCCGGTTGCGCCGCCGACGGTTGCGGCGACGTCCACTAACGCCCAACCTTATACCAAAGCGCAGATCACCCAATGGGTGGCCCCCATCGCGCTCTACCCTGACTCGCTGTTGTCACAGGTGCTGATGGCGTCAACCTATCCGGCAAGCGTTGTCCAGGCAGTTCAGTGGTCGAAGGATAATCCTACGATGCAGGGTGATGCCGCCATCCAGGCGGTTGCCGGGCAACCCTGGGATGCCAGCGTGAAATCCCTGGTCGCCTTCCCGCAGCTCACCGGCATGATGGGCGAAAACCCTGAATGGGTCGAAAATCTGGGTAACGCCTTCCTCGCGCAACCGCAGGACGTCATGGATGCCGTGCAGAGTTTACGCAAGCTGGCCCAGCAAACCGGGTCGCTCAAATCCAGCTATCAGCAAACGGTCACAACCAGTCGTGCACCAGCGCCGGCCGCCACCGTCAGCTCAAGCACCAGCTCGGTAGCTGCGCCGACCACCTCAGTCAGCAGCGAGCCCACGGTGATCCGCATTGAGTCCGCGAACCCCGAAGTGGTTTACGTGCCGAACTACAATCCAACGGTGGTTTACGGTAGCAACTGGCCTTATTCTTCCGCGCCGCCGGTTTATCTGCCGCCCCCTCCAGGGCAGCAGTTTGCCGACAGCTTTGTTCGCGGTTTTGGTTATAGCCTCGGCGTCGCCACTACCTACGCTATTTTCAGCAGTATCGATTGGGACGATGACGATCATCATCACCATGACGATCACCATCACGATGATGGCTACCATGGCGATGGCCGGGGCTATCAGCACAATGGCGATAACATCAATATTAACGTCAATAATTTCAACCGGATCTCAGGGGAAAACCACAGAGGGCAGAATTTCGCCTGGCAGCACAATTCCGCTTATCGCGGCAATGTGCCTTACCCAAACAATAACGTCGCGCAGCGCTTTCATCAGACTAACGTACCGGGTGGGTTAAGCTCCACGGGTGCAGTACTCCCTCGTGCAACGAATGCGTCCGGCGGCCTGAGTTACCCTAACCGGGACAACCAGCGACAGGCAGCAATGTCACAATTGCAGCAGCGCACCCGGAACGATAATTTTGCCCCAGTGTCGCCTACACGTGATGCCCAGCGCCGCGCCGCATCCCAGCAGTTAAGCCAGAAGGTACAGCGGGATAATTTCCGTGGCTATGACGCGCCGGTTAACCGCGCTCAGCGCCTGACGCCACAAAATCGTCCATCACAGGCGCATAACACACCGCCTCGTGCTGCGGCGCAGCGCATGCAGCAGTCGAATCTGAATGCTCCCCAGCGCCGCGCTAACAATGACGCGTCCCGTTTTAGAACGGAACAGCGCAACACAACGCCGCTACGCAGTGAAGGACGACGCAGCAGCGCCCTTAGCGGCAACGAAAGCCGGGCGCCAAACTGGCAAGCACAGCAGTCCCGCGGCCTACAAAGCCGTCAGGCTTCCGGTCTCAGTCGAGAACGCCAGACTCGAGAATTTCAGGGTAATCGTGCATCCAGCGTAGGCAGCGAACGAAATGGCGGCGGGCTTTCCGGGCACCGAGAGTTCCACCGACGCTAGAGGATAATGTGATGAAAAAGCAGATTAAAATAGCCTTGCTGGCGCTTGCCATGTCCCCCCTGATGAGCTTTGCTCAACAGAGTTTTAGCAGCCCCGACCTGGCAGCCAGCGCGTTGGTGAATGCGGTGAAGAACAAAGATCATGCGGCATTAGGTCAACTGCTCGGCGATGACTGGCAGCAGTTTTTACCGCCGGATGGCGTTGACCCGGAGGCGGTAGACCGTTTCCTGCGTGACTGGAAACTTAACCACCACGTTGTTATCAGCGCCAATACCGCCTGGCTGGACGTCGGCAACGACGGCTGGCGCCTTCCTATCCCAATGGAAAAAAACGATCAAGGCTGGATGTTTAATATCGCCGCCGGAGAAGACGAGATTCAGACCCGTGCCATTGGCCGTAATGAGCTTTCGGCCATTCAGGCTATGCACGCCTATGTCGATGCGCAGCAGGATTATTACCGGTTAAACCACACCTGGGCGAAAAAAATCATCAGCACCGAAGGCAAGAAAGATGGGCTTTACTGGCCTATCACGCCGGGAGAAGTACCGAGCCCTCTCGGGCCGAACTTTAGTCCCTCAGTGCCGGGCGAAGGCTACCACGGATACCGTTTCCGCATTATTAGCACCGGCGATAAAGGGGATGTGGCCCTGCTGGCCTGGCCGGTTAAATGGGGTGAGACCGGCATAATGAGCTTTACGGTGAGTCAGGACGATCGGGTTTATGAAGCGGATTTGGGGGCGGAGACTGAGCAAAAAGCCTTAGCGATAGATTCACTCTCACCTGATTCCAGCGCGGGCTGGAAAGTGTCAGCAGAGCCCTCTCATCATCCATAATATGATTACGCTTACGGGTACGCCGGTACCCTTTTAGCCTGCCAATCTCGCGACAATCTTCGCTACAGATAGGCAAACCCATGAAATATCAGCATAAAAAAAGCGGCCATTAAGCCGCTTTTTTATGGAAACCCAGACGAGGCGCTAGCCGACGCCGGGATGACCGTGCGTTACCCGGCGTCGCTATGCTCGGCCGGGCGACGAGTCAGAAGATTACTTCTTCTTCGCTTTCGCGTTTGGCAGGTCGGTAATGCTACCTTCAAAGATTTCTGCTGCCAGGCCCACGGACTCATGCAGAGTCGGGTGCGCGTGGATAGTCAGCGCGATATCTTCAGCATCACAACCCATTTCGATAGCCAGACCGATTTCACCCAGCAGCTCGCCGCCGTTGGTACCGACAATCGCACCACCGATAACACGGTGAGATTCTTTGTCGAAGATCAGTTTGGTCACGCCGTCTGCGCAGTCGGAAGCGATAGCACGGCCAGAAGCAGCCCACGGGAAGGTGGCGGTTTCATAGCTGATACCTTTCTCTTTCGCTTCTTTCTCAGTCAGACCAACCCAGGCAACTTCCGGATCGGTATACGCAATCGAAGGAATCACTTTCGGATCGAAGTAGTGTTTCTGACCTGCGATAACTTCAGCAGCAACGTGGCCTTCGTGAACACCTTTGTGCGCCAGCATTGGCTGACCGACGATATCGCCGATGGCAAAGATGTGCGGTACGTTGGTACGCAGCTGTTTGTCGACGCGAATGAAGCCACGGTCGTCAACTTCTACGCCAGCTTTGCCTGCGTCGAGGTTTTTACCGTTCGGTACGCGACCGATAGCCACCAGTACGGCGTCATAACGCTGTGCTTCTGCAGGTGCTTTTTTGCCTTCCATGGAAACGTAGATACCGTCTTCTTTTGCTTCAACGGCGGTCACTTTGGTTTCCAGCATCAGGTTGAATTTCTTGCTGATGCGTTTGGTGAAGACTTTAACGATATCTTTGTCAGCAGCCGGGATAACCTGGTCGAACATTTCAACCACGTCAATCTCTGAACCCAGCGCATGGTACACGGTACCCATTTCCAGACCGATAATACCGCCGCCCATAACCAGCAGGCGTTTTGGTACTTCTTTCAGTTCCAGCGCGTCAGTGGAGTCCCATACGCGTGGATCTTCGTGTGGAATAAATGGCAGTTCGATCGGACGGGAACCCGCCGCGATGATCGCGTTGTCGAAGTTGATCACGGTTTTACCGTTCTCACCTTCCACTTCCAGGGTGTTTGCCCCGGTGAATTTACCCAGACCGTTTACCACTTTCACTTTACGGCCTTTCGCCATACCAGCCAGACCGCCGGTCAGTTGAGTGATAACTTTCTCTTTCCAGGTACGAATTTTGTCGATATCGGTTTTCGGCTCGCCGAAGACGATACCGTGGTCAGCCAGTGATTTGGCTTCTTCGATAACTTTTGCTACGTGCAGCAGTGCTTTAGAAGGGATACAGCCAACGTTCAGACAAACACCGCCCAGGGTGCTGTAACGTTCTACAATGACGGTCTCCAGACCTAAATCCGCGCAACGGAAGGCAGCAGAATAGCCTGCCGGGCCCGCCCCAAGTACCACGACCTGAGTTTTAATTTCAGTGCTCATCATGACCTCTATCATTTGTATCCGGCGGTCTGACGTTATTGTTATGACGCCCATCTTCCACCGGGTCGTTCTATCCGCAAGTATTTTACAAAATTGTTAACAATTTTGAAACAACAAACGGCAACCGATTTGTCTTTAGCACGATAACCTCATTAACTTCATGAGATTACCAGAAAAAAGCCGGCCGTCGGGCCGGCTTTTTCACTTACATCACCAGACGGCGAATGTCAGACAGCGTGTTGTTGATGATGGTAATGAAACGAGCACCATCAGCACCGTCAATCACGCGGTGGTCGAAGGACAGAGAAATCGGCATCATCAGACGCGGAGTAAACTCTTTACCATTCCACACCGGCTCAATGGCGGATTTAGAAACGCCGAGGATAGCCACTTCAGGCGCGTTAACAATCGGAGCGAAGTGGGTAGTACCCAGGCCGCCGATGCTGGAGATAGTGAAGCAACCGCCCTGCATTTCGCCAGCCGTCAGCTTACCATCACGCGCTTTCTTAGAGATCGTCGTCAGTTCACGAGACAGCTCGGTGATGCTCTTCTTGTTCACGTCTTTAAAGACCGGAACAACCAGACCATTCGGGGTATCAACCGCCACACCGATGTTGATGTATTTCTTCAGCGTCAGGCGCTGACCGTCTTCGGACAGAGAACTGTTGAAGCGTGGCATCTGTTCCAGAGCGGCAGCAACGGCTTTCATGATGAAGACCACTGGGGTGAATTTCACGTCCAGTTTACGCTTCTCAGCTTCGGCGTTCTGCTGTTTACGGAACGCTTCCAGATCGGTGATATCGGTTTTGTCGAAGTGCGTAACGTGCGGGATCATCACCCAGTTACGGCTCAGGTTCGCACCGGAGATTTTCTGGATACGACCCAGTTCCACTTCTTCGATTTCACCAAACTTGCTGAAGTCAACTTTCGGCCAAGGCAGCATGCCCGGAATACCGCCGCCAGCCGCAGCTGTCGGTGCAGATTCCGCGCGCTTAACCGCTTCTTTCACGTAAGCCTGAACGTCTTCGCGCAGGATACGACCTTTACGGCCAGTCCCTTTCACTTTCGCCAGGTTCACACCGAATTCGCGCGCCAGGCGACGAATCAGCGGAGTCGCGTGAACATAAGCGTCGTTTTCTGCGAAGTCAGATTTACCTTCCGCTTTTGCAGCTGGCGCTGCTGGCTTCTCAGCTTTCGCCGCAGGAGCCGGTGCCGCCGCTTCCTGTTTAGCCGGAGCGGCCGCAGGTGCTGCGCCTTCAACTTCGAAGATCATAATCAGGGAGCCGGTTGACACTTTGTCGCCGGTGTTGATTTTGATCTCTTTCACGGTGCCCGCGAACGGTGCCGGAACTTCCATAGAGGCTTTGTCGCCTTCTACGGTGATAAGTGACTGCTCAGCGGCAATTTTATCGCCCACTTTCACCATCACTTCAGTAACTTCAACTTCGTCACCGCCGATATCCGGTACGTTCACTTCTTTGGAACCAGATGCTGCCGGAGCCGCTGCGGCTGCCGGTGCAGCAGCCTGAGCTGGTGCCGCCGCTGGCGCGCTAGCTGCGACTTCAAAGATCATAATCAGCGAGCCGGTAGACACTTTGTCGCCGGTGTTGATTTTGATCTCTTTCACGGTACCCGCGAACGGAGCCGGAACTTCCATAGAGGCTTTGTCGCCTTCTACGGTGATAAGCGACTGCTCAGCGGTAACGGTGTCGCCAACCTTGACCAGAATCTCAGTGACTTCAACTTCGTCACCGCCGATATCAGGCACGTTAACTTCTTTCGCTGCCGCGGCTGCTGCTGGTGCAGCTGCCGGAGCGGCTTCTTTCTTCTCTTCTGCCTTGGCAGGTGCAGCATCAGCTGCACCGTCGGCGGAATCGAAAATCATGATAAGTGCACCGGTCTCGGTTTTGTCGCCAACAGAGACTTTGATCTCTTTAACGACGCCAGCCTGTGGAGACGGGACTTCCATAGAGGCTTTATCGCCTTCTACGGTGATCAGCGACTGTTCAGCTTCAACCTTGTCGCCTACTTTGACCAGGATCTCGGTGATTTCAACTTCATCAGCCCCGATGTCCGGTACATTGATTTCGATAGCCATGTTTCTTTTACCTCTTACGCCAGACGCGGGTTAACTTTTTCTGCATCGATGTTGAATTTAGTGATGGCATCAGCAACCACTTTCTTATCGATTTCGCCACGTTTAGCCAGTTCGCCCAGTGCCGCTACAACCACGTAAGAAGCATCAACTTCGAAGTGGTGACGCAGATTTTCACGGCTGTCAGAGCGGCCAAAGCCGTCGGTACCCAGTACGCGGTAGTCATCAGCCGGTACATAAGTACGAACCTGCTCAGCAAACAGTTTCATATAGTCAGTGGAAGCTACCGCTGGAGCGTCGTTCATCACCTGAGCAATGTACGGAACGCGCGGAGTATCCATTGGGTGCAGCATGTTCCAGCGCTCACAATCCTGGCCATCACGCGCCAGTTCGGTGAAGGAAGTCACGCTATAAACGTCAGAACCTACGCCGTAGTCTTTCGCCAGGATCTGCGCTGCTTCACGGACGTGACGCAGGATAGAGCCTGAACCCAGCAGCTGAACTTTACCTTTGCTACCTTCGAGGGTTTCGAGTTTGTAGATACCTTTACGGATACCTTCCTCGGCACCTGCTGGCATTGCCGGCATGTGATAGTTTTCGTTCAGGGTGGTGATGTAGTAGTAAACGTTCTCTTGTTTCTCACCGTACATACGTTCCAGACCATCATGCATGATGACCGCAACTTCGTACGCGTAAGACGGATCGTAAGAGATACAGTTCGGGATAGTCAGAGACTGAATATGGCTGTGGCCATCTTCGTGCTGCAGACCTTCGCCGTTAAGCGTTGTACGACCGGAAGTACCACCGACCAGGAAGCCACGAGCCTGTTGGTCGCCAGCCTGCCAGCACAGGTCACCGATACGCTGGAAACCGAACATTGAGTAATAAATGTAGAACGGAATCATCGGCAGGTTGTTGGTGCTGTAAGAAGTCGCAGCCGCCAGCCAGGATGCGCCAGCACCCAGTTCGTTGATACCTTCCTGCAGAATCTGGCCTTTCTCGTCTTCTTTGTAGTAGGCAACCTGCTCGCGGTCCTGCGGGGTGTACTGCTGACCGTTCGGGCTGTAGATACCAATCTGACGGAACAGACCTTCCATACCAAAGGTACGCGCTTCATCGGCGATGATCGGCACGAGGCGGTCTTTGATGGATTTGTTCTTCAGCATCACGTTCAGAGCACGAACGAACGCGATAGTGGTAGAAATTTCTTTGTTCTGCTCTTCCAGCAGCGGGCCGAAATCTTCCAGAGTCGGCAGCTCAAGCTTCTCATCGAAGTTAGGCTGACGGCTCGGCAGGTAGCCGTGCAGTTTTTCACGCTGGGCGTGCAGATAGGTATGTTCTTCCGAACCTTCCGGGAAGGTCAGGTAAGACAGGTTTTCAACCTGCTCATCGGTCACTGGAACGTTGAAACGGTCGCGAATGTAGCGCACGCCGTCCATGTTCATTTTCTTAACCTGGTGAGCGATGTTTTTACCTTCAGCGGTGTCACCCATGCCGTAACCTTTGATGGTATGGGCGAGGATTACGGTGGCTTTGCCTTTGGTTTCCTGTGCTTTTTTCAGTGCAGCATAGACTTTCTTCGGATCGTGACCACCACGGTTCAGGGCCCAGATCTGCTCGTCAGTCCAGTCAGCAACCAGCGCTGCGGTTTCTGGATATTTACCGAAGAAGTGCTCACGTACGTAAGCGCCATCTTTGGATTTGAAGGTCTGGTAGTCACCGTCAACGGTTTCTTCCATCAGCTGGATCAGTTTACCGCTGGTGTCTTTACGCAGCAGCTCATCCCAACGACCGCCCCAGATAACCTTGATAACGTTCCAGCCAGCACCGCTAAAGATACCTTCCAGTTCGTTAATGATTTTGCCATTACCGGTAACCGGGCCATCAAGGCGCTGCAGGTTACAGTTGATGACGAAGACCAGGTTGTCCAGTTTTTCACGGGTAGCGATGGTAATCGCACCTTTAGATTCTGGCTCATCCATCTCGCCGTCGCCCAGGAAGGCGTAAACGGTTTGCTTAGAGGTATCTTTCAGGCCACGGTGTTCCAGATATTTCAGGAATTTAGCCTGGTAGATTGCACCGATTGGGCCCAGACCCATAGAAACGGTCGGGAACTGCCAGAAGGTTGGCATCAGTTTCGGGTGCGGGTAAGAAGACAGACCTTTACCGTGAACTTCCTGACGGAAGTTGTTCATCTGCTCTTCGGTCAGACGGCCTTCCAGGAATGCACGTGCGTATACGCCCGGGGAGATGTGACCCTGGAAGTACACCAGATCGCCGCCATCTTGTTCGTTGCGAGCGCGGAAGAAGTGGTTGAAACACACTTCATAGAAAGTCGCTGAAGACTGGAATGAAGCCATGTGGCCGCCCAGCTCGAGGTCTTTTTTAGACGCACGCAGCACGGTCATGATGGCATTCCAGCGGATAGCAGAACGAATACGACGCTCCAGCTCCAGATTGCCCGGGTATTCCGGTTCATCTTCAACGGCAATAGTGTTGACGTAACCGCTCGCCCCTGCACCAGCAGCTACCTGAACGCCGCCTTTGCGTGCTTCAGAAAGCAGTTGGTCGACCAGATACTGAGCACGCTCAACACCTTCTTCACGGATGACCGATTCGATCGCCTGTAGCCAGTCGCGAGTTTCGATCGGATCCACGTCATTTTGTAAACGTTCTGACATGGGGGTATTCCTTATCTATCTAATACGTTGAGTTATCTGGAACCTGTCCCATTGTGTTCTTTGTTCTTCATAATTCGGGCTGTCTCTTTGTTGGCTGCGCACTACTCGCACCAGTCACATAGTTCACTATGCTCCTGGCGACTCGCGCGCTTGCCGCCGCGATACAACCCAAATTATTTTGAACAACTAAGAGCACAATAAGACAGGTTCTGCGTTTAGTTGCCGCGCGTTAAATAGCGCTTTATTTACAACATCTTCTGGTTAACTTGCTGCCAGAAAAATCATTAATTCTTGCGTTGCTCCAGGCGGCGTAAGGCGCGTTCACGACGGCTTTCCTCACGGCTTCGGTCCAGGAGAATTTCTTCGATAAACGCCAGGTGACGATGGGACGCTTCACGCGCCTCCTCCGGCTTGCCGGCGACAATCGCTTCAAAAATACGGCTTCGGTGACTGCTGACTAACGGCAGCATCTCGCGACGCGCGTACAACAATTCAAAGTTCTGACGGACGTTTTGCGCCAGCATCGGCTCCATACAGCGTAGTAAATGGAGCAACACCACGTTATGCGCCGCTTCAGTGACCGCGATTTGATACTGGAGAACCGCATCAGACTCGCCGTCAAGGTCGCCGGACTGTTGAGCAAGCTCGATGGCATGGTGGAGTTCACGGATACGCGTTTTGTCTTCATCCGTGCTACGTAATGCCGCGTAATAAGCGGCAATACCTTCCAACGCATGGCGCGTTTCAAGCAGGTCAAACTGGGATTCAGGATGGTCGGAGAGCAGTTCTACCAGTGGATCGCTAAAACTCTGCCACAGGCTGCTCTGAACAAAAGTGCCACCACCCTGACGACGCAGCAGTAACCCCTTCGCTTCAAGACGTTGAATCGCCTCGCGTAAGGAGGGGCGGGAGACGTCAAACTGTTTTGCCAGTTCGCGTTCCGGGGGAAGTTTTTCTCCAGGGCGTAATGTGCCCTCAAGGATTAAAAACTCCAGCTGCTGCTCAATCACATCGGAGAGTTTTGGTTGGCGAATTTTGCTGTAGGCCATGATTTCCTGTCTTAAGCCATTTGCCCGGAGTCAATTGGTCTTACCAATTTCATGTTCTTGACGCTAAAGTAACAAAGTATTCACCTTCTGTCCATACAGGTTTTGATTGAAATCAGTAAACCGGGCACTTTTTAACAACATTACAGAAATGATGTTTCAGAATTGTAACCTTGCACAAAAAATAGATTTACCTATAAAGAAGTACAATTAACGTAATAAAAACAAATTTAAGCAAACTGAACCGTTTCAATATCGCCATAGATGAATATATTTTCATTTATTTGCCTAAATATTCATTTTTATAGCGATGTTAAATTTGTTCCAGCGCGTGACAATTGTCCGCTTTTTATCCAACCCCGCTTCATCCCTGCATAAAGCAGGTGCATTCCGCCGCGCTTACCACTATTCTGCTCATGACGAAAGAGCCTTACCTCTTTTTAAGAAATGCATTTTGTAAACAAAACAATACAGAAAACGGAATTTCTTAAGTACATACGCACAACAGCGTCACGATAATAACCACACACGAGGTTTCACAATGGAAGGTCAACAGCAAGGCTCCCAGCTTAAGCGCGGCCTTAAGAACCGCCATATACAGCTTATCGCTCTGGGCGGCGCTATCGGCACAGGTCTGTTTCTCGGCAGCGCCTCCGTCATTCAATCGGCAGGCCCGGGAATTATTCTCGGCTACGCCATCGCCGGTTTTATCGCCTTTTTGATCATGCGCCAGCTGGGTGAAATGGTCGTAGAGGAGCCGGTTGCTGGCTCCTTTAGCCACTTCGCCTATAAATACTGGGGCAATTTTGCAGGCTTCGCCTCCGGCTGGAACTACTGGGTACTGTATGTTTTAGTTGCCATGGCTGAGCTCACGGCGGTCGGAAAGTACATTCAATTCTGGTGGCCTGAGATTCCAACCTGGGTTTCAGCGGCTGTCTTCTTTATTGCCATTAACGCCATCAACCTGACCAACGTGAAAGTGTTCGGTGAGATGGAGTTCTGGTTTGCGATAATCAAAGTCATTGCCGTTATCGCCATGATCCTGTTCGGTGCGTGGTTGCTGTTCAGCGACACCGCAGGCCCACAGGCGACCGTACGCAACCTGTGGGAACAGGGCGGCTTCCTGCCTCATGGCTGGACTGGTCTGGTGATGATGATGGCAATCATTATGTTCTCCTTCGGCGGCCTGGAGCTGGTTGGGATCACGGCGGCGGAAGCCGATAACCCTGAGCAGAGCATTCCTAAAGCCACCAACCAGGTTATCTACCGTATCCTGATTTTCTATGTTGGCTCACTGTCAATTCTGCTCTCCTTAATGCCGTGGACGCGCGTCACCGCCGACACCAGCCCGTTCGTCCTGATCTTCCATGAACTGGGCGACTCGTTTGTGGCTAACGCCCTGAACATCGTGGTACTGACCGCGGCGCTGTCCGTTTACAACAGCTGCGTATACTGTAATAGCCGTATGCTGTTCGGCCTAGCGCAGCAAGGCAATGCGCCGAAAGCGCTGCTCAACGTCGACAAACGTGGCGTACCGGTAACGACCATTCTGGTTTCTGCCGTGGTCACCGCGCTGTGCGTACTGATTAACTACCTGGCACCGGAGTCTGCTTTCGGTCTGCTGATGGCGCTGGTGGTCTCCGCACTGGTGATCAACTGGGCGATGATAAGCCTCGCGCACCTGAAGTTCCGCAAAGCCAAGCAGCAGCAAGGGGTAACTACACGCTTCCCTGCACTGCTCTACCCGCTGGGTAACTGGATCTGCCTGTTATTTATGGCGGCGGTACTGGTCATCATGGTGATGACACCGGGTATGGCGATCTCGGTGTGGCTGATTCCGGTGTGGATCGTCATTCTGGGCATCGGCTTTATGTTTAAACAGAAAACGGCCAAAACCGCAAAAGCACATTAATACGGCTTAGCGGGTGGTTATTGTGAGCTATGCGCCATCAGGCACAACCGCGCACAATGCCGGATGGCGGCTTTGCCTTATCCGGCCTACTAGCTTTGAGTTGTAGATACTGTTATCGCCTGCAAGCATTTTTATTTCCCGCAGTCACGGATTGCAGGCACGACCACCCACAGCGCCGTCTGGCGCTGTTTTTCTT
>NZ_JBIUZS010000008.1:0-237441 GCF_044745165.1 Kluyvera sp. NPDC087067 | reverse complement strand
GAAGTGAAACGCCGTAGCGCCGATGGTAGTGTGGGGTCTCCCCATGCGAGAGTAGGGAACTGCCAGGCATCAAACAAGTGAAGAAGCCCATCCTGCCGGATGGGCTTTTTTGCGTCTGTGCGGAATGCAGAACCGTGAAATTCCCGGGGGTCACTGCATCGTAAATCCCGTAGGCCGGATAAGCCACGCTACACCGGTAGCCCGGACGAGGCGTTCACGCCGACTCCGGGGAAGCACCGAGCCCAATAACAACCCTTGCGCACATTGCCCGATAATCACCTTCAAAGCATAACTCCACTTATATTCTGGCTTCCCCCCTACAGCTAATCCTAAATCGTTCTCCTGCTAACAAAGAATGTGATATTCATCACTTATTTAAATATAACAATTATATAACATTTCATTTACTAAAATATCTGCCTGCGTGACGTGTACGCCCGGTAAGGCAGGAGACCGTTTTTGGCAGGAGTTAATAAATGGCTGTAAACAGTGTGACACCGGAAGGGACGCTTAATAACAGCGATACTCGCCGTCGGGTTATGGCAATAGTCGGCGCATCTTCAGGGAACCTTGTTGAGTGGTTCGATTTTTATGTCTACTCGTTTTGCTCTTTGTATTTTGCCCACATCTTTTTCCCATCCGGGAACACCACCACTCAACTACTGCAAACCGCTGGCGTATTTGCTGCCGGTTTTTTAATGCGTCCCATTGGTGGCTGGATATTTGGTCGTATAGCCGATCGCCGCGGACGTAAAGTCTCAATGCTTATCTCCGTATGCATGATGTGCTTCGGCTCACTGGTCATTGCCTGTTTGCCTGGCTACAGCGTGATCGGCACCTGGGCTCCTGCGCTGTTACTGTTAGCACGCCTGTTCCAGGGGCTATCCGTTGGCGGTGAATATGGCACCAGTGCAACCTATATGAGTGAGGTTGCTATTGAGGGCCGCAAAGGATTCTATGCCTCATTC
Organism: Kluyvera sp. NPDC087067; assembly: GCF_044745165.1. Classification (NCBI taxonomy): domain Bacteria; kingdom Pseudomonadati; phylum Pseudomonadota; class Gammaproteobacteria; order Enterobacterales; family Enterobacteriaceae; genus Kluyvera; species Kluyvera sp. NPDC087067. The sequence continues at coordinate 236,473 of NZ_JBIUZS010000008.1, read as the reverse complement.
CAATACGTTACGCTGATCGGTGGCCAGCTGTTGGCTGTACTGGTTGTGGTGATTTTGCAAAACGTACTGAGTAGTGAAGACCTGCATGCCTGGGGTTGGCGTATACCGTTTGCAATGGGGGCGGTTCTGGCGATTGTTGCCCTTTGGCTGCGCCGCCAGCTGGATGAAACTTCGCAGAAAGAGACGCGCACGCTAAAAGAGGCGGGATCATTTAAAGGACTGTGGCGAAATCGTAAAGCCTTTTTGATGGTGCTGGGCTTTACCGCCGCAGGCTCGCTCAGTTTCTACACTTTCACCACCTATATGCAGAAATATCTGGTGAATACCGCGGGGATGAGCGCTAATCTCGCCAGCCTTATCATGACTGCGGCGCTATTTATCTACATGTTGGTTCAGCCGCTTTTCGGTCTGTTCTCTGATAAAGTTGGGCGGCGTACCTCGATGCTTTGCTTTGGCGCGCTCGCAACGCTATTTACGGTGCCGATTCTCTCTGCCCTCCAGAACGTGACATCACCCTATGCTGCGTTTGCATTGGTCATGTGCGCGCTGCTGATCACCAGTTTCTACACTTCTATCAGCGGTATCCTGAAGGCCGAAATGTTCCCGGCCCAGGTACGCGCGCTGGGAGTCGGGCTCTCCTATGCGGTGGCTAATGCGTTATTTGGCGGTTCTGCGGAATATGTGGCGCTATCGCTCAAATCATCGGGAATTGAAACGGCCTTCTTCTGGTATGTTACCGTCATGGCCGCACTGGCGTTCCTGGTGTCGTTAAAACTCCATCGCAAAGGAAAAGGCCTGCGTTTGTAACGCTAATGATGAGCCAGCTGCCACACCGTATAACCCGTTGTGGCACCGGCGACATCCCACGCAAAGTCTTTCCAGCTCCAGCCGCTCCCCGCAGGGCGGCTATCCCACAACTCCTTAGATGCGCCGAGACTCACCGAGAACATAAAGCCGATGGCGGCACTGCGATCGCGGTTAATACCCTGATGCTGCGCATATTCATTACCCGCGGCTGCCAGCATGGCGGAAGCGATAAAATGTTGTGCCTTATCCTGTCCGGTCCAGGCATCATTAGCCATATGATGGCTACAGCCGCCAAGCGACAACATACATAAAAGGAAAACAGCGCGCGACATACATACTCCTGAAAAAAAGCCCCGTCATGACGGGGCTATGTTTTTTAAAGAATACGGCTAATGAGCCTATCGATACGGATACGCCGCAAACGACGGATAAGTTTTCTCACTTTCACTGGGTAATCAGCGATACTCTGAAGATCGCGGTAATGATTCACGACGGTGGTGTGCTGACGGATCAGATCCAGCTCTTTCTGGCGCATAGAGGCCAGCTGCTTTTTAGGATCGTGAATCAACACTGCGTTCTCCAGATCCAGACGCCAGGCTCGCGGATTGAGATTGTTACCGGTAAGCAGCATCCACTCGTTATCAACCCACATCCCTTTCAGGTGGTAGCTGTTATCAGCATCTTTCCACAGACGAACGACCAGCTGATCGGTATTGATGTAATACTGAAGTCGGCTCAGGAAGCGTCGTAGATTGATTTCATACAGATAGGGGAGCGCGCCGATGATTTTAAACGGTTCGTTTTCAGGAATATAGAAGTCGTTAGCGGTCTTATCCCCGACGATAATCTCAACTTTCTTACCTTCGCGCAGTAAACGAATAATATTGCGCACCAGCAAAGCAGGCAGGTTGAAATAGGGCGTGCAGATGGTGAGTTTTTCTTCAGCGCACGGCATCAGATGAAAAATCGTTTTGTTCAGCTCGCTGGATTTACCTAAACCAACCAGCGGCGTCACGGTCAGTTCATCATCGCTGGCATTACCCTGGAAACGGTAACCTGTGTCGCGCAGCTCCTGACGATACTGACGAATATCATTTTTAATTTCCGGGCTTTTTGGCCGCTCGTTGCTATCAAGGCGGTTAACCCCGCGGCCTGCAACCAGATTCTGTAAAACCCAGTTAAACATGATATCCGCCATTTGCGGATTGCGGATGCACTGATAGCGATCGTAGCGATACTTATCATGCTGATGCAGATAGACATCGTTGATGCTCGCGCCGCTATAAAGCACGGAGTCATCAATAATAAAGCCTTTGAAATGCAGTACGCCCAGGGCTTCACGCGTGTTGATAGGCACGCCGTAAACCGGAACATCTACGCCCGGATTCTCTTTGGCTGTGCGGCAATACCAATCAGCATTAGTGTTTGAGGCAGCTGCGCCAATACGCCCACGCTGTGCGCGGTGCCAATCAACCAGAACCCGGACATCCAGCTCCGGACGTTGACGTTTGGCATCGTACAAGGCTTGCAGAATCGCCTTTCCGGCGTCGTCCTGTTCAAGGTATAAGGCGACGATGCAAATCCGGCGCGTAGCGCTGGCGATTTTTGCGAGCAGCGCTTCACGGAAATCTGCTGGAGCATAGAAAAACTCAATATCATCAACAGACTGTGAAAGCTTGGGTAGTTGGGCAAGGTGTTGTTGATGTTTATTACGCTTAAATTTTGACAACATCACAGTGCGTTTCTTCTCTGATTTAGTGAAGGGTCTTCTGTATCAGGCAGACGACGTAAGCGGTCGATGATATCATTTCTGCCGGTCAAGGGCAGCATTTCCAGCAACTTAGTCATCACTTAGCCTCAGGGATAAGCCAACAATGCCATCTTCAAGTTGGATATCGACCTCAAAACCAAGCTTCCTGGCGAGCGCTATCATTCCGCGATTATTCGGCATGGTAATCCCGTTTAATCGTGCCAAACCGTGCGCGCGGGTGTAGCCGATTAATTTCTCCAGCAGACGCCCACCCAGACCAAGGCCTTTCAGATCTGAACGCACCAGCACGGCGAATTCGGCATCAATATTATCGGGATCGGAAATTGCCCTGGTCACGCCGAGAATCTCAGCGTTATCGCCGGTTCCATATACGGCAACAAAAGCCATTTCTCGATCGTAGTCGATCTGCGTCATATTGGCTAAATCATCGTGAGTAAATTCGTTGATCTCATTGAAGTAGCGATAATAGAGATCTTCTTTGGTCACCCGCGCAATAAACTGCTGCAACAGCGGTTCGTCTTCCGGCAAAATCGGCCGGAAAAGACACTGGTCGCCATTCTTCATCGTCACCCATTCTTCCAGGTGCTGCGGATAGGGACGAATAGCAAGACGACTCTCGCTTGAGCCAGTGAACGGCGCAATATCCAGGCTGACGTCGAGTGCGGTAAATTCATTGCCCGAGGCCAGCAGGGGATGGATATCCAGACGCTGGATCTCCGGGCAATCGACAATCAGGTTCGAAACCTGCACCAAAAGTTGGCTAAGGCCGGCAATATCCAGCGGACGTAATGCGCTACGCCCGCGAATCTTCTTGTTCTTGATCGCCTGGATCACCAGATAGCGAGCCAGCGTCATGTTAAGCGGCGGTAGCGCGACGGCGGCCTGATCTTCTGCACGCCACTCAACGCCGCCTTCACCGAGCATGATCAGCGGACCAAATACCGGATCGTGCTCCACCACAACCCGCAGTTCCTGTGCTCCGGCTCGGTTTGCCATGCTCTGTACCAATAGCCCGTGAATGCGCGCCTGTGGCCAGGTCATTTTTACACGATCGAGGATAGCGTCCGCCGCCTGCTGCACTTCCGCCGCGGTGCGCAGATAGAGCATGACGCCCTGAACCTCTGATTTATGCGGGATATCCGGCGAGCGCAGCTTCAACGCGACCGGATAGCCAATTTGCTCGGCAATATGCACCGCTTCGGCGCTATCAGATGCAATCCAGGTCGGTAAGGTATTCAGGCCATAGACGTTTAAGATTGGCCGTACTTCATGGGTATCCAGCGCGTGGATGCCGTTATCAATCGCCTGCTGTAACAGCTCATGTGCCTGTGCGCTATTGGCGGCCAGGCTCTGCGGCAGGGCCGGGGTTTCACGCAGTTGCTTCTGGTTACGCCGATACTCCACCATATGCATAAAGGCGGTAATCGTGCCTTCTGGCGTCCGGTAGGTCGGTATTCCGGCATCGCTGAACATGCGACGTGCTTCAATGGAGGAATATTCTCCGCACCAGTTGGTGAGCACGCTGATGTAATGGCCACGCGGATGTTGCTTGATAAGTTCAATCAATGCGGCGGCGCTTTCGCTTCCCGTCGCGGTGGCGCTTGGGGCGTGGATGATCATTAGCGCATCCAGATCTGGACTATTGAGCAACACATTAACCGCTGAGGAATAATGGCTGATACTGGCATCGTCGCGCAGATCTAACGGGTTATTGGCTTCCACGGTTTCTGGTAACAGTGCTTGTAGCTGCTGGCGCGTTTCGTCGCTGAGCGTCGCTAACTTACCGTTACGCGCCCAATGTTCATCCAGCGCTAATGCCGCTGGGGCCGCGCCGTTGCTGATAATCATCAAGCGTTCACCGCGCAGAGGGCGCATATGGCTCAGGGTTTCAACGGCGGAAAACAGTTCATGGGTATCCTGCACTCGCAGCAAACCGGCACGTTGAATGGCGGCATCCCAGGCGGGGTCCATACCAGAATTAACGTGAAGCAAGCGCTGCGCCGCAGGGCTGCGACCACTTTTAATCACCAGTATAGGTTTGTTACGTGAGGCGCTGCGGGCGGCCGAAACAAAGCGCCGCGCATCGCTAAGCTGTTCCAGATACAGCAAAATTGCACTGGTTTTGCTATCACGCGCCAGGTAATCGAGCAGATCATCCACGTCGATATCCAGACTATCACCCAGCGCAATAAAGTAGGAGAAGCCCATTTCACGCTGCTGCGCCCAGTCCAGAATGGTATTAGAAACGGCGGCAGATTGGGAAATAAACGCCAGCTTGCCTTTACGAATTGGCACCGGCGAAAAACTGGCATTCAGCCCCTGCCACGGTGCCAGCAATCCCAGACTATTCGGCCCCAGCAGACGCATCTGATAGCGTGCGGCACAGGCTTTAAGCTCACTGAACTGATCGGGCGTAGAGGAGAGAATAATACAGGTCTTACAGCCCTTTTCCCCCAACGATTCCAGCAGTTCCAGATTACGCCGTGCATGGGTACACAGCACCGCAAGGTCGGGCGAGAAGGGGAGACTGCCGATGGTCGGCCATGCCAGCACGCCAAGCACCGCTTTCCATGTGGGAGTCACAGGTAAAACCGGGCCGGCAAAGCCGCCTGCCAGCAGGTTTTGCATCATTAAGAAACCGGCGCGCTGTGGCTTCATTGAAGCGCCAATAACCGCAATAGATTTTGGCCTCAAAAGTGCTTCCAGCCCACGCTGACTCATACCGATTTTCCTTACGTGACGGTGACCGTATGAGTTTAACTGCTTTCCGTCACGGCTGTTGTGATGTTGCCCTGATGATGAGCTTTTCCTGCCAGATAGTTTTCACGAAAGCGGGTGAAGTGCTGGCTAAGCGCCGCGGCTGCCCCGGTATCGCCTGCTAAATCCAGCAGGGCAATGGCGACCTCGGCGGTGCAGTATTGTCCTTCTGCGTGCACTTCACGCAGGCTGTAGGCCGATACGCGGGAGAGATCGACGGAAATCAGCGGCAGGTTATCCAGCCATGGGCTTTTACGGAACATTTTTCGCGCTTCCGGCCAGGTTCCGTCTAACATAATAAAAAGCGGGGGCTTACCGGTAGGCGGTGCGCTGAGTACCTGACGTTCAGGGCCAGCATATGAGGACGGGAACACCACCATAGGCTGGTAATCGGGGTTTTTAACCAGATCAAGCAAGGCCTGCGGCGGTTCAGTACGTGACCACTGGAAAGCGTCGGTGAACGGTAAAATATCGGCAATCAGGCGACCGGTATTGCTTGGCTTCATCGGCTCCGTGTCGAACATCACCAGACAAAAACGACTTTTTGCCGGATGGGGCGCAATGGTGCTGCAAAGGCAATAGCCTGTGACCAACAAACAGCGCTGACAGCGACGAACCCGGTTTCCGCGGGCAAGAAAAGGACGAGTTGCGCGGGCTAAACGCTCGGCGCGCAACCGAAGAACGGCATTATCATTCATGGGAATTGAGCGGCAAAAACGCTATTGTCGCAGAGGTCAATACGGGGCACAAGACGTGCCCCGGCGGAACTATTGTTGAAGGGCTTCGTTCAACCAGCTTTCAAACGGGGCTTTCGGGACTGCGCCGTTCAGCATGTCGAGCACTTCACCATTTTTAAACACCATGATGGTCGGGATGCTGCGGATACGAAAACGTGCGCTGAGTTCACGTTCAGCTTCGGTGTTCACTTTTACAAAGCGAACTTGACCACTACGCTCTTCGGCAACGTCTTCGAAAATTGGCGCAAAGTTACGGCAAGGGCCGCACCATGGTGCCCAAAAATCGACGACAACCGGGAGATCGTCCTTCAGCAGTTTATCCAGCGTGCTGTCCGTGGCGTTGATAACATCACCATCAAACAAATCTTCACCACAGCGTCCACATTTTGCCGCGTCGTTAACACGCTCTTCAGGAATGCGATTAAGCGCCTGGCAGTGGGCACAAACGGTATTCATAACTCACCTCTGGGTCATCGTGTTGCAGGACGGCAATGTTGCCGAATGTTTCTATAATGTTACACATTATCAACGAGACTGTATTAATCAACAATGCGTTTTACCCAATGGGTACAATAGTCGTAGTCTTTTTTATGAAGTAATGGCTAAGCGCTAACACATCAGGTAATCTGCGCGCTTCGCGCAGCGCAGGTGGAGAAAAACATGAGCGACGAACTGAAGAACAAAAACGGCAAGGTCAAAGTGATGTACGTCCGCAGTGACGATGACTCGGACAAACGCACCGAAAATCCACGTACTGGTAAAGGCGGAGGCCGTCCTGGCACATCCCGTGCTGGTACTTCCCGTGCCGAAGGCGGTCGTCGCCCTGCCCGTGATGACAGAAGAGGCCCTAACAGCGACCGTGGTCGTGAACGCGGACGCGATCGTGACGTTGAGCGCGACCGTGACCGTGGTGAAGGCTCTCCGTGGCGTACGGTTTCCCGCGCCCCGGGTGACGAAACCATCGTCAAGCCAGACCATGGCGGCATCAGCGGTAAAAGTTTTATCGATCCCGAAGTGCTGCGTCGTCAGCGCGCGGAAGAGACTCGCGTTTATGGTGAGAATGCTTGCCAGGCGCTGTTCCAGAGCCGCCCAGACGCGATTGTTCGCGCCTGGTTCGTGCAAAGCGTGACCCCACGCTTTAAAGAAGCGCTGCGCTGGATGGCTGCAAACCGCAAAGCCTATCACGTGGTTGATGAAGAAGAGCTGGCAAAAGCGTCCGGTACTGAACATCACGGCGGCGTCTGCTTCCTGATTAAAAAGCGTAACGGCACCTCCGTACAGCAATGGGTAGCCCAGAGCGGTGAAGATGATTGCGTGCTGGCATTAGAAGATGCAGGTAATCCGCATAACCTCGGCGCGATGATCCGTAGCTGCGCACACTTTGGTGTGAAAGGCGTTGTCTTGCAGGATGCCGCTTTGCTGGAATCCGGTGCGGCAATCCGTACCGCAGAAGGCGGTGCTGAGCACGTACAGCCTATCACCGGCGATAGCTTCATCGACGCGCTGGAGCAGTTCCGCAAAGCGGGCTACGCCATCGTAACGACCAGCGGCAACGGCAATGGTTTACCGCTGTTTAAAGCGGAACTGCCGAAGAAAATGGTGCTGGCCTTAGGACAGGATCGTGACGGTGTTTCCGCAGCTGCCGCCGCGATTGCGGATATGAGCGTATCGATTGATGGCACCCGTGCGGTAGAAGGTCTGAACGTCTCCGTGGCGACCGGCGTATTGCTGAGCGAATGGTGGCGTCAGCATAAAGCGTAAGCAAGCGCGATGTTGAAAAAAACCGGTGGAGGCGACTCTACCGGTTTTTTTATGTGTGCTGGGTACTCATTGTAGGCCGGATAAGCAAAGCGCCATCCGGCATCGGCTCCCAACTGCCGGATGGCGCTTTGCTTATCCGGCCTACGCGTCGGTATTTGAATTACAGCAAGCCTTATTCCGGCAGCACCGGCATCCAGTCAATTGGCGCTTCCCCACGCTGCTGCAGCCACTCATTCGCTTTCACAAAATGGTTGCAGCCAAAGAACCCGCGGTGTGCGGAGAGCGGCGATGGATGCGGGGCTTTCAGCACGCAGTGGCGCTGGGTATCAATAATGGCGCCTTTTTTCTGCGCGTGCGCTCCCCATAGTAAGAACACCACGCCTTCACGATGCTCGTTAATCAGCGCGATCACTTTATCGGTAAAGGTTTCCCAGCCCAGGCTGGCGTGCGAGTGCGCTTGACCTGCGCGAACGGTCAGCACGGTGTTGAGCAGCAGTACGCCCTGGCGAGCCCAGCTCTCAAGATAACCATGGTTCGGGCGCGTAAAACCGGGGATGGTTCCTTCAAGCTCTTTATACATATTTAATAGGGATGGCGGCGTTGCGATACCCGGCTGCACGGAGAAAGCCAGACCGTGCGCCTGATTCGGGCCGTGATACGGGTCTTGCCCGAGGATCACGACTTTTACGTCGTTTAACTCGGTGAAGCGAAAGGCGTTAAAGACATCTTTCTGCGGCGGATAGATAGTGATACCAGACTGGCGCTCGCTGGCGACGGTAGCCAGCGTGTTAACGAAGTAAGGTTGTTGTTTTTCAGTCGCCAGCACATCATGCCAGGTTAAAGGGGTTGTCATCTCGCTCTCCTGCGAATTTCTATGATGCTAGCTTAACTGCTTCTTTCCTCATCACAAAATCGGATGGCCTCTTAGAAAGGAGTAGGCTTAAAAAAAGTTGAATATTTACAAGGTTTTTTGCTTTTCGTGCATGGCGTAACTTGATGCAAAACAAGTATTTCCCCTCATGACCACTTTTTAGGTGTGGTTTTTATTGATTTAAATCAAAGAATCAAGGGTGGCTGAGGGGTATATATACACTCAAGCAACAATGGTTTTACCAATTGGCCGCGAGACGGTCGGTTAAAAACGAATATAAAGAGCCTAGGGAGGCATCAAATGATTACAGGTATCCAGATTACTAAAACGGCTAACAACGACCTGCTGAACTCATTCTGGCTGCTCGACAGCGAGAAAGGTGAAGCGCGTTGCCTGTGTGCTAAAGGCGGTTATAAAGAAGATGACGTGGTTGCACTGAGCGCGCTGGGCGACATCGAATACCGTGAAATCCCGGTTGAAGCAAAACCAGAAGTACGCGTTGAAGGTGGTCAGCACCTGAACGTTAACGTTCTGCGTCGCGAAACTCTGATGGATGCGGTTGAACACCCAGAAAAATACCCGCAGCTGACCATCCGCGTTTCTGGCTATGCCGTACGCTTTAACTCCCTGACCCCAGAACAGCAGCGCGACGTTATCGCTCGTACTTTCACTGAAAGTCTGTAATTTCTCAGGGGTGGGACGTTAACGCGTCAAATTAAGCTGACGCCAGTGAATAAATCCCCTCGCAGGATCTCTGCGAGGGGATTTTTTTATGGCTTCTGCTCGCGGCCAACCAGCAGGGTGGTGAGCGTGAAGGACAGCACTAGCGCAATGGCGACGCCAGAAAGGGCGAAGATAAACCACGGGCCGATATACGCGGGCAGACTGAAGATGCTCGACAAAATATAGCCATACAGCCGCACGCCGAAGAACGCGATAAATGCCGAGGCGAGAGAACTCGCTATGGTGGCGGCAATAAACGCTTTCTTATACCGCGTTAGCACGCCGAAAAGCGCAGGTTCGGTGATCCCCAGCAATGCTGAGATAGCGGCGGAGAGGGTGACCGTTCGATTTTCCTTATTCAGACGCCAGATAGCAAAGGTCGCTCCGGCGATGGCCATGTTAGCCATAAACATCATTGGCATGAGCATGTCATAGCCGCGGTCGCTGAAGTTTTGCAGCGCGATAGGCGTCATGGCATGGTGCATGCCGGTAAGAATGGCCACCGGGCGAATCGCCCCGACAACTAATCCAGCAAAGCTTGCGGATATCCCAAACAGCCCTTCAATACACCACGCGAGCATTTTCCCAAGCCAGATGCCGATAGGACCGATGATAACCAGTGCGGCTAATGCGCCAATAAACAGCGTCAGCGTGGGGGTGAACACTGTTTTCAGTACCTCCGGCATGACTCTGTCCACCGCCTGATGAATGTACTTTAAGGCAAGAATAGAGAAAATCACCGGTATCACGCTTGAGGCATAGTTAAATACCGAAACGGGAATGGCGTTGAGTAACCACAGCGCTGAGACGGCGCCATCCTGATGTGCCGCCAGCGCTTTTGCCGCGTCAATCAGCGTGGGATACATCAGGCAAGCTGCGACAGCCACGGCCAGATATTCATTGGTTTTGAAGATTTTTGCGGCCGACACCGCCAGGAAAAACGGCAGAAAATAAAATACGCCGCTGGCAATCAGGTCGATAATCATCACGGTATCGCTTTTGGTCGATACCAGCTTGAGAGCGATGAGACCCGCCAGCAAACCTTTTATCATCCCAGCACCGGCAATCGCCGGAACAATTGGACCAAAGACGCCGGAGACCGTATCCATAAACAGCGACACCAGGCTTTTGCGCTCTTTCGTTTTTCCGCTGGTGGCCGTCTGGGAACCCGTGCCCAACGCATCCTGGAGTAACTGATACCATCCGTTAACCTTTGGGCCGATGATTATCTGAAACTGATCGCTTTGTAACTGTGCACCCAATACGCCGGGCAACTGCTTAATTTCATCGGCGGCAATTTTATTATCATCAACCAAATCAAAGCGTAGTCGGGTCATACAGTGCCAGACTTTATTAATATTCTCCGGCCCGCCCACCAGATGAATAATCTTGCTGATAGCCTCTTGCGTCCCCATAACGGCTCCTGCGACAAGTTTGTTGTGTTATTTGTGTCGCTGAATAGTAAGTAAGCCACTCAATAAAAACAAACCAATAAAATATGATGATAGTCACACTTTGCTCTATATAAGGTCATCACCACTAGTGTTTTGATTAATTGGTTCGTTTTTTTAATATAAATAGCGCTATTAATGAACCAAAAAAATTAAATAATAAAAAGGTTTACCGGCGACTAAAAATAGGGTGAAGATAATGTCATTCTCATTTTTATTTTCTCCTGGGAGCCGTCTGTGAAACCTTCGCTAATTACTGCGGTTGATTGCTTTATCACCCGCCCCGATCGCCATAATCTGGTCACGGTCAGAGTGACCACCGATAACGGAACGGTAGGGCTCGGCTGTGCAACCTTCCAGCAGCGCCCTCTGGCGGTGAAAACGCTGGTGGATGAATACCTGCAGCCTCTGTTACTGGGGCGCGATGCTAATAACATCGAAGACCTCTGGCAGATGATGAACGTCAACGCATACTGGCGTAACGGCCCGCTGATGAATAATGCGATCTCCGGCGTGGATATGGCGCTATGGGATATTAAAGCGCAGCTTGCTGGGATGCCGTTGTATCAATTGCTGGGCGGGAAATCGCGTGACGCCATTGCGGCTTACACACATGCCAGCGGGGAAACGCCGGAAGAGCTGTTTGTCTCAGTCGATAAATTGCTGGAGCAGGGCTATCGACATATACGCTGCCAGCTGGGCTTTTATGGCGGTACCGCGCGAGAGATGCAAACGCCGGAAAATCCAACGCCAGGGGCATGGTTCGATCAGGATGAATATATTCGCAATACCGTTGAGATGTTCCGCTTACTCCGCGCGCGCTATGGCCATCGTTTCCATATTCTGCATGATGTTCATGAACGCTTATTCCCACAGCAGGCCTTGCAGCTGGCAAAGCAGCTTGAACCTTATCAGCCGTGGTTTATTGAAGATATTTTGTCACCACAGCAAAGCCCGTGGCTGGCGCAGATTCGTCAGCAAAGCAGCATCCCGCTGGCGATGGGCGAGCTGTTTAACAACCCGGCAGAGTGGCACGATCTCATTGTTAACCGGCAGATTGATTTTATCCGCTGCCATATCTCACAGATTGGCGGGATTACTCCGGCCCTGAAGCTGGCGGTGCTGTGTCAGGCTTTTGGCGTCCGTCTGGCGTGGCATGGGCCGGGGGATATGACGCCAATCGGCGTTGCGGTCAACACGCATCTGAATATTCATCTGCATAACGCGGCTATTCAGGAGTATATCCCACGCTCGGCGTCTACCGATGCCATATTCCCGGGCGCGCCGGTGGTCAAAAACGGCTTTATCTACCCGCCGACTGCTCCCGGTATTGGCGTCGGTTTTGATGAAGCGTTGGCACGGAAGAACCCGGTGGTTTATCGCCCCCATGAGTGGACGCAAAGCCGCCTACCGGACGGCACTATTCACACGCCGTAAGCTAATCTTGTGATTGCTGACGAAAGGTGAGGTTGTCGCGGTTATGTGGGATCACGTAGGTGCAGGAATAATTGATATCGATGATATCGCTAATTTCATACACCCGTCCGCCGTCGAGGATCCCACGGTTATTAATGTGCATGGCTGGGCTGCCCTTTTTACATCCCAGTAAAATAGATTGCTCCCGGTTCACGCTCACGGCGCGATAGCGGGTCAACAGATGGGAAATCGGATGCCCCTTCTCGAGGACGTACTGCTGTATTGAACGCTCAATAACCTCCTGATTGAGGTCGCGGAAGAGGGCCGCTGGCATCCGCGAGATTTCAATTTGAGTGGCAACCTCATCGACAAATCGCAGACGGCAAAATTGCCAGATAAAGTCATCCCCGGACAGGCCAAAAATCTGCTGGTCTTCTCGGTCTGGACGCTTTTTATGCAGGCTTATCATCCGATACCGCATCTGATCGAAGCGTTTTTCGGTAATCGAGTTATAGACCAGGGGATTGCTGCGCGTCTGCGCGTTTATCCAGATCCCCGACCCTTGCACAATTCTCACGACGCCAATGCTGGCCAGTTTTTCCAGCGCCTGACGAATGGTGAAACGTGAAACGCCGTATTCCTCAGCTAACTGACGTTCAGGTGGCAGCTTTTGCGCGCCGTCGCTGTGCTGCTGATAAATTTTGCTAAGGAGATCCTGAGTGACAAACTCTTTTTTCTTCATGGCAGACCGCTCTTATCCCTGAATACGAAAACGCCGGGAATTTATCCCGGCGTTTGCATTACTCTTTGTTGCTCTGCTCTACAGCATTGCTGCCGCTTGGCTTGCGGCGTTTGCCAACGTTCTTGGCATCGCGGTGACGTTTCTTCACGCGCGGTTTTTCTTTATCTTTCTCTTTTTGCTCGGCGCGTTTTGCCAGCACTTTCTTCGATGGCTTACCGGTCATTTTTTCGCTTGGTGGACGGGTCACAGGACGCAGTCCTTCAATCACGCGAGCCTTTAAAGGTTCTTCAACGTAGCGGCCAATTTTCATCAGCAGCACGTAGTCGTGAGCTTCTACCAGCGAAATCGCGGTACCTTTACGACCCGCGCGACCGGTACGGCCGATACGGTGCAGGTAGGTGTCGCCGCTGCGTGGCATATCGAAGTTGATAACGTGGCTGACGTCAGGAATATCAATCCCGCGCGCGGCAACGTCTGTTGCAACCAGCACGTTAACGCGGCCTTCGGTCAGACGCTTAATACCTTCGGTGCGCTTGACCTGTGCCATTTCACCTTCGAGATAGCAGTTGTTGATACCGACCGAACGCAGCTTATCAGCCAGCTCGTGCACGCGCTCACGCTTACGCACAAATACGATGGTGCGCGTAGCGTCTTCTTGTTTGAGCAGATGCTCAAGCAGTTTGAATTTATGGTCGAAGTCATCAGCACGGTAGTACCACTGATGAATCTTCTTACGCTCGCGCGTGGACGGGTCAGCGGAGACCTCAACCGGATCTTCTAACAGACGCTCAGCAAAGTCCTTAATCGCATCGCCCTCAAGCGTTGCGGAGAACAGCAGCGTCTGCTTACGCCAGCGGGTTTCACCGGCGATATGCTCGATATCCTGAGCAAAGCCCAGATCCAGCATGCGGTCCGCTTCATCAAGGATCAGCGTTTCAACGGCGCGGCAGTCGAAGTTTTCTTCTTTAATGTATTGCATCAAACGACCGGTGGTCGCGACGACAATATCCTGGTTTTCGCTGAACACTTCGGCGTGGTTCATATACGCCACGCCACCGGTGATGGTCGCAATGTCCAGTTTTGTATTTTTTGCCAGCTCGCGGGCATGATCGGCGACCTGCATCGCCAGTTCACGCGTTGGCGTGAGGATCAAAATACGCGGCGGGCCGGATTTTTTGCGCGGAAAGTCGAGCAGGTGCTGCAACGCAGGCAGCAAATACGCCGCTGTTTTACCGGTGCCGGTTGGCGCAGAACCGAGAACGTCACGTCCTTCGAGCGCAGGCGGGATAGCGGCAGCCTGGATGGCAGTTGGGCGCGTAAAGCCTTTACTCTGGAGGGCTTCCAGCAGGCTTTCGTCAAGTTCAAGTTCGGAAAAAGTCGTTACAGTCATGATTACCTCTGTGTGAGGCGGTGATTATAGACGTTACGGCTTTAATCTTCATCTGTTTGTATGGCTATCTGTTCTCGGGTATTGTTCATCATCGAAATATTATCTGGTTTTATCGGCAAGGTCGCATATGACGTCTGACTCTAAATCCGTGTTGCGCCGCAACGGATTTACCTTTAAAAATTTTTTTGTGGCTCACGATCGCTGTGCAATGAAAGTTGGCACCGATGGCATTTTACTTGGCGCCTGGTCACCGATTGCTCGTGTTAAGCGGGTGCTGGATATTGGTGCCGGGAGTGGGCTGCTGGCATTAATGCTGGCGCAGCGTACCGATGAGAGTGTGACAATAGACGCCGTTGAGCTTGATGAAGACGCGGCAGAGCAGGCGCGCGAAAACGTCGCTGAATCTCCGTGGGCGGCGAGAGTCCAGGTTCATACTGCCGATATCCAGCGCTGGGTCGCCGGGCTGACGACCCGCTACAACCTGATCGTCAGCAATCCACCTTACTACGAGCAGGGCGTTGAATGTTCGACGCCGCAGCGAGAACAGGCTCGTTATACGACCACGCTTGATCATCAGACGCTGCTGACCTGTGCGGCGGACGCCATTACTGAAGATGGTTTCTTCTGCGTCGTTTTACCCGAAAATATCGGCCAAAGTTTTACCCAGTCCGCGCTATCGATGGGCTGGCATTTGCGATTGCGCACGGATGTTGCGGAAACGGAAGTCCGTCTGCCGCATCGGGTTCTGCTGGCGTTTTCGCCGAAAGCCGGGGAGTGTTTTAGCGACAGGCTGGTTATTCGCGGGCCAGAGCAGCAGTATTCGGAAGGTTACACTGCCCTGACCCAGGCGTTCTATTTATTTATGTAAGTGGGTGGGGAGAGCACGGACGGGCCCGATTGCGCTAATAAATCGGGGTAATCCAGCGTGTAATGCAGCCCGCGGCTCTCTTTACGCATCATCGCACAGCGAACAATAAGCTCTGCCACCTGCACCAGATTACGCAGCTCCAGCAGATTGTTTGAGACGCGAAAACGTGAATAGTATTCGTCGAGCTCCTGCTGCAATAGGGTGATACGGCGCAGAGCGCGCTCCAGTCGTTTGGTGGAGCGCACAATTCCGACGTAATCCCACATAAACAGCCGCAGCTCGTGCCAGTTATGCTGTATCACCACCAACTCATCGGAATGTTCAACCCGGCTTTCATCCCACGCGGGCAGTTTTTCTGCCGGGCGGCCGTCAGGCATCCGTTGATGAATATCCTCCGCTGCCGACCAACCATAAACCAGACACTCCAGCAGCGAATTAGATGCCATCCGGTTAGCGCCATGCAGCCCGGTATAGCTCACTTCACCAATTGCATACAGGCCTTCCACGTCGGTGCGCCCATAGTCGTCGACCATCACGCCGCCGCAGGTATAGTGGGCTGCGGGCACAATCGGTACTGGCTCTTTGGTGAGATCGATGCCCAGCCCCATTAATTTTTCATAAATCATCGGGAAGTGCTGACGCACAAAGGCTTCCGGCTTGTGGCTGATGTCCAGATACATACAGTCAACGCCCTGGCGCTTCATCTCATGGTCAATTGCGCGGGCCACGATATCACGCGGAGCCAGTTCACCCCGGGCGTCAAAATCGGGCATAAAACGGCTACCATCAGGACGCTTTAAATGTGCGCCTTCGCCACGCAGGGCTTCTGTCAGCAGGAAATTACGCGCCTGCGGGTGATACAGGGCGGTAGGGTGGAATTGATTAAACTCGAGGTTCGCCACCCGGCAACCTGCGCGCCAGGCCATAGCAATACCGTCTCCGGAGGAAATATCCGGGTTCGTAGTGTATTGATACACCTTCGATGCGCCACCGGTCGCCAGCACCACCGATTTTGCCGCACAGGTTTCAACCTTCTCTTTATTGCGATCCCAGATCCATGCGCCGACCACGCGGCGGGGCCCCGGCAAGCCTATTTTATCCGAGACAATCAGATCAACGGCATTACTGCGCTCAAGCACGCGAATGTTCGGGTGGTTGAGTGCTTTGGTGACCAGCGTGTTTTCCACCTCACGCCCGGTGGCATCGGCGGCATGTAAAATGCGGCGATGGCTGTGTCCGCCTTCGCGGGTTAAATGATAGCTTTCTTCGCCGTTTGCCTGCACGTGAGTATCAAACAGCACTCCCTGGTCGATAAGCCACTGCACGCAATGCCGGGCGTTGCTGGCGACAAACGAAACCGCTTGTCTGTCACAAATACCGGCCCCGGCAATCAACGTATCCTCAATATGCGAGTCAATACTGTCGGTTTCGTCGAAAACAGCAGCAATTCCCCCTTGAGCGTAGAAGGTCGAGCCTTCGCTAATGGGGCCTTTGCTTAACACGATAACTGAACTGTGCTCGGCAAGACGCAGCGCCAGCGACAAACCGGCAGCACCGCTACCGACGATCAGGACATCACAGGAAAGTTCTGGAAGTGAGTTCATCATCTTTGTTTAATTTACTAAACACGGTTGTGGCAGAGTAGCACTATAAAAGCCATGTGGGCAGGGTTTTTTTACACTAAGGTTGTAATGACTAAACATTGAATGCAAAACAGCAGGCTGATTGTTGTGACAAGACTACGATCCTGGACAGCTATTTATGATGAAATAAAGGCCGGGTTACGTTACTCTTCACTGGATTTGCGTTTTTATTTCGCAACTTACGTATCGAGTTGGATTGGCAGACATATAATGACAGACAATGAAGCGTCTACTTTTCAACAAAAAACAAAGCGTGACGGAACTTTACGATATTCGAACACTCTAAGTATCTGCTTGCTCATAATGCACAGTAGTAGAGTGGCATTCTGATTACGCATGGGAATAGGGTTTGGGGAGACATTACCTCGGATGAGCGAGCAGTTAACGGACCAGGTCCTGGTTGAACGGGTCCAGAAAGGAGATCAGAAAGCTTTTAACCTACTGGTGGTACGCTATCAGCATAAGGTTGCGAGTCTGGTCTCCCGTTATGTGCCATCTGGCGATGTGCCGGATGTCGTACAAGAGTCTTTTATAAAGGCCTATCGCGCGCTGGATTCTTTCCGGGGGGATAGTGCTTTCTATACGTGGCTGTATCGTATTGCAGTGAATACGGCCAAAAATTACCTGGTTGCTCAGGGACGTCGTCCGCCGTCTAGCGATGTGGACGCAAGCGAAGCTGAAAATTTTGAAAGCGGCGGCGCGTTGAAAGAAATTTCGAACCCTGAGAACTTAATGTTGTCAGAAGAGCTGAGACAGATAGTTTTTCGTACCATTGATGCGCTTCCGGAAGATTTACGCATGGCAATTACCTTGCGGGAGCTCGATGGCCTAAGCTATGAAGAGATAGCGGCTATAATGGATTGTCCGGTAGGTACAGTTCGTTCGCGTATCTTCCGTGCACGAGAAGCTATTGATAATAAAGTTCAACCGCTTATCAGGCGTTGACAAAAGCGGGATACTGGAAAAGGTATTAGGCATGCAGAAAGAAAAACTTTCCGCCTTAATGGATGGTGAAACGCTGGATAACGAGCTGTTGACGGAATTGTCACACTCGTCAGAGTTGCAAGAAACCTGGGAGAGCTATCACCTCATTCGTGATTCGCTGCGCGGCGACACGGCTGAAGTGCTTCACTTTGATATCTCTTCTCGCGTGATGGCCGCCATCGAAAATGAGCCCGTTCGTCAGACGACAACGCCGCTCATTCCTGAAGCCCAGCCAGCGCCTCATCAATGGCAGAAAATGCCGTTCTGGACAAAAGTACGTCCATGGGCCAGTTCGCTTACCCAGATGGGCGTAGCGGCGTGCGTTTCCCTTGCTGTGATCGTTGGCGTTCAGCAGTACAATGGCAAGACCGATACCACTCAACCAGAATCGCCGGTGTTCAATACATTGCCGATGATGGGCAAAGCAAGCCCGGTTAGCCTGGGTGTCCCTTCGGACGCGACCAGCGGCACGGGTCAGCAGCAGGTTCAGGAACAGCGTCGCCGTGTTAATGCTATGCTGCAGGATTACGAATTGCAGCGTCGCTTGCACTCAGAGCAGCTGCAGTTTGAGCAGGCACAAACTCAGCAAGCCGCTGTTCAGGTGCCAGGCTATCAAACTCTAGGAACGCAATCGCAGTAATGAAGCAACTTTGGTGTGCCATGTCACTTGTGGCTGGTAGCCTGTTCTTCTCCGCAAACGCCTCGGCAGATGTATCGTCCGGGGCGTTGTTGCAGGAGATGAATCTGGCCAGTCAGTCACTCAACTACGAGCTGTCGTTCGTCAGCATTAATAAATCCGGCGTTGAATCGTTACGCTATCGTCACGTGCGTCTTAATGGACAGCCCCTGGCGCAGCTCCTGCAGATGGACGGCCCGCGCCGTGAAGTCGTGCAGCGCGGAAGCGAAATCAGCTATTTTGAGCCGGGCCTTGATCCCTTTACGCTCAACGGCGACTACATCGTCGACTCCCTGCCTTCATTGGTCTATACCGACTTCAAACGTCTGGCGCCTTACTACGATTTTATCTCCGTCGGACGCACGCGCATTGCCGATCGCATGTGCGATGTGATTCGCGTTGTGGCAAGAGATGGCACCCGCTATAGCTATATCGTGTGGATGGACTCGCAGAGCAAGCTGCCTATGCGCGTTGATCTCCTTGACCGCGATGGTGAAACTCTGGAGCAGTTCCGGGTTATCGCTGTTACCACGGGCGATGAGGTGAACAGCAGCATGCAGAATCTGGCTAAAGCGAGCCTGCCGCCGCAGCTGTCGTTGCCAACCGGAACGAATGTCGTCTTTAACTGGTCATCGGGCTGGTTGCCGCAGGGGTTCAAAGAAATAGCGACGAGCCGCCGCACGCTGCCGGGCATTGATGGTCCGGTCGAGTCACGCCTCTTCTCTGACGGTCTTTTCAGCTTCTCGATAAACGTCAGTCGCGCAAACGCCAACAGCAGCGAGCAGATACTGCGAACCGGTCGCCGCACGGTCAGCACTACCATTCGCAATCAAGCCGATATTACCATCGTCGGTGAACTGCCACCGCCAACCGCAAAACGCGTTGCCGACGGTATTTCATTTAAAGGTGCACAATGATTAAAGAGTGGGCGACCGTTATCGCATGGGATAACGGTATGGCGCAGGTTAGCTGTGACGTGAAAACCTCTTGCAATAGCTGCTCCTCACGCGCTGGCTGTGGGACTCGGGTATTAAACAAGCTCGGGCCGCAAACCAGCCATACGATCTCCGTGCCCAGCGCCCAACCGCTGGTGGCGGGTCAAAAAGTGGAGTTAGGGATCACCGAAAGCAGCCTGCTCGGATCCGCCATGCTGGTCTATATGTCTCCGCTATTCGGCCTGTTTGTCGTCGCTACGCTATTTCAGGTGCTTTTTGGCTCAGATATCGCCGCATTATGCGGT
The DNA here is from genome assembly GCF_044745165.1 of Kluyvera sp. NPDC087067. Classification (NCBI taxonomy): domain Bacteria; kingdom Pseudomonadati; phylum Pseudomonadota; class Gammaproteobacteria; order Enterobacterales; family Enterobacteriaceae; genus Kluyvera; species Kluyvera sp. NPDC087067. Next base: position 216,636 of record NZ_JBIUZS010000008.1, on the reverse strand, counting down.
GCGGTATTGGGCGGCGTCGGCGGTTTTCTTATTGCCAAAGGTTTCTCCCCACGCCTTGCCGCACGTGAGACCTGGCAGCCAATAATTATCAGCGTCGGCCTTCCTCCCGACCTGATTCGTACCGCATCATCTTCTGAAATGAGCCAGTGATAACACTGGCTTTATTATTTTTGGAACACTCCTCGCAGGAAGCGCTATGCTTGGCGGGAAGAGCATTTCCTGGTTGCGCGGTTGTAGTGTAGAATGCGGCGTTTTCGAACGACAATCATGTCAGGCTCCGTACCGCGGCCTCAAAGTATTCGTAAGGCATAAATATATTAATATATGAAGAATATACGTAACTTCTCCATCATTGCACATATCGACCACGGTAAATCAACGCTGTCTGACCGTATTATTCAGATTTGCGGTGGCCTTTCCGATCGTGAAATGGAAGCCCAGGTTCTGGATTCAATGGATCTGGAACGCGAACGTGGCATTACCATCAAAGCACAGAGCGTGACGCTGGATTTCAAAGCGTCCGATGGGGAAACCTATCAGCTTAACTTTATCGACACCCCAGGCCACGTTGACTTCTCTTATGAAGTTTCTCGTTCTCTGGCGGCCTGTGAAGGCGCACTGCTGGTGGTTGACGCCGGGCAGGGCGTAGAAGCACAGACGCTGGCGAACTGCTATACCGCACTGGAAATGGATCTGGAAGTGGTGCCGGTTCTGAATAAAATCGACCTGCCGGCCGCCGATCCTGAGCGCGTGGCGGAAGAGATTGAAGATATTGTCGGTATCGATGCAACCGACGCGGTTCGCTGCTCGGCGAAAACCGGCGTGGGTGTTACCGACGTGCTGGAACGTCTGGTGCGTGATATTCCGCCGCCGGAAGGCGATCCCGAAGGCCCATTACAGGCGCTGATCATCGACTCCTGGTTCGATAACTACCTCGGCGTTGTCTCGCTGGTGCGTATTAAAAACGGCACCATGCGTAAAGGCGACAAAATTAAAGTGATGAGTACCGGCCAGGTCTACAACGCAGACCGCCTGGGTATTTTCACGCCAAAACAGGTGGATCGTACCGAGCTGAAATGCGGCGAGGTAGGTTGGCTGGTTTGTGCTATTAAAGACATCCTCGGCGCGCCGGTTGGCGATACGCTGACGCAGGCACGTAATCCGGCAGACAAAGCGCTGCCAGGCTTTAAAAAGGTCAAACCGCAGGTATATGCCGGTCTGTTCCCGGTGAGCTCTGATGATTACGAAGGTTTCCGTGATGCGCTGGGTAAACTCAGCCTGAACGACGCTTCTTTGTTCTATGAACCAGAAAGCTCGACCGCGCTGGGCTTCGGCTTCCGCTGTGGCTTCCTCGGTCTGCTGCACATGGAGATCATTCAGGAGCGTCTGGAGCGTGAATACGATCTGGATCTTATCACCACCGCACCGACCGTAGTGTATGAAGTGGAAACGACCAGCAAAGAGACTATCTACGTCGATAGCCCGTCTAAGCTGCCGCCGCTGAATAACATTTACGAACTGCGCGAGCCGATAGCCGAATGTCACATGCTGCTGCCGCAGGCCTATCTGGGTAACGTTATTACTCTGTGTATCGAGAAGCGTGGCGTGCAGACCAACATGGTTTACCACGGTAACCAGGTTGCGCTGACCTATGAAATCCCGATGGCAGAAGTGGTGCTCGACTTCTTCGACCGTCTGAAGTCAACCTCCCGCGGCTATGCGTCGCTGGACTATAACTTCAAACGCTTCCAGGCGTCTGACATGGTGCGTGTTGATGTCCTCATCAACAACGATCGTGTTGATGCGTTAGCGCTTATTACCCACCGTGATAACTCGCAGAGCCGCGGCCGTGACCTGGTTGAGAAAATGAAAGACCTCATTCCACGTCAGCAGTTTGATATCGCGATTCAGGCGGCTATTGGTACGCACATCATTGCGCGTTCAACGGTGAAACAGCTGCGTAAAAACGTGCTGGCGAAATGCTACGGCGGTGATATCAGTCGTAAGAAAAAACTGCTGCAAAAACAGAAAGATGGTAAAAAGCGAATGAAGCAGATCGGTAACGTCGAACTGCCACAGGAAGCCTTCCTTGCCATTCTGCATGTCGGTAAAGACAGCAAATAATCTTAAGGAGTTGGCATGGCGAACATGTTTGCCCTGATTCTAGTGATTGCCACACTGGTCACGGGCGTGCTGTGGTGCGTTGATAAATTTGTCTTCGCGCCAAAACGACGGGAACGTCAGGCTGCGGCGCAGGTTGCAACCGGCGAATCGTTAGATAAAAAAACGCTGAAGAAAGTGAGCGCAAAACCAGGTTGGCTGGAAACGGGCGCGTCGGTTTTCCCGGTACTGGCGATCGTGTTAATTGTGCGCTCATTTATCTATGAGCCGTTCCAGATCCCTTCGGGTTCGATGATGCCGACTCTGCTGATAGGCGATTTTATCCTGGTGGAGAAATTCGCCTACGGGATTAAAGATCCAATCTATCAAAAGACGATTATTGAAACAGGTCATCCGAAACGCGGCGATATCGTGGTGTTTAAATACCCGGAAGATCCACGCCTTGACTACATCAAGCGCGCCGTGGGTCTGCCAGGGGATAAAGTTACTTACGATCCGGTTGCTAAGCAGGTAACCATTCAGCCTGGATGCAGCTCAGGCCAGGCGTGCGGTAACGCGCTGCCGGTGACTTACTCAAACGTTGAGCCGAGCGATTTCGTCCAGACCTTCTCGCGCAGCAACGGCGGTGAGGCGACCAGCGGCTTCTTTGAAGTGCCGCAGGGCGAAAGCAAAGAAAACGGCGTACGTCTGACCCAGCGTCAGGAAACGTTGGGCGAGGTTAATCACCGTATTTTGACCGTGCCAATCGCTCAGGATCAGGTGGGGATGTATTACCACCAGTCCGGTTTACCGCTGGCGACCTGGATTGTGCCGCCTGGACATTACTTCATGATGGGCGACAACCGTGACAACAGCGCGGACAGCCGTTATTGGGGCTTTGTACCGGAAGCCAATCTGGTTGGTAAAGCCACGGCCATCTGGATGAGTTTTGATAAACAAGAAGGTCAATGGCCTACCGGCGTGCGTTTAAGCCGCATCGGCGGGATCCATTAATTCCTGTTTTTATTTCGCGCGGCAGTTAAATCGCTGCCGCGCGAATTATTTCATGTTTAAATCCATTCAAACTAACGACATCCCTCGTCGTTGTGTATAGAATATCCCCCCGAAGTTTCGGATGTCTCTAAACGAGAGACACGGCACACGAAACCGCATTGGTTTTCCTCAGGTCTGTTTCGTGTGCTGCATTATTGACGCATTCATTTATTTGGTATCGCATGAATCCCATCGTAATTAATCGGCTTCAACGGAAGCTGGGCTACACTTTTGTTCATCAGGAGTTGTTGCAGCAGGCGTTAACGCACCGTAGCGCTAGCAGCAAACACAACGAACGCTTAGAGTTTCTGGGCGATTCAATTTTAAGCTACGTGATTGCTAACGCACTCTATCACCGCTTCCCTCGCGTGGATGAAGGGGATATGAGCCGGATGCGTGCAACGCTGGTTCGCGGAAATACGCTGGCGGAAATCGCCCGTGAATTCGAACTGGGCGAATGTCTGCGTTTAGGGCCGGGTGAGCTGAAAAGCGGCGGTTTCCGTCGTGAATCTATTTTAGCCGATACGGTTGAAGCATTGATTGGCGGGGTATTCCTCGACAGCGATATTCAAAACGTTGAACGTCTGATCCTCTCCTGGTATCAGACCCGTCTGGACGAAATTAGCCCGGGCGATAAGCAAAAAGATCCAAAAACACGCTTGCAGGAATACCTGCAAGGCCGCCATCTGCCGCTGCCGTCTTATCTGGTGGTACAGGTGCGTGGGGAAGCACACGATCAAGAATTTACTATCCACTGCCAGGTTAGCGGCCTGAGTGAACCGGTGGTCGGCACAGGTTCTAGCCGTCGCAAGGCGGAACAGGCTGCCGCCGAAGAGGCGCTGAAAAAGCTGGAGCTGGAATGAGCGAAGAAAAGAACTACTGCGGATTTATTGCCATCGTCGGTCGCCCGAACGTCGGCAAATCCACCTTACTGAACAAACTGCTCGGGCAGAAAATTTCGATTACTTCCCGAAAAGCGCAGACGACACGTCACCGTATCGTCGGCATCCATACCGAAGGGGCCTACCAGGCGATTTACGTCGACACCCCGGGCCTGCATATGGAAGAAAAACGCGCTATCAACCGTCTGATGAACAAGGCGGCGAGTAGCTCCATCGGTGACGTTGAGCTTATCATTTTCGTGGTTGAAGGCACCCGCTGGACGCCGGACGACGAAATGGTGCTGAACAAACTGCGTGGCGGTAAAGCTCCGGTTATTCTGGCGGTCAACAAAGTCGATAACGTCCAGGAAAAAGCGGATCTGCTGCCGCACCTGCAGTTCCTCGGCAGCCAGATGGACTTCCTCGACATCGTGCCTATCTCCGCGGAGAGCGGGTTCAATGTCGACACCGTTGCGGGTATCGTGCGTAAGCATCTGCCGGAAGCCATTCACCACTTCCCGGAAGATTACATCACTGACCGTTCACAGCGCTTTATGGCTTCTGAAATCATCCGTGAAAAACTGATGCGTTTCCTGGGCGCAGAGCTGCCGTATTCAGTAACCGTTGAAATCGAACGCTTCGTGTCGAATGAACGCGGTGGTTATGACGTCAACGGCCTGATCCTCGTGGAACGCGAAGGTCAGAAGAAAATGGTCATTGGTAACAAAGGCTCCAAGATCAAAACCATCGGTATCGAAGCCCGTAAAGATATGCAGGAAATGTTCGAAGCGCCTGTTCATCTGGAACTGTGGGTGAAAGTGAAATCTGGCTGGGCCGACGACGAACGCGCGCTGCGTAGTCTCGGTTATACTGACGATCTCTGAGAATAACCCCGATGGAGGGCTGGCAGCGCGCATTTGTCCTGCATAGTCGCCCCTGGAGCGAAACCAGCCTGATGCTGGACGTCTTCACGGAAGAGTCGGGTCGCGTGCGCCTTGTGGCTAAAGGCGCACGTTCTAAACGCTCCAACCTCAAAGGCGCTCTTCAGCCCTTTACCCCTCTTTTAGTCCGCTTTGGCGGGCGCGGCGAAGTCAAAACGCTGCGCAGCGCGGAAGCCGTCTCGCTGGCATTACCATTAAGCGGTATCACGCTTTATAGCGGCCTGTACGTTAACGAACTCGTTTCCCGCGTCCTTGAACACGAAACCCGCTTCTCCGAACTCTTTTTCGATTATTTGCACTGTATCCAGACATTAGCTGGGGTGACTGGCTCGCCGGAACCGGCGCTGCGCCGCTTTGAACTGGCGCTGCTGGGGCATCTGGGTTATGGCATCGATTTCCTGCACTGCGCCGGCAGCGGGGAGGAGGTCGAAGAGACCATGACCTACCGTTATCGTGAAGAGAAAGGATTTATCGCCAGTGTGGTGATGGATAATAACACCTTTACCGGCCATCACCTGCGGGCGCTGGCGAATCGCGAGTTCCCGGACGCTGACTCACTGCGCGCCGCGAAACGCTTTACCCGCATGGCGCTAAAGCCTTATCTTGGAGGCAAGCCGTTAAAAAGCCGCGAATTATTTCGCCAGTTTGTACCGAAGCGGTAGCTGATATCACGCTCACCCGGCCCTCGCCCTTTGGGGAGAGGGCCGGGTGAGAGGAAAGAACACAAAAAAATAAAACTCGAGGATTGTCATGGCTGAATTACTGTTAGGCGTCAATATTGACCACATTGCCACCCTGCGTAACGCACGCGGCACCGCATACCCGGATCCCGTTCAGGCCGCTTTTATCGCCGAACAGGCCGGGGCGGATGGCATCACCGTGCATTTACGTGAAGACCGTCGCCACATCACCGACCGCGACGTGCGCATTCTGCGTCAGACGCTGGACACCCGTATGAACCTGGAAATGGCGGTCACCGAAGAGATGCTGGCTATCGCCTGTGAAACCAAGCCGCATTTCTGCTGCCTGGTGCCTGAAAAGCGCCAGGAAGTGACCACCGAAGGCGGGCTGGATGTAGCGGGACAGCTAGATAAAATGCGCGATGCCTGCAAACGTCTGGCCGATGCGGGCATTCTGGTATCGCTGTTTATCGATGCCGATAACGCCCAAATCAAAGCCGCCGCTGACGTTGGCGCTCCTTATATCGAAATTCACACCGGCTGCTACGCGGATGCCACCACCGACGCCGAACAGGCAAAAGAGCTGGATCGTATCGCGAAAGCCGCGACCTACGCCGCAAGCCTGGGCCTGAAGGTGAATGCCGGACACGGGCTGACCTATCACAACGTCAAAGCCGTGGCAGCATTACCGGAAATGCATGAACTGAATATTGGCCACGCCATCATTGGCCGTGCGGTAATGACCGGCTTGAAAGAAGCGGTTGCTGAGATGAAGCGCCTGATGCTGGAAGCGCGCGGCTAATGGCCATTCTAGGGTTAGGTACCGACATCGTCGAAATCGCCCGTATTGAAGCCGTGATTGCCCGCAGTGGCGATCGCCTTGCACGTCGTGTGCTTAGCGATAACGAATGGGCTATCTGGGAGACGCATCAGCAGCCGGTGCGTTTCCTGGCAAAACGCTTTGCGGTCAAGGAAGCGGCATCCAAAGCACTGGGCACCGGTATTCGCAACGGTCTGGCCTTTAATCAGTTTGAAGTTTACAACGATGAATTGGGCAAGCCGAAACTGCGTTTATGGGGAGAGGCGAAACTGCTGGCTGAACGGATGGGGGTTGCTCATATGCACGTGACGCTCGCCGATGAGCGCCACTACGCCTGTGCGACGGTGATCGTCGAAAGCTAGATTTTATCCGCGTGATGCATCTGGACAAACTTGTCCCACAGCTGCTCTTCGCTTTCCAGATGTGCCGGATCCTTTAAAATCGTATTGGGGATCGGGCACACTTTCTGACAGGTCGGCGTTTCGTAATGGCCGATGCATTCAGTACAGCGATCGCTGTTGATCTCATAGATGCTATCACCCATCGAAATGGCCTCGTTGGGACATTCCGGTTCACACATATCGCAGTTGATACATTTTTTGGTGATTAACAGCGCCATCAGGAAATTCTCAGCAAACGTAATAAACAGGGCGCGCATTATACGCTCATTTTCCACTCAGGCCATATCTTTTATGTGGTGATAGCACTGTCGATCAAACCAGCTTTTTCACCAACGCTTCGCTATGACGAATGCGCTCCGGGGCATTTTCCAGATCCTGCTGCACCAGCCCCATAAACAGTAAATCCGTGAGCATCATCTGCGCGCTGGTGGACGAGATAGCCGCGCTGCGCGTCGCCTGTTCTTCGGCGATGGTGTAGAGGCAGTGTGTTGCTTTCTGCTGCAGCGTATTAGGTGAGAATCCCGTAATCGCGAGCACTTTACCGCCAACCCGTAGCGTTTCATCCGCTGCCAGATTGATCTCGCGGCGGGCACCGGAATAGGAAATAGCCAGCAGCAAATCGTCCTTCGACATGGCCTGAACGGTCGCCAACAGGGCGTGCATATCCAGTTCAGAAACCGCATTTAAGCCGATTTTCATCAGCTTCCAGCTAAAATTGCGCGCCACCAGGCCTGATGCGCCGATTCCAGTCAGAATAATGCGCCGAGCGTTACGCAGCAGCGTGACCGTTTCCACCAGTTTGTCTTCGCTGTTAACGTCGAGCGAGGCGTGCATGGCCGCCACGTTATCTTTAATCAGTTTCTCGCCGACCAGACGTAGGGGATCATCGCCGCAAATCTGGTTATGCACCGGCACGGAGTGCGGATTGACGTTGCTGGCCAGCGCTTCACTTAAGGCCAGTTTCAGGGCTGGAAAACCTTTAAAACCGAGCTTCTGAGCAAATTTCACCACGCTGGATTGGCTCACCCCGGACTGGCTTGCTAGCTGCTGTGAGCTTAAGTGACGTGCTGCATCCGGCTGCGCCAGAATAAAATCCGCCAGCTTTCTGTCGCTTTGCGCCAGTTGGGGATAACGCTGACGTATACTGATTAAACAATTCATAACCACCTCTCGGGCAAAAATGGCAACGTCGTGCCCGTTAGTAATCTACGCGTTTGAAAGAATTATGTATTCTATTATAACGGAATAATTCGAATTAAATATTCCATCTAAGGTGAATAGCGTTGATTTTTCGCTAACTATCTGACGAATTGCCGTTGGGCGAAAGCCGACCATCAATCTGTTAACCTATAACCTGAACTGATAACGAATGACAGGAGTCTCTTTTGCCAAGCCATTCTCGCCATGTGGTATTTTTCGATCTTGATGGCACATTACATCAGCAGGATCTCTTCGGAGCATTTATCCGTTATTTACTGCGCCGCTTGCCGCTCAATATGCTGCTGGTATTGCCGTTGCTGCCGATTATCGGCGTCGCTATGCTGATAAAGGGACGTGCCGCACGCTGGCCAATGAGCGCGCTGCTGTGGGGCTGTACTTTTGCGCGCCGTGAAGCGACGCTCAATGCACTGGAAGCGAGCTTTATTATATGGTTCCGCGCGACGGTTACGCCGTTCCCGGTGGTACAGCAGCGTTTAGACAGTTACTTAAGCCGACAGGATGCCGATGTCTGGCTGATTACCGGATCGCCGCAGACGCTGGTCGAACGGGCTTACGGCGATGCGCCGTGGATGTCGCGCGTTAACTTAATTGGTAGTCAGATGCGTCGCGCCCTGGGTGGGCGTGTTTTATCCGTTCGCTGCCTGGGACATGAGAAAGTGGTACAGCTTGAACAGCGCTTAGGTACGCCGCTACGCCTTTACAGCGGTTACAGCGACAGTAAGCAGGATAACCCGCTTTTGTATTTCTGTGAGCACCGCTGGCGCGTCACGCCACGCGGTGAGCTGGAGCAGCTTGAATAAGCCTGCGCTGCTCTTTGATGAATATTGTGTATAATGCGCGGCGTTTTATCATCTGGAGTCCCCACGTTGTCTGACACTGAACTCAATCATGAATACTGGATGCGCCATGCGCTGATGCTGGCTAAACGCGCCTGGGATGAAGGGGAGGTGCCGGTGGGCGCCGTGCTGGTGCATAAAAACCAGGTGATAGGTGAGGGCTGGAACCGCCCGATTGGTCGACACGATCCCACGGCGCATGCGGAAATCATGGCGTTACGCCAGGGCGGCCTGGTGTTGCAAAACTATCGGCTTATCGATACCACGCTGTATGTAACGCTGGAACCTTGCGTGATGTGTGCTGGCGCCATGGTGCACAGTCGTATTGGTAATCTGGTGTTTGGCGCGCGTGATGCTAAAACCGGCGCCGCAGGTTCGTTAATTGACGTTTTACATCACCCTGGAATGAACCACCGGGTGGAGATTGCCGAAGGCGTGCTGGCGGACGAATGTTCAGCGATGCTGAGCGATTTCTTCCGCCACCGTCGTCAGCAGCAAAAAGCGTTAAAGCAGGCGGCAAAAAACGATTAATCGACGGGGCCAATCCCGGGGTCGGCGTAAACGCCTCGCCCGGGCTACAAGTTGAATCCTGCGGCACCGAATGACATTCCTTTGTAGCCCGGCCAAGCGCAGCGCCGCCGGGAGGTTTCCGTAGCCCCCTCTCCGCCAACTAAAACACTCACCGGCGATGCTGAGCATCAGGCATTTTTAAAAGACCATTTATTTGTTCGGCGAGAATCTCAGCAGCGACGGGTCGCCGTTGCTGTAATCGCTGCGGCGTAAAAACGAGAACAGGCCAAAGGCATTGTCGCCCTGATGCAGCTCATCTGGCGACACCGACGGGTAGGCCTCGGCAATCGCCTTCTCGTCCATTTCGCGTTTCTCTTTTTCCTGCAAATAGCCGACGAGGCTTATCTGGTACTTACGAATATTTTCGACGTAGGCGTAAGCTTCATGTCCACGGGCATAGCCGTAGGTGAGCTTGCTATACCACGGTTTCTGGCTCAATAAAGGCAGACGTTGCTTTACGTCGGCCCAGCTATCAGGATTGCCTTTTTGCTTAGCCGTAAGCGCCCGGGCATCGAGCATATGGGCATAGCCAAGATTATACGCCGCCAACGCAAACCAGATGCGTTCGCCTTGCGGTACGGTATCTGGAACTTTGTCCATCATATCTTTAATGTAACGCATCCCACCGCTGATGCTCTGCTCAGCGTCGGTGCGATCGGTTAACCCAAGACTTTGGGCCGTATTTTTCGTCAGCATCATCAGACCACGCACGCCGGTCGGGGAGGTGGCGAGGGGATCCCAGTGCGACTCCTGATAGGAAATCGCTGCCAGCAAACGCCAGTCAATCTCGCTGGCATACTTTTCAAACAACGGCTGCAAATCGGGCAACACGTTATCGACCGCGCGCAGGAATGAGCGCGTATCGACATAGTCAAAATCATCGCCATGCCCGAGATACTTTTCTTCAAGACGCGCGAGCGTACCGTCATCGTTAATATTATTGAAGAAGTCGAGCATCGCCGCAGAAAGCGTATTGTCATCATCCTGCAGGCTAAACCAGGTGACCGGCTGCTCATCGGTGATATCAAGCGCGACCGCCAGTTCAGGATGCACGCGCTGGAACAGACCGATAGCTACTGAATCCGCAATGGTGTAATCCAGCTTGCCATCGATAACGGCCTGCATTAGATCGACCGACGCGCGCTTATCATCCACGGTCCATGACAGGTCGGGATACTTCTTTTGTTTTAAATTGTGCAGATCGCTAATCACAACCTGCCCGGGTGCGACGGTGAGTTGGTTTGCGCCGATGTCACTCAGGCTTCGTGGCCGCGTGTTGCCCACGCGATAAACCAGCTGCTGCGATACGGAGTAGTAGGTCGGGCCTGGCTGATAGTCTTTGACCCGTTCGCTGTTATAGACCAGCCCCGCCGCCAGCATATCGACATTGTTATGGTCGAGGTCATCAAAAAGCTGGCTGATGTTCTGACGCACGGTGATTTTTAGCTTTACGCCAAGGTAATCCGCAAACTGCTGCGCCAGCTCATAATCGAGGCCGATATCTTTATCATTATAGGTACTGTAGGTCAGCGGAGAATGCACGGTACTGACGCGCAGCTCCCCCCGCTCCTGGATCGCGGCGATTCGGTTTTCTGGTTTACCAAACCAGGGAATGGAGGGCCATAGGGCCGCTGCCAGCAACAGCGTGACAACGCCGATGAGCAGATAATTAATCTTAAGTTTTTTCAAATAGTTAATTCGCCCAGATGTAAGTATAAATCCCTGACGACGTTACGGTTTGCTATAGATTGAGCGGCATTTTGCTTAACATTACGCCAGTTGGCAACTGATTCGAGAAGTAGGTCACACCTATTGGTAAAGCGCGCCGCTGATTTTATTTCGACGCAAACGGTTTCGTCGCGGCGCAGGATTCTCTATAATAGCGCCCGTTCTCCCCCCATTGCGCACACTGAAAGCTGAGAAGACGAGAGACTTATGATGGAAATTCTGCGTGGTTCGCCTGCACTGTCTGCATTTCGCATTAACAAACTGCTGACGCGTTTTCAGGCAGCCAACCTCCCGGTAAGCAATATATACGCTGAGTATGTCCATTTTGCCGACCTGGAAGCGCCGCTTAATGAAGAAGAGCGGGCCAGGCTTGTGCGACTGTTGCAGTATGGCCCAAGCCTAAGCAGCCATACGCCGAGCGGAAAACTGCTGCTCGTCACTCCCCGCCCTGGCACTATCTCTCCCTGGTCTTCAAAAGCTACCGACATCGCCCACAACTGTGGCCTACCGCAGGTTCTGCGTTTAGAACGCGGCGTCGCATACTATCTTGACGCGGCCAGCCTGACCGCTGAGCAGGTACAAGCCGTTGCCACAGAACTGCATGACCGAATGATGGAGAGCGTATTCGACTCTCTCGAAGATGCACAAAAACTGTTTGCTCATCATACGCCCGCACCGGTTGGCTGCGTTGACCTGCTAGGGCAGGGACGTCAGGCGCTGATTGACGCCAACATCCGCCTTGGCCTGGCGCTGGCTGATGATGAAATTGATTACCTGCAAGATGCGTTTAACAAACTGGGGCGCAACCCGAACGACATTGAGCTGTACATGTTCGCGCAGGCGAACTCCGAACACTGCCGTCATAAAATTTTCAACGCCGACTGGATTATCGACGGTCAACAACAGCCGAAATCGCTGTTTAAAATGATCAAAAACACCTTCGAAACCACGCCGGATCACGTGCTGTCAGCTTACAAAGATAACGCCGCCGTGATGGAAGGTTCCGAGGTAGGGCGCTACTTTGCCGACCACGCCACCGGTCGCTACGATTTCCATCAGGAGCCGACCCATATCCTGATGAAAGTGGAAACCCACAACCACCCGACGGCTATCTCGCCGTGGCCGGGTGCGGCAACCGGTTCTGGCGGTGAAATTCGTGACGAAGGTGCCACCGGGCGCGGAGCGAAGCCGAAAGCCGGTCTGGTAGGTTTCTCCGTATCCAACCTGCGAATTCCAGGCTTTGAACAGCCGTGGGAAGAAGATTTCGGCAAGCCGGATCGTATCGTCACCGCGCTGGATATCATGACCGACGGCCCGCTGGGCGGCGCGGCGTTCAACAACGAATTTGGCCGTCCGGCCTTAACCGGCTACTTCCGTACCTATGAAGAGAAAGTGAACAGCCACAACGGTGAAGAACTGCGCGGCTATCACAAGCCGATTATGCTGGCGGGCGGGATCGGCAACATCCGCGCCGATCATGTGCAGAAAGGCGAGATCGTCGTTGGCGCAAAACTGATCGTCCTCGGTGGCCCGGCGATGAATATCGGACTGGGCGGCGGTGCGGCCTCTTCAATGGCCTCCGGTCAGTCTGACGCTGACCTCGATTTTGCCTCAGTACAACGCGATAACCCGGAAATGGAACGCCGCTGCCAGGAAGTTATCGACCGCTGCTGGCAGTTGGGCGATGCCAACCCGATTCTGTTTATCCATGACGTTGGCGCAGGCGGCCTCTCAAACGCCATGCCGGAGCTGGTGAGCGATGGTGGGCGCGGCGGTAAGTTTGAACTGCGCGATATCTTAAGCGATGAGCCGGGCATGAGCCCGCTGGAAATCTGGTGTAACGAATCCCAGGAGCGCTACGTACTGGCGGTGTCCGCTGACCAGTTGCCGTTATTTGATGAACTGTGCAAGCGCGAACGTGCACCTTATGCGGTGATTGGTGAAGCGACCGAAGAGCTTCACCTTTCCATGAACGACCGTCATTTCGACAATCAGCCAATTGACCTGCCGCTGGACGTGCTGCTGGGCAAAACGCCGAAAATGACCCGCGACGTGCAGACGCTGAAAGCCAAAGGCGAGCAGCTGGCGCGTGAAAATATTTCGCTGGCCGATGCGGTGAACCGCGTATTGCACCTGCCAACCGTGGCGGAGAAAACCTTCCTTGTCACCATCGGCGACCGTACCGTTACCGGTATGGTTGCGCGTGACCAGATGGTTGGTCCGTGGCAGATTCCGGTGGCTAACTGTGCGGTCACTACCGCCAGCCTCGACAGCTACTACGGCGAAGCGATGGCGATTGGCGAACGTGCGCCGGTCGCTCTGCTGGACTTCGCGGCTTCCGCCCGCCTGGCGGTTGGCGAAGCGTTAACCAACATTGCCGCCACCCAGATTGGCGATATTAAACAGATTAAACTCTCCGCCAACTGGATGTCCGCCGCAGGACACCCTGGCGAAGATGCTGGCCTGTATGAAGCGGTCAAAGCGATTGGTGAAGAGTTGTGCCCTGAGCTGGGCCTGACTATTCCGGTTGGCAAAGACTCCATGTCGATGAAAACCCGTTGGCAGGAAGGCAACGAACAGCGCGAGATGACCTCACCGCTGTCGCTGGTGATCACCGCCTTTGCGCGTGTCGAAGACGTTCGCCACACCATCACGCCGGAGCTCTCAACCGAAGATAACGCCCTGCTGCTTATCGACCTTGGTAAAGGTCACAACACGCTCGGTGCGACTGCGCTGGCGCAGGTTTATCGCCAGTTGGGCGACAAGCCAGCAGATGTGCGTGACGTTGCGCAGTTGAAAGGTTTCTATGATGCCATTCAGGCGCTGGTGGCCGAGCGTAAGCTGCTGGCCTACCACGACCGCTCTGACGGTGGCCTGCTGGTCACCCTGGCAGAGATGGCGTTTGCCGGTCACTGTGGCGTCGACGCTGATATCGCTGCTTTGGGCGACGATCGTCTGGCGGCGCTGTTTACCGAAGAACTGGGTGCGGTGATTCAGGTTCGCGCAGCGGATCGTGAAGCCGTCGAGGCGATTCTGGTCGCCCACGGCCTGGCCGACTGTGTACATTATCTTGGTCAGGCGGTGGCGGGCGACCGCTTCACGTTGACCGCCAACGGTCAGCCGGTGTTCAGCGAAAGCCGCACCACGCTTCGTATGTGGTGGGCAGAAACCACCTGGCAGATGCAGCGTCTGCGTGACAACCCGGAATGTGCCGACCAGGAACATCAGGCAAAAGCTAACGATAACGACCCAGGCCTCAACGTGAAGCTGACCTTCGATATCAACGCTGACGTTGCAGCGCCGTATATCGCGACCGGTGCGCGTCCTAAAGTGGCTGTTCTGCGCGAGCAGGGCGTTAACTCCCACGTCGAGATGGCGGCAGCGTTCCACCGTGCAGGCTTTGACGCTATCGACGTGCATATGAGCGACCTGTTAGCGGGGCGTATCGGCCTTGATGCCTTTGATGCGCTGGTGGCGTGCGGCGGCTTCTCCTACGGCGACGTCCTGGGCGCGGGGGAAGGTTGGGCGAAATCGATTCTGTTCAACAACCGCGTACGTGATGAGTTTGCCACCTTCTTCCATCGTCCGCAGACGCTGGCATTGGGCGTGTGTAACGGTTGTCAGATGATGTCTAATCTGCGTGAACTGATCCCGGGCAGCGATCTGTGGCCGCGCTTTGTGCGCAACCATTCTGACCGCTTTGAAGCGCGCTTTAGCCTGGTTGAAGTGGCTTCCAGCCCATCGTTGCTGCTTTCCGGCATGGAAGGTTCGCGCATGCCAATCGCCGTTTCCCACGGTGAAGGCCATGTTGAAGTCCGTGACGCCGCTCATCTGGCCGCGCTGGAAAGCAAAGGTCTGGTGGCCCTGCGCTTTGTCGATAACTTTGGCAAGGTGACCGAAACCTATCCGGCTAACCCGAACGGTTCGCCGAACGGTATTACCGCGGTCACCAGCGAAAGTGGTCGCGTGACCATCATGATGCCGCACCCGGAACGTGTATTCCGCACGGTGGCTAACTCCTGGCACCCAGAAAACTGGGGCGAGGACAGCCCGTGGATGCGCATCTTCCGCAATGCGCGTAAACAGCTCGGCTAATCCGTTTATCTCCCACGCCAAAAGCCTCTTCTCGCAAGGGGCTTTTTTTATCGTGTATTCCTCTGAAGATCTGAACGCTGCGCGCCATCAGGCACGCTCGTGCAGATTGCCGGATGGCGGCTACGCCTTATCCGGCCTACACAATCGGTAGCCCGGGCGAACGCAGTGACCCCGGGATCGCTCAGGTGTCGGCAAATCCCGACAACACCGTTTTAGAGTGTCTCCAATAAGAGACATTTAATCGCATGATTTAAAAGGTATTTATTTTTAGGTAAAAGAGATGTTGCTATTTAGCGACACAAAGAACAAAAAACGCTCAAATACAACATGGTTGGTAATAGGTATATTTCCTATATTTTTCATTATGTTAATTTATTGTTTTGCAGAGTGGCACGCATTGTGCATAATATTAATCAGTGGCTCATTCACCTCCTTATGTCAGCCCCTTCGGGACGTGCTACATAAACTTCGAATGACGCACAACAAGGTGCCTGCCGTCCAGCAAATGATAATAGCGCTGCTTTATCAACCATCGGGCGAAACGTTGAGTTAGGCACCGCCTTATTCCAGCATAAAGCCGGGCTTCTGCCCGGCTTTATGCTTTCTGGCCTTTCCCTCGAAGATATCCTCAGTTAGCATTCCAGTATGTTGCTTTAAAGAGACACCTCCTTTGAAACGCCTCTCCCTTTTTCCTCGTTCGCTACGGCAACTGGTTACGCTGGCCTTCCTGTTAATTCTGCTGCCGCTGTTGGTGCTGGCCTGGCAGGCCTGGCAAAGTCTCAACATACTGAGCGCGCAGGCCGAGCAGACTAACCGCACCACGCTTATCGACTCCCGCCGCAGCGAAGCGATGGCCAACGTCGCGCTGGATATGGAACGGAGTTATCGTCAGTACTGCGTCCTTGATGACCCGACGCTAGCGAAGGTGTATCAAAATCAACGTAAGCGTTATGGTGAAATGCTGGAGGCGCACGCCGGTGTTCTGCCCGATGACGCGCTTTATCAGCGGTTACGGCAAAATTTGCAGGAACTGGCGAATCTGGATTGTACCAATAGCGGCCCGCAAAAAGCGGTCGCGGAAAATCTGGCGGCCTTCTCCAGCGCAAACGGTGAGCTGGTACAGGCGACGCGCACCGTGGTGTTTTCGCGTGGGCAGCAGCTTCAGCAGGCGATTGCCGAGCGCGGTCAATTCTTCGGCTGGCAGGCGCTGGTGCTGTTCCTGGTAAGCTTTGTGATGATGTTACTGTTTACCCGCATGATTATCGGCCCGGTGAAAGGCATTGAACGAATGATTAACCGGCTGGGAGAAGGGCAAACGTTGGAGGGGGAGTTGATGTTCCGGGGGCCGCGCGAACTGCGCTCGGTGGGGCAGCGTATTATCTGGCTCAGCGAACGACTCTCGTGGCTGGAGTCTCAGCGCCACCAGTTCTTGCGCCATCTCTCTCATGAACTTAAAACGCCCCTTGCCAGTATGCGTGAAGGTACTGAACTGCTGGCCGATCAGGTGGTTGGGCCGCTCAACGCGGAACAAAAAGAGGTGGTGGCGATTCTCGATAGCAGCAGCCGCAACCTGCAAACGCTGATTGAACAACTGTTGGACTACAATCGTAAATTGAGCGAAACCGCTATCCGAATGGAGCCGGTGACGTTAGCGCCGCTGGTTGAAATGGTGATTTCCGCGCACAGCCTCCCTGCACGGGCTAAAATGATGCACACGCGGACCGATTTACAGGCGCCCGCCTGCCTGGCAGAGCCGACGCTACTGATGAATGCGCTGGATAATCTTTACTCGAATGCGGTGCACTATGGCACTGAATCCGGTAACATTTATTTTCGTAGCACCCGGGAAGGTGCCAGGGTGATCATTGAGGTTATCAATACCGGAAAGGCTATCCCGGACGCAGAAAAATTAATGATTTTTGAGCCTTTTTATCAGGGCAGCCATCAACGCAAAGGTGCGGTGAAGGGAAGTGGTCTTGGGCTAAGTCTGGCGCGTGACTCTGTGCGCAAAATGCATGGCGAGCTCGTGCTTGTCGATACCCCGGACGGCAACGTCTGTTTTCGCATCGAACTTCCGGCCCCTGTGCTCGAAAAAACAATCACATGAATCAATATCGAGTGACTATGCGGCAATTTTTAGCACGAACAGGTCTGCGACA
Source organism: Kluyvera sp. NPDC087067 (assembly GCF_044745165.1). Lineage (NCBI taxonomy): Bacteria > Pseudomonadati > Pseudomonadota > Gammaproteobacteria > Enterobacterales > Enterobacteriaceae > Kluyvera > Kluyvera sp. NPDC087067. Next base: position 199,151 of record NZ_JBIUZS010000008.1, on the reverse strand, counting down.
GCGGCCGTGGCGCGGCGGATTATTTGGCCTTGCCTGTCTGGTGCTGTCCGGCTGCAACACCACGTCGACGCCACACAATGCCGATTCCGGCGCGGGTGAAAATGAACCTCACCAGCAGGTGGCCGATTATTTGTCGACCGACTGCGACGATATCTGGTCGTTTGGCGGCGACGCGGCGGAAAATAATCCGCTCTATTGGCTACGCGGCATGGATTGCGGTGACCGCCTGGCGGCAGCTGAGGCCCGAGCGCGCGCCAACCAACTGACGGCTGCGACCTGGCAGCAGGCCTTCAAGCGCGGCATTCTACTGGCAAATGCCAAAATCACCCCCGGCGAGCGTCGGCGGATGGTGAACGAGATGGACACGCTCAGCGCGCAAATCCCGCTGCGAATTCGCCCCCTCTACCAGGTCTGGCGCGACGGGCAGGGGCTACAGCTCTCGCTGGCTGAAGAACGTCAGCGCTACACCAAATTACAGGAAACCCAGGATGCGCAGCTTGATGCGCTACGCTTGCAGCAGCAGGAATTACAGGGCGAATTGGATCTGACCACCCGGAAGCTGCAAAATCTGACGGACATTGAACGCCAGCTCTCCAGCCGAAAACCGGGAGCAGATATGTCCCACGGCAGTTCATCTGACGAGGATAAGCATGACGAACCGTAAACCCGCGCACCTGTTATTGGTCGATGATGATCCCGGCTTGCTAAAACTGCTGGGAATGCGCCTTTCTAGCGAAGGCTACCGGGTCGTGACGGCGGAAAGCGGTCAGCAGGGGCTTCGGGTGCTGGCGAAAGAGCGCATCGATCTGGTGATTAGCGACCTGCGCATGGATGAGATGGACGGCCTCCAGCTGTTTAGCGAAATTCAAAAAGCGCAGCCGGGTATGCCGGTTATCATCCTCACCGCTCACGGCTCAATACCCGATGCGGTCGCCGCGACTCAGCAGGGCGTGTTTAGTTTCCTGACTAAACCGGTTGATAAAGACGCGCTGTATAAAGCGATTGATGAAGCATTGGAACGCTCCTCTCCGGCGATGGACGAACAGTGGCGAGAAGCGATTGTCACCCGCAGCCCGCTGATGCTAAGGCTGCTGGAACAAGCGCAGATGGTGGCCCAGTCTGACGTGAGCATATTGATAAACGGTCAGAGCGGCACCGGTAAAGAGATTCTGGCACAGGCCATCCACAACGCCAGCCCGCGCCACGCCAAGCCATTTGTGGCTATCAACTGCGGCGCGCTGCCGGAACAATTGCTGGAGTCTGAACTGTTTGGTCATGCCCGTGGGGCGTTTACCGGCGCGGTAAGCCAGCGCGAAGGGCTATTTCAGGCCGCGGAAGGCGGCACGCTGTTTCTCGATGAAATTGGCGATATGCCCGCACCGTTGCAGGTGAAACTGCTGCGCGTGTTACAGGAGCGTAAAGTGCGTCCGCTGGGCAGTAATCGTGACCTGGATATAAACGTTCGTATTGTCTCCGCAACCCACCGTGACTTGCCTAAGGCGATGGCGCGCGGCGAGTTTCGTGAGGATCTTTTTTACCGTCTGAATGTTGTAAACCTCAAGATCCCAACGCTTGCCGAACGAACCGAAGATATCCCGCTGCTGGCAAACTACTTGCTGCGTCAGGCGGCCGATCGCCACAAGCCGTTCGTTCGCGCGTTTTCCACCGATGCCATGAAGCGGCTGATGGCGGCAAACTGGCCGGGTAACGTGCGTCAGTTAGTTAACGTTATCGAACAATGCGTGGCGCTGACCTCGTCGCCGGTGATCAGCGACGCGCTGGTTGAACAAGCGCTAGAAGGGGAAAATACGGCGCTGCCGACCTTCGTTGAAGCGCGCAATCAGTTTGAGCTCAACTATCTGCGCAAGCTACTGCAAATCACCAAAGGCAATGTCACTCATGCCGCCAGAATGGCCGGACGTAACCGTACCGAATTCTATAAATTGCTCTCGCGCCATGAACTGGACGCTAATGATTTTAAAGAGTAGCACCGTACATACGACTGATTTATGATACGGTGAGCAACCGGTTACGCGAAAAAAAACGACAGGAACACCATGAAAAAAATTGATGCGATTATTAAACCCTTCAAACTTGATGACGTCCGTGAAGCGCTGGCGGAAGTAGGTATAACGGGGATGACGGTAACGGAAGTGAAAGGCTTTGGTCGTCAGAAAGGTCACACCGAACTGTATCGTGGCGCGGAGTACATGGTCGACTTCCTGCCGAAGGTAAAAATTGAAATCGTGGTGAGCGACGATATCGTCGATACCTGCGTCGACACCATTATCCGCACCGCGCAGACCGGTAAAATCGGCGATGGCAAAATCTTTGTCTTTGACGTCGCGCGCGTAGTCCGTATTCGTACCGGCGAAGAAGACGACGCGGCTATCTAATCCGCGTCGTGCGTGTGTAGGCCGGATAAGCGCAGCGCCATCCGGCATCACAATTACAGGACTTTATGCGGGCCAAAACACTCGTAATGAATGTTCTCGTTCTTCACCCCTAATCCCACCAGCTGTTTGGCGGCAAATTGCATAAAGCCTACCGGGCCGCACAGATAAAACTGCATTGCCGGATCGCTGATTGCACCTTCCACCCGATTCAAATCCATCAGACCTGTACTCTCGAACGCGCCTTTTGCCTTATCGACCGCGGTAGGTTCTCGATACCAGGTGTGCGCGGTGAAGTGAGGCAATGAACGCCCCAGCTCGCTGACTTCATCGGCAAACGCATGTACATCACCGTTCTCTGCCGCGTGGAACCAGTTAACCTGAGCGGTGTGGTGATTCTTCGCCAGCGTATCGAGCATTGCCAGCATCGGCGTCTGGCCCACGCCTGCGGAAATCAGCGTAACCGGCGTTTGGTCTGCCACATCCATAAAGAAATCACCGGCTGGTGCCGCCAGATGGACGGTATCGCCTTCGCGCGCGTGATTATGCAGCCAGCTGGAGACCTGGCCGCCATCTTCACGTTTCACCGCAATGCGGTAGCCTTTGCCGTCTGGCTTGCGGGTCAACGAGTATTGACGGATTTCCTGGAATTCAAAATCTTCTGGCTTCAACCAGACGGCCAGATATTGTCCGGGACGATAGTCAGCAACCGGCTGACCGTCGACCGGCTCCATCTCGAAGCTGGTAATCAGCGCGCTACGCGGCGTTTTCTTCACTATGTGGAACGCTCTGGTGCCTTCCCAACCGCCCGTTTTACTGGCGCTTTCCTGATAAATCTGCGCTTCACGATTAATAAACACGCCCGCTAGTACGCCGTACGCTTTGCCCCATGCATCCAGCACTTCCTGGCCCGGGCTGAACATCTCATCCAGCGTCGCCAGCAGGTGAGCGCCTACGATGTCGTATTGCTCAGGTTTAATCTGGAAGCTGGTGTGCTTCTGGGCAATTTTTTCGACCGCTGGCAGCAGGGCTGGCAGGTTTTCAATATTGCTGGCGTAAGCGGCAATGGCGTTGAACAGCGCTTCACGCTGGTCGCCGTTGCGCTGGTTGCTCATATTGAAAATCTCTTTCAGTTCCGGGTTATGGGCAAACATCCGGTCATAAAAGTGGGCGGTAAGTTTTGGGCCGGTTTCGACCAGAAGTGGAATGGTGGCTTTTACGGTGGCGATGGTTTGAGCATCTAGCATGGCAGGCATCCTTTAAATGTTATCTATTGTTGCATGTTAAATGCATCTTATAAAAATACCCCCGCTTTGTAAATGGTTCTTTGTCATATTGCGTTAATGCAGTTACAACATGAATTATTCACATCACAATCCTGAAAAGAAATCCGTATGCCTGTGGAAGGTCTTTATTCCTCAACCCCTTGTATGGCTTGGAGGTAAACGTTTGCGTAATTTCGTTTGTCAAGACCTGTTATCGCACAACTAATCAGTTATACTGTTCGCCGTTGTCCCACAGGACTGCCTTTTTCAGGTCAAATTTTATTGTTAGCTGAGTCAGGAGATGCGGATGTTAAAGCGTGAAATGAACATTGCCGATTATGATGCCGAGTTATGGCAGGCTATGGAGCAAGAAAAAGTACGTCAGGAAGAGCACATTGAACTGATCGCCTCCGAGAACTACACCAGCCCGCGCGTCATGCAGGCGCAGGGCTCTCAGCTGACCAACAAATATGCTGAAGGTTACCCAGGCAAGCGCTACTACGGTGGTTGCGAATACGTTGATATCGTTGAGCAACTGGCTATTGATCGTGCCAAAGAACTGTTTGGCGCAGACTACGCTAACGTCCAGCCACACTCCGGTTCCCAGGCTAACTTCGCGGTTTACACCGCGCTGCTGCAGCCGGGCGATACCGTTCTGGGGATGAACCTGGCGCAGGGCGGTCACCTGACCCACGGTTCCCCGGTTAACTTCTCCGGTAAGCTGTATAACATCGTGCCTTACGGTATCGATGAATCCGGTAAGATTGACTACGAAGACATGGCTAAGCAGGCGCAGGAACACAAGCCGAAAATGATCATCGGTGGTTTCTCTGCTTATTCCGGCGTGGTTGATTGGGCAAAAATGCGTGAAATCGCTGACAGCATCGGCGCATATCTGTTCGTGGATATGGCACACGTTGCCGGTCTGATTGCCGCAGGCGTCTACCCGAACCCAGTTCCACACGCTCACGTTGTGACCACCACCACTCACAAAACCCTGGCGGGCCCACGCGGTGGCCTGATCTTGGCAAAAGGTGGCGATGAAGAGCTGTACAAAAAACTGAACTCCGCCGTGTTCCCAAGCGCGCAGGGTGGCCCACTGATGCACGTTATCGCGGCAAAAGCGGTGGCGCTGAAAGAAGCGATGGAGCCAGAGTTCAAAGTTTACCAGCAGCAGGTAGCGAAAAACGCCAAAGCGATGGTAGAAGTGTTCCTGAACCGTGGTTACAAAGTGGTTTCTGGCGGTACTGAAAACCACCTGTTCTTGCTGGATCTGGTCGACAAAAACCTGACCGGTAAAGAGGCCGATGCCGCACTGGGCCGCGCAAACATTACCGTCAACAAAAACAGCGTACCAAACGATCCTAAGAGCCCGTTTGTCACCTCCGGGATCCGTATCGGATCGCCTGCGGTAACACGTCGTGGCTTTAAAGAAGCGGAAGTGAAAGAGCTGGCTGGCTGGATGTGCGACGTGCTGGACAACATCAATGATGAAGCCAACATTGAGCGTATCAAAGCGAAAGTGCTGGATATCTGCGCACGCTTCCCGGTTTACGCGTAATCGCTAACCGTAAGATGCAAAAAAGGCCGCGAAAGCGGCCTTTTTTATGGCTTGTAAAATGTAGCCCGGGCAAGGCGTTTACGCCGCCCCCGGGGCTGTTCCCGGCGTCGCTGCGCTCGGCCGGGCTACTTTTTGTTTTAACGTCTATCCAGCGAAATTCTTCCCGGCCCGACAATCGCCAGCAGCAGGAAACCGCCTGCAATACTGATGTTTTTATAGAAGTTAATCATATTCGGCATCACCGCATCACCGGTCATATCCCAGTAATGGTGCCCGATAACGGCCGTCCCCAGGGTGTAGAAAACAAAAATCACCGCCAGCGGACGCGTAAAGAAGCCGAGGATTATCAGAATCACCGCCGGAACCTCCATCACAATGGCAATAATCGCTGCCAGCGAAGGCATCGGCGCGCCCGTTGATGCCATATATTGCACCGTCCCGTCGAAGTTGAGCATTTTGGGATAGCCGGAGAGGATAAACAGCAGCACGAGGGCGATACGCGCGATGAGCAACATGAGGTCGCGTGATGCGCCAAAATCAAAATAACGGATTGAGTTCATGTGAATGCCATTGGGTAAGTACGTGTGATTTAAACGTAATACACAATTTTACGAACCGCCACACCAGGCAAATAATTCCGTTTTCGGGATGGGCGCATGGCTTAACTTTGATGCCCGGTTATATGAATAATTTTAATACCGGGCAGGTGGTTTTTCGGCCAGACGCTCAGCGCGAGGCTTTGAGGATCGGATCGCACTTTGCGCTGCTGGCCTGACCGTTACCGCTGATGGACGCCTGAATACATTCCTGATAATCCAGCGATGAGACGGTTTCATTGCCATTGTGCGTCTGCGGCGACGGCGGGTTATTCGCGCAACCTGCCAGCGTAAAAATAACGATGAGAGAGAACAAAGATTTCATGCTTATTCCTGATTAGGGATATTCGTGCTGACAGTGTGCCCCGACGCCCAATAATGGGCAGTAACCAATTGTGCCTATGAATCGACGTGGTCGGCTGAGTAAAGGTGATGTACATCACATTTATTTGCTAAGCCAGAAGGTTAATGCTCATCAGAGTATGGTGTGAGTCAGTAAACTATCGTCTCCATAACGGGAGGACCCATGGTTTTGCACTCCACGCGCTGGCTGGCGCTCAGCTATTTTACCTACTTCTTTAGCTACGGTATTTTTCTGCCTTTCTGGAGCGTCTGGCTCAAAGGCGCGGGGCTAACACCTGAAACCATCGGAATGTTATTAGGCGCAGGGCTGGTGGCCCGTTTTCTCGGCAGTCTGCTTATCGCGCCGCGTGTCAGCGACCCCTCCAGGCTCATTCGCGTGCTGCGCATTCTGGCGCTGATGACCTTACTGTTCGCGCTGATGTTCTGGGCCGGAACCCACGTGGCCTGGCTGATGGTGGTGATGATTGGCTTCAACCTTTTCTTCTCGCCGCTCGTACCGCTAACGGATGCGCTGGCAAATACCTGGCAAAAACAGATAACCATGGACTATGGTCGGGTGCGGCTGTGGGGCTCCATCGCTTTTGTGATAGGTTCCGCGCTGACCGGCAAACTGGTGAGCCTCTACGGCTATCAGGCGATTTTGCTGATGCTAAGCCTCGGTATCGCCTCTATGCTGTTGGGCATGTTGCTAAAACCGTCGGTGATGCCGCTGGGGGAATCTCGCCATCAGGAGTCCGTCGGTTGGTTGGCCTGGCGTCGCCTGGTCTCGCTCAACTGGCGTTTTCTGGCCTGCGTCAGTCTGTTGCAAGGCGCGCACGCCGCCTATTATGGCTTCAGCGCCATTTATTGGGAGGGGGCAGGATATTCGGCGTCAGCGATTGGTTATTTATGGTCGTTAGGCGTCGTGGCGGAAGTGGTGACGTTTGCGCTCAGCAAAAAAGTTTTCCGCCGCTTCAGCGCCCGCGACCTGCTCTTACTGTCGGCGGTTTGTGGCGTGATTCGCTGGGGGCTGATGGGCTGGAGTACAAGCCTGCCGTGGCTGATACTGATCCAGATTCTTCACTGCGGAACCTTCACCGTCTGCCATCTGGCGGCGATGCGCTATATTGCGGCGCGTCAGGGCAGTGAGGTGATCCGCCTTCAGGCCGTCTACTCGGCGGTGGCAATGGGCGGCAGTATCGCGGTGATGACCATGTTCTCCGGTTTCCTCTACCAGCATCTGCATCAGGGGCTGTTCTGGGTGATGGCGCTGGTGGCGCTTCCGGCGGTGGTATTGCGGCCGAAAGCGGTGACGAGTTAAGTCTCCAGTATTTTGCAAATATGCTGCTGTTGATGCTCGCTGAGCGGCTGTTCGGCATGGATCAGCGGCGGCGAGAACAGCGGCAGGGCGATGGCATAGGGCGAAATGATGAGCGTGCTGTCTTTCGGCGCACCCTCTGTCTGAAACGTTTGTGCCGCCAGATACTTCACGTTAAGCGGCAGCAGGGTCAGCTCCCGCAGCTGCTGCTCAATTTCTTGCTCAAGGGCGGGATTATCACCGGTCAATAACACCACCTGTTTTTCATGTAATTCACTCTCCCGCATAAGACCGGCGCCAAAAATCACCGCAATCAAGGCCACCTCGTTATCGCTAAAGCGCAGGGCAAATCGGGCCTCAAAATCGGTAAGCGCCTCACGGGTGGTACGGATCAGGCGGGGATAGAGATGGTGGATCTCCTCCGGCAGGTTGTTATCAATCCCGATGTTAAAAACACAGCGATTGAGCGCCTGCGAGAGATGGACATAAAGATGATTATGCAGGCTCTGCTCGTCGGTAAAGCGGCAGCCTGCGCGCTCGCCAAAATGGTCAACAAGACGTGAAACCGCCAGATGGAGCTGCCGGTCCTGGTCGCGGCCGTCATAGTGCGGGTTGGGTATCCTGAGCAGCATAAAGAGCAACGCAAGAAAATGCTGCTCGTTGGGATTTGGCGTCTGCATCACGCGTCGCTGCCAGTGACGGACGATATCGGCCGATATCTGATACTCCATCGTCGATTGGGTCCAGGCACTTTGCAGCACGCTGAACTCTGGGCTTAGACCCTGATGATGCTGCAAAAGACAATACTGGAGGTAGAGGCGTAAAAATTGCCCGTCCCGGGACTCAAACTCGCGCTGTAACCCACGCGCGCAGCGATTGACCAGCGCCTCCAGATTGGTTTCGTCATACAGTGTCCGGGCAATTTTGAGCTGTTTGAGCTGCGTTTTGATGGCCGGTGTAAAATGATGGGCGACGAAATGCGGGCACAGGCGCAACGCGCGGCGCAGCCAGTGCAGTAAGCACAGACGCTGGTCGAGGTGGGTGCCTTCAATCCGATAGCAGCCATTCGCCAGGGTGGCGATCGCCAGACGATGGTAACGCTCGATCTCCAGGCCGGCATCAACGAGATCTTGCCGGACGGTTGAAACATCGACATTATTCACTTTGCCAATGTATTCCGGCGTAATGGAATGTCCTGGGAGATACAGCATCAGCAGCGCCTGGCAGCGGCGCTGCGGACTGGAAAGCACAGATGGGGTTTCAAGTACGCTCATCATCTGATGTCATCCAGTAGCAGGTAGTAGCAATAAGCGTAGACAAAAGATAACGACAGCAAATGGGCTTTCGCTAAGGAATGCTGGCGGCGGTCACAGAATTTTTCACTGAGGAACGGATGAAGAGAGTGAAACAATGCGTGGTTCTGGTGTTTCTTGCGGTTTTATCGCTAAGTGTCCGCGCTCACCCGCACAGTTTTATCACCATCACCAACCAACTGGTGGTCAGCGACGGTCAACTCACCAGCATGAAAATGCGCTGGGTGATGGACGAATTAACCTCAGCCGATCTGTTGTATGACGCGGGTAATGCGAAGCCGGGCGATGAAGTGTGGAAGAAGCTGGCGGCAGAAGTGATGGCCAACGTTCTGGGGCAGCATTATTTCACCGAATTCTGGCATAACGGTAAAAAAGTGAAGTTTGAGAATTTGCCAACGGCCTATGGTCTCGCGCGGCAGGGGCATCAGGCGGTATTAACCTTTACCTTACCGCTGGCGACGCCGCAAACGCTTGCCGGGCAAACCTTCACGTTCTCGACCTTCGATCCAACCTACTATGTCGATATGAGCTACGAGAAGGAAGACGATGTTGCCTTTGCTCCTGATTTTACCGGCGCATGTAAAGTCAGCGTTCATACGCCAAAACCTAATGAAGATATGCTCTCCTACGCGCAGTCGCTCGATAAAGAAGATGCGCCGGAAGAAGATATGGAGCTGGGTAAACAGTTTGCCCAGAAGGTGACCGTACAATGTCAGTGATTTCCGTGAGCAGACGCCCTTCACGCCGTTGGTTACAGCTGTGGCCGCTGGTGCTGTTTTTTGTTGCCGCGCTGGTCGGTCTGCTGTGGCTTTGGCAATTCTGGCCGCAGGTGATGATTAAAAGCGTTATCTGGCAGCGTGAAGTCAACCAGCAGATGAGCGGCCTGTTACAGGCGGTGGCGGAAAATCCCGGGCAGGCGGGCGGCGCACTATTACTGTTTAGTTTCGTCTATGGCGTGCTGCACGCGCTGGGGCCAGGACATGGTAAAGTGGTCATCGCCACCTGGCTTGCGACTCATCCCTCAAAATTAAAATCGAGCATTGCTTTGACGCTGGCGGCCTCTTTATTACAAGGACTCGTCGCCATCGGTCTGGTGGTTGTGGTGCTTACCCTTTTGCAACTTCCCGCGCGTCAGCTGCATTTAAGCAGCTTCTGGTTAGAGAAGGGGAGTTACGCGCTGGTGGGCGTACTTGGGTTACTGCTGTGCTGGCGAGCGGTGAAAAGATTGCGCGCGCTATTACGCAAACCAAAATTCACCGCGTTTACGCCGCACCATGTTCATCATTATGGCTGTGGTTGTGGACACCAGCACATGCCCAATCCTGAGCAGTTGCGAGAAGGCGACGACTGGCGTGCCAGAACGATTGTCGTACTGTCGATGGGAATGCGCCCGTGCTCCGGGGCAATTATGGTGTTGTTGTTTAGTAAAGTGATTGGCGTCTTTACCTGGGGAGTCGTTTCGGCGCTGGCGATGGCAGCGGGAACATCATTGACCATTACCTCTCTGGCGCTGCTGGTACATACGTTCCGAACGCTTGCGGTAAAACTCGGTGGTCAAAAAACGCCGGTACTGTGGCGACAGATTGGCTGGAGTACGCTGGCTTTAGCCGGGGGCGTGATTTTAGTGGTGGCGGCAGTGGTAATGTGGGGCAGTGCGGTGCCTGTGTCTCGAGGACTCAGGGCATTCTGACGTCGGGCTAAAAGTGATTGCGGGACACCGAAAGTGGCCCGCAATAGAGCGCCTGGAATGAATTAATTCAGCTTATAGTCCAGGGTGATTTCTGCTTTCAATAGCTGCGATACAGGGCAACCCGCTTTCGCTTTCTGGATAATGCCATCGAACTGTTTTGGATCAATACCCGGGACTTTGACCTGGCTTTGCAGCGCAATTTTGGTGATAGCAAAACCGCCATCTTTCTTATCGAGCGAAACATCCGCGGTGGTATCAATGGTATCGGCGGTGTAACCCGCCTCGCCCAGCATCAATGACAGCGCCATTGAGAAACAAGCCGCATGAGCCGCACCGATAAGCTCCTCCGGGTTGGTACCCTTCGCGCCTTCAAAACGGGTGTTAAAGCCGTAAGGTTGCTGGTTAAGAACGCCACTTTCGGTAGAGACCGTTCCTTTTCCGTGTTTGATATCGCCTGACCAGTGCGCTGAACCGTGCTTATGAATTGTCATCCTCGTTCTCCTTTTGGCTTACAAAAGGTTAAGTATAGACGACGGATTCAGGCGTAACGCGAATCGAGATAATTCTGGGGAAGGGGCAAAAAAAAGAGGCTCGTGAACGAGCCTCTTTGTGATCTGTTGTCTGGACTTAGCGCTTGAGCGCTTCGCTCAGTTCATCACGCATGTTTGCCAGCATGGATTTCACGACACGTGGGTTACCTGCAACGATGTTGCCGGTCATCATGTAGTTGTGGCCGCCGGTAAAGTCGCATACCAGTGCGCCAGCTTCACGAGCGATCAGTTCGCCTGCGGCGAAATCCCAAGGTTTCAGGCCAATTTCGAAATAACCGTCAACGCGTGCGGCAGCCACGTAGGCCAGATCCAGCGCAGCAGAACCTGAACGGCGGAAGTCCGCGCATTCGGTAAACATATTGCCGAGCATTTTCATATAAGCAGGAGCGTGTTGCTTCGCTTTGAACGGGAAGCCGGTGGCGATAATGGTGCCATCGAGGTCGCGAGCGATGCTGCCACGCAGACGGTAACCGTTAAGCTGTGCGCCCTGACCGCGAGTGGCGGTGAACAGTTCGTTACGCATCGGATCGTAAACAACGGCGACTTCAGTACGGCCTTTAATGCGTACTGCGATAGATACCGCGAAGTGCGGCAGGCGTTTGATAAAGTTGGTGGTGCCATCCAGTGGATCGATAACCCATTGAACATCCTGATCTTCGCCAACATGTTCACCGCTTTCTTCGGTGATAATGGTGTGTTGCGGGTAAGATTTGCGGATTGTTTCGATAATAATCGCTTCGGCGGCTTTATCGACGTTAGTCACGAAATCGTTACTGCCTTTCTGGCTCGTTTCAACAGAGTCAGGCGTTTCATAGTGTTTGGCAATTACATTACCCGCCTTGCGCGCTGCGCGCACGGCGATGGTCAGCATCGGATGCATCGGTCTCTCTCACTGGATGTTAAAGAACGGGAAAACGGCGCAGAGTATAGCAGCGAGAACAGAACATGTCTCCGTTTTATGATAATATGGCTGAATAATCTTTAGACGAAGACAGACAATGCTGCAAAATATTCGAATCGTGCTGGTTGAAACCTCTCACACCGGCAACATGGGCTCCGTTGCCCGCGCTATGAAAACCATGGGCTTAACTAACCTGTGGCTGGTTAATCCACTGGTCAAACCCGACTCGCAGGCCATCGCGCTGGCGGCGGGCGCCAGTGATGTGATTGGTAATGCGCAAATCGTCGACACACTCGACGAAGCGCTGGCCGGATGTAGTTTGGTGGTCGGCACCAGCGCGCGTTCTCGCACGCTGCCGTGGCCGATGCTCGATCCGCGCGAATGCGGCCTGAAAAGCGTTTCAGAAGGTGCTCATGCGCCGGTTGCGCTGGTATTTGGTCGCGAGCGCGTAGGCCTGACCAACGATGAATTGCAGAAGTGCCACTACCATGTGGCGATTGCCGCCAACCCTGAATACAGCTCGCTGAACCTGGCGATGGCGGTGCAGGTGATTGCTTATGAAGTGCGGATGGCCTGGCTGGCAACGCAGGAAAGCGATGCGCCGGTGGTTGAGCAAGAAGAAACCCCGTATCCGCTGGTGGACGATCTGGAACGTTTCTACGGCCATCTTGAGCAGACGCTGCTGTCTACCGGCTTCATCCGTGAAAACCACCCGGGACATGTTATGAGCAAGCTGCGCCGCATGTTCACCCGCGCGCGCCCGGAAAGCCAGGAGCTGAATATCCTGCGTGGGATTCTGGCGTCGATTGAGCAGCAGAATAAAGGCAAGTAACCGCGTTAATGCCGGACGGCGCTTTGCTTATCCGGCCTACGGGCCACGCGATTTGTAGGCCGGATAAGCAAAGCGCCATCCGGCAAACCCATATCGCACGGAACGCCAAATACCTGACTAATTTAGTCAAGTAAATAGTTGACTGTTTTAGTCGGGAATGTCAGACTTGGCCCTGCTATGCAATACCCCCATTATTATATTAAAAACCCCGGGCAGGGGCGAGTTTGAGGTTAAGTAAGACATGAGACTGACATCTAAAGGGCGTTACGCCGTGACCGCGATGCTGGACGTTGCACTCAACTCCGAATCGGGCCCGGTACCACTGGCCGATATTTCTGAGCGTCAGGGAATTTCACTCTCCTATCTGGAGCAGCTGTTTTCCCGTCTGCGTAAAAATGGACTGGTGTCCAGCGTACGTGGTCCAGGCGGCGGTTATCTGCTCGGTAAAGAAGCTATCCACATCGCAGTGGGTGAAGTGATTAGCGCGGTGGACGAATCCGTTGACGCCACCCGCTGTCAGGGGAAAGGTGGCTGCCAGGGCGGCGACAAATGTTTAACCCACGCACTGTGGCGCGACCTGAGCGACCGTCTGACCGGTTTCCTGAACAATATCACCTTAGGTGAACTGGTGAATAACCAGGAAGTTCTCGATGTATCAGGCCGTCAGCACACGCAAGACACCTCCCGCAATACCCGCGTACAAGACGCAATCGACGTTAAGTTACGCGCATAATCTAGCCGTCCTGTCGTAATAAGACAGGGCTGGTTAAATAAAAATGAGATTTCAGAGTCAGGCCGGGGCCCAAAGCCCCGTCAACACGGTCGTACATCCAGCCGGTTGCCTGATTCCTTGCATTGAGTGATGTACGGAGTTTAAGAGCAATGAAATTACCGATCTATCTCGACTACTCCGCAACCACGCCGGTGGACCCGCGTGTTGCCGAGAAAATGATGCAGTGTCTGACCCTGGACGGAAACTTTGGTAACCCCGCTTCCCGTTCACACCGTTTCGGCTGGCATGCTGAAGAAGCGGTAGATATCGCCCGTAATCAGATTGCCGACCTCGTGGGCGCTGACCCGCGTGAAATCGTCTTTACCTCCGGTGCGACTGAGTCCGATAACCTGGCGATCAAAGGTGCAGCTAATTTTTATCAGAAAAAAGGCAAGCACATCATCACCAGCAAAACCGAACACAAAGCCGTGCTCGACACCTGTCGTCAGCTTGAGCGTGAAGGTTTTGAAATTACCTATCTGGCGCCTCAGCGCAACGGCATCATCGACCTGAAAGAGCTTGAAGCGGCGATGCGTGACGACACCATCCTCGTTTCTATCATGCACGTGAATAACGAAATCGGCGTGGTGCAGGATATCGCGACTATCGGCGAACTGTGCCGTGCGCGCGGCATCATCTATCACGTTGATGCGACTCAGAGCGTGGGCAAACTGCCTATCGATCTGAGCCAACTGAAAGTTGACCTGATGTCCTTCTCTGGTCACAAAATTTACGGCCCGAAAGGCATCGGCGCGCTGTACGTGCGTCGTAAACCACGTATCCGTATCGAAGCGCAGATGCACGGCGGCGGTCACGAGCGCGGCATGCGTTCTGGCACCCTGCCTGTTCACCAGATCGTCGGTATGGGTGAAGCTTACCGTATCGCGAAAGAAGAGATGGAAACCGAGATGGCGCGTCTGCGCGGTCTGCGTAACCGTCTGTGGGACGGCGTGAAAGATATGGAAGAGGTTTACCTCAACGGTGACCTCGAGCAGGGCGCGCCAAACATTCTCAACGTCAGCTTCAACTATGTTGAAGGCGAATCGCTGATTATGGCGCTCAAAGACCTGGCGGTTTCCTCGGGTTCGGCCTGTACGTCTGCAAGCCTTGAGCCATCCTATGTGCTGCGCGCACTGGGCATGACCGATGAGCTGGCACACAGTTCTATCCGTTTCTCTTTAGGTCGTTTTACTACCGAAGAAGAGATTGACTACACCATCAAGCTGGTTCGTAACTCCATCGGCCGTCTGCGCGAGCTTTCTCCACTGTGGGAAATGTTCAAACAGGGCGTGGATATCAACAGCATCGAATGGTCACATCACTAATTCGGCACCAATAAGGAGAATTCATCATGGCTTACAGCGAAAAAGTAATCGATCACTACGAAAATCCACGTAACGTGGGTTCTTTCGACAACAGCGACGAAAGCGTCGGTAGCGGCATGGTCGGTGCACCGGCATGCGGCGATGTGATGAAGTTGCAGATTAAAGTCAACAATGAAGGTATCATTGAAGACGCGCGTTTCAAGACTTACGGCTGCGGTTCCGCCATTGCCTCCAGCTCTCTGGTCACCGAATGGGTGAAAGGGAAATCTCTGGACGAAGCACAGGCGATTAAAAACACCGATATCGCAGACGAGCTTGAACTGCCACCGGTGAAAATTCACTGTTCTATCCTGGCAGAAGACGCGATTAAAGCCGCCATTGCGGATTACAAAAGCAAACGTGAAGCAAAATAATTAAGAGTTGAGGTCATTATGTCGATTTCCTTAAGCGACAGTGCGGCAGCGCGAGTCAATACCTTCCTGGCAAACCGCGGTAAAGGGTTTGGCCTGCGTCTGGGCGTGAGAACGTCCGGTTGTTCAGGTATGGCTTATGTACTGGAATTTGTTGACGAGCCGGCGGCAGAAGACACCGTATTCGAAGACAAAGGCGTGAAAGTTGTCATCGACGGTAAGAGCCTGCAATTTCTTGACGGCACGCAGCTCGACTTCGTGAAAGAAGGTCTGAACGAAGGGTTTAAATTCACCAACCCTAACGTGAAAGATGAGTGCGGTTGCGGCGAAAGCTTTAACGTCTAGTTTTGAGTCCTGCCAACCCCACCATGGTTTTCGTACTGTGCGTGGGGTTTGTTTTAATTAGTTAACCCTGAGACTGTCATGGATTACTTCACTCTCTTTGGATTGTCAGCCGGTTATCACGTAGACACTCAGGCCCTCGCGGCACGTTTCCAGGACCTGCAGCGTCAGAACCATCCCGACCGTTTTGCCAGCGCCAGCGAAGCCGAACAGCTTGCTGCGGTGCAGCGCTCCGCCAATATCAATCAGGCATGGCAAACCTTGCGTCACCCGCTGACTCGCGCAGAATACCTGCTCTCCTTACACGGTTTCGACCTCTCTTCTGAACAGCACACCGTGCGCGACACCGCGTTCCTGATGGAACAGCTGGAACTGCGTGAAGAGCTTGACGAAATCGAGCAGGCGAAAGACACCGCGCGTCTGGAAGCCCTGCAAAAACGCGTTAAAGCAATGTATACCCAGCGCCAGCAGCAGATGGTGGCGCAATTAGACGATGAAACGTGGGACGCGGCGGCGGATACCGTGCGTAAACTGCGCTTTCTCGATAAACTCCAAAGCAGTGCTGAATTACTCGAAGAAAAGCTGCTCGATTTCTGATTTTGGAAGCTTAACATGGCCTTATTACAAATTAGTGAGCCTGGCTTAAGTGCCGCACCGCACCAGCGTCGACTGGCGGTGGGTATTGACTTAGGCACCACCAATTCTCTGGTTGCCACCGTACGTAGCGGCCAGGCCGAAACGCTGGCAGACGATCAAGGTCGCCACCTGCTGCCTTCCGTGGTGCATTACCAGGCGCAGGGTCAGGTTGTCGGTTATGACGCGCGCGCCAACGCCGCGCTTGATCCTGCCAACACCATAAGCTCGGTGAAACGCATGATGGGCCGCTCGCTGGCGGACATTCAGGCGCGCTATCCGCATCTGCCTTATCAATTTGAAGCAAGCGAAAATGGTCTGCCCATGCTGGTCACCAGTGCTGGCGTGCTGAACCCGATTCGCGTGTCTGCGGACATTTTGAAAACGCTGGCGGCGCGGGCAACCGAATCGCTTGCCGGTGAACTGGACGGCGTGGTGATAACCGTACCAGCCTATTTTGACGATGCACAGCGTCAGGGCACCAAAGACGCCGCGCGTCTGGCGGGCCTGCACGTATTGCGTCTGCTGAACGAACCGACCGCAGCGGCGATTGCCTACGGTCTGGATTCCGGTCAGGAAGGGGTTATCGCCGTTTATGACTTAGGCGGCGGCACCTTCGATATCTCCATTCTGCGCTTAAGCCGCGGCGTGTTTGAAGTGCTGGCGACCGGCGGCGATTCCGCGCTGGGCGGCGATGACTTCGACCACCTTCTGGCCGACCATATCCGTGAGCAAGCGGGTATAGCCGATCGCAGCGACAACCGCGTTCAGCGTGAACTGCTGGATGCCGCTATCGCCGCCAAAATCGCCTTGAGCGATGCGGATAGCGTGAACGTTGACGTTGCGGGCTGGAAAGGCGAAATCACCCGTGAACAGTTTAACGACCTCATTTCCGCGCTGGTTAAGCGCACGTTACTGGCCTGCCGCCGCGCGCTGAAAGACGCGGGCGTGGAAGCGGATGAAGTGCTGGAAGTGGTGATGGTCGGCGGTTCAACCCGCGTTCCGCTGGTGCGTGAGCGCGTCGGCGAATTCTTTGGTCGTACTCCGCTGACCTCCATCGACCCGGACAAAGTGGTGGCTATTGGCGCCGCCGTGCAGGCGGATATCCTGGTCGGCAACAAGCCGGACAGCGAAATGCTGCTGCTGGACGTGATTCCGCTCTCTCTCGGCCTCGAAACCATGGGCGGCCTGGTGGAGAAAGTGATCCCGCGTAATACCACGATTCCGGTGGCGCGCGCTCAGGAGTTCACGACCTTCAAAGACGGACAGACCGCGATGTCTATCCACGTAATGCAGGGCGAACGCGAACTTGTGCAGGACTGCCGCTCGCTGGCACGTTTTGCGCTGCGCGGTATTCCGGCATTACCGGCGGGCGGCGCGCACATTCGCGTGACCTTCCAGGTCGATGCGGACGGTCTGCTGAGCGTGACGGCGATGGAGAAATCCACCGGCGTTGAATCCTCCATTCAGGTGAAACCGTCCTACGGTCTGACCGATGGTGAAATCGCCACCATGATTAAAGATTCCATGAGCTACGCCGAGCAGGACGTGAAAGCACGCATGCTGGCGGAGCAGAAAGTGGAAGCAGCTCGCGTGCTGGAAAGCCTGCACAGCGCGCTTGCCGCAGATGCCGCGCTGTTAAGCGCCGCAGAGCGTCAGGAGATTGACAACGCCGCCGCCGAATTAAGCGCAGCGGCTGCGGATAATGACACTGACGCCATCGAACAAGCCATTAAAAACGTTGACAAACAAACCCAGGAATTCGCCGCTCGTCGTATGGACCAATCCGTCCGTATGGCGCTGAAAGGCCAATCCGTGGACGAGGTTTAATATGCCAAAGATTGTAATTTTGCCTCATCAGGACCTGTGTCCGGATGGCGCGGTTCTGGAAGCGGATACCGGTGAAACTATTCTCGACGTTGCGCTGCGTAACGGTATCGAGATTGAACACGCCTGTGAAAAATCCTGTGCATGCACCACCTGCCACTGCATCGTGCGCGAGGGGTTTGACTCCCTGGCGGAAAGTACGGAAGACGAAGACGACATGCTGGATAAAGCATGGGGTCTGGAGCCGGAAAGCCGTTTAGGCTGTCAGGCGCGCGTCACCGATGAAGATCTGGTGGTCGAAATTCCGCGTTACACAATTAACCACGCGCGCGAGCATTAACAGGAGATAGTATGGGACTGAAGTGGACTGACAGCCGCGAAATCGGCGAAGCGCTGTACGACGCCTTCCCGGATACCGATCCGATGACCGTACGTTTTACCGATCTGCACCAGTGGATTTGCGACCTCGAAGATTTTAATGATGACCCTCAGGCATCAAATGAAAAAGTTCTTGAGGCAATTCTGCTAGTCTGGTTGGATGAAGCAGACTAATTTTGCATCATGATTCACGCTGCAGATACGTTGGCGACCCGAATCATTCAGCAAAAAACTAACGGGCTGCCATTCGGCGGCCCGTTTGCTAATAAGGATAAAAATAATGACAGAAGCCATGAAAGTGACCCTTTCTACCCAGCCAGCCGATGCGCGCTGGGGGAATAAAGCCACCCACAGTATTAATGATGAAGGTATTGTCCTGCACCTGACCGGCCGCGACGACGCGGGTTTGATTCAGCGCGTGGCGCGTAAAATCGACGGCATGGGCATTAAGCACGTTGCGTTAAGCGGCGAAGGTTGGAACGTTGATAACGCCTGGGCCTTCTGGTCGGGTTACAAAGGGCCGAAAGGCACGCGTCAGGTTGAATGGCCTGAACTCGACGATGCGCAGCAGAAGGAACTGGGTAACCGTCTGACCTACATCGACTGGGTGCGCGACACCATTAATGCACCGGCAGAAGCTCTTGGGCCTGAACAGCTTGCACAGCGTGCGGTTGATCTGCTTTGTGGCGTGGCGTACAACGATGTCACATATCGCATCACCAAAGGTGAAGACCTGCGCGAGCAGAACTATATGGGCCTGCACACCGTCGGCCGTGGTTCTGAGCGTCCACCGGTGCTGCTGGCGCTGGACTATAATCCGACCGGCGATAAAGACGCCCCGGTTTATGCGTGTCTGGTAGGGAAAGGCATTACCTTCGATTCCGGCGGTTATAGCCTCAAGCAGAGCGCCTTTATGGACTCCATGAAGTCCGATATGGGCGGAGCGGCAACGGTGACAGGCGCGCTGGCGCTGGCGATCACCCGTGGTCTGAACAAACGCGTAAAACTGTTCCTGTGCTGTGCGGATAACATGGTCAGCGGCAATGCGTTCAAGCTGGGCGATATCATCCACTACCGTAACGGCAAAACCGTGGAAGTGATGAACACCGATGCGGAAGGGCGTCTGGTGCTGGCCGATGGCCTGATTGATGCTAGCGCGCAGAAACCAGAGCTTATCATTGATGCGGCGACCCTGACCGGCGCGGCGAAAACGGCGCTGGGTAACGACTACCACGCGCTGTTCAGCTTCGACGACCAGTTGGCAAACCGCCTGCTGGCAAGCGCTCAGGCGGAAAACGAAGCCTTCTGGCGTCTGCCGCTGGCGGAGTTCCACCGCAACCAGCTGCCGTCTAACTTTGCTGAACTGAACAATACCGGCAGCGCGGCCTATCCGGCTGGCGCAAGCACGGCGGCGGGCTTCCTGTCCCACTTCGTGGAAAACTACCACGAAGGTTGGCTGCATATTGACTGCTCGGCAACTTACCGCAAATCAGCCGTCGAGCAATGGTCGGCGGGCGCAACCGGGTTGGGCGTGCGCACTATTGCGAATTTGTTGACCGCTGATTAACCCGTTCCCCTCACCCTAACCCTCTCCCCACAGGGGAGAGGGGATCGAAAGGCGTTCTCCCTTAAGCTTTGGCTTGAAGTTTCACTCGGTTTTCTCCCTCGCCCCTGTGGGAAGAGGGCCGGGGTGAGGGGGAACCACAGAACTGGAACTATTATGTCCGAAACCAAAAACGAACTTGAAACGCTGCTGGAGCAGGCGGCAACCGAACCCGCGCATCGCCCGGCTTTTTTCCGTACCTTACTGGAATCTACCGTTTGGGTACCCGGAAGTGCCGCTGACGATAAGCAGGTTGCCGATGACAGCGCATTAGATATCCAGCATTGGGAAAAAGATGACGGCACCTCGGTTGTTCCGTTCTTTACCTCGCTTGAAGCCCTGCAACAGGCCGTTACCACCGAACAGGCGTTTGTGGTGATGCCGGTGCGCACCCTGTTTGAAATGACGCTGGGCGAGACTCTGTTTCTCAACGCTAAACTGCCAACCGGTAAAGAGTTTACGCCGCGTGAAATCAGCCATTTGATTGGTGAAGAAGGCAATCCGCTCAGCACGCAGGAAGTGCTGGAAGGCGGCAGCGCGCTGCTACTTTCCGAAGTGGCTGAACCGCCAGCGCAGATGGTCGAATCTCTGACCACGCTGTTTAAAACCCTGAAAACGGTGAAGCGCGCGTTTCTGTGCTCCATTAAAGAGCACGCCGACGAGCAGCCAAACCTGCTGATTGGTATCGAAGCGGAAGGGGATATCGAAGAGATTATTCACGCCGCGGGCAGCGTTGCCACCGACACCTTGCCGGGCGATGAGCCAATAGATATCTGTCAGGTCGTAGAAGGCGAGAAGGGCATCAGCCACTTTATGCTGGCGCATATCACCCCGTTTTATGAAAAGCGCTGGGGCAGTTTCCTGCGCGACTTTAAGCAGAACCGGATTATTTAAACTCGGCTGCACGATATTTCCCGGAGTCGTCGCTAGCGCTCCTCGTCCGGGCTACAATTTCGCACATTTGTAGCCCGGCTTCGCTGCGCGCCGCCGGGATCACACCGAGCCTCTATTATTGTGCAGGCTCGATTGGCAGGTCATCGCGCGCGCCCCATTCACTCCAGGAACCGTCGTACAAGTTGACGTCAGGTGCATCGAGGGTCGCCAGCGCCAGGGCGACGACCGCAGCCGTTACGCCGGAACCGCAGCTGACAATAATCGGCTGATTTAAATCCACACCCTGACGCGTAAAGATCTCCTCCAGCTCATCGGTGGTTTTCAATTCACCGTCGACCACCAAATCTCCCCATGGCACATTATGCGCGCCCGGAATATGGCCGCGACGCAATCCTGGGCGAGGCTCGTCTACCTGCGCATTAAAACGTGGCGCGGGGCGGGCATCTACGAGTTGAGCGGTTCCCTCGTGGCTGGCAAGAAGAACTTCCGTCAACGATTTGACCGACTCGGGGCTGAATTGCGCTTCAAATTCCCCTTCCCGGGTATCCGCCAGACCCTGTTCCAGCAGCAGTTCATCGCGCTGCCAGCCTGCCAGTCCACCCGCCAGAATCGACACCTTTTGGGCGCCGAAAATGCGTAGCATCCACCACGCGCGCGGGGCTGAGAACAAATTACCTTCATCATAGATAACCAGATGCTTATCCCGGCTGATGCCCAACTCACGCATGGCGACGGCAAACGCTGCCGGGCGCGGCAACATATGCGGCAGGGGAGACGTGTGGTCACTCAGGGCTTCGATATCAAAAAATACAGCTCCCGGCAGATGCCCGGCCTTAAATTCCGCGTTCAGGTCACGGTGTTCCTGTCCCGGCGGTGCCATCCGCGCGTCAATAATTTGCACCTGCGGGTCATCAACGTGCTCAGCCAGCCAGTCGGCGGCAACAAAAAATGAAGTGGTCATAGTACCCTCCCATGATGAATCATAAGAAGATTGTCGGTGTTTTTGCCCATACCGACAAGCTGCCACCTTTTTATTAGCGCGTTGCTTCACCCTTTTTAACGACGGCATAAACGGCACTCGCCGCGAGAGCGACGAAAAGAGCGTGTGAAAACTGAGAATCTGCCAACTACTGGCAAAGCGCGAGTTGAGGCATAATACTGTGTTGACGACACAATCAGACTTCCCCTTCAGAGGTTACAGGATGAAACCCTTTCGTTTAGCAACGCTTGCTCTCGCGCTGGCGATGACGTTCACGCTGGCTGGATGCGACAATAATAACGATGACAAGCCCGCCGTGCCCGCAACGCCGAGCAAGACGGACAGCGCTGCGCCCAAAGCGGATCCCGCCCGGCTGCAAAAACTCGCCCAGCAAAGTCAGGGCAAAACCCTCTCTTTGCTCGATGCCTCGGAAGTCCAGCTGGACGGCGCGGCCACGCTGGTACTGACCTTCTCCATTCCGCTCGATCCTGAACAAGACTTCAGTAAAAGCGTCCATCTGGTGGATAAAAAAAGCGGCAAGGTGGATGGCGCCTGGGAACTGGCACCGAATCTGAAAGAGCTGCGCTTGCGACATCTTGAACCCAAACGTGATCTGATTGTGACCGTGGATCCCGCATTGCTGGCGCTCAATAAAGCGACCTTCGGCACCAGCGTTGAAAAAACGCTGACCACCCGTGATATCGCACCGAGCGTGGGCTTTGCCAGCCGCGGCTCGCTGTTGCCGGGCAAGGTGATTGAAGGGCTGCCGGTGATGGTGCAAAACGTCCCGCACGTGGACGTCAATTTCTTCCGCGTGAAGCCTGAAGCGCTGGCGTCATTTGTCAGCCAATGGGAATACCGCAGTTCGCTAAGCAACTGGGAATCGGACGAACTGCTGAAAATGGCGGACCTGGTCTATACCGGGCGCTTTGACCTTAACCCGGCACGTAACACCCGCGAAAAATTGCTGTTACCGCTAAAAGACATTACGCCGTTGCAGCAATCCGGCGTCTACATCGCCGTGATGAACCCGGCGGGGCAGTACAGCTACAGCAATGCCGCGACCCTGTTTACCCTCAGTGACGTCGGGGTGTCGCTGCACCGTTATCATAACCAGCTGGATGTGTTTACCCAGAGCCTTGAAAACGGCGCGGCGCAGTCGGCGGTGGAGCTGACGCTCATCAACAGCAAAGGGCAAACCCTGGCGCAGGCTACCAGCGATGCGAAAGGGCATACTACTTTGCAAACGGATAAAGAAGCCGCACTGCTGCTGGCGCGCAAAGATGGGCAGACGACGTTGCTCGATCTGAAACAGCCTGCGCTGGATCTGGCCGAGTTTGATATCGCCGGTTCGCCGGGCTACAGCAAGCAGTTCTTTATGTTCGGCCCGCGCGATCTCTATCGTCCCGGGGAAACGGTGATTCTCAACGGCCTGCTACGCGACCGCGACGGCAAGCCGCTGGCTGAACAACCGGTGAAGCTTGAGGTTGTTAAGCCGGACGGTACGGTTATCCGCAGCGTGGTTAGCCAGCCGGTGAACGGTTTGTATCAGCTGACCTACCCGCTGGACAGCGGCGCGGCAACCGGCATGTGGCACATTCGTGCTAACACCGGCGATGACCAGCCGCAGGAATGGGACTTCCAGGTCGAAGATTTTATGCCCGAGCGGATGGCGCTTAATCTGACGCCTCAGACGACGCCGCTGGCACCGGATGCGGATGTAAAATTCGATGTGGTGGGCTACTACCTCTACGGCGCACCGGCCAACGGCAACAGCCTACAAGGGAAACTGTTCTTGCGTCCGCTGCGCGAGGCCGTACCTGCGCTGCCGGGCTTCCAGTTTGGTGATATCGCCCAGGAAAATATTTCCCGCAGCCTCGATGAAATGGACCTGAAGCTGGACGCAAAAGGCCGTGCCGAGGTTACTACCGAGAGCCAGTGGCAGGAAACCCATTCGCCGTTACAGGTGATTCTCCAGGCGAGTCTGCTGGAGTCCGGCGGCCGACCGGTGACGCGCCGTGCGGTTCAGGCTATCTGGCCTGCCAGCGAGTTACCGGGCGTGCGTCCGCAGTTCGCCAGCAAAGCGGTCTATGACTACCGTACCGATACCACGGTCAATCAACCTATTGTCGAAGAAAACAGCCAGGCAGCGTTTGATATTGTTTACAGCAACGCGCAGGGCGAGAAAAAAGCGGTTTCAGGTTTGCAGGTCAAACTCATCCGTGAACGCCGTGACTACTACTGGAACTGGTCGGAAGGCGACGGTTGGCAATCTCGCTTTGATCAAAAAGATCTGGTTGAGGGAGAAGAATCGCTGGATCTGAAAGCGGATGAGACCGGAAAAGTCAGCTTCCCGGTGGAGTGGGGCGCTTATCGTCTGGAAGTGAAAGCGCCAAACGAGGCGGTCAGCAGCGTGCGTTTCTGGGCGGGTTACAGCTGGCAGGATAACAGCGACGGCACCGGGGCTGCGCGCCCTGACCGTGTGACCTTAAAACTCGATAAACCAAATTATCAGCCGGGCGACACCATCAAACTGCATGTGGCGGCACCCGCAGCCGGTAAAGGCTATGCGATGGTAGAGTCCAGCGATGGGCCGCTGTGGTGGCAGGAAATTGACGTGCCGGCACAGGGGATGGATCTCTCCATCCCGGTGGATAAAAGCTGGAACCGCCATGACCTTTATCTGAGCACGCTGGTGGTGCGTCCGGGCGATAAATCCCGCTCGGCTACGCCAAAACGGGCGGTAGGGGTACTGCATCTGCCGCTGGGTGATGAACAGCGCCGGTTGAATATCGCGCTGGAGAGCCCGCAGAAAATGCGTCCGAATCAGCCGCTGACCGTCAAAGTGAAGGTCAACCGCAAAGAGGGGGCGGCACCAAAACATGTCAACGTTCTGCTCTCGGCGGTGGATAGCGGGGTGCTGAATATTACCGATTACACCACGCCGGATCCGTGGGAAGCCTTCTTTGGCCAGAAACGCTACGGTGCGGATATCTACGATATTTATGGTCAGGTGATTGAAGGGCAGGGGCGTTTAGCCAGTCTGCGCTTTGGCGGTGATGGCGATGAGCTTAATCGCGGAGGCAAACCGCCGGTGAACCACGTCACCATTATCGCCCAACAGGCGCAGCCGGTGGTGCTTAATGACAACGGTGAAGGCACCATTACCATGCCTATCGGCGACTTTAACGGCGAGCTGCGCGTAATGGCGCAGGCGTGGACGGCACAAGACTTCGGCAGCGCGGAATCAAAAGTGATTGTCGCCGCTCCGGTTGTGGCAGAACTGAATATGCCGCGCTTTATGGCCAGCGGTGACAGCGCCCGCCTGACGCTGGATGTCACCAATCTGACCGATCAACCGCAAACCCTGAACGTGCAGATTGCAACCGAGGGTCTGATTGAGCTGAAAAGCGCGCAGCCCGCGCCGCTAAAACTGGAGCCGGGTGTACGGAGCACTCTGTTTGTGCCGGTAAGCGCAGGTGATGGGTATGGCGATGGCAGTATTCATGTCACCGTTTCAGGCATGACTTTGCCGGGTGAAACGCTGGCAGAAATGCAAAAGTCGTGGAAAATCGGCGTCCGTCCGGCCTTCCCGGCGCAGACGGTGAATAACGGCGCAGTGCTACAGCCGGGCGAAAGCTGGAGCGTTCCGCAAAATCAAAATGCGGCATTCTCACCGGCGACGCTGCAAGGGCAGTTGCTGTTAAGCGGCAAGCCGCCGCTTAATCTGGCGCGCTATATTCGCGAACTGAAAGCCTATCCGTACGGCTGTCTGGAGCAAACGGCGAGCGGCTTGTTCCCGCAGCTTTATACCAACGCTGAGCAGCTTAAAGCCATGGGCATCACGGGCGATACCGATGATAAACGTCGTGCGGCGGTGGATATCGGCATCTCGCGCCTGCTGCAAATGCAAAAAGATAACGGCGGTTTTGCTCTGTGGGACAAAGACGGTTCAGAAGAGTATTGGCTGACCGCTTACGTCATGGACTTCCTGGTGCGAGCCGGGGAACAGGGCTACAGCGTTCCAACTGATGCGATTAACAAAGGCAACAATCGGATGCTGCGCTATCTGCAAGAGCCGGGATTGATGAGCGTGCGCTATACCGATGACACGGCGGCCAGCCGCTTCGCCATTCAGGCCTATGCCGGCCTGGTGCTGGCGCGCCAGCAAAAAGCGCCGTTAGGTGCGCTGCGTGAACTGTGGGAGCGTCGTACGCAAGCGCAGTCAGGATTGCCGCTAATGCAGTTGGGTATTGCGCTGAAAGCGATGGGTGATGCCCCTCGTAGCGAGCAAGCGCTTCAACTGGCGCTGACTACGAAGCGTGCAAACCAAACGCGCTGGCTGGCGGACTACGGAAGCGATTTGCGTGACCATGCCCTGATGCTGTCGCTGCTGGAAGAAAACAAACTCCTGCCAGATGTGCAGAATTCGCTGCTGCAAACGCTCTCCGAAGAAGCCTTTGGGGAACGCTGGCTGTCAACGCAGGAAAATAATGCGCTGTTCCTCGCAGCGAAAAGCGTTCTCAGTCTGCCGGGTAACTGGACGGCGCAGACCACGCTTGCAAGCCAGCCGTTGCAGGGTAATAAAGCCCTGACGCGAAATCTGGACGGTGAACAACTTGCGGCATTAAACGTGACCAATACGGGCGAACACCCGCTGTGGCTGCGTCTGGATAGCAGCGGTTATCCTGCAAATGCCCCGGCAGCAACCAGCAACGTACTGCAAATTGAACGGCAGTTCCTGGGCACCGATGGCGAAAGTAAATCGCTCTCGTCACTGCGCAGCGGTGAGCTGGTACTGGTGAAGCTGGACGTAAAAGCCAGCCAGAACGTGCCGGATGCGCTGGTGGTGGATATGCTGCCCGCAGGACTGGAGCTTGAAAACCAGAATCTGGCGAACAGCAGCGCCAATCTGCAAGACAACGGCGGTGAAGTACAAGAGTGGCTTAACCAAATGCAGCAGGCGGATATTCAGCACATGGAGTTCCGCGACGATCGCTTTGTTGCTGCGGTGGCATTGAACGCCAACCAACCGGTGACCTTGGTGTATCTGGCGCGTGCGGTGATGCCGGGCGCCTACCAGGTGCCGCCGTCACAGGTTGAATCAATGTATGTACCGAGCTGGCGAGCAACGAGTGCGTCGGGCGAAATGCTGATTGTTGTTCCGTAAGATGCATTTTTGCAGGCGAATACGCCCCTGCTGGCGCTGGCTGGCCGGGGCTATTGTTATTTTGTTCGGCGGGATAACGCTTGCCGATAAACTCTGGCCATTGCCCCTGCACGAGGTGACACCGGCGCGTGTGGTGGTGGCGCAGGACGGCAGTCCGCTGTGGCGTTTTGCCGATGCTCAGGGCATCTGGCGCTATCCGGTGACTATCGAAGAGGTTTCACCACGCTACCTGGAAGCCCTGATCCAGTATGAAGATCGCTGGTTCTGGGATCACCCCGGGGTTAACCCATTTGCTATCGCCCGCGCTGCCTGGCAGGATTTAACCGCCGGTCGCGTGGTGTCGGGCGGCAGTACGCTTACTATGCAGGTAGCACGCCTGCTGGACCCGCACTCCCGTACTTTCGCAGGTAAAGTGCGCCAGCTTTGGCGCGCTTTCCAGCTGGAATGGCATCTTTCTAAACGCGACATCCTCACCCTCTACCTCAACCGAGCACCGTTTGGCGGCACATTGCAGGGGATCGGCGCTGCAAGCTGGGCCTATCTTGGCAAGCCTCCGGCACAGCTGAGCTATGCCGACGCGGCCTTGCTGGCGGTATTACCGCAGGCCCCTAGTCGTTTACGGCCCGACCGCTGGCCTGCCAGAGCGCAGGCGGCACGTAATAAAGTTCTCGATCGGATGCTTACCCAGCATGTCTGGCCTGCGGGTGCGGTAAAAGAGGCCAAAGAGGAAGCGGTGTGGTTATTCCCGCGTCAAATGCCGCAGCTAGCACCGCTGTTTTCACGACAGATGCTGGCGCGCAGCAAGGATGAGAAAATCGTGACCACGCTGGATGCCGGGTTGCAGCGCCAGCTTGAAGATCTGGCGATGAACTGGAAATCACGGCTGCCGCCGCGAACCTCGCTGGCGATGGTGGTCGTCGACAACCGCGATATGAAGGTGCGTGGATGGGTAGGGTCGGTGGATATCGCCGATGACAGCCGATTTGGTCATGTCGATATGGTGACCGCTGTTCGCTCGCCGGGTTCGGTATTAAAACCGTTCCTGTACGGCATGGCGCTGGATAGCGCGTTAATTCATCCGGCGTCGCTCCTGCAGGATGTGCCGCGCCGGGTGGGTGATTATCGTCCCGGCAACTTTGACAGCGGTTTCCACGGGCCGGTGAGCATGAGTGAAGCGCTGGTACGCTCGCTGAATCTACCGGCAGTACAGGTGCTGGATGCCTATGGGCCAAAACAATTTGCTGCTCGCCTGCGCAATGCAGGGTTGCCGCTGATTCTGCCGGCCGGTGCGGAGCCTAATTTGTCTCTGATTCTGGGCGGCGCAGGCGCACGCCTGGCCGATATCACCGGCGCTTACAGCGCATTGGCGCGTCACGGTAAAGTCGGGAAACTTCGCATGCTGGCAAGCGATCCTCTGATCGAAAGACCGCTGCTTTCGCCGGGTTCAGCATGGATTATCCGCCGTATTCTGGCGGGAGAAGCCCAGCCGCTGCCGGATGCCGCATTGTCTCAGGTGGTGCCGCTGGCATGGAAAACGGGCACCAGCTATGGCTATCGCGATGCCCTGGCAATGGGCGTTAACGCCCGTTACAGTATCGGTATTTGGGTGGGCCGCCCCGACGGCACGCCGGTGGCCGGGCAGTTTGGTTTTGCCAGCGCGATACCGCTTTTAAATCAGGTCAATAACCTGCTGCTTTCAAGGAACACGCGTCAGCAAGAAGACCGGGATCCGCGTCCTGCCTCGGTGAGTCGTGCCGAGATATGCTGGCCTGGCGGTCAGCCTTTGGCCGCAGGTGACAGCAACTGCCGCCGTCGACTGGCAACCTGGGTGCTGGATAATACGCTGCCGCCCACTCTGCTGTTGCCGGAGCAAGAAGGTATGCGAGGGATCCGCTTCCCGATTTGGCTTGATAGCGCCGGAAAGCGCGTCGCCGCAGATTGCCCGGATGCCCGTGAAGCGATGATTGACGTTTGGCCGCTGCCGCTTGAACCATGGCTTCCTACGGGCGAGCGCCGGTCAGCACGCTTGCCCGCGGTCTCGGCGGTTTGTCCCCCAAGACAGTTCCAGAATACCGCGCCTTTAATGATTTCAGGTATTCGCGATAACGCCGTTATCCGGCGACTGCCGGGGGAATCTGGCGCGACGATCGTACTTCAGGCCAACGGAGGCGATGGCCGACGCTGGTGGTTCCTGAACGGCGAGCCGCAAAACGGTGCAGGAGAGAATTTGACGTTGAAGTTAGACAAACCGGGCGTTTACCAACTGGTGGTGATGGATGATGCGGGGCAGACGGCGGTGGTTAACTTTACGTTGCAATGAGCGGATGGTCGTTGAACGGTTTAGAAAAGATAAAAACTCCAGTGCGTTGTACACGGCATTATCAAAAGCAAGCAACGTTAAGTATGACAGGGGGAATATTTAATAAAATTAACAAACCATCCCCGCAACTTTCTCAATATTCATCCTGCACTTCTCGCTGTTTGTACTGCATTACTTAAGAAAATATAAAGTGTGATTTTAAAATAAATAAAAAATCAACCATTCTTAATTCAGCTACAATCCAAAGAGTTGTGCAATTATCAGTTTTTAAAGGGTTTTTAGTCATCAGTGCCACTAATCATTCAACCGGATATTCACCGATAATATGAATAGATAAATCATATTGTGATGTCTCCGGAAATACTCTTTGTATTTATTCAGGAAGGCATTTATGTCATCAGGATTACGTTTCACACTGGAAGTGGACGGTCTGCCATCGGACTCGCTGGTTGTGACGTCCTTTCATCTGAGTCAGTCCTTCTCCGAACTTTTCTCCCTCGATATCTCGCTGGTAAGCCAGCAACTTCTCAGTATCGATTTCTCTCAGGTACTGGAAAAACCGGCGCACCTCAAAATCTGGCAGGGCACGGAGATTCAGCGCCGGGTGAACGGCATTGTCACCTGGTTTGAGCAGGGGGAAAACGATGGGCACCAGATGCTGTACAACATGAGAATCCGCCCGCCGCTGTGGCGCGCCCAGCTGCGCCAGAATTCCCGAATTTTCCAGAATGAGGACATTAAAAGCATCCTCGGGACGATACTGCAGGAAAACGGGGTCACGGACTGGAGTCCGCTGTTCAGCGAGGCGCATCCGGCAAGGGAATTCTGCGTGCAGTATGGTGAAACCGATTATGACTTTCTGGCGCGGATGGCCGCGGAGGAAGGGCTGTTCTTTTACGAAGAGCACTCACCGGACAGCGATGACCAGAGCCTGGTGCTGTGCGACACGGTGCGCTTTCTGCCGAAGGCGTTTGACATCCCGTGGAACCCGAATACCCGCAGCGAAGTGAGTACGCCGTGCATCAGCCAGTTCCGTCACAGTGCGCAGATACGCCCCTCTTCCGTTATCGGCAAGGACTACACCTTCAAACGTCCGGGCTGGGCGGGCCGCTTTGAGCACCAGGGTGAACATCAGGATTACCAGCGCACGCAGTACGAGGTGTTTGACTATCCGGGGCGCTTCAAGGACGCACACGGGCAGAACTTCACCCGCTGGCAGATGGAGGGATGGCGCAATAATGCCGAAGAGGCCCAGGGAAAAAGCCGTTCCCCGGCCATATGGCCGGGACGGCGTATCACGCTGACGGAGCATCCGCAGGCGAGTCTGAACCGGGAATGGCAGGTGGTGAGCAGTGATTTGCAGGGGAGCCAGCCGCAGGCAGTGGCAGGACGTTCCGGCGCAGGCACCACCCTTGAGAATGATTTTACGGTGATCCCGGCAGACAGAACGTGGCGGCCGGTACCCCAGCCCAAGCCGTCGGTGGACGGCCCACAGTCGGCGGTCGTCACCGGCCCGGAAGGTGAGGAAATTTTTTGCGACGAGCACGGTCGCGTACGGGTGAAATTCAACTGGGACCGCTATAACCCGGCCAATCAGGACAGCTCATGCTGGATCCGGGTGGCGCAGGCGTGGGCGGGGCCAGGTTTCGGAAACATAGCCATACCGCGCGTGGGCCAGGAGGTGATCGTCGATTTTCTGAACGGCGACCCGGATCAGCCGATCATCATGGGTCGAACCTATCACGCCGAAAATACCCCACCGGGTGGGCTGCCGGGGACGAAAACTCAGATGACTATCCGCTCAAAAACCTATATGGGCAGCGGGTTTAATGAACTGAAGTTTGATGATGCGACCGGAAAAGAGCAGGTCTATATCCATGCGCAAAAGAATATGGATACCGAGGTACTGAACAACCGTACAACGGATGTTAAAGCAAATCATACCGAGACCATCGGTAGCAACCAGGTTATCACCGTGAAGGGCAATCAGGTACAGACGGTGGTACAGAATCAGAACGAAACAATAGGCCAGAACCAGAGCCTGACTGTGGGCCTGAATCAGGCCGAAACGGTCGGTGTCGCCCGTGCCCTGACCGTAGGAGTGGCGTATCAGACCACCGTATTAGGTGTGATGAATACCTCCGTTGCACTGATGCAGTCCTCACAGGTGGGTGTTCATAAATCCCTGCTGGTAGGAAAAGGTTACAACGTGGACGTGGGGGAAAACGTCACCTTTACGGCGGGTAAAAGTCTCCGGGAAAGTGCCGGAAAAGTGGCGGTCTATTCCGCCGGTGAGCATCTTGAACTGTGCTGCGGAAAGGCCCGGCTGGTGCTGACACAGGACGGTAAAATATTTCTTAACGGTACAGCAATCAATCTGCAGGCCGTTCAGACGTTAAGCGGTGATTCAGCCCTGATTAACTGGAACTGTGGCGCGACAGAAAATCCGCCCAAAATGCCGGAACAGCAAAATGACAGCCCGGATCTGCCGCTATTCTGACTAACAAAACGATAAATAATAACAGACTCAAAAATAAGGACTTTTCATGAGCGGGAAACCGGCTGCACGTCAGGGGGATATGACACGCTATGGCGCAGACATTGTACAGGGGTCAGCCGGTGTGCTGATTGGGGCGCCTACTGGCGTAGCCTGCTCGGTCTGTCCCGGCGGGCGAACATCAGGGAGCCCGGTCAACCCGCTGCTGGGGGCGAAGGTCCTGCCTGGTGAGACCGATTTTGCGCTGCCAGGGCCGCTCCCGCTGGTGTTTTCCCGGGCCTACAGCAGCTACCAGACCCGTACTCCGGGCCCCGTGGGGCTCTTTGGTCCGGGCTGGAAATCACCGTCCGATATCCGCTTACAAATTCATGAAAATGCACTGGTGCTCAACGATAACGGCGGGCGCAGTATCTACTTTGACCCCTTGTTGCCGGGAGAGACCGCATACAGCCGCAGTGAGGCACTCTGGCTTGCACGCGGCGGGGTGACAGCGCTGCACGAAAGCAATCCGCTGCATACGCTATGGCAGGCGTTACCGGAAGCTATACGTCTCAGCGAACACCTCTATCTGGCCACAAACAGTGTGCTGGGGCCGTGGTGGCTGCTGGGATGGCATGAGCGGGTGCCGCAGGCCGATGAGGCGCTTCCCGCTCCCCTGCCGCCATACCGGGTACTGAACGGGCTGACGGATAAATTCGGGCGCACGCTGACGTACCACCGTGAGGCGGTGGGTGAGTTCAGCGGGCAGGTCACCAGCGTCACTGACGGCGCTGGCCGTCGCTTCCGGCTGGTTCTGACGACCCAGGCACAGCGGGCTGCCCCGCACCGCAAAACGCGCTCTCCCTTCCCGGATGAGCTTCCCGCCACCGGTTACGGCACGGATAAAGGCATCAGGCTTTCGGAAGTATGGCTGACGCACGACCCGGTATACCCGGAGGATCTTCCCGCTTCGCCGCTCGTGCGGTACGACTACACCCCGCGCGGGGAGCTTATGACGGTTTATGACCGAAGCGATACAGCGGTGCGCAGTTTTGGCTATGACCCGCAGTCGCCTGGCCGGATGATCGCGCACCGCTACGCAGGACGCCCGGCCACCCGTTATCGTTATGATGTGGCTGGCCGCGTGGTGGAACAGCATAACCCGGAGGGGCTCAGCTACACCTACCGCTATGAGAAAAATCGCGTCACCATCACCGACAGCCTGAACCGGCGTGAGGTACTGCACACGGAAGGTGAAGGTGGTCTGAAACGGATTGTGCGTGAAGAACGTCCCGATGGCAGTCTGCTGTACCGTGAATTCGACAACGCGGGCAGGCTGACCGCACAGACCGATGCCGCCGGACGCAAAACCACCTACCGGCTGAATCCCGCTTCCGGCAGCGTCGACGCGGTTACGTTACCCGACGACAGCATGACGCAGTATTACTACAACCGCTATCAGCAGTTAACTGACTCCATCTATTCTGACGGGCTGGAAAGCCGCCTGCGCTATGATGAGCGGGGGAGGCTGGTACAGGAGACCGCCCGCAGCGGCGTCGTAACCCGCTATCTGTACGAGGCACTAACGGATGAATATCCCTGTGCCGTGCAGGATGCCACCGGAGCAAAAAAACAGCTGTCGTGGAGCCGTTATGGCCAGTTGCTGAGTTACATCGACTGCTCGGGCTATGAAACCCGTTATGAATATAACCTTTTTGGCCAGGTCACGGCGACGTACGCAGAAGAAGGGCTGAGCGTTTACCAGACCTACGACGTCCGGGGCAGGCAGATCAGCCGCAGGGATGCACAGGGCCATGAAACCCGCTATGAGTACAACCCCGCAGGCGACCTGACTGCCACGCTGTGGCCGGACGGCAGCCGCAGTGACATGCAGTATGACGCCTGGGGAAACGCCCTGCGCGTCACTCAGGCTGGACTGATCCGGGAGATGGCTTACGACGCCGCCGGGCGGGTTACGACGCTGACCAACGAGAACGGCAGCCACAGCAGGTTTGTCTGGGATGCGCTGGACAGAATGGTGCAGCAGACCGGCTTCGATGGCAGGACGCAGCGCTATGACTACAGCGCCACCGGCCAGCTTGTCCGCAGTGAAGATGAGGGACGGGTTACCCTGTGGTATTACGATGCATCCGACAGAATCATCCACCGCACGGTGGACGGCGAACGTGCAGAGCAGTGGCGCTATGACGACCACGGCTGGCTGGCAGAACTCAGTCATCTCAGCGAGGGCCACCGTGTTACCCTCGACTACCGCTATGATCGCAAAGGTCGGCTTATCAGTGAACGTCAGACCGTGCATCATCCTGAAACGGATGAACTGCTGTGGCAGCACGAAACAAAGCAGGCCTGGAACGAACAGGGGCGGGTGAACCGGATAAAACCGGATAATCTTTCGCCGGTGGAATGGCTGACCTATGGCAGCGGCCATCTGGCAGGCGTGAAGCTTGGCGACACGCCGCTGATTGACTTCACACGTGACCGCCTGCACCGGGAGACGCTGCGGCAGTTCAGCGCTTACGGACAGACCACAACCTACACGGCAGCGGGCCAGCTTCAGAGCCAGCACCTGACCCTGACGCCATTTAACCGCGACTATGGTTACGACTGCGCCGGGCGGCTGGTCAGCATCCGCGAAGCGCACCAGACCCGGGAATATGCCTATAGCGGCAGCGGCAGGCTGACGAGCACCACCCTGACCCGCGGCGCTGTCCACCTGGACATACCGTATGACATGGACGCCGCAGGCAACCGGGTGGAGGAAAAAGTCCTGCGCGAGGCGCTCAGACTGCCTGAGTCGAGCCCGGATAACCGCATCGCTAGTGATACCCGCTACCTGTACCGCTATGATGCGTCCGGCAATCTTACCGGGAAAAGTACCCATGTTCCGGCAGGAGCTATCCGTAGCGGGAATGAAAAAACACACCATTATGGTTATGACCGCCAGCACCGCCTGGTGCATTACCGTCTGACCCACGGCTTCGCCAATGAGGAGATTACCCGGAGCCGGTATCTCTACGATGCCATGGGAAGACGGGTGGGCAGAATGGTCTGGCAGTGTCCGCGCAAGATGACAAATACGCTCCACGAGGAATATGGCGCAATGCCGCACCAGCCGGAGGTAACCTGGTACGGCTGGGATGGCGACCGTCTGGTCACCACGCAGACGCAGGCAGTACGTATCCAGACAGTTTATCAGCCGGGGAGCTTTACGCCGCTGCTCCGGATTGAGACGGAGACCGCCGCACTGGCGAAAGCGCAGCGCAGAAGCCTGGCAGAAAAACTACAACAGGACTCAGGTATAGCGTTTCCGGCAGAGCTGGTGACATTACTGAACGGGCTGGAAACGGAGCTGAAACACGGCGTCATCAGCGAAGCCAGCCAGCAATGGCTGAGTCAGTGCGGGCTGAACCCGGAGCAACTGCAGGGTCTGGTGGAGCCGGAGTCTGAACCGGAGAGGAAAATCCACCTCTACCACTGTGACCACCGGGGGTTACCGCTGGCGCTGATAAACCGTGAAGGCAACGCGGTCTGGCGTGCGGAATATGATGAGTGGGGCAATCAGCTGATGGAGGATAACCCGGAAAATCTGCAACAGCTGATACGGTTACCGGGGCAGCAGTATGATCAGGAGACGGGGCTGTATTATAACCGTTATCGATATTATGATGCGATGCAGCGGCGGTATATTACGCAGGATCCGATAGGGTTGAGAGGGGGGTGGAACCAGTACCAATATCCGCTAAATTCTATAGCGTTTATCGATCCCCTAGGATTATCTGGATGGAACCTTATTGGGAGTAAGGGCGGTGAGAATTACTGTGAAGGTGTGGGCTCTGCGATGTTATATCTACCACAGGATGAAGCGAAGTCAGTAATTCATAATATGGAAACTATGCATAACGTATATAATCCTTTGTCTGAGTATGTTTTTGGGCTCTCAACAGTGTCAGCAGTTGCGGGTCTGGGAGGGTTAAATCTGGGTGTTAGTACAGTTTCCCTCATGGATAGAGGGAGTGCATGTATTAACGATACAGTCAATGCCATAATAGTTGATGGAGAGAGAGAGGCGGGGACTTTAGCATTAACATGTGGAAAAGCATTCATAAATAAAGGTGGCACTGATTTTCAAAGTAAAGTGTCAGATCAACTCATTGATATGCTTTCCACCTATAAACAGAAGCAGTAGTCATACTGGAGCTACAATGATTATAAATAAAAGAATAGCTTTATTTTTAATTTTTTTATTCCTTTTATATGGGCTAAGCAAATGGATTGGTACGTGGGATAATAAACTATTGCAGAAAAGATCTAATCTGCAAATGGCTGCAGAGCAAGGGGATATGAGGGCTCAAAATGATCTTGGCCTCATCTATGAAGTTGGCAATGAGATAGAGGTTGATTACAATAAGTCATTTTATTGGTATAAAAAATCAGCTGAACAAGAATTTGCCCCAGCACTATATAATCTTGGGCGATATTATGAGAATGGCATAGGGGTGAATAAAGATCCTCGTGTAGCAAGGGAGTACTATAGTCGTTCTGCGAGACAGGGCTTTGCTCTTGCCCAAGTGAATTTAGGAAAATTACTACTTGATGGTAAAGGTGGTGATATTGATTATAATCAGGCTCATGAACTTTTTAAAAAAGCTGCGGAAGTAGGCAGCTCGGTTGCAATGTATGATTTAGGTTATATGTATGAAAATGGATTGGGCATACCAAAAGATGATACTACGGCTGCTGAATGGTATATTAAAGCTGCTGACCGTGGGTCCTGGAAAGCACGAAATTCGCTCGCGCTGTATTATGCTCAGGGTTTAGGTGGGGTGCATATCAATCGAACTAAGGCATTAAATCTACTAAAACTCTCAGCTTGTCAGGGATATTCAATAGCTCAGGTTAATTTAGGTATGCTCTACTCTGGGAATACTGGGGATATATCTTTAGATTACATTAAAGCCTATGCTTGGTTATCGGTGGCCATTCATAATGGATATTATGATGCAAAATCAATGAGGGCTAAAACGGTCGAAAAAATTGAAGGGAATGAAATGAAAAAAGCAATTTATATCGCTGATGAATACATCAAGAAATACTCATCAAATGCTGAGTGGAATGCTAAAGATAAAGAATGCAAGATCTTATTACAACGAGGTGAAATATAAAATAATGTTCCTGTAAGGCAGGTTGAGTTTTTTAGTAGAAACTCAAAAGGATCGAGAATACAGGAAGGCAGAGTATTTTGTGATAACAAACAACCAGACCCAAATACAAAACGCAATGAGAACAAGTGTGCATTTTTGTCCAATAATATTAATCATGCACAAAAATGCATTGATTTATATGAATATTGGGATTTTAAGTGGTTTCCTGGTCGTCATGACTCCAAATTACTTTCTTGGGAGAATCGAAAGAATAATTTGAAAGAAGAATGTATGAAAATATGTACAGACAAAATAAAATAATAGAGAGTGAACAATGAGGAATAGGACTTTTCAAAAATTAATAACGCTAAAGAATAAAGCGGCAGAAATAAATGTTAAAGATTTATACCATAAGTTTTAGAGAAATAGTGAATTTTTTGGCATGCGTATAATTGATGTGAATCAGCATGGTATGTCTGGTGATACAATGCTACATATTGCAGCATGGAATGGATGTGTAGAAGATATTGAGAAATTGATTTTAGTGGGTGCCGACATTAACTCAATCGGTGATTTAGGAAATACACCTTTACATCAAGCTATATTATTTGAAAAAATAGAATCTGTAAAGTTATTGTTAAATTACAATATAAATGCGAATATAAAAAATGAATCAGGAGAAACCATCTATGAGATGGCCAAAAGAAATGGAAATAAAGAAATAATTAATTTACTAGCCAAATATCGCAAATGACAAAGAATAAAACGCATAATTAGTGAAGTAAAAAACATCTTCTGGATAGTGATAACAACCTGAACCACAGCGACCACCCGATGCGGGCGCTGATAAACCGCGAAGGTAACTCGGTTTGGCGTGCGGAATATGATGAGTAGGGCAATCAGCTGATGGAGGATAATCCGCAAAATCTGCAACAGCTGATATGGTTACCGGGGCAGCAGTATGCTCAGGAGACGGGGCTGAATTATAAACGTTATCGATATTATGATGCGATGCAGGGGCTGTATATTACGCAGGGCTCGATTGGACTAGAGGGTGGGTGGAATCCGTATCAATACCCACTTAGCCCAATTCAATATACAGATTCACTAGGTTTGTTCGTAGAGGATTTATGTATAAGTGAAGGTAGTACACTTTTATCTTTCCTTTTCGGAGCAGGAGCAATAAGTCAGGCTCAACCCACTTTGGCAACAAGTCATTGTGTAGAGCAAGCGTATGCTGAATTAAATAAAAAAGAAAACGAACATTTTAATTTATTCATCACGAGGAATTGTAAGTAGGAAACAAACAAACTATTGTATAAAGCGATGGCCATTTGTACTAGTAATAAATGAGGCGCATCTCCATTTCCACCGAAAACATGTATGTCTGGATACCCATATTAACGATGAAAATTTTTTTCGTGGTTTTACTGACAAGTATAACTTTCAGCGTTGGAACTGTAATTGTTTATGCCGTTTCTATTGCTTTATGGGGGACGGATATACACTTTGGTTATATTAGATTGTTTTTTATATTAAGTATTTTGGGTAGTGGGGTGTTTAGTGCCTATTTTATCCATGTTAATAAAAGCGGCAGTCTTATCTATGGCGTTTTTACTTCTCTAATTACATTTTTCTTGATCGGGTTTGCTATTTTAAATACTTATGGTTCATAGGTTTTTTATTCAATTGCGATGATTGTTGGAAGAGGCTATCCGTTGTTGGAGTAATTAGTAGTGCTATATCAATGAAAATATATTTTTTTGTATTCATATGGGGGCACTATGCTCCTTCTTTCTTTTTTACCACCGGTTTATATGTTATTGGTGATTTAAATTGCTGTTACTTTCAGTGGATAGAAGAATGCGAGTATATAGTGATTATTTAAAAATAATAAAACACCAAAATATATCTCTTTAATTATCATTCGAATTTATTATTTTTGATATACATGGATTATAGGCTTTTAAGGCAAAAACGGTAGACTACACACAGGTAGTGATGTTGTACGAGCAGAAGTTAGGGTGTTGGCGAAATCAGCGAAGCCAATCAACAGCAGCTTACCTAGTATGGGTTGAGCCCGGAGGTGTGGTAGCGCCGGAATTTGTACCAGAGAACGAGACCAACCTATTCGATTGCGATATCTCACTTTTGAATCATCTCTCTTGCTGAAAATCCTGGCTATTACATAGCTCATCGCCCGTGTACTAGTCGCTAAAGTGAAGGTGCAAGGGAGCGGTTGCTCAGGCAGAAACCGATGCTCGTTGGCAAAAACTGATTTGTTACATATTGTGTTGCTTAAAAGTGTCTTATTTTAAAGAAATGTTACCTTCATCCATAGGCAACGGCGCTATCGGTCATTATAATCCGCGCCAGGTCATACAACTTTACTATCTGTATGCTCAACACCTGTAAGCACGACAACAGAATAAATTTTATTATTAGAGGTAATCATGGCAATTGAACGTACTTTTTCCATCATCAAGCCAAACGCGGTGGCAAAAAACGTTATTGGTAGCATCTTTGCTCGCTTTGAAGCAGCAGGGTTTAAAATCGTCGGCACCAAAATGCTGCATCTGACCGTTGAACAGGCTCGTGGTTTCTACGCTGAGCACGATGGTCGTCCATTCTTCGACGGTCTGGTTGAGTTCATGACCTCTGGCCCAATCGTGGTTTCCGTACTGGAAGGCGAAAACGCCGTTCAGCGTCACCGCGACCTGCTGGGCGCAACCAACCCAGAAAACGCGCTGGCAGGCACTCTGCGTGCTGACTACGCGGATAGCTTCACCGAAAACGGCACCCATGGCTCTGATTCCGTTGAATCTGCTGCCCGTGAAATCGCCTTCTTCTTCGCTGAAGGTGAAGTGTGCCCACGTACCCGCTAAGGGCACGTTTACACTTTATTTAATGAATGCCGCGTGCAGACGTGGCATCCATGCGCCAGAATTTGTACAATGCAGCGCCCCCGGACGAGCAGAACGCTTTCCTGGGGCGCTTCTTTTTATCAATCCACCCTCCAGGGGCCATAACGTGTAACAACGAGGCCGGAATAAAAAAATGTCTGAACAAATTGTCACGCCTGAGAGCGCCATCCCGGCGGTTCCCAATAAAGATGGAAAAATTAACCTGCTGGATCTTAGCCGTCCGCAGATGCGCGAGTTTTTTAAAGACTTAGGCGAAAAACCCTTCCGCGCCGATCAGGTGATGAAGTGGATGTACCACTATTGCTGCGACGACTTTGATGAGATGACCGACATCAACAAAGTGCTGCGCGGTAAGTTAAAAGAAGTCGCTGAAATTCGCGCCCCGGAAGTGGTGGAAGAGCAACGTTCAACCGACGGCACCATCAAATGGGCGATTGCCGTAGGCGATCAGCGCGTTGAAACCGTATATATCCCGGAAGACGATCGCGCGACCCTGTGTGTCTCATCACAGGTTGGTTGTGCTTTAGAGTGTAAATTCTGCTCTACGGCGCAGCAGGGCTTTAACCGTAATCTGCGCGTCTCGGAAATTATCGGCCAGGTCTGGCGCGCGGCGAAAATTGTCGGCGCGGTGAAAGCAACCGGCGTCCGCCCAATTACCAACGTCGTTATGATGGGCATGGGTGAACCGCTGCTTAACATGACAAACGTCGTTCCGGCGATGGAAATCATGCTGGATGATTTTGGTTTTGGGCTGTCAAAACGTCGCGTGACCTTATCAACTTCAGGCGTTGTGCCTGCGCTTGATAAGCTGGGCGACATGATTGACGTTGCGCTAGCCATCTCCTTGCATGCGCCGAACGATACCATCCGTGACGAAATTGTACCGATCAACAAAAAGTACAACATCGCCACCTTCCTGGAATCCGTGCGCGGCTATATTTCTAAGTCCAATGCCAACCAGGGCCGCGTCACTATCGAATACGTGATGCTTGACCACGTCAATGACGGTACCGAACACGCGCATGAACTGGCTGAACTGCTAAAAGATACGCCGTGTAAGATTAACCTGATCCCATGGAACCCGTTCCCGGGCGCACCGTATGGTCGTAGCTCCAATAGCCGTATCGACCGTTTCTCCAAAGTGTTGATGAGCTATGGTTTCACCACCATCGTGCGCAAAACACGCGGTGATGATATCGATGCCGCCTGTGGGCAGCTGGCCGGGGATGTTATTGACCGCACCAAGCGTACTCTGCGTAAACGTATGCAGGGTGAATCTATCTCGGTCAAAGAGTTGTCATGATGTATTGCGCGCGCCGGAATTGGCGCGCGCAGCGTTAAGTGCTTAAGGATTAGGCGAAACGTACTGATCTGGTTAATAATTACGGTGCGTTTCCT
Organism: Kluyvera sp. NPDC087067; assembly: GCF_044745165.1. NCBI lineage: Bacteria > Pseudomonadati > Pseudomonadota > Gammaproteobacteria > Enterobacterales > Enterobacteriaceae > Kluyvera > Kluyvera sp. NPDC087067. Next base: position 157,776 of record NZ_JBIUZS010000008.1, on the reverse strand, counting down.
CACGTATTGAGGCAGTATGTAGCGTTGCCAGAACAGGGTAAATACGGCCTTTAGCGCTGTTTTGGTGTAGGGTATGACCAGGCAGAGGCTGTCTGTATTATCACAGGACCGGATGTTTCGCGGTGTGAACATCGTTTCGCATCAGAATCTTAAATTTCACGAATCAGCAGTTGTAGCGAATGAATACTGAAACCAATCACGACCAATCAGCAGCACAAACTACGGGTATCCGTTTGCGTAATGCCCGTGAACAACTCGGACTCAGTCAGCAAGCCGTTGCAGAACGCTTGTGCCTGAAGGTTTCCACCGTTCGTGATATTGAAGAAGATAAGGCGCCGGCTGAACTCGCTTCAACATTCTTGCGTGGTTATATCCGTTCCTATGCTCGCCTCGTTCATATCCCGGAAGAAGAACTGCTGCCGATGATGGAAAAGCAGGCACCGGTACGAGCGGCAAAAGTCGCGCCGATGCAGAGCTTCTCTTTAGGTAAACGTCGTAAGAAACGCGATGGTTGGCTGATGAGCTTTACCTGGCTTGTGCTGTTCGTGGTGGTCGGTCTAACCGTCGCCTGGTGGTGGCAAAACCACAAAGCGCAGCAGGAAGAAATATCCACCATGGCCGATCAGTCTTCCGTTGAGCTGAAGGCGAACGGCAACGATGCGCAAAACGTCCCGCTGAATACCGGAACTGACGCCACGTCGACCCCGGCTGCCACCGACCCGGCTGTTTCCGCACAGACCAGTACTGAAGCACCCGTCGCGACCTCTGCACCTGCAGAAACTGCACAGAATAATGCCGCCGTGGTATCACCGTCACAAGCTAACGTTGACAATACCGCCGCGCAAACCACCCCAGCTTCGCAAACTGCGGCTCCTGGCGCGCTGCCAACCGATCCTGCGCAGACTGCCGCACCTGTTGCTGACGCTAACGCGCTGGTAATGAACTTCTCCGCCGACTGCTGGCTGGAAGTCACAGACGCAACCGGCAAGAAACTGTTCAGCGGCCTGCAGCGTAAAGGTGGTAATCTGAACCTGAGCGGTCAGGCACCTTATAAACTGAAAATTGGTGCGCCGGCTGCAGTACAGATCGAATATCAGGGTAAACCTGTCGACCTGAGTCGTTTTATCAGAACTAACCAGGTTGCGCGCCTGACGGTAAGTGCTGAACAATCACCAGCACAATAACAGACGCGTAATGCGGGAGATTTTTCATGCATAACCAGGCTCCTATTCAACGTAGAAAATCCACACGCATTTACGTTGGGAACGTGCCGATTGGCGATGGCGCTCCTATCGCCGTACAGTCAATGACTAACACGCGAACAACGGATGTCGAAGCGACGGTTAATCAAATCAAAGCGTTAGAACGCGTAGGGGCCGATATTGTACGCGTATCTGTCCCTACCATGGACGCCGCCGAAGCCTTTAAGCTTATCAAGCAGCAGGTGAATGTCCCGCTGGTTGCCGATATCCACTTTGATTACCGTATTGCGCTGAAAGTGGCGGAATACGGCGTGGATTGCCTGCGTATTAACCCGGGTAATATCGGCAGTGAAGAGCGTATTCGCATGGTTGTTGACTGCGCTCGCGACAAAAATATTCCCATCCGTATCGGCGTAAACGCCGGATCGCTTGAGAAAGATTTGCAGGAAAAATACGGTGAGCCGACGCCGCAGGCGCTGCTGGAATCAGCCATGCGTCATGTCGATCATCTCGATCGCCTGAACTTCGATCAATTCAAGGTCAGCGTGAAAGCCTCCGATGTTTTCCTGGCGGTTGAATCCTACCGTCTGCTGGCGGCCAAAATTGATCAGCCGTTGCATTTGGGGATCACCGAAGCAGGTGGCCTGCGCAGTGGCTCCGTTAAGTCCGCAATCGGCCTTGGCCTGCTGCTTTCTGAAGGGATCGGCGATACACTTCGCGTGTCGTTGGCCGCGGATCCGGTCGAAGAGATCAAAGTTGGTTTTGATATTCTGAAATCGCTGCGTATTCGCGCACGCGGCATCAACTTCATTGCCTGTCCAACCTGTTCTCGTCAGGAGTTTGACGTTATCAGCACCGTTAATGCGCTGGAACAGCGTCTGGAAGACATCATCACGCCGATGGACGTTTCGATCATCGGATGCGTGGTGAACGGCCCTGGCGAAGCGTTAGTATCGACGCTTGGCGTTACCGGTGGTAACAAAAAAAGCGGCCTGTACGAAGATGGCGTGCGTAAAGACCGTCTGGACAATGACGATATGATTAGCCAGCTTGAAGCGAGGATCCGGGCGAAAGCCTCGGTACTGGATGAAGCGCGGCGTATCGACGTTCAGCAGCTTGAAAAATAACGAGATGGGAAGCGGCGTGCTTCCCGTGTATGATTGAACCCGCTGGCACTCTGGTGTCGAGGGTTCATTTTTATATATAAAGAGAATTAACGTGGCAAAAAACATTCAAGCCATTCGCGGCATGAACGATTATCTGCCTGGCGAAACCGCCATCTGGCAGCGCATTGAAAGCACACTCAAAAACGTGCTCGGCAGCTACGGTTACAGCGAAATTCGTTTGCCGATTGTAGAGCAGACCCCGTTATTCAAGCGCGCTATCGGTGAAGTCACCGACGTGGTTGAAAAAGAGATGTATACCTTTGAAGACCGCAACGGTGACAGCCTGACGCTGCGTCCTGAAGGTACCGCGGGCTGCGTACGCGCCGGCATCGAACATGGTCTTCTGTACAATCAGGAGCAGCGTCTGTGGTACATCGGGCCGATGTTCCGCCACGAGCGTCCGCAGAAAGGGCGTTATCGCCAGTTTCATCAGCTGGGTGTCGAAGTATTTGGTCTGCAAGGGCCGGATATTGATGCCGAACTGATTATGCTCACCGCTCGCTGGTGGCGCGCGCTGGGTATGGCGGAACACGTTAATTTAGAGCTGAACTCGATCGGTTCTCTCGAAGCTCGCGCTAACTATCGCGATGCGCTGGTGGCCTTCCTTGAACAGCACGTTGAAGTGCTGGATGAAGACTGCAAACGTCGTATGTACAGCAACCCGCTGCGCGTGCTGGACTCCAAAAATCCTGACGTTCAGGCATTACTGAACGATGCCCCGACGCTCGGTGATTATCTGGACGAAGAGTCCCGCGAGCACTTTGCTGGCCTGTGTGCACAGCTTGATGCCGCCGGTATTGCTTATACCGTTAACCAGCGTCTGGTTCGTGGTCTGGACTACTACAACCGCACCGTTTTCGAATGGGTGACCAGCAGCCTCGGCTCTCAGGGCACCGTGTGCGCAGGCGGTCGTTATGATGGTCTGGTTGAACAACTAGGCGGTCGCGCAACCCCAGCCGTCGGTTTTGCTATGGGTCTGGAACGACTTGTTTTGCTCGTTCAGGCAGTGAATCCGGAATTTAAAGCTGATCCTGTTGTCGATATATACCTGGTCGCTTCAGGTACCGATACTCAGTCAGCCGCAATGCGTCTGGCAGAGCAGGTGCGTGATGCATTACCAGGCGTGAAGCTGATGACTAACCACGGCGGCGGCAACTTTAAGAAGCAGTTTGCACGCGCTGATAAATGGGGCGCTCGCGTTGCCCTGGTATTGGGTGAGTCAGAGGTTGAACAAGCCACTGTTGTCGTGAAGGACTTGCGCTCTGGTGAGCAGACAACCGTAACGCAGGAAGGCGTTGCCGCGCATTTGCGCACTATTCTGGATTAAGCGCCAGAACATTATTATCAGGAGAAGGGCTGCGTGGAAATTTACAATAACGAAGACGAACAGGTTGACGCGATTAAACGCTTCTTTGCCGAAAATGGTAAAGCACTGGCCGTTGGGGTAATTTTGGGGATTGGTGCGCTGGTTGGCTGGCGTTACTGGAATTCTCATCAGCTAGACACAGCCCGGGAATCGTCCGCGGCTTATGAAACCGCCGTTTCCTCTCTTAGTTCAGGGAAACCCGAAGCGCTGGCCTCTGCACAGAAATTTGCAGCCGAGACGAAAAACACCTACGGGGCGTTTGCATCTCTGGAACTGGCACAGGCTTTTGTGGATAAAAATGACCTGGCGCAGGCCGAAAAACAGCTGCAGCAAGGGCTGACCGCGGCGTCTGATGAAAATTTAAAATCCGTACTGAGTCTGCGTCTGGCGCGCGTTCAGCTGCAAATGAAGCAGGCTGACGCGGCGCTGAAAACGCTCGAAGGCGTGAAAGGCGAAGGCTGGACGGCTATTGTTGCTGATTTACGCGGGGAAATCCTGCTCAGTAAAGGTGACAAACAGGGTGCTCGTGCAGCGTGGGAAGCTGGCGCTAAGAGCGATGCATCACCGGCGCTGAGCGAAATGATGCGCATGAAAATTAATAATTTGTCCATCTGAGAGGGACCCGATGCAATTGCGTAAATTACTTTTGCCTGGACTGCTTTCTGTCACTCTTTTGAGTGGTTGCTCGCTGTTTAGCGGTGAAGAAGACGTTGTGAAAATGTCCCCGCTGCCAACGGTGGAAAATCAGTTCACGCCATCAACCGCGTGGGATGTTTCGGTCGGTAGCGGTATCGGCGATTTCTACTCCAACCTGCATCCGGCTTATGCGGATAGCGTGGTTTACGCGGCTGACCGTAAAGGCACCGTGAAGGCGGTTAACGCCGATGATGGGAAAGAAATCTGGTCGGTGAATCTGGCGGAAAAAGACGGTTGGTTTGGTCGTAAATCAGCGCTGCTTTCTGGCGGCCTGACGATTGCCGGCGGTCACGTGTATGTCGGTAGTGAAAAGGCGCAGGTTTACGCGCTGGATGCGGGCGATGGTTCCATTGTCTGGCAGACGACCGCAGCCGGTGAAGTCTTGTCTCGCCCAACCTCGAGCGATGGTCTGGTTCTGGTTCACACCAGTAATGGCCAGCTCCAGGCGCTGGACGAAAACAGCGGCGTCGTGAAGTGGACGGTGAACCTGGATATGCCAGCGCTTTCTCTGCGCGGCGAGTCAGCTCCCGCGGTTGCTTACGGTGCGGCGGTTGTTGGCGGTGATAACGGTCGTGTGAGCGCAGTCCTGATGCAGCAAGGCCAGCTTATCTGGCAGCAGCGTATTTCTCAGGCTACCGGCACCACTGAAATTGACCGTCTGAGTGACGTGGATACCACGCCGGTTATCGTGAATGGCGTTGTTTACGCATTGGCCTACAATGGTAACCTGACGGCGCTGGATCTTCGCAGCGGCCAGATCATGTGGAAACGCGAACTGGGCTCGGTGAATGACTTCATCGTAGACGGCAACCGTATCTACATCGTCGATCAAAATGACCGTATTCTGGCGTTGACCACCGACGGTGGCGTTACGCTCTGGACGCAAAGCGATCTGTTGCACCGCCTGCTGACCGCGCCGGTGCTGTATAATGGCAGTCTGGTTGTGGGTGATAGCGAAGGCTACATGCACTGGGTTAATCCTGATGATGGGCGTTTTGTGGCCCAGCAGAAGGTGGATAGCTCAGGCTTCCTGACCGAGCCCGTAGTGGCTGACGGTAAACTGCTGATTCAGGCGAAAGACGGTACGGTTTACGCGATTACGCGTTAACGGACACAATGTCTTTGCAATGAACGGCTCCTGTTAAGCAGGGGCCGTTTGCTATTTCTGTATTTTGTCAAAATTTTGAGTATATGAGGCTTTAACATGGTACCTGTGGTCGCGCTTGTCGGGCGCCCTAATGTCGGAAAATCCACGCTTTTTAACCGCCTGACGCGCACTCGTGATGCGCTGGTTGCGGATTTCCCGGGTCTGACTCGTGACCGTAAGTACGGTCGTGCTGAAGTTGAAGGGCGTGAGTTTATCTGTATCGATACCGGCGGTATCGATGGCACAGAAGAAGGCGTGGAAACACGCATGGCGGAACAGTCGCTGCTGGCGATTGAAGAAGCCGATGTCGTTCTGTTTATGGTGGATGCACGTGCGGGGTTGATGCCTGCGGATGAAGGTATCGCTAAGCATCTTCGCGCGCGTGAAAAGCCAACCTTCCTGGTGGCGAACAAAACTGACGGTATCGACCCGGATCAGGCTGTGGCTGATTTCTGGTCGCTGGGCATGGGGGAAATTCACCCGATTGCTGCCTCTCACGGTCGCGGCGTGACTACGCTGCTGGAAACCGCTTTGCTGCCGTTTGTTGATGACATTAACCCGCCGGAAGAAGTGGATGAAGACGCCGAATATTGGGCGAAGTTTGAAGCCGAGCAGAACGGTGGTGAAGTTGAAGAGCCAGAAGATGACTTCAACCCGCAGGATTTGCCGATTAAAATCGCTATCGTCGGCCGTCCGAACGTGGGTAAGTCAACGCTAACTAACCGTATTCTTGGCGAAGATCGCGTTGTGGTCTTTGATATGCCGGGCACGACGCGTGACAGCATCTACATTCCGATGGAACGCGATGAGCGTGAATACGTTCTCATTGATACCGCGGGTGTGCGTAAGCGCGGTAAAGTGACTGAGACGGTAGAGAAGTTCTCCGTTATCAAAACTCTACAGGCTATCGAGGACTCTAACGTCTGCCTGCTGGTGATTGATGCGCGCGAAGGTATCTCCGATCAGGATCTGTCACTGCTGGGCTTTATCCTCAATAGTGGGCGCTCACTTGTTATCGTCGTCAACAAGTGGGATGGCCTGAGTTCAGAAGTGAGAGAGCAGGTCAAAGAGACCCTCGACTACCGTCTGGGCTTTATCGATTTTGCTCGCGTGCACTTTATCTCCGCGCTGCACGGCAGCGGCGTAGGTAATCTGTTCGAATCTATCCGTGAAGCTTACGATAGCTCCACCCGTCGTGTCGGTACGGCGATGTTGACCCGTATCATGACCATGGCAACCGAAGATCACCAGCCACCTCTGGTGCGCGGTCGTCGCGTGAAGCTGAAATATGCCCACGCCGGTGGTTATAATCCGCCAATTGTGGTTATCCACGGCAACCAGGTGAAAGACCTGCCGGATTCTTACAAGCGCTATCTGATGAACTACTTCCGTAAATCACTGGACGTGATGGGTACGCCTATCCGCATTCAGTTCAAGGAAGGTGAGAACCCGTATGCGAACAAACGCAATACCCTGACGCCAACGCAGATGCGTAAACGCCAGCGTTTGATTCGCCATATTAAGAAAAGCAAATAACGAATCGGTATGGTTCGCTAATATTGTATTTCCTTTCAAGCCCGCATCCAGCGGGCTTTTTAATGTTATTATCTGGCTGATATTGACCTTAACGCTGGGAGTAACAGATGAGCAACGAAGTTCCAATCAAATACTATGACATCGCTGATGAGTACGCGACAGAGTCAGCCAAGCCGGTTGATGAGTCAGAGCGTGACGCGCTGGCGCTTTATTTCCAGTTGTTGATTACTCGTTTGATGAACAACGAAGAAATCAGCGAAGAAGCGCAGCAAGAGATGGCGGTAGAAGCGGGTATCAACGCGCAGCGGATTGATGATATCGCTGAGTTCCTCAATCAATGGGGTAATGAGTAGCTTTTTATGAGGTAAGTCATGAGCAAGCGTTCCACGTCCGATTTTAATATCAGTACCCAAATTACCCAGCTTGGCCGCGATGCCTCCAGACAGGCAGGTTTTGTGAATGCGCCGGTTTATCGTGGTTCCACGGTGCTTTTTCCGACGGTCAACGATCTGGAACACAATCGTGCGGAGTTCAACTATGGCACGAAGGGAACGCCCACCATTGCGAGTCTGGAAAATGCGTGGAGTGCGCTGGCAGGGGCGGCGGGTACGGTACTATCGCCGTCCGGGCTCGGAGCGATTGCGCTTTCTCTGCTTACCACCTTAAAAGCGGGCGACCACCTGCTGATGCCCGACAGCGTGTATCGGCCAACCCGCAATTTTTGCGCCGGTATGCTGGCGAAAATGGGCATCGAGACCACCTATTACGATCCCCGTATTGGCGCAGAGATTGAATCGCTGTTTCGCCCCAACACCACCACGCTGTTCCTTGAATCGCCTGGCTCGCAAAGCTTTGAAATTCAGGATGTCCCGGCGATGACGCAGGTGGCGAAAGCGCATGGCGTCACAACGATTATCGATAATACCTGGGCCACGCCAATTTTCTTCCGCGCCCATGAGCACGGTTGCGATCTGGCGCTTGAGGCTGGAACCAAATACCTCGGCGGCCATTCCGATCTTCTGATGGGACTGGTTTCCGCAAATGAGGCCTGGTGGCCAAAGCTGCGTGAGGCTTACGATCTGATGGCGATGCTGCCCGGTGCCGAGGACTGTTTCCTGGCGTTGCGCGGCCTGCGTACTCTGCATCTGCGGCTTAAAGAGGCCGAAAAGCGTGGGCTGGAGATGGCACGCTGGTTACAAAAGCGCCCGGAAGTATTGAAAGTGCTGCATCCAGCGCTGCCTGAAACTCCGGGGCATGATATCTGGAAGCGCGATTTTAAAGGGTCGTCGGGGCTGTTTTCACTCGTCCTGAAACCTGAATATACGAAAGCCGGATTAGCAAAAATGCTCGATAACATGGGCATCTTTGGCATGGGATACTCATGGGGTGGCTTCGAAAGCCTGATTATTCCGTTTAACTGCGCAGAGTATCGTACCGTAACGGACTGGCAGCCCGGTGGCCTAACGCTTCGGGTGCAAATTGGTCTGGAAGATATGGACGACCTGAAAACCGACCTGGCAGAAGGATTCGACCGCTTACGTTCGGTGCTTTAAGGGTGGGCGCCATTGTCTGCAAGACTTTATGATGGCGCTTCACGCATAATCTTCTCTGATACTCTTTACCTACCTGTGAGTCAGAGATGATGAATATTGGATTTGTCGGCCTGGGGGCGGTGGTTGAAACTGCCTGGCTTCCCGCCCTTAAGCGACTGTCGTTACCGATGACCTCCTGCTGGGGATACGATAGCAACCCGCAGCGAATGCTGCCGGGAGTTACCCGTTGCGAATCCCTCCAGGCGATACTGGCGCGTCCCCTTGATACGCTATGTATCACCACCACGTCACTCCAGCATTTACCGGTACTGGAAGCCGCGCTGGCATCCACCGTTCCCCGGATTGTTGTAGAAAAACCGGTTGCCGCGACGTTGGCCCAGTTGACGCATCTGCGTGAGCTTTTGACCCTTCCAGAACATGCAAAACGGGTATTGGCGCTGGATCACTGGATGGCACGAGATGGCGCGCTATGCCTGGCGCTGGGGAAAATGGATACCCGCTGGCACCCCGAGCATTCTAAAGAGGCTGCTCCCCTGACCATATCCGTTGACGATATTGTTGGTATCGAGGGCTTCTTGCTGGAACCTAGCGGGTTTAACCGTGCAGGTGAACCGACTGCCCTTAATTTTGCCACCGGCGAACCGGATACCCGCCAGCTACGCCACCCGGATGGCGTTATTCTTGATATTGGAACACACGTATTGGCGATGATGCGTGAAACCGTACGCTATCTTGGGGGCGATGATAGCCTCGAGTTGCAGCTGATAACGGCAAAAGATCGTCTGGGAACGCCAATTGCTTATGGAGATACGCAAACCGCAGAAGGGGAGGCGCATTTACAGGGAAATCTCAGCGGCATCCCGGTGAATCTGTGGCTGAATAAGTACGCAGGCCCAGGTGTTGAACGCAAAGGGATCAGTATCCACTTGCGTGATGGACGCATAATTCGTCAGAGCCGTGCTCCAGGTGGCGAGCGTGTGGAGCTTTTGACTGGTGAAAAAGCGCTCAGTTGGACGCGCAGTGGGGCGATTTACGACCATTGCCTTGGGGAACATATTTTTGGCCCTCATAGCTTGTTTGTCAGGGCACCACAGGAAGTGGCTAAACTCACCCAGCGGCGGATTGCTGAGGTGGAACAATTGTTACAGCTTCAGCAGGCACTACGCGGGCCGCACTGAAGTCTGAGGTCGTGGTAAAATAACAGCATCAGACTAAGCTAAGGAGCCATCATGGAATTCACTTGTCCAACCTGCCAGGACTTACTCGAAGTACAAGGCGATCACGCGTATTGTGGCCGCTGTCAGAAAGACTTCAAGCTTGAGATGCGCTGCCCTGAATGCCATAAACCACTGGAAATTTTAAAAGCCTGTGGTGCGGTAGATTATTTTTGTCAGTCCGGGCACGGACTTATTTCTAAGAAGCGGGTTGAAATCATTAATATAAACTAATTAATAGGGGTGTTTTATTTCGGCACCCCATATTGTTTTTCTTAATATGTCTACTAATAACATTTTATGTATCGGTGTCTTGAATTTGAATTTTTAGGAATTTATTTAGGTTACCTGATCTGGTATCTATTATTTGCCGCTCTATAATCCATAAAAAAGACTGCGTTAATGGGTGTTTGCTATAAGGATATAGCGTGCGTGAATGGATTGTTTGTATAATATTACTATTAAGCAATATTATTGCTGGGCCCGCATGCGGCGCAACCGGCGAAGATTCTGTGGATGATGTTTCGTCATCGTCAGAAGATAACCTCCCGGAATTGGGCAGTGATAAAAATGCCCAACAGGCAAAGAAAAGCGACAAACAAGCATTAGCGGAGTCTGGCGGAAACTATCTTGTTAACTCTGCCACCCAAAGTTTCAGTAACTTAACTCCAGAAGCCCTTAAGTCACAGGCCCAGAGTTACTTGCAAAACCAGGTAACCTCATCGGCTCAAACCTATCTTGATAACGTACTTTCGCCCTACGGAAAATTGCGCACCAATCTTTCTATTGGTGAACGTGGCGATTTGGATGGTTCATCGCTGGATTATTTTGTTCCTTTATATGATAACCAGAAAACATTGTTTTTTAGTCAGTTATCTACTCAGCGAAAAGATGACCGCACAATAGGAAATATAGGCTTTGGTTTTCGTCAGAATATTAATAGCTGGTTATTAGGAAGTAACGCCTTTTATGATTACGATTTTACCCGCGGTCATCGTCGTTTAGGATTAGGCGTAGAAGCATGGGCTGATTATTTAAAGTTATCCGGTAATTATTATCATCCGCTTTCCAGTTGGAAGGATTCCCCGGATTTTGAATTCTATGAAGAACGTCCTGCCCGCGGCTGGGATATTCGCGCGGAGAGCTGGCTGCCATTTTATCCTCAGCTGGGCGGAAAATTAGTTTACGAACAATACTATGGCGACGAGGTTGCGCTATTTGGTAGCGATAACCTGCAAAAAAATCCTCAGGCTGTAACGCTAGGGGTGAACTATACGCCCGTACCGATGGTTACGGTGGGGGCCGATTACAAAGCGGGTACGGGCGATAACCGCGATCTCAGCGTTAATGCGACCTTAACCTACCAGTTTGGCGCGCCGATTGCCGCTCAGCTTGATCCTGAAAATGTGAAGGTTCAGCGCTCACTGATGGGCAGCCGTCATGATTTTGTGGAACGTAACAATTTTATTGTTCTCGAATATCGCGAAAAGGATCCCCTCGACGTCACGCTTTGGCTCAAGGCTGACGCAGCGAATACGCACCCCGAATGCGTTATCCAGGACACCCCTGAATCTGCAATCGGGCTGGAAAAATGTAAGTGGACCGTCAACGCGCTAATAAACCACCACTACAAAATTATTGCCGCATCGTGGCAGGCGAAGAATAACGCCAACCGCACGCTGGTCATGCCGGTAGTGCAAGCCAACATGCTGACAGAAGGCAATAACAACACCTGGAATCTGGTGCTACCGGCGTGGGTTAACGCAGAGACCGAAGCCGAACGTACCGCGCTTAATAGCTGGAAGGTGCGGATGACCCTTGAGGATGAGAAGGGCAATCGCCAGAACTCGGGCGTGGTGGAGATCGTCGTTCAGCAGGATCGTAGCATTGAGCTTATTGTCGATAATATCGCCGATACCGATCGTAGCGATCATAGCCATGCGGCCAGCGCCCAAGCCGATGGTGAAGATGGTGTGGTGATGGAGCTGCTGCTGACGGATGCCTTTGGCGAAAGCACCGATCGTAATGGCAATACGCTGGTCGACGAAAAAATGTCACCTGAGTTATATGACAGCAACGATAAAAAAGTCTCCTTATCGAATGCGCCATGCACCACGGATAAACCGTGTGTCTTCATTGCAGAGCGCAATGAAAAGGCGGGGACGATTACGCTCTCCAGTACGCTGCCGGGCACCTTTCACTGGAAGGCGAAGGAAGCGGTTTACGGCGACAGTAATCTTGTCGATATCACTTTTGTTGGTATATCAGGTGAGGAGCTTAATGGGCTGATTTACCAGACAAAAATTTCGAAGCCTATCAACCTTATCAACAATAAAGAAACCCATCCGACGTTGAACAACACCTATCGTTTCCTTCTTTGGCGCGATAAAAACAAAGACGGTGCCTTCCAGATGTCAGAGCAACTGACGGCAGATGAAATGGCGCAGTACGACTACCAATGGGAATTTACCGGGCAGAGCACCCAGGGTCATACCGGGGCGCAGTCAAATACCAGTAATGAAGATCTGATACTTCCTGCAACCAACAAAGAGGCCGCGCAGAAGTTTGGCGCTAATGCTCAGGATGGCGTTCAGGGATATGGCATACGGGTTTCGTATAGCCAGAAATAGCGGCAACGTCGTGGCTGAGCGGCCAAACGTTGAAACATAAAGAAAAGGAGAGTCTTAATGAAAAATAACGTCAAACGGCGATTGACCAGGGTCGCCCTGGCACTTGTGGTCGCAGGATATTGTTCCGTTCCGGCAATCGCAGCCAATGGCAATCTCAAAAGCGGTCAATGGCAATTTGTCACTGATAGCACAGGGACCATTCAGGGTACGGTGCCGTGGATCACTCGCGCGGCGGATAAAGTGGCGGAAACCGACAAAGCCCACGTGGCGGTGACCGTTGACCGTGGCACCCGTAGTAGTGCAAGCGAAGGTGACAAGCAGTTCCACGTCGGTGATAAGGTGACCGTTAACTGGGCGATTGGCGATACCGAAGGTGACCTTGACACCAATAATACCGCCACCAAAGCGACGATGGTTTGGATTCGTTCGAAGAACCAGGATGGTTCGGATGCGGTAGAAATTAGCGGAACAATCGGCCAGGACAGCTACACCATTCAGGCCGATGATGCCGACTATTATCTGGGGATCAAAATTACCCCAACCACCACCACCGGCGATCCGAACATTGCCCCGGTACTTCTGTTAGCCGACCTGTCCACCAACGCGGGCGGTGGTGCGGATGACGACGATATCCCGGAAGGTCCGGTAGTTGATGAAAACGTGAAAGTGGTGATTCATGAGTCCGGTGTGAATACCAACCTGTTGGGCACCGACGCCAAGCTTAAAACGAATACCACCTATCAAGTCCTGCTGTGGAAAGATAAAAACAGCAACGGCAAGTACGATACCGGTGAAGACGTTACCAGCGACTACAACTACCGCTGGAAATTCACGGGTACCAGTAAGCAACTGGGCACCGCTGGCGGTCTTGTCAGCAGTACCTACAACAACTCCGATCTGGTGGTTCCGGTTACCAACGCCGAAGCGAAGGCTGCCTTCGACAATGGCGAAAGCGGCGGCGTTACCCTCGGCAACGACGGCGTCCAGGGTTACGGGCTGTCTATCGATTATCAACGCAAATAACACGCGCAGACCATCCCTTTATTGGGATGGTCTTTTCCGCGTCTTTTGCTTAGCCAAAGCCTAAGCAAAAGATGTTGAATACACAGAAAATACAGGTGGATATAGCTTATGGATGGCAGTCTGCGCAGGGATAGGATCTCCCACTTTATCGCGATCATGCTACTGGCGATCGGCAGCCTTTCTGCGCCGGTGTCCGCCGCGTTGAAAAGCGGCACCTGGCAGGAAATGAACACCTCAACCGATGCCATCAACGGAACCGTGCCGCTGGCTGACGGCGTCAGAATTCCCGTTTACCAGGGCAGTATTCTGCTCAATCCTGATGAAACTCACGCCGTTAATTTTAGCGCCATGCCGCACGATTTCAGTACGGACGATAGCGCCAGCGCGCTGCAGCTCGTTAATCCTATTGATACGGAAGGGGATATTTTTGCAGCGCCACCCATTCGCTGGGCAGACAAAGCACCCGTAGTAACACTGATGTGGGCTAATGCTGAGACGCCGGACGAGCCGCTCAACCCGCAACCTGTCGCTAACCAAACCTTCTGTGCGCAGAATATGGCCGGGAAAAACTACGTTATCTGGCCGCAACTCGAAAGCGACGCCTCATCTGCGCCAGCCGCTTTGTACCTCCAGACCATTACCGGGACTCCTTTTAGCAACACGACCACGCTGTTAGAACAGAAGATCCCGGTGGCCATTGCCGCCGCCGTGGGCGAGCCGGTGAAGGTGACAGCCGATAACTTCAACGAAACGCTAAAAGCCGCCAGGGTTAAAGTTGGCGAAAGCATCACGCTGACCATTACCACGCAGGACTGCCAGGGAAACGCGGTAGGCAATACCGCATTCGTGATAACCCGTGGTGATGCGCAAAACCGTCAGAATATAGTGAATAACACGGCACCTGTGCATGTGGGCAACACTGAACTCACGACCACGGCCACCGAATATCACGGCACAACTGATGCGAACGGTAACGCGACGGTCGTGGTGACTCAGGCTGATGGCCCTGGTGTCAAAACGCGGCTGACGGTATCTCCAGCGAATGCCTCAACGTTAAAAGCCAGTATAGATGTGATTTTCACCACCCTTACCAGCCCGGATAGCGCCAGCGCGAATATGTGGGGCCACATGCCAGAAAGCTCAAGCGCGGATGTGGAAGGAGAGACGTACACCTTTAGCCGACCGAAACTCGCGGCAGAAGCCGAAGGTGAAAGCGGCACGGTGACTACCAACAATGAAAGCTGGGCACTGTTTAACTGGAGTGGTGCCGACAAGCATTGTGACATCTTGCCCGATTCGCGTCAGTTGATGGGGCTCAAAATCGCGCGGGGCGATCTGGTGAGTCAGCTGGGCTGGCCGGTAGCTGGCACCAATGAATACTGGTCATCGTCGGCAGGCACGCTGGCGACTAATCACCTCGGTGTGAATATGCTCAGCAGGCGGGTGGTTGAAGAGCCTGATACCACAACGTCGGTGGTGAGCTGCGTGGATAAAGCCTCGCCGGACGTTACACCAGTGCTGAAGGTCACGCTGGATAACATGGATAGCGAGCTAAATGCGGCAAAAGCTGAGGTAGGCGACGCCATCAGCATGATCATTTCGGTAACGGATAAAGACACCGGCGCTGCACTCCCATACCGCTATTTTGACCTCTATGTTGGCGATGAGACGAACCGTAAAGGGCAAACCAATGCGCAGGCACAGGCTGAAGGGGCAAAATACGGCTGGAATGACAATCCGGTGCTGGTGGGCATTGAGGGTTCTGGTACGCCTAATCACTACCATGGTATTACCGATGGCAATGGCCGACTCTCTATTGAATTAACCCATAACGACGGCGCCGGGGTGATGACACCGCTGCGGGTGGTGCTGGGTGATGGGACAGAAACAACGGTGAACGTTATCTTCACCGTGGTGACTAGCCCGGACGTTGCACAGGCGCGCATGTGGGGGCATATGCAGGGCGTCATAGACGCGGGCAATCTCTACAAGCGACCGCTGTTGGCAAGCGAGGCCACGGCAAACACCGGTTCCACCGTGGAAAATCATGAAGACTGGGCAACCTTTAATTCCGTCACGGCGGCGACCGCGCAGTGTGGCGTGGGACAAGTGCCGGGGCAGGTGATTCTGGATGCGCTCTATTTGGCCCATCCCGGCAACGCCATGCTCACCGATAACGGCTGGCCAACCGCCAGCTATAGCTATATCTCCGCCGATACTGACGGCACGCAAACTGCGCACGTCAATCTGGCGAATGGCGCCGATGCGATGTTTAGCGGTACAGAAGCTAACTATCTCACCTGCTCGGGCAATGAACTGGTCACGCAGTTGGATGTGTCGTTAAACGGGGATCCCCTCCTCAGTCCCGCCGTTGCGAAGGTGGGCGAGCAGGTAACCATGACGGTGCATTCTGCCAATGCGCTGAACGGACTTGCCGTCCCGAATGCCGCGTTTACCATCACCATGGCGCACGGTAAAAACCGCAGTGGCCTGACGACGGGGTATACCGATCCAACCGATGGCACGCTGGTGATAGGAGGCACTTCCTTTGGCCCATCCCAGGCCTCAATGACCTATCAGGGAATGACCGATGCCAGCGGCAATGCGACGATCATCATCGAGCAACCGCAGGGCGTAGGGTTGCTCACGCAATTGACCATTACTCCCGTCAACTCGCTTATCGCAAGACCATTGACCCGCAGCGTGAGATTTACGGTGCCGACTAGCCCGGATACGCCGGATGCCGAAATGTGGGGGCATATGGCGGATACGGTAACCGTAAACGGCTTAACCTTTGAGCGCCCGAAACTGGCGACAGAGGTTGCCGCAACCCGTACCCAGGTCGAAGATAACGAAACCTGGGCGCGTGTTACCCACACCGATGCGGCAGGGAATACGGACGCGGGGGGATGTGCGGTCAACCGCCTGCCGCGCGCCGATCAGCTCAACGCACTGTATAACGCGAACAGCAACGGTGCAATGCACGCAGCGCAGGGATGGCCGGTGACCCAGTCATACTGGTCGGCGACGTTTACCAGCGCCACCTCGTGGAAAATGCTCTCGCTTGCCAGCGGCGCCGAAAGTACCGGCGGCAGCGACTCGGTTTATACCAGCTGTCTTGCCAGCGCTAACCCTGTTGCAACAACAATCACCGTCGAGCCGGTTAACCCGGCACAGTGGAGCGATGCCCTGCAGGCGGCGAAGGTGAAAAAAGGCGAAACGTTGGCGCTCAAGGTCACGGTGAAAGATGCCAGCGGCAATCCGCTGCAGGATGTGCCGTTCGTGCTAAGCCGTGGCGATGGTTATACGCGTCAGGGAACCAAACACATCGCTGGCAGTGGGGATAGCATCGTGTCGCCTGTCGTTATTGACGGTGAATCACTTAATGATACGGCGACAAAAATTGGTGGCATCACCGGCGTTGATGGCAGCAAAACCATTAACGTCACTCGCCCGGACACCCACGGCACCAAAGTGGCGATAATCGCCGCGCTGTATGATAACGCCAGCATAAGCGACAGCCTCGATACTATTTTCACCGTGGTGACCAGCCCCGATAGCGATAAGGCGGCCATGTGGGGACATATGCCGGAAACCGTCACGGCGGCGAACGGCGAGGTGTTTAAGCGCCCGCAACTGTTTGCTGAAATCGCCAGCGGCGTCACCGCTGGCAGCGAAAAGGAAAACAACGAAACATGGGCAACCGTAGATTTCAACGCGCAATCTACGGCCTGCGGCGCCGCTTATGTGCCTACGCTGGCTGATTTGCAATCGTTGTATTCAGCCTGGCCGAGCGGTGCTGTTACTACGCAGCAAGGCTGGCCTGTCGATGGCAAAAACTATCAAAACGGGACGCCAGACACCAGCCGCGCAACCGATAACCGTTATGTCAAATCGCTCAATCTGCGTGATAACAGCATCACGTCGCAATTGTGGAGCGAAAAGCTCTATTTCTCCTGTCTGAAGAATGCGCGTTCTTTAGCCACGCATCTGTCGCTGACCTCGACGCTATTCAAGGAAAGCGAAGGTTTTGCGAAAGCGAAAGTCGGTGAAACCATACCGGTGGTTATTACCACGCTTGACGACAGCGGCCGTCCGGTGGGCAACACGCCGGTGGTCTTTACGCGCGGCGACAGCGTGGGGCGCGCCAACCAGGAGATTAACGCGACGGAGGCGGCAACCATACAGGTTAACCAGAATGTTGCTCTTAATCGCGGCGCTGAATACTACACCGCCACCGGCGATGACGGCACGGTGACGCTGGAGATAAATCAGGATGACGGTGCGGGTTTCAGCACTCCCTTACAGGCGTCGATTGAAAATACCAGTAACACTCTTCAGTCCCTGACTGCGGTCTTTACCGTGGTGACCAGCCCGGATACGGACAAAGCCAACTATTGGGGGCATATGGCGGAAACCGTAACCGACAGCGCAGGCGTCGTGTATCAACGCCCCCGGCTATTGAGTGAGTTTAGCGCCACGCCGCGGACATCGGTGACAATCGCCAACGGCAGTTACGACAAAGGCGAAACCTGGGGGCTCCTGAGCGTGAGCGATGCCAGGAATGGGACGAGTGGGGGATGTGGTAAGGATTATTTGCCCACGACGGATAATCTACAGAATCTCTATGGTAAGTATCCTGATGGCGCAATACGCACCCTTATCGGATGGCCGGTGACAGCTAACAGTTCAGCCAGTACCAGCCAATATTGGCACGCGGGTAACTATGTTTTATCAAAAGACAGCACCAAATACGAATATGCGGTGGTGAATTTACTGCGCGGTGGAGGAATTACCACCACGACCAGTGCAGGTAACGAATATATGCAAACCTGCCTGGCAACGCCACGTCTTGCCGTTGCCAGCGTGACGTTGACATTGGCTGGGCAGGATGATGCCACCGGGGACGCAAAGGCAAAAAAAGGTGAAAAATTAGCGGCTACCGTGACGGTAAAAGACAGTAGCGGGCAGCCGGTGAGCGGTGCGCTGGTGAAAATCAACCGTGGTGATGCGAAGACCCGAGCTGGGGTTACATATACTTCTGCTTCCGCAGATGATATTACCCTGAGTGATATCCTCCCTTCAGGCCCGGCCTCGTACCTGATGAATAGCTCCAGCAGTTATCTGTACATACAGACGGATGCTCAGGGGCAGGCAACGTTTATGCTATCGCAGGATAAGACCGTGGGGTTGAAAACGTCCATCACCGCCACGTCGTTGGACGACAGCACCAAATCTGACAGCAAGCAGGCCGTATTTACGGTAATTACCAGCCCTGATTCGGATAAAGCCACCTATTGGGGACACATGCCGGAAACGTTTACAAATAGTGAAGGCACCGAGTTCCAACGGCCGCGCCTATATGATGAGCTTTCTTCAACGTCGGGGGCGACATATTACACGCTGAATAATGAAAAATGGTATTCCATTCCGGGTACGGATTTCCTCAGTTCCAGCGCGAGTCCGTGTGACAGATTGAGTACGGCTTCGTTAAGCGATTTGGTCACGCTGCAAAGGGACTATCCGCAGGGTGGGTTGATGGAGAGTTTTGGGTTGCCGGTAACGAGTTCATCCAAAGATTGGATCGCATCTGATTTTGCGGTGACGACCTCACATTCGGCTTTGGTCAAACAGAGCGCTAACTTGTATACGGGAAAAATAACGCAGACGACCGGCAATCTCTCTGTTATGCAACTTTGCCGCGTCCATCCGAGAACGCTGAATATCACCGTTGATTCCACTAATGAACTGGATACACATAAGGCGGGTTATGTTGCCAAAAAAGGGGAAAAAATCCCGTTAACGATCACCGTGAAAAATGATGCGGGACAGCCGCAATCTGGCGTAGCCGTTAAACTGGTGCGTAACGTATCTACCACGCGCTATGGCACATCTGGCGCACCGATTAACGATACAACATCGGCCTCTAATATCACGCTTGAGCCGATTGCACCGGCATCAGATTCCATGATTCTGGGCACGTCGACCATCTGGTATGGCACCACGGGGGATGACGGCAAAGTGGTGGTCAACGTTAGCCAGGATGACTCTACTGGCCTGAAAACCGGCCTGTACGCGCAGCTTAGCGACACCGGTCTTAACTCGGCAGTGGCGAACGTTATCTTTACGGTGGTGACAAGCCCTGATGTGGACACGGCGTTCCGCTGGGGGCATATGCCTGAGACGGTCTCTGGGGCCGATGGCGTAACCTATCTTCGTCCAAAATTACAGTCGGAGATGCCCGCTGGTGTAGGTTTCTATAACAAAAACAATGAATACTGGGCGCACCCAACGGCGGCTCAGGCACAAACGGCGGGCGCGACAGGCTGCGATCCACAATACCAACCTCTGCTGAGTGACCTGCAGGCGTTGTACCAAAAATATCCCGCCGGCGAACTGGAAACGACCTACGGCTGGCCGCTGTCGTCCGGCAGAAACTGGTGGGCGGCGGACTTATCAAATACTGGTCAATATCAAAGCCTTAACCTGAGTACGGGCGTGAGCAATGCCACAACGTCGTCGAGTACATTGGCGATGCAGACCTGCCGAACCGATGCTCATGCGGCGTTACCGGCAACCATCGAGATGACGTCCAGCGTTTATGACGAGCAAAATCAGTACGCTAAGGTGAAAAAAGGCGAAATCATACCCCTGACCGTCACGATTAAAGATGCCAGTGGCATACCAGTCGCCAACGCAAGCTTCACGATTTCGCGAGGCGACGGCATCGCGCGTAATGGTGAGGTTAAGACCGCGGATAGTAAAGGGGCGACGGACGATCTTGTCCTGGAGGCGCTAACGCCAACGCCAGCAACCACGGTGCTGGAGAGTAAGAGCAGTGTGTATAGCGGGGTGACAGGGGCTGATGGCAGCGCAACCTTTAATTTGCGTCAGGATGATGCCCTGGGACTTAAAACCACGCTTACGGCGAAAATGGATGCATATCCTGGCTTAACGTCCGCTATGGATACCATATTTACCGTCATCACCAGCCCGGATACCGACAAAGCCACATTCTGGGGGCATATGCCGGAAACGGCGAAAAACAGCGCTGGCGTTACCTTCCGGCGACCGCTGCTGGCGGCAGAGATGTCGTCTTACGGCACTACTTATACCTATAACAACGAAGTCTGGCCGTTGGTGACTGCCGGAAACACCGATAAAGCCGGTGCGACAGGTTGCGATAAAGCTTATCAGCCGCTGAAGAGTGATTTAGAAACGTTGTTTATAGATAACCTCAGCGTGACCGGTGGTATTGGTGCGAAATATGGCTGGCCAACGGGTTCAAACCAACCATGGTGGGCGGCTGACAAAGCGAGCAGCGGCAACTACCAGTTCATTATACTGAGCACCGGTGGTGGCGGCTCTACTAGCCAGGCAAGCGCAACTGCTGGACAGGTTTGTTTAGTTGAGCCTCGTGAACTGGACTCCGTCATCACGCTCACCTCTACCGCAATGGATACGGCGAAAGCGGCGGCAGTCGCCGAGACGGGTGACACGATCCCGTTGACCGTAACCGTAAAAGACGGCAGTGGAAACCCGGTAGCCAACGCAGGCTTCACCCTTTCCCGGGGTGATTCGATAAACCGGGCTGGCGTGATAATTACCGATGGTGATGTTGAAGCGGAGATGGGGGCGGATGATATCATTCTGCATGAGGTTACCCCTTCCACTGCAACCAGCGATATGACGACGGCGGCCAGCGTATTTACCGGAACTACGGGCTCTGATGGCACCGCAACGTTCACCGTAGCGCAAAATAAGAGTCTCGGTTTGAAAACGACGCTAACGGCGGCATTAGTCAGTAACCCGCAGGTCAGCGCGACGCTGGATAATATTTTTACGGTTAAAACGAGTCCGGATACGGATAAGGCGAAATTCTGGGGGCACATGAAGGACACCGTCAGAACAAATGGTGTCACCATGACGCGTCCGTTACTGGTCGCGGAATTGCCGTCCGGCGTCACGCCACCTCTGCATGTCATTCTGAATAAGGAAGAATGGGCGATGGCACGCGTCAGCGATGCGAATACCTGGGATCTGGCAAGCCAGTGTGGCAGCTTGCAGAAGGCGCCATCATCGGAGGATTTAACATCGCTGTATCGCATCTTCGGCACCACGGGGTGGCCGAGCTCGCCGAGCTATTCTTATCTTTCAAACACGAAAGGCACCCGATATTATTGTGGATTCAATGAGTCGGATGGCGATGATAACTGCAATATTGATCCGGCTAAAACGAATGGGTTTGCGGCTTGCGTAGAGTAGCTTTTCGCTACTGAGCTTTACGCTTGCGCGTTTTTTTCTGCGGGGTCACGGTCGTGATCTCGCTCTCTACCCAGCCGTCTTCCAGGCGTGTGGTGATGAGATCGCCGGCTTTCACCTGCTTAACCTTTTTCAACACGCCCCCGCCGGTGGTGGTTGAAATGCTATAGCCACGTGCCAGGGTCGCCAGCGGGCTGACCGCTTCCAGATGCGTAACGGCATTGCCGAAACGTTCGCGCTGTTCGCTCAGGCGCGCGCGAATGTTTTCTGCCATTCGATATTCAAGTTGCTGGATGCGGCTTTGTGCGCGATGAATACGCGATTGAGGGTTGTGCTGATTAAGCCTTTGCAGCATACGCTGCTGACGCTGATGGGTCTGCTTAATCTGGTTTTCCAGGGCAAAGCTCATCCGCTGACGCAGCCGTTCCAGTGCGGTTTGCTGGCGTGCTAAACGGAGCTGCGGATGCTGTTGCTGTAAGCGGTGGAAGGTCTGCGTAAAACGACGACTGCGGTTTGCAAGATAGTAATCCATCGCCATGCCCAGACGCTGCTGGACGGACTGAATCTGGCGCAGTAGCTCCTGCTGGTTGCGACTCACTATCTCCGCCGCCGCAGATGGCGTAGGCGCTCGCAGATCGCCGACAAAATCGGCGATGGTGACATCGGTTTCATGACCGACGGCGCTGACGACCGGAATGCGGCTGGCAAAAATAGCCCGCGCCACGCGCTCATCATTAAAGCTCCACAGATCTTCCAGCGAACCGCCGCCACGGCCAACAATCAGCACATCACATTCGTTACGGGTGTTCGCCAGTTCAATGGCGCGAACGATTTGCCCTGGCGCATCATCCCCCTGTACCGCGGTCGGATAGATAATTACCGGCAGGGAAGGATCGCGACGTTTGAGTACATGGAGAATATCGTGCAATGCTGCCCCGGTTTTCGACGTGATTACGCCAATACAGTGTGCAGGGGAGGGCAGCGGCTGCTTAAACTGCTGATCGAATAGCCCTTCAGCCTGTAATTTGGCTTTTAGCTGTTCATACTTCTGCTGTAATAAACCTTCACCCGCAGGCTGCATGCTTTCGACGATAATCTGGTAATCACCGCGCGGTTCATACAACGTAATGTTGGCGCGCACCAGCACCTGCTGCCCATGCTGGGGGCGAAACGTGACGCGACGGTTGCTGTTGCGGAACATCGCGCAGCGCACCTGGGCGTTATCGTCTTTTAAGGTGAAGTACCAGTGACCGGAAGAGGGCTGGGAGAAGTTGGAGATCTCGCCGCTAATCCACACCTGCCCCATTTCTTGCTCAAGCAGCAGACGCACCGTCTGATTCAGGCGGCTAACGGTAAAAATTGAGGGGCTTTGAGAGGCTAACATGTGAGCGGGATCAAATTCTAAATCAGCAGGTTATTCAGTCGATAGTAACCTGACTGAAGGTGATCGCAAGTATTTTTTTCAAAAAAATGTAGATGCAATCGCTTACGCTCTGTATAATGCCACGGCAATATTTATTAACCTCCCAGGTGAGATATTGCCCATGCTCCGTATCGCAAAAGAAGCCCTGACGTTTGACGACGTCCTCCTCGTTCCCGCTCATTCTACCGTTCTGCCGAACACTGCCGACCTTGGCACCCAGTTAACTAAGACTATTCGTCTGAACATTCCTATGCTCTCAGCAGCCATGGACACCGTGACTGAAGCGCGCCTTGCAATCGCATTGGCACAGGAAGGTGGCATCGGTTTTATCCACAAAAACATGTCAATCGAGCGCCAGGCTGAAGAAGTCAAACGCGTGAAAAAACACGAATCTGGCGTCGTCACCGACCCGCAGACCGTACTGCCAACGACCACGCTGGAAGAAGTGAAAGCGCTGACTGAACGCAACGGCTTTGCTGGTTATCCTGTAGTGACCGAGGAAAATGAGCTGGTGGGTATTATCACCGGTCGTGATGTCCGTTTCGTAACCGATCTTAGCCAGCCGGTCAGCGTTTATATGACGCCAAAAGATCGCCTGGTCACCGTCCGTGAAGGTGAAGCGCGTGATGTGGTGTTTGCGAAAATGCACGAACGCCGCGTCGAGAAAGCGCTGGTTGTTGATGACAGCTTCCACCTGCTGGGCATGATCACCGTTAAAGACTTCAAAAAAGCAGAACGTAAACCTAACGCCTGTAAAGATGACAAAGGTCGTCTGCGCGTCGGTGCTGCGGTTGGCGCGGGTGCGGGCAATGAAGAGCGTGTTGATGCGCTGGTTGCGGCGGGCGTTGACGTCCTGCTGATTGACTCCTCCCACGGCCATTCTGAAGGCGTGTTGCAGCGTATTCGCGAAACGCGCGCTAAATACCCGGATCTGCAAATCATTGGCGGCAACGTCGCAACGGGCGCTGGCGCTCGTGCACTGGCGGAAGCTGGCTGTAGCGCAGTGAAAGTGGGTATCGGCCCTGGCTCTATCTGTACGACGCGTATTGTGACCGGTGTTGGTGTTCCGCAGATCACCGCGGTTTCTGACGCCGTTGAAGCGCTTGAAGGTACCGGCATTCCAGTTATCGCCGACGGCGGTATCCGCTTCTCTGGTGATATCGCAAAAGCCATCGCTGCTGGCGCTGCGGCTGTTATGGTGGGCTCAATGCTCGCAGGTACTGAAGAATCCCCGGGTGAAATCGAACTTTACCAAGGCCGTTCTTACAAGTCCTACCGTGGTATGGGCTCTCTGGGCGCGATGTCTAAAGGTTCCTCCGACCGTTACTTCCAAAGCGATAACGCCGCTGACAAACTGGTGCCGGAAGGTATCGAAGGCCGCGTAGCGTATAAAGGTCGTTTAAAAGAGATCATTCACCAGCAGATGGGCGGCCTGCGTTCCTGTATGGGTCTGACCGGTTGTGGTACCATCGACGAGCTGCGTACGAAGGCTGAATTCGTACGTATCAGCGGTGCGGGTATCCAGGAAAGCCACGTTCACGACGTGACCATCACCAAAGAGTCCCCGAACTACCGCATGGGCTCCTGATAAGTTTACGCGCCCGGTTAATACCGGGCGTTTTGTTATTGTTTCACTTGCCTCGGAATTAATGTCAAATGACAGCCAATATTCATAAACATCGCATTCTCATCCTTGATTTCGGCTCGCAGTATACGCAGCTGGTGGCACGTCGCGTGCGTGAACTGGGCGTCTATTGTGAACTGTGGGCATGGGATGTTACTGAAGCACAAATCCGTGAGTTCAATCCGAGCGGTATCATCCTCTCCGGCGGCCCGGAAAGCACCACCGAAGACAACAGCCCGCGCGCACCACAGTATGTGTTTGAAGCAGGCGTTCCGGTCTTCGGCGTATGTTATGGCATGCAGACCATGGCAATGCAGCTGGGTGGCCACGTTGAAAGCTCAAACGAACGCGAATTCGGTTATGCGCAGGTTGAAGTACAAACCGACAGCGCGCTGACCCGCGGTATCGAAGATTCCCTGACCGCAGACGGCAAACCTCTGCTGGACGTGTGGATGAGCCACGGCGATAAAGTAACGGCTATCCCGTCCGATTTCGTGACCGTAGCCAGTACTGAGACCTGCCCGTTCGCCATTATGGCTAACGAAGAAAAACGTTTCTACGGCGTACAGTTCCACCCTGAAGTGACACACACTCGTCAGGGCCTGCGTATGCTGGAGCGTTTTGTTCGCGATATCTGCCAGTGCGAAGCGCTGTGGACCGCAGACAAAATTATCGAAGATGCCATTGTTCGCATCCGTGAACAGGTTGGCGACGACAAAGTGATCCTCGGCCTGTCCGGTGGCGTCGATTCTTCCGTTACCGCGATGCTTCTGCACCGCGCCATTGGTAAGAACCTGACCTGCGTATTCGTTGACAACGGCTTACTGCGTTTGAACGAAGCCGCGCAGGTGATGGACATGTTCGGCGACCATTTCGGTCTGAATATCGTCCATGTAGAAGGTGAGCAGCGTTTCCTGGCCGCGTTAGCGGGTGAAAACGACCCTGAAGCCAAGCGTAAAATTATCGGCCGCGTATTCGTTGAAGTCTTCGATGAAGAAGCGCTGAAGCTGGAAGACGTGAAATGGCTGGCGCAGGGTACGATCTATCCTGATGTTATCGAATCTGCGGCTTCCGCCACCGGTAAAGCGCACGTCATCAAATCTCACCACAACGTGGGCGGCCTGCCGAAAGAGATGAAGATGGGCCTGGTTGAACCGCTGCGCGAGCTGTTCAAAGATGAAGTACGTAAAATTGGTCTGGAGCTGGGCCTGCCGTACGACATGCTGTACCGTCACCCGTTCCCAGGCCCTGGCCTCGGTGTACGCGTGCTGGGCGAAGTGAAGAAAGAGTACTGCGACCTGCTGCGCCGTGCGGACGCTATCTTTATCGAAGAACTGCATAAAGCCGATCTGTACAACAAAGTCAGCCAGGCATTTACCGTGTTCTTGCCGGTTCGTTCCGTTGGTGTCATGGGCGATGGCCGTAAGTACGACTGGGTTGTTTCCCTGCGCGCCGTCGAAACCATCGACTTTATGACCGCGCACTGGGCACATCTGCCATATGACTTCTTAGGCCGCGTGTCCAACCGCATCATCAATGAAGTTAACGGTATTTCCCGCGTGGTGTATGACATCAGCGGTAAGCCGCCAGCGACGATTGAGTGGGAATAAGTTAATAATTCCTGCGCTTAAATAAGCTGTAAAAAATAAGGCAACCCATTTGAATCGGGTTGCCTTATTTCGTTATGGGCGATAAAAATCAAACGCTAATCAAACCAGCTACTTTGCTTTTTCTCTTCAGCTTTGCCCACGCTCTGCATGAGGTCGCGTCCGCCTTCAGAGATATTTCGATTGGCATCAGCTTCTGATTGTGTCACGTCAGTTTGTGCCGCTTTACTTTTCAGTTCCTGATCGATGAAATCATTTTCTCGTTTTACGCGCGCTTCCTCTTTGGCGAGCGCCAGTTTCTGTTTCTGAATTTCTAAACTACGAAGTTCATCCTCATAACCCTGGTCTCTTTTCTTATCCTGAGAGGCTTCAGCATCAAGCTTATCCTGCCGCGCCTGACGTGCAGCGGCGGCTTCAGCCGCTTTTTTATTCGCTGCGGCCTGCGCGTTCGCACGTCGCTGATTTTCCTGCTGAATGCGCCTGTTACGTTCGGCTACCCAGTCATCATGCTGCTTTTTCTCTTCACTTTTGCCCTGTTGTTCAGCCTGCGCGACCGCAGAGAGCTGATCCTGCAAAGATGATGAAAAAGCGGCATGACTTAACGTTGCGAGAAAAACGGCCAGAACGATTTTTTTCATGAGTCCCCCTGGTGATTAACCTTTTTCAGGGCATTTTGCGTTTGGCTGAATACGCGTTTCGTTGTAGGTCGTGGTAATGACCACCGCCAGACCGGTACTGAATTGACAAGCTTTGCCAACCTGCGTTGAGGTATAAACCTTAGTACCTTCTTTGTAGGTTAACGACACGCCTTCTACCATCGTTTTATCGCTGACCAGTGAGCCTGCTGCTGCGCCTGCGGTGCCGCCAGCAACTGCGCCAACGGTAGTGTTCGTGTTACTACGTGAACCCACGTTACGGCCAATCACCCCACCGGCTACCGCACCAAGAA
Organism: Kluyvera sp. NPDC087067; assembly: GCF_044745165.1. NCBI lineage: Bacteria > Pseudomonadati > Pseudomonadota > Gammaproteobacteria > Enterobacterales > Enterobacteriaceae > Kluyvera > Kluyvera sp. NPDC087067. Next base: position 130,378 of record NZ_JBIUZS010000008.1, on the reverse strand, counting down.
TTGCGCCTGTAGCCTGTGCTGCACGTTTATTTTGTGTATTGTCGACAGCCACTTTTGCTGGCAGAACGGAAATGATGTTGACCGTTTTAGTTTCTTGCTTTGAATTGAGCTGGTCAGTCTGGTAGACATCAGCCGCATGTTCGTCAGCGTTTGACTGACAACCCGCCAGTGTGAAGCTGGCAATTAAAGCTAAAGAGAGGGCGCATTTTTTAAAGTTCATTACGATTCCTTGTTAATCACATTGAAAAAAACAAGTCATTTAAAAACAGCCATAATTAAAAGTAAACCTATTGATTTTTACTGTTTTTACCGTAATTTTTTGTTTGATAACAATAAGATATATAATTGATGTTTGCTGGGGTAAAAGGCGTTTTATATTACTGTTATTATTTTATAATTGCGTTGAATGAAATATTGCTAAAGGCGAGGGAAATAGCGATTTTTTTAGCAGTAACGATGATGGCATCAATAATCCCTCTGCAAACGCAGAGGGAATTGTATGTTAATCGACCAGCTGAAGTTGAGGTTGTGCGGATGAGGTCACGTTCTCGACTCTGATATCCATTTGTGGATACGGCAAATCGATATGATTCGCGTCCATCGCTTCCTTAATATTTTCCAGCAAATCGTAGTAGGTGTTCCAGTATTCGGCGTTAGGTACCCACACTCGCACATAAAAATTCAGCGATGAGGCGGCAAGCTCGCCGAGTCTTACCGTCACTGAGCGATTTTTGTCGATACGCTTATCCTGTTCAATAATATCGAGGATCACTTTCTTCACATCGGCAATGCGGCTTCGATAGCCGACACCGATAACCAGATCGATTCGGCGGAAAGGGTGGCGAGAGTAGTTGATAATGTTGTCAGCGATGATTTTACCGTTTGGGATCACCACTTCTTTACTGTCGGCGGTCAGCAAGGTGGTTGAGAAGATATGAACCTTTTCTACCGTCCCGGTGACAGCGCCAATTTGTACAACTTCTCCTGCACGAAACGGACGCAACGAGACCAGCAATACGCCAGCGGCAAAGTTCGATAGCGAACCCTGTAGTGCCAGACCAACGGCTAAGCCAGCAGCACCGATAATGGCGATAATCGATGAGGTTTCAATACCAATACGCCCCAGTGCAGCGACGATGAAGAAGGCCAGGGTGATGTAGCGGACCAGGGCGGTAAAGAACTGGACGATGGTAACATCGACGTTGCGTTTTTTTAGCAGCTTTTCCAGCCCATGGGAGAGCAGGCGGGAGACCGATTTACCGATAAACAATAAAATAACAGCGGCGAGAATATTCCAGCCAAATTGAATGACCGCATCACTGTGACCGGCCATCCACTCTAAACCGCTTCTTATTTTAGGAAATAGTGTGAAATGCTTCATGACATTACCCTGTAGCGTTAAAATTCAAATAAATTTGAATCAGTGCATATAAAATATTTATGTATATATCGCTTATATTTTCATGCGTTATTTATTGGCGATGCTTCAAACAAAAATTGCTTTAAATGCATCCAATTGACCGGCTTATAAAAAACAGCGCGAATGGTGCGGCGAAGATAAAAGAAAAGTTTGTGAAATTGTGCGGCAGATGGGTGATGGATACAAACATCTCACGATGAGGTTGGTAAAGATGGGGCGGGCGCGGGATAATGTAAATCCCTTACCGGATGGTTAAACGGTGTGCGATTAGCCATCCGGTAAGGAATCTTGGAACAAGGGAAAAAAGCTTACGATTAACGCGCGTCGGTTTGCGCTGAGGGGGCTTGCTGCTGGCTGCTTTGCTGGGATTCTTTTTTATCCTGATGGTGATGCCACGCACCGATAGCGGAGTAGACGAAGCGTCCAAAGAAGAAGAGAAAGCTGATGAGGAGTACGATACGGATCATTCGACTGTTAAATCGGTGTCGCTTTCGTAAACTGGTAACCTGGCTCACAAAGGGGTCCTTAAGGAATGCCCATGCACGGGCGATTGCTACATTAAGGCACAGAGTCAGCAAGGGGTCAATTGCGCTGAATGTAAAAAAACGTCAGATAAAACATTAATTAATGTTATATAAGATATTATACGTATTCACAAACAAACATGCTAAATCTGCAGTAGCCCTAAAAATTGTTATTTAATATTTTTAGGCATGTATTTTTTGACTCACATCAAGCCTGATTCGGCGCTGATAACTAAAATCTTCCACCTGACCCGCGTATAATCTTACCTCGCGGCCCTTACAAGCCAGGTTGGATGCCTGTCTACAAATACCCAGCAGGAATTGGGGTATCCGTTGAGCATCTATGAAATTCTGTAAGCTGTATAAACAATATCGCGATCGCTGGTGGGGCTTACCCCTGATATTACCCCTTCTGGTGTTACCAATTATTAAAATTGCTAATACATATACTTATGTCGAAGGTGGTAAAACCTATCTTTATTTTCTGCCGTTGCCCTTTATGCTGTGCATGATGCTGTTTTTTGGCTGGAAAACATTGCCGGGTTTGATCGCGGCCATGAGCTGTTATATGACGCGGGATTTACATTTTGTCGAAAAAATAGGCATTACATTACAGTTTATTATTCCGACGATTGTGGCCTGGGGTGGCTATCAGTTTTTCAATGAACAGCGGAAAATGATTTCCCATGGCGATACTCGCCTCATGGCGCATCGGCTTTTCTGGCAGATGTTTATTCCTGCAACCTTATTTTTAGTCCTGATACAGTTCTCGCTCTATATTGGCTTATACCCCAGTTTGGGCGATACCCGCTGGATATCGCCTCTGACGCAGCGTAACTTAATTAATTATCAGTCACTGCTGATGGGCTACCTGACCGGGGTCCCGCTATGCTATTTATTGATTCGCTTAATCCGCAATCCCTATTATTTACGCAGCTTTATCTCACAGGTTCGTCGTGATTTTGATCCAAAAGTGACCTGGACGGAAATGTTGGCATGGGGGGCCGTGGTGGTGGGCATCATGACGATGCTGATGAAGCCGATGACCAAAGCCAGCACCATTTTCAGCACCAACTACACCCTCTCATTGTTACTGCCGGTGATGCTCTGGGGCTCAATGCGATTTGGCTATCGCTTTATTTCGGTCATCTGGACGCTCATCCTCATTGTCGCTATTCACTATCACTACCACTATGTGCCAAGAAGTACCGGCTATAGCGTACAGCTGGCGATTACCTCCTCTAGCTATCTGATTTTCTCGTTTATTATTGCCTACATGGCGATGCTCTCAAGCCGTCAGCGCTCCATTCATGAACGGGTGCGGCGGATTGCCTTTATCGATCCGGTGGTGAGTCTGCCCAATATGCGCGCGCTAAGCCGGGCGATTGACCATATGCCCTGGTCCGTGCTGTGTTTCCTGCGCATGCCGGACCTTGAGGTGCTGACACGCCACTACGGCATCATGCTGCGCATTAACTACAAGCAGAATCTGGCAGAGTCATTAGGGCATATCCTGACTGAAGGTGAAGGGGTGTATCAGCTCACCGGCAGCGATTTAGCGGTGTTACTGCATACAGAGTCGTATAAAGATCGCGTAAATTCGCTCTACGAACATCTTCAACGCTTCCGTTATTGCTGGAACGGTATGCCGTTACAGCCGCAGATTGGTATGAGCTATTGCTATATCCACTCGCCAATTTCTCACCTTCCCCTGATGTTAGGTGAGTTAAGCACGGTGGCTGAACTGTCGCTGTCGAGCAAGCGCCCGGAGAACTTACAGCGTCGTGGAGCGCAATATGCGCAGCAGGAGCTGAAAGATAAAATTGCCATGATGGTTCGCGTTCAACAGGCGCTGGAGAACGATCGCTTCTGCCTGATGGCGCAGCCTATCGTCGGCATTCGTGGTGATAACTATCACGAGGTGCTGCTGCGCATGTTGGGTGATGATGATGAACTCATCTCACCGTTACTCTTCTTGCCGGTGGCCCACGAATTTGGCCTGGCGTCACGTATTGACCTGTGGGTTCTGAAAAATACGCTGCGCTTTATGGCTGATTGTCGAAGTCGCCATCCTGGGATGCGGCTGGCCATAAACCTGTCGCCTTCCACGGCAAGCGGACTGGGTTTTGCAGAGCAGGTCGCGGCGTTGCTTGAAGAGTATGACATTCAGGCGTGGCAACTGGTGTTTGAAATCACCGAAAGCCACTCGCTGGTGAACCCTGAGCAGGCAAGACGCACGTTGGGTGAGCTTCAGGATTTAGGCTGTCGGGTGGCGATTGATGACTTTGGCACCGGCTATGCAAGCTACGCGCGTTTGAAACATATTCGTGCGGATATCCTCAAAATTGACGGTAGCTTTATTCGCAATATTGCGACCAGTAGCCTGGACTATCAGATTGTTTCATCCATCTGTCATCTGGCGCGAATGAAGAAAATGCGCGTTGTGGCTGAGTATGTTGAAAATGAAGAGATCCGCACGGCCGCGATTGCGTTAGGGATTGATTATCTGCAGGGGTATTGCATTGGTAAGCCAGCCCCTTTGCAGGAGCTGGCCGGTGCTTCAGAGCATACCGAGCAATCAGATGACGGCATTCTCGCCGATCGCCCGCTCCTCGGTAATTTTTAATAACCAGCCGGTTACGCTTTCCCAGTACTGCTGCTCTTTCTCCAGATCGAGCAGCACCAGCGCATTTTGCGTAAACCAGTCATGCGGGAAACAGAGCGTCCAGTGATTGGCCTCGGTTGTCAGCTTCAGCGTCGGCGGCGTAGTGGTTGCTTGACGCTGATTATTTAACAGCACCCCAAGACGCAGAAGCTGAATCATGGGCAGGAACTGCTTCTTCTTAAATAGCGTGAAGCGCGGCAGCTCATCTAGCTTGATGGCTTTACGGTGGAAGCGTACCAGCGTCGCCATCAAATACTGCTGTTCCTGATTGAACCCCGGCAGGTCGCTGTTTTGCAAAATATAGGCCGAGTGGCGATGCATACCGCTATGGTTAATATTGAGCCCGACCTCATGCAGCATAGACGCCCACTTCAGCAGCGCAGTCAGCTGCGGATTTCCCAGCTTCGGGTTTTGCTCAAGCCACTGATCGTAAATCTGCATCGTGGTTTCCAGCACCCGCTGCGCCTGCTCACGATCGATATTGTACTGATTCGCCAGACTCTGTGCGGTGCGGCTGCGGACATCCTGATGACGGAAGCGGCCTTCCATTTCATACAGCACGCCCTCACGCAGTGCGCCATCGGAAAGACGTAGCTCTTTTATCCCCAGCGCATCAAACACGCCGCAGAGAATGGCAAGACCGGGTACAAAAACGTTTTTACGCTCCTCAGACAGTCCTGGCAGGCTAAGGGAGCTAAAGTTTTTGCTTTTCAGCACCTCGTCAACCAGCAGGTCCAGGCGGTCAGGGGTGATAAAACCGTCTTTTTCCCCCATCTCCAGCAGAACTTCATGAGCTGCCTTGATGGTGCCAGAAGCACCCATTGCCACATTCCAGCCCTGAATGCGATATTGCCAGGCCAGCGTTTCCAGCTTCTGTACCGCGGCAAGACGCGCGCGCTGGAAGTTTTCCCGGTTGATGGTGCCAGCGAGGAAAAATTGCTGGCCGAAGCTTACGCAACCCATACGGCGGCTTTCGACCAGAATGGGTTCGAAGTCTTCACCGATAACAAGCTCCGTCGAACCACCGCCGATATCAATCACCAGCTTGCGGCCTTTCTCCGGCTGCGTATGCTCGACGCCCATAAAGATCAGACGCGCTTCTTCATTCCCGGAGATAATTTCAATCGGGTAGGGGATAACTTTTTCCGCACGCGTTAAGAACTCGGTCGCGTTCGCAGCCTGACGCAGTGAGTGCGTACCCACGATACACACGCTGGCAGGGGAGAAACCTTGCAGACGTTCGGCAAACAGCGACAAACAGCTGAGCCCACGCTCCATCGCTTCTTCGCTCAGCATATTGTTTTCATCCAGACCGTCGGCCAGGTGAACGCGCTGCTTCAAGCGGCCAATAATCTGCATCGCGCCATCAACGACGCGCGCGATGACCATATGAAAACTGTTCGAACCAAGATCGACCGCCGCAAATTCTTGCGGCCGGGGTGCTTTGCTTTTTATTGGCATAGGTTAGTCAGGCTGTTCAAGTGATTTGATATAATCGTAGATCGCCTGTTGCGCGCGAACCTTACGTCGGTTGCCGCGTGGAACATAGCGATTACTCAGTTCTTTATCAACATAACGGGCTTTTACCGTGTCGCTGAACAGAATCTCGATGATATCGAGGATCCGTTGTTTCAGGCGCGGGTCCAGCAGGGGTGCTGCGACTTCAATACGGTAGTCGATATTACGGGTCATCCAATCCGCGGAGGAGAGATAGACGCGTTTATCGCCGGCGTTATCAAAAATATAGATCCTGTCGTGCTCAAGGAAACGGTCAACGATGCTGATCACACGAATATTATCGCTGATCCCGGGTAACTCTGGAATCAGGGAGCACATGCCACGGATCAGCAGATTCACCTGAACGCCGGAACCGGATGCCGCATACAGGCGGTCAACCAGCCCCTTATCCACCAGGTTATTAAGTTTGAGCGTGATGCCTGACGATAAGCCATTCTGGGCGTTAGCAATTTCCTGGTCGATCATTTTGTAAAGCAGGCGACGCGAGTTCTGCGGCGACACCAGCAAATAGTCGAAAGTGACCGGACGGTATGGGTTTTCGATAAAGTTAAACACCCGGCGCACTTCGTTAGTGATGCGAGCGTCGGCGGTCAGCAGCGAATAGTCGGTATAAATACGCGCGGTTTTCTCGTTAAAGTTCCCGGTACCGATATGCGCATAGCGCACAACTTCCTCACCCTCTTTACGCGAAATCAGGAACAGCTTGGCGTGGATTTTCAAGCCTGGCGCCGAGAAGATAACGTGTACGCCCGCTTCAGTCAGGCGTTTCGCCCAGTGAATGTTCGCCGCTTCGTCAAACCGGGCCTGTAGCTCAACCACCACCGTCACTTTTTTGCCGTTGTGCGCGGCGTGGATCATGGCATCAATAATGCGTGAGTCTTTTGCGACGCGATAAATATTGATTTTGATCGCCAGCACGCTCGGGTCAAACGACGCTTGTCGCAGCAGCTCGAGCACGTGCTCAAAGGTGTGATACGGATAATAGAGCAGCACGTCTCGTTCGCGAATAGCATCAAAGCCGTTGCGGAATTTATCGAACCAGACGTGGCGTAACCGTGGCATGGGCTTATTAACCAGATTGGCTTTGCCGACATTCGGGAAACCAATAAAGTCTTTAAAATTGTGGTAGCGGCCGCCCGGCACGATGGAATCATAACGCGAGATATTGAGCTTCTTACGCAGCATCTCGACCATGGCATCCGGCATATCACGCTGATAAACGAAACGCACAGGTTCGGCGGTCAGGCGCTGCTTGAGGCTTGAAGACATCAGCTCCATCAGGCTCGACTCCATCTCGTGCACCAGATCGTACTCGGCATCACGCGTCATTTTCATCGAGTAGGCGTTTAGCGCATCGTAATCGAAGAAGCCTTTGAAGATATCATCTAGGCAGTAGCGCAAAATGTTATCCAGCAGGATCATGGGTTTGCGACGGCGTGGGGTCTCCGGCGGCAGATTGACGAAGCGCGGTACTTTATCTGATGGGATCTCCAGCAGCGCGTAATTAAACTCATCGCCGCGAATAATTTCCACCGCCAGATAGGTGTAGTCATCTTTCAGGAACTGCACCAAATCGGTTTCCCGGTTTAGCAGAATCGGGGTGATATGCTGACGCAGATAATGTTTAAAGTAATGACGCAGCCAGCTTTGTTGGTTCACCGAAAGCTGACGTTCGTTTATCAGGAAGATTTGGTTACGCGCCATCTCCAGCAGCAGCTCGTTGTACAAGCCATCAAACTCCTGATCGGCTTTCAACACCCGCGCCTGAATCCGGCTCAGCAGGTGACGAGAATGCGTGGTCACGCCTTGTTCTTCGCTGATGATGATACGGCGCTTTAACTCTGCGAAGCGAACCTTATAGAACTCATCAAGGTTGTTGGAGTAAATACCCAAAAAACGCATACGCTCAATCAGCGGGTTGCTTTTATCTGCCGCTTCCTGAAGGACGCGCTCGTTGAAGGACAACCAGCTCAGCTCTTTTTCGATGTACAGTTTTTCCTGACCCATTACTACTTACACTCCGGTTTGTTCACGGGACGCGGCAAAGACGTCTTACCGTTATATTGCTAGCTTTGCCGGGCTATGTCCAACTGTGTCAGCTAAGTATGACAGTTATCCTGGTTTGTATAAGAAAATAGTCGCTATTCTTTTTGATATCTAAGTCTTTTTCACTATTTTTACGCATGCCGTTGGGCTCTTGCTGGCATAAAAAAAGAGGGCCATGAAGGCCCTCTATGAAGAATTTGCGAGTCGTGATTCACTCTTCTGCCGCATAGCCCGCAGGCGGCAGCTTAACGCCGTCAATCCAGGCATGATTATCCTGCATTTTCAGGCGACCATCGAGGAACCAGCCGACGACCAGCGGATAGATGGCGTGTTCTTGTACCTGCACGCGAGCGGTGATTTCTTCTTCGTCGTCACCGTCAAAAACCGGCACTTTAGCCTGTAAGATAACGGGCCCACCGTCTAATTCCTCGGTGACGAAATGCACAGAAGTGCCGTGCTCTGCATCGCCGTTGTCCAGCGCTTGACGATGAGTATGCAGGCCTGGATATTTCGGCAGCAGGGAAGGGTGGATATTCAGCAGTCGCCCCTGATAGTGGGCGACGAAATCGGCACTCAGAATGCGCATATAGCCTGCCAGCACGACTACGTCGGGGGCATAGGCATCAATTTCCTGCATCAATTCGCGATCAAACGCTTCCCGGCTGGCAAACTGACTGGCGGCCAATGCATGCGCTGGGATCCCCGCATCGCGTGCGCGAACAAGGCCGAACGCCTCGGCCTTGTTACTGAAAACCGCTCGAATGGTGCCATTAATTCTTTTCTGCTCACAGGCGTCAATAATGGCCTGTAAGTTGCTGCCGTTACCGGAAATCAGCACCACGATGTTTTTCATTTATTTGATGACCACACGCTGTTCGGAATCAGAGGCTTTGATATAGCCGATTTTCCACGCGTTTTCACCTTTTTCGTTCATCAGCGCAATCGCCTTATCCGCCTCGTCTGCTGCCAGAGCAATGACCATGCCGACGCCGCAGTTGAAGGTACGATACATCTCATGCTGACTGACGTTACCGGCATCCTGCAACCAGTTGAATACCGCCGGCCACTGCCAGGAGGATTCATCAATGATGGCCTGAGTGTTGTCCGGCAGTACGCGCGGGATATTTTCCCAGAAGCCGCCGCCGGTCAGGTGAGCAATGGCGTGAACGTCAACGCTTTCGATCAGTTCCAGAATGGATTTCACATAGATGCGGGTCGGTGCCAGCAGGTGATCGGCAAGCGTTTTGCCTTCAAGCTGCGTGGTATCCGGGTTGCAGCCGCTAACTTCGACAATTTTACGCACCAGCGAGTAGCCGTTGGAGTGCGGGCCGCTCGAGCCAAGCGCGATAAGCACGTCGCCGTCGGTCACTTTACTGCCGTCGATGATTTCTGATTTCTCAACGACGCCGACGCAGAAACCGGCCACGTCGTAATCTTCACCGTGATACATGCCCGGCATTTCAGCCGTTTCACCGCCCACCAGCGCACAGCCTGATTGCAGACAGCCTTCGGCGATCCCGCTGATAACGCTTGCCGCGGTGTCGACGTCCAGTTTGCCGGTTGCGTAGTAGTCGAGGAAGAACAGAGGCTCAGCGCCCTGAACCACTAAATCGTTCACGCACATCGCCACCAGGTCGATACCGATGGTGTCATGACGTTTTAAATCCATCGCTAAACGTAATTTCGTACCCACACCGTCAGTGCCAGAAACCAGCACCGGTTCACGATATTTTTGCGGCAGCGCGCACAATGCGCCAAACCCCCCTAATCCACCCATCACTTCAGGACGGCGAGTTTTCTTCACCACCCCTTTGATACGGTCAACCAGAGCGTTTCCTGCGTCAATATCAACACCGGCATCTTTGTAGCTGAGAGAGGTTTTGTCGGTCACTGCAAGTCTCCACGCGTTTGCGATAGCAAGAAAAATCGGCGCAATTCTACCAGTCCAGGCAAACGTTTGCGAGCCTATTCTACATCCAATTTTTAAGACCGATTTTTTGCCGCTTCTCAGTTCTTAAATCGGTCAAATATGATACTGCTCACGAAAATGAAACCGGGTACACCCTTGTCCTTGCATCCGCCCCGCTGAATCCACATCATGTTACTGAAACCGGTTTCTGTTTTCGTGGCAGAGGCCCAATGAACGAGACAAAAACGGCCATAAGGGACAAAAGGGATGAAGATTGCGGCCTTTGATATTGGCGGAACGGCGCTAAAAATGGGCGTCGTCACCGCCAGTGGCGAAATACTGAAGAAAGTAAAGCAGCCCATCAGCGAGAGTGACGGCGAGCAAATTCTTGCGGCAATCGAATCATGGATAACCGCGAACCCAGAGTGCACGGGGGTGGCAATCAGCGCGCCGGGCTATGTGAATCCTCACACCGGCTTTATCGAAATGGGCGGCGCGATTCGTCGTTTTGACAACTTTGCGATTAAAGCGTGGCTTGAATCGCGTTGTGGCCTGCCGGTTGCTATCGAAAACGATGCCAACTGCGTACTGCTGGCTGAGCGCTGGCAGGGGAAAGGGATCAACCTGTCCGATTTTCTGGTCCTGACCATCGGCACCGGCATTGGCGGAGCCATTTTCTGCAACAACCAGCTGGTGCATGGCGCGCGTTTTCGCGCCGGTGAGTTCGGCTATATGCTCACTTCCCGCCCCGGCACCCGCGATGTGCGCCGTTACACCATGAATGAAAAAAATTGCACGCTACGGGTACTCCGTCATCGTTACGCGCAGCATCTGGGTAAAGCGTTTGAGGAAGTCACCGGTGAAGAGATTTTTGACCGCTTCGACGCCGGAGACGTTGTCTGTCAGCGGCTGGTTGAAGAGTTTTTCAACGGTCTGGGCACCGGGCTGTATAACCTGGTCAATCTGTTTGATCCACAAAACATTCTTATTGGCGGCGGCATCGTTGAGCGCCCCGGCTTTCTGGCGCTAATGCGCCAACATTTGGCCTGGTTCGGCATCGCCGATTACATCGATACGGTCAGCCACGGCAACGATGCCGGGCTGATTGGCGCAGTTTACCATTTCAATCAGCAGTACTCGCAGCGATAACTAACTGATTAACGAGGGAAAGATATGACTGGATTTAAAGCTGGATTTCTCTGGGGCGGCGCGGTAGCAGCACATCAACTCGAAGGCGGTTGGCAGGAAGGAGGAAAGGGCATAAGCGTGGCGGACGTGATGACCGCTGGCGCGCATGGTGTTCCGCGTGAAATTACCGACGGGGTATTGCCTGGGAAAAACTACCCGAACCATGAAGCCATCGATTTCTACCATCGTTACAAAGACGATCTGAAGCTGTTTGCTGAGATGGGCTATAAATGCTTCCGCACCTCGATTGCCTGGACGCGTATTTTCCCCAACGGTGATGAGCTAACCCCGAATGAAGCCGGGCTGCAATTCTATGACGATCTGTTCGACGAGTGTCTGAAGCTGGGAATTGAGCCGGTTATTACGCTGTCTCACTTCGAAATGCCTTATCATCTGGTCACCGAATATGGCGGCTGGCGTAACCGCAAGCTGATTGATTTCTTTGTACGTTTCGCTGAAGTGGTATTTACCCGCTATCAGCACAAAGTGAAGTACTGGATGACATTTAACGAGATTAACAACCAGGCTAACTTCCACGAAGATTTCGCGCCGTTTACCAACTCCGGGCTTAAGTATCAGCCGGGTGAAGACCGTGAACCGGTGATGTACCAGGCCGCGCACTACGAGCTGGTGGCGAGCGCTCTGGCGGTGAAAATCGGCCATCAAATCAACCCGGATTTGCAGATTGGCTGCATGATCGCCATGTGCCCGATTTATCCTCTGAGCTGCGCGCCAAACGATATGATGATGGCGATGAATGCGATGCATCGCCGTTACTGGTTCACGGATGTTCATGTGCGCGGCAAATATCCGCAGCATCTGCTGAACTACTTCGAACGCCGTGGCTTCGAGCTTGATATCACTGAAGAAGATCGTCAGGCGCTGGCCGAGGGTTGCGTCGACTATATCGGTTTTAGCTACTACATGTCGTTTGCCACGAAAGCCACGCCGGACAACCCGCAGCTCGATTATGATGAAACCACCAGCCTCGTCTCCAATCCGTATGTCGAGAAATCTGACTGGGGATGGCAGATTGACCCGGTTGGCCTGCGCTATTCCCTGAACTGGTTCTATGACCATTATCAGCTGCCGCTGTTTATCGTTGAAAACGGTTTTGGCGCGATTGATGTGCAGGAAAGTGACGGTACGGTGAACGATCAGTACCGTATCGATTATCTTGCGGCGCACATTGCTGAAATGAAAAAAGCGGTAGTAGAAGACGGTGTCGATCTGATGGGCTACACCCCATGGGGCTGTATTGACCTGGTGTCTGCCGGTACCGGCGAGATGAAAAAACGCTACGGCTTTATTTACGTTGATAAAGACAACGAAGGCAACGGTACGCTCGCTCGCAGCCGCAAAAAATCTTTTGCCTGGTATCAAAAGGTGATTGCGACCAACGGAAGTGAACTGTAACTCGCTGAATAGTTAAAATAAAACCCCGCTTGCCGGGGTTTATTTTTATACTGACTTATACTGATTGCAGTGCCGTTCACCGCTTTGCTTGATCCTGGTCAATCAACATGGGTATGGCGCAGCCGAAAAAAAGCGGTATAATCCGGCGATTTTTTTTGTGGCTGCCCCATTCAAAGGAGAAAGAGAATGAAGATTGTGGAAGTTAAGCACCCACTCGTCAAACACAAGCTGGGCCTGATGCGCGAAAATGACATCAGCACCAAACGCTTCCGTGAACTCGCCTCCGAAGTTGGCAGCTTGCTGACGTATGAAGCCACCGCCGATCTGGAAACCGAAAAAGTCACTATCGAAGGCTGGAACGGCCCGGTAGAAATCGACCAGATCAAAGGCAAGAAAATTACCGTTGTGCCAATCCTGCGTGCGGGCCTGGGCATGATGGACGGCGTACTGGAAAACGTGCCAAGCGCGCGTATCAGCGTCGTCGGTATGTACCGTGACGAAGAAACATTTGAGCCGGTACCGTACTTCCAGAAACTGGTTTCCAACATTGATGAGCGCATGGCGCTTATCGTCGACCCGATGCTGGCTACCGGCGGCTCCGTTATCGCAACCATCGACCTGCTGAAAAAAGCGGGCTGCACCAGCATTAAGGTGCTGGTTCTGGTGGCGGCACCGGAAGGTATCGCGGCGCTGGAAAAAGCGCACCCTGACATTGAGCTGTACACGGCGTCAATTGACCAGGGCCTGAACGAGCACGGATACATTATTCCGGGCCTCGGCGATGCTGGCGATAAGATTTTTGGTACCAAGTAAACGAAAAAATAAAAAGAGCCGACTTTGAGAAGTCGGCTTTTTTTTGAATAAAAACTGGGCTAACAACACCATAGAGGAAAACAACATGACGCGCCGTGCCATTGGGGTCAGTGAAAGACCGCCGCTTTTACAGACTATCCCGCTTAGCTTGCAGCATTTATTCGCCATGTTTGGCGCAACCGTGCTGGTACCGGTTCTGTTCCATATTAACCCGGCAACCGTTCTGCTGTTTAACGGCTTGGGAACGCTGCTGTACCTCTTCATCTGTAAAGGTAAAATCCCCGCTTATCTGGGCTCAAGCTTTGCTTTTATCTCCCCGGTTCTGCTGCTGCTGCCGTTAGGCTATGAAGTGGCGCTGGGCGGTTTTATTATGTGCGGCGTACTGTTCTGCCTAGTCTCTTTCATTGTGAAGAAAGCGGGTACCGGCTGGCTTGACGTGATGTTCCCACCGGCGGCAATGGGCGCAATCGTTGCCGTTATTGGTCTGGAACTGGCGGGCGTAGCGGCGAATATGGCCGGTCTGCTACCACCTGACGGTCAGTCTGCGGATACCAAGACCATCATCATTTCGCTGGTTACGCTGGGCGTTACCGTCTTCGGTTCCGTACTGTTCCGCGGCTTCCTGGCCATTATCCCGATTCTTATCGGTGTGCTGGTTGGCTATGCGCTTTCCTTCGTGATGGGCGTTGTTGATACCTCGCCAATTGCCGAGGCGCACTGGTTCGCGCTGCCAACCTTCTACACGCCGCGTTTTGAATGGTTTGCTATCTTCACCATCCTGCCTGCGGCGCTGGTGGTGATTGCCGAGCACGTAGGTCACCTGGTGGTGACGGCCAACATCGTGAAGAAAGATTTGATTCGCGACCCGGGCCTGCATCGTTCAATGTTTGCCAACGGTCTTTCTACCGTGATTTCCGGGTTCTTTGGTTCAACGCCAAACACCACCTATGGTGAAAACATCGGCGTCATGGCGATTACCCGCGTGTACAGCACCTGGGTTATCGGCGGTGCGGCAATTATCGCGATCCTTTTGTCTTGCGTCGGCAAGCTGGCAGCGGCGATCCAGATTATCCCATTGCCGGTAATGGGCGGTGTTTCTCTGCTGCTGTACGGCGTCATTGGCGCATCCGGTATTCGCGTGCTGATCGAATCGAAAGTGGATTACAGCAAAGCGCAGAACCTGATCCTGACATCCGTTATCCTGATTATCGGCGTGAGCGGCGCGAAAGTGCACATTGGTGCTGCTGAACTTAAAGGGATGGCATTAGCGACGATCGTCGGTATCTGTTTGTCTCTGGTGTTTAAACTGATAAGCGTGCTGCGCCCTGAAGAGGACGTTCTGGACGCTGAAGAAAGCGATCAAACTTCCCATTGATCCTCTCACCGGGCGGGATCGCCGCCCGGTTCTCTCCTCGCTAATTTCTGTGGTAAACTCTTTTCGATTTTTCGTAAGCCCATGTTGAGGTCTCTCTGAACGCACCGGCACAGCTCTCTTTGCCACTGTATCTTCCCGATGATGAAACTTTCGCGAGTTTCTGGCCGGGTGATAACCCTTCTTTACTTGCAGCGGTGCAAAACGTACTGCGGCAGGATCACAGCGGATACATCTATATCTGGTCACGTGAAGGCGCCGGGCGCAGTCATTTACTGCATGCTGCCTGTGCTGAGCTTTCCCAGCGCGGTGACGCGGTAGGTTACGTTCCGCTGGATAAGCGCACCTGGTTTGTGCCGGATGTGCTGGAAGGGATGGAGCAACTTTCGCTGGTCTGCATCGACAATATCGAGTGCGTGGCCGGTGATGAAGAGTGGGAAATGGCGATCTTTAATCTCTATAACCGCATTCTGGAGTCAGGCAATACGCGGCTGCTGATAACCGGCGATCGTCCGCCACGCCAGCTTAATCTGGGGCTGCCGGATCTGGCCTCGCGGCTGGATTGGGGACAAATCTACAAGCTTCAGCCACTGTCCGACGAAGATAAGCTGCTGGCGTTACAGCTGCGCGCGCGCCTGCGCGGGTTCGAGATGCCGGAAGATGTTTGCCGCTTCTTGCTAAAGCGCCTGGATCGCGAAATGCGTACGCTGTTTTTAACGCTCGATCAGCTTGATCACGCCTCGATCACCGCTCAGCGCAAGTTGACCATTCCGTTTGTGAAAGAAATCCTCAAGCTTTAGGGCCTCTCTCTCCCGGCGGCGCTGCGCTTGGCCGGGCTACCTGTATAAATGTAGCCCGGACGAGGTGCGAAGCACCGACTCCGGGAAATCTCCGGCGCTAACCCAAATCGTTTAACAGATGCTGCATCAGCAGCGGAATCGGCCTTCCCGATGCCACGCTTTTGCCACCTTCACGCCACAATGCCGTACCGCTCACGTCGAGATGCGCCCAGGGAATGTTCGCCGGACAAAAATGATGCAGCAGCCATGCCGCAGACGCACTGATGGCGGCATTATTGGTCGGCGTGTTACATAAATCGGCAATCGCGCTTTCCGTCTGTTTGGTGAAACGCGCATCCAGCGGTAGCGACCACACCTCATCACCGCTTTGCTCGCCTGCGGCAGTCAATGCGTGACGCAGAGGCGTATCCTGGGTCATTAACCCGCTCAATTCATAGCCCAGCGCTTTCACTACTGCACCGGTCAGCGTCGCCAAATCAATGATATAGCGGGTTTCCGGGTGGCGCTGGCTGGCCCAGGCGATAGCGTCGGAGAGCACCAGGCGACCTTCGGCATCGGTATTATTGATTTCCACCGTCATACCGTTACAGGCGCGCGCCACGCTGCCGGGCTGCATGGCTTCGGGGCCGATGGCATTTTCCGCCAGCGCCAGTACGCCCATCACGCGTACCGGCAGGTCAAGCTCGGCAATGCTGAGCATTAACCCCAAAACGTTTGCCGCGCCGCACATGTCATATTTCATGGTGTACATACCCGCGCCTTCTTTCAGCCACAAGCCACCGGTATCAAAGGTTATGCCTTTTCCGACATAGCTACGCACCGGCCCGCTGCTTGCGCCGTCATAATGAATGGCTAACAGGCGAGGAGGGCGGGCCGAGCCTTTACCTACCGCATGCAGCAGACCGAGCCCTTGTTGAATAATCGCCTTCTCATCCAGCACTTCGCAGCGCAAGGCCGGGAAGTCAGCGCACAAACGCATGGCTTCTTCCACGACAAACTGCGGTGTACATTGCTCCGACGGCAGATCCGCCAGACGACGGGCGGCAACCATTCCGTTGGCGATGGCCTGTTGCTGGTTGAATAATGCTTCCAGCCGGGCCGACTCGTTCACGGAACAGTAGGCATCGATATGCTTCAGGCGCACAGCGTGGTCTGATGTTTTTTTCAGGCCGAGGTCGGTCAGCCTATGGGCCTGATTGAAGAGTAAACGCAGCGTTTTTGCCAGCACGGTATCGTGAATGTCGGTGCAGTCCAGCAGGACGGCGCTGCAAACCGGCGCGGCAATAAGGGGACGAAGCGTGCTCAGAAGTGAATCGGTCAGCGTGTCGTGCCAGGCTTTGCGCGGCACCACGGTAACACGTGCAAAAGGGCCACAGCCAAAGCACGTATCCGCAAGCGTTCCCTGTTCGGCAAGCGCCGTCATCTCGACAATCAGCGGATTATCACGTAAAGACTCTTCCAATAGCAGCGTGCTGCCGGGAAAGGTAATCAAATGACAGCCATTCTGCTCGCGAGAGAGGGCGGTGATTAAACGGTAGCGAATCATGATTTACTCCTCGATAGGCGCACGAATGCGGTCGGCATAGGCCTGCATCCAGGCGTCGTCCACCGGTTGATAATGGGTTTTCTCTTTGACGCGCTCCGCGCGGAATACCGTCAGCGGCTGGATGGCTGTGGCGACGACAAAAGAGAAGGTTTTGATGTTCGTCGCCGCGCCGAATTCGCCCTTACGATTCATACAGACGACGGAGAGATCGCCCGCGCGACCAAAGCGCGACATTAGCTTATCCTCAAGCTCGTACACCACCGAATCCGCCGCCTGCTGCGGGCTCATTCCCTGTTCCATTCGCCGCACGATTTCATAGCTGGTGCAGCCTTTCATCAGATCTTCACCGACGCCGGTGGCGGTTGCCGCGCCGATTTCGCTGTCGCAATAGAAGCCGGAGCCGATAATCGGCGAGTCACCAAGGCGACCGCGTTTTTTCATAAACAGGCCGCTGGTGGAGGTGGCGACGCTCATGGAGCCTTGCTTATCCAGCGCGATAACACCGACGGTATCATGCCCATCGTATGGGCTAAGACCTTTATCGAGCGTCTCGCGGCAGCGCTTGCGATAGTGCTGCATCGCCCGGTCGGTGAGCATTTTTTTGTCGCTAAATCCCTGACTTAGCGCCCATTCCCTCGCGCCCTGGCCGACCAGCAGTGAGTTATAACGCTGACGGCCCAGCGCATGAGCGACCTTCACCGGGTTGGCAATATCGACCAGATTACCTACCGCGCCGAAGGCCAGCGTATCGCCGTCCATCCAGGCAGCGTCAAGCTCCACCTCGCCATTCTCGGTGGGCAGGCCGCCGTAGCCCACCGATTTATACAACGGAAAATCTTCGACAGCGACCACGGCATCAACAACCGAGGTTGTCGCGGCACTCCCTGCGGCAAGCGCCGTCGCTGAGTCACTTACCCCTTCCAGCGCCATACGCCAGGTTGCAATTATTCCCCACATCTCTTACTCCTGCTTTGCTAGCGTATTGGATCCCTCGGCATCACTGACTTCTGCCGCGCGGTACTGCTTATCAAGAATGCGCATAAATGGCAGATAGAGCATTGCGCCAATCAATAGATTAAGTATTTGCATGATGCTGCCGGAAATATGCCCGGTAACGATAAATCCGCTGATAACCGGCGGCAGCGTCCACGGAATAAATACCCCGGTGGTGACCGCGACCATGCCAATTTTCATCGCCACATACTGGATGGTGACCAGCACCAGTGGCACCAGATTGAACGGGATCAGCATGATGGGATTCATAATGACCGGCAGACCAAACAGAACCGGTTCGTTAATGTTGAATACCGATGCCCCCGCGCCAAGCCGTGCCACTTCTCGCATGCTCTTACTGCGGGCAAAAATCAGCATGGCGATCACCAGCGATAGCGTGGCGCCCGCGCCGCCCATCCAAATCATGTCGAAGAACTGCTCGGTAATAATATGCGGCGGCGTCACCCCGGCCTGAATGGCGGCGATGTTGTCGGTCTGGTTTTCCATCCACAGCGGACGAATGATGCCGTTGACCATTGAGCCGGAATTGATCCCGACTGACCACAAAATGGTAATGCTGAACACCGTCATCAGCGCGCCAAAATAGGAGGTGCCGAAATGGCGAACCGGCGTGGCAACCACTTCATAGATGAACTGATGAATGGTTTGATAGTGGGTATTTTCAAATCCAATGCGAATGGCCAGCACGATTACCATCACCACCAGCGCGGGAATAAGTGCCGCAAAGGACTCCTGCACCGCAGGCGGCACGCCGTCTGGCATTTTGATCACCAGCTTTTTCTTTTTCAGCCAGCAAAATAGCTCGGTCCACAGCAGGGAACCAATCATGGCGACAAACAGCCCCTTAGTGCCGATCCATTCCACTGGCATGACGGTAATGCCGCCGTTTTCCGCCACCTTCATAAACGGCGTCAGGATCAGAAAACTGACCAGCGCCAGGATCCCGCACGACAGACGATCTTCATCGTAATGCTCTGCCAGCCGGTAGGCGACGAGGAAGCTGATAAATAGCGACATCGTTGAGAATACGGCGTTAAACGGGATTTCAACGATAGCGCTCCAGTTCGCCCCAAAGCTGTGAGACATAAATTGCTGATAGCTTTGATTCGGAAACGACGAAATGACCAGCAGGATAGAGCCAACGATGATGAAAGGCATAAAGGAGACGTACGCGCCGCGAATCGCGCCAAGATGGCGCTGCTGTGCGGTTTTTGCCGCAATCGGCATCAGTTTCTCTTCTAAAAATCCCAGAACATTGTTCATTGTGAACTCCGTAAAAGATTAACGGACATTGTGTGTGTTATGTAATAGAGAACGACGAAAGGATTATCGAAGAAAGGTCATGGTGGAAAGGTGAAACGGGTCACAACGTCCTGACTTAATCACTATAAATCTCATCTGATTGGTTATTTAACTGCAAGGGTTTTTATGGAAATTAAGCTGCACGCCAATGCCACGACAACGCCCAGGGTCAGGAAATATTTGCAGGAATCAAACAAAAGCGACCGTGAGCTGGCGAAAGAACTGGGTATTTCGGTAACCACGGTACGGCGCTGGCGAAATCGGCAACAAACCTCCGACCGGAGCACCACGCCGGGAGTTGTACACAAAGCAATGAGACAAGAACAGGTCATCCTGATAAATGCTTTGCGGGATATTTTCCAGGCTCCGCTCGACGATCTGCTGTTTATGGTGGTTGAGGGGCTGGGTATTGAGCTTTCCCGCGCCACGTTAAGCCGCTACCTGAAGCCCTCTTATCATGGCGGTACACGCGACAAGCTGTGCGGTAAAAAAGCGCTGAAGGCCGGAATTAAACCGCACACGCTCACGTTGCATTACCGCTTGTTGTCACTGCACATGGATGACGATGGCGATCACCATCTGTTGTGGGCGCAGGAACCCGTCAGCGGATGGTGCGCAGCACGAGTCTATTCCGGTATGTCGCCGTCGCTGGTGGTGAGCTGGCTGGATCAAGTGCTGGCGCAGTTTCCGGGTGATATCCAATCTGTTGAGATTAAAAGCGATGAGTGGCTAAGTGATACCCTGGTTGCAGCGCTTAATCAGCGGCTGGCGGAGCGGGGGATTCAGGGGCGAAAAACGTCGGTTACGCCTGAGCGCGTGGCCGTACAGGTTACATCGCCGCTGGTGGAGATTATTCCGGCGGCAAGCATTTATACGCCAGATGCGCTGGCAGTCAGGCTGTGCACGATTTTTAACACCGGGAAGGAACAGAAAAAGCTGGGGAATATGACGCCGCAGGCCTTTTTACACGCGCTGCGGCCGCAAAGTACTTAACCGACGATATCCAGAACCTGCTCCGGCGGGCGACCGATGCGCGCCTGGCCGTTGCTGACCACTATCGGGCGCTCAATCAGCTTTGGATTTTCAACCATCGCCTGAATTAATGCCTCTTCGCTGAGCTGGCTGTCGCTAAGATTGAGTTCCTTATACCGATCCTCCTTCTGGCGCATTAGCTCGCGGGCACTGCTCATGCCGAGCATCTTCAGCAGCTGGCGCAGCGTTGCGGCATCCGGCGGCGTTTCCAGATAAAGTACGACGCTTGGGTCGATGCCGTTGTCCTTTAAAAGGCTCAAGGTTTCGCGGCTCTTTGAGCAACGTGGATTATGGTAGATGGTGACCGTATCCGTCATGGTCTCTCCTGTTACATTTTCTGGTAAGGGCGGAAGCGCTCTTGCAATTGCCGCAGCTGGTCAATACGCGCATCATAACGTGCCTGTTGCAGGCTGCGCAGTTTCACTTGTGCGCTGGCTGAGCTTAACAGGGAAATCGCCTGGTCCAGTCGGCCGACTAAAGCCATGTTTTCGGCACGGGCGGCCAGCTCCTGGTCGCGGTTGCCCAGCGTCGATTCCGCCTGAGCGAGCAGCTCCCAGCCGTTTGTATCATCTTTGTTTTCAAAGGTATAGCGATTAAGAATGGTTGCGGCTTCACCGGCCTTGCCGCCTTCAAGCAGGGCGTTGGCGAGGTTCAACTGCAATACCGGGTTGGTTCGCAGCTCGCGCGCGTTCTTGAGTCGATTAATCGCTTCGTTAGTTTTGTTCTGACCGAGGTCAATATCGGTTGCCAGATCCAGATACCACGCGTTTTGCGGATCGGCGCTTAACAGCGGCTGAAGCTGTTTGCTGGCTTCGGCAAAATTTTTCGCTTCCATCGCCAGCAGCGCACGACCATATTGCGCGGCATGCTGCTCGCGAATATTGCCCTTCGACCAGCTATCGAGCAAATCGCTGCCAAGCTGATTTTTCCCGGAGTTATACATGCCAAGCGTACGTGCTTTGGCAAAGTAGAAATCGGCGGAGGATTGAACGACCACCGAACGCATCTGGTTGGCGCGGTTACGCGCATCCGCCAGACGGCTTTCCGGCAAGGGGTGAGTCAGCAACATTTCCGGCGGACGTGACGAATAGCGCGACTGATCGAGCAATTTCTCCATAAACGCCGGCATTGCCTGTGGATCAAATCCTGAGCGTTGTAGCACCTGAATGCCGATGCGGTCTGCCTCTTCTTCATTCTGGCGAGTGAAGCTGATCATGCCCTGCTGGGTCCCCGCAAGCGTACCGCTTAACGCCGCCATACCGGCCTGCGGACTTGCCATTGCCAGCAGGATAGATCCCAGCGCGCCAACCCAGGTCAGCGGGGCGTTACGCTTTTGATCTTCCATCGCGCGCGCCAGGTGGCGCTGGGTGACGTGCGAAATTTCGTGCGCCATTACCGATGCCAGCTGGCTTTCTGTATCAGAGTAACGGAATAACGCTGAGTGCAGCACTACGTTACCGCCGAAGAAGGCGAAGGCGTTGATGTCATCGTTATTAATGAGATAGAAATGAAACGGAGTTCGAACAGAATAGGCGTGCGAAACCAGCCGCATCCCCAGAGAATTAACGTACTGGACCAGCAACGGGTCATTTATTAGCGGTGCGCTGCCGCGCAGTTGTCGAACATAGTAATCCCCCATCTGCATCTCCTGACCGATGGAGAGCGTGCTTCCTGCGGACGTGCCCATGTCCGGCAGATTATCCGCTGATTCTGCAAATGCAGGAGCTATCTGGCCGAGCGCAAGTGTCGCAATAAGGGATGCCAACAGCGTTTTTTTCAACTGCCTGAACATAACCTCGTTTCCTGTAATATGGGATGTGCCTGTTTTGACCCGCAGCATACCGTTACGTTCCGTAATGGGCTGCTTAGCGAGTGTATCTATCTGCTTACTTATTGAAAACGATAATCGCGCGATTGCCGGGATAAATACAAAAAGCGAAGTCTTTTTTGTGACATTTAGATACACTTCACGTTCTGTATGAAAACACAGGCCTCAGGGAATAGATTTATGCTCGAGATGTTAATGCAGTGGTACCGTCGCCGGTTCAGCGACCCCGAAGCGATTGCCCTGCTGGTGATTTTAGTCGCTGGTTTTTGCATTCTGTTTTTCTTCAGTGGCCTGCTCGCGCCGCTGCTGGTGGCTATAGTGCTGGCCTATCTGCTGGAGTGGCCGACCGTGCGTCTGGAGCGCCTGGGCTGGTCGCGTACCTGGGCGACAAGCGTGGTGATGGTGCTGTTTATCGGCATTTTGCTGCTGATGTCATTTGTCGTGATGCCGATTGCCTGGCAGCAGGGTATTAATCTTATCCATGATATGCCCGGCATGCTCAATAAACTGTCCGATTTTGCCGCCACTTTGCCGCGTCGTTACCCGGCGCTGATGGATGCGGGCATCATTGATGCCATGGCGGAGAATATGCGCAGCCGAATGCTGACTATGGGCGACTCAGTGGTCAAATATTCGGTCGCGTCGTTAATGGGGCTGTTGACGCTTGCGGTCTATCTGGTCCTGGTTCCTCTGATGGTCTTTTTCCTCGTCAAAGATAAAGAGCAGATGCTCAACGCCGTTCGCCGCGTTCTGCCACGTAACCGTGGGCTGGCGGGGCAGGTGTGGAAAGAGATGAACCAGCAGATCACCAACTATATTCGTGGCAAGGTGCTGGAGATGATTGTCGTCGGTATCGCCACTTGGCTCGGCTTCCTGATGTTCGGCCTTAACTACTCGCTGCTGCTGGCGGTACTGGTCGGCATATCGGTTCTTATTCCCTATATCGGCGCATTTGTGGTCACCATTCCGGTGGTTTGCGTGGCGCTGTTCCAGTTTGGTCTCGGTACGGAGTTCTGGAGCCTGTTTGTGGTGTACCTGATAATCCAGGGGCTGGACGGTAATTTGCTGGTGCCGGTGCTGTTTTCAGAGGCCGTTAACCTGCATCCGCTGGTGATTATTCTGTCAGTGGTGATTTTTGGCGGGCTGTGGGGATTCTGGGGCGTGTTCTTTGCCATTCCGCTGGCAACGCTCATTAAAGCGGTGGTTCATGCCTGGCCGGACGGATTGGTTACGCAAGAGGAAACCCCAAATTAACGAGTAGCCCGGGATGAGTACCGACATTTCCCGGCGTCGCTGCGCTCGGCCGGGCTACCCTCGAACGTAGGCCGGATAAGGCAAAGCCGCCATCCGGCAATGTGCGCGGTTAAGCCTGATGGCGCGAAGCTTATCAGGCCTACGATCATCTACTTCCAGGAGTAGCCCGGGCGAGGCGTTTACGCCGACCCCGGGATGAATGCCGGTGCTTACCGGCGTCGCTGCGCTCGGCCGGGCTACCTTCGAGCGTAGGCCGGATAAGGCAAAGCCGCCATCCGGCAATGTGCACGGTTAAGCCTGATGGCGCTACGCTTATCAGGCCTACGATCATCTACTTCCAGGAGTAGCCCGGGCGAGGCGTTTACGCCGACCCCGGGATGGGTGCCGGTGCTTCCCGGCGTTGCTGCGCTCGGCCTGGCTACCCTTGAGCGTAGGCCGGATAAGGCAAAGCCGCCATCCGGCAATGTGCACGTCTATGCCTGATGGCGCGAAGCTTATCAGGCATAAACATTATCGACTTACCCGATTAGGCGTTAGCCTTTAGCCAGTCCAGCACGATATCGTGGTGGTTGCTGGTTTTGAAATCATCAAACACATGCTCAATTTTACCATCAGCGTCGACCAGGAAGCTGATGCGGTGGATGCCGTCATAGGTTTTACCCATGAACGTTTTTTCACCCCAGATACCAAACTGCTCGCACACCTTGTGATCTTCATCGGAGAGCAGCGTGAAGTTCAGCAGCTCTTTTTCGGCGAAACGCGACAGCTTTTCAGGTTTGTCGGTGCTGATCCCCAGTACTTCAACGCCCGCTTTTTTCAGCTCATCCATGTTGTCACGCAGGCCGCAGGCCTGAACGGTACAACCAGGAGTCATCGCTTTCGGGTAGAAATAGACCAGGACACGTTGTCCCTGGAAGTCGGTCAAATTTACTTGCTCGCCGTCTTGATCGGGCAAACTAAATTTCGGTGCGATATCACCGGCTTTCAGTGGGTTCATTTCAAAGCTCCATCCTGTTCATCATGCTGGGAATAATTGACAACGTTTATACTGCCTTGCGCGCTCAATTCTGTACATAGGGCTTTGAACGCTTGCTCGATATTTGATGCATTTTTCGTAGCGGGGCTGTGGGCGGTAATCTGAATGAATAACTGTGCAGCACTTTCAGCGGTACCCGGTTGAGTACGCGAAACCAGCTCAGCAATATTCATTTCCCAGCTATCGAACAATGCGGTAAATCGCTCGATAATGTGCGGGGAATCGGGGACTTCCACCTGCACCCACACGGTGGCGGGCATCGCCGGACGCGGACGCGCGGTGGTGCGCTTCATCACAATCAATAAATCCAGCTCAGCGCCCTTAAGCGGCAGCGTCGATTCAATCAGGGTGATGGCGTTCCAGGTGCCGGAAAGCAGCATAATAAATGTGAACTCATCCCCCAGCATCGCTAACCGACTGTCCTCAATGTTACAGCCGCAGCTGCTGACATGACGGGTAATCGTATTGACGATGCCAGAGCGATCCGCGCCCAGGGCTGTAATAACCAGATAGTGTTGTAATGAGGCTGTCAAACCTGTTCTTCCTTTAAAAAGGTGCGGTATACCTTAGGAAAGCATAAAAAAAACCGGCATACAACATTCTGAAGGCCCTCAGTCTATTGCTTTTATTACAAGACCAAACGTACCATTGAGATTCATGTCCGCACGTCAGCACAGAGGATGGCCCATGTTCACGGGAAGTATTGTAGCGCTTGTCACGCCGATGGATGAAAAAGGTAATGTCGACCGTTCAAGCCTGAAGAAACTGATTGATTACCATGTCACCAACGGAACCTCGGCGATTGTGTCGGTAGGAACTACCGGCGAATCCGCAACGCTCAGCCACGAAGAGCATGGCGACGTGGTAATGACCACGCTGGAACTGGCCGATGGCCGCATTCCAGTGATTGCTGGAACGGGCGCAAATGCGACCGCAGAGGCAATAAGCCTGACCCAGCGTTTTAACGATTCCGGCGTTGTCGGTTGCCTGACGGTGACCCCGTACTACAACCGTCCGACCCAGGAAGGTCTGTTCCAGCACTTCAAAGCGATTGCTGAGCATACTGACTTGCCACAAATCCTGTATAATGTGCCGTCACGTACCGGTTGCGATATGCTGCCGGAAACCGTAGGCCGCCTTGCGAAAATCAAAAATATTATCGCGATTAAGGAAGCCACGGGGAACTTAAGTCGTGTTCATCAGATCAAAGAGCTGGTTTCAGACGACTTCATCCTGCTGAGCGGTGATGATGCTACCGGGCTGGACTTCATTCAGCTTGGCGGTCACGGCGTTATTTCAGTGACGGCGAACATTGCTGCGCGTGATATGGCGGAAATGTGTAAGCTGGCGGCTGATGGCCAGTTCGCACAAGCACGTATTATCAACCAGCGTTTGATGCCGTTGCACAATAAATTATTTGTCGAACCCAATCCGATCCCAGTGAAATGGGCATGTAAGGAGTTGGGACTTGTGGCGACCGATACCATGCGCTTGCCGATGACACCTATCACCGACCACGGTCGTGATGTAGTGGCATCCGCATTAAAGCATGCCGGTCTGCTGTAAAGTTTAGGGAGATTTGATGGCTTACTCAGTACAGAAGTCGCGCGTGGCGAAGGTTGCGGGTGTTTCACTGGTTCTACTGCTTGCGGCGTGTAGTTCCGACTCGCGCTATAAGCGTCAGGTGAGCGGTGACGAATCCTATCTGGATGCCGCACCGTTAAGTGAACTTCACGCGCCTGCGGGCATGATCCTGCCGATTGAAAATGGCGACTACAACATTCCGGTCGCTAACGGCAGCGGTGCAGTGGGTAAAGCGCTGGACATTCGTCCGCCAGCTCAGCCATTGGCGCTGGTCTCCGGTGCGCGTACCCAGTTTACCGGTGATACCGCTATGCTGCTGGTTGAAAATGGCCGCAGCGGCTCCCTGTGGCCACAGGTTGTCAGCATCGTTCAGGCGAAAAACTACACCATCTCCAAACGTGATGATGCTAGCCAAACGCTGACGACGGACTGGGTTGACTGGAACCGTCTTGACGAAGACCAGCAGTATCGTGGTCGTTATCAAATCTCCGTGCAGCCGCAGGGCTATCAGCAAGCGGTGATGGTGAAGCTGATTAACCTTGAGCAAGCTGGCAATGCCGTTGCCGATCGTGCATCGCTGCAACGCTACAGCGCCGAAATGCTCAACGTTATCTCTGCCGGTCTGGACAAGAATGCAACCGACGCCGCGAACGCCTCCCGAGGCTCTGCTGGCGCCACCTTCGATGTGCAGAGCGCGTCTGACGATACCGGCCTGCCAATGCTGGTGGTACGCGGTCCGTTCAACCAGGTATGGCAACGCCTGCCGGGTGCGCTTGAAAAAGTGGGCATGAAAGTCACCGACAGCACCCGTTCGCAGGGCAGCATTGCCGTGACCTATAAGCCACTGTCTGACAGCGGCTGGAAAGACCTTGGCGCAAGCGATCCGGGTCTGGTCTCCGGCGACTACAAACTTCAGGTCGGCGACCTGGATAACCGTAGTAGCCTGCAATTTATTGATCCAAAAGGCCATACGCTGACGCAGTCGCAAAATGACGCCCTGGTAGCCGTATTCCAGGCCGCATTAAGCAAGTAATTAAACAGGGCTGGAGCAATCCGGCCCTTTTTTCTGTATAGTGACGCAAACGTGTGCGTCGGCAGAAAAGCACAAATATTTATCTTAATTCTCACTGGAGTGACAAAGATGCAAAAGCTAGCTGAGTTGTATCGTGGTAAAGCGAAAACCGTATACAGCACCGAAAACCCGGATCTGTTGGTACTCGAATTCCGTAACGATACGTCAG
Organism: Kluyvera sp. NPDC087067; assembly: GCF_044745165.1. Taxonomy (NCBI): domain Bacteria; kingdom Pseudomonadati; phylum Pseudomonadota; class Gammaproteobacteria; order Enterobacterales; family Enterobacteriaceae; genus Kluyvera; species Kluyvera sp. NPDC087067. Next base: position 102,870 of record NZ_JBIUZS010000008.1, on the reverse strand, counting down.
CAGGAGATGGTGCTCGCATTGAACAGTTCGACCGTAAAGGCATGGTGAATAACAAGTTCAACCATTTCATTATGAGCAAACTCGCCGAAGCGGGTATTCCGACCCAGATGGAAGCGCTGTTGTCCGATACCGAATGTCTGGTGAAAAAACTGGATATGGTGCCGGTAGAGTGCGTGGTGCGTAACCGCGCAGCGGGTTCGCTGGTGAAACGTCTGGGGATTGAAGAGGGCATTGAGCTGAATCCGCCTCTGTTCGATCTGTTCTTGAAAAACGACGCCATGCACGACCCGATGATTAACGAATCTTATTGTGAAACCTTTGGCTGGGTGAGCAAAGAGAATCTGGCGCGTATGCAGGAGCTGACGTACAAAGCTAACGACGTGCTGAAAAGACTGTTCGACGACGCGGGTCTTATCCTTGTCGACTTCAAACTGGAATTCGGGCTGTTTAAAGGCGAAGTGGTGCTGGGTGACGAATTCTCCCCAGACGGTAGCCGTCTGTGGGACAAAAAGACCATGGACAAAATGGACAAAGACCGTTTCCGTCAGAGCCTGGGTGGCCTGATTGAAGCCTATGAAGAAGTGGCGCACCGTTTGGGCGTGAAGCTGGACTAAGCTTTTGTGCCTTCCCGGCGTCGCATGCGCTCGACCGGGCTACATTTGAATTTGTAGCCCGGCCAAGCGAAGCGCCGCCGGGGCAGTTTCAATATATTTCCAGTGGTAATCCTTCCCGTAACCGCCTACGATCATACCAGTATATTAATAAGATAAGATCGAGGTAGTTATGCGTTGGCAAGGTCGTCGTGAAAGCGACAATGTAGAAGACCGGCGGAACAGTTCGCAATCCCCTATGTCTGGAGGTGGCCCAGGTTTTCGCATCCCTAGCGGCAAAGGCGGAATTATTTTGCTGATTGTCGTGGTGGTTGCGGGCTATTACGGGGTGGATTTAACCGGCCTGATGACCGGCGAACCAATGAGCCAGCAGCAAACCTCTCAGCGCGTCAGCAATCCAAACGACGACGAAGCCGCGAAATTTACCTCGGTTGTGCTCGCCACAACCGAAGATACCTGGGCGCAGCAATTTAAAGAGATGGGGAAAACCTATCAGCCGCCGCGTCTGGTGATGTACCGCGGCGCCACGCGCACCGGCTGTGGTACAGGCCAATCCGTGATGGGGCCGTTCTACTGCCCAACCGATTCCACGGTCTATATCGATCTCTCCTTCTATGACGACATGAAAAGCAAACTCGGTGCGGGCGGGGATTTTGCCCAGGGTTACGTGATTGCTCATGAAGTCGGACACCACGTGCAAAAACTGCTGGGTATTGAGCCGAAAGTGCGCCAGATGCAGCAGAACGCCTCCGAGGCAGAAGTAAACCGTCTGTCTGTGCGCATGGAATTGCAGGCCGACTGCTTTGCCGGCGTCTGGGGCAACAGCATGCAAAAACAGGGCATTCTTGAAGCCGGTGACCTTGAAGAAGCATTGAACGCCGCCCAGGCTATTGGCGACGATCGCCTGCAACAGCAAAGTCAGGGGCGAGTGGTTCCCGATAGCTTTACACACGGTACCTCCCAGCAGCGCTATACCTGGCTGAAACGCGGCTTCGACAGCGGCGACCCTGCCCAGTGTAATACCTTCAGCAAATCACTCTGAATTGATGTCTGACGTCATGGAAGAACTGCTCGCGCAGGCCGCGCGAATGAAGCAGGTTGGCATTCGCCGCCTGCTGGTGGTCAGCGGTGAGGCCGCATGGTGCGAGCAGCAGGCGCAGGCGTTTCGCCAGGCGCTGTCGGGGGATGTCCTGTGGGTCGGGCGTGAGCCCGCAAACGATCCTTTTTGCCTTCCTGCAAAGCTGACCACGCTGCTGGGACGCGAGTTTCAGCACGCGATATTTGATGCCCGTACCGGATTTGATGTCTCGGCGTTTGCCGCGCTGGCGGGCACGCTGCGCGCTGGAAGCTGGTTAATGCTGCTCGTGCCGCCATGGCAACATTGGCCCCGGCACCCGGATGCTGACTCCTTGCGCTGGAGCGACGCGCCTGAGCCCATCGCCACACCCCATTTTGTCGACTATTTTTGCCGGGCTCTAACCGCAAGCCCGCAGACGCTTATCTGGCGGCAGGGGCAGCCATTGCCGTCGCTGCCCGACATCACCTTAGCGGAATGGCGACAGGCGAACGGTCAGCCGGCGCAAGAACAGCAGGCTATTCTGACGGCGTTGTCCCATGCTACGGAACGGGTCTGCGTGATTACGGCGGAACGCGGGCGAGGGAAGTCGGCGTTAGCGGGGATGCATATTCAGCAACTGCATGGCGACGCTATCGTCACCGCCCCTTCGCGGGCTTCAGCAGAGGTGATTGCCGCCTTCGCCGGGGAGCGCTTCGAGTTTATGGCCCCTGACGCACTACTGGCATCGGACGTGGTTGCAGACTGGCTGGTGGTTGACGAAGCGGCGGCGATCCCAGCACCTTTACTCAAAAAACTGATGGCCCGTTTTCCCCGCGTTCTGCTGACCACCACCGTGCAGGGCTATGAAGGCACCGGACGGGGATTTCTGCTGAAATTCTGTGCCGAATTCCCGCTGCGGCTGGATTTCACCTTGAATCAGCCCATCCGCTGGGCCGCAGGATGCCCGCTGGAAGCGGTAGTTAACGATGCGCTTATTTTTCATGATGACGGTTTTACCTCGTTTCCCGAGGGCGAGCTGACGTTTTTGCCCGTTGCGCAATCGGCCTGGCAACGGCAGCCCGATGTTCCGGTGGCGCTATATCAGCTTCTCTCAGGCGCCCACTATCGCACCTCACCGCTGGATCTTCGCCGGATGATGGATGCGCCGGGGCAGCATTTTTTCTGCGCGCAGAGTGCCAATGGCCCAGCGGGGGCGCTGTGGCTGGTCGATGAAGGGGGATTACTGCCCGGATTGAGTCAGGCCGTGTGGGCGGGTTATCGTCGTCCGCGGGGGAATCTGGTAGCACAATCGCTGGCGGCGCATGGCGGTAGCCCACTGGCGGCGACGCTTAGCGGACGGCGAATCAGCCGTATTGCGGTGCATCCTCTGCGACAGCGCGAGGGGATTGGTCAAAAGTTGGTGATGCAGGCGCGGCAAAGCGCCGAGGACTGCGATTATTTATCCGTCAGTTTTGGCTACACCGATGAGCTGTGGCGCTTCTGGCAGCGCTGCGGCTTCACGTTAGTGCGCATCGGCACGCAGCGTGAGGCCAGCAGCGGCTGCTATGCTGCGATGGCTATGAGTCCAGTAACCGCCGCGGGCGCATCGTTAATGCGGCGAGAACATGCCCGCTTATGTCGTGAGTGGCGCTGGCTGAAAGATTGGGTGGATGAAAAAGTCCCGCTCGAACCTGTGACAGACACTATGCTTACCGATGATGACTGGCAAGATCTGGCGGGATTCGCTTTTGCTCATCGCCCACTGTTGGCGGTACTGGCTGGCTTGCATCAGCTTAGCGAGCGGGTAATTCTGCCGCTTCCTGCGCTGCGCGGACGCTTGCAGGGGCAGCAGGAAAGCGAACTGTGCGCCCGTTTAGGTATCAATGGCCGCAAAGCGCTGCTGGTGCAGCTTCGCGCCGAAACCGCTGAGGCAATGCGCAGCGTGGATCCTGAACGCACCCATCGGCTCGCGGAACAGATTCAGCAACTGCAATTTTTTTAACTGACTCATTCAGTTAAATGGCATGGTCATTATTCTGGTGCGGCGTAAACTGACCGACAAAACCAAGGAGACAGCCATGACACACGATCATTTTGTTGTTCAAAGCCCCGCGAAGCCCGCTCAACAGTTGCTGCTGTTGTTTCATGGCGTGGGCGATAATCCGGTGGCCATGGGCGAAATCGGTAGCTGGTTTGCTCCGCTGTTCCCGGATGCGTTAATCGTCAGCATTGGAGGCGCGCAGCCGTGTGGCCCCGCACCTGGACGCCAGTGGTTTTCGGTGGCCGGCGTCACCGAAGAGAACCGCCAGGCACGCGTTGATGCGATTATGCCCACTTTTATCGAGATGGTGCGTTACTGGCAAAAACACAGCGGCGTGAGCCCACTGGCGACCGCGCTTATCGGTTTTTCTCAGGGGGCGATTATGTCACTGGAAGGTATTAAGGCCGACCCGACGCTGGCGTCCCGAGTGATCGCCTTTAATGGTCGTTTCGCCACTTTGCCGGAAACGGCAAGTGTAGCGAACACCGTGCACCTGATTCACGGCGGTGAAGACCGGGTTATCGACCTTGCCTGGGCGGTAAAAGCGCAGGAGGCGATTCAGGCTGCCGGCGGTGATGTAACGCTGGATATCGTTGAGGATTTAGGCCATGCCATTGACGATCGCAGCATGCAGTTTGCGCTGGATCATTTGCGCTACACCGTGCCTAAGCACTATTTCGATGAAGCGTTAAGCGGCGGCACGCCGAACGATGATGATGTTATTGAAATGATGTAGCAGATCCCGGCGTCGCGTTGCTCAGCCGGGCTACTACGGCGCCGATTGCCGGATGGCGGCTACGCCTTATCCGGCCTACGCACTAAAGTGTTACCTATGTTCCCGGTTTGTACCAACGCGACGCCGGGTAATGCACCGAATTATTTCTTCGGCTGATCCTTCTTCGGCCAATCGTCGTCATCGTCCCACTTGTCGTTGCAGTCGCGATGCGGCGGCAGCTCAGGTTTATTGGCGAGGAATTTCTTATGATCGACGCGGCTAAGATCTTTGACCACGTTGATAAGCACCCCAACCAAAAAAACCAGCACCAGAATCCACCAGTATTTTGATAGCCAATCCATGCGTATTACCTCTTACTTACCGTTGCGCCATCAGGCGACAAGTTGTTCCATTATCCGCTGATACATCCGCGCCAGCATCTGCAGGTCGGCGGCGTTAACACATTCATTTATTTTATGAATAGTGGCGTTAACTGGCCCCAGTTCTACAACCTGCGCGCCCATCTGAGCAATAAAACGCCCGTCTGACGTGCCGCCGGTGGTCAGCAATTGTGGTTCTATTTCATTATAGTGCGCGATGGCGTTTACGACGGCATCCACTAATTTTCCGCGCGCGGTCAAAAACGGCTGTCCTGAGATCCACCAGTCGATGGAATAACGCAGCTGATATTTCTCCAGTAATTCCACGACGCGCGCTTTGATCATCTCATCCGTCAGTTCGGTACTGAAGCGGAAGTTAAACTGAACAAACAGATCGCCTGGGATCACATTATTGCTGCCGGTGCCGGCTTTAATATTGGCGATCTGCATGCTGGTTGGCGGGAAGAACTCATTACCTTGATCCCACTCGATGGAGACCAGTTCGTTCATCCACGGCGCGGCGCGGTGAACCGGGTTGTCGGCCAGATGCGGGTAGGCAACATGCCCCTGAACGCCGTGAATGGTCAGGTTACAGGTCATTGAACCCCGGCGACCGTTTTTCACCACATCACCGACCACTTCGGTACTGGAGGGCTCGCCCACCAGGCAGTAGTCCATCCGCTCGTTGCGCGCCATCAAGGCTTCCACCACCTTCACCGTCCCGTTGGTGGCGCTGGCTTCTTCATCAGAGGTGATAAGGAAAGCCAGGCGGCCCAGGTGGTTCGGGTGCTGAGCCACAAAACGCTCGGCGGCAATAACCATCGCCGCCAGCGAGCCTTTCATGTCGGCCGCACCTCGGCCAAACAACATGCCATCGCGAATCGTGGGTTCAAACGGCGGATTGATCCAGCGATCGGCATCGCCCGCCGGTACGACATCGGTGTGACCCGCAAAGGCCAGGGTTTCCCCTTTGCCGCGCCAGGCCCAGAAATTTTGGGTATCGCCAAAATCCATTGGCTCAATGGTAAAACCCGCGGCACGCAGACGTTCGATCATAAGCGCCTGGCAGCCCGCGTCATCCGGGCTAAGGGAAGGGCGGCGAATAAGCTGTTGAGCCAGCTCAATGACTGGGCAAGACATAAACTAGACCTCGTTATTTTCGGTATTGGCAAACCGGACAGTCGCTTTAGCGCAATTGCGCAAGCCATTGACCGTAACTGGCGTCGCTGAAACCCAGCAGCATAGGCTGTGCGGGCGCGCAGAGCAATGGGCGTTTGATGATTGCCGGCATTTCCAGCATCAGCGCAGCGGCGGCATCGGCGTTATTCACCGCGGCACGTACGCTCTCATCGAGCTTACGCCAGGTGGTACCACGTGTATTCAGCAGCGCCTCCCAGCCGAGTTCGGCAATAAAGCTCGCCAGCAGCTCAGCTGACAGACCATCAACGCGGTAATCGTGGAAGCGATATTCAACCTGATGGTCATCCAGCCAACGACGGGCTTTTTTAATGGTGTCGCAATTCTTTATTCCATAGAGGATTATCATTTTTCACCTTTATATCCGCAGGTTTTAGGCTTCGTTATTACGTTAGCCGTCGGTATTCATTTTCCAACCTAAAGCGGCTGAAAGTCATACAGTTTATCATGCTAACTACGACTTAAGTTGTAGTGTTGTTATATTGCCTTACCGATATTTATTATCATAAAGTTCACAAACTAATAACTATTTCAAAATGTTGCTGTCCGTCACATTAAATGTCAGGATTCCGTACCATAGTGACCGTAAGCAGTAAACATAGGTTGGCAGCGGCAATCAAAGGAATCGGATAAACCGTATTCACAGGTCATATATTTGTACGTAAAATACGCATAATAATAAGAGAGGTAGTTATGATCGAACGTGAACTAGGGAACTGGAAAGATTTTATCGAAGACATGCTTCGTAAATAATTTTCGGTATTGTGAGTTGGGCGCTGTGTTCTTTCACTCACCATGATGGTGTTGTTGTCGTACAGAGTAGTTAACCGCATATAAAAACAAAAAGGCGACATAATATTATGTCGCCTTTTCTGTTTCTTATTCCGGCTTCTCTTTTAGCGGGAAGCGTCTGCGCACCAGCACAAAGAACAGCGGCACGAAGAAAATAGCCAGTACGGTGGCGGAGACCATCCCGCCCACGACGCCGGTACCTACCGCATGTTGGCCGCCAGAACCCGCACCGGTAGTCAATGCCATAGGCAGGACGCCAAAAATAAAGGCCAGTGAAGTCATCAAAATTGGCCGCAGTCGCTGGCGACAGGCTTCCAGCGTGGCCGTCATCAGATCTTCGCCTTTCTGGTTCATGTCATTGGCAAATTCCACTATCAGAATGGCGTTCTTCGCCGACAGACCAATCACCGTCAGCAACCCCACCTGGAAGTAAACATCATTCTCAAGTCCACGCATCCAGGTTGCCAGCAGCGCGCCGATAACCCCAAGCGGTACTACCAGCATGACCGAGAACGGCACCGACCAGCTTTCATAAAGCGCGGCCAGACACAGGAACACAACCAGCAAGGAAATGGCATACAGCGCCGGTGCCTGGGCGCCGGACAGGCGTTCCTGGTACGACATCGCCGTCCACTCGAGGCCAAAGCCTGCCGGCAGTTTTTGCACCAGATTTTGCATCACATCCATCGCTGTACCGGTACTCACGCCCGGTGCGGCCTCACCCACGATTTCGACGGCTGAATAGCCGTTATAGCGCTCCAGACGCGGCGAACCGGTTTCCCAGCGCGAGGTGGCGAAGGCGGAAAATGGCACCATTTGACCGGCGTTATTACGCACATACCACTGATTGATATCTTCCGGCAGCATTCGATATTTGGCGGCGGCCTGAACGTACACTTTCTTCACGCGGCCGCGATCCATAAAGTCATTAACGTAGCTCGAACCCCATGCGGTTTGCAGCGTGTCGTTGATATCATCAATGGAGACGCCGAGTGCCTGCGCTTTGCGCTGATCGATATCGACCTGCAATTGCGGACTATCATCCAGACCGTTGTGGCGCACGCGGGTCAGTTGCGGATCACGACCCGCCATCTCCAGCAGTTTGTCACGGGCGGCCATCAGCGCGTCATGTCCGGCTCCGGCGTGATCCTGAAGCTCCATATCAAAACCGGCGGAACTGCCCAGCCCGCTAATTGCCGGTGGGCTGCTGGCAAACACGCGGGCTTCTTTAATTTTACCCAGCGCTTTGGTGGCGCGTTCAATAATGGCAAACGAGGTACCGGTTGTGCTGTTGCGCTCATCCCAGTCCTTCAGGCGGATAAACATACGGGCGACGTTTTGCCCGTTACCACCGGGGCCAGAACCGACGGTAGCAAAGATGGAGGTCACATTATCCGCTTCATTTTTAAAGAAATAATCTTCAACTTTCTCAACAACTTTTAAGGTCTGTTGCTGCGTAGCTCCGCTGGGTAACTGCACGGAGGTGGTAAACATGCCACGGTCTTCCAGCGGCAGGAAGGAAGAGGGCAGGCGCAGGAATAACAAGACCATACCGCCCAGCAGCAGCACGTAAATCAGCATCCAGCGCACGCTGCGATGCAGAATTTTGGCCACCCCGGACTCATAGCGGCGCGAGCTGGCGTCGAACTTACGGTTAAACCAGCCGAAGAATCCTTTGGTGCCGTGGACTTCCCCTTTGTTGATGGGCTTTAACAGTGCGGCGCACAGTGCCGGGGTAAGGATCATCGCCACCAATACCGACAGCACCATTGCCGAAACGATAGTGATGGAGAACTGGCGATAAATTGCCCCGGTGGTGCCGCCGAAGAAGGCCATTGGGATAAATACCGCCGACAGCACCATGGCGATCCCAACCAGCGCCCCCTGAATTTGTCCCATCGATTTACGCGTGGCCTGCCGTGGCGTCAGCCCTTCGGTGCTCATAATACGCTCGACGTTTTCGACCACGACAATCGCATCATCCACGAGCAGCCCGATGGCCAGCACCATGGCAAACATGGTCAGGGTATTGATGCTGTAGCCAAAGGCATAGAGCACGGAGAACGTCCCCATCAATACCACCGGCACGGCAATCGTTGGGATAAGCGTCGCGCGGAAGTTCTGTAAGAACAGATACATCACGAGGAATACCAGCAGCACGGCTTCCAGCAGCGTTTTCACCACATCTTTAATCGAGGCTTTCACGAATGACGTGGTTTCGTAGGCGACTTTGTATTCCAGCCCGTGTGGGAAGTACTGCTTGAGCTCATCCAGCCGCTGGATAACGCGCTCGGCGGTGGCCATTTCGTTTGCGCCAGAGGCAAGCTTAATGCCCAGACCCGAGGCCGGATTTCGGTTATAGCGGCTCAGATAATCGTATTTCTCCGCGCCCATTTCGATGGTGGAAACATCCCCCAACGTCACCTGCGAACCGTCCTGGTTTACGCGCAAAGTGATGTCGCGAAACTGCTGGGGTGTTTGCAGCAGCGACTGAGCGTTAATAGTCGCATTCAGCGCCTGCTTATCGACCGACGGCGTACCGCCAAGCTGACCGACCGCAATCTGCGCGTTCTGAGATTTGATGGCGCTGGTGACGTCGGCGGCGGTCAACTGGAAGCTGTTGAGTTTCGCCGGATCGAGCCAGATACGCATGGAATATTGGGAACCGTAGGCGTCAATATCGCCCACGCCGTCAACGCGGCTTAGCGGATCCTGGATGTTACTGGCGACATAGTCAGAGATATCCTGCTTATCCATACTGCCGTCGGTAGAAACGAAAGCGATGGTCAGGATGTTAGTATCGCCGGTTTTACGCACCGTTACGCCCTGAGTCTGTACCGCCTGTGGCAGCTTGTTCATGGCGCTTTGTAGCTGGTTTTGCACTTGCTGCACGGCTTCATCTGGATCGGTACCGGCAACAAAGCTCAGGGTGATGCTGGCCTGACCGGTGGCGCTGCTTTGCGACGACATGTACATCAGGTTATCGATGCCGGTCATATTCTGTTCAATGACCTGCGTGACGGTGTTTTCCAGCGTCTGTGCGGATGCCCCCGGATAGTTGGCGGTCACGCGTACGTTCGGTGGCGCGAGGTCTGGATATTGCTCAACGGGCAGGGAAAATATCGCCAGTGTGCCGGTCAAGCACAATAGGATTGCCAACACCCAGGCAAAAATGGGGCGATCGATAAAGAAATTCGCCATTAGGATCCGGACCTCATGTTATTCATTTTTATACGTACTGAATTGCGTCAGACACTGTAGCCGTATGGCCGCCAGCAATCGTGGAGAAAATAAGAAGATAATGTAAATTATCATGCCGCTTTGCCGAAATGATTTGCACATCCTTACGCTCCTCATCTGCTGCGATGTGAAACGTAATTTCATTGAAGCTGAAATTTATTGATCTGCCACATCATACTGAGAAATAGTGGCCGATTCTGGGCAAATGGACATTGCCTGCACGCTACCTCCTCAGCTAATAAATAGGACTTATAAATATAAGGCTTTTTAACCATAGGCTGAGAAAGTATGAACCGTTTTATTCGGGTAGATAGCCAGCAATGCATTGGATGCAAGGCGTGTGAAGTTGCCTGTGTAATGTCGCATAACGAAGAACAGCATGTCCTCAGCGTATCACAGTTTGTGCCGCGTATTACGGTGGTAAAAATGCGCGATAAGCGCGGGGCGGCAACCTGCCATCATTGTGAGGACGCGCCCTGTGCTCGTAGCTGTCCTAACGGAGCCATCCGCCATGCTGATGACGCTATTTTAGTCGATCAGGCTAAGTGTATCGGCTGCAAATCCTGCGTGGTGGCTTGCCCGTTCGGCACGATGCAAATCGTCCTGTCACCGACCAAAGAAGGCGGTGTCAAAGCGTCCGCCCATAAATGCGATCTTTGCCATGGACGCCCGGCTGGCCCGGCATGCGTAGAGAACTGCCCGGCAGATGCGCTGCAATTAATGACCAGTCAGCAACTGACGGAAATTGCCAGAACGCGTCGTCTGCAAACCGCCTGTCGGGAAGCGCAGCCGTGGCATAGCGACACCCATGCGACCGCGCCGCACTCCACGCGCAGCAAAGTCCAGCAAATGGCGGCCACTCCTGTGCGCGGCGAGGCGGATAAGCTGAATCTGCCTGCGCGTAAAACCAGCTTCGACGAAATCTATCTCCCGCTGCGTGAAGAACAGGCGCAGCAGGCTTCCGCGCGCTGCCTTACCTGCGGCGAGCACAGCATCTGCGAGTGGACCTGCCCGTTACACAACCATATTCCTCAGTGGATTGAACGCGTTAAGGCCGGTGATATTGAGGCGGCGGTGGCGCTGTCGCATCAGACCAACCCGCTGCCGGAGATCACCGGGCGCGTCTGCCCGCAAGACCGGCTTTGCGAAGGTGCCTGCACCATTCGTGATGAGCATGGTGCGGTGACCATCGGGAATATTGAACGCTATATCTCCGACCGCGCGCTGGCCAAAGGCTGGCGGCCGGATATTGGCAACGTCGCCCCTAGCGGCAAGCGAGTGGCGATTATCGGCGCGGGCCCGGCGGGACTGGCATGCGCCGATATTCTGGTACGGCAGGGCGTTCAGCCGGTTGTGTTTGACCGGCACCCGGAAATCGGCGGCCTGCTTACCTTCGGCATTCCATCCTTTAAGCTCGATAAATCGCTGATGGCGCGCCGTCGTGAAATATTCACCGACATGGGGATCCGCTTTGAGTTGAACTGTGAGATTGGCAAAGACATCACGCTAAAGACCCTGCTTGACGATTACGATGCAGTGTTTATCGGCGTTGGAACTTACCGCTCAATGAAGGCGGATCTGCCCAATGAAGATGCCCCAGGCGTATACGATGCGCTGCCGTTCCTGATTGCCAATACCAAAAATGTGATGGGAATAGACGAACTGCCCGACGAGCCGTATATCAATACCAAAGGGTTGAATGTGGTGGTGCTTGGCGGGGGGGATACGGCGATGGACTGCGTGCGCACGGCGTTGCGTCATGGCGCCGAGAAAGTCACCTGCGCCTATCGTCGTGATGAAGCCAATATGCCGGGCTCGAAAAAAGAGGTGAAAAACGCGAAGGAAGAAGGGGCCGAGTTTGAATTTAACGTCCAGCCGGTGACCCTTGAACTGGATGCCAGCGGGCACGTTTGCGGTATTCGTTTGTTGCGAACCCAACTTGGCGAGCCTGACAGCAACGGGCGTCGTCGCCCAACGCCCATCCCCGGAAGCGAGTTTGTGATGCCTGCCGATGCGGTAATTATGGCTTTTGGCTTCCATCCACACAGTATGCCGTGGCTGAATGCGCAGGGTGTTGAAGTCGATGATTGGGGACGCATTCGCGCAAGCGTCAATTCACGCTATCGCTATCAAACCAGCAATCCTAAAATTTTCGCCGGGGGAGACGCTGTGCGCGGGGCGGATTTAGTGGTGACCGCGATGGCGGAAGGGCGACATGCAGCACAGGGGATCCTTTTGTATCTGGACGTGAAAATGACTCACACGCATTGACGATACCCCGGCTCTGCGGCGTAAGATGGTGCACCCGTTTTATCGCCGTGGAGCCAGAATGCCCCTCAATATCAACGTCATTAAAGATAAAATTCTTTCTGATAACTACTTTGTCCTGCGCAACATTACCTACGATTTAACCCAACGCGACGGCGAGACTGTCCGCCACAAACGTGAAGTCTATGACCGTGGAAACGGCGCGACGGTGCTGCTCTACAACAGCCACAAGCAGAGCGTGGTGCTGGTGCGCCAGTTCCGTATTGCCACCTGGGTCAACGGCAATGCTGACGGTATGCTAATTGAAACCTGCGCCGGACTGCTCGACGATGACGAACCGGAAGATTGCATTCGTAAAGAGGCTATCGAGGAGACCGGCTATCAGGTCAGCAATGTGCGGAAAGTCTTTCAACTGTATATGTCGCCCGGCGGCGTGACGGAAATCGTCCACTTCTTTATTGCGGAATATGACGACAGCTTACGTGATAACGAGGGCGGCGGCGTTGAGGATGAAGCCATCGATGTCCTGGAACTGCCCTTCACTCAGGCCATTGAAATGGTGCGCACTGGTGAAATTTGTGACGGTAAGACGGTGATTTTACTTCAATATCTGCAACACTCTGGCCTTATGCGCTAATCCCCCGCAATGCTCAATCCGATAAATCCGATTGAGCATTGCCGCCTCGCTCGTGAAGATACCCCCTGAGTGTAAGTTGATGCTTTTTTCTTCTGGGGTTGTACCGTTCATGCGTTACCGCGTTTTCCTGTTTTTCTTCTGCATCGGGTTGCTCCCGGCGTCGTTGGCGTGGGCGGCGCCAGCACAGCAGATCTTTTCCGATTGGTTAGTCACCTGCAATAACCAGAACTTCTGCGTGGCCCGCAACGTCGGTCTTCATCATGGACTAGTGATGACCTTAAGCCGCAGCGCAGGGGCGCATACTGACACCCAGCTACGTATTGAACTGGCGGGTTTAGTGAATCCGGTTGCCGCCATTCCCCCTATCGAGCCGCGATTACTGCTGGACGGTAAACCATTAAAGCTGACTGGCGAGCACTGGAAGGTGCAGCCGAAATTACTGACGACCGGCGATAGCGCCACCATCGACGCTTTTTTGCAGCAGATTCAGGATGCAGATGCTATCACCCTGGAAAAAGGCGTGCAGGTGATATCTCTGCAAGGGCTTAAAGCGGCGCTACTGTTTATTGATGCCCAGCAAAAGCGCGTGGGCAATGAGACGGCATGGATCCGTAAAGGTGATGAACCGCCGCTGAGCGTTCCCCCGGCACCGGCGTTAAAGTCGGTGGCGAAGGTGAATCCGACGCCTGTGCCGCTCGGCCATGATGAGTACAATGACCTGCTTGATTTTGGCACCTGGCGCATGAATAACAACCAGTGTTCTCTGGATCCGTTACGTCGGGAAGTGTGGATCACCGCGCTGACCGATGATAAAGCACTGATGATGACCAGCTGTGAATCAGGGGCTTATAACACCATTTACCGCGCCTGGCTGGTGTCACGGAAAAAACCGTTTATCACCACTCCTATTCGCTTACGCCTTCCTTTCCTGCCGAGCGGGGCTGAAGGGCGGGATATTGAACTGGTTAACCTGACCTTTAACGAGCAAAGCCGTGAACTGGTGACGCTGGAAAAAGGGCGCGGACTCGGGGATTGCGGTATTCAGACGCGCTGGCGTTATGACGGACAGCGTTTTCGTCTCGTGCGTTATGCGGCGCAGCCGCAGTGCGACAACTGGCAGCGTGCGGATGCCTGGGCGGCACAGTGGGTAGCGGGTTAACAAGGCCAATGACGGGGAAGAGTATCTGGTCCTGAGCATATCAATTTGGTTATGGATGGCATAACAAAAAAGCATACCCAGAAATCATGATCTTGCTACCGATAGTTGCTAACATGCGAGCAATAAATAAATAACAAAACCAATCGTGTTCGCAAGAGTATGGCAGCCTTCAAAGTTTACCTGGCCGTCACAGGCGATACTGGGTGCTTCCTTCGGGAGTGCATCAGGAACGTAATTGCGCTTCACCCTTTTAGTTCGATACGTGAAAGGAACCCTTAATGGACGACCAATTAAAACAAAGTGCCCTCGATTTCCATGAATTCCCCATCCCAGGAAAAATTCAGGTAGTACCCACTAAGCCTCTGGCAACCCAACGCGATCTCGCGCTGGCCTACTCGCCGGGCGTCGCTGCACCCTGCCTTGAAATCGAAAAAGATCCGCTGGCGGCGTACAAATATACGGCGCGAGGCAACCTGGTGGCGGTAGTTTCAAACGGTACTGCGGTGCTGGGTTTAGGTAATATCGGCGCGCTGGCCGGTAAACCCGTCATGGAAGGTAAGGGCGTTTTGTTCAAGAAGTTCGCCGGTATTGATGTTTTCGACATTGAGGTGGACGAAACCAACCCTGACAAATTTATCGATGTGGTTGCCGCGCTGGAGCCAACCTTCGGCGGCATCAACCTGGAAGATATCAAAGCGCCGGAATGTTTCTACATCGAGCAGAAGCTGCGTGAACGCATGAACATTCCGGTGTTCCACGACGATCAGCACGGTACGGCTATCATCAGCACAGCGGCAATCCTCAACGGTCTGCGCGTGGTGGAAAAAAATATCTCCGACGTGCGTATGGTGGTTTCCGGCGCGGGCGCGGCAGCGATTGCCTGTATGAACCTGCTGGTGGCGCTGGGTATGCAGAAACACAATATTGTGGTCTGTGATTCGAAGGGCGTGATCTTTGAAGGCCGTGAGCCAAATATGGCAGAAACCAAAGCCGCTTACGCGGTGAAGGATGACGGCAAACGCACGCTGGATGATGTGATTGCTGATGCGGATATCTTCCTTGGCTGCTCTGGCCCTAAAGTGCTGACCCAGGAGATGGTCAAGAAAATGGCGCGCGCGCCAATGATCCTTGCGCTGGCAAACCCTGAACCGGAAATTCTACCGCCGCTGGCAAAAGAAGTCCGCCCGGATGCCATTATCTGTACCGGCCGCTCTGATTACCCAAACCAGGTGAACAACGTGCTGTGCTTCCCGTTCATCTTCCGCGGCGCGCTGGATGTCGGCGCCACGGCAATCAACGAAGAGATGAAGCTGGCTGCGGTACATGCTATTGCAGAACTGGCGCATGCTGAGCAAAGCGAAGTGGTGACCTCGGCTTATGGCGATCAGGATCTGAGCTTTGGCCCGGATTACATTATCCCTAAACCGTTCGATCCGCGTCTTATCGTCAAGATCGCCCCGGCGGTTGCTAAAGCGGCGATGGACTCCGGCGTAGCGACGCGTCCTATTGCCGACTTTGACGCCTATGTCGAAAAACTCAGCGAATTCGTCTACAAAACCAACCTGTTTATGAAGCCGATTTTCTCGCAGGCGCGTAAAGAGCCGAAGCGCATCGTGCTGGCAGAAGGTGAAGATAACCGCGTACTGCACGCCACGCAGGAACTGGTGACGCTGGGGCTGGCAAAACCCATTTTGATTGGCCGTCCGAGCGTTATCGAAATGCGTTTGCAGAAGCTGGGTCTGCAAATTAAGCCGGGCGTTGATTTTGAGATAGTCAACAATGAGTCAGACCCGCGCTTTAAAGAGTACTGGCAGGAATATTACAGCCTGATGAAACGCCGGGGGATTACCCAGGAGCAGGCGCAGCGTGAGATGAGAAGCAACACCACGGCTATCGGCGCCATCATGGTACAACGGGGTGAAGCGGATGGCATGATTTGCGGCACCATCGGGGATTATCACGAGCACTTTAACGTGATTAAACCGCTGTTTGGCTACCGTGAGGGCGTCCATACTGCGGGGGCAATGAACGCGCTGCTGCTGCCAAGCGGCAACACCTTTATCGCTGACACCTATGTGAATAACGACCCAACGCCTGAGCAGATTGCTGAAATTGCGCTGATGGCGGCAGAAAGCGTGCGTCGGTTTGGTATCGAGCCTCGCGTAGCGCTGCTGTCACACTCTAACTTTGGTTCTTCCGACTGTCCGTCAGCCAGCAAAATGCGTGATGCGTTAGACATCGTGAAGGCGCGCGCGCCGGATCTGATGATTGACGGCGAAATGCACGGCGACGCCGCGTTGGTAGAGAGTATCCGTCAGGATCGTATGCCGGATAGCCCGTTAAAAGGTTCTGCTAATATCCTGGTGATGCCGAATATGGAAGCGGCGCGTATCAGCTACAACCTGCTGCGCGTTTCCAGTTCTGAAGGGGTGACCGTGGGGCCAGTGCTGATGGGGGTGGCAAAACCGGTGCATGTGCTAACCGCCATTGCTTCTGTCCGCCGCA
Organism: Kluyvera sp. NPDC087067; assembly: GCF_044745165.1. Classification (NCBI taxonomy): domain Bacteria; kingdom Pseudomonadati; phylum Pseudomonadota; class Gammaproteobacteria; order Enterobacterales; family Enterobacteriaceae; genus Kluyvera; species Kluyvera sp. NPDC087067. Next base: position 86,268 of record NZ_JBIUZS010000008.1, on the reverse strand, counting down.
TCGTCAATATGGTGGCGCTGGCGGTGGTTGAAGCGCAAACGCAGCCGCTGTAATTAAAAAAGCCTCGGAAAAAATCTCCGAGGCTTCTTATTTTGTAGCCCGGCCAAGCAAAGCGCCGCCGGGAAGGCACGGAGCTTGCCCCGGCGGCGCTTTGCTTGGCCGGGCTACGGTTAGATCCACTCTTTGACTTTAATAAATTCGTCTAATGCCGCTTCCGGGCTGCCGTATTCCGGCTGGTAATTGTATTCCCAGCGCACTAGCGGCGGCATCGACATTAGTATCGACTCCGTGCGCCCACCGGTTTGCAGGCCGAACAGCGTGCCGCGGTCCCACACCAGATTAAATTCGACGTAGCGACCCCGACGATAGAGCTGGAATTCCCGCTCGCGCTCGCCGTATTCCATCGCTTTACGGCGTTCAACGATAGGCAGGTAGGCCTCGGTGAAGCCGGTGCCCACCGCCTGCATAAAGGCAAAACAGTGTTCAAAGTCCGGTGTATTCAGATCGTCGAAGAACAGGCCACCAATACCGCGCTGCTCATTGCGATGTTTGAGATGGAAATAGTCGTCGCACCACTTTTTATAGCGTGGATAAACTTCATCACCAAACGGCTGACACAGCGCGCGCGCAGTGGTATGCCAGTGAACGGCATCGTCATGAAAACCGTAGAACGGGGTTAAATCAAACCCACCGCCAAACCACCACACCGGCTCGGCACCTGGTTTTTCAGCGATAAAGAAGCGGACGTTGGCATGGCTGGTGGGGACATACGGATTGCGCGGATGCACAACCAGTGAAACGCCCATCGCTTGAAAACTGCGCCCGGCAAGCTCAGGACGGTGGGCGGTAGCGGATGCGGGCATCGCGCTACCGTGGACGTGGGAGAAATTAACCCCAGCCTGTTCAAACACCGCGCCGTCGCGTAACACGCGGCTACGCCCACCGCCACCGGCTTCACGCTGCCAGCTATCTTCAATAAAAACGCCATCATCGACCTGCATAAGCTGTTGGCAAATATCGTCCTGTAGCTTAAGCAAGAATGCTTTAACCTGCTCTATATTGATGGTCATCAGCGTCTCTTCGCGTGAGCTTTTTGGTTATCAAACCAATGGAAATAACTGATGATGCCGGAGGCGATGGCGCTCGCGATTTTTTGCCGGAACGCCGCCGTACCCAGGAGCTTTTCTTCTGCTGGATTGGTAATAAATGACGTTTCCACCAGCACAGAGGGAATAGACGGCGACTTCAATACCACAAACGCCGCCTGTTCAGTGCCTTTACTGTGTAGCCGGTGTACCGGTTTAATATTTTTCAGGACATGCGAGCCCAGCGTCAGGCTGTTTTTGATGGTATCGGTTTGCACCAGGTCGAATAGCACCTGCTGCAAGAGGTGATCTTTATCCTTCGCCTTTTTGCCCGCCAGTTCATCTACGGCGTTCTCTTTCTCCGACAGATATTTTGCCATAGCGCTACTGGCCCCACGGTTGGAGAGGGCAAACACGGAGGCACCGGCTGCCGACGGGTTAGTAAAGCCGTCAGCATGAATCGACATAAACAGATCGGCGCCGTGTTGATGGGCAATCTCGACTCGGTCATACAGCGGGATAAATGTATCGCCGGTACGGGTCAGCTTGGCGTTAATACCGTTTTTTTGCAAAATGGCGCGCACATTTTTAGCAATCGCCAGCACCACGTGTTTTTCTTTAGAGCCGCCGTGACCAATCGCGCCGGTATCGATACCGCCGTGTCCTGGGTCTAGCATCACCAGACGTCTGCTGGATGACTTTTTGGCTGGTTTGCTGTGGCTGTTGCCTGTTTTTAAAGGGGCATCCTTCGCTGCTGCCTGCGAGGCAATGCCGGACAACGTTAACGCGGCCAATCCGGCTTTTAGCACCTGACGGCGCGAGGTCAGTATTTTTAAGGGTTTAAAAGTGCTCATTCCGGCCTGAGTTGTAAAAACAAAAGTCTATATGTTATATCGTATCGCGTATCCCGTTACGACTGTTCGTGATGAGAATTGTTTTACTTTTCATTTCAATACGTGTCTGTACTTTATTATGCCATTTTTTTCACTGTGCCGTGTCAGATATTGGCTAAATCGGTCGTTCGCGCCATAATCACTGTTTTTAAACCTGAAAAGGTGGTCAATACCATGGAGATACGCGTTTTTCGCCAGGCAGATTTTGAAGAGGTCATCACTCTCTGGGAGCGATGCGATCTGCTGCGCCCATGGAACGATCCTGAAATGGATATTGAGCGTAAGGTTAATCATGACGTTAGCCTGTTTCTGGTCGCCGAAGTGAACGGAGAAGTGGTCGGCACGATTATGGGCGGCTACGACGGTCATCGCGGTTCGGCCTATTATCTTGGCGTGCACCCGGAATATCGCGGACGCGGCATTGCTAACGCGCTGCTTAATCGTTTAGAGAAAAAACTGATTGCTCGCGGCTGCCCAAAAATCCAGATTATGGTGCGCGAAGAAAACGACGTCGTGCTGGGGATGTATGAACGCCTTGGCTACGAACATGCCGACGCGCAAAGCCTGGGTAAGCGTTTGATTGAAGATGAAGAGTATTGATTTCTCACCCACCGATTTTGACTCGCAAGGTCGCCTACGCCTGCCGTTTCTGTTCTGGTGCCTGTTGCTGCTTCAGGCTCGGACCTGGGTACTGTTTCTGATGGCAGGCGCTTCGCGCGATCAGGGCGATGCGCTGCTAAACCTGTTTTACCCTGACCATAGCCTTTTCTGGATAGGCCTTTTGCCCGGCGTGCCGGCAGTGCTTGCTTTTTTAATCAGCGGGCGTCGCCAGAACTCTCCACGCATCTGGCGTCTGCTGCGACCGGCGCTCATCCTCTCACAGCTGGTTCTTCTGTGCTGGCAGCCGTGGCTTTGGTTCACCGGCGAGTCGCTATCTGGCATCGGTTTAAGTTTGTTTTTACTGGATATTTTTGCGCTGTGGTGGTTAATAACCAATGCACGGCTACGCGCCTGTTTTAATGAAGTCACAGAATAAACGGCACTTTTTGTGTTTAGTGGACTCCAATAGGCCTGACTTGAATATATAGGAAGTATCAATGAAATCGCTGCGTTTACTGTTATGTACACTCCCGCTAGCGTTGACCGGTTGCTCTACGCTTTCAGCGGTAAACTGGTCTGCGGCTAACCCGTGGAACTGGTTTGGCTCCTCTGCTGGCGTCACTGAGCAGGGCGTGGGGGGAATAACCGGTACAACGGCGCTGAATGAACAGGCGATTAGCGATGCTCTCGGGAGCGATTATCGTCTGCGTAGCGGTATGAAGGGGCGTAATGGTGAGGTTGTCCGCTATTTTGAAGCGCTGCGGGGAGACAAGCTGGCATTGGTGGTAAACGGCGAGGACGGTACAGTGAGCCGCATCGACGTGCTGGATAAAGATATTGAAGCGGCCGATGGCGTGAAGATTGGTACGGAATTCAGCGACGTCTATGACAAAGCCTTCGATAACTGTCAGGCGGCAACCGCCGATGAAAGCAACGTGGTGGAATGCAAAGCCAAAGACAGTACGCATATCAGTTATCAGTTCACCGGGAACTGGCAAGGGCCGCAGGGGCTGATGCCGCCAGACGATACCCTTAAAAACTGGACGCTATCAAAAATTATCTGGCGTCGCTAAATTTGACTTCGATTGCTCCGCTGCGCTGAAAAGCGGGTACAATGTGTGAGGTTTTTATATGCCACGATGTCGTGGCATGTTTTTTTTCAGGAGGAGCGATGTCTCAGGTTCAGAGCGGCATTTTGCCGGAACATTGCCGTGCGGCGATTTGGATTGAAGCCAATGTGAAAGGGGACATCAATGCCCTGCGCGCTGGCAGCAAAATTTTTGCCGAAAAGCTTGCGGCGTTTCAGGATAAATTTCCAGATGCCCATTTAGGCGCGGTGGTTGCGTTTGGTCATGATACCTGGCGCGAGCTGAGCGGCGGTGTGGGTGCACAAGAGCTGAAAGATTTCCCTCCGTATGGCAAAGGACTGGCACCTTCTACGCAATTTGATGTGCTGATTCACATCCTTTCTCTGCGCCATGACGTTAACTTCTCCGTCGCTCAGGCCGCCCTGGCCGCGTTTGGTGATGCACTTGACGTCAAAGAAGAAGTACATGGTTTCCGTTGGGTGGAAGAACGCGATCTGAGCGGCTTCGTTGATGGAACCGAAAACCCCGCAGGTGAAGAAACACGCCGAGAAGTGGCGGTTATTAAAGACGGCGTTGATGCGGGCGGCAGTTATGTCTTCGTTCAGCGCTGGGAGCACAATCTCAATCAACTGAACCGCATTAGCGTGCCGGATCAGGAGATGATGTTTGGCCGTACCAAAGAAGCCAATGAAGAGATCGACGGCGACGAGCGCCCGGTGACCTCTCACCTGAGCCGTGTTGATCTTAAAGAAGACGGTAAGGGGCTGAAAATTGTTCGTCAGAGCCTGCCGTATGGCACCGCCAGCGGCACACACGGCCTGTATTTCTGCGCTTACTGCGCGCGTTTGCATAACATTGAACAGCAGTTGCTGAGTATGTTTGGCGACACCGATGGTAAGCGTGATGCGATGCTGCGCTTTACTAAGCCAGTGACCGGCGGGTATTACTTTGCGCCTTCGCTGGATAAGTTGGTGACGCTGTAAGTTCGGAATAGCCCCTCACCCTAGCCCTCTCCCCATAGGGGAGAGGGGACCGTATGGTGTGGCTTGTTACTATGAAGCCAAAGGTGAAGTTTGCTCTTCTCTCTCCTGTTTCAGAGAGAGGACCGTTCGATGCGGTTTTGGTTGTGAAGCCGAAGGTGAAGTTCGCTCTTCCCCCTCTCCCTTTCAGGGAGAGGGCCGGGGTGAGGGTACAAACGATCTCAGTGCCTCAAGAATTTTCTCTAACACCGCCTCCTCATTTTCCATCAGCTCATTATTCCAGAACCGCAATACCCTCCACCCTTGCAACCCCAGCCATGTTGTTCTCCTTGCATCATATCTGGCCCTCTCATCATGCTGACCACCGTCCAATTCCACCGCCAGACGAGCAGTACAGCAAGCAAAGTCAAGTATATATGGCCCAACTGGATGCTGACGACGGAACTTAAACCGTGCAAATCGGCGGTCCCGAAGCTGATACCATAACCTGCGCTCCTGAGGCGTTAGTTCTCGCCTAAGCCGGCGAGCAAAATCAGATATATTTTCCATATCGAGCACTTTGCCCGAACATTTATTGTTTGTCAGAATGCCTTCAGGATTGTGGAATCTCGCTTCAGAAAGCATTTTCCTGGCGCTTATTCTCTTTTCAACTTCCAAATCACCAAACGGTATATAAAACCGTTACTCCTTTCGTGCCCGTTATAAATACACTGATGCTTAGAAAATCCTCATACTTAGGGTGCGCAATGGCTATGAACTTACTGAAAAAAGGATACCTGACGCTGGCGGCTTCGGTACTGCTGGTTGCACAGGCGCAGGCGACTGAGCTGTTGAATAGCTCCTATGACGTGTCCCGCGAGCTGTTTGCCGCCCTGAATCCGCCATTTGAGCAACAATGGGCTAAAGAGAATGGCGGCGATAAGCTGACCATTAAGCAATCTCACGCCGGTTCATCGAAACAGGCGCTGGCGATTTTGCAGGGCTTAAAAGCAGACGTTGTAACTTATAACCAGGTGACTGATGTGCAGATCCTGCACGACAAAGGCAATCTGATCCCGGCCGACTGGCAGTCGCGTTTGCCGAACAACAGCTCGCCTTTCTACTCGACCATGGCGTTCCTGGTGCGTAAGGGCAACCCGAAAAATATCCATAGCTGGAGCGATCTGGTACGCCCGGATGTGAAGCTGATTTTCCCTAATCCAAAAACTTCCGGTAACGCGCGCTACACCTACTTAGCAGCGTGGGGCGCGGCGGATCAAGCTGACGGTGGCGATAAAGCCAAAACCCAGCAGTTCATGACTCAGTTCCTCAAAAACGTCGAAGTGTTCGATACCGGCGGTCGTGGCGCAACGACCACCTTTGTAGAACGTGGTCTGGGCGATGTGCTGATCACCTTTGAATCGGAAGTGAACAACATTCGTAAGCAGTATGAAGACAAGGGCTTTGAAGTCGTGGTGCCGAAGGTCAACATCCTGGCGGAGTTCCCGGTCGCCTGGGTGGATAAAAACGTGAAAGCTAACGGCACTGAAAAGGCAGCGAAAGCCTATCTGAACTACCTCTACAGCCCGCAGGCGCAAACCATTATCACTGACTATTACTACCGCGTGAATAACCCGGAAGTGATGGATAAGCTCAAGGATAAATTCCCGCAGACCGAACTGTTCCGCGTTGAAGATAAGTTTGGTGCCTGGCCTGAGGTGATGAAAACCCATTTCGCCAGCGGTGGCGAGTTAGACAAGCTGTTAGCGGCGGGGCGTAAGTAATGTTTGCAGTTTCCTCCAGACGCGTGCTGCCAGGCTTTACCCTGAGCCTCGGCACCAGTCTGCTGTTTGTTTGCTTGATTCTGTTACTGCCGCTAAGCGCGCTGGTGATGCAGCTTGCTCAAATGAGCTGGGCGCAGTACTGGGAGGTTATTACCAACCCGCAGGTGGTGGCGGCCTATAAGGTCACGCTGCTGTCAGCGTTTGTGGCTTCTATTTTTAACGGCGTTTTCGGCCTGCTGATGGCGTGGATTTTAAGCCGCTACCGTTTTCCAGGCCGTACGCTTTTAGATGCGCTGATGGATTTGCCGTTTGCCCTGCCGACCGCGGTTGCAGGCCTGACGCTGGCGTCGCTGTTTTCCGTAAACGGCTTCTACGGCGAATGGCTGGCGAAATTTGATATCAAAGTAACCTACACCTGGATTGGCATTGCGGTGGCGATGGCCTTCACCAGCATCCCGTTTGTGGTGCGTACCGTACAACCGGTACTTGAGGAGCTGGGCCCGGAGTATGAAGAAGCGGCGGAAACCTTGGGCGCGACCCGCCTACAGAGCTTCCGTAAAGTGGTGCTGCCGGAGCTTTCTCCAGCGCTGCTGGCAGGGGTTGCGCTGTCGTTCACCCGCAGCCTCGGCGAATTTGGCGCGGTGATTTTCATCGCTGGCAACATTGCGTGGAAAACGGAAGTGACCTCGCTGATGATCTTTATTCGCTTGCAGGAGTTTGATTATCCCGCGGCGAGCGCGATTGCATCGGTGATACTTGCGGCCTCTCTGCTGCTGCTGTTTTCAATCAATACCTTGCAAAGTCGCTTTGGTCGACGTGTGGTAGGTCATTAATGGCGGAAGTGACTCAATTGAAGCGTTATGACGCGCCCCGCATCAACTGGGGCAAATGGTTTCTGATAGGTACCGGGATGCTGGTGTCGGCCTTTATTCTACTGGTACCGATGATCTATATCTTCGTTCAGGCCTTCAGCAAAGGGCTGATGCCGGTACTGCAAAACCTCGCCGACCCGGACATGCTGCACGCCATCTGGTTAACGGTGATGATTGCGCTGATTACCGTGCCGGTGAACTTGGTGTTTGGCGTGCTGCTGGCCTGGCTGGTGACGCGTTTTAACTTCCCGGGTCGCCAGCTGCTGCTGACGCTGCTGGATATCCCGTTTGCCGTCTCACCGGTGGTGGCAGGTCTGGTTTATCTGCTGTTCTATGGTTCCAACGGCCCGCTTGGCGGCTGGCTGGAAGCGCATAACCTGCAAATTATGTTTGCCTGGCCGGGCATGGTGCTGGTGACCATCTTCGTGACCTGCCCGTTCGTGGTCCGTGAATTGGTGCCAGTGATGTTAAGCCAGGGAAGCCATGAAGATGAAGCGGCGATATTGCTCGGCGCCTCCGGCTGGCAGATGTTTAAGCGCGTGACGCTGCCGAATATCCGCTGGGCGTTATTGTATGGCGTGGTGCTGACTAACGCCCGCGCGATTGGCGAGTTTGGTGCGGTTTCGGTGGTCTCCGGCTCGATTCGCGGTGAGACCTTATCGTTACCTTTACAGATTGAACTGCTGGAACAAGATTACAACACCGTCGGTTCCTTTACCGCGGCGGCGTTACTGACGTTGATGGCGATTCTGACCTTATTTTTAAAGAGTGCGTTGCAATGGCGTTTGCATAATCAGGAAAAACGCGCGCAACAGGAGGGAAATCATGAGCATTGAGATTGCCAATATTAAGAAGTCTTTTGGTCGCACCCAGGTGCTGAATGATATCTCTCTGGATATCCCTTCCGGTCAGATGGTGGCGCTGCTCGGGCCATCCGGTTCCGGTAAAACTACGTTGCTGCGTATCATCGCCGGGCTGGAGCACCAGACCAGCGGACATATTCGCTTCCAGGGGACTGATGTCAGTCGTCTGCATGCGCGCGATCGTAAAGTTGGCTTCGTATTCCAGCATTATGCCTTGTTCCGCCATATGACGGTGTTCGACAACATCGCCTTTGGCCTGACCGTGCTGCCGCGCCGTGAACGTCCCAATGCGGCGACCATTAAAGCCAAGGTTACCAAGCTGCTGGAGATGGTGCAGCTTGCCCATCTGGCAGACCGCTACCCGGCACAGCTTTCCGGTGGACAGAAGCAGCGCGTGGCGCTGGCCCGTGCGCTGGCGGTAGAGCCGCAGATTTTACTGCTCGATGAGCCTTTCGGCGCGCTGGATGCGCAGGTGCGTAAAGAGCTGCGTCGTTGGCTGCGCCAACTGCATGAGGAGCTGAAATTTACCAGCGTCTTCGTCACCCACGATCAGGAAGAGGCGATGGAAGTGGCCAACCGCGTGGTGGTGATGAGCCAGGGCAATATTGAGCAGGCTGATGAGCCAGAACAGGTCTGGCGTGAACCGGCGACCCGCTTCGTGCTGGAGTTTATGGGTGAGGTTAACCGCTTGCAAGGAACGGTCCGTGGCGGTCAGTTCCACGTGGGAGCGCATCGCTGGCCACTCGGCTACACGCCGTCATATCAGGGGCCGGTAGATTTGTTCCTGCGCCCGTGGGAGGTGGACGTGAGCCGTCGCACCAGCCTTGATTCTCCGCTCCCGGTTCAGGTGCTGGAAGCCAGCCCGAAAGGTCACTACACCCAATTAGTTGTTCAGCCTCTCGGGTGGTATGAGGAACCGTTAACGGTAGTGATGCGCGGTGATGATGCACCGCTGCGTGGCGACCGTCTCTTTGTTGGCTTGCAGAACGCACGTCTCTATCATGGCGACCAGCGTATTGAGCCCCATGAGACGCTTGCTCTTGCGGAGTCTGCCTGATAGGTTAATTTGCAGGTTTATCGCCCGGTGGCGCTTCGCTTACCGGGTCTACGGCGTATACCGTGATTTTGTAGGCCGGGTAAGCGAAGCGTCACCCGGCTTTTTCTTGGGCAGAAAACGTGAACACATTAGAACAAACCATCGGCAATACGCCGTTGGTCAAATTACAACGTCTGGGGCCGGACAACGGCAGCGAAATCTGGGTCAAGCTGGAAGGCAATAATCCGGCGGGCTCGGTAAAAGATCGCGCTGCGTTATCGATGATTGTTGAAGCGGAAAAACGCGGTGAAATTAAACCCGGCGACGTGCTGATTGAAGCCACCAGCGGTAACACCGGCATTGCGCTGGCGATGATTGCGGCGCTCAAAGGGTATCGGATGAAGCTTTTAATGCCGGACAACATGAGCCAGGAACGTCGCGCCGCCATGCGCGCCTACGGGGCCGAGCTGATTCTGGTGACCAAAGAGCAGGGCATGGAAGGCGCGCGCGATTTAGCGCTGGAAATGGCGCAGCGCGGCGAAGGCACGCTGCTTGATCAGTTCAATAACCCGGATAACCCCTATGCGCATTACACATCAACCGGGCCGGAAATCTGGCAACAAACGGCTGGCCGGATAACGCATTTTGTCTCAAGCATGGGCACCACCGGCACCATTACCGGCGTATCGCGTTTTCTGCGCGAGCAGCAAAAAGCGGTGACTATCGTCGGCCTCCAGCCGGAAGAGGGCAGCAGCATTCCGGGGATCCGCCGCTGGCCTGCGGAATATATGCCCGGAATTTTTAACGCCAGCCTGGTCGACCAGGTTATGGATATTCATCAAAATGACGCAGAAAACACCATGCGCGCGCTGGCGGTTAAGGAAGGTATTTTCTGTGGCGTCAGCTCCGGCGGCGCGGTAGCGGGTGCGCGACGAATTGCCGAGCAAAACCCCGGCGCGGTGGTGGTGGCGATCATCTGCGATCGCGGCGATCGCTACCTCTCAACCGGCGTGTTTGGCGAAGAGCACTTCAGCCAGGGCGCAGGGATTTAAATTTCGGGATTATCCAGCAGGTCTGTACCGTAGGAGTTATCTACGGTACACAGCCAGCGGTCCGAGAATTTTTGAAAAACGTAGGTGGCACGGCGCGTAACCTGCGTGGTGCCGCCATCCATCAACGGAATATCCAGCCGGGTTTCCATAATCACCAGCGCGTTATCGCCGCCTTCAATAATTTCCATTCGCCCCTGTGTTACCACCAGTCGATGTTGAAAGTAATCGGCAATGGCGATAAAGGCTTTGCGAATATTCTCTTTGCCGCTGACGACCATGCCCGGTTTGACCACCAGGGTGGCGTCGTCGGCGTAGTATTCCATAAGCGTCGCGTAGTCCTCCTGCGAGATGGCGCGGTCGCAGGCTTCGATTACGGCTTTTAGCGATGATGCTGACATAGGTTCTCCTGGGAGCGGGTGCCTCCCCGGCGGCGCTGCGCTTGGCCGGGCTACAAGGTGCAAACTCCCCGGCGGCGCTGCGCTTGGCCGGGCTACAGGGGGTAAACTCCCCGGATGTGCTGCGCTTGGCCGGGCTACGAGTTTGTGCCCTGTAGCCCGGACGAGGCGAAGCCGACTCCGGGGAAACTACTGGGTCAGCTTATCAAGGAATTCCCATAACTTCTGATTCATTTCACGATAATCGTGCGCGCGCATCTCTGCCACTGAGCGGATAAACGGTTTGCCTTTGGCCTCCGCCAGCTCCTGTTCGGAGTGTTGAATTAACCCCTCAACCGCTTCGGCAGTAAATTCCATATGGCACTGGAAGCCGTAAACCTTATCGCGGTACTGGACAATTTGACGTGGGCAGCCAGCGCTTTCGGCGAGAATCACCGTGTCAGCAGTGAGGCCTGGCATATCGTTGTGCCAGTGGCCCACGGTCAGACAGGAACCAAAGTGGTTGAATAATGGATGCTGTTGACCCGCGCTGGTAAGCGTAATCGGGAAGTGACCAATCTCTTTTTCCGGGCTCTGACCGACAGATGCCCCCAGCGCTTCACCAATCAATTGTGAACCAAGGCAGATTCCGACCACAATGCGTCCAGCGTCGATGGCCTGACGGATGAGCTTCTGTTCCGCAAGCGAGTCAAAATAAGGGCATTCAGTAAGCGTTGTGCGCGGTGACTGCGGGCCGCCAAATACGACGAGCATATCAAATCCGTCGGCATTAACAGGAACGCCTTCGTTCTCATAGACTCGAGTCCAGCTCACTTCGTGACCCCGCGTCCTGGCCCAGGGTAAATACGCACCGGCCGATTCAAATGATTCATGAATAACAAAATGGACTCGCACGAATTTTCTCCTGTTAAAGGCTTAGCGCTTGATGGATATCGGCTGCCAGCCGGGTGATGTCGCTATCATTGAGTGTGGAAATCGTAATACGTAAACCTTGTGCTGGGGCGTTAACGCCGAACGGCTCGCCTTCACGCACTAGCCATCCGGCTTTCGCCAGCGCAAATGCGGTGCTTTGACTAGCGTGACCAAGCGGCAGCCAGAAATTCAGACCATCGCCGGGAGCAATATTGTTAATCCCGCGCGCGCGTAACGCGCTATAAAGCTTATGCTGCTTTACCGCGTATAACTTCCGGGTTTCAGCAAGGCTTTGCTGATAGGACTCGTCGCTGAGGCAGGCGTAGGCCAGATCCTGTAGCAAATGGCTGACCCACTGGCTGCCGGAATTGAGACGCAGCCGTAGCTTTGCTGATGTGGCTTTATCACTGGCGACTAAAGCCAGACGAAGGTCGGGGCCTAACGTTTTTGACATTGAACGCACCACCGCCCAATGTAGCGTTTGCGGGGCGATGATGGGATACCACGGCGCGGATGAAACCAGGGCAAAGTGATCGTCGACAATCACCAGCACTTGCGGGTAGCGGTTGAGAATGTGCTTAAGCTTTGCCGCTCGCGCTTTGCTGAGGCTGTATCCCGTCGGATTGTGCGCGCGGGGGGTTATGATAACGGCCCGGGCACCTTTGCTGAGCGCTTCTTCAAGCTTCTCCGGCAGCATGCCTTCCTGGTCAATCGTAACTGGACTGGCGGTAAAGCCGCTATAGCGGAGCATGCTGATACTGCTCAGGAAGCAGGGGTCTTCAACGGCGACGCTATCGCCCGGCAGCAGGTGTGCGCACAGCAGTCGTTCAATGGCATCAATGGCCCCTGAGGTGAGGTTAATTTCACCGTCGACAGGCAGGGTTTCTTGCATCCATGTGCGAGCCCATTGCGACAGCTCAGATGAAACCGGCGCATCACCGTACAGACGGGGAGTACGGTGGATTCGCGGCAAATACTGACTGAGGTCAGGTAATCTTGCCGGATCGGGGTTCCCGCTTGAGAGGTCGGTCAACGGTGAGTGGGGATTGCCACCTTCCAGCGCGAGAGGGGGCGGCGTCTCTTTGACTACCGTGCCGTTGCGCCCAAGACTGAGCGCCAGGCCGGATGTGACCAGCCGCTTATAGGCCGCGGCGACGGTATTACGGTTAACATCAAGCTGTGCCGCCAGTTCACGTACCGGCGGCAGCGTTTGCCCCTTCGCCAGTTTGCCGCTGGTGATATGCTGGCGAATACTGTCGAAAATTTCACTGGCGCTTTTTCCGTCGATCATTATTGACCTATGACAAAATGAATTTTAGCATATGACGATAATAGTGAGCTGTAGGCCCGCTGTCCAGAGTCAGAGGAGAAGGTGATGGAGCAGGAGAGTGATATACAGTCGGTGCTCTTTAATGATAAGCATCGCGCGCTGCAAACGGATATTGTCGCCGTGCAGTCGCTGGTGGTATACGGCAGCGTAGGCAATAGCATTGCGGTTCCGGCCATCAAAGCACATGGGCTGCGGGTGACCGCCGTGCCAACGGTGCTGTTTAGTAATACCCCACATTACGACACGTTTTACGGTGGCGTCATTCCTGCTGAGTGGTTCGATGGCTATTTAAAAGCCCTGAACGAACGTGATGGGTTACGCGAGTTAAAAGCGGTGACCACCGGCTATATGGGCAGTGCAGAGCAAATTGCCCTTCTGGCACAGTGGCTTGAAACGGTGAAAATAACGCACCCGGATATCTGCATTCTGGTTGACCCGGTGATTGGCGATGTGGACAGCGGGATTTACGTGAAGGCGGAAATTCCTGAAGCCTATCGTAAGCATCTGCTGCCGTTAGCTCAGGGATTAACGCCGAATGTCTTTGAGCTTGAGATGCTCAGCGGTAAACCTTGCGGAACGCTGAACGAAGCCATTAGCGCCGCGCGCTCGTTGCTATCCGACTCCCTCAAGTGGGTGGTTATCACAAGCGCACCAGGCCAGACGGCTGACAATATTACCGTTGCCGTGGTCACGGCGGACGCGACGGCCATCATCGATCATCCTCGTCTGGAAACGGACTTAAAAGGCACCGGCGATCTTTTCTGTGCCGAATTGATTAGCGGCATTGTTCAACACAAGACGCTTTCTGATGCCGCGCGCGATGCCGCTGAACGGGTTCTTGAGGTGATGAACTGGACGCAAAAGTGCGGCTGCGATGAATTAATTCTGCCACCGGCAGGGGAGGCGCGATGAAGAGTTATCGTCTGGTCGTTCATCAAAACGGTCGGCTTATCGGCCATTTCGAAACCAGTGGCCGCAATGCGTTAGAAGATGTTTGCGTTGCGCGGGCGATATTTGGCGTCACCGGCGGTTACCAGTGTGAACTTCAGGTATCTGATTGTGAGCGTCGGATGCTGGAAAGCGGGCCGGAGGGGATGAAAATCCTGATGCGCGAGCCGTGCTTTCGCCCGATGACGTCAGAGTTGTAAACGGTCGCAAAATCGTAGGCCTGATAAGCGCAGCGCCATCAGGCAATTACGCCGCACATTGCCGGATGGCGCTGCGCTTATCCGGCCTACAGGCAAAAAAAATGGCGCCAATCGGCGCCATTTCTCTATGCAGCAAGAATTACTTCTTGATGCGGATAACCGGAGTTTCGCCCACGGTTACGCTGCCAGAAAGCTTGGTCAGCTCTTTGATCTCGTCCATGTTGGAGATAACAACCGGAGTCAGGGTAGACTTGGCTTTCTCTTCCAGCAGGGCCAGATCGAACTCAATCACAGTGTCGCCAACTTTAACGCGCTGGCCTTCTTCTGCGATACGGGTGAAACCTTCGCCTTTCAGCTCAACGGTATCAATACCGAAGTGAACGAACAACTCGATGCCGCTATCGGATTCGATAGAGAAAGCGTGGTTGGTTTCAAAGATTTTACCGATGGTGCCGTCAACCGGTGCAACCATTTTGTTACCGGTCGGTTTGATAGCAATGCCATCACCAACAATTTTCTCAGCAAACACTACATCCGGCACGTCTTCAATATTGACGATTTCACCAGAGAGCGGTGCAATAATCTCAATTGTTCCTGTGTCTTTTTTGTCATCAGAAACCAGAGATTTCAGTTTATCGAACAAACCCATGATCTTCTCCTAAGCAGTAATTTGGGCCGCATCTCGTGGATTAGCAGATTGTTTTTTCTTCAATGAACTTGTTAACTAGCGCTAATAACTCGTCCGTTGTTGGTTGAGCAAGAGCTTGCTCTGCTAATACCTTCGCATCTTCGAAGTTCGTGTTACGAATAATCTTCTTAATGCGCGGGATAGAAATGGCGCTCATAGAGAATTCGTCCAGACCCATCCCCAGCAACAGAAGTGTAGCACGTTCGTCGCCTGCAAGCTCACCACACATGCCAGTCCATTTACCTTCAGCATGAGAAGCATCAATAACTTGCTTGATCAGCGTCAGAACGGATGGTGACATGGGTTGGTAAAGATGCGAGATCATATCATTACCACGGTCAACTGCCAGAGTATACTGCGTTAAATCATTGGTACCGATACTAAAGAAATCAACTTCTTTGGCCAAGTGACGAGCAATCGTTGCCGCGGCCGGTGTTTCCACCATCACGCCGACTTCGATGGTTTCGTCAAATGCTTTACCTTCGTCACGCAGTTCCTGCTTGTAGATTTCGATCTCTTTTTTCAGTGCACGCACTTCTTCAACAGAGATGATCATCGGGAACATGATGCGAAGTTTACCGAAAGCAGAGGCACGCAGGATAGCGCGAACCTGGTCACGCAGGATCTCTTTACGATCCATAGCGATACGCACGGCACGCCAGCCCAGGAACGGGTTCTCTTCTTTCGGGAAGTTCATGTACGGCAGCTCTTTATCGCCACCGATGTCCATGGTACGGACGATGACCGCCTGAGAGCCACAGGCTTCAGCAACGGCTTTATAGGCAGCAAACTGTTCTTCTTCAGTTGGCAGCGCATCGCGGTCCATGAACAGGAATTCGGTACGGTACAGGCCAACGCCTTCCGCGCCGTTACGCTCGGCACCGTCGATATCACGCACGGTACCGATGTTTGCGCAAACTTCAACCTGGTGGCCATCAAGGGTGATTGCCGGCAGATCTTTGAGTTTCGCAAGTTCTGCTTTCTCGGTCGCAACCTGCTCTTGAACAGCACGCAGCTCTTCGATTTTTTCGTTATTTGGGTTGACGTAAACCAGGTTGTTTACGGCATCCAGAATCAGATAGTCGCCATTCTTCACTTGTGCAGTGACGCTACCGGTGCCCACGATCGCTGGCAGCTCGAGGGAGCGCGCCATGATAGAGGTGTGGGAAGTACGGCCACCCGCATCTGTGATAAAGCCCAGCACCTTGTCCAGGTTCAGCTGTGCAGTTTCAGACGGCGTCAGGTCAGCAGCAACCAGGATAACTTCATCCTGAATAGCGCTAAGGTCGATGATCGCCAGACCCAGGATGTTGCGCAGCAGGCGCTTACCGATGTCACGTACGTCAGCCGCACGCTCTTTCAGGTATTCATCATCCAGTTCTTCCAGGGCAGTTGCCTGACCTTCGATAACTTCATGTGCAGCCGCGTCGGCCGTCATGCCTTTATCTTTAATCAGGGCTATGATTTCCTGCTCCAGCTCCTCATCTTCAAGCAGCATGATGTGCCCTTCGAAGATGGCTTCTTTTTCTTCACCAAAAGTTTCGCCAGCTTTAGTTTTGATAGCTTCAAGCTGAGCGGATGCCTTAGCACGGCCGCTCAGAAAACGCTCAACTTCCTGCTCAACCTTATCGGCAGAAATTTTCTTCCGGTCGATGACAATCTCATCTTCTTTCAGCAGCAATGCTTTGCCGAAAGCGATACCCGGGGATGCTAAAATGCCTGAAATCATAACCCTACCTTACTTGTGACTGATATTGAAAAAAACTCGTTGAACTTACTCGAGTTCAGCCATCAGTTTAACCAGATGTTCAACTGCTTTCTGCTCGTCTTCACCTTCTGCGGACAGGGTGACTACGGTGCCCTGGGTCAGGCCCAGAGTTTGCAGTTTGAACAGGCTTTTCGCGCTAGCGCTTTTGCCGTTGGAGGTCACAGTGATCTCGGAAGTGAAGCCTTTAGCTTCTTTAACGAACTGAGCAGCAGGGCGGGTATGAAGACCGTTCGGAGCGGTAATGGTAACTTCTTGCTGGAACATTGTATTTCCCCAACTTATAGGTTTTGTGTTGTGGAACTAAAGTCTAGCCTGGTGGCTACACTTTAGCCTGTATTACTCATTAAGCGACGTCTACTAAATCACCGCTGTCGCTGGAGATGAACTCTCAACGCAGCCGCTTCTGGCCTTTGACGTTTCGCTTACCATTAAACATTATGCCGTGAAAGCAGGATTTGAACCAAATCATAAAATCGATTCAGCTACTGGAAAATCTGTTAAGAATAATTTCGCGGCTCAAAATAAATATGATGGTTAAATACCAGACCTACGGAAGTGAAGCAATGCCAGAGGGGGTAAAACTTTGATGCACGCCACAAAAAAGCACCCAGATGGGTGCTTTTTTACACGAATTTAACGTGCTGGCACTACTGTTGCAGTTCTTTCTCTGTGAAGAGATCTGCGAACAATGCGGTGCTCAAATAGCGCTCACCTGAAGAAGGTAGGATAACCACAATATTCTTATTGGTAAAGGTTTCATCTTCCTGAAGTTTGAGCGCAGCGGCAACGGCGGCACCGGAAGAAATACCGGCAAGAATGCCTTCTTCTTCCATCAGACGGCGTGCGGTAGAAATGGCTTCTTCATTGGTGATGGCAACCACTTTATCAATCAATTTCAGATCGAGGTTACCCGGGATGAAACCGGCGCCGATCCCCTGGATCTTGTGCGGGCCAGGTTTTAACTCTTCACCCGCCAGCGCCTGAGCGATAACCGGTGAGTCGGTAGGCTCAACGGCAACGGCGATCAGATCGGTTTTGCCTTTTGTGCCTTTAATGTAGCGCGTCACGCCGGTCAGCGTACCGCCGGTGCCCACGCCAGCAATGAATACGTCAACCTGGCCATCGGTATCTTCCCAGATCTCAGGGCCAGTGGTTTTTTCGTGGATTTCCGGGTTAGCCGGGTTGCTGAACTGCTGCAGCAGCAGGAATTTTTCTGGATTGCTGGCCACAATTTCTTCGGCTTTCTGAATGGCACCTTTCATGCCTTTCGCGCCTTCGGTCAGTACCAGGTTCGCGCCCAGCGCTTTCAGCAGCTTGCGGCGTTCGATACTCATGGTTTCTGGCATGGTCAGCGTCAGTTTGTAACCGCGTGCAGCGGCGACATAGGCCAGAGCGATACCGGTGTTACCGCTGGTAGGCTCAACCAGTTCAACGCCAGCCTTCAGCACGCCACGTTTTTCGGCATCCCAAATCATATTGGCACCGATACGGCATTTGACGCTAAAGCTTGGGTTACGTGATTCAACCTTCGCCAGGATGCGCCCGTTACCGATGCGGTTCAGTCGTACCAGCGGCGTATGACCGATAGTCAGGGAGTTATCTTCAAAAATCTTACTCATGGCCTGTCCTTAACTGTATGAAATTTGGGGTACTGAACCAGCATACCTGCTTAAAGATTCTGCGGAAGTAAGGATTTAGCATATCTATATACTGAAGGGAAATAATGGCAAGCCGGATGGAATAAGGCAGGGCATAAGGGAAACGGTAGGCCGGATGGCGGCGTAACGCCTCATCCGGCAACTTGCGGGGGGTTATGTCGGATGGCGCAGCGCTTATCCGACCTACAACGTCAGCCAAGCATTATGCGGGAATGAGGTTATTTCCACATCGCATGCTTATCGCGATAACAGTCAACCCACATGGCGGTGGCGCCGCAGATGGCGACCGGAATAATAACCAGGTTGAGTACCGGAATAAGCGTAAACAAGCTGACCAGCGAACCAAACTGCATGTTGTTGACCTTACGCGTTCTCAGCGCATCACGCATGGTTTTGAACGGGACTTTGTGGTTATCAAACGGATAGTCACAGTACTGAATGGCCAGCATCCAGGCGCTGAACAAGAACCACAATACCGGTGCAACGGTCTGGCCGATACCCGGAATAAAGTACAGCAGCAGAAGGACGATGGCGCGCGGCAGATACCAGGCGAGCTTTTGCCATTCGCGCTTCATAATACGCGGCAGGTCTTTCATGATGCCAATCACACCGGTATCCGGTGGGGTCGCGCCGGTTAGTCGTGCTTCTAGCTGTTCGGCAAGCAGACCGTTAAACGGGGCGGCAATCCAGTTGGCAATGGTAGAAAAGAAGTAGCCAAAGACCAATAGAATAGACAGCACAATCAACGGCCAGAGCAGATAGCTCAGCCACTGTAGCCAGTCGGGAATACGGCTCATTAACGAGGGGATCCAGCTGCCCAGCTTGCTGAACAGCCACCAGAAAGCGCCACCCATCAGGACGATATTGACTAACAACGGTAAAATGACGAAACGCCGGATACCCGGCAAGCCGATCAGTTTCCAGCCCTGAGAAAAGTAGTAAACGCCGCTACGCGCGGAAGGGGTGGACGATGAAACCATGGTCAGGTAATGCTCCTTTGTCTGACTACATTGAAAAGACAACTCTATATTATCGGGTTGTTGGACAATGACCAGTTAAGAAATGTTCGAAAAAACAGCAAAAAACACGATTTAGTCCATCTTTATGCGGTGAAACCCTTAAGTGCACTTGCACTTGACGTGATGGGCAAATACTCTTAGTGAGTAAATGTTTGCCGTGGTGGCAAGGTGTTAGAACAACAGAGAATATAATGATGCAGGATTTGCGTCTGATATTAATCATTGTTGGCGCGATCGCCATACTCGCTTTACTGGTTCATGGTTTCTGGACGAGCCGTAAAGAACGTTCATCGATGTTCCGCGATCGTCCAATAAAGCGTATGAAGTCTCGTGAAGCCGATGATGTGTCGGAAGACGACTTTGATGACAATGTTGAAGGCGTGGGTGAAGTTCGTGTCCACAAGGTCAATCACGCCCCTGGGGTTACCGGGGAGCATGAAGCCCCTCGCCAGTCGCCTCAACACCAGTACCAGCCGCCTTACGAGCGTCAGGCGCCAGCGCCTGTGCGTCCGCAAGAGCCGGTACAGCCGCCGCCTGTGCAACAGCCCGTACAGCATGCGCCGGTGCAGCAGCCACCGGTACAGCCTACGCCTGCGCCACAGCACGTACAGCAGCCAGTACGTCCGCAGGTGGTTGAGCCGCAGCCTGTGCAGCAGCAGCCTTTGGCACCTCAGCCGGTTGCGCCACAGCCTGTTCAGCCTGTAGAAGCGCCCGTTGCTTCCCAGCAACCCGTGCAGCAACCGCAGCCTGAACCGCCAGCACCAGCGCCAGAACCTGCGCCGGTCGCACGTGAGCGTAAAGAGACGGTTATCGTGATGAACGTTTCTGCGCACCAGGGCTCGTTCATTAACGGCGAAGTCCTTCTTAACAGTATTCAGCAGGCTGGCTTTAAATTTGGCGACATGAATATCTTCCATCGCCATCTCAGCCCTGACGGTAGCGGCCCTGCGCTGTTTAGCCTTGCCAACATGCTGAAGCCAGGGACTTTTGACCCGGATAACATGGGCGAGATGCAAACGCCTGGCGTTACGATGTTTATGCAGGTTCCTGCTTACGGTGATGAACTGCAAAACTTCAAGCTGATGCTTCAGTCAGCGCAGTACATCGCTGATGAAGTGGGCGGTGTGGTGCTTGACGATCAGCGCCGCATGATGACTCCGCAAAAAATGCGTGAGTATCAGGATCGTATCCGTGAAGTGATCGACGCTAACGCCTGATAGCTTCGCGACTATCCAATCCTTCCTGAACCCCCGCCTGTCGGGGGTTTTTTATATTGATGGTGTGATATGCAACCAATAGAACAACAACTGACCGAACTGCGAACGACGCTTCGCCATCATGAATACCTCTATCACGTCCTGGACACTCCCGAACTGCCGGACGCCGAATACGATCGCCTGATGCGCGAACTGCGTGAGCTGGAAGCACAGCATCCTGAGCTTATCACTCCCGATTCCCCCACTCAGCGCGTCGGCGCGCAGCCGCTGGGCGCATTTAGTCAGATTCGCCATGAAGTTCCTATGTTGTCGCTGGATAACGTGTTTGATGAAGAGAGCTTCCTTGCTTTCAACAAGCGCGTGCAGGATCGCCTAAAAAGTGCAGACAAACTGACCTGGTGCTGCGAACTCAAGCTCGATGGCCTGGCGGTCAGTATTCTGTATGAAAACGGTGTTCTGGTGAGTGCGGCAACGCGCGGCGACGGGACTACCGGTGAAGATATCACCTCCAATGTGCGTACCATTCGTGCTATCCCATTGAAACTGCATGGGGAAAATATTCCGGCGCGTCTGGAAGTACGTGGTGAAGTCTTTATGCCGCAGGCTGGCTTTGAAAAAATCAATGACGAAGCCCGTCGCACCGGCAACAAAGTGTTTGCTAACCCGCGTAATGCTGCTGCCGGTTCATTGCGCCAGCTGGACCCACGTATTACCGCGAAGCGACCGCTTACTTTCTTCTGTTACGGCGTGGGCGTACTGGAAGGAGGGGAACTGCCGGACACCCATCTGGGCCGTTTGCTGCAGTTTAAAGCGTGGGGACTGCCGGTCAGCAATCGCGTGAAGCTATGCGACTCACCTGAGGAAGTGCTTGCTTACTATCGCCAGGTGGAAGAAGACCGCCCGACGTTAGGCTTTGATATTGATGGTGTGGTCATCAAGGTCAATTCATTGGCATTACAAGAACAGCTTGGTTTTGTGGCTCGTGCTCCCCGTTGGGCGGTGGCATTCAAATTCCCGGCACAGGAGCAAATGACCTTCGTGCGCGACGTCGAGTTCCAGGTAGGGCGCACCGGCGCGATTACGCCGGTGGCGCGTCTGGAGCCGGTTCAGGTCGCTGGCGTGCTGGTGAGTAACGCGACGTTGCACAATGCCGATGAGATTGACCGTCTGGGGCTGCGCATTGGCGATAAAGTGGTTATCCGCCGTGCCGGTGATGTTATCCCACAGGTCGTCAACGTGGTGCTTTCGGAGCGTCCTGCCGAAACGCAGGAGATCGTTTTCCCGACCCATTGCCCGGTGTGCAACTCTGACGTTGAACGTGTTGAAGGCGAAGCCGTAGCCCGCTGTACCGGTGGCTTAATCTGTGGTGCGCAGCGTAAAGAAGCGCTCAAGCATTTCGTCTCTCGCCGTGCGCTTGACGTCGACGGGATGGGCGACAAAATTATCGACCAGTTGGTGGAGAAAGAGTACGTTCATACGCCGGCCGACCTCTTTAGCCTGACGGCAGGAAAACTGACCGGGCTCGATCGCATGGGGCCGAAATCCGCGCAGAATGTGGTGAGCGCGCTGGAGAAAGCCAAACAGACAACCTTTGCCCGTTTCCTGTATGCATTAGGCATCCGTGAAGTGGGGGAAGCGACCGCGGCCGGGCTGGCTGCCTTTTTCGGGACGCTTGAAGCACTGGAAGCCGCAACGGTTGAAGAGCTTCAGAAAGTCCCGGACGTCGGCGTTGTGGTGGCTAATCACGTGTTTAACTTCTTTGCAGAAGAGAGTAACCGTGAGGTTATCCAGCAGCTACTCAAACAGGGCGTGAACTGGCCTGCACCGGTAGTGATTAATGCTGAAGAGATCGACAGTCCCTTCGCCGGCAAAACCGTGGTGCTGACCGGCAGCTTAAGCCAGATGTCCCGCGATGATGCTAAAGCGCGTCTGATTGAGCTTGGCGCAAAAGTGGCGGGCAGCGTGTCGAAAAAGACCGATCTGGTGATTGCCGGGGAAGCGGCGGGCTCTAAGCTTGCTAAAGCGCAGGAACTGGGCATTGAGGTGATCGACGAAGCTGAAATGCTGCGTCTGTTAGGAGCCTGAGGTGGATAAAGAGCAGCTTATTGAGATAGCTAACACTGAAATGCCGTTCGGCAAATATAAGGGGCGCAGACTGATTGATGTGCCTGAAGAATATCTGCTGTGGTTTGCCCGTAAGGACGAGTTTCCTGCCGGGCATCTTGGCGAGTTAATGCAGCTGACGCTACTGATTAAAACCGAGGGGCTAAGCCAACTGGTTCAGCCCCTGAAGCGCTAGCTGCCGATGCGGGCCGCTTCTTCGGCCTGCAATTTCTCTGTCTGCGCTTTGTAGCGACGCGCCAGCACCGCACAGGTCATCAGCTGAATCTGATGGAAGATCATCAGTGGCAGCACCATCATTCCCAGCACGGATGTCGGGAAAAGAATATTGGCCATCGGAATACCGTTGGCCAGACTCTTTTTCGAGCCGCAGAACACAATGGTAATCTCATCCGCTTTATCAAAGCCCAGCCGACGCGCGACCACGGTATTTATCACAATAACCAGCGCCAGCAGCACGATGCTGACCACCACGATAAACAGCAGTGAACCGACGCCCACCTTGTGCCAGATCCCGTTGACCACCGCCTCACTAAAGGCTGAATAGACGACCAGCAGAATCGATGTCTGGTCGGTTTTTGCAATCCACTTTTTGTGTTTGGTCACAAACGCCGCCGTCCACGGACGTGAGAGGTGGCCCAGCACAAACGGGAGCAGCAGCTGCAGCATGATTTTACCCACCTGCTCAAGGCTACCGCCTGCGCCGTGTACGTTCATTACCAGTCCGACCAGCAGCGGCGAGAGGAAGATCCCCAGCAGGCTGGAAGCGGAAGCGGAACACACGGCTGCCGCGACGTTGCCGCCGGCAAGCGAGGTAAAGGCAATGGCCGACTGAACGGTGGCGGGCAGAATACACAGATACAGGAAACCGGCGTACAGCTGCGGGTCGACGTTAATCGGAGCCCACCAGGCAAACAGCACGCCCAGCACCGGGAAGACCACGAAGGTGCTACACATCACCCATAAATGCAGTCGCCAGTGGCTTCCGCCAGCAATAATCGACTCCCGTGACAGCTTAGCGCCGTGCATAAAGAACAGCAGCGCAATGGCGGCGGTGGTCAGGTTTTCGAAAAAGGGGACAAAGTCGCCGCGCGCCGGAAAGAAGGTGGCAAGCAGAACGACGGCGATAAGCGTTAGCGTGAAGGGATCCAGAATACGGAAAAGTTTCATAAAAACTCCTGAAGATCGATGCAGACATTTTGCTTTTTTATTTTTGAGAAATAAAATTGATTTATTGCATCCATTCATGAATAAAACAGATGAATTATTCGTTACGGCAGTTAAAGGTATTCGTCACGGTGGCGCAGGCGAAAAGTTTTAGTCGGGCTGGAGAGATCATCGGCCTGAGCCAGTCGGCAGTCAGCCATAGCGTGAAGGAGCTGGAGAACCAAACCGGTGTGCGGCTTTTAGATCGTACGACCCGAGAAGTGGTGCTGACGGAGGCGGGTAAGCAGCTGGCGTTGAGGCTGGAACGTCAGCTTGATGAGCTTCACGGCACATTGCGTGAGGCCGGGCGAATAGGCCAACAGCTTAGCGGTACGGTGCGGGTTGCGGCAAGCCAGACCATCTCGGCGCATCTGATCCCTCAATGTATTGCGCAAAGTAATCGGCGCTACCCGGATATTCGCTTCGTGCTTCATGACCGCCCGCAACAGTGGGTGCTGGAGAGCATCCGGCAAGGCGATGTGGATTTTGGCATTGTGATTGATCCGGGCGTCGTGGGGGATTTGCAGTGTGAGACGGTATTGTCGGAACCGTTTTTTTTACTTTGTCGGAATGACCATCCTTTCGCGGCCTTGCCGAGCGTAGAGTGGCAGGCGCTACAGGGGGCGAGTCTGGTGCTTCAGGATTATGCCTCCGGCAGCCGGATGTTGATTGATGCCGCGCTGCGTCTGCATGATATTGACGCGAATATCGTGCAGGAAATTGGTCATCCGGCGACGCTGTTTCCGATGGTGACCGCAGGGATTGGTATCAGCATTATTCCGGCACTGGCGCTGCCGCTGCCGGAGGGAAGTCCGCTGGTGGTGAAACGGCTGTCGCCGGGCGTCGATCGTCAATTGATGCTGGCCCGGCGTAAAAAACGATCGCTCTCAACGGCGGCCGAGGCGCTGTGGGATGTCGTGCGTGAACAGGGGCAGTGCCTGATGGATGCGCGTTTGCAGGATCCGTTGTATCAGATATAAACGTCAATCTGGTGGGCGTCGCTGGGATGATTAACGCCGGTAACCGCGGATGCTTCCTGTTGCTGCTGGGCTTTTTCGGCCTGTTCATGCTGCAATTGCGCCAACTGCGCTTCCAGCATGGTAATTTGCTGCTGGATCATCTCGGCGCGTTTTTGTTTTTCTTCGGCGCTGCCGCTGCTATCAGCGATTTCTTTGAGCTCCTGGGTGAGTTTGACGATTTGTTGTGTGATGCGGGCTATCTGGGATGCCGTGTCGTTACCGCTCGGAGTGGCGGTGCTGGTGGTGGTTTTCAGTGAGGCAATCGATGGGGCAGTAATGGTGGTCATGATGCACGCCTTATAAAGGGAAATATAAGGAGTATCGGCCAAAAGGGGAGAGACTTGAGCTTTTCCCGGCGGCGCTTCGCTTGGCCGGGCTACGCTGGATAAGGCGTTTACGCCGCCATCCGGCAAAAGAAAGGTATGCACTGAATCGCAGATAGCAAAAAAGCGCCTTTAGGGCGCTTTTTTACATTGGTGGGGCGTGCAGGATGACTCGCTTCGCTCGCCCTTCGGGCCGTCGCCGTAAACGGCTCCGTTGTCTCACTTCGTTCGGCCCGAACCTGCGGCAGGTTCGAATCTTACAAATCGCAGATAGCAAAAAAGCGCCTTTAGGGCGCTTTTTTACATTGGTGGGGCGTGCAGGATTCGAACCTGCGACCAATTGATTAAAAGTCAACTGCTCTACCAACTGAGCTAACGCCCCGAAGTGGTGGGTGATGACGGGATCGAACCGCCGACCCCCTCCTTGTAAGGGAGGTGCTCTCCCAGCTGAGCTAATCACCCACTTCGGTACTTCACATTTTGACAGAAAATCCAGCTGGCGAGAAAGTGGTGGGTGATGACGGGATCGAACCGCCGACCCCCTCCTTGTAAGGGAGGTGCTCTCCCAGCTGAGCTAATCACCCACTTCTCAATTTTCTGTTCTACACGGCGGAGACTACATAAAGTAGTTGGTGGGTGATGACGGGATCGAACCGCCGACCCCCTCCTTGTAAGGGAGGTGCTCTCCCAGCTGAGCTAATCACCCCCGCTGTGTGGAGTCGCATTATAGGGAGAGTTGAAAATGAGTCAACGCATTTTCTAAAGAAATTGTTCGTTCGTCGTAAAAATAATCAATGCGCACGTTAAACGCTCTATTATGTATGAATTATAAGCAAAATCAGCAAAGCATGCGCTGGCGGTGGGAACAACGGAATGGGAGTGATAGAATATTGCCCACTATTATTACTCGTGTTTGCCGGCTGTCGGCATCTTTATAAACGTAAGGCCATTTCATGAAAATCAAAACTCGCTTCGCGCCTAGCCCAACAGGCTATCTGCACGTCGGCGGTGCTCGTACTGCTCTTTACTCCTGGCTTTTTGCACGTCACAACGACGGTGAGTTTGTGCTGCGTATTGAAGACACCGATCTCGAGCGCTCAACCCCAGAAGCCATTGAAGCCATTATGGATGGGATGAATTGGCTGAATCTTGAGTGGGATGAAGGCCCGTACTATCAGACCAAACGTTTTGATCGCTACAACGCGGTTATTGATGAGATGCTGGTCGCAGGCACGGCTTACAAATGCTACTGCTCTAAAGAACGTCTTGACGCTTTGCGTGAAGAGCAAATGGCGAAGGGTGAAAAACCACGTTACGACGGTCGCTGCCGCCATGGTCACGAGCATCATGCTGATGATGAACCGTGCGTTGTGCGTTTCGCTAACCCGCAGGACGGCTCCGTTATTTTTGACGACCAGATCCGTGGGCCAATCGAATTCAGCAACCTTGAACTTGACGATCTGATCATCCGCCGTACCGATGGTTCCCCAACCTATAACTTCTGTGTGGTTGTCGACGACTGGGATATGGAAATTACCCACGTTATCCGTGGTGAAGACCATATCAATAACACGCCGCGTCAGATCAACATCCTGAAAGCGTTGAATGCCCCGGTGCCGGTATATGCGCACGTGTCGATGATCAACGGCGATGACGGTAAAAAACTGTCTAAGCGCCATGGTGCGGTCAGCGTCATGCAGTATCGCGATGATGGTTACCTGCCGGAAGCGCTGCTGAACTATCTGGTCCGTCTGGGCTGGTCCAGCGGCGATCAGGAAATCTTCAGCCGTGAAGAGATGATCAAGCTGTTCTCTCTTGGTGCGGTGAGCAAATCCGCCAGCGCCTTCAACACTGAGAAACTGCAGTGGTTGAACCATCACTATATTAATACTCTGGCGCCAGAGTACGTGGCAACGCACCTGCAATGGCATATTGAGCAGGAAAATATCGATACTCGCGTGGGGCCACAGCTCTCTGAGCTGGTGACTCTGCTGGGCGAGCGCTGCAAAACCTTAAAAGAGATGGCGCAGAGCTGCCGCTATTTCTACGAAGACTTTGCTGAATTCGATGCCGATGCGGCGAAGAAACACCTGCGTCCTGTTGCCCGTCAGCCGCTGGAAGTGGTTCGCGACAAAATTGCTGCGATCACCGAATGGACGGCGGAAAACGTGCATCACGCCATTCAGTCTACCGCTGATGAGCTGGAAGTTGGCATGGGTAAAGTGGGTATGCCACTGCGCGTTGCGGTGACCGGGGCAGGGCAGTCTCCTGCGCTGGACGTAACCGTTCATGCTATCGGTAAATCACGCAGCGTTGAGCGTATTAATAAAGCGCTGGGCTTTATTGCTGAGCGTGAAAGCCAGCAGTAATTTTGCCTTATGTGTAAAAAAGCGGGGAAACCCGCTTTTTTTATGCCTCATTTTCGTCTTCATTGATCCCAAGCCGCGTTAAAAACCCGCTGAGTCCGATCCTTAACAGCAGCCTATTTAACCTCAACTGTTCCACTGGCGTCATATTGCGCAAGATATCGATATTTTGTTGCCAGACCACGTCATCCTCATTCGCACTATAGCTGCGCACAGGCTCTTCCATTCGCGGATATTGATATTCTTCGCGCAATGCCGGTGTATTAGCGAGATAGTCCAGCACATCCTGCGTCATAAAGATCAGCCGCGCCCGCCCACCTTTTATCCCGGGCATCGGTTCGGTGTGCCATTTTTGCTCGCGGATCCAGCGATTAATCGTTTGTCGGGTCATACCCAGACGCTCGGCCAGCTCTTCGGTAGACATCTTTGTCGGGAATTTTTTCATAACGGCTGCTTAACCACGGATCCCTAATCGTTGTAGTACGCCACTGATCCCTTCCCGCAACAGCAATGAGGTGAGTTGTTTCTGCTCGGCTTCGGTCATTTCTTCCCCCATCGTCAGCATTAGCGTCTGGAAGGTAGTGTCATTGCCGTGCGCGACATAAGGCGCGGCATTTTCATATACCCGTTGGGCACTGTGGATAAAGGCCATAACCTGCTCGTTAACGTGAACCACCCGAGCCTTACCGCCCTGAACACCGGGACGTGGCGATGTCGTCCACCCCTCTTTACGCACCCATTTATTGATTGTCTGGCGGCTATACCCTGTCAGTTGGGCAATCTCCTCCGGCGTCATTCGTTCCTTGAGCATACAATTTCCTGAATCGCGGTGTGGGAATTACGAGTGCATGTTATAGCATCGTTTTACACGAAAACGTGACACGGATAACTCATGTTTGCGAGCAGGCACGTAATGTCACGTGTTTGCCTGATTTTTCAGCGATTAGTTTCCTTTAGCGTATTTTGCCGTTGACACTGTGCGAGGGAATTCATATTATGCCGCCCGTCAACACGACAGCTTTACGTTGGGGCTATAGCTCAGCTGGGAGAGCGCCTGCATGGCATGCAGGAGGTCAGCGGTTCGATCCCGCTTAGCTCCACCAAATCCTGTTCCCATCAGGTTTTGGAACGTAAATACTGTGGGGCTATAGCTCAGCTGGGAGAGCGCCTGCATGGCATGCAGGAGGTCAGCGGTTCGATCCCGCTTAGCTCCACCAAAATTCGAAACCCTCGCCAATGGCGGGGGTTTTTTGTATCTGTTAATCGTATAAAAATACAGCAGTTTTATTATAAAAGGCGGTCAGAGATCAGGAATTGTTCGACCAGACTTGCTTCATATAACTAGTGGCAATAATATTTGAACAGTCAATTTAAGTACGATAAAGGATATCGGCTGATACGCATGACTGTGAGACGGAGTAACCCGATTAAGAAATTCCTGCTAGTGCTATTAATGGGACTGGTTGCTATTCCATTCTCCCGATATCTCTCTCCAACCGCTTTTTATGATGGCCATTCTGTGTATCTGGCCTGGCTCCCGCTCGGAGTGATGATTGCACTTGTGATGCTATTTGGGCGTCATGCTATTGTGCCATTGATCATTAGTTTTACCGTCACAAACTATTGGCAACTGCATCTTTCTCCGGCCAACTCATTATTACTGCTGTTTTGTCAGTTGTCGGCGGTATGTCTCTCAAGCCTGGTATTACGATCTCTCCTTGGACGCCGATGGCGACATGGATTAGCTATATATAACATGGGGTTGCGTATATTTTGGTTTGGTTTTGCTACGCCAATTTTAGCCAAGATTATGATGTATTTTGCGGGCGAGCTCACGATCGTTCCTGCCTCAATGTTCAGTTATTTTAATGTAACCTCGGTTATTTATGCGATTGTTGATATCCAGGGGCTGATTTGTTCATCGCTTATTTTCACCAAACTATTTTATTATCCGCTGCGGATGTGCCTGAATAAAAATTATGCGAAGGCATTCTGGCGTAAAAATATTACCTGCTACACGGAAATGAAAAATAAGATTTTCATTATTGGCTGGTTTGCAGGTTTGTTTGGCATGCTCTTTTTCCTGTGTGCGCCTTTTGGTGATGAATACTTTGCCGGGTATCTTGTCCCGATTGTCTTTATATTTTTCTCTTTAGGCATCAGCCAATTAGCCTATCCAATTATCATTCTTTCCTGGACGATAAGCGCTTTTGTGCTGGTGATGTATAACAAAAATTTCCTCCATGGCGTTCAGACCCAATACTCGCTCTCCTTTATCTTATCTGCGCTGATTTCATTCACCGTATGTTTGCTTTATATGCTGCAAATTTATCATCGCAGCCGTCGTT
Organism: Kluyvera sp. NPDC087067; assembly: GCF_044745165.1. Taxonomy (NCBI): domain Bacteria; kingdom Pseudomonadati; phylum Pseudomonadota; class Gammaproteobacteria; order Enterobacterales; family Enterobacteriaceae; genus Kluyvera; species Kluyvera sp. NPDC087067. The sequence goes on along the minus strand of NZ_JBIUZS010000008.1, from coordinate 56,518 downwards.
TGAAGCAAAAGTGGCAAGAACAGGCGATGTTAGATCCGTTGACGGGGTTGCCCAACCTGCGCGCGCTGGAGGAGTATCTGGGCAGTGTGCGCAGCGCCAGCATCTGCTGTCTGCACATTGAAAATCTGGATTTTCTCAGCCGCCACTACGGCATGATGATGCGTATCCAGTGTAAGCGCAGTATTACGCTTGCTCTGCAGCCCGTGCTGGGCCGAGAAGAAAAGATCTTCCAGTTACCTGGCAATGAACTGCTGCTGGTCTTAAATGGGCCGGACACCGAGGCCAGACTTACGTTTTTAATCGCGTTTTTGCGCCAGCAGGCTATTCGCTGGAACAATACGGTGTTGAATCTGGAATACGGTATCTCCTGGGGGCCTGTCCGCGCGCAGGACGACAATCTCTATCATACGCTTGGGCAATTGAGCTGGCTTGCGGAGCAGGCCGGAGAGGGCGGTCAAATCCTCAAGCTTGATGACAACGGGCAGGTTGAAGCCTTTGATGAGACCAGTGAACAGGTCGTATTGCTTAATCGTATTAAAAACGCCCTCGAATGCGGCGGTTTTGTTCTGTATGCGCAGCCCATCCGCAAACCGACGGGGGAAGGGTATTATGAAATTCTCAGTCGGCTGGTCGATGGCAACGGCATGGTGATGCCGGATAAATTTATCCCGCTGTTAACCCAGTTCAATCTGAGCAAACGTTTTGACATGCAGGTGCTGGAAAACGTCTTTAGATCGCTAAAAGCGTTCCCGACTCTGCGATTCTCCGTCAATCTTATGCCCTACACGTTGATGCAAGCGGAAAGTGCGACCGAGATTATTGCCCTGTTCCGTCGGTATCGAATCAATGTGAAGCGCATTATCATCGAAATTACCGAAGAGCAGGCCTTCTCAAATTCTGACATCAGCATTAATAACTTACATCAGCTCCGTGAGTTTGGCTGCCAGATAGCGATTGACGACTTTGGCACTGGATACGCCAATTATGAACGTTTAAAACGTCTCGAAGCGGACATCATTAAGATTGATGGTAGCTTCGTGCGTGATGTTCTGACCGAGCCGATGGACGCGATGATAATCCGCTCAATCTGCGAACTGGCAAAAATGCAGAACCTGGAAGTTGTCGCAGAATATGTGGAAACGCCCGAACAGCAGACGTTGCTCACCGAGCTTGGCGTGCACTATATGCAGGGCTATCTGATTGATAAACCTCGACCGCTTAGCGAGATAAGCGACCGATAGATACCTAAAGAAAAAGGGCCTGTAACCGACGTTACAGGCCCTTTTAAATGGAGAGGAATTACAGAACCAGTGCGGCGATAGACGCAGACAGTACGCTGACCAGCGTTGAACCGTAAACCAGCTTCAGGCCGAAGCGAGAAACCACGTTACCTTGCTCTTCGTTCAGGCCTTTAATCGCGCCCGCGATGATACCGATTGAAGAGAAGTTCGCGAAGGAGACCAGGAATACGGAGATGATACCCACTGCGCGAGGAGAGAGCTCGGCGGCCACTTTCTGCAGATCCATCATTGCGACGAATTCGTTAGAAACCAGTTTCGTTGCCATGATGCTACCAACCTGCAACGCTTCGCCAGCAGGTACACCCATAATCCAGGCGACTGGATAGAAGATGTAGCCCAGAATGCCCTGGAAGGAGATGCTGTAACCAAACCAACCGGTTACGGTCGCGAACAGGGCGTTCAGTGCAGCGATCAATGCGATAAAACCGATAAGCATTGCAGCAACGATAATCGCCACTTTGAAACCTGCCAGAATGTACTCGCCCAGCATTTCGAAGAAGCTCTGGCCTTCGTGCAGGTTAGACATCTGGATGTTTTCTTCGCTGGCATCAACGCGGTATGGGTTAATCAGCGACAGCACGATAAAGGTGCTGAACATGTTCAGAACCAGCGCCGCAACGACATATTTCGGCTCCAGCATGGTCATGTATGCGCCGACAATAGACATGGAAACGGTAGACATCGCCGTGGCCGCCATGGTGTACATGCGGTTACGGGACATTTTGCCGAGAATATCTTTATAGGCGATGAAGTTTTCAGACTGGCCCAGGATCAGGGAGCTTACGGCGTTGAAAGACTCCAGTTTGCCCATGCCGTTAATTTTTGACAGCACGGTACCAATCGCGCGGATGACAATCGGCAGAATACGAATATGCTGAAGAATACCGATCAATGCAGAGATGAAGACGATAGGGCACAGGACTTTCAGGAAGAAGAAGGCCAGACCTTTATCGTTCATGCTGCCAAAGACGAAGTTGGTCCCTTCATTGGCAAAGCCGAGAAGTTTTTCGAACATCTCGGAGAAGCCTCTTACGAAACCCAGACCAACATCGGAGTTCAGGAAGAACCATGCCAGCAGTACTTCAATGACAAGCAATTGAATAACATAACGAATGCGAATCTCTTTACGGTTGGTGCTGACCAGCAAGGCCAGAATACCAACCACAACGAGCGCGAGAATAAAATGGAATACGCGATCCATATTTGCTCCAAACATGAGGCGGGTTAAGTTTTCGTGCACATTCTATGTAACATGGTTAAATAAAACGAGATCTGTCTCTCACTATATTCAGAACCTGTGAGCAAACTCTAAATTAGTGATCAAAGATACATTTTTGTGATGTTAAGTAAATGTATGAAAAGTTTCCAAGTTGTACTACTCTGTCCTTAAGCGTATACCAAACCTCCCCAACCTCCAGTCTCGCTATCGTTTCCGGCTATCAGAGCAATCATTATCATCACTCACAAATGAACTTGATAATCATTCTCATTTTGTTAGCATGAAACATAGCAAAGGCTATGTTTTTTTGAGGCAGAGAATGACCAACAGTCGCGTTGAAAATAGTAGTAATCGGACAGCGCGCCGTATGCGGTTGGCGCTGATGGGGCCGGCATTTATTGCCGCAATTGGCTATATCGACCCGGGTAACTTTGCCACCAATATTCAGGCGGGGGCGAGCTTCGGTTATCAGCTCCTATGGGTTGTGGTCTGGGCTAACCTGATGGCGATGCTGATTCAGGTACTGTCCGCCAAGCTTGGGATTGCGACGGGGAAAAACCTCGCCGAGCAAATTCGCGACCACTATCCGCGCCCGCTGGTATGGTTCTACTGGGTGCAGGCGGAAATCATCGCGATGGCCACCGACCTTGCCGAGTTTATTGGCGCGGCGATAGGCTTTAAGCTGATTTTTGGTATCTCGTTGCTGCAAGGGGCAGTGCTCACAGGGATAGCCACCTTCTTGATCCTGATGCTGCAGCGTCGTGGACAAAAACCGTTAGAGAAAGTGATTGGCGGTTTGCTGCTGTTTGTGGCGGCGGCCTATATCGTCGAACTGATTTTCTCCCAGCCCGCGTTAGCACCGCTGGCCAAAGGGATGATTTTACCGTCGCTGCCCAATTCTGAAGCCGTTTTCCTCGCGGCTGGGGTGCTTGGGGCAACCATCATGCCGCATGTTATCTATTTACACTCCTCGCTGACGCAGAATCTGCACGGCGGAAGTGCTAAAGAGCGGTATCACGCGACACGCTGGGATGTGGCTATTGCCATGACGATTGCCGGTTTTGTCAATCTGGCGATGATGGCTACCGCTGCGGCGGCGTTCCACGCCCACGGGCACACCGGGATTGCTGATTTAGATCAGGCGTATCTGACGCTGGAACCTCTGCTGAGCCATGCGGCGGCGACGATCTTCGGCCTTAGCCTGATTGCCGCCGGACTCTCTTCTACGGTTGTCGGTACGCTGGCCGGGCAGGTGGTGATGCAGGGCTTTATTCGCTTCCATATCCCATTATGGTTCCGTCGTGCCATCACCATGTTGCCGTCGTTTGTGGTGATTCTGATGGGTCTGGATCCGACGCGTATTCTGGTGATGAGTCAGGTGCTGTTGAGCTTTGGTATTGCCCTGGCGCTGGTGCCGCTGCTGATTTTCACTAGCGATAGCAAGCTGATGGGGGAATTGGTTAATAAGCGCTGGGTCAAATACATCGGATGGGCGATTGTGGCGATAGTCGTAATGCTGAATGGATGGCTGCTGGTAGGAACACTGTTTGGATAGTGGCAAACCCTACAGTCCGGGCCATGTAGCCCGGACGAGACGTTCACGCCGACTCCGGGGAGACTCGGCGCTACTGTGTTCGCCCATAAAAGAGATTAATGGCGGTGCCCATGACCATGGCCGCGCCCGTGGTCGCGTCCACGACCGCGATGATCGTCGCGATCGCCCCAGCCATCACGGTAGCCTCGTTCATAAGCATTATGCTTATCCCAGCCGCGATGCCAGCCGTTGTCGTGACGTCTCCAGTGTTTATGCCAGTAGTCCCGATCCCGCCAGCGACCGCCGTCCCAGTAGTTACCGTAATTATCACGATCGCCAATTTGTAATTTAATGGATGGCAACAGGGTGATTTCGCCCGCATTGGCGAACATCGGGGCCGATGCCATCAACACTGCTGCCAGTATCAGTGACCTGAACATACTTCTCTCCTATCCGATCGTGGCCCATCAGGCCTGTTAACTCAATATTACAATTTGTTAAACATCGGAATTATTGGGTTAACTCTTAAACCGCCAGGAGAGAGCATTTTTTGCTAAAATAGCTGTTATTTCATGCTATGGAGGATGGCATCTATTTTTGCACATTCTTGCGCGCTAAACTGCCTGTTAGCCAGCATTCCTATCGCATCATCCAACTGTGCCATCTTACTCGCGCCAATCAGCACGGAAGTGACTGCCTGCTGACGCAATACCCACGCCAGCGCCATTTGCGACAGCTTCTGACCGCGATTTTCTGCCAGTGTATTGAGCTTGCGAACGGCGTCAATTTTGGCGTCAGTCAGCTGCTCTGGCTTCAGGAACACGCTGCCGCTGGCGGCACGTGAGTCTGCCGGGATGCCGTGCAGGTAACGGTCGGTAAGCTGCCCACCGGCTAACGGTGAGAAAGCAATACAGCCCACGCCTTTTTGCGCTAGCACATCCAGAAGCCCATTCTCTGCGCCGCGCTCCAGCATTGAATACTTTGGCTGGTGGATAAGGCAGGGCGTACCGAGATCGTTCAGAATATCAATCGCCTGACGCGCAAGTTCCGCCGGATAGTTGGAAAGCCCAACGTACAGCGCTTTACCTTGACGCACGATATGATCCAGCGCGCGCATGGTTTCCAGCAGCGGCGTTTCGGGATCGGGGCGATGATGATAGAAAATATCGACGTACTCGAGGCCCATCCGCTTCAGGCTTTGATCAAGACTTGAGATGAGATATTTGCGCGACCCCCAGTCACCGTATGGGCCATCCCACATGGTGTAGCCCGCTTTACTGGAGATAATCAGCTCGTCGCGATAGGCAAGAAAATCTTCACGCAAAATGCGGCCAAAGTTGCTCTCCGCCGAACCGGGAGGCGGCCCATAGTTGTTGGCTAAATCAAAATGCGTTATCCCAAGGTCGAACGCATGACGCAACAACTGACGACTGTTTTCAATAAGCGTAGCATCGCCAAAATTATGCCACAGCCCTAGCGAAACGGCAGGGAGCTTGAGGCCGCTGTTACCGCAGCGCTGAAACGTCATGCTTTCATAACGCGACGGATTTGCCTGGTAAACCATTGTATCCTCCAGGATATTCAGGGGTGTATACGCTTACACTAACCAATGTCCACACACTCGTACACTCCTCTAATCTGTAAATTTTGCTTTCCAGCAGACTTTTTTGTCATTTCTGGACAGGCTTAACACTTCTTCAATACTCAAAGAAACCAACCACTGGGGAAGTACATGATGACCGCGTCCTATACCGTTGCAGATTATCTCCTTGACCGCCTGGCTGACTGCGGCGCTGACCATCTGTTTGGCGTGCCGGGAGATTACAATCTCCAGTTTCTCGACCATGTCATTGACCACCAAACGATACGTTGGGTCGGCTGTGCAAACGAGCTTAATGCCGCGTACGCCGCGGATGGCTATGCCAGGATTCAGGGCTTTGGCGCACTGTTGACCACCTACGGCGTGGGCGAGTTAAGCGCACTCAATGGCGTTGCCGGAAGCTTCGCTGAACAGGTGCCGGTGCTGCATATCGTTGGCGCACCGTGTACCGGTTCCCAACAGCGGCAGGAGTGCCTGCATCACACGTTGGGCGACGGCAATTTTGACCACTTCCGCCAGATGAGCGCGCCCATCTCCGTGGCGCAGGGAGTCTTAGACGCGCGCAATGCTTGCGACGAAATTGACCGGGTACTGCGTGAAATCAAGCGTACGCACAAACCCGGTTATCTCCTGCTACCCGCCGACGTTTCCGCGCTACCCGTCTCGCGGCCTGTAAACGCTCTCACGCACACGCATCTGCATGATCCTGCCCAGCTTGCCGCTTTCATTGAGGACGCGCGAAGGTTCTTGCAGCCCTGTCGCCGGGTTTCACTGCTGGCGGACGTGCTCGCCTTACGGTTCGGTCTCCAGTCGATATTGAATCAGTGGATGAATGATGTGCCGATCCCGCATGCCACTTTATTAATGGGTAAAGGCCTGTTCGACGAACAACGCGCCGGTTTTGCCGGAACCTACAGCGGCAAGGCAAGCCAGCCTCAGACGCGTGAGGCCATTGAGGACGCTGACGCCATCGTCTGCATCGGCACCTGTTTCACCGATACCACGACGGCGGGCTTTACCCAACAAATCCCCCTTGAGCACTCCATTGAGATCCAACCATTCGCCGCAAGAGTGGCGGGGCGCTGGTTCAGTGGCATTGCGATGCAGGAAGCGGTAAAAGCGCTCATTACGCTAAGTCACGATTTCGCTTCCCAGTGGCAGACCTACCATCAATCGAACGCGGTTTCTCCTGAAGTGGATGAGGGACAACTGACGCAGCACCATTTCTGGCAGACGCTGGAAAAATCGCTCCAGCCGAATGATATTGTGCTGGCAGACCAGGGAACGGCGGCGTTTGGTATTGCCGCGCTCTCCTTACCTTCTTGGGCAAGCTTGATCGTGCAGCCTTTATGGGGATCGATTGGTTTTACACTGCCAGCGGCATTCGGCGCGCAGACTGCCCGACCGGACAGACGCGTGGTGTTAGTGATTGGTGATGGCGCCGCGCAGCTCACCATCCAGGAGCTCGGTTCAATGCTACGTGACGGACAGCGTCCGTTGATTTTGTTGCTCAATAACGAGGGTTACACCGTTGAGCGGGCGATCCACGGGCCGGAACAGCGTTACAACGATATTGGCCGATGGAACTGGACGCAACTGCCGCAGGCGCTGAGTCTGGACGGTGAATTTGAGTGCTGCAAAGTCACCAGCGCATCGCAACTTCACGAGGCGCTGGCGCGTGCCCAGCATGGAGAAAAGCTGACGTTACTGGAAGTCATGCTGCCGAAGATGGATATTCCGCCGCTTCTGAAAGCGGTGACCGATTCACTGGAAGCGCGTAATAGCGGACGCTAACCCTTACGTTTACGCGGCACCATCATGGTTGGTTTCCCCGCCAGCAGCAGCCAGGCGGGGAGCATGACGATACACAGCAGCGGCAGCAACGTTGTATCTGGAACCACCACGGCGGCCATAAACAGGCTAAGCCAGGCATCACGCGTGACGACCAGCACTAATCCCAGAATCGCGCAGGAGACGGTAATCGCTGCCGGAACCGCGTCGACGTGCGCATGTAACATTAAGCCCAGCGCAACGGCGACAAACACCGCCGGGAAAATACGCCCACCGCGAAAACCGCAGGCAGCGGCGACAACCAACGCCGCCAGCTTGCTGATAGCAAACAGCAGATAGTCGTTGGCGCCAAAGTGCTGCCCGGCAGTCAGCCGTTGCATTTCATCAAGCCCTTTAAATAGCGTAATCGGGCCACCGACAATGCCAATGAGTCCCAGCACAAAGCCACCGATACCGAGAATCAGTACCGGGTGCTTTAAACGATGCACCAGCGCATGCAGGTGCGGTAAGCACCAGACGGCAATCATGCCGATTGCAATCGCAAAGATGGCCACCACGGCGCCGCTGAAGATATCGATGATGCGCAGCCCCGCGTAGTGCTCAATCGGTAGTGAGAACTGCGGATGGAAAAAGAGGCCGGTGGTTAACGCACCGGCGGCTGCGGCCAGCAGCGGTGCAAAAAGGCGGTCCCACAGCGGTGAGTCGTTATTCCCGGTGAGCGTCTGGGAAAAAATGAGCGCTGCGGCGACCGGCGTGCCAAACAGCGCGCCGATAGTCCCGGCGGCCGCGAGAATCGTCCAGTCAAGGGAGCTAACGCGCGGGAAAAAGCGCGCGCCTAACGCCACTGCCAGCGCGATATTCACCGACATAATAGGGTGTTCGGGCCCGAGACTGACGCCGCCCGCCAGACCAAGGATCAAAGCCAGAGTTAGCCCGGGCAGATGCGATGGCGGCACCGCCGCGCCAATTAACGGTTCGCTTGCCGGATCGGGCCCGGCGTGGCCTGGGCTAAAGCGGATAACCAGGCCCACTGCGATGCCGGTGAGCGTCAGCATCAGGACAATCCAGAAGGGCGAGGTAAAATCAATACCAAACGTGGCAGGCAGGCTATGCCACAGCAGATGCTGCAACACGGCGGCAATTTTCATCACCACAATCAAAATCAGGCTGGATGCCACGCCTATCAACACCGCGGGGATAGATAGCAGCAACATGGTTCTGGCTCGCGGATGGAGCATTTTTATATCCTTTTGGCTAAATACCTTGGCTACTTTGCATTTTCCTGAATTCCGGTTCAGCGCAAATGGTGCTGAAACGATACGACCAGCGAGATGACTCACTTCGCATGTGTTAAAAAATGCGCAAAAAATGTGATCTGGATCGATAATCCTGGGGTGCTCACGCAAACGTCATTGTTGTTAATGCGCCTTGAATTTACAGTGTGGCAAAGATTTATTCTGACTTTAGCGGAGCCGTAACGGAATGACAAAGTTTGCTTTAGTAGGGGATGTTGGGGGCACCAATGCGCGTCTGGCATTGTGCGATATTGCCAGTGGAGAAATCTCGCAGGCTAAAACCTATTCTGGTCTTGACTACCCGAGCCTGGAAGCTGTCGTTCGCGTCTATCTTGACGAGCATAACGTCACGGTAAAAGACGGCTGTATCGCTATTGCCTGTCCGATTACCGGCGACTGGGTGGCGATGACAAACCACACCTGGGCTTTTTCAATTGCGGAAATGAAGAAAAACCTTGGGTTTGCGCATCTGGAAATCATTAACGATTTCACCGCGGTATCGATGGCTATCCCGATGCTAAAGAAAGAGCATCTGATCCAGTTTGGCGGCACAGAACCAGTCGAAGGCAAACCGATTGCCGTGTATGGCGCGGGCACAGGGCTTGGTGTGGCGCATCTCGTTCACGTTGATAAGCGTTGGGTGAGCTTGCCGGGTGAAGGCGGTCACGTTGACTTTGCGCCCAATAGCGAAGAAGAGGGCATTATCCTCGAAGTGCTGCGCGAAGAGATTGGTCACGTTTCTGCCGAGCGCGTTCTTTCGGGGCCGGGGCTGGTCAATTTGTATCGCGCTATCGTGAAAGCCGATAACCGCCTGCCGGAAAACTACAAACCAAAAGACATTACCGAACGTGCGCTGGCAGACTCCTGCACCGACTGCCGCCGTGCGCTGTCGCTATTTTGTGTGATTCTGGGACGCTTTGGCGGCGACCTGGCCTTAACGCTGGGGACATTCGGCGGCGTCTATATCGCCGGCGGCATTGTTCCACGTTTCCTGGAGTTCTTTAAAGCCTCCGGTTTCCGCGGTGGCTTTGAGGATAAAGGCCGCTTTAAAGACTACGTCCACCCAATCCCCGTCTATTTGATTGTCCACGACAATCCGGGCCTGCTGGGCTCGGGTGCGCACCTGCGTCAGACGCTGGGACAAATCCTGTAATTTCAGCATGCTCCCTTCTGAGCCGCGTTAATCACGCGGCTTTTTTGTTAAAAGGGGCTGTCATGCTGGGCGATGAAGGGTTCGTTGCTAATGGGATGCGTGAAGTGCAGTTCGCTGGCATGAAGCATCAGCCTTGGCGTCAACGCGGCGCCAGGTGCTAATAGCCCGCCATACAAATCGCACCCTAAAATAGGATGGCCCAACTGCTGGCAGTGAATGCGCAGCTGATGAGTACGGCCCGTTTGCGGCGTGAGCTTCACCCGCGTCAACGGCAGCGATATGCCGTCCACAGGCTGACGATAAAAACGCTCGATAACCTCGTAATGAGAACGGGCCGGTTTTCCCTTAATGGGGCAAATCGCCATCAGCGGAAACAGCGCCGGGTCTTTGGCAATGGGCGCATCAATAATCCCTTCATCACTTTCCAGGTGCCCACAGAGCAGCGCGTGATAGACCTTCTCCACGCGACGTTGGCTAAACTGCTGGCACAGCGCGGCGTTAATGGCCTTATTACGCGCCACCACCATCAGCCCGGAAGTGCCGAAATCCAGACGGTGAACCAGCGTGCAGCCGGGGAAAATCGTCACCAGTCGATGATGCACCGAATCCAGGTTTTGCGGATTTTTACCCGACAAGCTCAGCAGCCCCGAGGGCTTATTGATAACCACCAGATGCTCGTCCTGATACACAATTTCGATTTCATCGTGGCACGGTGGGGCTATAAACGTATCGTTGATCGTAGACATCAGGCGGCCTGGCGGAAGAGTGGAGGAGGATCATAACCAATTTTCCATCGGCTGGCGAATCGACGCTTGTCTGGAAGATGTTCCTCGCACAGCTGAAATTTATCGGCCAGACTGAAAGCAAAGACGTAGTTTACGCGGGCGTTGTGTTTTACACTGCGCGCTGCAAAAATTTGAGTTAATAAACGATTAAGTAGGTGGTAATGGCGATGAACGGAACGATCACAACCTGGTTTGAAGATAAAGGTTTTGGCTTTATCAAAGATGAAAACGGTGATAACCGCTATTTTCATGTGATTAAGGTTGCCAACCCTGAACTGATTAAGAAAGATGCGGCGGTCACTTTCGAACCCACCACGAACAATAAAGGGTTATCGGCTTACGCGGTGAAAGTCGTGCCGGAAAGCAAATATATCTACATTGCGGGTGAGCGCATTAAGCTTACGGCAATCAAATCTTATGTGGTTTATAGCGAAGAAGTGCCTGCCGATGCGCGCATTGATAAAGAGAATGCGGTACTTTCTGTTGGCGCGTTAATGAACAGCATCAGACCAAAGTCTGAAGCCAAGCCCGGTGAAATGCGCTCGCTGAAAAAACTGGCGATCACCACATTCCAGGGGACGACGTTAATCTTCTCTGAAGATGAAATAGACATTGAGACCACGGTCAAAATGCTTAAAGTCTAAAACGCTTAACCGTGGCGTCGCCGAAATCCTGTCTCAATGAGCCACAGGATTTCGGCACTATTTCCTGCCTACAGATGCATTATCTGCCTGAACTCTTTCACCTTACTGCGACTTACCGGCACCTGAAATTCCAGATCGCGCAGGCGTAAAATATAGGTGTTATTAAACCACGGCTCAATTTCACGAATTTTATTCAGATTGACGCAATACGATCGGTGGCAGCGGAAAAAGTGGCTGGTGGGGAGCTTGTTACAAAATTCGGTGATGTTCATCGGCATCACGTACGATTCCCGCCGGGTATAAACAAACGTCATCTTTTCATGCGCTTCCGCGTAATAGATGTCGTTTATCGGCGTCACGATAATACGCTCATCTTTGATAAGATTAATAGTGTCGTTTTCACGCGTGGTTCCTGCAGAGGCACCGACGTTGCCTGATTGCAGCTGTTGCCAACTGGATTCCAGCTTTTGCAACATGGTCACAATCCGCGCTTCCTGATAGGGCTTTAAAATGTAGTCGAATGCTTCCAGTTCAAAGGCCTCAACCGCATGTTCCTTCCATGCGGTAATAAACACGATAAAGGGTTTATGGGCGAACTGGCTGATATTCTGCGCCAGCAGTACCCCATCCAGTGACGGGATATTGATGTCGAGGAAAATGGCATCCACTTTGTTGTGTTGTAAAAACTTCAGCACATCCAGACCGTCGTCAAAAGTCCCAACAATCTCCATCTGGCTGTGCTCTTTGATAAGCCAGGTTAGCTCCTGTTGCGCCAGGAATTCATCTTCGACAATGATGACTTTCATGCGTACTCCGGTTTAAGGCAATAAAGTGGCGGCGGTCGGGACAGGCGTGCGCTGGTTCGGGATGTAGAACACAATCTCTGTACCCGGCTCAAGGCGATGAATATGCAGCCCTTCGCCGTAAAGCAATTTGACGCGGTGATGGACGTTCAGCAGACCGATTTTATTGCCCGGCATCTCGTTATTTTTGACGCGTTCAACCACTAATGGGTCGATCCCCGGCCCGGTATCGCGCACGCCAATGCGTACGCGGTTGCCGGACTCGGTCACGCTTATCGTCACCACGCCTTTCCCTTTACTGCGCTGAATGCCATGTACGATGGCATTCTCCACCAACGGTTGGATAAGCAGGCTAGGGATAAGACAATTCACCTCGTCGTCTATATCGTAGATAACGGTTAACTTATCGCCAAATCGCGCCTGTTCAATCGCGATATAGTCTTTAATCTGGTACAGCTCTTTGCGGATATCTATTTGCTCATCGTCTTTTAATTCAATGTTATAGCGCAGATAGCGCGACAGATTGAAAATGAGCTGCCGCGCGGTGTCTGGATTCATACGAATCGATGACGAGATCGCGTTGAGCGCGTTAAACAGGAAATGGGGATTTATTTTACTTTGTAAGGCGCGCAGCTCTGCCTTATTTGCCATTTCGCGCAATTGTTCCGCGCGGGAAACTTCAAGCTGGGTGGAGATAATCTGCGACAAACCGATGGCCATCTCCTGAAGCGAGGAGGTGATCTGGTGAGCGTGGCAGTAATAGATTTTGAGCGTCCCGGTGACCACGCCCGTTTCTGACAATGGGATCACCAGCATGGAGTGAATTTCTGGCGTGCGATAGGCTTCATCGTTGTTTTTAATGATGATTTCACCATTGTTTATCGCCTGTTTGGTGGTTGGGCTGATGTCGGCATCGTTATTTTGATAATTGTCCTCACCCACACCTACGTAGGCCAGCACCCTTTCGGTATTGGTGATGGCCACCGCATCGGCATGAATATCCTGACGAATGATGTCGCAAATCTGCCGAAGCGTATCGCTATTGATTTGACGGAACAGCGGAAGCGTTTTGTTGGCGATATCTAGCGCAAGCTTGGCCTGACGCGCGGCGCTGGCCTCCTTTTCCCCCTCAACGCTTTGGACCAATAGCACGATAAAACCGATACAGACGCTACCTGCAATCATTGGAATACCGATTTTTGAGACGATATCCACCCCCAGGGCAATACTCGGCGCCCAGACGATAACCAGTATCATGGTCAGCGTTTCACACAGCATCCCGCCCAGGATCCCGATTTTCCAGTGCATCTCTTTTGGCACTTTTCGATTAATAAGGCCCGATAAAATCCCGGCGATGATGCTGGTAATAAAGCAGGGAACCGCGGTCACGCTACCGGCATCAATCAGGTAGCGGTGGGTTCCGGCAATGATCCCCACAATACCGCCGACCCACGGGCCAAACAGGATCCCGCCGGACATCACCGCAATCACGCGCACGTTGACCAATGAACCTTCCACCGGTACCCCAGACCAGGTACTGAAAATGGCGAACATGGAGAAAATGACGGTCACCGCCAGCAGCTCTTTTGGCGTATGGGCCGACTTGTGTAGCAGCTCGCGAAAGAGGCGAATACGGATCAGGAAAAAGAGGCAAATTAACATTAATGCGGCTCGGTCATAAACTGCCAGCAGCATATTGAGTATTTCGTGCATGGGGACGCCGGGTGTATTCAGGAAAGTCTTATGATAAGTAACCCAGTGGCAGATGACCAGCAGTACACAGAATAGGGAAATACCCTATTTTTAAAAGGGGATTGATGGCTAAAGGTTTTCAGGGAGGTGAAATGGCGTCGTTTTAGTCATTTCAGCGCTGAATGATGAGAAATTATTGAGGGTAATTTGTTGAGTTAATGTTGTTTTTATCCTGTTAATTGCACTCAGTCAGCGATTCTTGTTGGTCTTTCTTCCTCTTTTTACCACGACATTCTTTTTTTATTTTCCCTCTCGACACAGACAATTTATTCAGGTTACTTTCTAGACATGCCGCATCAGCGGCAGCGTCGCTCGAACGGTTCGGGCGCTCACGTTATCCTGAGGAATTTATGGCTGAATCCAGTCCTGAACGTCGTTTTACGCGTATCGATCGCTTACCTCCCTATGTGTTTAATATCACCGCTGAACTGAAGATGGCTGCGCGTCGACGCGGCGAAGATATCATCGATTTCAGTATGGGGAATCCTGACGGCGCGACACCGCCGCATATCGTGGAAAAATTGTGTACCGTTGCCCAGCGCCCGGACACGCACGGCTACTCGACTTCGCGTGGCATCCCGCGACTGCGCAGGGCAATTTCTCGCTGGTATCAGGAACGCTATGACGTCGACATTGATCCTGAAAGCGAAGCGATTGTGACAATTGGCTCGAAGGAAGGGCTCGCACACCTGATGTTAGCGACGCTCGATCATGGCGATACGGTGCTGGTTCCCAACCCAAGCTACCCGATTCATATTTACGGTGCCGTCATCGCCGGGGCGCAGGTACGCTCTGTGCCGCTGGTGGAGGGCGTCGACTTTTTTGGCGAACTGGAGCGGGCGATTCGCGAAAGTTATCCAAAGCCGAAGATGATGATCTTAGGTTTTCCCTCAAACCCTACCGCCCAGTGCGTTGAGCTGGAATTCTTTGAGAAAGTGGTGGCGCTGGCCAAGCGTTACGACGTGCTGGTGGTGCATGACCTCGCGTATGCCGATATTGTCTACGATGGCTGGAAAGCGCCATCGATAATGCAGGTTCCTGGGGCTCGCGATGTGGCGGTGGAGTTCTTTACCTTGTCAAAAAGCTACAATATGGCGGGTTGGCGTATTGGCTTTATGGTGGGGAATAAAACCTTAGTGAATGCGTTAGCGCGCATTAAAAGTTATCACGATTACGGCACCTTTACGCCGCTTCAGGTTGCGGCGATTGCGGCGCTGGAAGGCGATCAGCAGTGCGTGCGTGATATTGCCGACCAGTATAAGCGTCGCCGTGATGTACTGGTGAAAGGCTTACACGAGGCGGGGTGGATGGTTGAATGTCCGAAGGCATCCATGTACGTCTGGGCAAAAATTCCCGAACAGTATGCCGCAATGGGGTCGCTGGAGTTTGCTAAGAAGATGCTGCAGGAGGCGAAGGTTTGCGTCTCACCGGGTATCGGCTTTGGTGACTATGGCGATACGCATGTCCGATTTGCGCTGATTGAGAATCGTGACCGTATCCGTCAGGCGATTCGCGGGATTAAAGCGATGTTTCGTGCCGATGGCTTGCTGCCATCAGATAAAACCGCGGGCTAATTCTTCATCCTCTTAAAATGCAAACAGGAGCCAAATGGCTCCTGTTTTGTATGCATTAGTATGACTAGATCATCAGGGCAAATGTTCCGGCAAATACGATGACCATAAAGGAAATGCCCATAAAGAAATATTTCACGACTCATCTCTCCGCGTAACTTTTTTACGCACTCATGAACGGTGGTACTGTGAGCTGATAGCAACCGGTGGAAAACAACAAATCCGCGTTTTCACCTCAGGCTATCACCTCATAATGACTGTGCTTTTGTGCTCCAGATGGCGCTAATGTACGCTTAAAAATCAAGGTAGACAAGAGGCATTTTTTTATTAATTTTTAGTTACTTACGAGTGTCGTGATTCGACGACACATTAATTTCAGGCGGTAATAAATTTCATCCCGGCGACGTTAAATCTGGCGTTGATTATTGATAAAGAGCATAGTTCTTTTTGATTAACTGCTTCCCTGTACTCACCTCCGATTGAGGTTTACCACGACAATGCGACCGATGGGCGCATTGCTACGTCAAGACGAACTCAGGGCGATAACAGTCATGTGGCAGGCTCCATTTTTTATTTATGTATGAGCTCTCATTCATTCGTATGATTGTTTTTTATTTTGGTTAAATTTTCTTTACTCATCACGCCATTTTTTCAGACAATTAACTGTTCTGAATTATATTAAATGGAATGATTTTGAGGGAAATCAATAAGCATTATTGATTATTTTATTGCAATTATCTGATTTACATTAGAAATACTCCTGGAATTATCGGGCGGAAGAATTATTTCCCCTCCTGTTATCAGTATTTCCTCATGGTTAAATTTCATTCGATAGTTGAAGGGTAAGAATATTGTTTTATTGGCACTTTAAGATATTTTGCTTTTTAAAATGATATTGACATTATTTTCAGTGAATGAAATTATGAAATATATATAAGGAGGGGACAATGATGTCACTAAATATTGATTACGGAAAAATCAACTGCATGACTTGCCCTTCGAACTGTGAGGTTAAACCTAACGCATCATTACGGATATCCTATTGTCAGGAATATTGTTTTTGTACCTGGCCCAGGGCCAGCGAGTTTTTTTCATTAGGAATAATGGAAGGGATATTAAAACAAAGCTATAACAATATTTATCTTGGGTGTGTATTCGTTGATTTTTCTATTAGTTTTCTTCGGCATTTTACGGATGCACGATGGATAGATTATCTGTTGGAAACAAAGTTAAAAATCATTCTTGTTTGTGATACGCACCTGAAACCACTGGCAAATTATTGGTTTAAGCATTACAGAGATATTTTTCTGGTGATATACCCTGGTGATAAAATCACCAGCGCTTGTGAGAATTTAAAAAAGCGGTTTATTTATCAACGGGATGCTTTCTACAAAGGTGAGGCGTTGTCGGTGCTGGAATTCAATGTCCTAAAGGCATTGATAGCCGGTGAAGATTGCCATCATCTGGCGGAGTCTCTGAATGTCGATATCCGCAGAGTGTATGCCGCAAAGCAACGAGCAGAGAAGAAGATGGGGGCGGATGTGAATATGCTCTTTCGATTATCACATCCGGTCTGACCGGTTTTAAATGACGAGTGTCGTTAACATGCACCACCGACCTATCGTGAGGAGCTTGATTGCTTAAATATTGAAAGTAAAGGCCGCCGATTTCCGTGATGATAATAATATGTAAGGCGCGGAGAATACCATGGAAAAATATACAGATGACTTGTGCTTACTGACAGATACCATTATGAATATTATTTTTTCTGCAGGTGATGAGAGCCAGTGTGATGAGGCTTTTAATGCATTGCACAAGGAAATCTCAGGTCATTATTTTCCAGAGTCAGTGAAAACAAATTGCCTCCAGGCTATTGATATCTGGGGGGCGGCGCAGGCTAGCGTAGATAAGACAGAAAAGCTGCATCAGCAGCGGTCGGCGATTCTTTCCCTATTAACGGCATTCGGGCGTGTGCATGCTTTGATGGCGATAGAGGAATATATCAGGCAAAAAAATACAGAGGTCTTTGGGCTGCGGTAAAACGTAACGATATTTTGATTTTCCCTGAAACCTTTTGCCCCACACAACACCGTGGGGCTTTTTTGTTTGTTCAGGCAAGTTTATGTGGCTTACCACATCAAATCGTCTGGCACGACAAAAGCGGCGTACGGATCTTCTTCATCCAGCGTTTCTTTGCTGATCTCATTGCTCAGAACAATGTAGCTTGCATCACGTTGGGCAATCTTTTCAGCAACAACTGCTGGGATAATCGCGTACTCGCTGTCAGCCTTACCTTCCGCAGGCAGGCGAGCAATGTTCAGGCGACCATTGATCAGCTGCGTTTGCGTCGTTTTATCCACATAGATTTTTTTGATGAGATTATCATCGGTAAAGTTAAAGCCGATATCGCCCTTTGAAATTACGATTTTATTCATTTCAATAAGCTGTTTGATCTGCGCTTTATACTCTTTTGACAAAATCGCTTGTTTTTGTTGCTCGCTTAACAGCTTATCGCGTTCAATCTGCGCTTTCTTGTTTTCTTCCACCGCTTCTCTGGCCTCACGGGCCTGCACGCGTGACTTTTTCGCGGTTCTTTGGACTTTTGCCATTTTTTTACTGCTGACGAGTCCAGCTTTGAGCATCTGCTCTTGTAATGTGAGTTTTGTCATGATCGTGTCTAACCAATAAATGAATGGGCGGATTATAACCTTAAGCATCGGGGCTATGCCAGATTAGGCAGGGCGGGGGGAAGTGCTTAGGTATCCTATTTTATGAGATTCCCTTTTTTGCAATTCACATACACTAAAAGGAGGAGCGTAGGATTAGCTGGCAAACTTAAAGATAAACTTACCAGCAGGGAAAGTCGCTAGATTGTGGTGTAATGATAACGACAAGCGACAATATAGAGATTGTCTTGTTCAACGTAATACACCAGACGATGTTCTTTTGTGATGCGACGTGACCAGAGAGGCTTACGATGCTTTAGTGCCTCCGGCTTCCCAATCCCCGTGAAGGGGCTTTCCTTAGCCGATTTGATTAGCTCCATTACCTTCGCGTGTGTCTTTGGGTCATTCTCAGCCCAGTACTGAAGATCGCCTTTTGCCTGCGGGGATATCCTGACGTTCATTAAATGTCCAGTTCCTCATATTCGCCGCGTTCGAGCGATGCAAGGCTGGCTTCAATGTGTGCGGCGTTCGCCGGGTTACTGAACAGGTGTAACGTTTCCTGAATCGATGCGAACTCTTCCGCGTCGATCATTACCACGCTTTTGGCACCCTTACGCGTAACCAGGATTGGCGCACGATCATCATTAGCCTGCTGCATCAGGTCAGCTAAATGCTGTCGAGCATCGGTATAGTTAACATGCTGCATAGTGTTCCTCTTCCGGCAAGTTGTTGCCCTATAAGTATGCTACATGTACAGGTAATTGTACATATGGACGTGCGTTGCTACGCAAGCCTGATGGGGATACTCATCAGGGACACTTTTTAGCGGGGATTACTGGCAAAAAGAACGCCAGGGATGAGGAACTATATTGAATCAACATTGATAAAATCGCTGAATAAATTAATGGCAAATGTAATGGTAGCAACGCCTGAGCGATACAGCGATATCCTTTTCAGAATGCAGATTGAAGAAGGAATTCATTTTGAAAATGCAGAAAGCGTATATGAGCAAGTGAAAAGCAACATTGAGAACGATGTTGGAGTACCTCCTGTGCAGCGTGAGCTTATGATTTTAATGGAGATGGAGTGTGCTCAAGAAATTGAGAAAACCCTGCATGCAAGAAACTGGTGGTTAGCGGAAGCAGATGAAGGCGATTATTTTGTCACTGCTGACCGTCCGGTGAACCTTATCTGGAAAGACGGGCGTCCTGTCGCCCCAGGATTTGGTGTGTTGGGGACAATAGTGGCATTTCCGGTTTCACAAAAATTGCTTTTGGTTGGCGAATTTGGCGGGAAAAAGGGCAGAACGATAGCACCTTCTGAGTTCGTTGCCATGTTTAATGGGGTGATTATCAGCCATGCTTTTGAGCGGATCTTTGCAGCGAATATTCATTTTAAATTCAGGACCACTGAGGGAAGTGTGTATACAGGCGAGAAGATTTTTAATTATTAAGGTTTAACGGGCCCTAATCGTTCATCATCACCAGATGGGTCTTTTTCTTATCATCTGTTTTTTTTTCTGATATTTACGGATGCAACTACAACTGATTTCCACAGCGGGTTATAGCGACATTCATATAAGAGTTAATTTTGGTATTATTCATGCCTGCTTTGCAACGTGAGGACGTTAAGTATCCATCCTCACGTTAATATGCGCAATGTTACTTCACGTCAGCGAGTTGTAGTGACGAATCATCGTTGGCGCTTTTATTCCGCTGCTGTTCAAGCTCAAGTGCCCCGCGGTGAGACAGATAGCAAAAAATAATGCAGCAGACGATACCGCCCATCAGCAGATAAAAACCACCATGCCATCCCATCTTATCGACCATCACACCAAACAGACTGGTACCCAGCGACGCGCCAAAGATGTAGCTCATAAATCCTCGTAGACCGACAGCAGAGCCTACAGCGAAGCTCGGTACAATTTCCATCGTCTGTACGGAAGCAAGGAACTGCGGTACGTAGATAAGACAGCCGACGATAGCGGCGAAAATAGTCACCATCAGTAATGATTCACTTTTCCAGTAACCAATAAGGCAAACGAAAATCAGCGCCATACAGATCATGGCAAGCGGCATACGACGTCCTTTAAAGAGTTTATCGGTGAGCCAGCCTGCGAGCAGTGTGGAAGGGATTGCCGCCCATTCAAAGAACAGGAAGGCCACACTCATCTGTTCTTTGGAAAAATGCTTCACCGTTAACAGATAGATAGGCAACCAGCTAATCATCCCAAAACGAACCATATAGACGAAAACGTCGACGAGAGAGATGTACCAGGCGTTCTTATTACGTAATACGTAGGTACAAAAAATCTGGAATGCGGTCATATTTTCTGGTGCTTTTACCGTCTGTTTTGCGTTCAGCACCACTTTTTCTTCAGGCATCATCTCATCGAGCGCCGGTAAACCCTCATGGCGCGGAGAGCCTTTACCCAAAGCGAGTACGATCAGAGCAAATACGACAGCAACGCAGGCGGGAACAATGTAGCTGGCGCTTTGCCAGTGTTCACTGCCAAGAATGGCGAAACCTGCGCCAACGATAGGAGCCACGATGCCACCGCCGACATTATGCGAAATATTCCAGAATGCCCCTACGCGTCCGCGTTCACGGCGTGGGAACCAATTGGCTATAGTGATAAAGGAGGGACCAACGCCCATACCCTGAAATAGACCATTGAGGATGACAAGGGCGGCGAAAATCCAGAATGCGGTACTGAATCCCAGACCGACGTTAACGATGGCACAAAGCACCAGACCGCAGGCCATAAATACTTTTGGGCTCGCTTTATCCGCGAGGCTGCTCATCACGCCTTTACTGATGCCATAGGCGATAAGCATACAGCTGCTGAGTAAGCCGATTTGAGTAGCACTGAGATCCAGTTGTTCTTTTAAGTAAGGTGTAGATAATGTGAAGTTATTACGCACAATATAGTACGCCAGATAACCCAGAAATACGCTGAGTAGCGCCTGCATGCGGTAACGGCCATAAGTTTCCTGCACTTTATCTTCAGGTATCTTTCCCGCCGCTTGTCCCGTTTTTAATATTGATAACATGTTGTCACCTGTATTTTATATTGATGTGAACATCAGGAGTATTCGGCATGAAGAGTGTAAGAATAGTTAGCTAAAATCAATTGGCTTATATGTGTCAATATTGACTCAAATTGATAATTCCATGAGTTATTTTTGACCCGAAGTAAATTTTATTATGCCTGTTAATTATTTTTATTACTGCGATGTGCGGGTAGTAACATATTCTACAACCATTATCTGGTACGCTTTCTTACTATTCCGGTGCATTTGTATGGATATATCCGTGTTAGTCGCTTGCACCCACTCAGCATCATAAAAGGGTAAGTTTTGTCTCAACCTTATTTTGCCAGGAAGTTGATATTTATGAGAAGGATCACAAACCGGTTTTTTTCTCGGGTTGAGCTGAGTTGTTATTTGTTCGTATTGCTACTGATCTTGCTCCCAGGATGGAGTCAGGCGAAAGGTGGCGAGCTGGTTATGGCGACCACTTTTTCTCCCAGTGCAACCTCATGGATTATCCAGCGCTGGCAGACAGAACCTGGATCCGTGATGATTCGTACGCTTAATCGTACCAGTTCATCGCTGGAACACCTGCTGGATACTGCCAATGCCGAAAATGTCGACCTGCTCCTGACTTCTTCACCTATGCTGCTTCAGCATCTTCAGGAGCACCAAAAACTGGCGCCGTTTGATGGGGCTCCGATGAGTAGTCAGCATCTGGTACCCGAGTCTATTCGCGCCACTTCGGTCGCCGTTGCCATTTCCGGTTTTGGGCTACTGATTAATCGCTCTGCATTGGCAGCAAGACATCTCCCCGCTCCGGAGGATTGGAGTGATTTGATGCGACCACAATATCAAGGTGGACTGTTGATGAGCAGCCCATCCCGTTCAGATACTAACCATCTGATGGTCGAATCTTTGCTTCAGCAAAAGGGATGGATACAAGGGTGGGAAATATTGCTGGCCAGCGCTGGAAACCTCGTGACCATTTCTTCGCGGAGTTTTGGGGTGGCGGATAAGATCAAAAGTGGTCTTGGTGTCGCGGGGCCGGTGATCGATAACTATGCTAACCTGCTCCTGAACGACCCGCACCTTTCTTTTACCTATTTTCCGCAGTCTGCAGTATCACCTACCTACGTGGCTGTGCTCAAAAACAGTCCTCATGCCGAGGAGGCAAAGCGTTTTATTCACTATCTGCTCAGCCCGGAAGGGCAGCGGATCCTCGCAGATGCGAATACCGGAAAATATCCGGTGACGCCACTCCCGGCAAACAATGCGCGTGCTGTACAGCAGGCGATGCTAATGAGTCAGCAGCCGTTGAACTATCGACTGATCCTGAAACGACAGCAACTGGTGCAGCGCATGTTTGATACCGCGATCAGTTTTCGCCTGGCACAGTTAAAGGATGCCTGGCGAGCGTTATATAGTGCCGAATCACGTCTCAAGCATACTTTACCAGAGGTACGTGCGCTGCTTACTGCCATTCCGGTTGATGCGGCCAACAGTGAAGATGAAGTCTGGCTTGCAAGGTTAGATAATAAAGCTTTTGCCGAGCAGAAAATGCTGGAGTGGCAACTCTGGTTTCTCAATAACCAGAAGCTGGCAATTAAAAAACTGGAAGAACTGAAATGAAGAGCGGGTATATGTGGCAACGCCTGCGGCACATGAGTATCAGTACTAGCCTGCGTGGGGCATTTTTGATGGGGGCGTTGCTGACGATGTTTGTCAGCGGTGTTGGTCTCTATTCCTGGCATGAACAAAGCTCTCAGATCCGTTATTCCCTCGATGAATACTTCCCGCGTATTCATTCTGCTTTTCAGATAGAAGGGAGTCTCAATCAGGTTGTTGATCAACTTAATGAGTTCTTGTTGGCCCCCAATACCACATCTCGTCTGCAGCTTCGCAATCAAATTATCCAACAGCTGGATAAAATTGAGCGGCTAAGTCAGGGATTATCGTCAGCGGATCGCCAGCAGTTGACAATGATATTGCAGGATAGCCGGATACTGTTGTCGAAACTGGACAATGTCCTCTACAACATGTTTCTGATACGAGAAAAGGTGAGTGAGCTCTCGGCGCGCATTGACTGGCTGCATGATGACTTTACAACCGAGCTCAATTCACTGGTGCAGGATTTCACCTGGCAGCAAGGTACGTTACTCGATCAAATCGAATCCCGACAAGGCGATGCTGCACAATATCTGAAACGTTCACGTGAAGTGCAGAACGAACAGCAGCAGGTCTACACGCTCGCACGTATTGAAAACCAGATTGTTGATGACCTTCGCGACCGGCTCAATGAACTGAAATCCGGTAACGATGACGGTATGTTAATTGAGACTCATATTCGCTACCTGGAAAATTTGAAGACAACGGCGGATGAAAATATTCGGGCACTGGACGACTGGCCGAGCACGATCACCCTCCGACAAACAATTGATGAACTGCTGGAAATCGGGATGGTTAAAAATAAGATGCCCGATACCATGCGTGACTACGTCGCCGCGCAGAAGGCATTGAATGATGCGAA
The DNA here is from genome assembly GCF_044745165.1 of Kluyvera sp. NPDC087067. Lineage (NCBI taxonomy): Bacteria > Pseudomonadati > Pseudomonadota > Gammaproteobacteria > Enterobacterales > Enterobacteriaceae > Kluyvera > Kluyvera sp. NPDC087067. The sequence continues at coordinate 32,842 of NZ_JBIUZS010000008.1, read as the reverse complement.
CCGCTTGCGCGAAGTCACGTTAGGGAGATTCCGGGCGCTGCTAGAAATGCAGCTTGGTAATAGCCATCAGCAAATGCAGATGTTGAATGAGCGAATGGCGCAGATTGTTCGTGTCAGTGGAACCCTCATTCTGGTGGCGACAGTGCTGGCACTGTTACTGGCATGGGCATTAAACCATTACTTTATTCGCTCCCGGTTAGTGAAGCGTTTTACCGCATTGAATCATGCCGTCGTACAGATTGGTCTTGGGGCGACTGATGCCACTATCCCAGTGTATGGTCGTGATGAACTGGGGCGAATAGCCGGTTTATTACGCCATACCTTAGGGCTACTGAGCGCGCAAAAAAGGCAGCTTGAGCTTGAGATAACCGAACGGAAGATGATTGAATCTGATTTACGTACAACGCAGGATGAGCTTATTCAGACCGCTAAGCTTGCGGTAGTTGGTCAGACAATGACTACGTTGGCGCACGAAATCAATCAACCGTTGAATGCCTTATCGATGTATCTGTTTACCGCTAGTCGGGCAATTGAACAGGGACATCTGGAGCAGGCGAAGGCAACCTTAATTAAAGGCGAGGGGCTGATTAGCCGTATTGACGCTATCATCCGCTCTCTGCGCCAGTTCACCCGTCGTGCTGAGCTGGAAATGCCGCTGCACCCCGTTGATTTATACCAGACATTCATTGCAGCATGGGAGTTGTTGGCAATGCGACATAAACCGCAACAGGGGATTCTGTCACTGCCGGAGACGACATGTTGGGTCCGCGGAGATGAGATCCGGATCCAACAGGTGCTGGTTAATTTGCTTGCGAATGCTCTTGATGCCTGTCCACACGGCGTGAGTGTTGATGTGCATTGGCAGGTTCAGGGAGGCACGCTCTGCGTGCTGGTTGCCGATAATGGTCCTGGCTGGCCCCAGGCTCTGCTTCCTTCCTTACTGAAACCTTTTACCACGAGTAAGGATGTCGGCTTAGGAATTGGCCTGTCTATTTGTGTCTCGCTGATGGCGCAAATGGAGGGCGAACTACGGCTGGCGTCCACGCTGACAAAAAACGCCTGCGTGGTGCTGCAATTTAAATTAACGGAAGTAAAAAATGTTGAGCGATGAAGTCTCCATTCTGCTGATTGATGATGATGCTGACGTTCTTGATGCCTATACCGGGCTGCTTGAGCAAGCCGGTTACGTTGTTCGGACATGTAATAGTCCGGGAGAGGCCAGACCGTGGATACATCGGGACTGGCCAGGTATTGTACTCAGTGATGTTTGTATGCCCGGTTGTTCAGGCATTGAGTTAATGACTCTATTGCATCAAGACGATCGGCAGCTTCCTATTTTATTGATTACCGGGCACGGCGATGTACCTATGGCGGTTGACGCTGTGAAGAAAGGGGCCTGGGATTTTCTGCAAAAGCCTGTGGACCCTGGCAAGCTGCTCACACTGGTCGAGTCGGCTTTGAGGGAAAGAAAAGCCACTATTGCGCGTCGCCAGCAAAGTCAACAGCGGCTGAACGTTGAGTTAATTGGGCGTAGCGAATGGGTATGCGAGTATCGTCAGCGACTGGAGCAACTGGCGGAAACGGATATCGCCGTCTGGTTTTATGGTGAAGCCGGCACTGGCCGCATGATGGGCGCGAAGTACCTGCATCAGCTCGGACGTCATGCGAACGGACCTTTTATCTACCAGGAGCTGACCTCGGATAATGCAGGGATGATGAATGAACTGATGGAGCAGGCTAAAGGGGGAACGCTTGTCCTCAGTCACCTGGAATATCTGTCCCGCGAACAGCAGTATCAACTGGTAGAGATGCAGAGCCAGGAGCAGCGTCCTTTTCGGCTAATTGGCATCGGGCATGTTTCGCTCGTTGAACTTGCTGCTACGAATAATATCGTGGTGGAGCTTTACTATTGTTTTGCGATGACGCAGATCCTTTGCCAGCCTTTATCTCAGCGTATCGATGATATCGAGCCATTGTTTCATCATTATCTCAATAAGGCCTGCCAACGCCTGAATCATGCTATACCAGAAGTTGGGAATGACGTACTCAAAGGGCTGACACGCCGGGTCTGGTCTAACAATATTCGTGAGCTTGCGAATGCGGCCGAGTTGTTTGCCGTGGGCGTTTTACCGCTTGCCGATACAGTAAATCCTCGGATGCATGTGAATGAGCCAACGCCGCTCGATAGACGGGTTGAAGATATAGAACGGCAAATCATCACCGCCGCCCTTAACATCCACCAGGGGCGGATTAATGATGTTGCAGAATATCTGCAGATCCCCCGTAAAAAGCTCTATCTAAGGATGAAGAAGTATGGCCTTAGCAAAGAGCACTATAAGCTTTAGTTTTACGGATATGACAGCCTGACGCAGGTGCTCTGAGTTTGGAATATACGTATGGCTGGATAATTTATTTCATCCAGGAATATTAATTGTGGCGGGTAGTAGTGGTTTACTGAATTTGGCCACCTGAACAGAGATGATATGCGCATCTCAGAACAATACAGGTGTCCCAATGAAAAAAAGAAATTTCAGCGCAGAGTTTAAACGCGAATCCGCTCAACTGGTCCTTGATCAGAACTACACAGTTGCAGCTGCGGCCAGTGCTATGGACGTGGGGCTTTCTACCATGACGCGATGGGTAAAGCAGTTACGGGATGAACGACAGGGCAAAATACCTAAAGCCTCTCCTATAACCCCGGAACAGATTGAAATACGTGAGCTAAAGAAAAAGCTACAACGCATTGAAATGGAAATGGCATATTAAAAAAGGCTACCGCGCTCTTGATGTCAGACTCCCTGAACAGTTCTCGTTAATCGAGAAACTCAGAGCGCAGTATCCTGTGGTCACATTCTGCCACGTGTTCGGGGTTCTTCGCAGCAGCTACAAATACTGGGTGAAAAGCCCCGAAAAGCCAGACGGCAAGCGGGCTGTATTACGTAGTGAGGTTCTGGAGCTGTATAACATTAGCCATGGCTCTGCTGGCGCGAGAAGTATCGCCATTATGGCAACCCTGAGAGGCTTCAGAATGGGATGCTGGCTTGCCGGTAGGCTCATGAAAGAACTGGGACTGGTGAGTTGTCAGCAACCCACCCACCGGTATATACGTGGTGGTCATGAACACATCGCTATCGCAAATCACCTTGAGCGACAGCTCGCAGTGACAGAGCCTAATCAGGTATGGTGTGGTGATGTGACGTATATCTGGACAGGCAGGCGCTGGGCTTACCTCGCCGTCGTTCTCGATTTGTTCGCCAGGAAACCGGTAGGCTGGGCAATGTCATTCTCACCGGACAGCAAGCTAATCATCAAAGCGCTGGAAATGGCGTGGGAAACCCGAGGTAAACCAGCGGGAGTGATGTTCCACAGTGACCAGGGTACCGGATATTCCCAACTGTCGGGCAACAAACCACCGTACATCGGTCAGGATTGCTGACATGTCACAAGTCCATGTGCCAGGAAATCTAACGCTGCCAATCAGCAATGCCACTGCTAGACGGTTTGCCCTTCCGCGCCGGTTGTTAATGAAATCCAGAATCAAATTTATTCAACAAATCCCCCGTTTATACCAATAAATTTCCGACAGCAACGCTCATGATCAGGAGATATGCTAACGATAATTAACTCCCCTGATCATGCAAATAATACCGGTCTTAGCTGCTAGGTTGTTGTTGCAGTTTCAGTTTTACTCTCACCGAAATGTTCACGCATGTGTATTTCAATCTCTTCCAGCGACTTTCCACGTGTCTCCGGTAGCTTTATCGCGACAAACACCAGCGATAGCACATTGATTACGGCAAAGATAAAGAACGCATTATTACCCACGAGCGACAGTAATGGAGGGAAAAACAATGCCACAATGGCGTTACAAATCCACTGAAAAGCCACTGCGGCACCGGTTAACACGCCCCGAACCTTCATCGGGAAAAGTTCAGACATGAGCAGCCAATACACTGGAGAAATACACATCTGCATAAAGAAAAGGAACACCAATATACAAGCCAGTGCCAGCAAGCTCTGCGATAAATTATGCGGCATCAGCACAAGCACTCCCCCCAGTGCCAGTTGCATGGCGATCACAACTGATAATCCAGCCATCAGCATCGGGCGGCGCCCGAAATGGCTAATAGCTTTGATACCTGCAAAGGTTGCAACTACGGATATTATGCCGTTACCTATGGTTGCTGCGATCGCCGCGCTAGTGCCAAGACCAGTGCTTTTGAGGATAATTGGCGTGTAATACATGAAGGCGTTGATCCCGGTGAATTGCGCAACAACACCCATTCCGCAGCCCAGAAGCAACAATCGTACTATCCATTTTTCTTTTAAAAGTTCACGTGCTGGAGGTCCTTGTCGGGCTTCACGTGAGTTTTGGCGCATCTCCGCCATTTCTTTTTTAATTTCACGTGGATTCTCACGCAGTTTACGCATAATACGCAGCGCCTCGTTAAAGCGCCCTTCAGCCACCATCCAATGAGGTGAGGCTGGAACAAAAAAGGTCCCGATAAACAAAAGTATGCCAGGGATCATTGCTAGCGACAGCATATAGCGCCACATGCCCGGATCTTTAAGTAATAGGCTCATGGACGCACTAACTACATAAGCTATTAACTGGCCGGAAACGATCATAAGTTCATTTCGGCTGACCAGAGGAGCACGACGTTTAGGCCCTGCGATCTCGGCAATGAATACAGGAACAGTAGAGGAGCCTCCACCAACAGCAAACCCCAAAATAAATCGCATCACGACCATGATTTCAAGATTAGGTGCGATGGTTGTTCCTAATGCACCGGCAATGAATAGCACAGCAAGACTACGAAGCGTGATCCTGCGGCCAAAGCGGTCTGAGACATAGCCGCTGACAAAAGCGCCAATTGCTGAGCCAAAGGTAAGTGCCGAAGTCACCAAGCCCTCGGTGAAGGGATTAAGATTGAGGCCGCCCTGCGAGATCGGTAATGTCATATAGGGCAGAGCGCCGGAAATGATCCCTGTATCGTAGCCGAACGCCAGTGCCCCCATGGTTGCCACTAAGACTACGAAGAAAAGACGTTGCTGCACAGATAGATTTAGCGATCCGCTATCATCCGATGAGGACTGAGAATTGTTTTGCATTTGAGCATCCATGGTTGCCAAAAACACAGGCTTGAACTGTGTAAAGAGAAGGTAAGCATAGTAATTATTTTATTAAAGTGTGATTTTAATCACGAAAATCGTGATAATAATTGCAAATAGATGATTTTTTGCTCAGTGCTCACCAACGGTCTAATATTGATCCACCTTGTTTACTCAGGATTAGCTTCCGCTATAACCCCGGCCTTTTGTTTCTGCTTCAGTCGATAGCTCTCTCCTTTTATCTGGACTACGTATGAGTGATGTAGAGCAAAAGATCATGCCACTTTACATCGTAGAAATTTGAAAATTCAGAAAGCATCTCCTTAAGAATACTGGTTACAATGTAAGTATATTTACGTGGGTACCCGGCACATTGCGAGATTCCATTTTTGTGCTGGAATGATTTCTGGAGCAGAAGACTGGGCTGAGTCCTTTAGAGATCAGGACAGACACAGGGGGTACCAGCGATATTATCCGCCAACATTCAAGAGATGAAGGTTAGCGGGTCAGCTCAGTATTTACTCTGTCATTTAAATTCGTTCCGAGCTGAAGGTTAAAGAAGGGCAATTACAAAAGTTTAGATGCACTACTTCGCAGGCCTGGGATGACGGAAAATCTGGGATTCCGGCCTATAACCCCGCTTAAAGGTATCCGGTTTGGTCGCAGGAGAACTGTTGAAGGTCTTTGATAAACTGAATCTGTTGCCTTCAGATGCACTTCGTCTGTTCCTGCGGTATGTTGCAGAGAACGAAAAACTCCTCTTTGCTGAAGTCTCAGTGATGATGAGTGAAGGTGATGAAGACGCTGATATTCTGGCAGCCGTTCGGAAAAGACTAAAATATCCGGCAAAACGGATCAGGGTTAACGTTGAAGGCCTTCAATGTTGAATTTGACGAAAGGACTTTTAAGGAATGGAATAAGCTCGAAATGACGATCCGTGAGCAATTCAAAAGGACGCTAAAAAAGCTTCAGCAAAACCCTTATGTGGAATCAGTTCGACTGCATGGTGATTTGGCTGGTTTAAAATAAAGCTGAGAGCATCTGGTTTTCGTTTGATTTACAAGGTTATCGATGACGAGATTGTTATATGGGGGGCGCAGTAGGTAAACGGGAAGACGAAAAAACCTATGAAATGGCCCGAAAGCGTCTTTTATAAAAGAGATACAAACGTATTTCATTTGTATTTATGATATCAGAAAAAATAATTATCACGCTCATACATAACAAAACCCACCTCAAGGTGGGTTTCGCCAGAAATATCTCTGGTATTCAGAAGCGCCTTTACCGGACCAGTTTAGCCAGTTCAGCCGCAAGGACTTTGAGTTTCTTTTCATCCATAATGGCCTGATCCGTTACTGGAGTGAACATATCAAACACAATTTTAACTGTAGTCTCCCTTAAGAAGAACTTTTTAATCTACGATATATTATTCAAGGATTTCCTTCGATAATCCCCACTTTTCCCTTGCCATCTCCGGATCCTGTTTAAAGTCCGCCATGGCCATTTTTAATTTTAATGCCAGTTCAGGCTGAGCTGGTCTTGGCGGAGCTTCCCGCTTCCCTGTATGCTGTTCAGGAATTCCCTTCGATAACCCCCATTTTTCCCGTGCCATCTCCGGATTCTGTTTAAAGTCCGCCATGGCCATTTTTAATTTTAATGCCAGTTCAGGCTGAGCTGGTCTTGGCGGAGCTTCCCGCTTCCCTGTATGCTGTTCAGGAATTCCCTTCGATAACCCCCATTTTTCCCGTGCCATCTCCGGATCCTGCTTAAAGTCTACCGTGGCCATTTTTAATTTTAATGCCAGTTCAGGCTGAACTGGTCTCGGCGGAGCTTGCCGCTTCCCTATTAGCCCTGTATGTACATTAATATCTTGAGGAACATGTTGAGATTTATTCAGATTATCTGGACTATTTCTGACAGCTAGAATCTTAGAAAAAAAGGATGCAGTATCTTTAGGCTGTCGCCTTGCCAAGGAAGCCAGAGTATTAATTCCTCGGCAAAAACTATATACATTTATTGCTTTCATATACACATTTCCTAGCTTAAGGTTTTTGAATTTAGATTGGGCTTCAATCCTTCAATGTAGCAACGCCAACGTAATGTTCTATAGAAAAAATACACCACATCTACATCTTAAGCATTTTCTGTTAAACAGGCTTGCCGTACAATTAGATGATGAAAACGTAAGACCTGGAAGATACGAAAATAACCCAAATGAGACAGAAAAACTGTCTCATTTGGGTTGTTTGTTTTGGGGCTACTCTAATAAAACAAATTCGTTTTTACGGATATCCAGAACTAAATATGGATGCCATGCACGGTATAGCCCTCTATCCTATACACATCAACAACTTTTAACAAAATCAGTCTTTTATCTTTCTTATTAAGACTTCCTTGCATTTTTAGCATCGATGGCTTTTTGCTGTATTCGGTCAAACAGATCAGCGTTTATAGGTACTTTTCTCATATTTTTTAGAGCATTAATGCTTTTATCAGAAACGGGAATCGCTTGCTTCCGGGCATTTTTGGCATCGGTTGCTTTTTGCTGAATCCGATTGAACGTTTCTGCTGAAATAATGCTTTTTCTGAAAAAAATAGGTTCGTTTTTTACATTTTTAACATTGGTCAAAGCGGTTGATTCGCTTTTCAACGAGTTTGTATTCGCCGATTCCGTACGATATGCATTACTTACGGAGATTGAATTATTACCACTAACGTTCATAATATAAATCCTTATTCCAAATAGGATATTATCCTGTCAGTCTTTAGAGTCAGGAACTTTCAAAAAACGATGAAAGTTGATTTTCAGTTACTGTGGGCCAAGTGAAATGGATTGTGAGCCGGGCAAGATAAATGCGCGCCCATTGTCACTTAACGTGAGTCGGTGTCGTTTTTCATTTGCAGTTAATGTGAGCCGAAAGCGAGTCGGAGGGATTTCAATTGCGAGCCGCTACACGTATCGCGTTGTTTTCGCCAGTACCGGTAACTGCTGCGGAGTATTTCCAGAGCAGAACACAGGCTGACAACCGTGTGGCTGTCACTTAGTCTGGCAACTATCGTGAACCGTTCAGCGAGTCCGACATCAAGAGCACGGTAGCCTTTTTTAATATCGTATTTTGTTCCTCAAGGCGGCGAACCTGCTTTTCCAGCTCGTGGATATGTTGCTGGTCTGGGGTAATGGATGTGGCAGAGGGCGTAATCCCATGGTGCTCTCGCCTGAGCTGGCGTACCCAGCTCTCTAGCGTGTTAGAACCGACATTCGTCGCTTCACTGGCTTGCCGATATGAGTAGCCCTTATCAACAATCAGCTGTGCACATTCCAGCCTGAACTCAGGGGTGAAAGTATGTTTGGTTTTCTTGTTCATTAAGTCACCTGTTTTGCTTTGAGGTGAGAATATCACCTTTAATCAGGTGGCCAAATTTAGTGTGCTACTACAGACATAGTCGGCATACTCTTTAGACCAGCCTGATGCTTCGGCTTTTAGCCACTCAGTGGCAATGGATTCAAAGGTATTATCCACAGCCTGCTTCTTAGCCAGTTGCTCCGCCTTTTTGACTTATCCGGGATCACTCCCTTTAGCAAGGTTTTTTCTTGCTTCATCACGTTTGGCTCGTGCATCTGCCAGTGATACATCAAGATAGGTTCCAAACGACCGTTTTTTCTCCTTTCCAGCAAAGCGGTACTTCATTCGCCAGTACCTGGAACCATTTGTGTTCCCCAGAAGGTTAAGCCCGCCGCCATCAGCGAGTTTGTATGGCTTTTCTTTAGGTTTAGTGGAGTCAACTTGGCGTGCATTTAATGGCATTGGGGGGCTCACTTTTCATTGAACACAATAAGCCCCATTCAGGCCCCCAATTGCATGTTGATTTGCATTGAGGTTGGTAGATGTCAGTTGACATCAATATGCACTATTGTGAGGTTGTTTATTGATTGTAAAGGGTTTTTATTGAGTTCAGTAGACTTCTGAGGAGGGGCGCATGGTGTCCCCTGCAGGAATCGAACCTGCAACTAGCCCTTAGGAGGGGCTCGTTATATCCATTTAACTAAGGGGACGTGGAACAGCTTGAATCTTAAGCGTTTTGCTTGTTTGTAATGTTATCGCAAGAACCCTTATTGCAGCAAGCAAATCATTTCTTTTGTGTCCCTTTTATCTCTGTCTGTTCAGTTGTAAATCTGAGTCTTTCGCCTGCCATGAAGCACATGTACCAGGCGTAAGCAACTCAATTAAATACATGGCCCCAAAGCACCGCAAGCGTTCCAGGCGGACTGGGGGCCGCAGTTTCCGCAAAGTCATTTATACCTCGAATGCTATCGAACCGGTTCTCGCTGGAATTATCAACAGGCCGAATAGAACGCTTATGGGGTTCTCAGTAAGAGTAAATATGAGGTTTTTTTCGTTATCTTAACTGAAAAAAGTGTTTTTTCATTAGACAGAATAGGAAGCTCTCCTTTATCTGATTTTTTCTTTAATCGACTAATAAATAGTCTGTTAAAAATTTTTAACTTATCTTTTCTGGTGTGAGACAGCAACCAGGAGCCGGAGAAGTGATGTATGGAATAATTTTCTTTATTATCAACCTTCTCGCAAAAATAATTTGATGGGAAAATAACTTCCTTTTCTCGTAAGTGAATGGTGTTGTCTGATAAAAATGGCTCGGATACATTGAATTTTTTAACAAAGTATTCGGTGATTAGCTGGGTGTTTGGCGTTAGGTCGAACTTATTGTTAATAATGAATTTTTTAGTTGTGTAGGTATCCAGTAAATCTTTGATAATACTATTTTCTTTAGATGCACCCATTACCGCTGATGTAATAGGAAGCGTTTTGCCATTAAATACTTCATGGCAGCTAAAAAAGTCGAGCGATAGCAGGCTATCAAATTCTTTTGTTACCTCGACATCTGTATCCAGATAGATACCGCCGTGATGATACAAGGCGTAGAGTCTTATATAGTCGGAGACAAAAGCCCATTTTTCATTTTTATACGCTTCGATCGCATAATCGTTATTAATGAGGCCCATACATTCATTTCCCCATTCTATAATTTCATAATCGGGGAGGAATTTTTTCCATGTAGCGATGCACTCTAAAACAAATGGGGGTTTCGGTTTATTACCTACCCAAATATAGTGAATCTTTTTAGGAATCAAGTTCAGCCTCTTCATTGCCATCAATCATAGTGATGAAAATATTATCATTAACCGTACTTTTGTGCAGGTACTTTCCTGTCTGCTTGGGGGGGGGGGCAGGGCATCGGTATGCGCAATAGAAGGGAGCAGGATTAAGCGGTATAGCCCGCCCCCGAAACCTCATCTGATAAATCTGGATACTGTGAGGAGGGCGGAACGACCCATTGATGAAGATGATGAAGCGGCGCGACTATAGGGTTTTTTACCCGCCTGAGTAAGTGCGCCGCCTCTCGGTTGCTCAAAAGTCACCGCTTAAGCTTGATTCTTCTCACCTTTCTGCTGTTTTTCTGCCTGTAAGCGCGTCTTTTCTTTACGGGCAGTGCTCATATCATTGCGGATCTGCGCGTGGCTCATTAGTGCGAAGATAAAGGTTCCTCCGCAAATGTTTCCGGCAAGCGTCGGCAGGGCGAATGGCCAGATAAAGTCGCTCCAGTGGAGGGTGCCGCTAAAGACGAGATAGAGTATTTCAACAGAGCCCACCACGATGTGCGTGGTATCGCCTAGGGCGATAAGCCATGTCATCAGGATAATGACCACAATTTTTGCCGCTCCAGCAGAGGGGAACATCCACACCATGGTGGCGATAAGCCAGCCTGAGATAATGGCGTTCGAAAACATCTCCGTCGGGCTGTTTTTCATCACGTCCATTCCAATTTTGGTGAAAGCATCCCGCGTGGGTTCATCAAAAATCGGCATATATTCAAACGCCCATGCCGCGACACCTGTCCCGATAAGGTTCCCCAGCAATACCACGCCCCAGAGCCTCATGAGCAGCCCCACATTCACAAGCGTGGGTTTTTGCATGACGGGTAATACGGCGGTGACCGTGTTTTCGGTAAAGAGCTGCTGACGGGCCATGATGACGATAATAAAACCAAAGGTGTAGCCAAGATTCTCCAGTAAAAAACCGCCAGGCACGCCTTCTAGCTGCACGTGAAAAATCCCTTTCGCCAGCAATGAAGCCCCCATGGAGAGGCCAGCGGCGATAGCGGACCACAGCAACGCCATTGCATCACGCTCCATCTCCTTTTCACCTTCCTGGCGTATGTGTTCGTGGATAGCCATGGCGCGCGAGGGGAGATGCTCTTCATCAACCTCAATTTCCTTGCCATGTTTTTTCTCTTCGCTTTCCACTTCTATTTCGTCGCTGTGTTGATCTATTTTTTCTTTATCAAGATTGTCCATCGAGTTTTACCTAAAATAAGCACATATAGCTTAAGCGTAGCGGCTAATTTCAGGCTTATAGGTAGAGATAATCTTAAATAGCTAAAATCGCCACGTAGATTATCTCGCATTGGTTAGAATAGAAGCGCCACGGTGCTGGCGTTACCAGGCTATGATAAAAACAACGAAATTGGCTATATAGACATCGTTCGATGGGCTGTTACAATCGCTCACATCTAAACGGACGGATACGCGCGCGTACCGTCATGGATGGCAATCAGCGATAGCCATAATTAACAGGGAGACATGTATGAAGCTTCGCCTGTCGGCGCTTGCGCTGGGTACCACACTGCTGGTGGGCTGTGCAAGTTCCGGCCAAGAACAGCAGGGACGTTCAGACCCATTTGAAGGATTTAACCGTACAATGTACAGCTTCAACTTTGATGTGTTGGATCCGTACGTTGTTCGTCCTGTCGCCGTGGCATGGCGTGATTATGTTCCGCAGCCTGCGCGTAACGGCCTGGGTAACTTTACCAGTAACCTTGAAGAACCCGCCGTCATGGTGAACTCCTTCCTGCAGGGCGACCCGTATCAGGGGATGGTGCACTTTACCCGTTTCTTCCTGAACACTATTCTGGGGATGGGCGGCTTTATTGACGTCGCCGGTATGGCTAACCCTAAATTGCAACGCGTCCAGCCGCACCGCTTCGGCAGTACGCTTGGGCATTATGGCGTTGGATATGGCCCGTACCTGCAACTTCCGTTCTACGGCAGCTTCACCCTGCGTGAAGACGGCGGCGATATGGCAGACACCACCTATCCGGTACTCTCCTGGCTGACCTGGCCGATGTCGATTGGTAAGTGGATGGTTGAAGGCGTGGAAACGCGCGCCCAACTGCTGGATTCGGATGGCTTGTTACGTCAGTCTTCCGACCCATACATTATGGTGCGTGAAGCCTACTTCCAGCAGCATGACTTTATTGCCAACGGCGGCAAGCTGAAACCGGAAGAGAACCCGAACGCACAGGCGATTGAAGGCGATCTGAAGGATATTGATTCGGAATAACGAATCCACAGCAATAAAAAAAGGGTGAACACGATGTTCACCCTTTTTAGTTTTGGCAGACTATCAGAAGCGATAGTTGAAGTTAGTCCCGAACAGCCAGGCTTTACCCGTTGATTTAAACGTGTAATTACCTTCCTGAATGGTGACGTTTTGTCCGTGCATATAGGAAGCACCGAGGTCGATGGACGCATCTTCGTTAAACGCGTAGGTGGTACCGGCGCTTAACCAGAAACGGTCCTGATCAGGGATGGAGATAGAGCGATTGTCTGCTGGAACCGGGCTATCATCAAACGCAACGCCGGTACGGAAGGTCCAGTTTTTATCGTAGTAGTAGGTCGTACCCACGGCGATGCGGTAAGCATCTTTGAAGCCTTCTTCCTTATAGAACAGCTGCTGACCGTTTGAACCGGTCGCTTTCAGCTCCTGGAACTGACTCCAGCTGGTGTACGCGATGCTATAGTGAATCGCCCACTGTGGATCAACCTTGTTATAACCGGAAATTTCCCACATCTCAGGCAGGTTCAGCGTCAGAGAGCCTGGGACGGTGGCGCCGCCAGTGCCAACTGGCATACCGGTAATACCTGCGGAGCCGAGCAGTTGGTTGCCCAGATTGGTAATGGAGCTCTTATAATCGCCGTCAAAGTCAACTTTGACTTCTGAACGATAGGTCAGACCCCAGCGGTTATCTTTATCCAGTTCATACAAAATCCCAGCGTTCCAGCCATAACCCCATTCATCACCCTTCAGGTGGGCAATCTGTGAGTCCGGGCCAGTAATACCCACCGCAGGGCCATAGCCTGGTGGAACGAGCGCGCTTGCTTCACCCGCATAGCGTTCGATTTTCGCTTTAGCATAAACCGCATCAAAGCCCAGACCGAAGCTCCAGTTGCTGCTCAGACGATAAGCACCGCTCAGGTTCAGGTTGAGCGTTTGCAGGTCAGTCTTGCCGCCGTACATCCCGGCCGCGTAACTGTTGTTAAATTCAGTTGCCAGGCCATAGTTAGACGTAACGGATGCGCCCCAACCAAACTGATCGTTAATAGGTGCGACAAAGTGTGCGTTAGGGACCCAGGCCGTTGGCGCGATGTTGTCGGCGTTAGTGCTCTTACCCGTTAACGGAGACTTACCCGAAATATTGACATCGGGATCGATATAAACCGCACCGGCAGAAAACGTCGGGCGGTCGAACATCATAATCAGCGCCGGGTTACGGCTGGCATTACCCGCATCATCTGCGATAGCACCTTCACCTGAATAGGCGCGGCCCAGGCCAGAGGATGAGAATTCATTAAGCTGGAAACCTGCTGACCAGGCTTGGGTTGAAACAAGTGCCACTGCAACAGCAAGAGCAGACTTCGTGAAACGGGTTTTTTGGCTCATGACCATAACCTCATTGAGTTATTTTTATACAAACAATGTTACATGTAGTAACAGAAGCGCGAAGTGTAGGGGCTGGACTACAACTTAGAAATCAGACCAGTGACGAGAGTATAGGTCTGACCAGATACCATGTTGCAATATTGTTTATTAATATTTTCGAAGATGTTGCTTGAAACGAGATCTGGTTGGCAAAATTGCGGGTGTGGTCATCACTGAGAGACCCCCATATTTGTTTTAGATCATTTTTAATTGTGATTTCGGTCACTTAACCGTTTTCACATCATTAACGACTGGAGAGGGCAGGCGGGTGGGCGTAAAATAGGCACATAGTTTATCTGGCACCTTTGGTGCATAAAACAGAGGAAATCTGCAATGAGTAAATGTAGTGCTGATGAAACCCCAGTTTGCTGCTGCATGGATGTGGGTACCATTATGGATAACACCGATACCACCGCATCTTACAGCCGCGTATTTGCTAATCGTGCAGACGCTGAAGCGACTCTCGCTGCGCTGAGCGAAAAAGCACGTGCTGTTGAATCCGAACCGTGCAAAATCACCTCCACCTTTAAAGAGGTTGAAGGCGGCGTACAGCTGGATATCGACTTCGTCTTTGCCTGTGAAGCTGAAACGCTGATTTTCCAGCTCGGTCTGCGTTAATCGTCAAACGATAAACCCTTTTTATCAACGCCCCTGTTGCTGACGCCGCAGGGGCGTTTTCTTTTGTTCTCTATGTGTTTTAGCTCTCAATTTTCCCTCTCTTCGATTGGCTAAGTGTAAAAAATTAGTTAAGAATGTTATCAGGTCAGACCACTTGGTCGATTTTTGATAACAGGGGAGAGTTATGAGTCAGGCGCTACCGCTAATCACCCGCCAGGGCGATCGCATTGCAATTGTGAGTGGGTTACGCACCCCGTTTGCCCGTCAGGCGACCGCTTTCCATGGTGTACCCGCTGTGGATCTCGGCAAGATGGTCGTAGGCGAAATGCTGGCACGCAGCGAAATTCCCCCGGAAGTCATTGAGCAGCTGGTTTTTGGCCAGGTGGTACAAATGCCTGCTGCCCCTAACATTGCCCGAGAAATTGTTCTCGGTACCGGCATGAACGTGCATACCGATGCCTATAGCGTCAGTCGCGCCTGTGCAACCAGCTTTCAGGCGGTGGCGAACGTCGCTGAAAGTTTGATGGCCGGGACGATCCGCGCAGGTATTGCCGGGGGCGCTGACTCCTCTTCCGTTTTACCTATCGGCGTCAGTAAAAAACTGGCAAGAACGCTGGTGGATGCCAACAAAGCCCGAACCTTAGGGCAAAAGCTCAAGCTATTTTCCCGCCTGCGTTTACGCGATCTGATGCCCGTTCCTCCTGCGGTTGCCGAATACTCCACTGGGTTGCGGATGGGAGACACTGCGGAGCAGATGGCGAAAACGTACGGAATTACCCGCGAACAACAAGATGCACTGGCCAATCGCTCACACCAATTAGCGGCGCAGGCATGGGCGGCGGGGAAATTACATGAAGAAGTGATGACGGCCTATTCCCCGCCGTATAAAACCCCGCTTGAACAAGATAACAATATTCGCGGCAACTCAACGCTTGCTGATTACGCTAAGCTGCGTCCCGCTTTTGACCGCCAGCACGGTACGGTGACGGCGGCCAACAGCACGCCATTAACCGATGGCGCCGCGGCGGTTATCCTGATGACCGAATCGCGTGCTAAGGAGCTTGGGCTGATACCGCTTGGCTATCTGCGCAGCTACGCATTTACCGCCATTGACGTCTGGCAGGACATGCTGCTGGGCCCGGCCTGGTCCACGCCGCTGGCGCTGGAACGCGCGGGATTGAGCTTTGCCGATCTGACGCTAATCGATATGCATGAAGCCTTTGCCGCGCAAACGCTCGCCAATATTCAATGTCTGGCGAGTGAGAAATTTGCCCGCGAGGTGCTCGGACGTAGCCATGCCACCGGCGTCGTGGATGAAAGCAAATTCAACGTGCTGGGCGGATCCATTGCCTATGGTCATCCATTCGCGGCGACCGGTGCGCGTATGATCACGCAAACGCTTAATGAGCTCCGCCGTCGTGGTGGCGGCTTTGGCTTAGTGACGGCCTGTGCGGCAGGTGGGCTGGGTGCGGCGATGGTTCTGGAGGCTGAATAATGGACATGCGATCTGCGTTTACCCTCACCGTGCGACCGGATAATGTCGCGGTGGTTAGCATTGATGTACCCGACGAGAAGATGAATACCCTGAAGGCCGAATTTGGCGGACAGGTGCGCACAATTCTCAAACAAATTCGCGAAAATAAAACGTTACAAGGTGTGGTAATCATTTCTGCCAAGCCCGATAACTTTATCGCCGGGGCGGATATCAACATGATTGGCCGTTGCAAAACGGCGCAGGAAGCGGAAGGTCTGGCCCGTCAGGGCCAGCAGGTCATGGCGGAGCTTCACAGTTTGTCGATCCCGGTCATTGCCGCCATTCACGGCGCCTGTCTTGGTGGGGGGCTTGAACTGGCTTTGGCATGCCATGCGCGCATTTGCTCCGATGATGGTCGGACGGTACTGGGCTTGCCTGAAGTGCAGCTCGGTTTACTCCCGGGCTCGGGGGGAACGCAGCGCTTACCTCGATTAGTGGGGGTCAGCACGGCGTTGGATATGATTCTCACCGGCAAGCAGCTTCGCGCCCGACAGGCGCTCAAAGCTGGTCTGGTCGATGAAGTGGTTCCGCAGTCGATTTTGCTGGAGGCGGCCGTGGAACTGGCGCGTAAACCCCGGCATGAGAATCGCCGTTTACCGATGCGTGAGCGTGTGCTTGCGGGGCCGCTGGGCCGTCGTTTGCTGTTTAGCATGGTCAGCAAAAAGACCCAGCAGAAAACCCAAGGCAACTATCCGGCAACGGATAAAATCCTCACGGTTATTGAAACCGGTCTGGCACAAGGGGCCAGCAGCGGGTATGAAGCTGAAGCGCGTGCCTTTGGCGAGCTGGCGATGACGCCGCAATCGCAGGCGCTGCGCAATATTTTCTTTGCCAGTACGGATATCAAAAAAGATCCGGGGGCGAGTGTCGACGCCGGGCCGCTGCGTTCGGTGGGGATTCTGGGCGGCGGTCTGATGGGCGGCGGTATTGCTTACGTCACGGCGGTGAAAGGCAAGCTGCCGGTCCGTATAAAAGATATTAATGCCAATGGAATCAATCATGCGCTGAAATACAGCTGGGATCAGCTGGAGCAAAAAGTGCGTCGACGCCATTTGAAAGCCGCGGAGCGTGATGCGCAACTGGCGCTGATCTCAGGCGGTACCGATTACCGTGGTTTTGCGCATCGTGATTTGGTCATTGAAGCGGTTTTTGAAGATTTAGCGCTGAAGCAGAAGATGGTCAGTGACGTTGAGGAGTATTGCGCGCCTCACACCATTTTTGCCTCAAACACCTCATCTTTACCGATTAGCGATATTGCGGGCCAGGCCCAGCACCCTGAGCGGGTTATCGGCTTACACTTTTTCAGTCCGGTCGAAAAAATGCCGCTGGTGGAAGTTATCCCTCATGCTGGCACCTCGGAACAAACTATTGCCACCACCGTTAAGCTTGCCAAGAAACAGGGTAAAACACCCATTGTGGTCGCTGACAAAGCCGGGTTTTACGTTAACCGTATTCTGGCGCCTTATATTGCCGAAGCCATGCGCATACTGGTTGAGGGAGAAAGCGTGGAAGCCATTGATCATGCTCTGGTTAAATTTGGTTTTCCGGTAGGCCCTATTCAATTACTTGATGAGGTCGGTATTGATACAGGCACCAAAATTCTACCCATTCTCGAAGCGGCTTATGGCGAGCGATTCAGTGCCCCTGCAAACCTGATTCAAGCGATTTTGAATGACGATCGCAAAGGCAGAAAAAATGGCCGTGGTTTCTATCTTTATGCTGCGAAAGGGCGTAAAAGCAAGAAACAGGTCGACAGCACGGTCTATTCCCTGGCGGGAATGTCCGCGCGGCGCAGCCACTATTCGGCCGAGCAAATTGCCGAACGCTGCGTAATGCTGATGCTAAATGAGGCGGCACGCTGCATGGACGAAGGTATCGTTCGCAGCGCACGCGATGGCGACATTGGTGCGGTCTTTGGTATTGGTTTCCCACCGTTCCTCGGTGGCCCGCTGCGCTATATGGATTCCTTAGGCGCGGGTGAAGTGGTTGCCCGGTTGCAACGATTGGCTACCCAGTACGGTTCGCGGTTCACGCCTTGTGAAACTCTTGTTCAGCGGGCGGAGCGCGGACTGACCTTTTGGCCAGACAATGAAACAGATTCACTGAATGGTGGTCAAAGCTAGATAACCCCGATGAAATATACGGATTCTGGCTATTTTGTAAACAAATGTTGACTATACTTACGCCAGTAGGGTAAAAAACAGCGTTTCTTTCAGTGAATGGATAAGGCACAATGCCCGGCTCCGCGTCACCGTCAGGGTGGCGCAGGTGCTTCTGGTTAACAAAAGCGGTGCAATATGCAAGTTTTTATAATGCGTCACGGCGACGCTGCACTCGATGCAGCGAGTGATTCGGTTCGTCCTCTCACCGGGTGTGGTTGTGATGAATCTCGTCAGATGGCAACCTGGCTGAAAGGCCAAAAAGTGGATATTGACCGCATTCTGGTCAGTCCGTATCTGCGTGCGGAACAAACGCTGGAAGTGGTAGGGGAGTGTATGAACCTGCCAAAAGAGGTTGATGTCTTGCAGGAGCTGACGCCGTGCGGCGATATCGGCCTTGTGAGCGCTTACCTGCAAGCGTTAGCGAACGAAGGTACTACCTCGGTGCTGGTGATTTCTCACCTGCCGTTGGTCGGTTATCTGGTCGCTGAACTTTGCCCAGGCGAAGTACCGCCAATGTTCACCACCTCCGCCATCGCCAGCGTGACGCTGGATACCGAGGGGAAAGGGGTGCTGAACTGGCAAATGAGCCCTTGCAACCTGAAAATGGCGAAAGCGATTTAACGGTAGCCCGGGTGAGGCGTTTACGCCAACCCCGGGGAGCTCGATCGCTACTGACTGTTGTAGGCCGGATAAGGCGTAGCCGCCATCCGGCGATCTGCACGATGATGCCTGATGGCGCGTAGCTTATCAGGCCTACATATTCTCAATTCCCACAGTATCTACATCAACCAATGAACGCTCGGCGACTGCGGGGAGCGCATCACGGCAGTTCTGGCGGTAGCCACTCTTCCACTTCAATCAGCACCAGCAGCGCGGCATCTCCGCCGTACTCCTTTGACGCCTGATGAAAAGCCATCACGTGTGGATGCTGCGCCAACCATAGCGGCGTTTGCTGCTTCAAAATATGCTTCCCGTGGCCGTGCATTACGCAGGCACAAAACACATGTTCCCGACGGCAGGCAGCGATAAGCGCGCCCAACTCCTGCTTCGCCTGCGCCTGTGTTAAACCGTGCAGGTCAAGAAACAGCTCGGGGGAGTAATCACCACGACGCAGTTTTTTAAGTTCAAAATGGTCGACGCCTTCCCGCACGTATCGCACCGGGCCGAGGGTGTTCAGCAGCGGTTGAAATTCATCGGAAAAATAGTGGCTGTTGTCCACCTGCTCCTGTAACAGGCGCTTAGGGGGAACTTCGCTCATTTTTTTACGCTGTGGGCGATGGACAATCGTATCCTGCTTGATTTTGCGCGTGCCTGCCATCAACTGTTGAAACAGCGCCTGATCCTCCTCGCTCAGTGAGGTTTTCTTTTTCATTGATTCTTCTCATTCATTTTTTCCACCAGTTTACCTTTTCACGCTACTTCATGCAGCGAAAACGCTTTTTTGCCACAAGCCCTACGCAAGAATGCTGATTTATCGCCGTCTTCATGGCAAACTAGCCGCCGAATTTACCCCAAAGCATGCCCTGGAGAACAACGTGGATAAGATATTTGTTGAAGAAGCAGTCAATGAGCTGCATACCATTCAGGACATGCTGCGCTGGGCGGTGAGCCGCTTTAGCGCGGCCAATATCTGGTACGGCCATGGCACCGATAACCCATGGGATGAAGCCGTACAGCTGGTTCTGCCGACGCTGTATCTGCCGCTGGATATCCCTGAAGATATGCGCATTGCCCGCCTGACGACCAGCGAAAAACAGCTGATTGTTGAGCGCGTGATTCGCCGCGTTAACGAACGCATTCCGGTCGCTTACCTCACTAACAAAGCCTGGTTCTGTGGTCACGAATTTTACGTTGATGACCGCGTTCTGGTGCCACGTTCGCCGATTGGTGAGCTGATTAACAACCGTTTTGCGGGCTTAATCAACCATCAACCTCAACATATTCTGGACATGTGCACCGGCAGCGGCTGCATTGCAATTGCCTGCGCTTACGCTTTCCCGGAAGCGGAAGTCGATGCCATTGACGTTTCGCCTGACGCGCTGGCCGTAACCGAATACAACATCGAAGAACACGGCATGATCCATAACGTCACGCCGATCCGTTCCGATCTGTTCCGCGACGCGCCACAGCTGCAATATGATCTGATCGTCACCAATCCACCGTATGTGGATGAAGAAGACATGGACGATCTGCCGTCAGAATATCGCCACGAACCGGAGCTGGGTCTGGCGTCAGGTTCAGACGGTCTACACCTGACACGCCGCATTCTTGGCTGTGCGCCGGATTATCTGACAGACGACGGTATTCTGATTTGTGAAGTGGGGAACAGCATGGTACATCTGATGGATCAATACCCGGATGTTCCGTTCACCTGGCTTGAGTTTGATAACGGCGGTGACGGCGTCTTTATGCTGACGAAAGCGCAGCTCGTCGCGGCGCAGAACCATTTTGGGCAGTACAAAGACTAATTACTCCAGCACACAACAACAGAACAACGATTACGGAGTCGTGATGGCAGGAAATACAATTGGACAACTCTTTCGCGTAACCACCTTTGGCGAGTCGCACGGCCTGGCGCTAGGCTGCATCGTTGACGGCGTGCCACCGGGCATTGCGTTAACCGAGGCAGACCTGCAGCACGACCTTGACCGTCGTCGTCCGGGGACTTCGCGCTACACGACTCAACGCCGCGAGCCGGATCAGGTAAAAATCCTCTCCGGCGTCTTTGAAGGCGTGACCACCGGAACCAGTATCGGTCTGCTGATTGAAAACACCGATCAGCGCTCGCAGGACTACGGCACAATCAAAGATGTGTTCCGTCCAGGGCATGCCGACTATACTTACGAGCAAAAATACGGCCTGCGCGACTACCGCGGCGGTGGCCGTTCTTCTGCACGTGAAACGGCGATGCGCGTCGCCGCAGGAGCCATTGCTAAAAAATTCCTCGCCGCTAAGTTTGGCACCGTGATTCGTGGCTGCCTGACGCAAATGGGCGACATTCCGCTGGCGATTAAAGATTGGGATCACGTGGAACAAAACCCTTTCTTTTGCCCGGACCCGGACAAAATCGATGCGCTGGATGAGCTAATGCGCGGCCTCAAAAAAGAGGGCGATTCCATCGGTGCTAAAGTCACCGTGGTGGCTGATGGCGTTCCTGCCGGACTCGGTGAACCGGTCTTTGACCGTCTGGATGCCGACCTTGCCCATGCGCTGATGAGCATTAACGCCGTCAAAGGCGTCGAGATTGGCGACGGTTTTGAGGTGGTAAAACTGCGCGGCAGCCAGAATCGCGATGAAATCACCAAAGACGGTTTCCAGAGCAACCATGCGGGCGGCATTCTGGGCGGTATCAGCAGCGGTCAGCAGATCGTCGCCAATATCGCGCTGAAACCTACCTCAAGCATTACGGTACCGGGACGCACCATCGACCGCTTTGGCGAGGAAGTTGAGATGATCACCAAAGGTCGTCACGACCCTTGCGTGGGTATCCGTGCGGTGCCTATCGCCGAAGCGATGATGGCCATTGTCCTGATGGATCACTTTATGCGCCAACGCGCGCAAAACGCCGATGTGACGACGTCAATTCCACGCTGGTAAACATGAAAAAAACCGTTATTGCGCTGCTGGCTCTGGTGACCAGCAGCACGACGCTGGCGGCAACGCCATGGCAAAAGATCGCTCAGCCGATAAGCGGCAGCGCCCAGTCGATTGGTGCCTTTGCTAACGGCTGTATCGTCGGCGCACAGGCGCTTCCGCTGCAGTCCGATACCTATCAGATAATGCGCACCGACCAGCGCCGCTACTTCGGTCACCCGGATTTGGTGCAGTTTATCCAACGTCTGGGCCAGCAGGTTCAGCAACATGGTATGGGCACCATGCTGATTGGGGATATGGGCATGCCCGCTGGAGGGCGCTTTAACGGCGGACACGCCAGCCACCAAAGCGGGCTGGATGTCGATATTTTCCTGCAATTACCGAAAACCCGCTGGAGCTCTGCGCAGCTGCTTAAACCGCAGGCGCTGGATTTAGTCCGTGCGGATGGTAAAGGAGTGTCGACGGTGCTATGGAAACCGGAAATTGGGCAGTTGATTAAACTTGCCGCCGAGGACCAGGACGTTACGCGTATTTTCGTCAATCCAGCGATTAAACAACAGCTGTGCCTTGAAGCGGGAAATGACCGTGACTGGCTGCGTAAAGTGCGTCCATGGTTCCAGCACCGAGCGCATATGCATGTGCGATTGAAATGCCCGGCAAACAGTCTTGAGTGTGAAGATCAGGCCGCACCTCCTGCCGGAGACGGCTGCGGTGCCGAGTTGCAAAGCTGGTTCGAACCGCCAAAACCGGGTACCACCAAACCTGTGAAGAAGACGCCGCCTCCGTTGCCGCCTTCCTGCCAGGCGCTACTGGATGAGCACGTACTTTGATGGACACTTTCTTCACATTATTTATGGTCGAGCCGCTGATGCTCGTGGCGCTTTTCTTTATCGCTATCCTCGCGGGCTTTATTGACTCACTGGCGGGGGGCGGTGGTTTACTGACCGTTCCGGCGCTGATGGCGGCAGGCATGCCGCCCGCACAAGCGCTGGCGACCAATAAACTCCAGGCCTGTGGCGGCTCACTGTCGGCTTCGCTCTACTTCATTCGCCGCAAGGTGGTGAATCTGGCGGATCAGAAGCTGAATATCCTGATGACTTTTATCGGTTCGATGAGCGGCGCGCTGCTGGTGCAGTATGTCAAATCAGACATTCTGCGTCAGATCTTACCGCTCCTGGTGATTGGGATTGGCCTCTACTTCCTTCTGATGCCCAAACTTGGCGAGTCTGACCGCCAGCAGCGCCTCTATGGTCTGCCGTTTGCGCTGGTGGCCGGCGGCTGCGTAGGCTTTTACGACGGTTTCTTCGGGCCGGGCGCCGGTTCTTTTTACGCGCTAGCTTTTGTCAGCCTGATGGGCTTTAACCTCGCTAAATCCACCGCGCACGCCAAAGTGCTGAACGCGACCTCCAATCTTGGGGGGCTGCTGCTGTTTATCATCGGCGGTAAGGTGATTTGGGCGACCGGCTTTGTGATGATGGTCGGGCAATTCTTCGGTGCCCGAATGGGCTCGCGCCTGGTGTTGAGTAAAGGGCAGCAGCTGATTCGTCCGATGATTGTAGTGGTGTCAGCGGTGATGAGCGCCAAGCTACTGTACGACAGCCATGGACAGGAAATTCTTCAATGGTTAGGGATGAACTAATGACAACCACACATGATTATCAGCAGCTAATTTCGATTTTCGATAGCTGCTTTGCCGAAGAGTTTAATACTCGTCTGATTAAAGGCGACGACGAACCGATCTATCTTCCCGCAGATGCTGAAGTGCCGTATAACCGCATCGTTTTCGCGCACGGTTTTTATGCCAGCGGGTTGCATGAAATATCCCATTGGTGCATCGCCGGTAAAGCTCGCCGCGAGCAGGTCGATTTTGGCTACTGGTACTGCCCGGACGGGCGTGATGCCAAAACGCAAGGGCAGTTTGAAGACGTTGAGGTGAAACCGCAGGCTTTTGATTGGCTGTTCTGCGTGGCGGCGGGTTTCCCGTTTAACGTGAGCTGCGACAATCTTGAAGGTGACTTTGAGCCAGACCGGATAATCTTTCAGCGCCGCGTCCACGCGCAGGTGATGACCTACCTTAAAGAGGGAATCCCACCGCGTCCGGCCAAATTTATCAAGGCATTACAGAATTATTACCATACGCCGACCTTAACGGCGGAAATGTTTCCATGGCCGGAAGATCTCTAAGGCCGTGTTACCCAAAGAGGAAAGAAGATGATCGCGGAGTTTGAAGCACGCATTCTGGCGTTAATTGACGATATGGTGGAACACGCCAGTGATGATGAGCTGTTTGCCAGCGGTTATCTGCGCGGCCACCTGACGCTGGCGGTGGCCGATCTGGACGAAGACCATAGCGCCGATGCGCTCTATCGTAACGTCACGCAGAGTCTGGAAACGGCCATTAGCGCGGGCGAACTCTCACCGCGCGATCAGGCTTTAGTGAAAGAGATGTGGGATACCCTGTACCAAAAGGCCTCCCACTAAGAGCCTATTGCCCGGTATCGCTGCCGGGCAATATCGCCCGTCTTACTTCACCGCTTTTCCCTTCAGCAGTTTTCTCACCCATAGCCGATTCGGATTGAGGCCAGCCAGCGTTACCGCATCCAGCGGCAGCGGTTCATTGCTCATCTGTGCGGCCAGCACTTCAGACGTTAACGGAGCACTGCACAGTCCACGGGAACCCAGTCCTCCCAGCATAAACAGATTAGGGTAAATCGGTGCGCAATGCGCCTCATGGGGATTTTCATGCAAAGAGGCGTAATCACGCAGCGTTGCGGCATAATCCGGCACATTACCGACCATCGGCAGATGGTCACGGGTGGCGCAACGTACGCCGCAGCGCGCCTCATTCGCGCTGATATCGACTTCCTGCGTCCACGCTTTATCCGGGAAACAGTCAATCAACCGCTGGCGATTCGCCTGCTGATCCGCTTCGTTGAACGTCATTTCACGCTCACCACGATGGTAGCTGGCACCGATACAATGCTGCTGGTGGCGCGGATTTTGTGGCGTCAGATAGCCGTCGTAACACAACACCTGCTTTAGCTTTGCCAGATTTTCTGTAACAGGAATATGGCTGACCTGGCCGCCGACGGCGT
Organism: Kluyvera sp. NPDC087067; assembly: GCF_044745165.1. Taxonomy (NCBI): domain Bacteria; kingdom Pseudomonadati; phylum Pseudomonadota; class Gammaproteobacteria; order Enterobacterales; family Enterobacteriaceae; genus Kluyvera; species Kluyvera sp. NPDC087067. Next base: position 7,887 of record NZ_JBIUZS010000008.1, on the reverse strand, counting down.
ACACCGGCAGATGTTCCGTCTGCGTAAACTGATTGATGTTATGCCCATTAGCGAGGACAACCGTCGGCGCGAGCGTCGTCAGGCCATCCTCAAATTGCAGCTGCCAGCCCGTTTCTTGTTGCTCAAGGGCGGTGAGGGTCTTACCCCACTGTACCTGTAGCCCCTGTTGCTGTGCTTGCTCGAAAACAGCGGCAGTGAGTTCTGCCGGACATAGCCAGCCGCCAAGGGGATATTGAATCCCTCCACAGCCGGTCTCCAGACCAATCGCGCTGCGCATTTGGCTATCAGAAATCGCGCAGGCAATTTCTTCGGGCAGGCCCAGTGACAGCATCTGCGCGATTTTCTGCGCACTCTTTTCATCCCAGCCCAGTTGGGTGACACCACACCACTCATGATCAAACTCAACGGGTAGAGCATCATACAGACGGCGAGCAAAAAGGAACGCCGCCGGGAAAAATTGCGCCAGCGCTTCGTCGTGAGCGGTTAACAGCGGATAGAGCGCCCCCTGGCGGTTGCCGGAAGCGCCTTGCGCCGGTGCCGCATCCGCGCAATAGAGCGTGACCTTCCAGCCACGACGCAGCAGGGCCAAAGAGAGCAGGGCGCTGGCGATACCGCCGCCGATAATGGCCGTCTCGCGCGCCTCGGTGCCGCTGCGGGCAAACCACGGCGCGCGCGTGGCATCGGGCTGCGGTTGGGCCATTTCACCAATCAGCATCTCACGTTTGCGGCCAAAGCCTTTGTACTTGCTCATGGTGAAACCGGCTTCCTGCAAGCCACGGCGCACAAATCCCGCGCAGGTGAAAGTCGCAAGCGTGCCGCCGGGACATACCGTTCGTGCCATTGCGGAAAACAGCCCGGGAGTCCACATGTCCGGGTTTTTTGACGGGGCAAAACCGTCGAGGAACCAGGCATCAACCTGCTGATTAAACGAATCATCAAGTTTATCGACTAATTGATTAATATCGCCATACCACAGATCCAGCGTGACGCGTCCGCCATCCAGCAGCAGTCGATGACACCCGGCGACCGGCTGCGGCCACTGCGCCTGGAGCTTTTCGGCCCAGGGGGCCAGTTCCGGCCAGTGCTGATGCGCCAGACGTAAATCGTCGGCCTTCAGCGGAAATTTTTCAAAACTGACAAAATGTAATCTTTGCAGCGTAGCGTCGGGATGCTGGCAGCGAAATGCGTCAAAAGCCTGCCACAGCGTGAGAAAGTTGAGTCCGGTACCAAAACCGCTCTCCGCGACCACAAACAGAGGGCGCGGATGTTGAGGGAAGCGGGTTTCTAGCCGGTTGCCGCCCAGAAAAACATAGCGGGTCTCTTCCAGACCGTTGTCGTTGGAGAAGTAGACGTCGTCAAAATCTCGGGAAACAGGTGTACCCTCACTGTTAAATTCGAGGTTGGCTGATTGTATGGCGTTTTGTTTCACGTAAGTTACTCGTGCGGCAAGGAGTCAGGCGATCTTAACGATGCGTGCCCGCTGGCGCAAATTTCTGCATAAAATTGCTGATCGGACTTGTTCGGCGTACAAGTGTACGCTATCTTGCGACTCGAAACTTAAAAATAGTGATGACATACAGAGGTATTGAATGAAACGTGCAGTGATTACTGGCCTGGGTATTGTTTCCAGCATCGGTAGCAACCAGCAGGAAGTCCTGGCATCCCTGCGTGAAGGACGCTCGGGGATCACTTTCTCTCAAGAATTCAAAGATTCTGGAATGCGTAGCCACGTATGGGGTAACGTAAAACTGGACACTACCGGTCTTATCGACCGCAAAGTGGTTCGTTTCATGAACGATGCCTCAATCTATGCTTATCTCTCCATGCAGCAGGCGGTTGAAGACTCCGGCCTGAAAGCTGAAGATTATCAGAATAACCCGCGTGTCGGCCTGATTGCCGGTTCCGGTGGTTCTTCTAAAGCACAGGTATTCGGCGCTGACGCTATGCGTAGCCCGCGCGGCCTGAAAGCGGTTGGCCCTTATGTGGTCACCAAAGCCATGGGTTCCGCGGTTTCCGCGTGCCTGGCAACGCCGTTCAAAATTCATGGCGTAAACTACTCCATCAGTTCTGCCTGTGCGACCTCCGCACACTGTATCGGTAATGCGGTAGAGCAGATCCAACTGGGCAAGCAGGACATCGTATTTGCTGGCGGCGGCGAAGAGCTGGGCTGGGAAATGGCCTGTGAGTTCGACGCAATGGGCGCACTGTCTACTAAGTACAACGAAACGCCAGACAAAGCCTCTCGTACCTATGACGCACATCGCGACGGTTTCGTTATCGCAGGCGGCGGCGGTATGGTCGTGGTTGAAGAGCTGGAACACGCTCTGGCACGTGGCGCGCATATCTATGCAGAAATCGTTGGTTACGGTGCAACATCCGACGGCGCTGACATGGTTGCTCCATCTGGCGAAGGCGCTGTGCGCTGCATGCAGATGGCAATGCACGGTGTGGATACCCCAATCGACTACCTGAACTCCCACGGGACTTCAACGCCGGTCGGTGACGTGAAAGAACTGGGCGCGATTCAGGAAGTATTTGGCGAGAACAGCCCGGCAATCTCTGCGACCAAAGCAATGACCGGTCACTCTCTGGGTGCCGCCGGCGTTCAGGAAGCCATCTATTCCCTGCTGATGCTGGAACACGGTTTTGTGGCGCCAAGCATCAACATCGATGAAATGGACGAGAAAGCGGCAGGTCTGAACATCGTGACCAAAGCGACTGACCGTGAGCTGACCACCGTGATGTCAAACAGCTTCGGCTTCGGCGGGACTAACGCCACGCTGGTAATGCGTAAGCTGAAAGCGTAAAACTGACGACGAATGTGAAAAGGAGCCTGAGGGCTCCTTTTTTATGCGTTGACATTGGCGCGAAACAACAGGCAAAATCCAGCACAACATTGCCGTCTCGGTAATGCGTAAGCGTTTAACGTCAACCAACGCACCTTAATCCTGGCCTACAGGTTCGAGGGGGCGTGGCTACAGATCCTCGCCTTACTCAGCATTCTGGAGTAAAGCATGACCGCAGTAACCCAAACAGAACGTTCGTCTTCATCAAGTTTTTCATTATTTCGCATCGCCTTTGCGGTGTTTCTCACCTATTTAACCGTTGGTATTCCGCTGCCGGTGATCCCGCTATTTGTGCACCAGGAACTGGGCTATGGCAACACCATGGTGGGCATTGCCGTGGGGATCCAATTCTTTGCTACCGTATTAACGCGCGGTTACGCAGGGCGTCTTGCCGATCAATATGGCGGTAAACGCTCTGCCTTACAGGGCATGTTCGCCTGCGCGTTTGCCGGTGCCGCCTGGCTTGGCGCGGCGCTGCTGCCGGTGGATACGATGATTAAATTTGGGCTATTAATCGTCGGGCGTCTGATCCTGGGCTTTGGTGAAAGCCAATTGCTTACCGGAACCCTGACCTGGGGAATGGGGCTGGTTGGGCCAAAACGCTCTGGCAAGGTGATGTCGTGGAACGGGATGGCGATATTCGGCGCGCTGGCGGTGGGAGCACCACTGGGATTGTTTATCAATAACCGCTATGGCTTCGCTGTGCTAGCCGGTGTGACTATGATGCTGCCGCTAGTCGCGTGGGCCTTTAACGGATCGGTACGCAAAGTGGCGGCAATAGCCGGCGAGCGTCCTTCGCTGTTTAGCGTGATTGGTCTTATCTGGAAACCCGGCATGGGGCTGGCGCTCCAGGGGGTAGGCTTTGCGGTTATTGGCACTTTTGTCTCACTCTATTTTATGAGCAAAGGCTGGTCGATGGCGGGCTTCACCCTGACGGCATTCGGCGGAACGTTCGTGCTGGTGCGTATTTTATTTGGCTGGATGCCCGATCGCTATGGCGGTGTAAAGGTTGCGGTCGTTTCACTGTTAGTGGAAACCATTGGCCTGCTGCTACTGTGGCAGGCACCGAGTGAGTGGGTAGCGCTATCCGGTGCGGCATTAACCGGCGCGGGCTGCTCGCTGATTTTCCCGGCATTGGGCGTTGAGGTCGTCAAACGCGTCCCGCAGCAGGTGCGCGGCACGGCGCTTGGCGGCTATGCGGCTTTCCAGGATATCGCGCTAGGCGTCTCCGGGCCGCTGGCGGGAATGCTGGCGACGTCGTTCGGCTATGCGTCGGTCTTCCTCGGCGGCGCTATTTCTGCCGTACTGGGGATATTATTGACGCTATGGTCATTTCGTAAATAGCCGTCGTGCTCAGCTCTGCCAGGGGCAGGGCTGAGCGCCTATTTTCGTGGCAGAAAATACTTCACCTGAAATTCAAACATATTGGTGTAGAGAATGGAGTAATCAATCGGTATGGATTGCTCATCAACGGCCTGGGTTTGCATGCGGATAATCGGATCGAGCGCGCTGATGTGCAGCAATTTTGCCACTTCCTTTGAGGGCAGAATCGGCCGGATAGATTCATAACAGCCGAGAATTTTGACGCCGCATTCATTCTCAATGTAGGCAAATTTCGATTTCTTCATATGACCAATTGTCAGGTCGGGAAAGCGTCCCGCCGACATCCACGTTTCTTCGACCTGCATCGCAATATCATCAATAAAACGCAGTCGCTTGGCATAATAGACCTGCTCCCCAGGTTTAATCTGAAGCCCATTGGCAATTTCATCGGATGCAGACTGAAGTTCAAATTTGAGGATCTGGCTGGTCGGTGTCTTACCTTCGTTTTTAGCGATTTCGGTAAAGCTATCAAGATGCGTCACGGAAGCCTGGAAATGTTTGTTCCGCAGATAGGTTCCCGACCCATGCCGACGCTCAATCATGCCTTCATCTTCCAGCACCTTTAGCGCTTTGCGCAATGTGTTACGCGAAACATTATAAAGTTCTGCCAGCTCTTTCTCTGGCGGCAAAAGATCGCCAATATCGTAGATAGTACTGTTTAATCGATTTTTCAGCAGATTGATAACATTTTGGTAAACCACTTTTGAACCCCTTTAAGTCCTTTATAAATAAGTAATTTTAATCCTGTTGATGCAATTCAGGGCTGACATGTTCAATTACACCATCATTATTGAACAACTTAGGCGCGATTAACTGTGATCGGAAGAGGAGTTATGAAAATTAACAATTATTAAAGTATTCGTCAAATGACAATAAGTTGACGGGGAAGAGAAATAGTGGATTGTAGATGGGAAAAATATTTTGGTAATAAAGTTATTTTTACCGAAGCCTTGTTGTTTTTAAATTTATCACTCTGAGATAAGGGAATGTAATGGGACTGATGAATTCATTTGAACGTGGGATGGAAAAGATCCTCGTTCCAATAGCTATAAAATTAAACTCTCAAATACATGTTTCGGCAATCCGCGATGCTTTTATTTTATCGTTTCCGATTGTCATGGCCAGTTCGCTAATTGTTCTGATCAATTTTGCGATTTTATCTCCTGACGGTTTTATTGCCAGCATCCTGCACCTTGGCGCACTATTCCCCAATCTGGCCGATGCACAGCAAATTTTCACCCCGGTAATGAATGGCTCAGTCAATATTATGGCGGTGCTCATCACTTTCCTGGTTGCCCGTAATATGGCGATAAGCTATCAGCAAGATGACCTGTTATGCGGTCTGACGGCTATCGGCGCATTCTTTGTTGTCTACACCCCGTATGTCATTATTGATGGTCAGGCTTATTTAACGACCAAATATCTTGGGCCGCAGGGGCTATTTGTGGCGGTGATCGTAGCGCTGCTTTCCAGCGAAATATTTTGTCGACTTTCACGCAATCCAAAGGTCACCATCAGTATGCCTGATGCGGTTCCGCCTGCGGTCGCACGTTCGTTTAAGGTACTACTACCGATTTGCTTCGTGATGATTTTCTTCTCGGTGCTAAACTACCTGCTGTCGAAAATCTCACCCAACGGGCTGAATGACCTGATTTATACGTTAATTCAGGCACCTTTAAAGGATATGGGGACCAATATTGTCACCGTACTGATTCTGGGGCTGGTGGCAAACTTCCTGTGGATCCTGGGAATTCACGGGCCTAATACCGTTGCCGCAATCCGTGAAACTATTTTCTCTGAAGCGAATCTGGAAAACCTCTCCTACGCGGCATCCCACGGTTCAACCTGGGGCGCGCCGTACCCAATAACCTGGACCGGAATTAATGATGCTTTCGCCAACTATGGCGGTTCCGGTATGACGCTTGGGTTATTGTTGGCGATTTTCATTGCTTCACGTCGCCAGGATTATCGTGATCTTGCCAAAATGGCTTTTGTTCCCGGCCTGTTTAATATTAACGAACCGGTGATGTTTGGTCTGCCAATTGTACTGAACCCGATTTTGGTTATTCCCTTTATTATCGTGCCGTTTGTCAATTCCCTGATTGGCTATGCGTTTATCACGCTCGATATTATACCGCCAATTGCCTATGCGGTGCCGTGGACAACGCCAGGACCTTTAATCGCCTTCTTTGGTACCGGGGGGAATTGGTTAGCACTATTTGTTGGCATATTATGCCTGATAGTCTCAACGCTTATTTACCTGCCGTTTGTTATTGCAGCGAATAAAGTGAATTTATCGGCTGCCGCTGAACAAAATAGCTGATTATTTATTTGCTGATAATTGTCCCAGGGCCGTGACACGCGGCCCTGGGCGTTTTTCTACCCTAGAATACCAGCCACAACAGTATACTCCATCTACAACACGAGGCTGATGCATATTTAATTGGTTTTGACTTCCCTGATGTTTACTACTTAAAAAATACGTGATTTCTTGAATATGATAATTTAGGTGAATGATTGGCTATTATATAAAACTGATGGCTACTTATTTCTGTGGTGTATTCTATCTTTGTATGTATTTGTTGGTGTTATTATTTCCATTAGGAAATGTAAAAAATTATCCTATTTATACGGAAATAAAACCTTCATCACAATCTATCCAACTATTATTGTTTCTAATTCTTCCTTTTGCAATCGGGTAACTAACTACTGTGTTAGCTCGGTTATTAAAGATGTGCACGGATTAACAGCAAAAGGATTTGAGCGATGAGTGGAAAACCGGCGGCCCGTCAGGGAGACATGACAAAATACGGCGGCCCGATAGTGCAGGGCTCGCTGGGCGTGATGATTGGCGCCCCCTCCGGCGTCGCCTGCTCGGTCTGTCCCGGCGGGGTGACTTCCGGTAACCCGGTTAACCCGCTGCTGGGGGCCAAGGTACAGCCTGGCGAGACCGATATCGCACTGCCCGGCCCGCAGCCGTTTGTCCTCACCCGCTCGTACAACAGCTACCAGACGAAAACACCGGCACCGGTAGGTTTATTCGGCCCCGGCTGGAAAATGCCCGCCGACATGCGCTTACAGCTGCGCGATACAGCGCTGGTTCTGAACGACAACGGCGGCCGGAGTATTCACTTTGAACCGCTCTTTCCGGGCGAGTGTTCGTACAGCCGCAGCGAGTCCTTCTGGCTGGCGCGCGGCGGGGTTTCTGCTTTGCATGACAGCCATCCGCTGCATGCACTCTGGCAGACGCTGCCGGAAGATATCCGCCTGAGCCCGAATATTTATCTGGCAACGAACAGCTTTCAGGGGCCGTGGTGGATACTCGGCTGGGCAGAGCGGGTGCCGGGCGTGGATGAGGTGCTTCCCGCGCCGCTGCCGCCGTACCGGGTACTGACCGGGCTGGCGGACCGCTTCGGTCGTACCCTGCGCTATCATCGCGCCGCTGAGGGCGAGCTGACCGGAAACATCACCGGCGTCACCGATGGCAACGGGCGGCGGTTTCAGCTGGTGCTGACCACCCAGGCGCAGCGCGCGGAGGCGGCTGAAGTGCCTTACCCGGAAGTCCTGCCCGCCGCCGGATACGGTCAGGACTGCGGGGTCCGCCTGTCCCAGGTGTGGCTGACGCATGACCCGCTGTTTCCTGACGACCTTCCCGCCG
>NZ_JBIUZS010000007.1:148879-252131 GCF_044745165.1 Kluyvera sp. NPDC087067 | reverse complement strand
TATGAACCTAAGGCCTGATACGGCATGCGGACTGCTGGCAGGGAGAACTGGCCGGTCCTCTCTGCACAGGAAGGATAATACAAGGCCTGATAAGCTACGCGCCATCAGGCATAACCGCGCACAATGCCGGATGGCGGCTTTGCCTTATCCGGCCTACTAGCTATGAGTTGTAGGCCTGATAAGCTGCGCGCCATCAGGCATAACCGCGCACAATGCCGGATGGCGGCTCTGCCTTATCCGGCCTACGACCATCCCCGGATGATGCATTGGCCTCTCCATACCCAGAGGCCTTCCTCCCTGATGTTACCGGCTTCACACTTTCCTGCGCGCAGCAATATTGTCCATATCAACAACGTTATCCTGCTACGCATTTATCTTTTCCGCAGCCAATAATCTTCTCCATATATTTCAAGAGAGATCTGGCGATGAACTCATGTAAACTGTCAGTTAAAGAAAAAATTGGCTATGGCATGGGCGACGCGGGATGTAACATCATCTTCGGCGCTATCATGCTGTTCGTTAACTATTTTTACACCGATATTTTTGGTTTAGCGCCTGCGTTAGTCGGTGTCCTCCTGCTCTCTATCCGCGTGATTGATGCGGTGACAGACCCGATAATGGGCGCATTAGCCGACCGTACGCGCAGCAAATATGGCCGTTTTCGTCCATGGTTGTTGTGGATAGCGTTCCCTTATGCCCTGTTCAGCGTGCTCATGTTTACCACCCCGGAATGGAGCTACAGCAGCAAAGTTATCTATGCGTTCGTCACCTATTTCCTGCTCTCTATCACCTATACGGCGATCAACATTCCCTATTGCTCGCTGGGCAGCGTCATTACTAACGATCCTAAAGAGCGCGTCGCCTGCCAGTCCTACCGCTTTGTGCTGGTGGGGATTGCGACCTTACTGCTGTCGCTGACTCTGCTGCCGATGGTCGACTGGTTCGGCGGCGAAGATAAAGCGAAAGGCTATCAGATGGCGATGACCGTGCTGGCCTTTATCGGCATGTGCATGTTCCTGTTCTGCTTCTCTTCCGTGCGCGAACGTGTGCGCCCGGCAGTACAAACCAACGATGAGCTCAAGCAAGATTTAAAAGACGTCTGGAAAAACGACCAGTGGGTGCGCATCCTGCTGCTGACATTGTGCAACGTCTGCCCAGGCTTTATCCGCATGGCCGCCACCATGTACTATGTGACGTGGGTAATGGGCGAAAGCACCCACTTCGCCACGATCTTTATCAGCCTTGGCGTCGTAGGCATGATGATTGGCAGTATGCTGGCGAAAGTGTTGACCGACCGCTGGTGCAAATTGCAGGTGTTCTTCTGGACTAATATCGCGCTGGCGATTTTCTCCATCGCTTTCTACTTTTTCGACCCGCACGCCACGACGCTGATTGTCGTGCTCTACTTCTTGTTAAACGTTCTGCACCAGATCCCTTCCCCGCTGCACTGGTCACTGATGGCTGACGTCGACGACTACGGCGAGTGGAAAACCGGCAAACGCATTACCGGGATAAGCTTCTCCGGTAATCTTTTCTTCCTGAAACTCGGGCTGGCGATTGCCGGCGCGATGGTTGGCTTCCTGCTGTCCTGGTACGGCTATGACTCCGGTGCAAAAGCGCAGAGTGAGACCACCATCAATGGCATTATGCTGCTGTTCACGGTCATTCCTGGCGTAGGCTACCTGATTACCGCAGGGATCGTTCGCCTACTCAAAGTCGACCGTAAACTGATGAAACAGATTCAGGAAGATCTGGAAAAACGCCGTATCAACTACCGCGAACTGAATGAATACCAGCAAGAGCTACACACGACTGAACACGCAAGGAAAGTCTGATGAAGAACTGGCCAAATCCTTTTATTGAGCAACGTGCCGATCCCTTTATCCTGCACCATCAGGGAGAGTACTACTTTATCGCTTCTGTGCCGGAATATGACCGGCTGGAGATCCGCCGCGCCGCAGACCTCGACGGTCTGCGTCATGCGCAGCCGGTTGTCGTCTGGCGCAAACCGGACGGTGGCCCAATGGGCAATCTGATTTGGGCTCCAGAACTGCATCATATCGATGGAAAATGGTATATCTACTTCGCCGCCGCCCATACGCAGGCATTCGACAGTTTGGGCATGTTCCAGCACCGTATGTTTGCGCTGGAGTGCAGCGACGCCGACCCGCTAAGCGGGACATGGGTTGAAAAAGGTCAGATAAAAACGCCGTTTGATACTTTCTGCCTTGATGCCACCACGTTCCATCATCAGGGTAAACAATGGTATTTATGGGCGCAAAAATCCCCGGATATTGCCGGTAATTCCAATATTTATCTGGCTGAGCTGGAAAATCCGTGGACCATAAAAGGCGAGCCGGTGATGCTGAGCAAACCGGAGTTCGACTGGGAATGTCGCGGCTTTCTGGTCAACGAAGGCCCCGCCGTTGTTACCCACGGCAACCGCCTGTTTATCAGTTATTCCGCCAGCGCCACCGATGAAAACTACTGCATGGGGCTGCTGTGGATTGATAAAGATGCCGATATGCTAAAACCAGAAAACTGGCATAAGTCTCCTGTGCCCGTGTTCTCCACCAGCTATGAAAACCGTCAGTACGGCCCAGGGCACAATAGTTTTACGCAAACGCCAGAGGGTGAGGATGTGCTGGTGTACCACGCGAGGAACTACACGGAAATTGAGGGCGACCCGCTGTATGACCCGAATCGCCATACTCGCCTGAAAACGGTGCGCTGGCGGGAAGATGGCATGCCGGATTTTGGCGTTCCACCGGCGGATACACTGTAAACAGATTGCCGGATGGCGGCTACGCCTTATCCGGCCTACTCCAATCGGTAGCCCGGGCAAGGCGTTCACGCCGCCCCCGGGTCGCCGTCAGTCTTACACCAGCGTGCCGTAAATAGTCAGCAGCGCCATCACCACCACTACCGCATAAGAGGTTTTCTTCGCCATCGACACCGCCGCCTTTGGCGTTTCCACTTTATCAACATGCGGCTCGCGGGCCAGTGAGTACTGCGCCAGCGTTGTCAGCACCTGATACTGAGATGAATGGCGATCGCCCAACGATGCAAACCACGCGGGAAGCGCTCTCTCACCATGACCAATGAGTGCATACACCACGCCGACCAGACGTACCGGCACCCAATCAACGATGTGCAAAATGGCATCAATCCCGGACTGCAAACGCTGATGCGGCGTCTGATAACGTGCAAGCCAGGATTGCCATGCGCGCAGGAAGGCATACCCGATTAACGCAACCGGCCCCCACGAACCGCCCACCACAAACCAGAACAGCGGCGCGAGATAAAAACGATAGTTAATCCACAATAGGGCGTTTTGCAGTTCGCGTAAGAATTCACGCTGGTCGCAGCCCGGCGGCACACCGTGGATCATCGTCAGCTCACTCGCCATGGCCTCGCGCGCATGAACGTCATCACGAGAAGCCGCTTTCAGGTAGGCATGATAATGCAGACGTACCCGCCCGGCACCGATGCAAAGCAGCCCCAACAGGATCCAGAACACCAGTAAAGGGACGTTAAACAGCACCCCCTCCAGCGCCCGCTGAACAATGCCTACCACAGCCATGACGATAAAAGTCATCACCAGCGTACCGGCGAGTGAGTAGCGCTTAATCCGCCGGAACAGTGCTTCCAGGCGGTGATCGAGCTGCCAATGTTCGCCCAGTTTAAATAGACGCTCGGCAAACAAAACCAAAAGCGTGGTAAACAGCGTCATGTCATCTCCTTATTTTGACGTGCGGTGACCAGCGCACGGAAACGGCTCCAGTCAAACGCCGGGCCGGGATCGGTTTTGCGCACTGGCGCAATATCACAGTGGCCGGTAATGTTATCGGCAATCGCCGGATATTCGGTGATGAGGAGTTGGGTTAAGGCCGCCAACTGTTGATACTGCGCATCGGTATAAGCCAGCGTATCCGTGCCTTCCAGTTCAATCCCAATCGAGAAATCATTGCAGCGCTCACGCCCCTGGTAATTCGACACGCCAGCATGCCATGCGCGCTTATCAAAAGGGACATACTGCACAATTTCGCCATCCCGGCGGATCAGGCAATGAGCGGACACGCGCAGATGGGAAATCTCGGCAAAGAAAGGATCGGCATCAGGATCGAGGGTCCCGGTAAACAGGGCGTCTATCCAGGGGCCGCCAAACTGCCCCGGTGGCAGGCTAATATTATGCACAACCAACAGTGAAGGGGCTTCGTCCTCCGGGCGGCTATCATGATGAGGCGACGGCACCTGTCGAATGCCCACCAGCCAGCCCTTCTCTAAGCGCATTAGGGATCTCCTTATGAGTGGTTATGCTACTCGGTTCAGGGTAGCATGTTTCAATCTTTCGCATAGTTACCATTTTGGAGCTTAATCATGCCGCCTCGCCGCTATAACCCCGACCATCGACGTGACGCGCTGCTAGAGCGTATCAATCTTGATATCCCCAATGCCGTAGCCCAGGCGCTGCGTGAAGACTTAGGGGGCGAAGTTGATGCCAATAAAGATATTACCGCACAGCTCTTACCGGAAAACAGCCATTCCCATGCGGTGGTGATCACCCGTGAGGACGGCGTATTCTGCGGTAAACGTTGGGTTGAAGAGGTCTTTATTCAACTCGCCGGTGATGACGTTAAGCTCACCTGGCATGTTGCCGATGGCGATACGGTTACCGCCGAACAGCCGCTATTCGAAATCGATGGTCCTTCACGTGTTCTGCTGACCGGTGAACGCACCGCGCTAAACTTCGTGCAAACGCTCTCGGGCGTGGCCAGCGAAGTGCGCAAATATGTCAACCTGCTTGAAGGTACCCATACCCAGCTACTGGATACCCGTAAAACGCTGCCGGGCCTGCGTACCGCGCTCAAATATGCGGTGCTGTGCGGTGGCGGCGCTAACCACCGCCTGGGACTTTCTGACGCGTTTTTAATTAAAGAAAACCATATTATTGCTTCCGGCTCGGTACGTCAGGCAGTAGAAAAGGCCTTCTGGCTGCACCCGGACGTTCCGGTAGAAGTGGAAGTGGAAAGCCTGAAAGAACTGGAGGAAGCGCTTAAAGCCGGTGCGGATATCATCATGCTCGATAACTTTGATACCGAGAAAATGCGCGAAGCGGTGAAAATCACCCAGGGCCGTGCGCAGCTTGAAGTCTCAGGGAATGTGACCTTCGATACGATTCGTGAATTTGCCGAAACCGGCGTCGATTTTATCTCCGTCGGCGCGCTGACTAAACATATTCGCGCCCTCGACCTCTCCATGCGTTTTCGTTAATCCCTTCTGATGCCCTCTACGATGAGGGCATTTTTTCGAGCGCCGTTCCATTTTTTCCTGCACGTCTGCAACCTGATTTAAAACGCTGGAACCCGCCTTCCTGAAGCCTTTATTGCCGCTCGCGATGCTTTTTAAGCTCTGACACTGTAGCACCAGATTCAGCAAGGAGCAGAAAATGGAAAGACAGCGCGGCTTCACCCTTATTGAGCTGATGGTGGTTATTGGCATTATTGCCATTCTTAGCGCCATCGGTATCCCGGCCTACCAAAACTACCTACGTAAAGCGGCATTAACCGACATGCTGCAAACCTTTGTCCCTTATCGAACGGCCATCGAGCTGTGCGCACTCGACCGCGGCGGCGTGGATAACTGCAATGCGGGCAGCAATGGCATTCCTTCCCCGACAACGACCCGCTATGTATCAGGCATGAGTATTGCCAAAGGCACCGTCACGCTCACGGGCCAGGAAAGCCTTAACGGGCTCGCCGTCACCCTAGTCCCCGGATGGGATAACGCTAACGGCATAACCGGCTGGCAACGCACCTGCGACATTCAAAATGACAGTGCGCTTGAGCAAGCCTGTGAAGATGTTTTTCGTTTTGACGGCCAGTAAACCCAGGAGCTGAAAATGAAACATGATCAGTTGCTCACTCTCTGCCAACGTCATCGCGCGGTTTTGCTGGAAAACGGAACAGAGGAACTCAGTATCGCCGTGGTCGGTTCTCCACCGAGCGAACTGATGGACTCTTTGCGCTTTGCGACACAAAAACGCATCGATATTGAGTGCTGGGATCAGGCGCGGATGGACCAACACCTGCAACAAAACGCCCGCATGATCTCACCCGTTCGCGCCGAGGAACGTGACAATGCGGTGGATCTGCTGAATACGCTACTTACGCAGGCTCTGATACAGCGGGCTTCCGATATCCATTTCGAGCCCACCGAACATCATCTCCGGGTACGCTTACGGGTTGACGGCGTTCTGCATGCGCTTCCGGTTATCTCGTTAGCGCTGATGGCTCCCGTGATTGCTCGACTCAAAGTACTCGGCGGGCTGGACATCGCGGAACGTAGACTCCCGCAGGATGGACAGTTCACGGTCAAGATTGCCAACAATTCGCTTTCGTTTCGGATAGCCACGCTCCCCTGCCGTTACGGCGAGAAAGTGGTGTTGCGTCTGCTGCATAAAGTCGAACAGGCCCTGGATCTTAAACAGCTTGGCATGTCACCGGAGCCGCTGGCACAGTTACAGTCGGCATTAAACCAACCCCAAGGATTAATTCTGGTCACCGGGCCCACCGGCAGCGGAAAAACCGTCACGCTTTACAGTGCGCTACAAAGCCGCAACCGCAGTGACATCAATATCTGTAGCGTGGAGGACCCCATAGAAATTCCGCTTGAGGGGCTTAATCAGACGCAGGTAAGTCTTAAAGCAGGATTAACCTTTCAGAACGTGCTGCGCTCACTGCTAAGGCAGGATCCAGATATTGTGATGATTGGCGAGATCCGCGATGGCGAAACGGCTGAGATTGCCATAAAAGCGGCGCAAACCGGCCACCTGGTACTCTCTACCCTGCACACAAACTCAACCGTGGAAACACTGGTGCGTCTGGAGCAAATGGGCGTTGCTCGCTGGATGGTCTCCTCGGCGTTGTTAATGGTTGTCGCACAACGTCTGGTTCGTAAACTTTGCCCACACTGCCGCCAGAAGGTCGCGGGCGAATTTCCCCTTCCGCAAAAGCTCTGGCCTCGGCCGCTACCGCACTGGCGCGCACCGGGTTGCCAGCACTGCTTCCACGGTTATCAGGGCCGTCTCGCTCTCTTTGAAGTCCTGCCGCTTACGCCCGCGCTTCGTGAGGCAATAGCCCATGGCGCTCCCCCGGCGCAGCTGATGCAACAGGCAAGACAATCCGGTATGTCTACGCTATTTGAAAACGGCTGTCTGGCGGTGGAACAAGGCGCCACCACGGGTGAAGAGCTTCTGCGCGTACTGGGTATCCCGCAAGATGAGTGAAAAACTATGGCACTGGCGCGGGCTGAGCAGCAGCGGTGATGAACTCAGCGGCGCTGTCTGGGCCAGCCACCGGCCTGCGGTTGTGTTTGAGCTACAACAGCGCCACATCACCGTTATCAGGTTAAAGCGTCAACACGTTAATCCGTCATTATGGCGAGCGCAGCACAGTTGTGTGGTGATAAGTCAGCTAGCCACGCTGTTGCAGGCTGGACTGACGTTATCCGACAGTCTGATGCTTCTGGCACAGCAGCACCCAATTGCCCAATGGCGCGCATTACTCGCAACGCTTGCCAACTGGCTGGCACAGGGCACCTCGCTATCAGAAGGGTTAGCACAATGGCCGCAGGCATTTCCACCGCTCTATCTGTCTATGATTCGCACCGGTGAAATGACCGGCAGGCTGGAGCACTGCTGTATTGAACTTGCGCGCCAGCAGAAGGCACAGCTTCAGCTCGCGGCAAAGGTCAAAAAAGCACTGCGTTATCCGCTGATTATTTTATCGCTGGCGGTGCTGGTGGTAATCGCCATGACCGGCTTTGTGCTGCCTGAATTTACGGCTATCTACCGTACCTTCAACACTCCGCTTCCTACTCTGACGCTTGCAGTCATGGCAACCGCGTCATTTATCGAGCGGTGGTTTATTCCCCTATCGGGTGTACCTCTGCTGGCGATCATTCTGAACGTTTTGTTAAAAAAACATCCCCCGTGGCTGCGCGCTCGTCAGCAAATACTGCTGGCGTTACCGGTGATGGGAAAGCTCGCGCGCGGGCAAATGCTGAGCCAAATCTTTACCGTGCTGGCGCTAACCCAGCGCGCGGGTATCGCTTTCCTGCAGGGGCTGGAAAGCGTTGAAGAGACGCTGACCTGTCCGTGGTGGCGCGACATTATCAGCCAGCTTCATCAAGAGATAGCTCAGGGCAGCGCCATCTGGAAAGCCATGGAGAACAGTCAGGCATTCACACCGCTGTGTTTACAGCTTGTAAGAACCGGCGAGGCATCGGGGGCACTGGATGACATGCTGGACAATCTGGCGCGGCATCACAATGAGCGTACACAACATCTGGCGGAGAACCTGACATCGCTCTTAGAGCCTGCGCTGCTGGTGGTGACGGGAGTGATTATTGGGACGCTGGTCGTGGCAATGTATCTGCCCATTTTTCATCTGGGGGATGCGATTAGCGGGATGGGATAACGCTGGCGCAAAGCGCGCCAGCATAGTTCCAGGCTTACAGGCTGTTGAACACGCGGTTCTCTTGTTCCTGTACCCGGATAAAGGTGGTGCGTTTAGTCAGCTCTTTCAAACGGGATGCCCCGACGTAGGTACACGCAGAACGCAGGCCGCCCAGAATATCGCGCGCGGTATGCTCAACCGGCCCACGCAATGGCAGCTTAACGGTTTTACCTTCTGCGGCACGATACTGCGCAACGCCGCCAACGTGACGGTTCATTGCCGACTCGGAGCTCATGCCGTAAAACAGCATGAATTTTTCGCCATTTTCTTCCACCACTTTACCGCCGCTTTCATCGTGACCTGCCAGCATACCGCCGAGCATCACGAAATCAGCGCCGCCGCCGAAGGCTTTCGCCACGTCGCCCGGCATGGTGCAGCCGCCATCACTGACAATCTGACCACCCAGGCCATGGGCAGCATCTGCGCATTCGATAACCGCAGAGAGCTGCGGATAACCGACGCCGGTTTTCACGCGGGTAGTACACACGGAACCAGGGCCAATCCCCACCTTCACGATATCGGCACCGGAAAGAATAAGCTCTTCACACATTTCACCGGTTACCACGTTACCCGCGCAGATGGTTTTGGTCGGCCATGCTTCGCGCGCTTTCGCGACAAACTGAACAAAATGTTCGGAGTAACCATTAGCCACGTCAATACACACAAAGGTCAAAGCGGGGTTAAGCTTAAGGATCTGCTGCGTTTTTTCGAAATCAGTGTCAGAAGTGCCGGTTGAAACCATGACATGCTTAAGCACATCGAGGGATTCTGACTGCACAAACGCTTTCCACTCTTCAACGGTGTAGTGTTTGTGTACGGCGGTCAGAATGCCGAAAGAGGACAGGACTTTTGCCATTGCGAAGGTGCCCACGGAGTCCATGTTCGCCGCGATAATCGGTACGCCAGACCAGCTTTGTCCTGAATGTTTAAAGGTGAACTCGCGCTCCAGCTCAACATCGGAACGGCTTTTAAGGGTAGAACGCTTAGGGCGGATAAGGACGTCTTTGAAACCTAACTTCAGATCTTCTTCGATACGCATGTGCGGATTCCTGGGGTTAATGGCAATTAAATTGAGAGCACAACTCCAGTAATGCAATCATACGCACTAATCAGGGCTTCGCAAGACTGCGATTTTCACTTTTTTTACGCTACAATCCCATAAATTTACCTGGCGAATAGTACCGTGCAGATCAAACGACGTGTTGCAGGTTGTTATTTTTTTAACCAGATGATTTTCATACTAAAATTCCAGGGCTAAGCGGTATGACTTATACAGTAGCGTTAACAGGCGGCATCGGTAGCGGTAAAAGTACGGTCGCAGATGCGTTTTTTCGCCTGGGTATTTACGTTATTGATGCAGATATTCTCGCCCGCCAGGTGGTTGAACCCGGCACGCCAGCGCTGGCTGCAATAGCAGAATATTTTGGTCCGCAGATGTTAACCTCAGAAGGCGCGCTTAACCGTCGGGCTTTACGCGAACGTGTTTTTGCCCATCCTGAGGATAAAAGCTGGTTAAACGCCCTCCTGCACCCTTTGATTCAACAGGAAACTCAACGCCAGTTCGCGCAAGCCACATCACCTTATGTACTCTGGGTGGTTCCCTTATTGGTAGAAAACAAACTCTATCAGCGGGCCGATCGTGTGCTGGTTGTCGATGTCTCGCGCGACACTCAACTTCACCGAACCATGCAGCGTGACCAGGTGTCACGGGAGCATGCGGAAAACATTCTTGCAGCCCAGGCTACGCGTGAAGAGCGTCTGGCCGTGGCTGATGACGTTATTAATAACAACGGCACACCAGATGCCATTGCATCGGATGTCGCTCGCCTGCACGCGCTTTATCTAAAACTCGCGTCGCAGGCTGTATCACAGGAAAAATCGTAATGCACACCCACATCCTTTTTGAACACCCTTTAAATGAAAAAATGCGTACCTGGCTGCGTATTGAATTTCTGAATGGGCAATTGAATGCCAATTTACCCATCAGGGATCACGCCAGCGCACTGCATTTTTTTCGCAATCTAGGGGATTTACTGGATGTGTTCGAGCGCGGGGATATCCGCACTGAACTCCTTAAAGAACTGGAACGTCAACAACGTAAACTCAATGCCTGGAGCGAGGTTGAAGGTGTTGATCTTGCTCGTATTGATGCATTGCGCAAACAGCTAAAAAACAGCAGCAGCATTCTGATGGCAGCGCCGCGTATTGGGCAATTTCTGCGTGAAGACCGGCTCATTGCGCTCGTCCGTCAGCGTCTGAGTATTCCCGGCGGCTGCTGTAGCTTCGATTTACCGACCCTTCACGTCTGGCTGCATTCAAAACAGAATCAACGCGATGCGCTGGTGGAGTCATGGCTGGAAAGCTTACAGCCACTCAATCAGGCGCTCACGCTGATTCTGGATCTGGTTCGTAACTCCGCCCACTTCCGTAAACAAACTAGTCTGAATGGCTTTTATCAGGACAACGGCGATGATGCGGATCTTCTCCGCTTGAAGCTGGATCTGGTATCACAGCTGTACCCGCAGATTTCAGGGCACAAGAGCCGCTTCGCCATTCGTTTTATGCCACTGGATAGCGAAAATGGCGTAGTACCTGAACGTCTGGATTTTGAACTGGCGTGCTGCTAAGGAGAAATGATGTCTGACGTCATGACAGTAAACTGCCCAACCTGCAATAAACCCGTAGTCTGGAACGAGCAAAGCCCATTTCGCCCGTTCTGCTCTAAGCGCTGCCAGCTTATCGATCTTGGTGAATGGGCGGCGGAAGAAAAACGCATCCCAAGCAGCAGCGATCTCTCCGACAGCGATGGCTGGAGTGAAGAGCAGCAGTAACCTGGCGTGTCCGCTGGCTCGGCGCAAGCGCGACTTCGCGCATACTGCCGGATGGCGGCTTCGCCTTATCCGGCCTACAACGGTGCCGAATTGTAGATACTGTGGGTATTGAAACCTGTGGGCCTGATAAGCTACGCGCCATCAGGCATAACCGAGCACATTGCCGGATGGCGGCTCCGCCTTATCCGGCCTACAACGGTGCCGAATCGTAGATACTGTGGGTATTGATAACCTGTAGGCCTGATAAGCTACGCGCCATCAGGCATAACCGAGCATATTGCCGGATGGCGGCTTTGCCTTATCCGGCCTACAACGGTGCCGAATCGTGGATACTGTGGGTATTGAAGCCTGTAGGCCTGATAAGCTACGCGCCATCAGGCATAACCGAGCACATTGCCGGATGGCGGCTTCGCCTTATCCGGCCTACAACGGTGCCGAATTGTAGATACTGTGGGTATTGAAACCTGTGGGCCTGATAAGCTACGCGCTATCGGCGTACCCGAGCACATTGCCGGATGGCGGCTCCGCCTTATCCGGCCTACACCAAACGGTAGCCCGGCCGAGCGCAGCGACGCCGGGAACGGCACCAATCTCACCCCTGAATAAGTTTTTCAATCACCGGTGCATTCGCCGGTGGAAACTCCTCGGCAACTAACTCCCGTTGCGCAACCCAGCGCCCCGGTTGTCCCTCTTTGCCCCACGGCTCCCCTTCCCAGCCGTCAACCAACCAGAACCAAAGCGTAATCTGCCGATCCGGAAATTGATACTCCAGTTTATCGAACGGTTGCAGCGAAGTGACCGTAATCCCGACCTCTTCTTGCAGTTCCCGGATCACAGCCTGTTCAGGCGACTCGCCCGCTTCAATTTTACCGCCAGGGAATTCCCACTTATGCGCCATATGCGCATCGGCAGCACGCTGGGTGATATAGATTTCGCCCTGTTTGTTACGAATGATGCCAACGGATATTTGCAGTATTTTCATAGTGTTTTACCCATAAAAAAGGCGCAGTTCTCTGCGCCTTTTGATTTCTTATTTGCCCTTAGCTAAGACGGCCATGGCACTGTTTGTATTTTTTACCAGAACCACATGGGCACGGATCGTTACGCCCCACTTTGCGTTCACCGGTTTGTTCTGCCAGATCCTGCGCAACAAGTTCATCGTCGCTCTGATGGCTTAACTGCTGCATCTGCGCCAGACGTTCGGCTTCTTCACGACGCTGCTGTTCCATTTCTTCAACTTCTTCTGGCATACGTACCTGAACTTTGCTCAGCGTACTGATCACTTCATACTTCAGTGATTCCAGCATAGAAGCGAACATAGCGAAGGATTCACGCTTGTACTCTTGCTTTGGATCTTTCTGCGCATAACCACGCAGGTGGATACCCTGACGCAGGTAGTCCATCGCTGCCAGGTGCTCTTTCCACAGGGAGTCGAGGGTCTGCAGCATCACGCCTTTTTCAAAGTGGCGCATCATTTCGGTGCCCACCACTTCTTCTTTACGCTTATACACCTCGACGGCGTTTTCCAGGATACGCTCACGCAGCGTCTCTTCGTGCAGCTCAGGCTCTTTATCCAGCCACTCGGAGATTGGCAACTCCAGGTCGAAGTCGTTTTTCAGGCGTTCTTGCAAGCCTGGAATATCCCACATTTCTTCCAGTGACTGAGGAGGAATATGCGCGTCAATGGTCGCTTTAAAGACATCCTCGCGGATGCTGTTGATGGTTTCGCTAACGTCAGACACATCGAGCAGTTCGTTACGCTGGCTGTAAATCGCGCGACGCTGGTCGTTTGCCACATCATCGTATTCCAGCAGCTGCTTACGGATATCAAAGTTGCGGCTTTCCACTTTACGCTGAGCGTTGGCAATCGCTTTAGTAACCCACGGGTGCTCAATGGCTTCACCTGGCTTCATACCCAGTTTACGCATCATGCCAGACACACGGTCAGAGGCAAAAATACGCATCAGCGCATCTTCCATAGACAGATAGAAACGGGAAGAACCCGCATCGCCCTGACGACCGGAACGACCGCGCAGCTGGTTATCGATACGGCGAGATTCGTGACGCTCGGTACCAATGATGTGTAAACCACCGGCAGCCAGAACCGCATCGTGGCGAACCTGCCAGTCAGCTTTGATCTTCTCAATTTGCTCAGGCGTTGGATCTTCAAGCGCGGCAACTTCAGCCTGCCAGCTACCACCAAGCATAATATCAGTACCACGACCGGCCATGTTGGTGGCGATGGTCACAGCGGCCGGATAGCCCGCTTGCGCAACAATGTCTGCTTCGCTGGAGTGGAACTTGGCGTTCAGGACGTTGTGCTTAATCCCGGCTTTCACCAGCTCGTTAGAAACGACTTCAGATTTCTCGATAGAAATCGTACCAACCAGCACCGGCTGGCCCTTCGCGGTACGCTCACGGATATCTTCGATGATCGCCTGAATTTTTTCCGCTTCGGTCATATAGACCAGATCCGGCATATCTTTACGGATCATTGGGCGGTTGGTTGGCACAACCACGGTATCGAGTTTGTAGATGGAGCTGAATTCGAACGCCTCGGTATCTGCCGTACCGGTCATACCGGCCAGTTTCTCGTACAGACGGAAGTAGTTCTGGAAGGTGATGGATGCCAGCGTCTGGTTTTCGTTCTGAATTTCCACGCCTTCTTTCGCTTCGACGGCCTGGTGCAGACCATCAGACCAGCGACGACCCTGCATGGTACGACCGGTGTGCTCATCGACGATAATGACCTCACCGTCTTTGACGATGTAGTCCACATCACGGGTAAACAGCACGTGGGCACGCAGCGCGGCGGTCACGTGGTGCATCATCATGATGTTAGATGGCGAGTACAGTGACTCCCCTTCTTCCATGATGCCTTCTTTAACCAGCAGCTCTTCAATCAGTACCAGACCACGTTCGGTCAGGTTTACCTGGCGCGCTTTTTCGTCCACGGAGAAGTGACCTTCGCCCTGGAACGTGTCGGAGTCTTCCTTCTCCTGGCGCACCAGGTGAGGGATGATTTTGTTCATTTTCTTATACATTTCCGAGCTGTCTTCAGCCGGGCCGGAAATGATAAGTGGCGTACGCGCTTCATCGATCAAGATGGAGTCAACTTCATCCACCAGCGCATAGTGCAGTTTACGCTGTACGCGTTCTTCAGGGCTGAACGCCATGTTGTCACGCAGGTAGTCAAAACCGTATTCGTTGTTAGTGCCGTAGGTAATATCAGCGTTGTAAGCTTCACGCTTAGCGGGAGCTGGCAGGCCAGACATGTTGATACCGACGCTCATGCCGAGGAACTCGAACAGCGGGCGGTTATTTTCGGCGTCACGCTGTGCCAGATAGTCGTTGACGGTCACCACGTGCACGCCCTTGCCAGACAGCGCATTCAGGTAGGCTGGCAGCGTTGCGGTCAGAGTTTTACCTTCACCGGTACGCATTTCCGCGATGCAGCGATCATTCAGCACCATACCGCCCAGCAGCTGGACGTCGAAGTGACGCATACCGAATACGCGCTTACTGGCTTCACGCACCACAGCAAATGCTTCAGGGATCAAGCTCTCAACGCTTTCCCCTTTTGCGATGCGCGCGCGGAATTCGTTGGTTTTCGCTTTCAGCTCATCATCGGAGAGTTTTTCCATCTCCGGTTCCATGGCGTTGATCACGGCAACGGCTTTGCGCATACGGCGCAGGGTACGGTCATTACGACTGCCAAAAACTTTGGTCAATAATTTGATTAACATAATAAAATCTCAAACGCCCCGACATTTCGGAGTCAGAAAAATAAAAGAATAAAACGGTTATTTTCAGACGAGGCGTTGCGGTCCGGCGCGGATCCCTTGCACCTGACTTACCCAGGCGGGGATGCTAAAAGCAGAAGGGGATGAAACAGGTAAAACCGCAGCCTGCGTCAGAATAACCGGCGGCTGGCTTTCTACGTTCAGTAACGCATTCAGCGAATCAAGTAGCGCCAGATGCTGCGCCTGCAACGGCGAAGCGCTTTCCGCAACCGGCAGCGTCGTCGGCACCATGGCAAAAGAGAGATGGCGGATAACCGTGCGAATGGCATGCTGGTGCCAGTAATCGACGTTAAAGGAAGGACGACGGTTATTTTCCAGCCGTGCGAGCTGAGTAAAATCAATTTTTTGCGACGGGCTATGATTGCTGGTCGTCGCGCGAGCTGGAGGAGAGGGCTCGGTATTATTCGCAAGTGCAGGCAAGCCAAATCCAGCAGCAACCATCCCCAAAAGGAGATGTGGCCAGAAGTAGCGTCTACCAAACTGTCGCCAGCGCGTCAGCATTCCACTCACGTAATGTTCCACCTTCAATTTGCTGTCATTATTTTATTTTTGCGCTCAGATATTACCATTAATGTGCCACTACATCAGCAGGAATGACGAATTCATCGGTGAAAAATGGTTAAGAAAGCAGCGGTTGCACAGATGGGTTGCCTTTATAAAAGACAAATGACCGAAATGGGGATTTACAGGAACAAAAAGAAAAAACGACTGGTTCCCTGACCGGAGAGAGTGCCAGGTTGCCAGTCGAATTTACGCGATGGTCGGGCTTATGCCAGAACCATTGTCGGTGCTTTGAACGCCAGCGGCAGTTCTGCGTCGTCTTCGAAGGTCACATATTCCCAGGCTTCCTGTTTTGCGAGGACTGCCTGAAGAAGTTTGTTATTCAGCGCATGACCGGATTTAAACGCGGTAAATGCACCAATAATGTTGTGACCACACATGAACAAGTCACCGATAGCATCCAGCATTTTGTGACGAACGAATTCATCTTCAAAACGCAGGCCGTCTTCGTTCAATACGCGATAATCGTCAACAACGATGGCACAATCGAAGCTGCCGCCCAGGCACAGGCCGCGGGACTGCAGATATTCGATATCACGCATAAAGCCGAAGGTACGTGCACGGCTGATCTGGCGCATAAAGGCGTCTGCGGAGAAGTTCATCGCATAACGCTGGGTGCTTGCATCAATCGCCGGATGGTTAAAGTCGATGGTAAAGTCCAACGAAAAACCATTGTACGGTTTGAATTCAGCCCATTTATCGCCATCTTCAACACGAACGGTGTCTTTGATACGAAGGAATTTCTTCGCGCAGTTCAGCTCATCAATGCCAGCGTCCATCAGCAGATAAACGAATGGCGCAGCACTCCCGTCCATAATCGGGATTTCCGGAGCATCGACTTCAATAACGATGTTGTCGATACCCAGACCCGCCAGAGCGGCGTTGAGGTGCTCTACGGTAGAGATCCGCACGTCATGCTCGTTGACAAGGCAAGTACAGAGCATTGTATCACGCACAGATTTGGCATCAGCCGGAAAATCTACCGGTGGATTCAAGTCGGTGCGACGATAGATGACCCCGGTATTTGCCGGCGCAGGGCGTAGCGTCAGTGTGACCTTTTTGCCGGTGTGTAAACCGACGCCAGTCGCCTGAACGATACGTTTAAGTGTCCTTTGTTTGATCATCGTATAATCTCGCCAAATTAACTATCCAACCGAAGTGTACTATACATTCGGTGGGCCAGTTTAGCACAAAGAGCGCAGATTCCCAAATTCCAGCTAATTCTTAATCAGCTTGCTTGCGCAGGAACGCAGGGATATCCAGGTAATCCGGTTCTTTAGCGGTCTGCGGCGTATTGTCGTTAACCACTTTTGCTGCCGGTTTCTGTTCTTGCGTCAGCGGTGCCATACCGTGTTGCTGATAACGATCCAGCACCGGTTGCTGCGTCTGCTGCTTGTTGGTGACCAGGGTAATCTCTGGACGTTTGTCCATACCAATACCGGTCGCCACGACGGTTACGCGCAGTTCGTCGTTCATATCCGGGTCAAGAGAAGTACCGATAACCACGGTCGCGTTATCCGATGCAAAGGCACGGATGGTGTTACCCACGGTTTCGAACTCATCAAGACGCAGGTCGAAGCCCGCAGTGATGTTGACCAGAACGCCACGCGCGCCGGACAGGTCGATATCTTCCAGCAGTGGAGAAGAGATAGCCATTTCAGCCGCTTCTTCCGCGCGATCTTCACCGCTCGCAATACCAGAACCCATCATCGCATAGCCCATTTCGGACATAACGGTACGCACGTCGGCAAAGTCGACGTTCATCAGGCCCGGACGGGTAATCAGCTCAGCGATACCCTGCACCGCGCCTTTCAGCACGTCGTTTGCCGCGCCGAACGCGTCAAGCAGGGAGATCCCACGACCCAGCACTTTCAGCAGCTTGTCGTTAGGAATGGTGATCAGTGAATCCACGTGCTTGGACAGCTCGGTGATACCCTGCTCCGCGAACGCCATACGCTTCTTGCCTTCAAAGTTGAAAGGCTTGGTCACGACAGCAACGGTCAGAATACCTAAATCTTTGGCTACTTCAGCAACCACTGGCGCCGCACCCGTACCGGTACCGCCGCCCATGCCTGCTGCGATGAAGACCATGTCTGCACCTTCTAACGCCGCGCGCAGTGCATCGCGGTCTTCGTCAGCCGCATTACGACCGACTTCCGGGTTAGCCCCTGCGCCCAGACCTTTGGTAATACCGTTACCAATCTGGATAGTCTGGCCAACCGCCGTTTTACGCAGTGCCTGCGCATCGGTGTTGACTGCAAAAAACTCAACACCTTCGATGCGCTCACGCACCATGTGTTCAACAGCGTTACCGCCGCCGCCACCGACGCCGATGACTTTAATCACCGCGTCGTTGGTCAGTTCCATAGGTTCAAACATAGTTTCTCTCCGTTTTGTGCCTGTCGCCTGAGACCGTTAACTGTCGTCGGTCTCTTTAAAATTTAAAACTCTTTTCGTAACCAGCTATTCAGTCGTTTGATCCATGATCCGACCGATGCGGTTACGCGCTTTTCTACTTCTGCTTCACCACTTAAATGGGACTCTTTCCCGTAGTGCAGCAGGCCCACGGCCGTTGAATAATACGGCTCCTGAGCATAGTCCGTCAGACCGGTGATATTCAGCGGCGCGCCAATACGAACCTGCGTATGGAACACGCGCTGTGCGCAGGCAGCTAACCCTTCAATCTGCGCCGCACCGCCGGTCAACACAATCCCCGCCGCCAGGTGGTGTTTTACCCCTTGCTGACGAAGCTGCTCTTGTAACTGTAAAATCTCTTCGTTGACGAGGTTCAAAAGCTCGGTGTAACGCGGCTCAATGACCTCTGCCAATGTCTGACGCTGCAGGCTGCGCGGTGGACGTCCACCTACGCTCGGCACTTCAACGCTCTCATCTTTGCCCACAATGGAGCCTAAGGCGCAGCCGTGGCGCACCTTGATAGCCTCGGCATCGCTCGGTGGCGTACCGAAGGCGTAAGCGATATCGCTCGTCACCACGTTCCCGGCATACGGGATAACCTTAGTGTGGCGCAGCGCGCCGCCGGTATAGACAGCGATATCCATTGTACCGCCACCGATATCAACCACACAGACGCCCAGCTCACGTTCATCTTCCGTCAACACGGAATAACTGGACGCCAGGCCTGCGAAAATCAGCTGATCCACCTTCATACCACAACGTTCAACCGCTTTGACAATGTTTTTTGCCATATCGTTGTGGCAGGTGATCAAATGTACCTTGGCCTGCATACGCACACCGGACAAACCGACCGGATTTTTGATCCCTTCCTGGTAATCAATCGCGTATTCCTGCGGGATAACGTGCAAAACACGGTGCTCATCACGGACTCGAACAGATTTCGCCGTATGCACCACGTTTTCGACATCTTCCAGCGTGACCTCTTCTTCAGAGATTGGCACCATCCCAATCTCATTTTGACAGCTAATGTGCTTACCGGAAAGCGCCAGATACACAGAAGAGATCTGGCAATCCGCCATCAGCTCGGCCTGATCGATAGCGCGCTGTACGCATTTCACTACCGACTCAAGGTCGTTCACTCCGCCTTTATCCATACCTCGGGATGGGCAACTGCCAACCCCAATGATATTAATCACTCCGTCGGGCAGAACTTCCCCTACTAAAGCGGCCACCTTGGCGGTGCCGATCTCCAGTCCAACTACCAGTTTTCTGTCCGTCGCCTTGATCATTGTTATTCTGCCTGTGCCTGATTCTGTTGTTGATTAGTGTCCGCCGCAGGAGCAGGTTCCCAGCCTACTGCCGCCCCCGAGTCGTAACGTAAATCAACATAGCTAATCCGATTACCCTCTGTTTGCGCCTGCTGCTGAAGAACCGGATACAGTTCTATAAAACGCGCCAGCCGCTTCATCGTATCGCCCCGTCCCAGATTCAGCTTGATACCGTTATCAAGCGTCAACTGCCACGAACGGCGCGCGGTCATCGCCGCAACCTTCAACGTGAACTTCCCTTTCGCGAGCACCGCGCCCATGTCGTGATACCCCTGCAAGACTTCGCTTGCGCTACCTTCGGGGCCATAGAGCATCGGCAAATTCTGCTTATTGGTACGACTGGCGGGGACGCTAAAGGCCGTGCCTTCGGCATCCACCATGTGTTGATCATTCCAACGCGCAATGGGCACATATTCAACCAGATGAATCTTCAATTCGTCCGGCCACTGTTTTCTTACGCTTGCCTGTTTAATCCACGGCAGGCGTTCAATCTGACTCTGGACGATGTTGACGTCCTGGGTCATAAAGGTGCCGGGCGAGCCCAGCGCCAGGATGTTCTGGCGGATATCATCGTTACGCGTGTAGTGACGATCGCCTGTCACCACCAGTTTTGAGATAGGCAAACGTTGCGCATCTTCCATCCAACCCAGCACTATCCAGCCGCTAACAAACACGGTACACAACACTGCTAGCAGGAAGATAATCCCCGCCAGACGTGTTCCATTATTGCGCCGTGAAGATTCATACTCATCATCTTCACGGTTGGACGTATTCAGCGCAGCCTGCGACATATCACCCCGCCAGGTCCAGAATTCGTACTACCAGCTGCGAGAAACTCATTCCCGCCTGGCGCGCCGCCATCGGCACCAGACTGTGGCTGGTCATGCCTGGTGACGTATTCGCCTCCAGCAGATAATACTGACCATCACTGTCCTGCATCACATCAATACGTCCCCAGCCGCGACAGCCTAAAACTTTCCAGGCTTTCAGTACCAGAGACTGCATTGCTGCTTCCTCGGTTGATTCTTCACAACCAGGGCAGAAATATTTTGTCTCATCAGAGAGATACTTCGCTTCATAATCATAGAAGGTTCCAGCAGGTTGGATGCGAACTGACGGTAAAATTTCTTCACCGAGCACCGCCACCGTAAATTCTGGCCCACTGAGCCATTTTTCTACCAGAACTTCGTCATCATGTTGAAACGCTTGCGCTAACGCAACGGCCAATTGGTCACTCTCCGTGACTTTCGACATACCGACGCTTGAGCCTTCACGACTCGGTTTGACAATCAATGGCAGACCTAATTCAGCCACCTGGCTTAATAGCGTCTCAGTCAGCCCATTTTCAAACATATCGGCGGTGATAGCGACCCAAGGCGCAACCGGCAGCCCTGCGCCCTGCCACAGCAGTTTGCTGCGCAATTTGTCCATGGAGATGGCTGATGCCATGACGCCACTACCGGTATATGGCAGTGAAATCAGCTCCAGAAGACCTTGCAGCGTACCATCCTCGCCTCCGCGACCGTGAAGCGCAATAAACGCTTTCTGAAAACCCATGTTTTTCAATTGGGTAACATCAGTCTCTTTCGGGTCAACCGGATGCGCGTTCACACCCGCTTCACGTAACCCGGCCAGCACTGCGGCACCGGAGTTGAGCGATACCTCGCGCTCCGCGGAAGTCCCGCCGAGCAGGACCGCGATTTTATCAGCCATGACGCGGTTCCTCCTGAGTTTGCGGCTTCAGTTTGATTTCAGCTAAGTTACGCGCGATTTTACCAATATTTCCCGCGCCTTGAATTAACACAAGATCATTACCCGTCAGTACTGAAGCCAGCATTTCAGGGACCTGCGCCGGGTCGGAGACCAGAATCGGGTCGACCTTCCCACGTCCACGAATGGTGCGGCACAGCGAACGGCTGTCGGCGCCAGGAATCGGCGATTCACCCGCAGCGTAAACATCCAGCATCAAAAGCGCATCAACCTGCGTCAGCACATGCGCAAAATCGTCATACAGATCGCGCGTTCGGGTGTAGCGGTGCGGCTGGAAGACCATCACAAGTTTCTTGTCCGGCCAGCCTGCACGCGCGGCTTTGATGGTGGCATCCACTTCCGTTGGGTGATGACCGTAGTCGTCAACCAGCATCGCCGTTCCTTCTTTGCCATTCACTTCAGCCAGCGGATACTCGCCGAGGAAATCAAAGCGACGACCGGTACCCTGGAAGCTCTCCAGCGCACGCAAAATAGCCTCATCTTCAATGCCTTCTTCAGTAGCAACCGCCACCGCCGCCGCCGCGTTCAGCGCGTTATGGCGGCCTGGCGCGTTCAGCGTGACGCGCAGGTTTTCTTTATCCTGGCGTACCAGCGTAAAGTGCCCCTGAGGGCCAATCTGCTGATAATCTTCGACGCGGACGTCGGCATCATCGCTAAAGCCATAGGTGGTTGTCTGACGGCCCACGCGCGGCAGCAGCTCGCGAATCACCGGATCGTCAACGCACATCACAGCACGACCATAAAACGGCAAATTATGCAGGAAATTAATAAACGTCTGCTTTAAATTTTCGAAGTCGCCCTGGTAGGTGTCCATATGGTCGGCTTCGATGTTGGTGACAATCGCCACCATTGGCTGCAAATGCAGGAATGACGCGTCACTTTCATCAGCTTCAGCAATCAAATAACGGCTGTGGCCCAGACGCGCATGCACGCCCGCCGCCTTCACTAATCCACCGTTGACGAACGTCGGATCAAGACCTGCTTCCGCATAAATACTGGAAACCATCGCGGTGGTGGTCGTTTTCCCGTGCGTCCCGGCAATGGCGATGCCGTGACGAAAACGCATCAGTTCCGCCAGCATTTCCGCACGGCGGATCACCGGAATACGCGCTTCATGTGCCGCCACGATTTCCGGGTTATCAGCCGAGATCGCCGTCGAAACCACGACCACGCTCGCATCCAGAACGTTTTCCGGGCGATGGTTAAAATAAATGGTGGCGCCCAGACTGGCCAACTGCTGCGTCACCGGATTCGGCGCGAGATCGGAACCGCTGATCTGATACCCTTCATTGGCCAGAACTTCGGCAATACCGCCCATACCGGCGCCACCGATGCCAACAAAGTGAATGTGCCGGACGCGACGCATCTCGGGCACGATAGAACGCAGTTTCGCCAGTTGTTGTGTATTCATTCTCTAAACGCCATCACTTCTACAATTCGGGCGACGCAAATGCGCCGCGATGATTAAGCCTTTGCTGCCAGGCTCACTTCTTTTGCTACCCGCTCGGTAGCGTCCGGGATCGCCGTCGCGCGAGCGCGTTCAGCCATCTCTAATAATGTGTTGCGATCCCAGCTTGCCAGCGTGTCGGCTACCGCTTGCGCCGTAAACTGAGGTTGTTCAAAAATTTTGGCCGCGCCCGCTTTTTCCAGCGGCAGCGCGTTCCAGTACTGCTGGCGGTCTTTATGCTGGAATGGCACGAAAATCGCTGGCAGACCGGCGGCGGCGATTTCGCTCACCGTCAACGCACCGGAGCGGCATACCACCACGTCAGCCCATGCGTAAGCAGCCGCCATGTCATCAATAAATTCGGTCACTTTGTGCTGCGGCTGACCGGCATCGGCATAAGCCTGTTCAACCGTCTGCTGACCGCCTTTTCCGCTCTGATGCCAGATAGTGACCTTATCGCCAAGCAGCGCTGCAACCTGCGGCAGAGTCTGGTTAAGGATACGCGCGCCCTGAGAACCACCAACCACCAGCACTCGCACCGGACCCTCGCGGCCAACCAGGCGCTGTTGCGGCAACGGCAGCGCCAGCACGTCTACGCGCACCGGGTTACCGACAACTTCAGCGTTAGCAAAAGCACCGGGGAACGCCTGCATCACTTTAGTGGCGATTTTTGCCAGCCACTTGTTGGTCAAGCCCGCAATACCGTTTTGTTCGTGCAGCACCACCGGGATACCCAGTGACCAGGCTGCCAGACCACCGGGGCCTGAAACATAGCCGCCCATTCCCATCACGACATCCGGCTTAAAGCGTTTCATGATGGCGCGAGCCTGACGCCAGGCGTTAAAAATACGCATCGGCGCCAGCAGTTGCGCTTTCAGACCTTTTCCACGCAGCCCGGAGATATGAATGAAGTCGATTTCAATACCATGTTTTGGCACTAAATCGGCTTCCATACGATCAGCGGTTCCCAGCCAGCGTACCTGCCAGCCCTGTTCCATTAAATGGTGCGCAACCGCAAGCCCTGGGAACACATGTCCGCCAGTACCGCCTGCCATCACCATTAACCGCTTTGTTTGACCGCTCATCGTGAACCTCGGGTAAACGCCTGCGCTTTCTCCAGACGCGTTTCATAATCAATACGTAATAAGAACATAATGGCCGTCGACATAATCAGCAGACTGGAGCCACCGTAACTGATTAACGGCAGGGTCAGACCTTTGGTCGGCAACATACCGGCCGCTGCCCCAACGTTAACCAACGCCTGGAAGCTGAACCATACGCCAATTGCGCAAGCCAAGAAGCCAGAAAAACGTTGGTTGATCTCCAGCGCTTTGCGACCGATGGACATGGCGCGGAAAGCGACGAAGAATACCATTAAAAGAGCCAGTACCACACCGATATAACCCAATTCCTCGCCGATGATGGCGAAGATAAAGTCGGTATGCGCTTCCGGCAGATACTCTAATTTTTGCACCGAGTTGCCTAAGCCCTGCCCCCACATTTCGCCGCGACCAAAGGCCATGAGCGATTGTGTCAGCTGGTAGCCGCTACCGAATGGATCTTCCCACGGGTTCCAGAAGGAGGTCACGCGGCGAATACGGTACGGTTCGGCAAGGATCAGCAGCACCACTGCGGAAATCCCCATGCCGATAATGGCGATGAACTGCCACAATTTGGCACCGGCTAAAAACAGCATCGCCAACGTGGTGACAAACAGCACCACCACCGTACCGAGGTCAGGCTGCGCCAGCAGTAAAATGGCCAGTACGAATATCACGCCCATCGGCTTTAAGAAGCCGCGCAGGTTGTTACGCACTTCGTCTGCTTTGCGCACCAGGTAGTTAGCGATGTAGCAAAACAGCGAGAGTTTGGTCAGCTCTGCCGGCTGAATACGCAGCGGGCCTAACGCAATCCAACGCGATGCCCCGTTAACCGAGCTACCGACCACCAGTACAATCAGCAACATGCCAATTGAGGCAATCAGCATAAAGGTACTGTGGCGCTGCCAGAACGACATCGGCAACCGTAGCGTTATCAGCGATAAGCCAAGCGCCAGCAGCAGGTACAGGCCATCACGTTTGGCGAACAGGAACGGATCGTTCGCCAGACGCTGCCCCACCGGCATGGATGCCGAGGTCACCATGATAAAACCAATCGCTGCAAGGCCCAGCGTCAGCCACAGCAGCATGCGGTCGTACATAATCAGGCTGTCGGAGTCTTTATCCCGAGAGCCCATCACCCAGCCTTTCAGCGCCGCAAATAGCCATGCGAAAATGCGCATGCCCGGCAGACGCGGCAGCCTCAGTTGAGGCAATCTCAGGCGCGGGAGCGATAAACGCATCAACCTAACTCCTTCGCCAGACGAGCAAACACGTCACCGCGCTGCTCAAAGCTTTTAAACTGATCGAGGCTGGCACAGGCAGGCGACAGCAACACCATATCGCCGCTTTTCACCTGCGGCGCGAGCAGGCGCATAGCCTGTTCCATGGTTTCGGTCTGCGTTGCCACTTCCGGGCGCAGCGCGGCCAGCTCACTTCCGTCGCGACCAAAGCAGTACAGGCGAATATTGTCGCCGGTCAGATAGCGTTGCAGCGGCGTGAAATCAGCAGCTTTACCATCGCCACCCAGCAGCAGGTGCAGTGTACCGTCCACATGCAGGCCATTTAATGCCGCCTCGGTGCTCCCGACGTTGGTTGCCTTGGAGTCGTTAATCCAGCGCACGCCGTTATGATCGAGCACAATCTGGAAACGGTGAGCCAGACCGGTAAAGGTGGTCAGCGCTTTCAGACTGGTCGCACGTGGCAGGCCAACGGCATCCGCCAGCGCGAGGGCCGCCAGAGCATTGCTGTAGTTATGCTGCCCGGTGAGCGGCATCTCTTTGACGTTCAGGACTTTTTCACCCTTCACGCGCAGCCAGGTTTCGCCCTGCTGGCGGTTGAGGTGATAGTCGCCGACATCCACGCCAAAGCTCACGCAGCGCTTGTCGGCACCGCGTACCGGCATGGTCAGTCCATCATCGGCATTAACAACGCACACTTTGGCATTTTCATAAACGCGCAGTTTCGCCGCACGATACTGCTGTAAACCCAGCGGATAGCGATCCATATGATCTTCGGTGACGTTTAAGATTGTCGCCGCCGTCGCATGCAGGCTGCTGGTTGTTTCCAGCTGGAAGCTGGAGAGTTCAAGGACGTAAAGTTCACGAGCAGGGTCAAGCAGCATCAGCGCAGGCAGGCCAATATTGCCGCCGACGCCCACGTTCACGCCCGCCGCTTTTGCCATTTCTCCCACCAGCGTGGTCACCGTGCTTTTCCCGTTCGAGCCGGTAATGGCCACAATAGGCGCCTGAGCTTCCCGGCAGAACAGTTCGATATCACCGACGATTTCAATCCCCGCATCCGCCGCGCGGGACAGTGCCGGGTGCGCGAGCGCAATACCAGGGCTTGCCACAATGAGATCGGCTGCCATCAGCCAGTCTTCATTCAGGCTACCGACGTAACGCTCTACCGTTTCCGGCAGTTTATCCAGACCGGGTGGCGTCGCTCGGGTATCCATGACGCGCGGCGTCACGTTCTGCGCAAGGAAGAAATCCACGCAGGATAGCCCGGTCAGTCCAAGACCAATGATGACGACGTTTTTACCCAGGTAATCTGCCATGATTAACGTACCTTCAGCGTTGCCAGGCCAATCAGCACCAGCATCAGCGAAATAATCCAGAAGCGCACGATAACGCGCGGTTCCGGCCAGCCTTTCAGTTCATAGTGGTGATGAATCGGTGCCATACGGAAGATGCGCTGACCGCGCAGCTTGAAGGAGCCGACCTGCAAAATAACCGACAGGGTCTCCACCACGAAAACGCCGCCCATGATGACCAACAGGAATTCCTGACGCAGCAGCACGGCAATAATGCCCAGCGCACCGCCGAGTGCCAGAGAACCCACGTCGCCCATAAAGACCTGCGCCGGATAGGTGTTGAACCACAGGAAGCCCAGACCCGCGCCGACAATCGCCGTACAGACAATCACCAGTTCCCCCGCATGACGCAGGTAAGGAATGTGCAGGTAGCTCGCGAAGTTCATGTTGCCGGTCGCCCATGCCACCAGCGCAAAGCCCGCTGCCACAAACACGGTTGGCATGATAGCCAGGCCGTCGAGGCCATCGGTCAGGTTCACCGCATTACCGGTACCGACAATCACGAAATAGGCCAGCAGGATGTAGAACAGCCCCAGCTGCGGCATCACGTCTTTGAAGAACGGCACCACCAGCTCAGTCGCCGGGGTATCTTTACCGGCAAGATACAGCGCAAAGGCGACGCCTAGCGCAATCACCGACATCCAGAAATATTTCCAGCGGGCAATCAGACCTTTGGTGTCTTTGCGCACCACTTTGCGGTAATCGTCGACAAAACCAATAATGCCGTAGCCGATAAGCACCGTCAGCACGCACCAGACGTACGGGTTAGAAGGGTAAGCCCACAACAGCACGGAAACGGTAATGGCGGTGAGGATCATGATCCCGCCCATCGTTGGGGTGCCGCGTTTACTGAAGTGTGATTCTGGGCCGTCGTTACGGACAACCTGACCAAAAGACATTTTTTGCAAGCGGGCGATCATGCGCGGGCCCATCCACAAAGAGATGAACAGCGCGGTCAGCAGGCTGACGATGGCGCGAAACGTCAGATAAGAAAAGACGTTAAAGCCAGAATAATATTTGACCAAATGTTCGGCCAGCCATACTAACATGTCCCGTTCTCCTGTAATGCGCGTACAACCTGTTCCATGGCGGCACTGCGTGATCCTTTCACCAGAATGGTGATAGTTTTGTGTTCTTTAATCAGAGTGTTAAGGCGAGCAATTGCCGAGGACTTCTCGGTGAAATGCTCCCCTGCCCCGCTCGCCGCGCTGATGGCCTGGCTTAATGTGCCGACGCTCAGTACCCGGTCGATGCCCGCGGCTTTAGCCGCCGCACCCACCTGAATATGACAGGCTTCACTTTCAGCCCCCAGCTCTGCCATGTCGCCCACTACCAGCACGCGGTAGCCCGGCATTTCAGACAACACCTGCACCGCCGCGGTCATTGACCCAACGTTCGCGTTGTAAGAGTCGTCCAGCAGCAGCTGAGTTTCCGACAGGTGGATTGGGAACAGACGCCCCGGTACGGCTTGCAGTTGCGCAAGTCCGGCTTTCACCGCGTTTAAGTCAGCGCCAACCGCCGTTGCCAGCGACGTTGCCGCCAGCGCATTGGCGATATTGTGACGGCCCGGCAGCGGCAGAATCACGTCAATGCTGCCTTTTGGCGTGTGAAGCGTAAATTCGGTGCCCTGCCCGGTGATACGCACGTCTGAGGCGCTAAAATCACTGTCCGCCGCATTCGGCGAAAAGCGCCACACGGTACGGTCACCGATAATCTGCTGCCAGTTGGCCCAGTCGTTATTGTCCGCATTCAGAATGGCGATACCGTCTTGCGGCAGGCCGCTGAAAATCTCACCCTTCGCTTTTGCCACGCCCGCAAGCGATCCAAAACCTTCCAGATGCGCTGCCGCCAGGTTGTTGACCAGCGCCGCTTCCGGGCGGGTGAGCCCCACGGTCCAGGCAATTTCGCCCTGGTGGTTTGCGCCCAGTTCAATCACCGCAAACTGATGTTCCGGCGTCAGGCGCAGCAATGTCATCGGTACGCCAATGTCATTGTTAAGATTGCCTGCGGTATAAAGCGTGTTGCCGCACTGGGCCAGAATGGCGGCGGTCATCTCTTTTACCGAGGTTTTGCCAGAGGAACCGGTCAGCGCTACAACGCGCGCAGGAACCTGTTGACGAACCCAGGCTGCCAGCTCGCCAAAGGCCAGACGGGTATCGCTGACCACCAGCTGCGGCAGGTCGATATCCAGCTTACGGCTGACTAACAGCGCACCCGCGCAGTTATCCTTAGCGGTTTGCGCAAAGTCATGCGCATCAAAACGTTCGCCTTTGAGCGCCACAAACAGGCAACCCGCGGTGATTTTGCGGGTGTCGGTGGTGACCTCTTCAATCAGCAGATCGTTGCCCACAAGCTCAGCGTTGAGTACGCCGGAGAGTTGGCTTAGCGTTACGCCAATCATGCCACTGCTCCCAGCAGACGCGCTGCGGTGATACGGTCTGAGTAATCCAGACGGCGGTTACCCACTATCTGATAATCTTCATGGCCTTTACCGGCCAGCAGCACAACGTCATTCGGTTTGGCCTGCATGATGGCGTTGGTCACCGCTTCCGCGCGGCCTTCCATCACCTTCACGTGCCCGGCGTCAATCATGCCAGCCAGAATATCGTTGATGATCGCACGAGGTTCTTCGGTACGCGGGTTGTCATCGGTGACCACCACCACGTCGGAGAACTCTTCGGCAATCGCGCCCATTAGCGGGCGTTTGCCTTTATCCCGGTCGCCGCCGCAGCCAAAGACGCACCACAGCTTACCGGCACAGTGCAGACGCGCGGCCTGTAAGGCTTTTTCCAGCGCATCGGGGGTGTGTGCGTAATCAACAACCACGGTCGGTTTGCCCGGCGCCGCGAAAACTTCCATACGCCCGCACACCGGCTGCAAACGCGCAGCGGTTTTCAGCAGGTCAGCCAGCGGGTAACCCAGCGCCAGCAGCGTTGCCAGCGCCAGCAGCAGGTTGCTGACGTTAAATGCGCCCATCAGGCGGCTTTCAATCTCGCCTTCGCCCCAGGTGGAGCCGAAACGAATGGTCGCGCCGCTATCGTGATAATCCACGCCGATGGCTTTCAGCCAGCGACCGTGGCAGTTCGGATTGATATGATCTTCCATCGACACCGCAACGGCATCCGGCAGACGGGCCAACCAGCGGCGGCCCACTTCATCATCGGCGTTAACAATCGCCTGGCCGCAGTGGTGAGTTGAATACAGCAGCCATTTTGCGGCTTCGTAATGCTCCATATCACCGTGGTAATCCAGGTGATCGCGGCTGAGATTGGTAAACACGGAAGCCGCAAATTTAAGTGCCGCCACGCGGTGTTGTACCAGGCCGTGGGAAGAGACTTCCATCGCCGCCATCGTCGCGCCTTGCGCAACCAGACCCGCCAGCACGTGCTGAACGTCAACCGCTGAACCGGTGGTGTTCTCGGTCGGGATAACTTTGTCCAGAAGACCGTTGCCGACGGTGCCCATGACCGCGCTGGTTTCGCCCAGCAGCTGGCACCACTGTGCAATCAGCTGCGTGGTGGTGGTTTTACCATTGGTGCCAGTAACGCCAATCAGGCGCAGGCTGTCCGAAGGTTCACGGTAAAAACGCCCGGCCAGTGCCGATAAACGTTCGTTCAATTGACTGAGGTAAATAACCGGCACACCGTGAATCTCACGGATTTCACCGTCGGTCGCTTCATCTTTTGCCTCGGCTACAATTGCCGCGACGCCTTGCGCAATTGCCTGCGGGATATAACGACGCCCGTCCGCCTGATGACCCACTACAGCTACGAACAGATCGCCCGATGCAGCCACACGGCTGTCGAGCGTCATCTCCCGCAGTACTCGCTCCGGTGCATTAGGCACCCACGGAGCAAGAAGGTCGCGCAAATTACGATCTGCCACCTGATCCCTCGCCTTGATTTGTTACTAAATCATTTTTGTCGCCCGTTGCCAGCGCGTCCGGTTCAATGTTCATCGTGCGCAGTACACCGCCCATGATGGCCCCAAAGACCGGCGCGGAAACGGCGCCGCCGTAGTATTTACCCGCCTGCGGGTCGTTGATGACCACTACCAGCGCAAAACGCGGCTGGCTGGCTGGCGCAACGCCTGCGGTGTAAGCAATATATTTGTTGATGTAGCGCCCATCAGGGCCCACTTTTTTCGCCGTACCGGTTTTAATCGCAATACGGTAGCCTTTAATCGCCGCCTTCACGCCGCCGCCACCGGGCAGCGCGACGCTTTCCATCATGTGCACGACGGAGCGAACGGTAGCTTCCGGGAAGATACGCTCGCCGGGAACCGGCGGATCAACTTTGGTAATAGACAGCGGACGATAGACGCCGTAGCTGCCAATCGTTGCGTAGACTCGCGCTAACTGTAACGGGGTTACCATTAGCCCATAGCCGAAAGAGAAGGTGGCCCTCTCTATGTCAGACCACCGTTGTTTTTGAGGATATAAGCCACTGCGTTCTCCGACCAACCCCAAATTGGTCGCTTTTCCCAGCCCAAAACGTG
This sequence comes from Kluyvera sp. NPDC087067, assembly GCF_044745165.1. Lineage (NCBI taxonomy): Bacteria > Pseudomonadati > Pseudomonadota > Gammaproteobacteria > Enterobacterales > Enterobacteriaceae > Kluyvera > Kluyvera sp. NPDC087067. The sequence goes on along the minus strand of NZ_JBIUZS010000007.1, from coordinate 221,267 downwards.
AGTAAGTATCTACTAACGCTGAGGACGGCATCGCTAACGCCAGCTTGGAAACACCAACGTTACTCGACTTCTGTAGAACCCCGGTCAGGGTTAATTCGCTGTAGCGCGCCACGTCTTTGATTTCGTGACCGTTAATTCGATAAGGGATGGTGTTGAGTACGGTATTTTCACGCACTACGCCGCGCTGTAAGGCGGTCATCACCACCATTGGTTTCACCGTGGAGCCCGGTTCGAACACGTCGGTGATCGCGCGGTTACGCATGGTGTCCTTCGCCGTACCGGTGAAGTTGTTCGGGTTGTAGGACGGGCTGTTGGCCATCGCCAGCACTTCGCCAGTGTTGACATCAACCAGCACGGCGCTACCGGATTCCGCCTTGTTAAAGGCCACGGCGTTATTCAGCTCACGATAGACCAGCGCCTGTAAGCGTTCATCAATGCTCAACGCCAGATTATGCGCGGCCTGGCTGTCCGTTGAAGAGATATCTTCAATAACCCGGCCATAGCGGTCTTTACGAACAATACGTTCACCAGGCTGACCGGTGAGCCACTTGTCAAAGCTCTTCTCAACCCCTTCGATGCCCTGACTGTCGACGTTAGTAAAGCCAATCAAGTGAGCGGTTACTTCGCCGGAAGGATAGTAGCGACGGGATTCTTCGCGCAGGTAAATCCCCGGCAGCTTCAGTTTTTTGATGTAGTCTGCCATGTCAGGGTTAACCTGACGTGCCAGATAGATAAAGCGCATGCGTGGATTGGTGTTAATGCGTGAAGCAAGCTGGTCGAGCGGCATGTTCAGCGCATCGGCCAGCGCTTTCCAGCGGTTGTTTAGTACCACTCCGCCCGCTTCGTGCAGCTCTTTCGGATCGGCCCAGATAGCTTTTACCGGAACGCTTACCGCCAGCGGACGACCGGAACGGTCGGTGATTAAGCCACGGGAGGTTGATACCTCCTGCACGCGCAACGAACGCATGTCGCCCTGACGCACCAGCATGTCGGGGGCGATGATCTGCAACCACGCCACGCGTCCAAGCAAGAAGCCGAGTGCAATCAGAATACAGCCGCAAAGCAACGCAAAACGCCAACTGATAAAGTTGGCTTGTTCTTCCTGACGTTTCGGTTTAAGCGTCTTTTTTGCCGCTGGTTTCATGCGTTGCAATAATCCTTATTTTTGAACAACAATGTTTTCTTTTGATGGATCAACATGTTGCATTTGCAACTTTTCAGTAGCGATACGTTCGACACGGCTATGATCGCCAAGAGCATTCTCTTCTAAGATCAGGTTTCGCCATTCGATATCTAACGCATCGCGCTCCAGTACCAACTGTTCACGTTGGGCTGTTAACAGGCGAGTATGGTGAGCGGTTGTCACCACCGTTACCGCCGTCACAATGATGCAAATGAACAGACAGAGTGGCAGCTTCCCGTGTTGCAAAAGGTCGTCGCGAATAACGCCAGGCAAGGCATGACGTTCGCTGTTTCCTAACGACCCGGTCACTTTGCTTAGGGCTTCTGTCACTCTGCCGATCATGCGTTCGTCCTTTCTGCAATACGCAGCACTGAACTACGAGCTCGTGGATTCTCAGCCACTTCTTGTTCGCCCGGCATCAACTTGCCTAGCGCTCGTAAATGACGGCCACCCAGTTTCCTGAGTTGCTCTTCAGTCATCGGAATTCCAGCCGGAACCTGTGGACCGCGGCTCTGTTCGCGCATGAAGCGTTTCACAATGCGGTCTTCCAGCGAATGGAAGCTGATGATTGACAGCCGCCCACCCGGGGCCAGCACGCCAAGCGAGCTTTTTAGCGCTTGCTCTATCTCCTCCAGCTCACTGTTCACCCAAATACGCACCGCCTGGAAGGTACGGGTTGCGGGGTGTTTGAATTTGTCTTTTACCGGCATCGCAGCGGCAATGACTTCAGCCAGCTCTTTGGTGCGCGTCATCGGCTCAATACGGTTGCGATCCACGATGGCGCGCGCAATGCGTTTGCCAAAACGTTCTTCGCCGAAGGTTTTAATCACCCAGGCAATATCCGCTTCTTCTGCCGTTTGCAGCCATTCGGCCGCCGACTGACCGCGAGTGGGATCCATACGCATATCCAGCGGGCCATCACGCATAAACGAGAAGCCGCGTTCGGCGTCATCAAGCTGCGGAGAGGAAACGCCAAGATCGAGTAGAATGCCGTCGATCTTGCCGACAAGATCGCGCTCGGCCACATAATCCGCCAGCGCGGAGAAAGGTCCATGCACGATGGAAAAACGCGGATCGTCGATAGTTTTCGCTACCGCAATCGCTTCGGGATCGCGGTCGATCGCGATAAGACGTCCCTGCTCGCCAAGCTGCGAGAGGATAAGACGCGAGTGACCACCACGGCCAAATGTGCCATCAATATAGATACCGTCAGGACGAATATTCAGACCGTTTACGGCCTCGTCCAGCAGTACCGAAGTATGTTTAAAGTTTTCCATCATTTTATAAGGACAAATCCTGCAATCGCTCCGACAGCTCCCCTGAAGCAGATTGCTCAGCGTCGATATCTTCCTTGACCCGTTGATACCAGGCCGTTTCATCCCACAGCTCAAATTTATTGAACTGCCCGACCAGCATCACTTCTTTGGTCAATCCGGCGTGTTGCCGTAAAACCGGCGCAATCAATAATCGCCCCGCACTATCCATCTGACATTCACTGGCATGTCCTAACAGCAGCCGTTGCACACGGCGCTCGGCGGGGTTCATGCTCGACAGACGCGATAGTTTTTGTTCGATAATTTCCCATTCAGGTAACGGATAAAGCAGCAGGCAGGGGTGATGGATGTCAATGGTGCAAACCATTTGACCGGTAGCGCTCTCGACAAGCTGGTCCCGATATCGGACAGGGACGGCTAAACGCCCTTTGCTGTCAAGATTGACTAACGTTGCCCCCCGGAACATGCCAGCCTCTCCCCTTATCACCACTTTACCCCACAAATTCCCACTTCAAGGAGTTTACGGAGCAGAGGAAAAGCTTGTCAAGCCAGCATCAATGCCAACGGAGTCCAAAAAACCACTATTTGCGGCCAATATTAGCCATGATTAAAAATTATCCAACCTACGAGGCAAATTAACGTCATGAATCCCCGCAAGAAAAATACAGGCTGATTCACATCACGTTAACGTGACGAAATATCTTCAAAAGAATTTATAAAGTGTCAGTTTGCGACGCGAGCGGCATTTTAGGACATTATGCGGTTGGTTAACAGTCCTTGTGGCGAGCCCCGGCAAGGAATTCGCGAGCGACAGGCTGCGCATTCTGGTAGGTGACTGGAGAAGTGTTTGTTATTTCGGCAATCCGCCGGGCAAATGTAACAAAATAATACACAAACAATATATTTTTACTTTATCTTCACATTAATAAACAACAAAACGCTCATTTCGGCGCAATTAAATAGAGGGCTAATAAAAATTAAGGAATTATCTGAATATCCTCAAGGAAATAATGCTTAAAAGGATGAAGGAAATATCATGTACCTTCATCCTTTCGCGTTTATCGACGGCTGAGGCTGCCGCGATGGTAAAGATTACGGCGAATACGGCTCAGGCCAGGTTTTGGCTTGCGCGGTTCATCGAGGCTTGCCAGCACAATTTCAAGCACGCGCTCCGCGACATCGCGGTGGCGCTGGGCCACGGCCAGTACGGGGCACTGTAAGAAGTCGAGCAACTCGTTATCGCCAAAGGTGGCAATCGCCAAATCGGTCGGCAGCTTACCTTCACGGCGCAGCGTGACGTCCATTACCCCTTGTAATAGCGCAAATGAGGTCGTGAACAGCGCCTGCGGCATAGGATGAGTTTCAAGCCATTTCTCAAACAGCGCCGCCGCGGCTTCGCGTTCATAGCTATTGGCATAGAGGAAATGCACTTCGCGCGGATCGTCTTTCCAGGCCGTGCGGAAACCCTGCTCGCGCAGATAGCTGACCGACAGCTCCGGCAACGCACCAAGATAAAGCACCGTTTCAGCCGGGAAGGTACGCAACTCAGCGGCCAGCATTTCGGCATCGTCCTGATCGGCGCCAACGACGCTGGTGAAGTGTTCACGGTCGAGCGCACGGTCAAGCGCGACAATCGGGAATGCGTCATTCGCCCAGCGCTGGTAGAACGGATGTTCCGGCGGGAGAGAGGTGGAAACAATAATGGCATCGACCTGACGTTGCAGCAGATGCTCTATACAACGCATTTCGTTATCCGGCTGATCCTCAGAACAGGCGATCAGCAGCTGATAACCTCGCTGACGGGCCTGACGCTCAAGGTAGTTGGCGATGCGCGTATAGCTGGTATTTTCCAGATCCGGGATCACTAATCCGATGGAACGCGTACGTCCTGCACGCAGGCCTGCGGCAACCGCATTAGGATGGTAGTTGTGCTCGCGCACCACGGCCATCACTTTTTCGACAGTCTTGTCGCTGACACGGTACTGCTTCGCTTTGCCGTTAATCACATAGCTGGCGGTGGTTCGGGAAACACCGGCAAGCCGGGCGATCTCATCCAGTTTCACAATTGCCCCTTGCTTTATAAGTATAATCCGTAACATCTAAGCGCAGAATGATCGCATCGGCAATAGCTTTTCATCGCACTTATTGCTGATTTCGCAAAAAAAAGCCCGACGTTGGGTCAGGCTACGATAAAGCGATGAGTTATAGGCCGGATAAGCAAAGCACTATCCGGCAGAACCCTGCAAGTTGCCGGATGGCGCTTTGCTTATCCGGCCTACTGTTCATGATGACGAATTCAGGCCGAGACGCGATTAGCGCATAATCTTGTCGCCACGCGACAATCCCACGACGCCTGAGCGTGCCACTTCCACAATTCGGGCAACGTCACGCAGTGAGGCCAGGAATGCGTCCAGCTTATCACTGGTGCCCACCAGTTGTACGGTATAAAGCGATGGCGTCACATCAATAATCTGCCCGCGGAATATTTCCGTGTTACGTTTGACCTCATCGCGACCATAACCGCTGGCCTGAACCTTCACCAGCATGATTTCTCGCTCGACGTGACCACCTTGCCCAAGTTCGGTGACGCGCAGCACATCAACCAGCTTGTGAAGCTGCTTTTCGATTTGCTCAATGGTTTTCTCATCGCCGACCGTCTGAATGGTCATGCGCGATAGCGTGGGATCGTCAGTGGGTGCGACGGTCAGGCTTTCAATGTTATAGCCACGTTGTGAGAAAAGCCCAATCACGCGCGAAAGCGCGCCAGACTCATTTTCCAGCAGTACCGATAATATCCGACGCATAATCAGGTTCTCTCCGTTTTACTCAGCCACATCTCGTCCATCGCCCCACCCCGGATATGCATCGGGTAGACATGTTCGCTTCCATCCACGCAAACATCGACAAACACCAGCCGATTGTTGCGCACCTGCTCCAGCGCCTGAGTTAGCTTGCTCTCAAGCTCAGAAGGTTCGGTGATACGGATCCCCACATGGCCATAGGCCTCAGCCAGACGGACAAAGTCCGGCAGCGACTGCATATACGATTGGGAGTGTCGGCCGGAGTAAATCATGTCCTGCCACTGTTTCACCATCCCGAGGTAGCCGTTGTTCAGGTTGAGCACCAGCACCGGCAGATTATATTGCAGCGCGGTCGACAGCTCCTGGATATTCATCTGAATGCTGCCATCGCCCGTGACGCAGACCACCGTCTCATCCGGCAGCGCCATCTTTACGCCCAGCGCCGCAGGCAAACCGAAGCCCATGGTGCCCAGCCCGCCGGAGTTAATCCATCGGCGTGGCTTATCGAAGGGATAATACAGCGCGGCAAACATTTGATGCTGCCCGACATCAGAGGTGACGTAGGCATCGCCGTGGGTCAATTTCCAGACGGCTTCCACCACCGCCTGCGGCTTAATCTTGTCACTTTGGGTGTCATACTTAAGGCACTGACGGGCCCGCCACTGCTCTATTTGCTGCCACCAGTCGCGAATATCATCAAGCGGTTGGGCGGCACGCTCTTGATCCAACAGCTCCAGCATTTGATCCAATACCAGGCCGGCATCCCCCACGATCGGAATATCAGCAGGCACCGTTTTCGAGATCGACGTAGGATCGATATCAATATGCAGTACCGTGGCATTCGGGCAGTACTTCGCCAGGTTATTGGTAGTGCGATCGTCAAAGCGGACGCCGACCGCGAAGATCACATCGGAGTGATGCATGGTCATGTTTGCTTCGTAAGTGCCATGCATCCCCAACATGCCTAGCGCCTGACGATGCGTAGCCGGGAAGGCTCCCAACCCCATTAATGAAGAGGTGACCGGTAAATTGAGTTTTTCAATGAGTACACGCAGCTGTGCGTGACATTCGGCGTTCACTACCCCGCCGCCCACATATACCACCGGTTTTTTCGCCGCGATAAGCGTTTGCAGCGCGCGCTTAATCTGCCCTTTGTGTCCGGTTGTTGTTGGGTTATAAGAACGCATGCTGACCGAATCAGGCCAGACGTATGGCAGCTTGTTCGCGGGGTTAAGGATATCTTTTGGCAGATCAACCACGACCGGCCCCGGGCGACCGCTGGCAGCCAGCCAAAACGCTTTTTTCAGCACACCGGGAATATCTTCAGTGTTTTTAACCAGGAAGCTGTGTTTCACGACCGGGCGCGAAACCCCAACCATGTCGCACTCCTGGAAGGCATCGTAGCCAATCAGCGACGTCGCCACCTGGCCTGATAGCACCACCAGCGGGATAGAGTCCATATAGGCTGTCGCAATCCCGGTAATGGCGTTGGTCGCCCCCGGCCCCGAGGTGACGAGCACCACCCCGACCTCCCCGGTTGCGCGCGCCAGGCCGTCGGCCATATGTACCGCGGCTTGCTCATGACGCACCAGCACATGGTCAATACCGCCGACCGTATGCAGCGCGTCATAAATATCGAGAACCGCGCCTCCCGGATAGCCAAATACCTGCTTCACGCCCTGATCGATTAACGATCGGACGACCATCTCGGCTCCAGACAACATCTCCATGGTTTGCCTCCAGGCTTAATCTTCTTGATGACGGGGAATTCATTTTCCCGAGGTCATGTGCTGACGGCGAAGGGTTTCCACCGACGCGAAATTATCAATAACGAACTAACATAACCGCTCGCCACGAGGCAGGCAATTCGCACATCCGCAGTAGATGCCGTACTAAAAAGAGGAAAAATAAGGAGAAAAGGGAAAATAATGGAAGATTACTTCAGCGATAAGAAAAGGAGAGCGTAGATACTCGGGTGAAACTGATGATTACAGGCAAACCTGTAATTTTTGACTTTATCGCCGGGCGAACCGGCGATAAACAACAGAATAATATTTTATATTTCTAACGATTTACAAAATAAATATGACATTAATACAGACTAACTATCGATACGAATTACTGCTGACGACACGCGTTAATCAGCAGTTCTTCCATCCATTGATGGCCTTTATCTCGCCCTGCGGCTTCATGCCATGAAAGGTAGCAGGTACGACTGTTAAGTTTCATTGGCAGCGGTAATACTTGCAGACCTAACTGCTCGGAGAACTCTTCTGCCAGACGGCGTGGAGCAATAGCCACTAAATGAGTTTGGGAAACAACATTCAGTACGCTTATTAATGCCATCCCTTGATAGGCAATTCGGCTTTGTTTATCGACCGAGTCATACCACGGCTGGCTAAATGACGCATAGCGGTCGAGGGAAACAACGGCATGTTCTTCCTGATAAACAACCGCTTCAGTGACCGGCCCATTAATGCGCGGGTGTTTCTTACTCGCCACCAGCACCATTTCGTCATTAAATAATGGCACGCACGCGAACTCAGGACGACGGAACTCTTCATAGCCAAGAACAAATTCAATTTCCTGGTAACGAAGCTGATGTTCTGTATTTTGATTTAAGGAGGACTTAAACACCATGTGAATATGTGGCGCTACTTCATTCACCTTATTGAGGATAATTGATGTCAGGTAATTATCCAATGGACTACAAACGCAGATATTAAATACGCGCTCGCTGCTCAGCGGTTCAAAGCCCGAGCCCGGCAGCTCATTCTGGACTAACTGCAACGCCTGGCGCACTGAGCCAAACAGCTGGAACGCCCGCGCTGTCGGCTGAATACCACGGCCATAACGAACAAACAATTCATCATTAAACATCACTTTTAAACGCGCAACAGCGTTACTCACTGCTGGCTGTGACATGCCAAGGATATGGGCGGCACGCGTGATATTTTGCTCCTGCATCACCGCATCAAATACGGTAAGCAAATTTAAATCGACCATCCGAAGCTGCGGTTTAGTTCCTTCATTAGCGGATACACGCTGTTGCCCTGAGGCGTTAATTACGCTTTCAGATTCCACTGTCATACAAAACTCCCTTTGCAAAATCGCAGAAATATATTGTGGCTATATGATTTACCATGCATATAAGATCCAAAAAAGAGGAACCAATAAAAATAGGAATATATAAAGATGCAAAATGCAGCTTCTGTAGGACAAAAGTTGCTCTTATTTATATAACCAAGTTGATTGGACGCAGTTTACCCATAGATCACGCGAATACACAACATGCCTAAAGTGGACACTTCTTTTTAAGATTTATTAAAATGTATTTTTTAAAACTTAATTTAAATTAACATTTTCTTATCAGAGATACGCTTTATTTATCTACAACACTCAACAACAAAAGCGACAAATTCATAATTATCATCAAGATAGCTATCTCCTTAAAGCATGGCTGATACGTGTTTGATTGCAATAGAACATGTTTAATTGCGACAAAATATGAAAATCATGAATTAATCCAAAAAATGATCCGCTATAAAATGAGACTTTCGTCAGCACAATTAGCTAATCCTACCGTTTCGTTAACGCCGGTAATTTCCCTGGTTTCTTCAGGCAGGGTTGACATCAGAAAGCATATCCAGTACCACTAATAGCATATCGAATGAATCTGGAGATTGATGACCATGTTCCGTACAACTCGCTTCAACGGCCTACTACTACTAAACGCCTCTTCTGTGCGCGGTAGGCTGGTGTGCGACGTTCTGCGTTAGTCATCATCAGTTAAACGAAAACCCGCGCCACTGCGCGGGTTTTTTTATGCTCGTAGCAAGGCGCCCCAAGTCAACCAAGGACCTAAACCATGAGCCAGCAAGTCATTATTTTTGATACGACCTTACGTGATGGGGAACAGGCATTACAGGCAAGCCTGAGCGTGAAAGAGAAGCTGCAGATTGCTTTTGCCCTCGAACGTATGGGCGTTGACGTGATGGAAGTCGGGTTTCCGGTCTCTTCACCGGGCGATTTCGAGTCGGTGCAGACTATCGCGCGCAATATTAAGAACAGCCGCGTTTGTGCTCTGGCGCGCTGCGTCGAGCAGGATATTGATGTCGCCGCCGAATCATTGAAGATTGCTGAAGCATTCCGAATTCATACTTTTATTGCGACCTCGCCAATGCACATCGCCACCAAGCTGCGCAGCACGCTGGAAGAAGTTATCGAACGCGCGGTGTATATGGTGAAACGCGCGCGTAACTATACCGACGATGTCGAATTCTCCTGTGAAGATGCGGGCCGTACGCCAATCGATCAGCTGTCTCGCGTGGTTGAAGCGGCAATCAACGCCGGTGCCACAACCATCAATATTCCAGATACCGTCGGCTATACCCTGCCATTTGAGTTCTCCAATATCATCACCGGCCTGTACGAACGCGTTCCAAACATCGATAAAGCGATTATCTCCGTTCACACCCACGACGATTTAGGCATGGCGGTCGGTAACTCCCTGGCCGCAGTCCACGCGGGTGCTCGTCAGGTTGAAGGCGCGATGAACGGCATCGGCGAACGCGCCGGTAACTGCTCGCTGGAAGAAGTAATCATGGCAATTAAAGTGCGCAAAGACATTATGAACGTGCATACCGCCATCAACCACAATGAAATCTGGCGCACCAGCCAGACCGTCAGCCAGATTTGCAACATGCCGATCCCCGCGAACAAAGCTATCGTGGGCACCGGTGCCTTCGCGCACTCTTCCGGCATTCACCAGGATGGCGTACTGAAGAATCGCGAAAACTACGAAATCATGACCCCGGAATCCATTGGCCTGAATCAGGTGCAATTGAACCTGACTTCTCGCTCCGGCCGCGCCGCCGTGAAGCACCGTATGGAAGAGATGGGTTACAAAGATACCGACTACAACATGGACCACCTGTACGACGCCTTCCTGAAACTGGCGGACAAAAAAGGTCAGGTCTTCGATTACGACCTGGAAGCGCTGGCGTTCATCAACAAACAGCAGGAAGAGCCTGAGCATTTCCGTCTGGACTACTTCAGCGTGCAGTCTGGTTCAAGCGACATCGCGACCGCGTCCGTGAAACTGGCCTGCGGTGAAGAAACCAAAGCCGAAGCCGCCAACGGTAACGGTCCGGTTGACGCGATTTACCAGGCGATTAACCGCATTACCGGCTACGACGTTGAGCTGGTGAAATACGACCTGAATGCCAAAGGCCAGGGTAAAGATGCGCTGGGCCAGGTGGATATCGTTGTCACCTACAACGGTCGTCGTTTCCACGGCGTCGGTCTGGCAACTGACATCGTCGAATCCTCCGCCAAAGCAATGGTGCACGTACTGAACAACATCTGGCGCGCCGCCGAAGTCGAAAAAGAATTGCAACGCAAGATTAAGAATAACGAGAACAATAAGGAAACCGTGTAATGTCGAAGAATTACCATATTGCTGTGTTACCGGGTGATGGTATTGGCCCGGAAGTCATGACACAGGCATTGAAAGTCCTGGAAGCCGTGCGTCAGCGTTTTGATATGCGTATTACCACCAGCCATTACGATGTTGGCGGCATCGCCATTGATAAGCACGGCGAGCCGTTACCGCAGGCCACCGTCGATGGCTGCGACCAGGCTGACGCGATCCTGTTCGGTTCCGTAGGCGGCCCGAAATGGGAAAACTTGCCGCCGAACCAGCAGCCAGAGCGCGGCGCGCTGCTGCCGCTGCGTAAACATTTCAAACTGTTCAGCAATCTGCGTCCGGCGAAGCTGTACCAAGGGCTGGAAGAGTTCTGCCCGCTGCGCGCCGATATCGCCGCTAACGGCTTCGATATTCTGTGCGTCCGTGAATTGACCGGCGGCATCTATTTCGGCCAGCCGAAAGGCCGTGAAGGCAGCGGCCAGCATGAGAAAGCGTTTGATACCGAGGTGTATCACCGTTTCGAGATCGAACGTATTGCACGTATTGCATTTGAGTCCGCGCGCAAACGTCGTCACAAAGTGACCTCAATCGACAAATCCAACGTGTTGCAGTCCTCCATTCTGTGGCGCGAAATCGTCAGCGAAATCAGCAAAGACTATGCCGACGTTGAACTGGCGCATATGTATATCGACAACGCCACCATGCAGCTGATTAAAGACCCGTCGCAGTTTGACGTGCTGCTGTGTTCCAACCTGTTCGGCGACATTCTTTCCGACGAATGCGCGATGATCACCGGTTCCATGGGGATGCTGCCGTCCGCCAGCCTGAACGAAGAAGGCTTTGGTCTGTACGAGCCGGCCGGTGGCTCAGCACCGGATATCGCTGGTAAAAATATCGCTAACCCGATTGCGCAAATCCTGTCGCTGGCGCTGCTGTTGCGCTACAGCCTGGATGCCAACGACGCCGCCACCGCTATTGAAGCCGCGATTAACCGCGCGCTGGAAGAAGGCGTACGAACCAGCGATTTAGCCCGCGGAAGCGCGGCAGTCAGTACCGATGAAATGGGCGATATTATTGCCCGCTATGTTGCCGAAGGGGTGTAATCATGGCGAAGACCTTATACGAAAAATTGTTTGAAGCGCACGTGGTTTATGAAGCGCCAAACGAAACGCCGTTGCTGTATATCGACCGCCACCTGGTGCATGAAGTCACCTCTCCACAGGCGTTTGACGGCCTGCGCGCGCACAAGCGTCCGGTACGTCAGCCGGGTAAAACCTTCGCCACCATGGATCACAACGTCTCCACGCAGACGAAAGACATCAATGCTTCCGGCGAGATGGCGCGTATCCAGATGCAGGAGCTGATTAAAAACTGCAACGAGTTCGGCGTCGAACTGTATGACCTGAACCACCCCTATCAGGGTATCGTCCACGTTATGGGGCCGGAACAGGGCGTCACCCTGCCGGGCATGACCATCGTCTGCGGCGACTCCCACACCGCGACCCACGGCGCGTTCGGCGCACTGGCGTTCGGTATCGGCACCTCAGAAGTGGAACATGTTCTGGCCACGCAGACCCTGAAGCAGGGCCGCGCCAAAACCATGAAAATTGAAGTCAACGGCAAAGCCGCCCCGGGGATCACCGCCAAAGATATCGTGCTGGCGATTATCGGTAAAACCGGCAGCGCGGGCGGCACCGGTCACGTAGTGGAGTTCTGCGGCCAGGCGATTCGCGACCTGACCATGGAAGGCCGTATGACCTTGTGCAACATGGCGATCGAACTGGGCGCGAAAGCGGGTCTGGTAGCGCCGGACGAAACCACCTTTAACTACGTGGAAGGCCGTCTGCATGCGCCAAAAGGCAAAGATTTCGACCAGGCCGTTGCCTACTGGAAAACCCTGAAAACCGACGATGACGCCACCTTTGACAGCGTCGTCACTCTGCAAGCGGAAGAGATTGCGCCGCAGGTCACCTGGGGAACGAATCCGGGTCAGGTGATTTCCGTCAATGACAATATTCCAGACCCGGCCTCCTTTAACGACCCGGTCGAACGCGCCAGCGCCGAGAAAGCGCTGGCCTACATGGGCCTGAAGCCGGGTATCCCACTGACCGATGTGGCTATTGATAAAGTGTTTATCGGTTCTTGCACCAACTCGCGTATTGAAGATTTACGCGCGGCGGCAGAAATTGCCAAAGGCCGTAAAGTAGCGGCTGGCGTGCAGGCGCTGGTCGTGCCAGGTTCTGGCCCGGTGAAAGCTCAGGCGGAAGCGGAAGGACTGGATAAGATCTTTATCGAAGCCGGTTTTGAATGGCGTCTGCCGGGCTGCTCTATGTGTCTGGCGATGAACAACGACCGCCTGAACCCGGGCGAGCGCTGCGCTTCCACCAGCAACCGTAACTTTGAAGGTCGTCAGGGGCGCGGTGGACGTACTCACCTGGTCAGCCCAGCAATGGCCGCAGCGGCCGCCGTTACCGGCCATTTCGCCGACATTCGTAGCATGAAATAAGGAAACCATCATGGCAGAGAAATTTACCCAACATACGGGACTGGTGGTACCGCTGGATGCCGCGAACGTCGATACCGATGCGATTATCCCGAAGCAGTTTTTGCAGAAAGTGACTCGTACCGGCTTTGGCGCGCACCTGTTTAACGACTGGCGCTTCCTCGATGATAAAGGCGAGCAGCCGAATCCTGAGTTTGTACTGAACTTCCCGGAGTACAAGGGCGCTTCTATCCTGCTGGCGCGCGAAAACTTTGGCTGTGGTTCTTCACGCGAGCACGCGCCGTGGGCGCTGACCGACTACGGTTTTAAAGTGGTTATCGCCCCGAGTTTCGCCGATATCTTCTACGGCAACAGCTTCAACAACCAGCTGCTGCCTGTCACCCTGAGCGATGCGCAGGTTGATGAGATGTTTGCGTTGGTCAAAGCCAACCCGGGGATTAAATTTGAAGTCGACCTGGAAGCACAGGTGGTTAAGGCGGGGGAGAAATCCTACAGCTTTAAAATTGATGACTTCCGTCGCCATTGCATGATTAACGGCCTGGATAGCATTGGCCTGACCTTGCAGCATGAAGAGGCGATTTCTGCTTACGAAAATAAGCAGCCGGCGTTTATGCAGTAATCTGTGACTCCGCTGCCTCCCCGGAGGCGGCGCGTTCGCGCCTTGTCCGGGCTACATTAAACGGTAGCCCGGCCGAGCGCAGCGACGCCGGGGAGGCTCTACTGCCCTAAACGTCCTTCACCCGCCCAGTCATCACCAGCGTCACCAGCGAAATCCCCGCAATCACCCAGTACACCGCGAAGTGACCAAAATTCTGCGCCAGCGCCCCCTGGATTATCCCGGCTAAAATCACCCCGGTTGAGATGCTATTGGTAAACAGCGTGGTCGCCGCCCCCGCTCGTCCCGGCATCAGATCCTGGAACCACAGCATGCCTATCCCGGCAACAATGCCGATAAACACCGCGTTAAACAGCTGTAATACCAACAGCGACGTATGGCTGTGGAAGAAAATCAGGCCAATATAGAACAGCACGCCCGCCGCTACCGCCGTCACCATCATCCGACGTTTGCCAAAGCGCTTCACGTAGTAGCCCGCGAGGATCATCGCCGGGATTTCAAGCCCCGCCGCGGTGCCCATCAGGATCCCCGCCAGACTGTCCGGCAGGCCGAGATCGCTACTGATCCACAGCGGCATATCAATGATATACATGGTGTTGCAGGTCCACATCAGCGTGGAGGCGATAAACAGCATACGCACGTTGCTGTCCTTCCAGCCACTTAGCGGAAGCTGCACGGTGTCGGCAGGCTGCTCAACCCGCGCCACCGAAGGCAGCGTCAAGGCGATTAGCGCAAGGCTGATGGCAAAGATGACCGCGGCAATCGAGAACATGGCGGTAAAACCGTAGTTCAGCGCCAGCATAAAGGCCAGCGGCGGGCCAATCACCCACGCCAGCGATAATTGTGCACGCATCACCGAGCTAAACATCACCACTTCACGCGCCGAGCTGTCGGCATACTCACGCGCCAGCGCGAACAGCTGCGGCATCGCGGCGTTAGCGATGGAAGCCAGCAGCACGCCACAAGTTATCAGGGTCAGATAATGACGATTGAAGGCAAACAGCAGCGCATTGCCTACCGCCATCAGGCAGCAGAACATAATCAGTTTACGACGATCGCCCCGGCTATCTGAGCGCTTAGCCAGCCCGAGGCTGACGACGATCCCCGCTATCGCATTGACGGTATAAAAAAGCCCCACCCAGAATGGCTGTACGCCCACTTCGCGGCTGAGATACAGGCTCAGCGTAGGCGCCTGTAGCGCCCCCGCGATGCCCATCATAAACGCCACCATCATAAAGGCGGCATACACACCGTTGAGACGTCGTCCCATCGTCATTAACCAGAGCATGTGAAATCCTTTGTGCACGCGAAAGAATAAAAAAAGCCAGCAGATAATACCTGCTGGCAAATACTCAGTCACACATGATTAGGCGAATTAATGTTCAGAGGTCGGTTTCGTCACTTCCCATTGCATCAGAAAGCTCAGCACTTCAAGTCGCTGTGCCGTTGCCTGACGGGCCAGCCAGGAAACATTCTTAGTAGCAGAGAAATATCGCTGGTAGAACTGATACATGGTGACCTCCCATCTCGCTTCATCGAATGCAATTATTGGCCTAATATAGGGATTAATAAATTGCTGAGTTTTTATCAGGAGTTCCCCTTTTATGTCTTCAGGTCGACTGCAACAACAATTCATCCGCTTATGGCAGTGCTGCGAAGGAAAATCGCAGGAAACCACGCTGAATAATCTGGCTGAATTACTGAGCTGTTCTCGTCGCCATATGCGGACGCTGTTGAACACCATGGAGGCGCGCGGGTGGCTGACCTGGGAGGCGGAAGTCGGGCGCGGCAAGCGATCCAAGCTCACCTTCCTCTATACCGGTCTTGCGTTGCAGCAACAACGGGCGGAGGATCTGCTGGAGCAAGACAGGATCGATCAGCTGGTGCAATTAGTGGGCGATAAGGCCGCGGTGCGCCAGATGCTGGTGTCGCATCTAGGCCGCAGTTTCCGTCAAGGGCGGCATATTTTGCGCGTGCTTTATTACCGTCCGATGCACAATTTACTGCCAGGAACCGCTCTGCGCCGCTCTGAAACCCACATCGCCCGACAAATATTCAGCGCATTAACGCGGGTAAATGAGGAAAATGGGGAACTGGAAGCCGATATTGCGCACCATTGGCAGGCAATTTCCCCATTACACTGGCGTTTTTACCTGCGCCCCGGCATTCATTTCCATCACGGGCGTGAATTGGAAATGGAAGACGTCATCACCTCACTGCACCGCAGCATGACGCTCCCGCTGTTTTCTAATATTTCGCGCATCGACTCCCCTACCGCCTGGACGCTGGATGTCCATCTTGCGCAGCCCGATCGCTGGCTGCCGCTGCTGTTAGGCCAGGTTTCTGCGATGATCCTGCCGCGCGAGTGGCAGTCGCTGCCCGACTTTTCGCGTATGCCGGTCGGCACCGGCCCGTATGCGGTGGCGCGTAACAACCAAAATCAGCTGAAGATCCTCGCCTTTGACGACTACTTTGGTTTCCGGGCGCTCATTGACGAGGTGAACGTTTGGGTATTGCCGGAAATCAGCGAGGAACCCAACGGTGGTTTGACGCTGGAGGGCACCACCCAGAGCGAAAAAGCGGTCGAAAGCCGCCTTGAAGAAGGTTGCTACTATTTACTGTTCGACGCCCGCAGCCCGCTTGGCAACAATCCGGCGGTACGCCAGTGGCTGAGCCACATCTTCCATCCTAACAATCTTCTGTACCACGCGGGCGAGCAACACCAAAGCCATTGGTTCCCGGCTTACGGCCTGCTGCCGCGCTGGCACCATGCCCGCAGCCGCGCCTGTGAAAAACCGGCAGGATTAGAATCGGTAACGCTGACCTATTACCGCGAACACGTAGAGCATCGGACGATTGGCCTCATTATGGAATCCCTGCTGGCAGCGCATCAGGTGAAATTAAATATCCGGGAAGTGGAGTATGAGGAGTGGCATCAGGGCGAGGTGGTCAGCGATATCTGGCTTAATAGCGCCAACTTTACGCTGCCGCTGGATTTTTCGCTGTTTGCCTTTTTGTATGAAGTGCCGCTTATCCGCCACTGTATTCCTCTCGACTGGGAACAGGATGCCGAGCGCTGGCGCGCCGACGACCTCCCGCAGGCCGACTGGTGCCAGCAGCTTTTAGCGAATCAGTGCGTGGTGCCGCTCATTCACCACTGGCTGATGCTACAAGGTCAGCGCAGTATGCGCGGCGTGCGAATGAATACTTTAGGCTGGTTCGACTTTAAATCCGCATGGTTTGCGCCGCCGGATTCATAAGGCTTTTGATTTATTCACGTAATCATTACAATGTGGCGTTCTCAACGGGGTGCTGCGCCGAGTGCGCACGCTGAGATATACCCGTCGAACCTGATCCGGATAATCCCGGCGAAGGGATTTGAGGCTGACTCAAAATCCTTTGCCACCATGAATAAAGGTGCAAAGTGCTTAAAAAATTACTCCCCTTGCTGGCGCTCATTGCCGTGCCAGCATTCGCTAAACCCGTCCTCACGGTCTACACCTACGATTCTTTCGCCGCTGATTGGGGACCTGGGCCTGCGGTCAAGAAAGCGTTTGAAGCCGACTGTCAGTGCGAGCTGAAATTTGTGGCGCTGGAAGACGGTGTATCGCTGTTAAACCGTCTGCGTATGGAAGGCAAAAACAGTAAAGCCGACGTGGTATTGGGGCTGGATAACAACCTCCTGCAGGCAGCAACCGATACCAAACTGTTTGCCAAAAGCAATGTGCCCACAACCGCCGTCAGCATTCCGGGTGGCTGGAATAACGACACCTTCGTTCCATTCGACTACGGCTACTTCGCTTTCGTCTACGATAAAAACAAACTCAAGAATCCGCCAAAAAGCCTGAAAGAACTGGTGGAAAGCGACCAGAAATGGCGCGTTATCTATCAGGATCCCCGCACCAGTACGCCGGGTTTAGGCCTGCTGCTGTGGATGCAGAAAATCTATGGCGATAAAGCGCCAGAAGCCTGGCAGAAACTGGCGGCTAAAACCGTCACCGTGACCAAAGGCTGGAGCGAAGCCTACGGCCTGTTCCTGAAGGGGGAAAGCGATCTGGTGCTAAGCTACACCACCTCGCCGGCCTACCACATTATCGAAGAGAAGAAAGATAACTACGCCGCGGCGGCCTTTACGGAAGGCCATTATCTGCAGGTGGAAGTGGCGGCAAAAACCGCAGCCAGTAAGCAGCAGAAACTGGCGGATCAATTCCTGAACTTTATGGTTTCTCCTGCCTTCCAGAAGGCGATCCCAACCGGCAACTGGATGTATCCGGTGACGCAAGTTGCGCTGCCAGAAGGCTTTAACACCCTGGTGAAACCGCAAACTGCCCTGCAATTTACGCCGCAGCAGGTAGCGACCGAACGTCAAAACTGGATTAACGCATGGCTCCGCGCCGCCAGCCGCTAATTCCCCACTGGCTCTATCCCGGGCTTGCGGCCACCACGCTGATGGTGGCCGTCGCTCTGGCGGCATTTTTGTCGCTGTGGTTTAACGCCCCGGAAGCCTCATGGTCGACGCTGCTTGCCGACAGCTACCTGTGGCACGTGGTGCGCTTCTCCTTCTGGCAGGCGTTTCTTTCGGCATTGTTGTCCGTCATTCCTGCAATTTTCCTTGCCCGCGCGCTCTATCGCCGACGCTTCCCCGGCCGGCAGCTGTTGCTACGACTGTGCGCCATGACGCTCATTTTGCCGGTGCTGGTCGCCGTGTTCGGTATTCTGAGCGTTTACGGTCGTCAGGGCTGGCTGGCGCAGCTTTGCGCCTGGTTTGGCTGGCAGTGGCATTTCTCCCCCTACGGCCTGCAAGGGATCCTGCTGGCGCACGTGTTCTTTAATATGCCGATGGCAACCCGTCTGCTGCTACAGGCGCTGGAACAAGTTCCCGGCGAACAGCGCCAGCTTGCCGCGCAGCTTGGCATGCGCGGCTATCCGTTCTTTCGTCTGGTGGAATGGCCATGGCTGCGGCGACAAATATTACCCATCGCGACGCTTATCTTTATGCTTTGTTTCGCCAGCTTCGCCACCGTACTCTCGCTGGGCGGCGGGCCGTCTGCCACCACCATCGAACTGGCTATCTACCAGGCGCTGAACTTTGACTACGACCCGGCGCGGGCGGCAATGCTGGCCATGATTCAAATGACCTGCTGTCTGTCGCTGGTGCTATTAAGTCAGCGCCTAAGCCGGGCGATTGCCATTGGCAACGCTCAGGTTCATGGCTGGCGTGACCCGGACGATCGCTGGCACAGCCGAATAGCCGACACGCTGCTGATTATGCTGACGCTCCTGTTATTGCTGCCGCCGCTTTTGGCGGTGATAGTCGACGGCATCAATCCTTCAATGTTCGAGGTGCTCGAGCAGCCGATATTATGGCAGGCGCTTATCACCTCTGTGCGTATTGCCCTCGCCGCCGGCCTGCTGTGCGTGATATTGACGATGATGCTGCTGTGGAGCAGTCGCGAGCTGCGGGCGCGTAACCGCCCGCTGACCGGCCAGGCGATGGAGCTAAGCGGCATGTTGATTCTGGCGATGCCCGGAATAGTGCTGGCGACCGGCTTCTTCCTGCTGCTCAATAACACCGTCGGCCTGCCCGACTCCGCCGATGGCATTGTGATTTTCACCAATGCGCTGATGGCGGTGCCGTATGCCCTCAAAGTGCTGGAAACTCCGATGCGCGACATTACCGCCCGTTACAGTATTCTGTGCGAATCACTGGGTATTTCCGGCCTCAACCGACTGCGGGTGGTGGAACTTCGCGCGCTCAAACGCCCGCTGGCCCAGGCGCTGGCGTTTGCCTGCGTTCTGTCGATTGGTGATTTTGGCGTAGTGGCGCTGTTTGGCAATGATGAGTTCCGCACCCTGCCGTTTTATCTCTATCAGCAAATTGGCGCCTACCGCAGCGAGGACGGCGCGGTGACGGCGCTGATTTTGCTGCTGCTGTGCTTCCTGCTCTTTACCGTTATCGAGAAGTTACCCGGACGCCATGCTAAAACTCAATGATATCACCTGGCTGTATCAGCATTTACCGATGCGCTTTACCACCTCTATCGCTCAGGGTGAGAAAGTGGCGATCCTCGGCCCCAGCGGTGCGGGGAAATCGACGCTACTCAACCTGATCGCCGGTTTCCTGCCGCCTGCCAGCGGCACGCTGATGCTGGAAGGGCGGGAGCATACCCACACGCCGCCATCGCAGCGGCCGGTGTCGATGCTGTTTCAGGAAAATAATCTCTTTAGTCATCTGACGGTGCGGCAGAATATTGGTCTGGGAATGAGTCCACGCCTGAAACTCAACGCCGAACAGCAGCGCAAGCTTGCGGTCATTGCCGAGCAGATGGGCATTGAAACGATGCTGGACAGGTTGCCCGGCGAGCTTTCCGGCGGGCAGCGTCAACGCGCAGCGCTGGCACGCTGTCTGGTGCGCGAGCAGCCCGTCCTGCTGCTGGATGAACCGTTTTCGGCGCTCGATCCAGCATTGCGTCAGGAGATGCTCCAGCTGGTCGACGATGTCTGTCAGCGCCAGCAACTGACGTTGCTGATGGTGTCGCATAGCGTTGAAGATGCCGCGCGCATCGCAACCCGGGCGATGGTCGTCGCCGACGGGCGTATCGCCTGGGATGGTGATACGCAGGAATTGTTAAGCGGCCGTGCCAGCGCGTCTGCGCTGTTAGGCATTCGCGGGTGATGTTGTGCCGGATGGCGATGCTAGCGCATCTTATCCGGCCTACGCGAAGCAATCACCCCAGTGTAGGCCGGATAAGCGCAGCGCCATCCGGCAGTAAATATTCATATTAAATATACCCACTTCATTATTTCCCATCCAGCTTCTATATATCCATCCAAAACACGAATCTCACTATTTCTGATAAAGCATCAATAGCTAATCAATTATTGACTCTTTCCTTTATCACCTGACCGCGCGGATATAATAACTAAGGTCGAATGGAATGAGTGACATTATTTACCTGCGGATTACAGGTGAAGAACAGGGCAGTATTTCTGCAGGCTGTGGAACCGAAGCGTCGGTAGGCAATCGCTGGCAGCGCGGGCATGAAGACGAAATATTTGCCTTTTCTCTCAGCCATACGCTCAGTAGCACAGGGGACAACGTTAATCTTCAGGGTCTGCGTTTTCAGAAATTAATCGATAAAAGCACGCCGCTATTTTGTAATGCCATCACTAATAACGAAAGGCTGTTTATTGAAATTGATTTGTGGCGGATAAATCAAACCGGCAGATGGGAGCGCTATTATTACATTGAACTGAGAAATGCTTCGGTAAGCGATATTCGCACACGGGTGACGCCTGACGATCTGCCGACCGAAAATATTACACTGATTTATGACTATATTCTGTGCAAGCACCTGATTGCCAATACGGCGTTCGACTATCTGGCGCTTCCCGCAGAATATAATCATCTGTTTATACCGCGTAGCACCCAGCCGCCTGCGCCCCCGAAACCTGCACCGGTAAAACCGCCTTCTCCTCCTGCGCCAAAAATCACCCCGGTTTATGCCAAATCCTGCCTGAAAGAGAAAGGGTGCACGGATGCCGGAAGCGCAGAAGAACCGGCAGAAAACTTCGGCCAGATGGCGATATTTGCCCAGCCGGTGGTTGATGACTGCTGCGGCTACGCGCCGCCTGCAGAAGCCTCAGCCGCCCCACTGGCACTGGGTGCACTGACGCAGGTATCGGGCGAATGGTCGCTCAGCGGTGCTCTGGGCGCTGCCAGAGCGATACCCTGGATTGGCGCGCTGGCCTCCGCTTTGTATGTTCCTTCTGCAGGAAAAGGTAGCGACCGCGTACCCGGACGCGATGAGTTCTGGTATGAGGAAGAACTGCGGAAAAAAGCGCTGGCAGGAGGCACCGCCACCACCCGCGTCCGCTTCTTCTGGGGAACGGATATTCACGGGAAACCGCAGGTTTACGGCGTGCATACCGGTGAAGGTACGCCGTATGAAAACGTGCGCGTCGCCAATATGCAATGGAACACCGACGCTCAGCGCTACGAATTTACCCCCGCCCACGGCGCAGACGAGCCGCTGATTACCTGGACGCCGGGGAAACCGCAGACCGGAGATGTACCGGCCCATACGGGCAGCAATATTCCCCCTATCGACCAGCCGACGATTCTGGTGAATCCGATCCCGGAAGGCCAGGGTGAATACACTACGCCGCCGCTCCCGGTGCCGGATGTCGCCGATTTTAATGATTATATTCTGGTGTTTCCGGCGGATTCCGGGATTCAGCCGATTTATGTTTATCTCAAGACAGCAAGGGATGAACCCGGTACGGCAACGGGGAATGGCGAAATATTGCCTGATAATAGCCGCTGGCTGGAAACAGCAAACTCGGGACTTGGGGCCCCGATACCCGTGCAGGTTGCAGATAAATTGCATGGACAACAATTTTCAAGTTTCAATTCATTCAGGAGAAAACTATGGAAAACAGTTGCAGCAACTCCAGAGCTGGCAATGGAATTTAGCCAAACAAATATTGACCGAATGAACGTAGGTAAAGCACCTCAAGTAAAAAGAATTGATAGAGTGGGTAGAAGAAAATCCTATGAAATTCATCATATCAATGAAATTTCAAGCGGTGGTGAGGTATATAGTTTAGATAACTTGCGTGTAACTTCGCCCAAAAACCACATTGACTTACATAGGCAAAAAAATGCATCTCAAGAATAATATTACTGATTACACTGAAAGTGAATTCCTTTCATTCATTCAAGAAATATTTATAGAAAATACGGCTGAAACAGATGAGCGATTGGATCCATTACTTGAGCATTTCGAAACAATTAGTGGACACCCCCATGGTACAGATCTCATTTACTATCCATCGGGCGAAGAAGAAGGAACGCCCGAGGGGATTATGAATGAGATCAAAAAGTGGCGAAGATCCCAAGGGCTCCCCTTATTCAAGGATTCCGAATAAAAATAACCAACAAATCTCGTACAGATAGAAACTGTCAGCAATCACAACACTTCAAATTGCTGACAGAACCTGTATAGATATTGCCGAATGGAACCTACAGCCCCACCACCTTGCGTAAAATCCCAACATACACTGGCATCAGCGGGTGACGAATCACGCTCACCAGCGCTACCACCGCCACGCCCATCACCAGCGGGGCCAGCCACAGCAGGCGTTGACGAGGCAGCAGCGCGGTCAAACGATCGTGGTTCTCTTTAGCACTACGCCACAGACGCCAGCACAGCCATCCCGCGACCCATAGTAATAGCGCAGCGGCCAGCAGCAGCCACTTAAAGCTGGCGCTGTTTTCATCCGCCGGAATATCAATCGCCGCGCCGGCAAGGATCCCCGGCAGGAAATACAGCGGCGGCCACAGCACACAGCCAATAATATTGGGCGTTATAAATTTGGCGATGGGCAGGTCAAGCATTCCCGCCACCATCGGCACCAGCGGGCGCGTCGGGCCGACAAATCGGCCAACCAGAATGGTAAACATGCTGTGCTGATGCAGCGCGTGCTCGGTTTTATCCAGCAGCGCGCGGTTTTTCTTCATAAACGACCAGCGATGCAGCGGCCCTTTAAAGCGCCATCCCAGCCAGAAGGAGATCCAGTCGCCGAGCAGGCATCCGATAATGCCCACCAGCCACGCCTGCCAGAAATTCACCTCACCACTGCCAATAAGCGCGCCGAGGCCCGCCATCATCACGGTCCCCGGGAGAATCAGTCCCACCAGCGCCAGCGATTCGAGAAATGCCACCAACGCGACCGCAATCAGCGAATAGGTGGTGGATTGCGTAATAAAGTGTTCCAGCAGTTCTTGCATAGTGTGCCCGGTTGAAAAACGAAGCAGGGATTCTCCAGAGCGTCACCCACAACGTCAAGCCTTCAATTATCAGTAAAGTTTACTGGCAAACACCTAAGCCGACACACTGCATTTCCTTTTCTTTACTTATTATTCACATCCTGCGCGAAATTCACTCGGACTCGCGCCGGTACATTTTTTAAAAACGCGCGAAAAATAGAGCTGGTCTTCAAAGCCGACGTTGCGCCCTACGCTGGCGATCGGCATGCGCGTGGTGCTGAGCAGCAATTTTGCCTGGCTCATACGCTGATCTTCCCGCCAGCTAAGTACGCTGACGCCCAACTGTTGGCGAAAGAGATGCGATAGGCGTGATGGCGACAGACAAACGTGCTGAGCGACGCTTGCGATATCAAAGTGGCTGTCTGCCAGATGATCGCTGATGTACTGACAGGCGTCGCGCACCCGGTTGTCCATCGGCGGATGCAGCGATTCGTTAATCGCCTCCATGCGGCGCAGCAGCAGTTGCTCAAGCAGGTTAATCGCCAATAATTCCGAGTAGCGCCCCACGCCCTGCCCGGCATCGATAATCTTGCCGAACAAACTGGTGATCTCCGCCTGGTGCGCTTCATCCGGGCGATAAAAACCGGTTTGCCCCACGATGGTCGGCCAATGCAGCCATTCGTGCCAGTAAGCCCGAGGACGGAAGTAGACCCACTGGTGATACCACTCGCTGGCGTCGGGGTGACGGCCATAGTGGTGAATTTCTCCCGGCGGGAACAGCAGCATATCGCCCTGGCGGCAGACAAACTGTTTGCCCTGATTTTCAATGATCCCTTCGCCGCGCACGGTCATATTGAGAATAAAACCCTTCATGCCCAGCGGTCGGTCGATAAAGAAATCCAGATATCCTCCGGCTTCAATCGGCGTTAATCCCGCCACCAGATGAGCGTTAAACGAATAGCCGGGCAATAAGGGATCGTTTTGCATTTCAGCCATTTCTGCTCGTCCTCACTGTCATAAGAAGAAACCAATTATCCATATTCATCTTTTTTTCCTTATTGCCACCGCGCCGAATCAGCAACGGAACTGACAACGCAGTCAAGCCCGTTATTTCAAGGCACTTAGAGAATTAGCTTAGGAATTCCCTACGCTCAGGGTAACAACTGAAGTGTCTATAAAGACGGCAGGAAAGTCCACATTGAATATTTGCACGGCGTCACACTTTCACAGGTCACAGCAATATTGTCCATAAGATTAGCGGTTCCCGCCTGACGGTTTTAACGAGAGATATCTACTGTTTCACTATCACGTTTTCTTTGAGATGGAGTAACACGATGGCAATCGCAATTGGCCTCGATTTTGGTAGTGACTCGGTACGCGCGCTGGCCGTAAATTGCGCGACGGGCGAAGAGATCGCTACCAGCGTTGAATGGTATCCACGCTGGCAGGAAGGGCGTTTCTGCGACGCGCCAAATAACCGCTTTCGCCACCACCCGCGCGACTATATCGAGTCGATGGAAGCGGCGCTGAAAAGCGTGCTGGCAGAACTCACAAGCGACCAACGTGCGGATGTCGTCGGTATTGGCGTCGACAGCACGGGCTCAACGCCTGCCCCGATTGATGCCGACGGCAACGTCCTGGCGTTAAAAGAAGAGTTCGCCAACAACCCCAATGCGATGTTCGTGCTGTGGAAAGACCACACCGCCGTTGAAGAAGCCGAAGCCATCACCCGCCTGTGTCATCAGCCGGGCAAAGAGGACTACTCCCGCTACATTGGCGGCATTTATTCCAGCGAATGGTTCTGGGCCAAAATTCTCCATGTCACCCGCGAAGACCGCGCGGTTGCCAACGCCGCCGTGTCGTGGATTGAGCTGTGCGACTGGGTTCCCGCGCTGCTTTCCGGCACCACTCGTCCGCAGGATATTCGCCGCGGTCGCTGTAGCGCCGGGCATAAATCCCTGTGGCACGATAGCTGGGGCGGCCTGCCTCCCGCGTCCTTCTTCGACGAACTGGATCCGATTCTCAATCAGCATCTATCATACCCGATGTTTAACGAAACCTGGACGGCAGATGTCCCTGTCGGCACGTTGACCACCGAATGGGCGGAGCGTCTGGGCCTGTCAACAAAGGTGGTGATTTCCGGCGGTGCGTTTGACTGCCATATGGGCGCGGTCGGCGCAGGCGCTCAGCCTAACGCGCTGGTGAAAGTCATTGGTACCTCCACCTGCGACATCCTGATTGCCGATAAAAATAGCGTCGGCAACCGCACGGTAAAAGGGATCTGCGGCCAGGTTGATGGCAGCGTGGTGCCGAACTTTATCGGTATGGAAGCCGGGCAATCGGCCTTTGGCGATATCTATGCCTGGTTTGGCCGCGTGCTCGGCTGGCCGCTGGAACAGCTTGCCGCCCAGCATCCTGAGCTGAAAGAGCAGATCAAAGCCAGCCAGAAACATCTGCTTCCGGCGCTGACCGAAGCGTGGGCGAATAATCCGTCGCTCGACCATCTGCCGGTGGTGCTCGATTGGTTTAACGGTCGCCGCACCCCTAACGCCAACCAGCGCTTAAAAGGCGTTATCACCGATTTAAATCTGGCCACCGACGCCCCGGCGCTGTTTGGTGGGCTGATTGCCGCCACCGCTTTCGGCGCACGCGCCATTATGGAGTGCTTCACCGAACAGGGCATTCCGGTGAATAACGTGATGGCGCTGGGCGGTATCGCCCGTAAAAACCGCGTCATCATGCAGGCTTGCAGCGACGTACTGAATCGTCCGCTACAGATTGTGGCCTCCGATCAGTGCTGCGCTTTAGGCGCCGCTATTTTTGCCGCCGTCGCCGCCCGCATCTATGCCGATATTCCGGCCGCGCAGCAGCAGATGGCCAGCCGCGTCGAACATACCCTACAGCCACGACCACACCAGGCTCAGCGCTTTGAAGAACTTTATCAGCGCTACCAGCAGTGGGCCGTGAGTGCCGAACACCATTATCTTCCCGCTGCTTCTGCGGAAAAAACCGCGACCTCCCCTGCGGCGTTGACTCATTAAAGGATACGACTATGACCGTTTTTGATAATTATGAAGTGTGGTTTGTCATTGGTAGCCAGCATCTGTACGGCGCAGAAACGCTGCGTCAGGTGACTCAAAACGCGCAGCACGTGGTAAACGCCTTAAATGCCGAAGCCAAACTGCCATGCAAACTGGTGCTAAAACCGCTGGGTACCCGCCCGGATGAAATTACCGCGATTTGCCGCGATGCGAACTACGACACCAAATGTGCCGGTCTGGTCGTCTGGCTGCACACCTTTTCGCCGGCGAAAATGTGGATCAACGGCCTGACGCAGTTGAATAAACCGCTGCTTCAGTTCCATACCCAGTTCAACGCCTCCCTGCCGTGGGACAGCATTGATATGGACTTTATGAACCTGAACCAGACCGCGCACGGCGGCCGCGAGTTCGGCTTCATCGGCGCGCGTATGCGTCAGCAGCACAGCGTGGTCACCGGCCACTGGCAGGATAAACGCGCCCAGGAACGCATCGGCGACTGGATGCGTCAGGCGGTGTCAAAACAGGATACGCGTCAGCTGAAAGTATGCCGCTTTGGCGACAACATGCGTGAAGTGGCCGTTACCGACGGCGATAAAGTGGCCGCACAGATTAAATTCGGCTTCTCGGTCAATACCTGGGCTGTGGGCGACCTGGTGCAGGTGGTTAACGCGGTAACCGAAGGCGAAATCAACGCGCTGGTTGATGAATATGAAAGCAGCTACCGCCTGTCGGCTGCGGCACAAATCCACGGCGATAAACGCCAGAATGTGCTGGATGCTGCACGTATTGAACTGGGGATGAAACGCTTCCTCGAAGAAGGCGGATTCCACGCTTTCACCACCACCTTTGAAGATTTGCATGGTTTGAAGCAGCTCCCGGGCCTCGCCGTGCAGCGCCTGATGCAGCAAGGCTACGGCTTTGCGGGCGAAGGCGACTGGAAAACTGCCGCCCTGCTTCGCATTATGAAAGTGATGTCGACCGGTCTACAGGGCGGCACCTCATTTATGGAAGACTATACCTACCACTTCGATGGCGGTAACGACCTGGTGCTTGGCTCGCACATGCTGGAAGTGTGCCCGTCTATCGCGGTAGAAGAGAAGCCGCTGCTGGACGTACAGCACTTAGGTATCGGCGGCAAGGCGGATCCGGCGCGTCTTATCTTTAACACCCAAACCGGGCCTGCGATCGTCGCCAGTATGATCGATCTGGGTGATCGCTATCGTCTGCTGGTCAATACCATTGAAACGGTAAAAACTCCGCACAACCTGCCGAAACTGCCGGTGGCTAACGCGCTATGGCAGGCACATCCGAATCTGGAAACCGCTTCAGAGGCGTGGATCATCGCCGGCGGCGCGCACCACACCGTGTTCAGCCACGCGCTGACGCTCGACGATATGCGCCAGTTCGCGGAGCTGCACGATATCGAAATCGCCGTTATCGACAACGATACCCGACTGCCAGCGTTTAAAGACGCGCTGCGCTGGAACGAGGTGTATTACGGGTCTAAACGCTAAGCCGCAGCCCCCTCACCCTAACCCTCTCCCCGTGGGGGAGAGGGGACCGTCCGAGCGCGTATTCCGCTTTTCTCCCTCTCCCTTTGGGAGAGGGCCGGGGTGAGGGAAATCCAGTATGTAGGCCGGATAAGCGAAGCGCCATCCGGCACACAGGAGTTTCCATGTTAGAAGATCTCAAACAACAGGTGCTGGACGCCAATCTGGCGCTCCCTGAACACCATCTGGTGACATTAACCTGGGGCAATGTCAGCGCCGTTGACCGCGAGCGCGGCGTACTGGTGATTAAACCGTCCGGCGTCGATTACAGCGTCATGACCGCCGACGACATGGTGGTGGTGAGCCTAGAAACCGGTGAAGTGGTTGAAGGCAAGAAGAAGCCTTCCTCGGACACCCCGACCCACCGTCTGCTGTATCAAGCGTTTCCCACGCTCGGCGGTATCGTCCACACCCACTCGCGTCATGCCACCATCTGGGCGCAGTCAGGCCAATCCATCCCGGCCACCGGCACCACTCACGCCGACTATTTCTACGGTGCCGTTCCCTGCACTCGTCTGATGACCGATGCGGAAATTAACGGCGAATATGAATGGGAAACCGGCGCGGTGATCGTCGAAACCTTCCGCGAGAAAGGCATCGACCCGGCGCAAATGCCCGGCGTACTGGTGCACTCCCACGGGCCTTTCGCCTGGGGTAAAAATGCGCAAGATGCGGTGCATAACGCCATCGTGCTGGAAGAAATTGCCTATATGGGCATCTTCTGCCGCCAGCTCGCGCCACAGTTGCCGGACATGCAGCAAACGCTGCTGGATAAACACTATCTGCGCAAGCACGGGGCAAAAGCGTATTACGGACAATAATCCCACCGTAGCCCGGCCAAGCGAAGCGCCGCCGGGATCCTCGATACCTGTATAAATCTCCAGCATCACATCGTAAACCAGGCTATAATCAAGCCTGGTTTTTTAATGATGAGAGCACGCGTGACGCAACCCCAAGCCGGTTTTCTTCTCACCCGCCACTGGCGGGATACCCCTCAGGGTACAGAACTCACCTTTTGGTTAGCGACCGACGACGGCCCGTTACAGGTCACGCTGCCGCCACAAGAGTCGGTGGCGTTTATCCCTGAGGCTCAACGCGCGCAGGTTGAGCGGCTGGTACACGGCGAAAACGGTCTGCGTCTGGCCCCTCTCACCTTAAAAGATTTTCATCGCCAACCGGTGTTCGGGCTGTATTGTCGCGCTCACCGCCAGCTGATGCGGCTAGAAAAGCTGCTGCGCGAGAACGGCATTACCGTTTATGAAGCCGATATCCGCCCGCCCGAGCGTTATCTGATGGAACGCTTTATCACCGCCCCGGTGTGGGTTGAGGGTGAGATGCGCGGCGGCGTGCTGCGCAACGCGCGCATGAAGCCCAACCCAGACTATCGCCCGCCGCTGAAATGGGTGTCGCTGGATATTGAAACCAGCCGCCACGGCGAGCTGTATTGCATCGGCCTTGAAGGCTGCGGTCAGCGCACCGTCTATATGCTGGGCTCTGCGCCAGACCAGCCGCCGCAGGTGGATTTCCATCTTGAATACGTTGCCAGTCGTCCCCTGCTGCTGGAAAAACTCAACGCCTGGTTTGCCGAACACGACCCGGACGTGCTGATCGGCTGGAACGTCGTGCAGTTTGATCTGCGCGTCCTGCAAAAAAGCGCTGAACGTTATCATGTCCCGCTGCGCCTGGGTCGCGGCGGCAGCGAGCTGGAATGGCGTGAGCACGGTTTTAAAAACGGCGTATTCTTTGCCCAGGCCACCGGACGGCTGATTATTGACGGTATCGATGCGTTAAAATCCGCGTTCTGGAGTTTTTCCTCCTTTTCCCTGGAAAACGTCTCGCGAGAGCTGCTTGGCGAAGGGAAAGCGATTGATAATCCATGGGACAGGATGGACGAAATTAACCGCCGTTTCGCTGAAGATAAACCCGCGTTAGCTACCTACAATCTCAAAGACTGCGAACTGGTGACGCGCATCTTCCATAAAACGGAAATCATGCCTTTCCTGCTCGAACGCGCCACGGTTAACGGCCTGGCCGTCGACCGGCACGGCGGCTCGGTGGCGGCCTTTGGTCATCTTTATCTTCCACGTATGCATCGGCTGGGCTACGTTGCTCCCAATCTTGGCGAGGTTCCGCCGCAGGCCAGCCCCGGCGGCTACGTCATGGACTCGCGCCCAGGCCTTTACGATTCCGTACTGGTGCTGGATTACAAAAGCCTGTACCCGTCGATCATTCGTTCATTCCTGATAGATCCGGTTGGCCTGATTGAAGGCATGGCGCATCCCGATAACCAACACAGCACCGAGGGATTCCTGGATGCCTGGTTCTCACGGGAAAAGCACTGTCTGCCGGGGATCGTCAGCCAAATCTGGCATGCGCGTGATGAAGCCAAACGCCAGCACAATAAGCCGCTGTCGCAAGCGTTAAAAATTATCATGAACGCCTTCTACGGCGTGCTGGGCACCAGCGCCTGCCGCTTTTTCGATCCGCGTTTAGCGTCGTCGATCACCATGCGCGGTCATGCGATCATGCGCCAGACCAAAGCGCTGATTGAATCTCAGGGTTATGACGTGATTTACGGCGACACCGACTCCACTTTCGTGTGGCTTAAGCGCGCCCACAGCGAGGAAGACGCCGCCGAAATTGGCCGTTCGCTGGTGGCCTTTGTGAACCAGTGGTGGGCCGACGAGCTACAAAAAAGCCATCTTACCAGCGCGCTGGAGCTGGAGTTCGAAACCCACTTTTGTCGCTTCCTGATGCCGACCATTCGCGGTGCCGATACCGGCAGTAAAAAGCGCTATGCCGGAATGATTCAGGAAGGTGATAAGCAGCGGATGCTCTACAAGGGGCTTGAAACGGTGCGTACCGACTGGACGCCGCTGGCGCAGCAGTTCCAGCAGGCGCTCTATTTACGCATCTTCCGCAACGAGCCTTACCGCGATTTTATTGTCGACACCATCGATAAACTGATGGCGGGTGAGCTGGACTCACAGCTGGTTTACCGTAAGCAGCTTCGCCGCCCGCTGGCGGAATATCAGCGTAATATCCCGCCGCACGTGCGCGCGGCTCGCCTGGCAGATGAACACAATGTGCGGTTAGGGCGTCCGCAGCAATATCAGCAGCGCGGTAGCATTCGCTACGTCTGGACCACCAATGGCCCGGAACCGCTGGCTTACCAGCAATCGCCGCTCGATTACAATCACTATCTGGATAAACAATTAGCCCCCGTCGCGGAAGGAATTCTCCCCTTTGTTGACGATGATTTTGCTACAATAGTGACAGGGCAACTGGGTCTATTTTGACAGGTGACTAACGTCGCGCCATCCAGTACCATAGCGCCCTTTCCATTCCTGGACCTCATTCACTCGCCGCCTTTTTTTAGGTGGTGGCTGGATATTGCCTGCAATTTATTAAAGATAGAGCCGAACGCATATGCCTTTTAAACTTGGTCAACGCTGGATAAGCGATACAGAAAGCGAACTGGGACTTGGTACTGTTGTTGCAATGGATGCACGCACCGTCACCCTGCTCTTTTCGGCAACCGGAGAGAACCGTCTGTATTCCCGTAGCGACTCCCCCGTGACCCGCGTCATGTTTAATCCCGGCGACACAATCACAAGCCATGAAGGCTGGCAGTTGCAGGTTGATGAAGTTAAAGAAGAAAATGGTCTGCTGGCGTACATTGGTACCCGCCAGGACACTGAAGAAGCGAACGTGATGCTGCGTGAAGTGCTGCTCGACAGCAAACTGGTGTTCAGCAAACCACAAGATCGCCTGTTTGCCGGCCAAATCGACCGTATGGATCGTTTCGCCCTGCGCTACCGTGCGCGTAAATACCAAAGCGAGCAGTACCGCATGCCGTGGAGCGGCCTGCGCGGCCAGCGCACAAGCCTTATCCCGCATCAGCTTAACATCGCCCATGATGTTGGCCGCCGCCATGCGCCGCGCGTCCTGTTAGCGGATGAAGTCGGTTTGGGTAAAACCATTGAAGCGGGGATGATCCTGCATCAACAGCTGCTGTCCGGCGCCGCACAGCGTGTGCTGATTATTGTCCCGGAAACTCTGCAACATCAGTGGCTGGTTGAGATGCTGCGCCGCTTTAACCTGCGCTTTGCGCTGTTTGATGATGAGCGCTATGCCGAAGCCCAGCACGACGCCTACAACCCGTTTGAAACCGAGCAGCTGGTAATTTGCTCGCTGGACTTCGTGCGCCGCAGCAAGCAGCGCCTGGAGCATCTGTGCGACGCCGAATGGGACATTATGGTGGTCGATGAAGCCCACCACCTGGTGTGGAGCGAAAACGCGCCAAGCCGCGAGTATCAGGCGATTGAACAGTTGGCCGAACGCGTGCCGGGTATCCTGCTGCTGACCGCAACCCCAGAACAGCTGGGAATGGAAAGCCACTTTGCCCGTCTGCGCCTGCTTGACCCAAACCGCTTCCACGATTTTGAGCAGTTTGTTGAAGAACAAAATAACTACCGTCCGGTGGCCGATGCCGTTGCGCTGCTGCTGGCAGGTAACAAGCTCAGCAACGATGACCTGAATATGCTGGGTGAGTTGATTGGCGAGCAGGATATTGAAGCCCTGCTGCAAACCGCCAACAGCGATCGCGAAGGTGCAGAGGCCGCGCGTCAGGAACTGGTTTCCATGCTGATGGACCGCCACGGCACCAGCCGCGTGCTGTTCCGTAACACCCGTCATGGCGTGAAAGGCTTCCCGAAACGCGAGCTACACACCATCAAGCTGCCGTTACCGGCACAGTATCAGACGGCGATTAAAGTCTCTGGCATCATGGGCGCACGTAAAAGCGCGGAAGAACGCGCTCGCGACATGCTGTACCCAGAGCAGATTTATCAGGAATTTGAAGGCGATACCGGTACATGGTGGAACTTCGATCCGCGCGTCGAATGGCTGATGGGCTACCTGACCAGCCACCGCTCGCAGAAAGTACTGGTGATCTGTGCTAAAGCCGCCACCGCTTTGCAGTTAGAGCAGGTTCTGCGTGAGCGCGAAGGCATTCGCGCCGCCGTGTTCCACGAAGGCATGTCGATTATCGAGCGCGACCGTGCTGCCGCCTGGTTTGGCGAAGAAGACAGCGGCGCACAGGTACTGCTGTGCTCAGAAATCGGTTCTGAAGGCCGTAACTTCCAGTTCGCCAGTAACCTGGTGATGTTCGATCTGCCGTTCAACCCGGATCTGCTGGAACAGCGTATTGGCCGTCTTGACCGTATCGGTCAGGCGCATGATATTCAGATTCACGTTCCCTATCTTGAAAAAACCGCTCAGTCCGTTCTGGTCCGCTGGTATCACGAAGGTCTGGACGCGTTCGAACATACCTGCCCAACCGGGCGCACGGTTTATGACAGCGTACACGACCAGTTGACGACCTATCTGGCCGCGCCGGAAAACACCGACGGTTTTGACGATCTGATCAAAGCCAGCCGCGATCAGCATGAAGCGCTGAAAGCGCAGCTGGAACAGGGCCGTGACCGTCTGCTGGAGATCCACTCCAACGGCGGCGAAAAAGCGCAGAAACTGGCAGAAAGCATCGAAGAGCAGGATGACGACACCAACCTTATCGCCTTCGCGATGAACCTGTTTGATATCGTCGGCATTAATCAGGATGACCGTGGTGAAAACCTGATCGTCCTGACGCCGTCCGATCATATGCTGGTGCCGGACTTCCCGGGCTTGCCGGAAGATGGTTGTACGGTGACCTTCGAGCGTGATATTGCCCTGTCCCGTGAAGATGCGCAGTTCCTGACCTGGGAACATCCGCTGATTCATAACGGTCTGGATCTTATCCTCTCCGGTGATACCGGGAGCAGCACGATTTCGCTGCTGAAAAACAAAGCCCTGCCGGTCGGTACGCTGCTGGTTGAGCTGATTTACGTGGTGGAAGCCCAGGCGCCTAAACAGCTCCAGCTTAACCGCTTCCTGCCGCCAACCCCGGTGCGTATGCTGCTGGATAAAAACGGCACCAACCTTGCCGCTCAGGTCGAGTTTGAAACCTTCAACCGTCAGTTGAGCGCGGTGAACCGTCACACCGGCAGTAAGCTGGTGAATGCCGTACAGCAGGACGTTCACGCGATTCTGCAACTGGGCGAAGGGCAGATTGAGAAAGCGGCGAAGGCGCTGATTGAGAGCGCGCGTCAGGAAGCTGACGACAAGCTCAGCGCGGAACTCTCACGTCTGGAAGCGTTGAAAGCGGTCAACCCGAATATCCGCGATGACGAACTGTCGGCGATTGAAAGCAACCGCCAGCAGGTGATGGAGAGCCTGTCACAGGCGGGATGGCGTCTGGACGCGCTGCGTCTTATCGTCGTCACTCACCAGTAACGGAGAGCCGTAATGGGAATGGAAAATTACCATCCGCCACAGGAGCCCTGGCTGGTTATCCTGTATCAGGATGAGCACATCATGGTGGTCAACAAGCCGAGCGGCTTGTTGTCCGTGCCCGGTCGCCAGGAAGAACATAAAGACAGCGTGATGACGCGCGTTCAGCGTGACTATCCACAGGCAGAGTCCGTTCACCGCCTGGATATGGCGACCAGCGGCGTGATGGTAGTGGCCCTGACCAAAGCGGCAGAACGCGAGCTTAAACGTCAGTTCCGCGAACGCGAGCCGAAAAAGCAGTACGTGGCGCGCGTATGGGGGCACCCGCAGCCGGAAGTCGGTCTGGTGGATTTACCGCTGATTTGTGATTGGCCGAACCGGCCAAAGCAGAAGGTGTGTTATGAAACCGGGAAGGCGGCGCAGACGGAATATGAAGTGCTGGATTACGCGGCGGATAATACGGCGCGTGTGCAGCTTAAACCGATTACCGGACGCTCGCATCAGCTGCGCGTGCATATGCTGGCGCTGGGGCATCCGATTCTCGGCGACCGCTTCTACGCTCACGACGAGGCGCTAGCCATGGCGCCACGTTTGCAGCTGCATGCTGAAACGCTGACCATTACGCATCCGCAGTTTCACAACAGCATGACGTTTAAGGCACCGGTTGATTTTTAAGGTACGTGCCGATTTTTGCCGGGGGCGCTTACGCTTGCCCGGCCTACATGCTTCATCGTAGGCCGGATAAGGCGTCAGCCGCCATCCGGCGATTCATCGAACCTTACTTAAATCCTTTCTGTTCTTTAATCAGCTCGTACGCTTTCTGAATTTCCTGCGCCTTTTGCTTCGCCATCTCCATCATCTCCGGCGGTAACCCTTTCGCCACCAGTTTGTCCGGGTGATGCTCGCTCATGAGCTTACGGTAAGCGCGCTTGATGGTCGTCGCATCATCGTCAGGCTTCACGCCCAGCACGTTGCAGGCATCTTCAAGCGTTGGCCCGCGTTGCGCCTGTTGCCAGCCACCTCCGCCCTGAGACTGCTGCTGATAGCCGCCACCAAACTGCGCGCCGCCCTGCATCATGCGCAGGAACTGATCGAATTGGGCACGAGATATCCCTAACTCTTCGGCAATGACGTACAGCACATCGCGCTCGTTCGGATGCAAAGAGCCGTCCGCAAACGCCGCCTGGATCTGAATTTCAAGAAACATCCGAATCAAATCAAAACGGCCGAAGCAAACGCTTCTGAACTGGCGCATCTTCTCGCGCAGCGGGTAGTTGTCCGCTTTACCGACGCGAAACGCCTGCTGTGCCGCCGTACGAGAGTCGCCGTGCAGATTCATTCTGTCCATAAACACGCTGGCAATATGAATATCCGCTTCGGTAACCCGTCCTTTCGATTTGGTCAGGTGGCCCATCACTTCAAAAGTGGTGGCAAAAAACAGCGACTGACGCTGCTGTTGATTGGCAAACCAGTTCATGCGACGGCTGCGCGCCTTATCAAACATGTGTCCGACGAGTAGCCCGAGAACGACGCCCCAGAACCCTCCGCCCATCATTAGAGCGACGGCCACACCAATCACTTTTCCCCAATACTGCATATACTCCCCAAATCGTCATGCCAGCAGCTAGAATATGCATTATCATACCTGTCATTCGATGCCGTGCATAACACCTCTGGCAAGAACGGACAGGATAAAACTAGCGTGATAACGATGAGTACGTTAGTCTCTGACCGTTTGCAAGCCGCAATGCTATAGATGACGGAACAACAAATACAACGTATGAAAAAACGTATTCCCACTCTCCTCGCGACCATGATCGCCAGCGCCTTGTACAGCCAGCAAGGAATGGCTGCAGATCTCGCATCTCAATGTATGCTTGGCGTACCGAGTTACGATCGCCCGCTCGTCAGCGGCAAGACCAACGAGCAGCCGGTAACCATCAACGCCGATCATGCGGATGGTAACTATCCTGACAACGCGGTCTTTAAAGGCAACGTCGACATTAACCAGGGCAACAGTCGTCTACAGGCGGATGAAGTTCAGCTGCATCAAAAGCAGCCTGAAGGTCAGACCGTGCCTGTTCGTACCGTTGATGCTCTGGGTAATGTTCACTACGACGATAATCAGGTGATCCTCAAAGGGCCAAAAGCCTGGTCAAACCTGAATACCAAAGACACGAACGTGTGGAATGGTAATTATCAGATGGTTGGCCGTCAGGGTCGTGGCGATGCCGACGTGATGAAACAGCGCGGCGAAAATCGCTATACCATCCTTGAGAACGGTACCTTTACCTCCTGTCTGCCGGGTTCTAACACCTGGAGCGTGGTCGGTAGTGAAGTGATCCATGACCGCGAAGAGCAGGTTGCCGAGATCTGGAATGCGCGCTTTAAACTTGGCCCGGTGCCCGTTTTCTACAGCCCGTATTTACAGCTTCCGGTTGGCGATAAACGCCGTTCAGGTTTCCTTATCCCGAACGCCAAGTACGGCAGCACCAACTATTTTGAGTTCTCGCTACCGTATTACTGGAACATTGCGCCAAACATGGACGCAACCCTGACGCCGCATTACATGGATAAGCGTGGCGGCGTGATGTGGGAAAACGAATTCCGTTATCTGTCGCAGCTGGGTCAGGGTCTGTTTGAACTGGATTACCTACCGTCGGACGACGTTTACGAGCACGATCATCCGAAAGATGATAACAGCCGCCGCTGGCTGTTCTACTGGCAACATTCCGGCGTTTTTGATCAGGTATGGCGTTTCAACGCCGACTTCACCAAAGTCAGTGATCCAGACTATTTTAACGACTTCGACTCGAAATACGGCTCCAGTACCGACGGCTACGCTACGCAAAAACTGAGCGTGGGCTATGCGGTACAGAACTTTGACGCCACCGTGTCGACCAAACAGTTCCAGGTCTTTGACCGCGCCAACAGCAACTCTTATGCCGCTGAGCCGCAGCTGGACATGAACTTCTACCAAAACGACGTCGGGCCGTTTGATACCCGCGTTTACGCGCAGGCGGTGAAGTTCGTCAATACCAACAGCAACAACCCTGAAGCCACGCGTTTGCACCTGGAGCCGACCATCAGTCTGCCGCTGGGCAACCGTTGGGGCAGCATCAATACTGAAGCGAAGCTGCTGGCAACGCACTACAACCAGACCAATATCGATGACTATAACGACAGCAACCCGAATGCGAAGTTGTCGAGCTCGGTTAACCGCACCATGCCGCAGTTCAAAATTGACGGCAAAATGGTCTTTGAACGCGACGTGGTGCTGACACCTGGCTACACCCAGACGCTGGAGCCGCGAGTACAGTACCTGTACGTACCGTATCGCGACCAAAGTGACATCATGGCCTACGACTCCACCTTCTTGCAGTCGGACTACTCAGGCCTGTTCCGCGACCGTAGCTACAGCGGCCTTGACCGCATTGCGTCAGCGAACCAAATTACGACCGGCGTCACATCGCGTATTTATGATGATGCTGCCGTTGAACGTTTTAACGTTTCTGTGGGTCAAATCTACTATTTCACCGAGTCTCGTACCGGTGATACCAACACCATCCCATGGGAGAAAGACGACAAAACGGGTTCACTGGTTTGGGCAGGTGACACTTACTGGCGCATGACGGACAAATGGGGCTTACGCGGTGGGATTCAGTACGACACTCGTCTGAATAACGTTTCCACCAGCAGTTCGGCCATTGAGTACCGTCAGGATAGCGACCGTCTGGTGCAGTTGACCTATCGCTATGCGAGCCCGGAATATATCCGAGTGACGTTGCCAAGCAACCGATCCAGTCAGCAGCAGTATCGTGACGGGATTTCACAAATTGGTGCAGCGGCTAGCTGGCCGATTGTTGATCGTTGGTCCGTCGTAGGGGCTTACTACTATGACACCAACACCAGTAAACCAGCCGATCAGATGTTGGGCGTGCAGTATAACTCCTGCTGCTACGCTATCCGCGTTGGCTACGAGCGTAAGCTCAACGGTTGGGACTACGACAACAACAAGCCAAACGGCCAGGCAAAATATGATAACTCCATCGGCTTCAACATTGAGCTGCGTGGTCTGAGCTCGAATTACGGTCTGGGTACCCAGCAGATGCTGCGTTCCAACATCATGCCGTACCAGAGCTCACTGTAAATCACAGATTAGAGACATCATCCGCATTGCGGTTAATTGAAATGGAAAAAGTATGAAGAACTGGAAAACGCTGCTTGTCGGTATCGCCTTCGTTGCGAATACCAGCTTCGCTGCCCCTCAGGTTGTCGATAAAGTAGCAGCCGTCGTGAATAATGGCGTTGTACTTGAGAGCGACGTTGACGGTCTGATGCAGTCCGTCAAAATGAACTCTGGCCAGGCTGGCCAACAGCTGCCGGATGACGCCACGCTGCGCCACCAGATTCTGGAGCGTCTGATCATGGATCAGATTATCCTGCAAATGGGGCAAAAAATGGGTGTCAAAGTGACTGATGAGCAGGTTGAT
Source organism: Kluyvera sp. NPDC087067 (assembly GCF_044745165.1). Lineage (NCBI taxonomy): Bacteria > Pseudomonadati > Pseudomonadota > Gammaproteobacteria > Enterobacterales > Enterobacteriaceae > Kluyvera > Kluyvera sp. NPDC087067. The sequence continues at coordinate 182,273 of NZ_JBIUZS010000007.1, read as the reverse complement.
CAAGCGATTGCCAACATTGCAAAGCAGAACAACATGACTCTGGATCAGATGCGTAGCCGTCTGGCTTACGATGGGCTGAACTTCAGCACCTATCGCAACCAGATCCGCAAAGAAATGCTGATTTCCGAAGTGCGTAACAACGAAGTGCGTCGCCGCATCAGCGTCCTGCCGCAGGAAGTTGACGCGCTGGCAAGCCAGATTGGCACGCAAAACGACGCCAGCACCGAGCTGAACCTCAGCCACATCCTGGTGCCACTGCCGGAAAACCCAAGCTCCGATCAAGTTAACGAAGCGCAAAGCCAGGCCGAGTCTATCGTTGAACAGGCGCGTAACGGCGCTGACTTCGGCAAACTGGCCATCACCTACTCCGCAGACCAACAGGCGCTGAAAGGCGGCCAGATGGGCTGGGGTCGTATTCAGGAGCTGCCGGCAATCTTTGCTCAGGCGCTGAGCACGGCGAAAAAAGGTGATATCGTCGGTCCAATCCGTTCAGGCGTGGGCTTCCACATTCTGAAAATTAACGATATGCGCGGCCAGACTCAGAACATTTCGGTGACGGAAACGCATGCTCGCCACATTCTACTGAAGCCGTCGCCAATCATGACTGACGATCAGGCTCGCGCTAAGCTGCAGCAGGTTGCAGCGGATATTCGCAGCGGCAAAACCACCTTTGAGAAAGCGGCAAAAGAGCTGTCTCAGGATCCAGGCTCTGCTAACCAGGGCGGCGATTTAGGTTGGGCAACGCCGGACATCTACGATCCTTCGTTCCGCGATGCGCTGATGAAGCTGAACAAAGGCCAGATGAGCGATCCCGTTCACTCCTCCTTCGGCTGGCACCTGATTCAGCTGCTGGATACCCGTAACGTCGATCGTACCGATGCCGCACAGAAAGATCGTGCCTATCGTATGCTGATGAACCGTAAGTTCTCCGAAGAAGCAGCAACGTGGATGCAGGAACAGCGCGCAAGCGCCTACGTTAAAATCCTGAGCAACTAATGACTCAACATCGCGTTGTCATCACTCCCGGCGAGCCCGCCGGGATTGGTCCGGATCTGGTTATCCAACTGGCCCAGCGCGACTGGCCGCTCGAACTGGTCGTCTGTGCTGACGGCGACCTGCTCACCGAGCGGGCCAGACTCCTCGGCCTCCCCCTGACGCTTTTACCCTACTCCCCCGATCTTCCCGCCAATGCGCAACGCGCAGGTACGCTCACGCTGCTGCCCGTTACGCTGCACAGCGCTGTTACACCCGGTGTCCTTAACGTCGACAACGGTCGTTACGTCGTCGAAACACTGGCGCGTGCCTGCGATGGCTGCCTGAACGGCGAGTTTGCGGCGCTGGTGACCGGGCCGGTACATAAAGGCGTGATTAACGATGCAGGCATCCCGTTTACCGGGCACACCGAGTTCTTTGAAGAACGTTCCGGCGCGCCGAAAGTGGTGATGATGCTGGCAACGGAAGAACTGCGCGTCGCGCTGGCAACCACCCATCTGCCGCTAAAAGCAGTCAGTGACGCTATCACGCCGGATCTGCTGCGGGAAGTCATCACCATCCTGCATGATGATTTGCAGAATAAATTTGGCCTGGCCGAGCCCCACGTGCTGGTCTGTGGCCTGAATCCTCATGCCGGTGAAGGCGGGCATATGGGTACGGAAGAGATCGACACGATCATTCCGGTGCTCAATGAAATGCGCGCAAAAGGGATGAATCTGAGCGGGCCGCTGCCTGCCGATACCCTCTTCCAGCCCAAATATCTGGAGCACGCCGACGCCGTGCTCGCAATGTTCCACGATCAGGGCTTACCCGTGCTAAAATACCAGGGCTTTGGCCGTGGCGTGAATATTACGCTCGGTTTACCCTTTATTCGCACCTCCGTTGACCACGGCACCGCCCTTGAACTGGCTGGCCTTGGAAAAGCGGATGTCGGCAGTTTTATTACGGCGCTTAATCTCGCCATCAAAATGATTGTTAACTCTAATGAATAATCGAGTCCATCAGGGCCACTTAGCCCGTAAACGCTTCGGGCAGAACTTCTTAAACGATCAGTTCGTGATCGACAGCATTGTTGCGGCCATTAACCCGCAAAAAGGCCAGGCCATGGTTGAAATCGGCCCGGGCCTTGCCGCGCTGACCGAGCCGGTTGGCGAACGTCTTGACGAAATGACCGTTATCGAGCTCGACCGCGACCTCGCTGCCCGTCTACAGACTCACCCGTTCCTGGGGCCAAAGCTGACGATTTATCAGCAAGATGCCATGACCATGAACTTTGGTGAACTGTCTGAGAAACTGGGTCAGCCGCTGCGCGTGTTCGGTAACCTGCCGTATAACATCTCCACACCATTGATGTTCCATCTGTTTAGCTATACTAACGCTATTGCAGACATGCATTTCATGCTGCAAAAAGAGGTGGTTAACCGCCTGGTTGCTGGGCCAAACAGTAAAGCCTACGGCCGTCTGACCGTCATGGCGCAATACTATTGCAACATCATTCCGGTGCTTGAAGTGCCGCCGACGGCGTTCACCCCAGCACCAAAAGTCGATTCTGCCGTGGTTCGCCTGGTTCCTCATAGCACCATGCCGTACCCGGTAAAAGATGTCCGCGTACTGAGCCGTATTACGACCGAAGCATTTAATCAGCGTCGTAAAACCATCCGCAACAGCCTGGGCAACCTGTTTAGCGTTGAGCTGTTGACGGAGCTGGGTGTTGATCCAGCCATGCGCGCGGAAAATATCTCTGTTGCGCAGTACTGCCGGATGGCCAACTATCTGTCAGAGAACGCGCCCTCCAAGGAGAGCTAGACCATGATCGATTCGCCACGAGTTTGCGTCCAGGTTCAGAGCGTCTACATTGAGACGCACTCTATGCCGGAAGAAGAACGTTATGTCTTCGCCTATACGGTGACCATTCGCAACCTCGGGCGAAGCGCGGTTCAGCTTCTTGGCCGTTACTGGGTCATTACTAACGGCAATGGCCGTGAAACTGAAGTCCAGGGGGAAGGTGTCGTCGGCGTACAGCCGCACATTGAACCCGGCGGTGAATATCAGTACACCAGCGGTGCCGTGCTGGAAACCCCACTTGGCACCATGCAGGGCCACTATGACATGGTTGACGTCGACGGCGTGCCGTTCACTATCGACATTCCCGTGTTCCGTCTTTTCGTTCCCACGCTGATCCATTAATCATGTCTACATACCTAATTGGCGACATTCACGGTTGCTATGATGAGTTAATCGCTCTGTTGCAGCAGGTTGAGTTCACCCCGAGCAAAGACACCCTGTGGCTGACGGGCGATCTGGTTGCTCGCGGCCCCGGTTCGCTGGAGGTTTTGCGTTACGTTAAATCGCTGGGCGACTGCGTAAAAATCGTTCTGGGCAATCACGATCTGCATCTGCTGGCCGTATTTGCTGGTATCAGCCGCAATAAGCCCAAGGATCGCCTGAATCCACTGCTGGAAGCCGCTGATGCCGATGATCTCCTCAACTGGCTTCGCCGTCAGCCGCTGATGCAGGTGGATGAAGAGAAAAAGCTGGTGATGGCGCACGCAGGTATTACGCCGCAGTGGGATATCGAAACGGCGAAACAGTGCGCGCGCGACGTTGAAGCCGTGCTCTCAAGCGATTCCTACCCGTTCTTCCTCGACGCCATGTACGGCGATATGCCGAACAACTGGTCGCGGGAGCTGAGCGGGTTAGCGCGGCTGCGTTTTATCACCAACGCCTTCACCCGCATGCGCTACTGTTTCCCGAACGGTCAGTTAGATATGTACAGCAAAGAGTCCCCGGAAAACGTGGCTGCTCCGCTGAAGCCATGGTTTATGCTGCCGGGCCCGATTACCGCTGAGTACAGCGTGGCGTTTGGCCATTGGGCATCGCTGGAAGGCAAAGGGACGCCAGAAGGGATTTACGCGCTGGATACCGGCTGCTGCTGGGGCGGCGATTTGACCTGCCTGCGCTGGGAAGACAAAAAGTACTTTGTGCAGCCGTCGAATCGTCGGCTGGCACCGGGTGAGAGCGAGGCGGTGGCTTCGTAGTCGGGTGCATTCCCGGCGGCGCTGCGCTTGGCCGGGCTACAAAATAATAAACGCCGGATGAAAATCCGGCGTTTTTGTATGTACATCACGTAGCCCGGCCAAGCGCAGCGCCGCCGGGACAAGCTCGGTCTTACCGACGCTCCAGCACTTCAAAACAATAGCTGTGCGAGTTCTGCTCATCCGCATCATGAAACTCGCTGAAAACAGACTCCCACTGGTCCGGCGCATAATCCGGGAAATGGGTGTCGCCTTCCACTTCGGCATCAATATGCGTCAGGTACAGCTTTTGAGCTTTCGGCAGGAACTGCTCGTACACGCGACCACCGCCGATAACCATAATCTCTTCCGCGTCACCACAGGCCGCAATGGCTTCATCAACCGATTTCACCCACTGCACGCGCTCGTCGGTGCCCGGCTGGCTGCTGATAACGATATTTTTACGTCCCGGTAATGGACGACCGATGGATTCCCAGGTCAGACGTCCCATCACCACCGGTTTGTTTAACGTGTTGCGTTTAAACCAGGCCAGATCGGCCGGCAGGTCCCAGGGCATGGCATTTTCCATACCGATAACGCGATCTACCGCGAGTGCAGCAATCAGACTGATCATTGAGTGTGTCCCAGATACAAAAAATTGTCGCCACTATACGGAAAGCATAAACTTTCGTCGACTGGCTGCCGGGTAAAGAATAAGAATATTTTTAGATTTGCTGGCAAGTCCACGAATGAAAAGTGGACAGCCAGCATTACACTATTGCGGTCTTTATGACGCGGGCTTCACTTCTGGCTCGTCTTCAGGATTGCCGCTATGCTTTCCTTCCTCGGTTCCTTGCCAGCCGTGGCGCTGAACGAGCGACAAATGATTCCGGTCTTCATTGATGATTTCCGTCAGCATGGCGCTGGTGCGCTTATACGCCGCCGCACGAGACGTAGCGTCGTTTTCCGCCATTGCCACCATCTCTTCCATCAATTGAATATTGAACCGGCGGAACAGATCGGCACGCTCGCGCGCTTCATAGGCCCCCAGCCCAAGCGACTCAAGCGCCTGACGGCCAGACTTCAGCGCCCCTTCAAAGGTTTCACGCTCTGGCGCATCGACACCGGCCTGACGTAGCTGAATGTAGTGTTCAACGTCGCGAGCGCGGGCAATCACTTTCAGGTGCGGGAAATGCTCTTTCGCCAGTTCGGTCAGCGCAAGGCTTGCCTGCGGATCGTCAATCGCGTTAATCAACACCTCCGCTTTTTCGGCTCCCGCAGACTCCAGCAAATCCGCTCGCGTGGCATCGCCGTAGAACACTTTCATCTCGAATTTACGCAGCGTATCCACGTGATCGGGGTCATGATCGAGCACCACCATCTTCACGCCGCTGGAAAGCAGCAGACGCCCGGCAATCTGACCAAAACGACCAAAGCCCGCAATGATCACGCGCGGCTGTTCTTCATCAATTTCATCGGCTTCCCGCGCATCCCCTGAGCGCGTGCGTTTTTCCAGACGCGTCAGCAGCACCAGTAAAATCGGGGTCGCCGCCATCGACAGCGCGACCGCAAGCGTCAGCGCCTTCGCCCAGTCGGCGTCTAGCACGTTTGCCATTTGCGCGGCACCGAACACCACAAAGGCAAATTCACTCCCCTGCCCCAGCAGCGCCGCAAACCACAAACGCTGGGCCCGCGGCACCTGTAGCGGTTTAGCGATAAGCCACAGCAGCAGCGATTTAATGACCAGGAAGCCCACCAGCAGCGTGATGATACGTAACGGGTTATGGATCAGAGTACCGAAGTCGATAGACATGCCGACGCCGATAAAGAACAGCCCAAGCAGCAGACCTTTAAACGGCTCGATGTCGCTCTCCAGCGCATGACGATACTCGGAGCTTGCCAGCAGAACGCCCGCGAGGAACGCGCCCATCGCCATCGACAAGCCAACCTCTTCCAGCAGCAGACCGAAGCCAAACACCAGGAACAGCGCCACGGCGCTGAATACTTCACGCAGACCCGAGCGGGCGACGAAGCGTAACAGCGGACGGGTAACATAGCGCCCAAGCACCACCACCAGCGCCAGCGCACCGGCGACTTTCAGCGACGAGAACGCAAAGGCGCCAAGCGTCGTTGTTCCACCGCTGGTTGCCAGCAGCGGGATCATCGCCACTAAAGGGATGGCGGCAATATCCTGGAACAGCAGCACCGCAAAGGCGCTGCGCCCGACCTGCGTCACCGTCAGATTACGCTCGTTCATCGCCTGCATAGCAATCGCCGTGGACGAGAGCGCAAGCGTCATCCCTATCAGTTCCGCGACCTGCCAACGCAAGCCGAGGAAGATACAGAACGCGCCAATCAGCGCCCCGCACACCACCATTTGCAGCAGCCCACCGCCAAATACCGAGGCGCGCAGCTTCCACAACCGCTGGGGATCCAGCTCAAGGCCAATCACAAACAGCATCAGCACCACGCCAATCTCGGCGAAGTGCAAAATGGCTTCGGCATCGGTGACCAGCCGCAGCCCCCACGGGCCAATAATACAACCGGCAATCAGGTAGCCGAGCACCGACCCCAAGCCTAATCGCACGGCGATAGGCACAATCAGCGCCGCCGATCCCAGATAGATCAGCGCCTGTATGAGCGTATGGCTATCCATTGTTGTGCTCCTCCTGCCAGGCCAGCAGCCGTTGTTTATAGTGACGCGCCTGAACCTGTAGCGTTTCGTCATCGCAGATAAACGTGCAGTGCACGGCAAACGGCGGTAGCCATTTCATACCACAGTAAACCGCCGTCGCCTCAAGCGGCTGCCCCAGCACCTCAAAGCCCGGGTGCGAACCGATATCGAAATGACTTTCTCCGCCCCCGGTGGTCACCGCCCACATCATGCTCTTACCGTGCAGCGCCGTGCCGCCGTGACCATAGGCCCAGCCGTGAGACAGCACTTTATCGAGCCACAATTTCAGCAGCGGCGGCGTGCTGTACCACTGCATAGGATGTTGCAGAATGACCAGATCCGCCCGGGAGAGCGCTTCCTGTTCTGCGGCGATATCGATATTGAAATCGGGGTAGAGGTGATAGAGAGAACGGACTTCAACCCCGTCGAGCGTCCTTACCTGCTCAAGCATTCGCTTATTCGCATGCGAGTGATGCGGATAAGGATGCGCATAAACAATCAGAATCATGATTAGCCTGTCTTACTTCATTATTGTATTGCTGAGTTTAGACAGTTAATGCTGACACTTACAGGATCAGTTGACGTAACCGCAGGAATTGGGGGGCGTCATACGCCCCCGCGAAAGATCATGAAGGTTGATTAGCGGGTTTGTCCGCCACCGGGGGGACATCCGGCATCGGTGTCAGATCGCATTTTTTCGGCAGCAAGAAGGTGATGGTACCGGCAATAATCAGCGAACCTGCCAGCGCACAGACCGCCACGTTCTGGCCGTAGAGGTAAATCATTACCCCCACCAGATACGGGCCGCAGAAGCCGCCAAGATTGCCGAGGCCGTTAATCACGCCACGCGCACTGCCCGCGACTTCCGGCATCGCGATACGCCCAGGAATCGACCAGAATGGGCTGGTTGCCGCCTTCAGGAAGAAGCCACATACCACCAGCGCGATGTAAGCCGCCACCACGTGATCACGCAGTAACACCGACGCCAGCAGCGCGGCGGCAAAACCGTAAAGTGAGAAGCGAACCCAAAGCCGACGTTTACCGCTGCGGTCGCTGAACAGAGAGATGATATAGATCCCGGCAAGCGTGGCGACAAACGGCAGGATAGCCAGCACGCCGACGCTTGCCATATTGGCCCCGGTGAGATTTTTGAGAATCGTCGGTAGCCACAGTGTGTAACCATAATCCCCGGTCTGGTAGAAGAAGTTCAGCAGCACCAGTTTCATCAACCCGGAATTGCGGAACACCTCCCGCACCGGCGCTTTACTGACCGGCGCTTCTGAACGTCGCGCTTCCCGCTCGGCGCTAAGCGCCGTCAACAGGTATTCGCGTTCACGAGCGGGTAGCCAGCGCGCCTCTTCCGGGCGGTCGCTAATCATCAGCCACCACACCAGCAACACCACCAGCGACAGTAACCCTTCGATAATAAACAGCCAGCGCCAGTCTAGTGCGGCGATAATCGCGCCCGATACCGGCGCGGTTAACATGCCGCCCAGCGGCGCGAACATCATCACAAACGCATTGGCGCGGCCAATTTCTTTTTCCGGGAACCAGTTGCTTATCATGGTCAGCACCACCGGCAACATCCCACCTTCTGAGATACCGAGAATAAAACGCAGCACCAACAGTTGATATTCATGGGTCACAAAACCGGTGGCTATCGATACCACCGCCCACGCCATTAGCGACCAGGCAATAAAGCGTTTACCGCTGCCATTCACGGCAATGCGCCCGCCAGGTATTTGCAAAAATAAATAACCAATAAAAAATATGCCGCTAGCGACACCGGCCATCTGGCTGGTAATACCCAGATCGGACTCCATACCGCCGGGTAGCGCAAAGCTAATATTAACTCTGTCCATAAACGAAATAATGCACGCGATGAGAACGGGCGCGATGATACGCCACCAGCGGGTGCCAGGTATTTTCTCATTCATAATTCACACTCTCTATCGAGGGAAGGTTACGTTAGTTAATAGCGAGAAAAATCGAGATTTAATCAATGGCATTGGGCAATGGTGCGCGGTCGAAGAACGCGGCGACATTATTAAAAACCACCTCGCTCATACGCTGGCGTGTCTCATGAGTCGCACTGGCGACGTGAGGCTGCAATACCACATTATCCATGGCGATAAGTTCCACAGGCACGTTCGGTTCGTCCTCATAAACATCCAGCGCGGCACCGGCAATAACGCCACCTTGTAACGCATGAATCAACGCTTTTTCGTCAACCAACGTGCCACGCGCGATATTTATCAACCATGCATGCTTCGGCATGACATTAAAAACGCTGGCATCAATCAACCCACGATTTGCCGCGCCGCCGGAAGCGGCAATTACCAGAAAATCACTTTCGTGGGCAAGCGTGTGCAGGTCAGCACACCACTGATAATCTCCGTGGTTGAGTTTTTTGCGGTCGGTGTAGAGGATTTCCATATCGAAACCGCTGGCGCGGCGGGCGATCGCCTGGCCGATATTGCCCATGCCGAAGATACCGATACGTTTACCGCTCACCTGCGTTGCCAGCGCGGGAGTCTGCTTGAGCCATTGGCCGTTACGAACAAACTTATCCCCCTGACACAGCTGGCGCGCACCGCTGAGCAGCAGCCCCATCGCTAAGTCGGCCACGTCATTGGTCAATACGCCGGAGGTGATGGTCACGGCAATGTTATGCGCACGGGTATAGTCGAGATCCACGGCATCAGTACCCACGCCAAAGACCGCCACCAGCCCCAGATTCGGCAACTGTCCCAGCACCGCACGCGTTACACCAATATCGCCTCGGGTGACTACCGCCTGCACCTCGCCGCCAACCTGCTGCAAAAATGCCAGTGGATCGGCCTGTTCGTACAGACGATAAACCTGAAATTCAGTAGCGAGTTTATCCAGCAGGCCGTCAACCACCGGCGCAATTAACAACACAGTATTCGGGTTTGCAGTATTCATCGTTTTACCTGTTTGAGAGTTCGAAAATTCGTTACGCCTATCAAACGGGTTTTCACGCTGTCATTTTGCGATCTGCATCACGCTGGATCGTGTTAGAAATCCGTGTTACGGATGACGTGATCGTGAAGGCAAAAGCCCGCGCTGCCGCGGGTTAACTGACAACAATCACGTAACATAGAAAAGACGAAGGGGGATATCAGATGGTTTCGCCCATTGACAGACGATAATGGAGGTCGACCTTCTCGATGGTCGGCAAGCCTTTTATTTTTTTGATTAAAATCTCGGTGGCAACTTTACCCATTTCGAAACGTGGCGTTAATACGCTGGCCAGTCTTGGGCTCACAATTTGCCCAATCTCCAGCCCATGGAATCCAGCAATCGCTATTTCCTGCGGTACCGCAATACCTGAAGCGAGGCACTCCTGTAACACGCCAACCGCCAGGTCATCATTGGTGCAAAGAATGGCATCCATCTCTTTATACATTTGCCGCGCTAATGTCATCATACCGGTGCCGATCGACACCGAAGAAACCTTGTTTGGCGCAATGCGCCCGACCGTTAGCCCCGCCTCTTCCATCGCTGTGCAATAACCCGCATAGCGCTGCTCATCGCGAATATCTGACATTGAACCGAAATAGATAATCTGCTTTTTGCCGCTGGCCAATAACATGGTGGTCATGTCAAATCCGGCGCGATAGTTATCAAAGCCAACATTAATCCGTCCAGCGTTATCAGATAGCCCCATCACTTCGGCTACCGGTATTTTCGCGGCTTTAAGGTATTTCTCGGCCCGTAGCGTATGCAGGGATTCCGTTAATAGCAGAGCTTTCACGTTCAGCGCCAGCACGGTGGCAATTTGCTCCTCTTCGCGCTGGCTGTCGTAATCATAATTGACCACCAGCGTTTGATAACCGTGGGCAGTGGTGACCGATTCAATTCCGGCCAGAACATCGGCAAAAATCTGGTTATTAAAGGAGGGAATTAACACGCCAATACGCGGGGCGATATTACTGCTGATGGCCGGATTATCGGCGTCAGGTTGATAACCAACTTCCGCAATAACGCTAGCAATGCGTTCCGCCGTTTCTGGCTTCACCTTTTCCGGCGTGCGTAAATAACGGCTAACGGTCATTTTGGTTACGCCCGCCAGCGTGGCGATATCATCTAACGTTATCCGTTGTGCTTTCATTACCCTGCCCGTGATTGCCGCAATCCTGTCCCACTATTATGCCTGTTGACGCCCGAAAAGAGAATGAAGCATCTTCGTAGCTAAGCCGCGTATGACGCGGTTTTCCGTGCTTTTTGCCCGTCAGGATCACACATGCTGTAACCCCTTTTTGTAACATGGTCGAGGGTGATCTTCATCACAGTTTCACTGCCGTAAAAACCGTGAGATAGACAGCATCTTCTCAGGGCCAATTCCCGTCGTAATACAGGAAACAGTGATGAACAATTTATTTAGCTTACAGGGCAAACGCATTTTAATTACCGGCTCCGGCCAGGGTATCGGCTACGTGATGGCGCAGGGGCTGGCGCAATACGGTGCCGAAATTATCATTAACGATATTTCCGCCGAGCGGGCAGAACAGGCAGCGATGAAATTACGCGATGAAGGCGCTACCGCCCATACTGCGGTCTTTAACGTCACCGACCCGGATTCTGTCGAAACCGCCATTGCGCATATTGAAGAAAACATTGGCGCTATCGACGTGCTGTTTAATAACGCCGGTATTCAGCGCCGCCACCCCTTCACCGAGTTCCCGGTCAAAGAGTGGAACGATGTGATTGCCGTTAACCAAACTGCCGTATTTCTCGTCTCACAGGCCGTTGCCAAACGGATGATGACCCGCAAGGCCGGGAAAATTGTCAATATTTGCTCAATGCAAAGCGAGCTGGGGCGCGACACCATTACGCCTTATGCCGCAGCTAAAGGCGCGGTCAAAATGTTGACCCGCGGCATGTGCGTAGAGCTGGCGCGTCACAATATTCAGGTTAACGGCATTGCCCCTGGTTATTTCAAAACGGCCATGACCCAGGCGCTGGTCGATGATAAAGCCTTTACCGATTGGCTGTGCAAACGCACTCCCGCAGCGCGCTGGGGGGATCCAGAAGAACTGGTTGGCGCGGCGGTTTTCTTATCGTCGAAAGCCTCTAATTTTGTTAATGGGCATCTGCTGTTTGTTGATGGCGGCATGCTGGTTGCGGTGTGAAAAAGGAGCCACCTATGGCAGGGCAATGCATTATTTTAATGGGCGTTTCCGGCACCGGCAAAACCACCGTCGGACACGCACTGTCGCAGGCGTTAGGGGCGAAATTTATTGATGGCGACGATCTGCACCCTCGGCAAAACATCATCAAGATGGCCGCCAGCCAGCCACTAGAGGACCGTGACCGTCAGCCGTGGCTGGAACGTATTAGCGATGTCATCTTCAGTCTCGGGCAGAAAAATGAGTCTGGCGTCCTGGTCTGTTCGGCGCTGAAAAAGCGCTATCGTGACCAGCTTCGCGAAGGCAATCCTCACCTGCGCTTCTTGTGGTTAACCGGGGATTACGACTGTATTTTACAGCGTATGCAGGCACGCAAAGGCCACTTTATGCCGGAGGCGCTGCTGCGCAGTCAATTTGCCGCTCTGGAAATACCCGACGCCAGCGAGCCGGATATTGCCCCACTCGACGTCTCAACCGATGTTTCAAGCATCGTCAGTCGGGCGTTAACCCTTTTAGCCCAATCACCTTCACAGGAAGTCCCGGCATGATTATCGATACCCTCTCTCGAGCAGAGAAAACCACCTTCTATCCCGCTGTTATTCGCCAAGCACTGCGCGCTATTATTGCGCAGGAGCCGCATACCCTGCCGCCGGGTAAATATATTGTCGAGGGCGACAACCTGTTTTTTAATGTGGTGGAAGGGGAAACCAAGCCGCTTGCTGAGCAGCGCCCGGAATATCATCAACAATATATTGATATACATATTGTCCTGGCGGGTGAGGAAATCATTGGTGCAGGGAATAAGGGGTTAGAGATCATTCCAGACGGCGCGTTTAACGATGCGCATGATATTGGATTTTGTACACAGATCGGCAGTGAAACGTTAATTCATCTGCATCCTGAGGAGATAGCGATTATCTTTCCTGGTGAACTGCATCGACCGATGTGCAGTTCCGGCGCGGGAGCACCACTGCGTAAAATTATCGTCAAAATTAATAGCGCAATGCTATAAACGCTGGCCCCGCGCCGTGGCGTGCGGGGCCGTAAATCACTTAGTTATCAAGCTCGCCCATGCTTTTCACCTGGTCGCGGTTGATTTGCTCAGTCTGACCGGTTTCGGCATTTTTGTACGACACCAGGCCAGTATCGTCATCAACCTGAGGTTTACCGTCGGTGACAATGGTTTTGCCGTCCGTCGTTTTTACCGCCTGGTTAGATGAACACCCGGCAACCGTAAAGAGTGCACCTGCGGTCAGAATTGCTACGGTCAATCGCTTATATTGCATCATGTTTCCCTCCTGATTTCGCTTGAAATTCGTTATCACTCTAACCATTTTAGGTTAACGTTTGAAAAACGTGAGGAAAACCAGAACACTCTGAAGCATTATTTTTTAACGATATCTCCACACTGCTGCGCAAAACTGACCGCCGCGCCAATCAGATTCGCATTGTTACGATGCTCGCAAAGCAGCAATGTCGGCATAAATTCTGTCAACTGCTTCTCCTGCACCAGCGCGGTTAAGCGCGCGGAAATACCGGCAAAAATGCGATCGTTCGATGAAATACCGCCGCCGATAACCAGGCAGTCAGGATCGTAGCAGACCTGCAAATTGAATAGCCCCACCGCCATCCAGTGGTAGAACTGTTCGACTTCCTCCAGGGCGATGGCATCGCCTTGTTCGGCAAGGCGGAATACCTCGGCACCGGTGACGGAATCTTCGGCCATAGACATGCGCAGCGCGTAGCGTTTGGCCATCGCCACCGCCGTGCCCAGTTCGCTAAACGTCTGGCCATCCTGCAAGGCCATCAGACCGAATTCTCCGGCATAACGATGGCTGCCACGGCGTAATACTTTATCTTCAAGTATCGCCCCGCCCACGCCAGAACCGACAATCACAAACAGCACGTGGCGATAATCACGCCCTGCCCCCACCGCCGCTTCGGCAATCCCCGCCGCGTTGGCGTCGTTTTCAATACTCACCGGCAGGCCAAACAGCGCAGTCAGCTCAGCCACGATGGGGAAATGGTGGATATAAGGAATCGCGCTAAGCCCGCCAATCACCCCGCGTTCTGCATCAACATTCCCGGGCGCGCTGATACCGACACCTTTAATAGCGTAACGCTGCTGAAAATCACGGCAGATTTCCAGCAACTGTTCTTTCATCTCAAGCCAGCTGGCAGGGGTTTTCACCGACCCGGTATCCTGCAATGCATCCTGTGCCCAAACGCCATATTTTATGGCGCTACCGCCCCAATCAAATAATACAGTAGCCATATCCACCCCATAGTTAGCTAATAATCACAATATGTTATCAGGGGATTATGCCGGGAAATGGGTGGGTAAAACTTGCGCCCTCTCAAAACAATGAACTTCGCGGTGCACCACTTGGTGGGGTTTCTATGGTACAAAGTACCCGCTATTCATTTCAGGGGCTTACTATGTCCGTTTCCATCGACATCATTTCCTGTATCACCGACCGCTTTGTGGAATTGACCACCACCGAGAAACGCATTGCGCAGTTTATTCTCGATGACGTCGAGGCCGCGACAACCCTACCGATTGCCGAAATGGCAAGGCTGACCGGCACCAGCCAGGCGTCGATCACCCGTTTTGCTCGCGCGATTGGCTGTAAGGACGTGCGTGAATTGAAGGTGAAGCTGGCCCAGTCGCTGGCGGTGGGGCAGCGTTTTATCCTCGACGTGCCGGATCTCGAAGGGGTGCAGGGGATTTATGAAACGATCATCAATGTGCTGGAAATAAACCGCCGGGCGCTGGATCCTGAGTCGCTCAAAATGGCCGTTGAATGGCTAAGCGGCGCGCGGCAAATCCTCGCCATTGGCATGGGCGGTGGCTCAACCATCTGCGCACAAGAGGTGCAGTTTCGCCTGTTCCGCTTAGGGCTGCCGGTCGTGAGCCAAAGCGATGGGCTTCTGGTGAGAATGATGTGCTCATCGGTGGCCGCCAACGATGTGGTGCTGGCGCTGTCGCTTGGCGGCTATACGCAGGAAGTGGTCGAAAGCGCGGCTATCGCCCGCCAGTATGGCGCGAAGGTTATTGCGATTACGCCGGACGGCACACCGCTCGCAAGCAACGCTGACGTCGTACTGCCGCTGGTTGTGCGGGAAAATGATTATATCTTTAAGCCCAGCACTTCACGCTATGCCATGCTGGCGATGGTGGATGTGCTGGCAACCGAGCTGGCGATGATTGATAAGGCGCAGACTAAAAACCGTCTGCGGCGGATAAAGCTGGCGCTGGATAGCCATCGGGGCGGGATGGACAGGCAGCCGTTGGGGGATTAGCGCGGGTTTTCCCCCTCACCCTAACCCTCTCCCCGGAGGGGCGAGGGGATGGAACGTGCACTTCTGGATAGTAGAGCCAGAATCTGGCTCGCTTTTCTCCCTCTCCCTTTCAGGGAGAGGGCCGGGGTGAGGGTACAGCGAGCATCCCACCCGCAGTTACTTCACGCGCTCCGCGTTGTAACAGGTCAAATCCACTTCCACCTTGCAGTCCACCACCAAATCTGCCACGCAGCAGACGCGCGCCGGTGGATGATCGGCGAAGAACTCGCGGAACACTTTGTTAAAGGACTGGAAGTAACGCGCATCGGTCAGGTAAACCTTCACATGCACCACGTCAGCCAGCGTATATCCCGCATCCTGCATAATATCGACGCAGTTTTGAATCGCCAGCCGTGACTGCTCGATAATCCCACCTTCAACCACTTCCCCGTCTTTCATCGGCGTTTGCCCGGAGACATACAGCCAGCCACCGGCTTCTACCGCTTTCGCAAAGGGTAAGGATTGCCCACCGGTACCGGTGCTGTCGCCCACGCCATAACGTTTAATGCTCATTGTTGCTCCTTAAGGTTTATGGCCTCCCGACGTAAAAACCGTCCGGCGCGCCCGATAATATGATGATTCTGACCGTAGCTCATCACACCGTTTACCATCACCACCTCAATACCGGCGGCGGGCTGCTGCGGGTCGCTGAAGCTGGCAACATCGCGGATCGTTTGCGGGTCAAACAGCACTAAATCGGCGAAATACCCGCATTTTATCAACCCACGGTCAGTCAGCTTGAAACGTGCCGCTGACAGGCCGGTCATCTTGTGGACGGCCACCGTTAACGGAAAGAGCTGCTCATCGCGGCTGTAATGCCCCAGCACGCGCGGAAATGCGCCCCACAATCGCGGGTGCGGCATCGGATCGTTAGGTAGCCCGTCCGATCCCACCATGGTCAGCGGATAGCGCAGTACCCGCTGCACGTCCTGTTCATCCATGTTGTGGTAGATAGCGCCAGCGGGCATCAGGCGTTTCCCCGCCTCTTCCAGAGTCAGCGACCAGCTTTCGGCTATCTGCTTCAAGCTTTGCCCAGCCATCTCCGGGTGCGGCGTTGACCAGGTGATGATGATGTCAAAATCGCCGGTGATCTGTTTCATATCCAGCGTTGATGAACTGGCAGAGTACGGGTAGCAGTCGCAGGCGACGTCCTGCTGCTCACGCACTTTTTCAAACAGCGCCAGCGTTTGGGCCGTGCGCCCCCAGTTTTTGGCCCCGGCACATTTATGGTGCGAGACGACTACCGGGACATTACCGTGACGCCCAATGCGAAACGCCTCGTCCAGCGCCTCCAGAATCGGTTCAAACTCAGAGCGCAGATGAGTGGTGTAAATACCTTGCTCCGCCGCCAGTTCCTCCGCCAGCGCCATCACCTCTTCGGTGGTCGACTGGAACGCAGAAGCATAGGCAAGGCCGGTGCTCAATCCCAACGCGCCTTGCTGTAATGCCAGGCGTAGCTGCTGGCGCATGGCCTGAATTTCATGGTCATCGGCGGCACGGAACAGCGAATCCATATGGTTGTTTCGCAGCGCGGTATGCCCCACCAGCGTCCCCACGTTGACGGCCGGGCGCGCCTGCGTTACCGCTTGGGCGTAGGCATCCACCGTCGGATAGACAAATTGCGCCGCTTCTCCCAGAAGATTCATCGGGTCAGGAACATCGCCTTTCACGGTCGCTGCGGCGGCACTTATCCCACAGTTTCCGACGATTACCGTGGTTACCCCCTGGCTAATTTTCGGCAGGTACTCGGGCATACGGATAACGTTGATATCATCGTGCGTGTGGACATCAATAAACCCCGGCGCGAGCACGCGCCCCGTACCGTCAATCTCATGCTGAGCCTGGCCGCTGATTGCAGGCGCAATTTCAACAATCCGGTCGCCGCTGACCGCCACATCGCCGCGATACTGCGGGCCGCCGCTGCCGTCAATAACCGTGACGTTGCGGAACAGATAATCAAACTGCATCTCTTTATTACCCCTGTCGTTTTCTGACGCAAAGTTGACCATTTACAAGCGCAGAAAACAGTGAAAGACTACGCAAAACTAACATCATTTAATGATACTTTAATTCATAAGATAAGATAAATTTTATAAATAAATAATATTTACAATAAGTTAATAACAAAAAGAGCCATGATATAAAATAAAACCCTACAGGAATCATGTTATGAAATACCAGAGCGCTTACCTCGTCCCTCATAAATCAGCCCCGATATTTACCCCTGCCAATCTCCTGCATGAAGATGTTTGTCTGCCCGCTGCCGTCATTAAAAAAACGGCTTTAGAGAACAATATTCGCTGGATGCAGCGCTATGCCGACACGCGCGGCGTCTCGCTGGCTCCGCACGGGAAAACCAGCATGACGCCGTGGATTTTCCAGCAGCAACAGCAGGCCGGAGCCTGGGCCATTGGCGTCGGCAGCGCCTGGCAGGCAAGCGTGGCGATGGCGAGCGGAATTCATCGTGTGTTGATGGTGAATCAGCTGGTTGGCAAAGCGAATATGCAGCTGATTTCCCAGCTAAAAGCGCAATTCCCCACGGTTGACTATCTGTGCTGCGTCGACAGTCTCGACAACGCGCGAACGCTCTCCGCGTTCTTTGCCGCTCGCCATCAGACGCTGGATATTCTGCTGGAGCTTGGCGTGCCGGGCGGGCGCTGCGGCTGTCGTCATGCCGAACAAGCCCTGGCGCTTGCCGATGTGATTTCCCGCCTTCCGGCGCTGCGTTTGCGCGGGCTGGAGCTTTACGAAGGTGTTCTGCACGGTGAAAATCCGCAACCGAAAGTTGAGGCCCTACTGCGCGATGCCGCCGCCCTCGCCTGCCAGCTCGAGCGTTATGTCGACGGCGAATTTATTCTGACCGGCGCAGGTTCGGTCTGGTATGACGTGGTATGTAACGTCTGGCTGAGCGCCGATAAACCGGCAAGCTGCCGGGTGGTGATTCGTCCTGGTTGCTATGTCACCCACGATGAGGGGATTTATCTGCAAGCGCAGGAGGCAATTATCGCCCGTGACCAGACGGCCTGCGACCTGGGCGGCGATTTGCTCTCCGCGCTGGAACTGGTGGCAATGGTGCAATCTGTGCCGGAGAGCGGTCGAGCAATAGTGAACTTTGGCAAGCGGGACAGCGCGTTTGACGCAGGATTTCCGCAACCCATTGCGCATTATCGTGCAGGCAACGCATTGAATTTACCCCTTAAAAGTCTCGAAACCACCGGCATTATGGATCAGCATGCGATGCTGAAAATTGCGCCTGGCGCTGACGTGAAGGTGGGAGATATTCTGGTGTTTAGCACCTCGCATCCTTGTCTGACGTTCGATAAGTGGAAGGCGCTGCTGTTGGTTGATGATAGCTATAACGTGCTGGAAACGCTGGAGACGGCGTTTTAGGGGCGGAGCTCTCCCGGCGGCGCTGCGCTTGGCCGGGCTACAAAATAATCAGCGCCGGATTAAGATCTGGCGTTTTTTACATACCACGTAGCCCGGCCAAGCGCATCGCCGCCGGGATCAATGCCAACTATTCGCGCTCCATCCCCTCGCAGAGCAAATCAATCACCAGCAGCGATCCATAGCGTGGGTCGTTGACCGGTAAACACACGTCCTGCGGCTGGCTTAGCGCGCCGTCAGCCTTGCCTATCACCACGATCTCCGCCCCAGCCCAGCGCGCCTGGTGGACGGCGGCTATCACCGTGCTGCTCGCCGTGGTGGCGGCAAAAACCACCAGCACCTGACCGGCACCTAGCATGGAAGCGGTAATCCCCATCAGCGCCGGATCCTGACACACATTGGCGGGATATCCCTGCGTCAGCAGCGTGTACTGGAGCAGGCTGGCAAATGGCGTATCGGCCGTGTTGGCGCTAAAAATATGCACCGCCTTTGCCTGCTTTATCAGGCTTGCGGCCTGAGTCACCGCCGCCGGAGATAATGCGCAAAGCTGCGAATTCAGCGACTGTTGAAGATGATTAAGCGTTTCGCGCCACGGGCCCGGCATATCACCGCCGCTTTGCGGAGCGCTGGCCTGTGCCAGCTTCATGCGCAGGTCGCGAATATCATCGCAGCCTGCCGCACGCGCAAAACGGGTAATGGTGGCAGGACTGACGCCCGCCGCCGTCGCCAACTGATCGATCGTCGCAGAAGCCGCAAACGACACGTCGTCCAGAATGGTCTGCGCAACCCGCGACTCCTGTTGACTGAAATCATGCAGCCGCTGGCGGATCTGCCCCAGAATATCGTCACTATTTTCACGGCCAAGAGAGTGGGAGAAGCGCTCAAGGATCTCACTGCCCACCCCCGCATTTTTCGCCAGCTTCTGTAGCGTTGAGGAATCTACCCACGCCGCATCGCCCAGCATCGGAGCCGCCGGAAGCGACCGGTTGTTAGCCTGCTGCTGCCGACGTACCTGGCCGATAAAGTCATTGATATCGCTACAGCCAATGCTGCGCGAAAAATGCTGCAACGTCGCCGGGCTCACTCCGGCCTTTGCCGCCAGTTCTTCAATGGTGGCTTCGGGGATCTGGGCAAAATTATCGAGAAAAAAACGCGCCAGCCGGGACTCCTGCGCGGGTAAGCCTGAAACCCCATGCACCAGTTGGTAAACAATATCCATAACCTGAGTGTCCTCATGTCGGCACATGCCGCTCGTAAAAAACATCATAATTTATTGAAAATATTTTTCAATTCATTCAACCCATAGCGAGGTGAATCGGTAAAGAGAACCGGTTATTTTTCCGTTTTTATCGCCAGCATCACACTTTTACGCCGTCGTCATACGGCTAAGCAATAGTTTAACCCCGATCACACTCATGAAAATAATTTTCATACATGCTAAGTAAAACCGCTAATGTATGAAATATGTTTTCAAACGAGGGGAAAGTTGTAATGAAAAAAATCATGTTGTGCTGCGCCGCGGGAATGTCTACCAGCATGCTGGTGCAGAAAATGCGTGCTGAAGCCGAAAAACGTTCACTGGCCGTTGAAATCAACGCCTACCCGGTGGCGGAAATTGAAAGCCAGCTTGCTCAGGCAGATGTGATCCTGCTCGGCCCGCAGGTGCAGTTTGAGCTCGCCCGGCTCAGTGAGATTTCGGCTCCCCTCGGTAAGCCCGTCGCCGTTATCGACATGATGGATTACGGCACCATGCGCGGCGATCGCGTACTCGACAAAGCCATCCAGTTAATGGCATAAGCCCCGGAGAAAACGATGAAAATAACCGTTGTTGGCGGGGGAAGCAGCTATACCCCGGAATTGATTGAAGGATTGATTGCGCACCACGCCTCCTTGCCAATGGCGGAACTGGCGCTGGTGGATGTCGAAGCGGGTCGGCAAAAGGTAGACATTATTGCCGCCCTCGCCCGCCGGATGTTCAACCGCAACGGTCTGGAGTCCGTCAAGGTGTCGGTACATTTTGATGCCGACGCCGCCATTAAGGGCTCCCGCTTCGTCCTCACCCAATTACGCGTCGGTCAACTCCCGGCGCGCGCCGCCGATGAGCGTCTTGGGTTAAGCCATCAACTGCTGGGCCAGGAAACCACCGGCGTAGGCGGCTTTGCCAAGGCGCTGCGCACCATTCCGGTGATGCTGGATATCGCCGAACGCGTCGAGCGCCTTGCGCCTGATGCCTGGATAATCAACTTCACCAACCCGGCCGGGATTGTCACCGAAGCCGTGTCGCGCTACAGCAAGGCTAAAATCATCGGCCTGTGTAACGTGCCGGTTACCATGCACCACATGATTGCCGATATGCTTAAGCTGCCGCATAGCGATGTCACGCTGCGCTTTGCCGGGCTGAATCATATGGTTTGGGTACACAAGGTACTGGCTGCGGGGCGTGATGCCACCGATGAGGTGATTGAAATGTTGTGCGACGGCGAACAGCTGTCGATGAACAATATCAAAGCCATTCCATGGCCACCTGAGTTACTGCGCGCCCTGCGCGCTATTCCCTGTCCTTATCACCGCTACTTCTGGCAAACCCGCACCATGTTAGAGGACGAATTGGCGGACGCTGGCAGTAAAGGCACCCGCGCCGAGCAGGTGATGAAAGTAGAAGAATCCCTGTTTCAGCTGTACGCCGACCCACATCTGGATAAGAAACCGGATGAGCTTAGCCTGCGCGGTGGTTCATTCTATTCCGAAGTGGCGGTGCAATTAATCAATGCCTTACACAACAATTCAGGCATCGAAATGGTGGTCAACACCGCCAATAACGGTGCCATTCAGGGGCTACCGGATGACGCCGTGATTGAAACCAACTGTCTGATTGACGCGTTGGGCGCGCACCCATTGGCCTTTGGCAAATTGCCGCCGCTGATGAACGGCCTGACGCAACAGGTCAAAGATTTTGAACGCCTGACCATCGAGGCCGCGGTGCACGGCGATAGAGATAAAGCGCTGCTGGCACTGGTTGCTAACCCGCTGGTGGCCGACGTCAATCTGGCAACCGCGCTGGTGGACGAAGTATTAAGCATCAACAAAGCCTGGCTGCCGCAGTTCAGCAAATAATAACGAAAACAATATAACCCGGTCGGCAACGTCTGCTCCGGGCAGGGGGTGTCTGTGAATAAGTCGATAATTGATAAATACGTTTTGCCGACCGCGCTAAAAATCGCCGGACAAAAGCACGTGCTCTCAGTGCGTGACGGGATCATTCTCAACATGCCGTTTATGCTGATAGGCTCGTTTTTCCTGATTTTCGCCTATCTGCCGGTGCCGGGTTACGGGACGCTGATGACCGAACTTTTCGGCCCGACGTGGCAGGAAAAAGTGCTTTATCCGGTGAAAGCGACCTACGACATCATGGCGCTAATCTCCAGTTTCGGTATCGCCTATCGTCTGGCAGAAAAGTATCGCACTCTTGACCCACTGACCGCCGGAGCGGTGTCTCTGGTGGCCTTTGTGATGACCATTCCGCAGCACATCATGTTTACTCCTGCGGGCAGCGACGTCGCGCAGCTGGTAAAAGGCGTCATGCCGATGGGGCAGATTGGCAGCCAGGGGCTGTTTGTCGCCATCCTGATTGCCCTGCTCTCCACGGAAATCTATCGTTTCGTGAATGACCGTAATCTGGTTATTCGGATGCCAGAAGGCGTGCCGCCTGCGGTGGCGAAATCATTCCTCGCGCTGATCCCCGGTTTTTGCGTGCTGGCTGTGGTGCTGGGGCTGCGTTTATTGGTCGAAGCGACGCCGTTTGGTGACATCAACACCATGATTACCGAACTGGTCGGCATCCCGATGAGCCACGTTGGCGGTTCGCTGCCGGGGATGATTATCTCCGTGCTGCTGATTGGTATTCTGTGGATGCTGGGGCTGCACGGCGACACTATCGTGCTGGTGTTTATCCGCCCGGTTTGGTTGAGCAATATGTCCGAGAACCTGGAAGCGTTCCAGAACGGCCTGCCTATTCCCCACATTATTACCCAGCAGTTTTATGATTTGTGGATTGCGCCGGGCGGCACCGGAGCGCTTCTGGGGTTAGTCATTTTCATGCTGATCCGCAGCCGTAGCGTGCAGATGAAGCAGCTCGGCAAAATTGCCGCGCCGGGCAGCCTGTTTAACATCAGCGAACCGATGGTGTTCGGCATTCCGATTGTCATGAACCCGTATCTGGTGGTGCCGTTTATTCTCACCCCGGTGGTGCTGGTGATTGTTTCCTACGTGGCGATGACGACGGGTCTGGTGGCAAAACCCGCAGGGATCGCGCTGCCGTTTACCACGCCGATTGTGGTCAGTGGATATCTGGCCACCGGTGGGCATATCTCGGGTTCGGTGCTGCAAATCGTCAATCTGGGGATTTCGCTTTTGA
Source organism: Kluyvera sp. NPDC087067 (assembly GCF_044745165.1). Classification (NCBI taxonomy): domain Bacteria; kingdom Pseudomonadati; phylum Pseudomonadota; class Gammaproteobacteria; order Enterobacterales; family Enterobacteriaceae; genus Kluyvera; species Kluyvera sp. NPDC087067. The sequence goes on along the minus strand of NZ_JBIUZS010000007.1, from coordinate 159,296 downwards.
TGTATTACCCGTTCTTCCGCATCTGGGATAACCTGAAATTCCGCGAAGAGCAGGCCAGCAAATCGCAGCAGACCACCGCGGCAATGCCAGCAACGGAACAGTAATCACCGATAACGTAGCCCGGCCAAGCGAAGCGCCGCCGGGGCCGGCTCATAACTAATCCCGGCGGCGCTTCGCTTGGCCGGGCTACAAAATAAAACAAAAACGCCGGGCAGATGCCCGGCGTTTTTTATTGCTCGCACTTATTTTTTAATCTGCGCGTGCATTTCCTGCACTGATGTCACCTTCTCGGTCGCATCGGCATTCAGCGCCATCGCGGTGGCAAAGCCGCCGTTCAGGGTGGTGTCGTAATGCACTTTGTATTGCAGGGCGCTGCGACGAATCAGCTTGGAATCCTGAATCGCCTGGCGGCCCGCGGTGGTGTTGATGATGTAGGTGTATTCGCCATTCTTGATACGGTCCTGAATATGCGGACGACCTTCATGCACTTTATTCACCAGACGCGGGTTGATACCGGCTTCACCCAGCACCACTGCCGTACCGTGGGTCGCATCCAGCTCGAAGCCCTGTTTCAGCAGCTTGGCGGCCAGGTCTACCACGCGCTCTTTATCGCCTTCGCGAACGGAGAGCAGCGCACGGCCCTGTTTTTTCATGGTGGAGCTGCTGCCCAGCTGTGCCTTGGCGAAGGCTTCCGCGAAGGTGCGGCCCACACCCATCACTTCCCCGGTAGAGCGCATTTCTGGCCCTAACAGCGGGTCAACGCCCGGGAATTTGTTGAACGGCAGCACCACTTCTTTCACCGAGTAGTACGGTGGAATAACTTCTTTGGTCACGCCCTGCTGTGCCAGCGTCTGGCCCGCCATCACGCGCGCCGCCACTTTAGCCAGCGGCACGCCGGTAGCTTTGGAGACGAACGGTACGGTACGTGCCGCACGTGGGTTGACTTCAATCAGGTAGACTTCGTTATCTTTGACCGCAAACTGCACGTTCATCAAGCCGCGTACCTGCAATTCGAAGGCCAGCTTCTGCACCTGCTGGCGCATCACATCCTGAATTTCCTGGCTCAGCGTGTAGGCTGGCAGGGAACATGCGGAGTCACCGGAGTGAACGCCAGCCTGTTCGATGTGCTCCATGATGCCGCCAATCAGCACCATTTCGCCGTCGCAGATAGCGTCAACGTCAACTTCAATTGCGTCATCAAGGAAGCGGTCCAGCAGCACCGGCGCATCGTTAGAGACGCTGACGGCGGTCTGGAAGTAGCGACGCAGGTCGATTTCGTCGTAGACGATTTCCATCGCACGGCCGCCCAACACGTAAGACGGACGCACCACCAGCGGGTAGCCAATCTCTTTTGCCTTCTCTACCGCTTGTTCGATTGCGGTGACGGTGGCGTTCGCCGGTTGTTTCAGCTTCAGACGGTCAACCGCATGCTGGAAGCGCTCGCGGTCTTCCGCACGGTCGATGGCGTCAGGACTGGTGCCGATAACCGGAACACCGGCGGCTTCCAGCGCGCGTGCCAGTTTCAACGGCGTCTGGCCGCCGTACTGGACGATAACGCCTTTCGGCTTCTCGATGCGCACGATTTCCAGCACGTCTTCCAGGGTTACCGGCTCAAAGTACAGGCGGTCGGAAGTGTCGTAATCGGTTGAAACGGTTTCCGGGTTACAGTTGACCATGATGGTCTCGTAACCGTCTTCGCGCAGCGCCAGCGAAGCGTGTACGCAGCAGTAGTCAAATTCAATACCCTGACCGATACGGTTCGGGCCGCCGCCAAGAACCATGATTTTATCGCGGTCAACGGACGGGTTGGACTCGCACTCATCTTCATAAGTGGAGTACATGTAGGCAGTGTCGGTGGCGAATTCAGCCGCGCAGGTATCCACACGCTTGTAGACCGGGTGCAGGTCATACTGGTCGCGCAGTTTGCGGACTTCCGCTTCGCGTACGCCCGCCAGTTTTGCCAGGCGCGCATCGGCAAAGCCTTTACGTTTCAGGTGGCGCAGGAAGTCAGCGTCAAGGCCGGTAATACCGACTTCAGCGACTTTCTCTTCCAGACGCACCAGCTCTTCAATCTGCACCAGGAACCAGCGGTCAATGTTGGTCAGGTTGAAGACGCCGTCGACGGACAGGCCAGCACGGAAGGCATCGGCGATGTACCAGATACGCTCGGCGCCCGCGTCTTTCAACTCGCGGCGGATTTTGGTCAGCGCTTCCGGGTCATCAAGGCTGACTTTCGGGTCGAAACCGGTCGCGCCCACTTCCAGGCCGCGCAGCGCTTTCTGCAAGGATTCCTGCTGCGTGCGACCAATCGCCATCACTTCCCCGACCGATTTCATCTGGGTAGTCAGGCGGTCGTTAGCGCCAACGAATTTTTCAAAGTTGAAGCGTGGAATCTTAGTCACAACGTAGTCGATAGACGGCTCAAACGACGCCGGAGTACGGCCGCCGGTGATGTCGTTCATCAGCTCGTCTAAGGTGTAGCCCACCGCCAGTTTCGCCGCAACTTTAGCAATCGGGAAGCCGGTCGCTTTCGAGGCCAGCGCCGAGGAGCGGGATACGCGCGGATTCATTTCGATAACAATCAGGCGACCGTCTTTCGGGTTCACCGAGAACTGCACGTTAGAACCGCCGGTTTCGACGCCGATTTCACGCAGTACCGCCATCGAGGCGTTACGCATGATTTGATACTCTTTGTCGGTCAGGGTCTGCGCCGGGGCGACGGTGATGGAGTCACCGGTGTGGATACCCATGGCGTCGAAGTTTTCGATGGAGCAGACGATGATGCAGTTGTCGTTTTTATCACGCACCACTTCCATCTCATACTCTTTCCAGCCAATCAGCGACTCATCAATCAGCAGCTCTTTGGTTGGGGAAAGATCCAGACCGCGTTCGCAAATCTCTTCGAACTCTTCACGGTTGTAAGCGATACCGCCGCCGGTGCCGCCCATGGTGAAGGATGGACGAATGATGCACGGATAGCCGACGTCAGCGGCAACCGCCAGCGCTTCTTCCATGGTGTGCGCGATGCCGGAGCGCGCGGTGTCGAGGCCGATTTTCTTCATTGCTACGTCGAAACGGCGGCGGTCTTCGGCTTTATCAATCGCGTCGGCGGTGGCGCCAATCATGGTCACGCCAAACTCTTCGAGTACGCCCTGACGTTCCAGTTCCAGCGCGCAGTTCAGCGCGGTCTGGCCGCCCATGGTCGGCAGAACGGCATCCGGGCGCTCTTTTTCAATAATCTTGCGTACCACTTCCCACTGAATCGGCTCGATGTAGGTCGCATCGGCCATTTCCGGGTCGGTCATGATGGTCGCCGGGTTGGAGTTCACCAGAATGACGCGGTAGCCCTCTTCGCGCAGCGCTTTACACGCCTGAGCACCGGAGTAGTCAAACTCACACGCCTGACCGATAACAATCGGGCCCGCGCCCAGAATCAGGATACTTTTTAGGTCTGTACGTTTTGGCATGGCTCTTTAACTCCTGATTATTTCGCGGACTGACGGTATTGCTCAATTAACTCGATAAAGTGGTCGAACAGCGGCGCAGCGTCGTGTGGACCTGGGCTCGCTTCAGGGTGGCCCTGGAAGCTGAACGCCGGTTTATCGGTACGATGGATACCCTGCAAGGTGCCATCAAACAGCGATTTGTGGGTCACGCGCAGGTTGGCTGGCAGCGAGTCTTCATCAACCGCAAAACCGTGGTTCTGCGCGGTAATCATCACCACGTTGTTGTCGATATCTTTCACCGGGTGGTTGCCGCCGTGGTGACCGAATTTCATCTTGATGGTTTTTGCGCCGCTCGCCAGCGCCAGCAGTTGGTGCCCCAGGCAGATGCCGAATACCGGGACATCGGTCTCAAGGAATTTTTCAATCGCTTCAATGGCGTAGTCACACGGAGCGGGGTCGCCCGGGCCGTTGGACAGGAAGATACCGTCTGGATTCATTTTTAAGACGTCTTCTGCGGAGGTTTTAGCCGGGACAACCGTCAGGCGGCAGCCGCGATCAACCAGCATGCGCAGAATGTTACGTTTCGCGCCAAAATCATAAGCCACCACGTGGAATGGCAACTCTTCTTCGGACTTCGCTTCCGGCAGTTCACCGGTCAGCGTCCAGCTACCCTGCGTCCAGCCGTAGGTTTCTGCGGTGGTCACTTCTTTTGCCAGATCCATTCCGTTCAAACCCGGGAACGCTTTGGCTTTTTCCAGCGCCAGCATCGCATCCAGGTTATCGCCTGCAATGATGCAGCCGTTTTGAGCGCCTTTCTCGCGCAGCAGGCGGGTCAGCTTACGGGTATCGATATCGGCAATCGCCACGATGTTATGGCGCTTTAAGTAGGAAGAGAGGTCTTCGGTATTGCGGTAGTTGCTGGCAATCAGCGGCAGGTCGCGAATGACCAGACCTTGCGCATGTACCTGAGAGGATTCTTCGTCAGCAGCATTGGTGCCGACATTGCCGATATGAGGATAAGTAAGAGTAACGATTTGGCGAGAATAGGAAGGATCAGTGAGGATTTCTTGATAACCGGTCATTGAAGTATTGAAAACGACTTCCCCAACCGCCGAACCTGTTGCCCCGATGGCCCGACCGTAAAACTGGGTTCCGTCTTCCAGAACCAATAGCGCTGACTTAATCAAAACACCCTCCAGAGAATATTTACTCGCTTTATTTGCATATTAATTCATAACAATGGCACAAATCAATGCAAATCTGCTTACCGACGTATTTCTGGCAAACGGCGGCATTCTAGAGATAGCCTCAGCAAAAGTCTACCTTAAAGGACAATTTTTATCATTATTTTGTGGCGTTGATGAATTCACCCGCGATAAGAGGCCAAAAAGATCAACTAACTCACCGTAGAAAACGCTTGCGGAGTCTAAAGAGTGTTAAATTCGCCAGAAGGGAGTGAAAAAGTAGACCAGATGGTCAAAATTTACATTTAACCAACACATTAAGGACAGATAACTTATAAAAACAAGCAACTCATATTAAAATTAATATAAAACGGATAAAATAAAGGGCAATAAAATATTGCCCTGTGTAATCAATCAATTATGACTACAATAACCACATCACGATGGGTAATAAATTCTTATAATTCATTTAAATTCAGCACATCACGCATATCAAAAAGACCATTTTGCTTAGCGTTAAGCCACAATGCCGATCTTACTGCGCCGTTAGCAAAGGTCATGCGGCTGGAAGCCTTGTGGGTAATCTCTACGCGCTCGCCAATATCGGCAAACATGGCGGTATGTTCACCGACGATGTCGCCCGCGCGAACGGTGGCAAAACCAATCGTTCCCGGCACGCGTTCACCGGTATAGCCCTCGCGCGAGTAGACCGCGCAGTCCTTCAGATCTTTATCCAGCGCCCCGGCAATCGCCTCACCCATCGCCAGCGCCGTCCCTGACGGTGCGTCGACTTTATGACGGTGGTGCGCTTCAATAATTTCGATATCGGTGTAGTCGCCCATCACCTTCGCCGCTTTCTCCAGCAGCTTGAGCATGACGTTAACGCCAACGCTGAAGTTAGCCGCGAAAACGATCGCAATCTCTTCTGAAGCCTCGCGGATGGCCTGTTTACCGGCATCATCAAAACCGGTGGTGCCAATGACCATGCCTTTGCCGTGCTGACGGCAAAATGCCAGATGCGTCAGGGTGCCTTCCGGGCGGGTGAAATCGATAAACACGTCGAAATCGTCCTTTACCTCCTCAAGGCTGCTTTGTACGGTCACGCCAGATTTCCCAGCCCCAGCCAGTTCGCCCGCATCGCTGCCCAATAAAGAGGATCCTTCCCGCTCGAGTGCCGCCCCCAGTTGAACGCCTTCCATCGCCATCGTGGCCTGAATTAACTGCCGTCCCATGCGGCCACCGGCGCCCGCAATGGCAACGCGGATTTGTGCATCATGCATAGCTATTCTCTTTTGTTAAGATTGCGTAAATCGTTTTCAGAGTAACCAGCCCGCGACAGCCTCGCCAGCCGAAAACGTCCATAATTAGAATTTAATGATAAACAGAGAGGAATATCAGTAAAAGACATGATTCATCCCGCAGGATGAATCATTGCCGCAGTCGGGGAAAGAAGTCAAACTCGCTCAGAATGGCGAAAGAGAATTAGAAAAGCACTTTAAAACCCGGCAACGGGTAGCCAATTCGCGCGACCGTTTCTGTCATTTCATTTTCAGGCTTCCAGGGTATAGCTCACTACCATCTGCCCTTTTTTCATCTTCACCTGGGTTATCACCACCTCACCCAACTCAGATAAACGAGCTACGTGCGTACCGCCACAGGGATATCCCGGCAGCTCGCCAAATCCCACCTGACGCAGCCCTCCGTCAAAGTCTATCCGACGCGCAAGATTATCGTTTTGCCATTGGCGGATTATCGCCAGAAGTTGTGCCGCCTCCGGCAGCGTACCGCCCTCGCCTGCGGCAAAGGTGATGCGCCCTTCATTGGGCCAATGGTGTGCCTTTATGGGCCGCCAACCGAAGGTTTCGCCTGCCTGACCGATCATGTGCCCGGCGGAGTGCAGCCGGGAATGAAGATGGCGCACGGCAGCATCCACGCACTGCGTCGTTTCACCCAGTGGCAGCGGTTGCGCCACAATATGTACCACCTCTTCACCGCGCGTCATCACGCTTTCCACCGGGTTGCCGCCGAGCGTGCCACTGTCCGAGGGTTGTCCGCCGCCCTGCGGATGAAACAGGGTACGCTCCAGCGTAATCGCATAGCGCCCATCGGGTTCTGCCGTGCAGTGCGTGATGGTCGCGTGACCTCGGGTATCATCGCTGGTGTAATAAAGGCGTTCAGTCATCGTTGTTCTCCTGTTGATGAGCAGAGTATATTCACTTTATCCGTGTCGATAATCCCGTTCACATTCAATGCATCTTTGCCTGGTACGCACAAATGAACCTTAATCTGCTTCCTGACCTTGCCACCTTTGTATTGATTGTCGATCAGGGGAGTTTTTCCGCTGCCGCCAAAGCCTGTGGCGCAACGCCTTCGGCTATCAGCCGCAGCGTGTCGCGGCTTGAGCAGGCGCTTGGCAGTAAACTGTTGCACCGCACCACCCGCAAGCTGGCGCTAAGCGAGACCGGTAAGATGGTTTATGAACACGCGCAGGAGATGCTAAACGCCGCGCAGATGGCGGTAGATTCCGGCAGCAGCCGCCAGACCATCGCCCAGGGTAAGCTCACGCTCAGCGTACCGAAAGCGGTTGGCCGCTTTGTGATTCATCCCTTAATGGCGGAGTTTTTTACCCGCTACCCCGAAGTTGATGTTTGTCTGCGACTCGAAGACCGGTATATGGATTTAATTGATGACGGCGTGGATCTGGCGCTACGGATAAGCCAGTCACCGTCGCCGGGTTTGTACGGTAAGCCGCTCATGCCGGTCAGTCACGTTATCTGCGCCACGCCAGAATATTTGCGCCAGCACGGTACGCCCGATAACCCACAGGCGTTGCGCGATCATAGCTGTATTAGCCTTGGTGAGACACCCGCCGATTCACGCTGGAAGTTCCGCCGGGGTGATAAAGTTGAAACGCTGCAAACCCATGGACGTTATGCCGCCAACCATACCGGCGTGCGGCTGGACGCGGTAAAACATCATCTGGGCATTGGCAGCCTGCCGCTGTTTACCGCGCGTGAAGCGCTTGCCAGCGGCGAGATTGTCCAGGTATTACCGGCGTGGGAGTTTATCAGCGATTACAGCGGCGACCTGTGGCTCTTATGGACGCGCAACCAGCATATGCCCGCCCGAATGCGGGCCATGATTGATTATCTTAGCGAGAAACTCTCCCCGCCCCGCCGTTGATTATGGCGCGCGGGTCAGCACTTCTGCCACCCACTGGCGGAAGCCATCAACATCCAGCGCCAGCGCCACCTGCGCGTTGGCGGGCTGCCCCAGCCTTCCTTCGATATCCACCACGGTGGTGCCCGCCGTGTATTGTCCTTGCGTTTCGACCGCCACAAAACACGATTGCAGGGTAAACAGCTCGGGCCGCACCAGCCAGGCGATAGCGCACAGGTCGTGCATGCGCAGCCCGCTTTGCATACTGCCGCTGCGGTAGTGGCTAAACAGCGCGTGCAGCATACTGCCGGTCTTGTTGAGCGTTGGCAATGCTGCCAGATACTCCGGCGTCAGCACCGCCTCGTTGGTGACATCGAGCCCGCACATCACAATCTCCAGACCGCTGCGAAAAACCAGCGCGGCGGCTTCCGGGTCGATGGCGATATTAAACTCGGCGTTCGGGGTGAAGTTACCGCGCCCGGCGGAACCGCCCATGATCACCAGGCGGCGGATATTGAAGCGGCACTCGGGGTATTGCGTGAGCAGTAAAGCAATATTGGTCAGCGGGCCAATCGCCACCAGCGTCACCGGCTCCGGGGCGTGCATCAACGCATCACGAATCGCCAGAATGGCCGGTTTAGCCAGCGGCTGGCGGTTATGCTCGACAAAGTCATACCCTTCCATCCCCGACTCGCCGTGTACCGAGGCGGCGTCGCGCAATGGGCGCACCAGCGGCGCAGAAGCGCCCTGCGCCAGCGGAATATCGGCGTTCCAGAAGTGCAGCAGCTGTAACGCATTGCGGGTCGTTTTTTCGACCGAGACATTCCCGGCGACGGTGGTCATCAACTGGAGATCCAGCTCGGGCGCAAAAATAGCGGCGGCAATGGCGGCGGCATCATCAATGCCGGGATCGGTATCAAGGAAGATAGGCAGGCGCATGATTTCTCCATAAAAAATGCCAGACATTAAGCCTGGCATTTTTTCACATCCGCGGGAGAATTAATTCACTCGACTTCACGAACATCGACACGCAGTTCGCGCGGCACCTCAAAGACGATATTCTCTTCGCGCCCTTCCAGGGTAATGGCTTCGCCACCGCCCAGCGATTGCAGGCGGGCAATCACGTTTTGCACCAGAATATCCGGCGCAGATGCCCCGGCGGTTACGCCAACGCAGGCGGCGTCTTTTACCCACGCTTCCTGGATATCCGCGGCATCGTCAATCAGATAGGCGGCTTTGCCCATCCGCTGCGCCAGTTCCGCCAGACGGTTGGAGTTGGATGAGTTTTTCGAACCGACCACCAGCACCACGTCGGCCTGCTGGGCGAGCGATCGCACGGCTTCCTGACGGTTGGTGGTGGCGTAGCAAATATCATCTTTGCGCGGGCCGACGATTTTCGGGAAACGTTCACGCAGCGCGTCGATAACGTCAGAGGTGTCGTCCACCGACAGCGTGGTCTGGGTCATAAACGACAGCTTGCTTTCGTCTTTCACACTGAGCGTCAGTACGTCTTCCGGCGATTCAACCAGATACATGCCGCCTTTCGGGTTGCTGTACTGGCCCATCGTCCCTTCGACTTCCGGGTGACCGGCGTGGCCGATAAGAATCGACTCTTCGCCGCGACGGCTGGCGCGCGCGACTTCCATATGCACTTTGGTCACCAGCGGACAGGTGGCGTCAAAGACGGTTAAGTCACGCCCTTTCGCTTCGTTGCGTACGGCTTGCGATACGCCGTGGGCCGAGAAAATCAGGATTGCGCCGTCCGGCACTTCGCTTATCTGCTCGATAAAGATTGCGCCACGCTCGCGCAGACTGTCCACCACGTAGCGGTTATGCACCACTTCGTGACGCACGTAGATAGGCGCGCCATAAATGGCGAGCGCATTTTCAACAATGCTGATAGCGCGGTCAACGCCTGCACAAAAGCCGCGTGGGTTGGCCAACAGGATCTGCATGTTACGCCTCCAGTACCGGATCGACTTCCAGTACTTCAATATCAAAATGAACGGTATGCCCAGCCAGCGGATGGTTAAAATCAACGGTGATGGAATCACCGTTAATCTCGCGAACCACGCCCGGCATTTCGCTGCCATCCATCGCGGTAAACAGCATGATAGCGCCGATTTCCGGCTCGCCCGCATCCATAAATTCGCGACGGGAGAAATACTGGATTAGGTCAGGCGAAGAGATACCAAACGCCGCGTCCGGCTCCAGAGAGAACGCTTTTTTGTCACCCGCCTTCAGGCCGAGAAGATGCTGCTCCAGCCCTTCAGACAAGGAAGCATCGCCCAGACGGAATAGCGCCGGTTTGCCGTTGTTACGGGTTGACTCGGCGGTGGTGCCGTCGTCAAGTTTCAGCGTGAAGTGCACCAGCACTGCGCTGTTGCTTTGAATCGAGTTAGACATGCAGGGACAGCCTTTTATCTTACGACATTGAAATGACGATTATTGTTATTAGGATAGTGCGCTTTGTGGCTCCCCGGCGTGGGGGGGGGGGGGGGGGGGGGGGGGGGGGGGGGGGGGGGGGGGGGGGCCCGCCCCCCCCCCCCCCCCCCCCCCCCGCGGGGGGCGGCCCGGCCTACAGGACGCGGACACGCCAGCACACGACCGCCGGAGACGGCGGGGGCG
>NZ_JBIUZS010000007.1:0-148869 GCF_044745165.1 Kluyvera sp. NPDC087067 | reverse complement strand
CGGGCGGGTGGGGGGGGGGCGGGGTTGCGTTTTGGCCCGTTTTGCGCTTGGGCCCCGCCGGGGGGGGGGGGGGGGGCCCGCCCCGCGGGGGGGGGCCCCCCCCCCCCCCCCCCCGACGCCGGGGAAATCACAGAACTACGCCTGCTTTTTCGGCAGGAAGCCTTCGAGCACCACCAACGCCGCGCCGATACAAATCGCCGTATCGGCCAGGTTGAAGGTGGCAAAGTGCCAGTCGCCGACGTAGAAATCGATCATATCGACGACAAAGCCGTGCCACAGACGGTCAAACAAGTTACCCAGCGCGCCGCCAATAATCAGCGCGTAGGCGATGTTATTAAGCTTTTGCGTGGCTTTAGAACGGTACATTAGCACCGCCAGAATCACGCAGATACCGACCGCGATACCGGCAAAGAACCAACGCTGCCAACCGCCGCTATCAGCCAGGAAGCTGAACGCGGCGCCATAGTTACGTGCATAGTGCAGATTTAGCGACGGGAACAGTGACACCGTATCCCCCAGAGCAAAGTTCTGGAGGATCAGGTATTTACTGCCCAGATCGATAATCAGCACGACCACTACCAGCCACAGCCAGCGCAGTCCTGTTGAACAGATCGATTGACTCATCAGGCAAACTTACGTTTTTCGCCGTCACCGGCCACGTTGCTCACACAGCGGCCGCAGAGTTCTGCGTGTTCCGCCACCTTGCCCACATCGGTAGTGTAATGCCAGCAACGCGGGCACTTCTCACCTTCGGCTTTATTCAGCGCGACTTTCAGCCCTTTAAGCAGTTCGCTTGGCTGAGCATCAGCCGTCGCTTGTGCATAATCGGCAACAGTCGCACCGGAGGTCAACAGGACAAATCGTAATTCGTCACCCAGCGCCGTCAGTTTGGCCGCCAGTTCCGGTTGAGCGTACAGCGTAACTGCCGCTTCCAGAGAACCACCGACTTTCTTGTCAGCACGCGCCTGTTCGATAACCTTGTTCACTTCGCCACGCACCTGCAGCAGCTCGTCCCAGAAGGCATCGTTCATCTCTTCGGCATCGGCCAGGCCAAACAGACCTTCGTACCATTCACCGGTAAAGACATACTTCTCGCGGTCACCCGGCAGGTAGCCCCAGATTTCGTCAGCGGTGAAGGACATGATCGGCGCCATCCAGCGAACCAGCGCTTCGGCGATGTGGTACAGCGCGGTCTGGCAGCTACGACGCGCCACGCTGTCCGCTTTCGCGGTGTACTGGCGGTCTTTGATGATGTCGAGGTAGAACGAGCCCATTTCGACAGAGCAGAAACGCATCAGGCGCTGCACCACTTCGTGGAAATCGTAAGAAGCGTAGGCTTTCATGATATCTTCCTGCGCCGCTTGCGCGCAGCCTACCGCCCAGCGGTCCAGAACGACCATCTCTTCCGGTTTCACCATGTCTTTAAGCGGATCGAACCCGTTGAGGTTCGCCAGCAGGAAGCGCGCGGTGTTACGGATACGACGATAGCTGTCGGCAGCACGTTTGAGGATCTCATCCGATACGGCCATTTCGCTGGTGTAGTCGGTTGATGCCACCCACAGACGCAGGATGTCCGCGCCCAGTTTGTTCATCACGTCCTGCGGCGAAACGGTGTTGCCGATAGATTTGGACATCTTACGGCCCTGACCATCGACGGTGAAGCCGTGGGTCAATACCTGGCGATACGGCGCTTTGCCTTTCATGGCGACGCTGATCATCAGGGAGGACATGAACCAACCACGGTGCTGGTCAGAACCTTCCAGGTACATGTCAGCCGAGTGGCCGCCGAATTCCGGGCGCGCATCGACGACGGAGTAGCTGGTTGATCCAGAATCGAACCACACGTCGAGGGTATCCGGGACTTTGACGTAGTTGTCTGCGTCATCGCCTAAGATTTCACGCGGGTCGAGATCCCACCATGCCTGAATACCGTCTTTTTCAACGTATTTGGCGACTGCTTCCATCAGTTCGGTGGTGCGCGGGTGCAGCTCTTCGGTGTCTTTATGGACGAACAGCGCCATTGGCACGCCCCAGGTACGCTGACGGGAGATACACCAGTCAGGACGGTTCGCCACCATGGATTCGATACGTGCTTTACCCCATGCCGGGATCCAGCCGCTCAGATTTTCTTTGGTCACGCCATCGTGCTCAATACGATCGATCTCTTTGAGAGACTGAATGCGCAGGCCTTTTTTATCCATGCTGATAAACCACTGTGGGGTCGCACGGAAGATGATCGGTGACTTGTGACGCCAGCAGCATGGGTAGCTATGCTGCATTTTTTCAACGTGCAGCAGCGCGCCTTTTTCGCTCAGCAGTTCAACGATTTTATCGTTGGCTTTAAATACGTTAACGCCATCCAGAAGTGGGTAAGTACCTGCCAGATAAGCGCCGTCCGGGCCCACCGGGTTGGCGATTTCCAGACCGTATTTCTGGCTTATCACGTAGTCGTCAGGGCCGTGGCCACCGGCGGTATGTACCGCACCGGTACCCGCGTCAAGCGTAACGTGGTCGCCCAGAATTGCCGGAACGTCGAAGCCCATGAACGGGTGGGTAAAGCGCAGCAGCTCAAGCTCAGCGCCTTTAACGGTGCCGAGAATGGTGTAGTCGCTCACGCCAATGCGCTTCATCACGCTCTCAAGGAGATCGCTTGCCAGAATCAGGGCCTGATCGTCGATTTGTACCAGCGCATAGTCGAAATCTGGCGCTAAAGAGATAGCGCGGTTAGCCGGCAGCGTCCACGGAGTGGTAGTCCAGATAACCAGCGAGATTGGGCCGGTTACGTTTACAGCGCCGAATTTCGCTTTGACCGCGTCGGTGTCAACCGCGTGGAAGGCCACATCGATGGACGGAGACGTTTTGTCGTAATACTCAACTTCCGCTTCTGCCAGCGCAGAACGGCAGTCAACGCACCAGTGCACAGGCTTAGCGCCTTTGTGCATGTGGCCGTTAGCAATGATTTTGCCCAGCGCACGGATGATGTTGGCTTCGGTTTTGAAGTCCATGGTCAGGTACGGTTTCTGCCAGTCACCCAGCACGCCCAGACGGATGAAGTCATTACGCTGACCATCCACCTGAGTCGCGGCATATTCGCGGCATTTCGCGCGGAATTCTGCGGCGGTGAATTTCTCACCCGGCTTACCGAATTCTTGCTCAACTTTCAGTTCGATAGGCAGACCATGGCAGTCCCAGCCCGGAACATACGGAGAGTCGTAACCGGAAAGTCCTTTGGACTTCACGATAATGTCTTTCAGAATCTTGTTAACCGAGTGACCAATATGAATGCTGCCATTCGCATAAGGAGGGCCATCATGCAGAATGAAGGTTTTCTTGCCTTTTTTGGCTGCACGAATGATGCCGTACAGATCATCATCGGTCCAACGCGCCAGCATTCCCGGTTCACGCTTGGCGAGGTCGCCGCGCATCGGGAACCCTGTTTCCGGCAAATTCAGGGTTGATTTAAAGTCACTCATCAGATTCTCGGTTCCGTATTTTTACGTAGGCATTTAAGCCGGGTTTGAAAGCCCAAAAAACTCGCGGGCCGTTAATTCATCTCGCGCAATCTGCGCCTTTAGTTCATCCAGCGAAGCAAATCGCTGCTCGTTGCGTATTTTTTTACGCAGCACTACATCTATATGGCGACCGTATAGGTCCATTACAACGTCCAGCACATGCACTTCAAGCTGCTGGCGACTGCCGGACACGGTCGGGCGCGTACCAATGTTTGCCACGCCCGCCAGAGGCTTATCACCAAGCCCCCTGACTTCCACCGCATAGACCCCTTTTACCGGGGAGACCTGACGACGCAGCGGTAAATTCGCCGTCGGGAAACCGATGGTGCGGCCCAGTTCATCGCCGTGCACCACGCGCCCGGAGATGATAAAAGGATGCCCTAACAGGTTTTCGGCCTGTTCGAGGTCATCCTCGGCCAGCGCCTGACGTACGGCGGTGCTGCTGATTCGAACACCGCCATGGCAGAAGGTTTGCGTGCTGGTGATATCGAACCCAAACTCCGCGCCAGCCTTCTGTAATAACAAGAAATCGCCCTGACGACCAGCGCCAAAGCGGAAATCATCACCCACGGCCAGGAACTGCACGCCAAGGCGCTTGACCAACAAATCGCTGATAAAAGCCTGCGCGGTGAGCGCGGCGAAGCGGCGGTCGAAGCGCAGGCACACGACGTAGTCCACCCCGCTTTCAGCCAGATAGCGCAGCTTTTCGCGCAAGCGCGTCAAGCGAGCTGGGGCTCTATCAGCGGCAAAAAGCTCCAGCGGCTGCGGTTCAAAAATCATCACCACCACGGGCAACCCACGCGCTTTACCTTCAGCACGTAAGCCCTGCAGCAGCGCCTGATGCCCTCGATGCACACCGTCGAAATTACCAATGGTCAGTACGCACCCATGTGGTGCCTGACTGAGATTATGTATGCCGCGTATCAGCTTCATGTCTGGCTCAAAAGAGTGAAAATCGTCAGAGTATACCTTGTACAGAAGCCCACGTTAACCAGCTATTGCACCTCATCGCCCAAAGTGGGAATGATTTCATCAGCATCCGTCGAAAAGGCAAGAAAATATGGGCAGACCGCATGATTTTTGTGCCGGAAAGACTGTATTCATCGGTCACAAGCTGGTAGAATCCTGCGCCATCAATACGTAAAGCAGCGTTGTCGTATTAACGACGCTTATTTGCACAAATCCATTGACAAAAGAAGGCTAAACGGGCATTCTCCTCGGCCTTTGAATTGTCCATATAGAACACATTTGGGAGTTGGACCTTGGCTAATATCAAATCAGCTAAGAAGCGCGCCGTTCAGTCTGAAAAGGCCCGCAAGCACAACGCTAGCCGTCGCTCTATGATGCGTACTTTCATCAAGAAAGTATACGCAGCTATCGAAGCTGGCGACAAAGCTACTGCACTGAAAGCATTTAACGAAATGCAACCAATCGTGGACCGTCAGGCTGCTAAAGGTCTGATCCACAAAAACAAAGCTGCACGTCATAAAGCAAACCTGACTGCACAGATCAACAAACTGGCTTAATCGCCCGCTTGTTATCAGCTTTGAAAAAAACCCGCGAAAGCGGGTTTTTTTATGCCTGCAATTCATGTAGCCCGGCCGAGTGAAACGACGCCGGGATCGGCGCTGAGCTTCCCCGGAGTCGGCGTAAACGCCTCGTCCGGGCTACATGTTACGAAGCGGAGGCGTTATTTAGCTGGCAGAGTAAATAGCGCAGAGTAATCGCGATGGCATATACGCTGTACTGCCGGATGCTGAATCATGCGCTCGGCAAAAATAGCGTGATACTCTTCCATCACGTTATCCATGCGGCCAATTTCAATCACATGCTCGTCGGCATAGAAATCATGGGCGTAGAGCGTCGGGGCAACAAAAATCGCGTTGTGTGCCGCCCCGAAGGCTTTCATGAGCGCGGCATCGTCAAATTCGCCGAGGATCTCCACCTTCAGCCCCTGCACGTTAAACCAGTTCAGCAACTTGCGCCCCAGCATCGAGCGGCGGCCAGGTATCAGCAGACGGCGCTCCTCAAGGCAGGCCGGGAAGCTTTTTTCCGGCGGCGGATTCATGCACCAGAAACTCACGCTACACTCGCCAATTTTTACCGAGAACAGCCCCTCTTGCTGAGTGGAGTCAATCGGGCAGTCGGAGATAATCATATCCAGCTTATGCTGGCTTAGCTGCTCCAGCAGCATTTCATGCGTCGACTCAAAGCAGCGCAGATGGATTTGTTCATCTTCAACGACTACCGCATCCAGCACGCCGCTCACCAGCCGCTTTGAAAGCGCATCGGCCACGCCAACATCGAACAGTAGATTCGACTCCTTGCGATAGTTGACGATGTCCAGCATCTCCTGGCTCAGGGTGAACATTTTGTCAGCGTAGCGGAATACCAGTTCACCCAGTTCACTTGGCTCGATGCCGCGTCCTTTGCGCTTAAACAGCTTCCCCTGTAAGCGTTCTTCCAGCGCCTTGATCTGTCCGGTAATGGTCTGCGGCGTCAGGTACAAAGCCTCCGCCGCGCCCACTACCGATCCTTCCTTGTAGACATGCCAGAAGTAATAAAGATGATTGTAATTAATATGCGACATGTCCTGTGCGCCCTCTCCTTGAGTTAATTATTTATGCCGTCGTCTGCGGTTTCAGATGGGCGCGTAACAAGCTATAGCCCACCACCGCCGACAGTACTGAACCAATCAAAATGCCCAGCTTCGCCCAGTTAATCAGCGACGGATCAATGCTGCCAAAGGCCAGACTGGCGATGAAGATAGACATCGTAAAGCCAATCCCGCACAGCAATCCCACCGCCATAATCTGCGAGAAATTGGCCCCTTCCGGTAATTTCGCCAGCTTCAGTTTTAGCGCCAGCCAGCAGAACAGGCTGATACCCAGCGGCTTACCGATGAACAGGCCTGCGATAATACCCAGCGGCAGCAGCGAGGTCAGACCGCTCAGGGTGACGCCCTCAAGCGACACGCCCGCGTTGGCAAAGGCAAACAGCGGTAAGATCATAAAGGCCACCCACGGATGCAGTACATGCTCAAGCTGTTTCGCCGGAGAGTGCCCGTTTTTCTCGCGCAGCGGAATAAAGAAGCCGACAATCACCCCGGCAAGCGTCGCGTGAACGCCCGACTTCAGTACGGCCGTCCAGAGAATGACGCCGACCAGAATGTAGATTCCCGTACGGCGCACGCCGCTTAAGTTCAGTACCGCGAGCACCACGATAGCGGCGGCGGCTACCGCCAGCGACAGTAACGACAAATCGCTGGTATAAAACAGCGCGATAATCACGATTGCCCCGAGATCGTCGATGATCGCCAGCGCCATCAAGAAGATCTTAAGAGACGCTGGAACGCGGCTGCCGAGTAAAGCCAGGACACCTAACGCAAAGGCGATATCGGTCGCGGCGGGAATCGCCCAGCCGCTGCTGGCAATCGGATCCTGGCCATTAAAAGCCAGGAAAACCAGTGCCGGCACCACCATACCGCCCAACGCGGCAATCACCGGGAATATGGCCTGACGGCGGGTCGCCAGCGAGCCTTGCATCATCTCGCGTTTGACCTCAAGACCAATCAGCAAGAAGAAGACTGCCATTAACGCGTCGTTAATCCATAACAACATGTTTTTGTTGATCTCGAGTGCCCCAACGCGAAGCTGTACCGGCGTTTCCAGGAACGCATGATACAGGCCGCTGGTCGCACCGAGGTTTGCCATGAGCATAGCCAGCACGGCTGCAATAATCAGGATGATGCCACCTGAGGCATCGTTGCTAAAAAAGCGCTGAAGATGCTTCACTTTTACTCTCTCTATTACGCTAAATTATTCGTTAAAACTATTCTATCTGCCTTGATTGCTCGAAAAAATAAGTTTATTACTGGCAAATAAGTCGGTTTTTACGATAAAAAGCCCAGCCAAAGGCCGGGCATATCGTTTGGGTGAGAGCGTGCGATGCAAAAGCACGTCCTAATCATAGACAATGCGCAACAGCGTCAGCTGCTTATCTTCATCAAGATACTGTGTCTCCACGGCCGCATAAGGCTCCGCGATTGGCGTGGTCATATTTTCAACAATGATATGGCGCGTCACCACATCCTGACGGTGGCACTGTATTTCCAGCGCCTGGGTATCATTCCAGCAGCCCATTTCAACTACGCTGCCGGAAAAGGCGATGCTTCCCATCATCGCGGCCGACGTTCCAGTAAGCAGGAACAGCGGCAGCATTAAGGCGCCGCAACGCACAATATTTATCATGCAGACACTCCTGTGAACTGCGAAGATGGAGTTAGCCTTTGGCTTTCTGAATCGCCATTTGCAGCACATCCTGCGAAGTACTTCCCGGCACCACGGAGACCCGTTTGATATCTGTCGTCGCCGCTTGTGGCATCACGACAAACGCCGGCGTTCCGGTAAAGTCCATATGCTGCGCCAACGCCTGATTCAACATCAGCGCATCGTGCACCGCGCCGCTGTCCTGCGCCGTTTTCACGGCGGCAATCTGTTCAGGCGTCAGATACGTTTTCGCCAGGGTATACACATCCTGCTCGGTGAGCGCACCTTCTACTTTGCCCGTCGCGTACAGCGCGTTATGCCACTCAAGATACTTGTCGCCGCCGTGCGTCAGCCAGACCTGCTCGCCCAGTCTGGCCGCCAGACCCGAGACCGGCCAGCGTGAAGCAAAGATAGGGAACTCTTTGAAAATAAAGCGGGTATCCGGGTTCGCCTTAACCAGCGCTTCCACTTCCGGCGCCATTTTGCTGCACCATGAACATTGATAATCAAAGAACATCACCACCGCCGCTTTGGCGTTAGCCGGGCCAACCGACGGGCTATTGGCGCTGAGTAAATCAGCCTGGTACTGTAGGGCAAGCTGCACGTAGGCCTGCTGCTGGGCAATTTGCTGGCGCTGGTGCAAGTTCTCGCTGGCGGCAATCAGGAATTCAGGGTGATCCGCCAGATAGGTCGCGACCGCCTGCCCCACTTTATCGGGATGACTGGCGATATACGCTTCGGCGGTTTGCCCTATCTGGTCAGCTTGCCCGGTTTGCGCCGCAAGCGCTGGGGTCGATATCATGCCAAGCAGCAGTAAACCGGTTAGTCGGGAAGGTGTTAATCGTGGATTTTGCATAGTCTAAGTCTCTTATTTGTAGGGTCAAAAGGCTGCGGCACGCTTATCGCGGGCCGCAAAATTTAGCGGCGGCGCGCCACGCTTATCTCAGTTATGGACATCACGCGGCCATAATCATTGATGCTTTGCCAGCGCAGATGGCAGGTTGACGCCTGTGCGCACCAGCGGGTTTGGCGATGTGAAAACGGCGCAACGACGCCTGCGCTGTCGATCGATTGCTCGTTGGTATGCAGCATAAACAGCGTGACGTAGTAGGGCGTGGGGTTGCGCACCGTAAGCCCGTCGGGGTTAAGCGTCCATTGCAGCTGTTGATAGGCGTGCTGTGGGTCGCCGCTTAATCCCAAAGGGCGATAAATCAGCTTCATCGCCGAGCGGTAGGCCATTTGCACGCTATTGCCGTTCACCTTGCCAGAAGGGATAGCGGCAATGCTCAACGTCAGAAGGCTTTCCCGATTTTCCGGCAACGGCGAACCGTTATGTATGACGCGCAGCGTATTTTCCTGACCACTCGCCAGGGTAAATAGCGGCGGCGTGATCACCCAGGATGAGGCTGACGCGGTCTCGTTTTCAGCGCCAGCCCAGCGGCTCGCGGAAAGAATATGGCTGCTGATAAGCCAGGCGCTGGCGGAGGTGTTATGCAGCGGAATACTCAGCGATGGCGTATCCGCGCTGTAGATAAACCGCGTTCCCCCAATCACCACTCCCGCGCTGGCATGTACGCCGGTGAGCGATAGCCAAAGCAAGATCGCGCGGATAATGAGCTTATTCATAAGCGAGCACGAACGTCGCAGAGGCGTTGGCGTTACCCGCGACCACGGCCTCGCCATCGGCAATATAGCGGGCATAAAATTGCAGATGAACCGATGACTGACCGGATGAGATGGCCTGGCTTGCACTCTCATCGCCCAAAGCGATCGCGGTTTTATCTTTGTCGTATATTCCAATCGCCACGCCGGTGGCGCTGCCATCACCCGGCGTGAGCGCCAGCAAATCGGGATAATGACTGTCCGCTGTGCCGCTAAAACTGACCGTCACTCCGCTTGCGGTTGCGCCACAATTTTGCAGGTTAATCGCAAACGGCTGCCAGTTAGCGCCATCGCCCGCCCGCGCAAACTGTCGATTGCTCACCGCCCCCATCTCGACATCAATATTCTCTGAGTCTGGCGATAACGTGCAGGTATTGTCGGTTATCGTCCCGGAAACATAGACTCGCCCGTCGTGCCCGTGGGCGCAGGACAGCAGGCTGCCGCCCACGATGACGCAGGCGATACATAAACGCAGATTAATCACTGGGCCCTTACTCATATTGCAGATCGAAATACATCACCGCCGTCGCATTGCCAGAGGTGACCATCGGACGGGTAGATTTGTAGCGAATATAAAATGACAGCGTGTTTCGCCCCGCTTTTAGCGGGTAGTCGATGGAGCTGGTGTTATTAATTGCAATGGCGTCATCACCATCAGAAATCTCCACGCCTACGCCTGTGGCTAGCAAATTCGTTGACCCCATGCCGGTATCGCTCAGCGCCAGCAGCGCCGGGTTGTCGGTGTCTGCAATACCGGTAAACCAAATCTTTGTGCCGCTAATGCCGCGGGAACAATTCTTGAGGTTGATGTTGAACGGTTTGGCTTTAGCCGTGGTGCCGGTAGAGGGAAAATTAGCCACGGCAAATTGCCCTAAATCAATGCTCTGACTGAGGCTGGAAATCTCCACGTCACAGGCCTGCGCCATGATGGTGCCGGTGAATTCGAGATTGTAGCTGGTCTCATCCGCCCAGCAATAAGGCTGCCAAAACAGCGCCAGCATTAACATCCAACAATATTTCATCTAATCAAAATCCACCCGTAGATTAGCCAGCGCGGTAAATGTTCCTTCGGCAGGAACCTCCCCGGTGGTGCTGACGGGATAGGCCTGTAATGTCATGGTGGCCCGCCCTGCCTCATCGGTGACAAACGGCACGGCGCTGCTGGCATCATTGGGCATAAGCACCGTGCCATCACGGCTTTCGACCACCACGCCCACGTCCGGGTTATCGGAGGCAATCGCCTGGGTAAAATGGGCGTCTGCGGTGGCCTGCACGCTCAGGCTCAGATTGACCGTTGAATCAACGCCGCTACAGGTCACCGGCACATTAAAAATGCGCGATCTGACGCCCGTCGGCTTTTCACCCGCGTGCGTAAAGTTGCCGCTATACAGGGAACCAAAGTTCACCAGGATGGTTTGACCGGCGTTAATCTCGCAGCTTTGCGGCACGGTTACCGTTCCGCTATAGGCAATGTTGTAAACCACGTTGGTTAGCGGGTCGCCGGGCAACGTTGTGACATAGACGCTGAATAATGTTTTTGGCGCAATAGTGACCGAACCAATGAACGGTTTGACGATTTTTAGCTGGAAGGTCAGGTTAGAATCACGAATCGCAAACGACGCCCCTTTTCCAGCATCGTCATTTGTCATCGGCACATATTTCTGAGGCGGATAGATATCCCCTACCGCCGCGTTATCAATGCGCATCGCGGCCTCAAGGTAGCTGGCATCCAGCTTCAGGTATTTCCAGTGTCCATCAGTTTCGACAACCGGGTACTGAGACACATACGAGCGCAGCGTCCGGTGCCAGGTTCCCGAATCGCTCGGACAGGTCACCTGAATATTCCTCCCCTGACTCTTCACTAAC
The DNA here is from genome assembly GCF_044745165.1 of Kluyvera sp. NPDC087067. Lineage (NCBI taxonomy): Bacteria > Pseudomonadati > Pseudomonadota > Gammaproteobacteria > Enterobacterales > Enterobacteriaceae > Kluyvera > Kluyvera sp. NPDC087067. The sequence goes on along the minus strand of NZ_JBIUZS010000007.1, from coordinate 137,561 downwards.
GGCACCGTTTCACCGGCCCGATTTTGCGTCGCGGTTAACGTGGTGGAGAGATCGTAATTCACGGTCGATGGCGCGTTATTCACATTCTGGCAAACCTGGGCATAGACGCTTTGGCTTAGCACAAGCGCCACCAGCGACAGGCATAAATGGGAGCGTTTCATTTAGCGGCATTCCACTTTTTGTCGAACCAACGCGCGGGTTGATTCAGGCAATTGATAAGGCGCGTCACAGCGCTGATTCGCAAGCTTGCCCCAGCGGACGTGCAGCGTCCCTTGCGGTATCAGACCAGACAGATAGGTTTCACCGTCATCGCCAACGATGCTTTCCGTCGTATTTTGGTTGGCGGATACCGTCGCGCCAAACGGCACGGCTTTATCGTGATAGCGTAAATTCAGCAGTGCCCGAACACCGACGTGCGCATCAAAATGCGCCAGCGCCAGCGCCCCTTCGGTCGGTACGACGTTGGTCACGGCGTCATCAATATCGACGTTATCCGCAAGCGTGTTGACGTTTAGCGCCATTCGGTTGAGTCGATAGGTAGTGGCATAGGGAATGACCGCATAGCCGCGGCCATCAGTATGAATACCGGGCTCATCTTCAATCCCTACTTCTGCCGCCCCGGGGGCCGCGATCAGAATATTGGTATTGCCCAGCGGCTGGCTTAACGTCACGCCGTGCGAATGCACCACCACGCCGCCGCTCAGTCCGTAGTTAACCTGCTGATAATCGCCGTTATTATTGACGTTATAGCCGACGTTCACATTGCCCCGGGAACCGTCATATTCCATGCTGGCAGCGCCGCTTTCCCCGCCGCCATGATTCTGCATCCCCTGCTGCACGCTGTAGCTGAGGTTGTTGTCATCCAGCAGCGTGCCGTTAATACCGGCGCTTTCGGTCACGTTATGCTTTCGGTCGCTACTGGTGTTGAAGGTGGCATAGGCGTTATGGCGCTCATGGGTGATATCGTCGTCATGACTGAGCCACTGGCTTAGCGGCAGTGAAATATTCAGCGCGACGATTCGATCGCTTTCCGACTCCCCCGGTGAACGGCTGCTGTTATAGGACAAGCTCCATGAGATGCCTTTGTAGGTTGCGCTGTAGCCTAGCTGGAGTAATGAATTGGTTTCATCGGTATGCCAGTAGCTTTCCCGGCTGGCGGTAATAAAGAAAGAGCCGAACTGGGCCAGCGGCTGCGTGATGTTCAACTGGACTTTGCCGCGCTTGGTGTAATAAAGGTCGTAGTAGTTTGCCCAGTCGGCACGAGCGTCATCGTCGTCAGTTTGCCCGTTGTAGCCTGACATATGCTTCCATGTCGTCTCATCAAGGGTGTAAAACGAGGACGTCGAGTAGCGATAACCCAACAGCTGTAGATTAGTGCCGAGCTGGCTTAGCGATTTGGCATACAAAAGACGCAGTGATTGTCCCTCATGCTCGCTGCCATCAACCAGCGTGCTATAGGCTTGGGTGATATCCAGCGATAGCGCTCCCCAGTCTCCCAGGTTGGCACCGCTACCCAGCGCTATCGCTTTGTAGTTGTTTGAAAACTGCATACCGCCGTACAGCGTGACCCCTTTCGGTAAGCCCCACATCAGCGTCGCCTGGCCAAACTGTGTATCCTCTTTCTGGCTGCTGTCGCCGCGATATTCCGCCACCGTCGCCGCATATTTCAGGCGGCCTTCGCGCTGCAGAACCGGAACGGCGGAATACGGAACGTTATAGCTATGGGTGCTGCCATCGGACTCTTTCACCTCGACCACTAAATCGCCGCTCGACGCCGTCGGGTAAAGATCGCTAAAGGTAAACGCGCCGGGAGGAACATAGCGCTGATTAATGATGTAGCCATTCTGGCGGATGGTGACCTGCGCATTGCTTCTGGCGATCCCGCGGATCGTTGGCGCAAACCCCTTCATGCTGTCAGGGAGCATGTTGTCATCGGAGGCGATCTGGATCCCACGAAACGGCAGGCTATCAAACACGCCGGAAGGGGTGTAGCTATCGCCCACCGTCATTTCGCTTTTCAGCGCCGCAATATCACGCTCCAGATAGGTACTGATGTGCTGCCAATCAGCCTGGCTATTCTGGCCGCTGCTGTCGTTCCAGGTTGAGTAATCGCGTAATCGCCATGCCCCGATATTAAGCCCGCTGTTCAGCCCCAGAAACTGGTTGGTCTGCGCGCTGCTTTCAGCGCTGCGGTCGTGCGTTTTTGAGCCGGTGTAGGTGTAGTTCAGTAATAATGCGTTCACCCCTTCATCCCAGTTTTCCGGTGGAATATAGCCGCGAGCGTTGTTGACCAACGCCGCCTGCGGAATGCTGATGTTCAGGCGCTGTTGAGCAAAGTCAAAGCGGGAGGTTGCGTCAGGTATTGCGGCCGCCAGATCGACACAATCCGCCGGGGCTGACCGGGCAAGCGCCGGCTGGCCCGCCACGTTGACGCCCATTTTTTGCAGCATTTCAGTGGTCAGGCAGGCGCTTAGCCCGCTTTTATCATCCGATGCTTTAGCGGGCGTTGCGGCGTTAAATTGTAAATCCTGGCTCGACTGAAGTGCGTCATTGAGATAGACATCCACGCGATACACGCCCGGTGCCTGAACATTGCGGCTGAATGTCGACAGGTCGGCGACGGCCGAAGGATCGTCAGATAAAAAAGCCGGATTAAAATAGTTATCCGCCCAGCTTCGGGGGATCGTCAGCGCGCTAGCCACCGCCAGCGCCAGGGTTGGGAGCGAAGGTTTGGTGGCGCGACAGGAACGGCGCATCATCGCATCAACTTCCAGCAACATATCAATTCGTCTGACAGGTGAACTTCGGCGTGGTCGCGCCAAAATCATTAACCGCGCGATACGTCACGTTTCCGGTCGGCGCGTTTAGGGTCAGCGCCCCTTTCGGCGCAACCATCGTATTGGCGAGCTTTTTGCCGCCCGCATAAAGCTCCACTAAAGAGACATAGTAGGGCGAGCTATTGGTAATGGTCAGGCGGCTACCTTCCGCATGGCAGCGCAACGCGGCTGGCGCATCTATTGAAGACGTTGGCAGATCGCTGGGGCGAATAAACAGCTTGATCACGCTTTGCGTGGCGATTTGTAAGGTGTTACTCGCCAGCTTATGTTTATCGACCGAAGGAATCGCTTTGCTATTGAGGTAGAAGACACTCTCTCTGTCCGTCGGCAGCGTTGGGCCAACGTACATAATACGCAGCACATTCTCTGTTTTTGGCTGCATCACAAACAGCGGCGGCGTCAGAATAAAGTCGGTTGAGCGAATACCATCAATGTTCGCCACCCAGGATTGGATCAGAAAAACGTTGGTCGCCGAGGAGTTAATGACCGGCAGAGAGATCTGCTTGCTGCCCTGCGGATAAATCACGCGCGTCGCGCCCAGCGCAATACCGCCCGCCTGCGCCACATTCGTCATACTCAATACGAAAAGCAGCAAAAGCGACTGCATGATCTGAATTTTTTTGGTGCACATACTTAATTTACTCAGGTGACTTTGGGGGGTTATCGCGGCGGTGCGCAACACCCCCTCCGCACATCGGGTTCGGAGGGGGTGTCAGATATTCGATTAGGAATAGACCATGCTGAAAGTTGCGGTTGCCGTGACGTTACCCGGGGTTGCCTGGCCGGTAGCAATGTAGTCAACGCTCAGCGGGATAACGTTTTCACCGTCAATCAGAGTGACCGTAGAGGAGGTTTTACCCATAGAGAGCGTCTCGCCGGCTGGGCCATACAGCTGTAAAGCAACATTGGTTGCTGAACCCGCACCAGCGGTATTCGCCAGCGTGTCCTGAATGGTCGCGTCTTGCTGACCATTGAAAATAACCGCCGCGTTCTGGCTTACATTATGATCACAATCTTCCAGTTTGATATTGAAGTCTTCTTTCTGATTCGCGACCATTCCAGGTGCCGATAACTTGTTGGCCTGGACCTGGCTTAACGTGACGGTCTGATCGATAGAATCCGCCGATACGGAACAGGCCGCTTCGACAACCTGCCCCACAAAATTAACGGTACCGCCAGAAACGGTAGTTGGAGAATCACCCAGTTCAGCAGCATTAGCCAGCGCAGGGCCGCCCAAAATTAATGCGGAAACAACCATAGCAAATACGTTCTTTTTCATACAATCCCTTAAAGACAATCAATAGTTAATGTTTTTTTAATATCGAAAAATAGAGTCAATGCACACATAAAATAAATATTGCGGGTCATTCAACAATAAAGATATAGTTTCGCTGGTGATAATGACCAACAACTCAAAACAGCATGCTGAATATTATTTTAGACCGCTATTACTTATAAAAATAATTATTAACGAAACAACTATTCATATGCAACGCAGATAATATGACTTTAAAGGACTAGGGATAACCATCTGTTTTAAAAAGAAATTAATTGCAATGAAAAACATACGCAATACGGCGTATTGATAAACCAGAAAATCTATGGTAATCGCTTCAATTATTCAGAGAGAATATGTATACATATCATACTAAAAACCGCTGATAATGCCGAAAACAGAGTTAATAAGCGGCCGGTAGCTTCCAGATTGACTTAAGACGACCGTTAACGATATTGATATAACCGCCTTTTTTAAGTTCTGAAAGCAACTTCAGGGTGCGGCTACGAGAAATGCCGGTACGTCGCTGGACAAAATTCAGTACGTTAATACTCTCACGATATTCCTCAGGATAGGCCCAAATCTCTATCAACAGCGCGCGAACTTTCAAATACGAATCTACGCCAACCAGCTCCCGGTCACGGACACACATCACCATCAGGCGATACGCCAGGAACCGCGCCACATCGTGCCAGAGGTCGCACTCTTCAACAATGCGTACGAAATCATCCAGCAGCACCGCGCGGCCACGACAGGCCGTTTCTGCAACCAGAAAGTGTTCCGGGCGGGCGGGTACGTCGTAGGTTGTCCCGTAGCTATCGGTCAGCCCGAGTATTGAAGGGGCAAATCCCGATGAGATTTGCATGCGGTCATCGCTGCGACAATATGAGATAGCGCCGCTTTCCAGCAGGACTATTCGGTTGCCGTGCTCCGCAGAACTTAACGGTAGTTCCTCCCCCGCTTCCAGTAAAAAGGGCTGACCAAACGGTAGCAGTGCAGAAAACAAAGCATCAATTACCGTATAGGGCTTGGCCCGCTGGGCGAAAATAAACGAATGCAAAACATTTTCATTCTCACTAAAGTCTGATTTCATTGTTTTTTTGATATGTTTGGGTAACAAAAGATAGATGAAAGATATAGTTCCAGGTGAATCGCTTCAATTAATAATAAATAAGTTCATGTTGTAGTATTTATGATTTTAAAAAGCACAAATCAGCCATCATTTTTTGAATAAGATAATTCACAAGGAATTTAATTAAATAAAAAACAAACAATAATAAAAAAGAAAATTAACATATATCTTAAATAGAAAAACACAACTACTAAAATTAATAAAAAAATAGCGGCTGCGACGCTGATTCAGGGGATCCTGAACCACCGTCGCGCCGCCAGCGTTCGACGTTAGCACTCGCTAAAATAACGAGGGAATGCGTAGTATTCGCTCATCTTTTCTGCCAGCCAGCCACCGTCCTCGCCGTTCGAATGGATAGTGGTGATGCTGACCGTCGAACCACCGCCCCACAATACCGAGAAAACGTTGTAATCCGGCAGGTTAAGCGCCTGCATTTGCCCCCAGTCGTAGCCGTTGTCCTGGCGTAAAAAATCGCCTACGTTCGCCACGCCATAGATCGCGCTGTTAACCGGTGTATTCAGCAGCGCTGAAGAGATCGCATTGATATCTTTGCCAATCCGCGCATCCCCCATAAAGAAACTGCCGCCGGATGCAAAGTGTGATGCCGCAATTTTGCTGGTGCCTTCATCGGTAGTTGGCATATGACCGCCAGGAATTTGCCACAGCATTGCCGGTTTATGCAGATCCTTCGCCGCCTGTTTAACCATCCCCAGATAGTGCAGCCAGCAGGTAGCATTCCAGCCGTAGTGCGCCAGCGCATCCGGGCTAAAGCAGTCACGTTCAAATTTATCAAAGGCGATAAAATCTGGCGCATAGTCACCGCGATAGACACCTAATTCCTCGATAAAGGCCGCAATAGCCGCACCGTGGGCAGCCGGATCGGCATCCGCTTTAAGCACCCAATCGGCAGTACCGGTCGCCCACACGTTAGTCTGCCAGCCGAAAGCGATATCCGGCGCAAACTGCCGCACGATGTAGTTGATTGCCTGGATATAGCCATAGAGATCGTTGCTAAACACCGGCAATACCGGGTAACTCATCCCTGGCAGCTCGGGTAACGCGTTGATAGCAGCCGCCAGTTGAACGTTAACCTCGACGCTGTTTGCCTGGCGTACCCCGGTGTAACCGTAAGGCTCTTGTTGCATCGCCCCCAGGAAATCCGGGTTTAAGACAAAGGTCGCCGGTACGGCATGATCGCTGTCTTTATAAGACTGCGCCGCCAGACATTGGGTGATGAAGTTGCCAAAGTGATTGCGTAGACGCTGGCTATCCTGCAAATCAGACACCGCGCTCCCGCCGCTGGCATTGGCGGTATATACCACCATCACCGGCATGACGGGGCGCCCCGCCTCTTTTTCAATTTCGCGAACCAGAGGGACGGTTTTGTGAATCGGCAAGGAAGCGTAATCGAGGAAGCCATCAGCATTGGTATCCACTTCGGCCGCAGGAACAGGATCGCCGCCGCCGTCAAATCCGTCATATTTAAACAGTGCGCTAACCGGAATACCGCGATAACGCGAGACGGTTTCCGCCGCGTTTACCGTTACGCCGCCGTGGGCCACATAGTTTGGCCAGCCTTTGACCTGCAACGCCACGCCCTGGATAAATTCAACCGTCACGTGGTTATCGGTTTGCAGCAGGCGGAACGGCGCGTTTATCTCGCAACGCCATGGGGCATCACCGACATAAATATCCGCCGCTTCGAGCGTGTACAGCCCTGGCGCAATACGCATCGGCAGCGCTTGCGGCTGCGTGCCGCTTTCCAGCGTAAAGGTATATTGATATTGCGCGCTGTAAAGACGGTAACGCTGCGGAGCAACGCCTGCCGGTAGGCCCAGAATGGTCATCTGGACGTTCACAAAGCCCTCTTTTTCGACGGCCGTCTGACAGAAAGGAACGTTCACCTCTTTGAGTTCACCCGCCACCGGCGTGAAAGGTGCGGATTTCTCAGGCGTGGTTATCGATTGATTATTAACGATGGTTGGCTGAATGCTCAAAGCGTAGTCATGATCGGCCAGCAGCTGTTTAACCCACTGCATTTGGTTAACGTCCATGGTGAGCGTTTGCTCACAAATCCCCGCCTCGTTCCACATTTCCACGACCATTTCCGCCCCGGCAAATTCGGGCGCTTCCATGTTCAGGCAGACGGAGGCCAGCAGTACCGGCGATTGATAGTCAATCACGCAGGTCTCGCTATCGTGACCCGATGCCAGATCCAGCGCGTAGCGGCTATTCAGCGGGACGATTTTCATCTCATCATTGATTAATTCCAGCACCGTGATGTCGTAATGACCCGGGCTGAGATCGTTGATGCTGAGTTCCTGCCCCCATTCACCGACATAACGCTGTAAATGACCGTCTGGGTAGAGCATATCGAAAGCGGGTTTGAGCGCCGTATTCACCGCCATTGAGGGAAACTTCACCGCAATAGCGCCCTGTCGCGTAGGGTCGTGCGCCAGTACGGCCGCCAGTTCACCCATGACAATCGGGGTTTGTGTGGCGGCCAGATAAAATTGCAGCTCAGCGCTTTCGCCTGAGGCTAGCAGCAGTTCGCCGTCATTATTGATAATGATGTTGTTTTTTTCAGTCGGCCAACCGCCATCGCTGCTTAAGGTGACAGGTTGATTCCCCAGCATGGAACCGCTCAACGGGCTGTACTGATCGGGATGACCTGTGGCCGTAAAGCTCAGGGTAAGTTTATTTAAATCAATTGATTGTGAATATCTGTTCGTCAGCGTCAGCGTTGCGCGCTGATACCAGCTGTTGAGATTCAGGGAGCTCATGCTAAGAAGTGGCGCATCACCTTGCGCGGGAGTTTCAGGCTCAACCACTGGCTCATCGGCAGGAACTTCAGGCTCAGGTTCAACCGCTGGCTCATCGGCAGGAACTTCTGGCTCAGGTTCAACCACCGGCTCATCGGCAGGGGCAACGGGTTCAACCTCATCTTCGGTTGAGGATGGTAGCGTCAGGGTAAAAGTCGAAATTTTTACCGGCACCTGCGTTGCCGCAAAGCTAAAGAACAGCGTTCCGCTCTGCCCCGGCAGCAACCATAATGCTTCGCTGTTATTAATAATAATTTCATTAACATCTAATGAACCTTGCGCTTTACCGCTGAGCGTCAAAGGCATATCGCCTTTCAGCGTACCGCCAAAAATACCCCAGGGATCCTGATGGCCGGAGGCGGTAAAGCCGATGATGGCATGGTTCATATCAACGGCGCGATCGCCGTTATTTAAAATCGTTAAGGTGACTTTCTGATACCAGCTATGAACGTCAATTTTGCTATTTGAAATGGAAAGGGCCATGACCGATATTCCTCGTTCCCTGTTGGAAAAAGCCCCGGAAAACCGGGGCTTGCGTTATGGACTAATGCTTATTATTAGTAAGCGCCCAGATCGGTCCATGCTCCGCTTGCACCGCAGTTCAGGTCAGGCTGGTCGCCCTGAGACCACCATTTCACCTGGTAGTTATGACCTTTCCAGCTAACGGTCTCGAAGGTGCCCCAGTTGCCGCCGTAAACTGTTTCAGCATCCCACAGTGCATAAGGAGTGGTTTCATCCACTGCGGAATCATCTTCTGCCGGCGTAACGTCTTCTTCTGGTTCTACAGGCGTAACGATTTCGTCATCCGTGTTTTTATCTGCATCGTCTTTCGCCAGTGCAGGAACAACGGTCAGAACAAAGCGCTGCTGAGTAGACGGTTCGTTGTAGGCATCGCGAACGAACAGCGTGAACTGGAATGCGGTTTTTGCTGCCACTTCTGGCGCCACAAACTCAATCACACATGAAGTTTTATCTGCCACTGTAATTTCAGACGGCACGCCCCAGCTAAAGGTCAGCGCATCATCATCTTCATCAGTAGAACCGGCGCCAGACAGCTGGACGGTAGAGCCGCCAACAACCAGCAGCTCAATTGCCGCTTTCGGTGCGTGGTTCACATCTGGAGTGACAGGCTGTTCTTCGTCTGAATCGCTTGGCTCAACGTTGATACCTTCGAAGTAGAACGGTTCCATATCAATCACTTCAGAAGCGATTTCATAGCCCAGACCTTCACGAGCGGCGTTAACCAGCACGCCGTTGTCCTGGTCGATAGTCCAGGTGAACATGCCGCCAAGACCCAGTTTTGCTGCATACGCGCCTTTCGCTTTAACGGAACGCGGCGTATCCAGGGACATGAACACCTTGCTTTCCGGGCTGTACAGGTAGTCAGCGTCAGCAACCTGGTCGGTGTAGACGTTGAAGCCGTTACGGCCTTTCTGGTTTTCCAGATCCAGGTAGTTATAAATCACGTCGTACCATTCGTTAGTACCGGATTCAAACGTACCGACGGTGGTGCCGGTGCCTGCATCGTAGGTGCCTTTCAGTGGAGACAGAGATTCCAGCTCAACTTTGCGACCGTTACGGGTATAGCCTGCATAACCGATATTGATGCGGTCAGCCGGGAAGCCTTCAGACAGCAGGTGCTCAACGATAGTATCGACTGCCCAACCGTCCTGCTCGATAGCTTTCAGGTTGGTGTGGTGAGTCACGGTTTCTGCCCACGGGGTACCGAAGAAGTCATAGGTCATCAGGTTGATGCCGTACAGGCCCGCATTCAGCAGCGCTTTCACGTTGGAATAACCGAAAGTTTTCACCACAGCGGAGCTGGCGATAGAGATTTTTACGTTGCTCAGGCTCGCGGAATCCAGCTGTTTACGCAGTTCAGCAATCAGCAGAGCATAGTTTTCACCATCTTCTGGGCCACATGGGTTACCAGCACCTTCGGCATTTGGATATTCCCAGTCGATATCCACTTCGCTGAACATTGGGAACTGTTTGAACAGTTTCACCACGCCTTTAGCAAAGACTTTACGCGCTTCTTCAGAAGCCGCGGTTTCGTGGAAACCGTTACTCATGGTCCAGCCGCCGATACTTATAGACAGCGCCAGTTCATGGCCCTGCTGCTTAGCTTTTGCCTGCAGATCGCGCAGACCGCCCAGCAGACCTTTGGTATTCGCCTGAGTCACCGTGGTCGGCTCAACGTCCCAACCGCTCTCGGTATGACCGACGTTGATGTAAGACTGGAAATCACCCCATGGATCGAGGAAGGTTGGCTCGTATTTCACTTTGCCACACAGCGCTGCGCCTTCTGCCACCACATCACGTGACTGGCCGTCCACTTTATGGAAGCCCGTTACGCCGACGAAACCAACAATGATTTTATCGTAAGCAGTAGGAGAGACATTGGACAGATCGTAACCACGACCGCGGTTATCTTTAGAATCATCACCCTGAAGGCGACCGTCATACTGAGACCAGTCGGTATAGTAACCAAATACCTTCGGTTTGGTAGTAGAGGACTTATATTGGTTATAAACAGGTTTAGCGACACGTGCAGAAGTATAGCTAAATGCGCTGTCTTCTTTTGCTGGGTTAAAACCGTCAGCCGCGTTGCTGGTTTCAGTAAGAGTATCGCCATTAATCAGTTTGCTGGTAGCCATTTTTAATTTCCTTTTAAGTTTAAAAATTATCGCAGTTCGTTCTGCGGGGTCCATAATTCAACAGCCGACCAGAAATGGCTAATCACTAAACATCACGTTTAAATCACGCATTCTCACACAGACGGATGATGCTGATTTTAGATAACTCTATAAGACATCATCAGCGGGTTTACGTAACTCACATCAGCGTGATGAGCAAAAATCAACCACCATATTAAGCATCATTTATAAAGGCATTAAGTATCATTTAATCTGCAAGAGCTAATGTGATGAGGATCGCTCAAGAGAGTGATATTACAATTAAATCGAAGAGTATTAATGGATTGAGACGATCCTCGTACCCTATATTCAGCGCAGACAACCAGGATGTGTATAACTAAAGGATGACGTTATGAAAAACTATCTCATAAATGAAAACTGCATTTATAATGAAGGGAAATATGAACTGAGAACTAAGGAAAACTCTCAGGTTATCAAAATGACCGCGATGAGAGCTAAGTGTCTCAGTTTTATTATCGAAAACGCACAAGAAGGGATCATTGAACGTTCAAAGATTGCGGCTGAACTTTGGGGCAACCGTAGTCATTTCGTTAATGATGCCAACCTGACGCAAATACTCTACTTAATCAGACGCGATCTAAAGATGCTAGGGATTAGCGATCTTTTTATCACCATTCCTCGCCAGGGGATTCAGGTCAACAAAGATATCTCCATTAAAACCTTTGAAGAAAAAACAAAGACCCAGAAGCACCAGGTAGTCAGGAAAATGCTCGCGGCGTTAACCACCGTATTTTCCGTTACCTTAGGCACCGCTATGTATATGCATATTCATTAATTCAAGGAGCAGAAAAATGAACCCAATCATTGATGGGATTATCGTTATGGAAGGCGGCTATACGCAAAATGCAAAAGACAGAGGCGGCAAAACTAATTGGGGTATCACCGAAGCCGTTGCCCGTGCCCATGGTTATTCAGGGGATATGCGGGACCTGACCCACAGCGAAGCCTACGCCATTCTGGAAGAAGATTACTGGATTAAACCAGGCTTTGAGCAGGTAGCCACGTTATCCAACCCTATCGCCTTTGAACTGTGTGATGCAGCGGTCAACATTGGTGCGCACTATCCTTGCGTTTGGCTACAGCGTTGGTTGAATGTGCTCAACCGGGAAGCGAGAAAATACAGTGACATCAGCACGGATGGCCATATTGGTCCGAAAACGCTTGCCGCATTAGACGCCTACCTGGCATGGCGCGGAAAAGAAGGGGAAGCCATACTGGTGAAAGCCTTAAATTGTAGCCAGGGTGTCTACTACTTAGATATAACCGAAAAAAACAAAAATAATGAAGAGTTCATTTATGGTTGGATCAAGAACAGAGTAGCCTGACCACCGGTCTAAAAATAAAAGACTCACGGATGAGCCTTTTATGACCAATAAATAACATTCTAGTCACTCACGTGGACTTGCATCATTAATATATTTTTTAATTTTATCTCCGAGTATTTTTAAGATCGGTGCTGCAAACACTCCGCCCAAACCGGCAGCGAGCAGCACCATGTTAAAACTAAAGCCTTTTTCAATCGCCAGTGCGCTAAGTAAAAAGCTGGTGAAACAAGAAATCACCACCTGCTTTAAGCAATTCGTAATGCTTTTATGAGCATCACTTTGTTGCGCTTTTTCTTTACCAATAAAGTAGCTAACAAATCCGCCCCATGCGCCCACAAAAATGATCGTCAAAAGGATTTCCACTTCGAGTAAAACAACCTCGGTGTTGGGTAATTGATTGGGAATAGCCATATTAAACTCCTGTATAAATATGAATGGTTGACAACAGGAGTTTAGATAGTGCCCGATGACTACGGAAATCATATGAACCTCATCAGTGCTCATTAATTTTCAATGAGCGTTCAATGAGAGGTATCAACGACGGAATGAGGAAAGCGTATGCAACATCGAGACAGTGCCGTTTATGACAGCCAGATTGCGACTGTTTTTTTTCCATGACGCATACACCTGAACCGGCCGGAAGGATAACTCGGGTGGCGGCTGGATGATTTTAATATCATATTTACGCTGATTTTTATAAAACAAAGCGATTTTTAACGGTATCAACGCAATCATTGAGGAACGCTCAACCATGCTAATCAAGCCGTTTATTGAATCACTGCGGTAACCAATATTACGCTTAGCTTTATACCATCGCTCATCCACAAGTAAGGCACTATCATTGATCACTTCAGGAATACTGGTGCCTGATTGATATTGCGCGTGACGCGAGGTATAGAAATGATGTAATGAAAGCTGAGACAATTGGCTCAGCATATGAGAGCCCGAACAAATACAGACAAAACTTTTGAAGCTATCAATGAGCTGATGATCGATACCGGGAACAATAATCGGATCAATGCTAATCAACAGATCGCAGTCTGAGGTAAATAAGCGCTCAATAATTTGTTCACGTTCTATATTGCGGGATGAAAAATGACTGACTAAAATCTGTTCAAAATCCTCGCGTGCCGAGAGCTGAGAAAGATAATAGCTTTCAATAATATCGCTGCCCAAAATGGTGATTTGGGTTTTGTCACTTTTCTTATTAACTGACTGAAAAGTCTCACCAACCAGCTCTATAACCTGACGAAAACTGTAATGGATTTCCAGCGCTTTTGCGGTTGGGAGCAGCCCGTCTTTGCCCCTGATAAACAGCTCTTCATGATAATGGCTTTGTAAACGCTTAAGCGCGATGGAGACGGCGGCGGGCGTAATGCCGAGGCGCTTCGCCGCTTTTGTCGCGTTTCCGGCTGAGATTATGGCGTCAAGAATTTTGATTAAATTATAATCAAAATCCTTATTGGCGCCTTTCGATCCCATTCGCCGTCAGCCTCTACAAATAATTAATATTAATGATACTCAATACGAATCAATTCGCTACCGTTATAAGTTAGTCACAGCGGACAGGTCAACACACGAAAGGATAATATTGAGATGCGCAGAAAAAAGCCTGAGCGAAAGGCTCAGGCTTTGGATCAATATTAGAAATAATAGTGACTAACGGGTCAAATCGTCAAAGAACTTTTTCACGCCGTCAAAGAAGCTTTTTGAACGCGGACTGTTGTTTTCACCGGTCGGGCCGCCAAAACTTTCCTGCAAATCTTTGAGCAGCTGTTTCTGCTTCTCGTTAAGACCTACCGGGGTCTCGACCACCACGCGGCACAGAAGGTCGCCCTGCGCGCCGCCACGAACGGATTTAACACCTTTACCACGCATACGGAACAGCTTACCGGTTTGCGTTTCGCCCGGAACTTTCAGCTTCACGCGCCCATCAAGCGTCGGCACTTCAATCTCGCCGCCAAGAGCCGCCATGGAGAAGTTAATCGGTACTTCACAGTACAGGTTATTGCCTTCACGTTCGAAAATAGCGTGCTGCTTCACCTGCACCTGAACGTACAGATCGCCTGCCGGTGCGCCGTGCTCGCCAGCTTCACCTTCGCCACTCAGACGGATACGATCGCCGGTATCAACGCCCGCCGGGATTTTCACTGACAGCGTCTTGGTTTTCTCAACGCGGCCATGACCGTGACATTTGTTGCACGGATCCTTAATCAGCGTACCGCGGCCCTGACAATGTGGACAGGTCTGCTGTACGGCGAAGAAGCCCTGGCGCATCTGTACCTGACCTGCACCATGACAGGTAGGACAGGTCTGCGGCTTAGAACCGGCTTTCGCGCCGCTGCCGTGGCAGACATCACACTCTTCCAGCGTCGGAATGCGGATCTCTTTGGTCACACCACGAACCGCTTCTTCCAGCGTCAAATCCATGTTGTAGCGCAGGTCGGCGCCACGGGACGCACGCTGGCGACCACGACCACCGCCAAAGATGTCACCGAATACGTCACCAAAGATATCGCCAAAGTCCGCGCCGCCGCCGAAACCACCGCCGCCGCCGCCCATGCCGCCTTGTTCAAAGGCTGCATGACCGTATTGATCGTAGGCCGCACGCTTTTGTTCGTCGGTCAGGATCTCATACGCTTCTTTGATTTCTTTAAACTTGGCTTCGGCCTCTTTATCCCCCTGGTTGCGGTCCGGGTGGAATTTCATGGCCAGGCGTTTGTACGCCTTTTTGATCTCACGCTCTTCCGCTGTTTTGGAAACGCCCAAAATCTCGTAATAGTCTTGCTTTGCCATTGTTTTTTGTCAGCCCCTTAACATGCGAGCACGGGCGGAGAGGAAACCTCTACGCCCGTGCTGATTAACTACCCTGCATCAGGGCGATTATTTTTTGTCTTTTACTTCTTCAAACTCAGCGTCAACAACATCGTCGTCTTTCGCATTGTTTGCGGAAGCATCAGCGCCTGCTGCACCAGCCTGCTGCTGTGCGTGCTGCTGCTGAGCGATTTCCATCAGTTTCTGGGAAACCTGTGCCAGCGCCTGCATTTTCGCTTCGATATCCGCTTTATCTTCGCCTTTCAGTGAAGCTTCCAGCGCAGTCAGCGCAGACTCGATGGCAGTTTTGTCGTCAGCTGGCAGCTGTTCGCCTGCTTCTTCAACCTGCTTGCGAGTGCTGTGCAGCAGATGGTCACCCTGGTTACGGGTCTGAACCAGCTCTTCAAACTTACGGTCAGATTCTGCGTTCGCTTCTGCTTCGCGAACCATTTTCTGAATTTCTTCTTCGTTCAGACCAGAAGAAGCCTTGATGGTGATCTTCTGCTCTTTACCGCTATTTTTGTCTTTCGCGGACACGTGCAGGATACCGTCAGCATCGATGTCGAAGGTGACTTCGATCTGTGGCATACCGCGCGGAGCCGGGCTGATACCGTCCAGGTTGAACTGGCCGAGATCTTTGTTATCAGCAGCACGTTTACGTTCACCCTGCAGCACGTGGATGGTTACCGCAGACTGGTTGTCTTCAGCGGTAGAGAACACCTGGCTGTGCTTGGTCGGGATAGTGGTGTTTTTCGCGATAAGCGCAGTCATCACGCCGCCCATGGTTTCGATACCCAGAGACAGCGGGGTAACGTCCAGCAGCAGTACGTCTTTCACTTCACCGGTCAATACACCACCCTGGACTGCAGCACCGATAGCAACGGCTTCGTCCGGGTTAACGTCTTTACGTGGCTCTTTACCAAAGAATTCAGCAACTTTCTTCTGAACCATTGGCATACGAGTCTGACCACCGACCAGGATAACGTCCTGGATATCAGAGACAGACAGGCCAGCGTCCTGCAGAGCAACTTTCAGCGGCTCGATAGAACGGTTCACCAGGTCTTCGACCAGGCTTTCCAGTTTCGCACGGGTCACTTTGATGTTCATGTGTTTTGGACCAGACGCATCTGCGGTGATGTACGGCAGGTTAACGTCGGTCTGCTGCGCAGAAGACAGCTCGATTTTTGCTTTTTCTGCGGCTTCTTTCAGGCGCTGCATAGCCAGCGGATCGTTACGCAGGTCAATGCCCTGATCTTTCTTAAATTCATCAACGAGGTAGTTGATCATACGGCTATCGAAGTCTTCACCGCCCAGGTGGGTATCACCGTTGGTTGCCAATACTTCAAAGGTTTTTTCGCCGTCAACTTCGTCGATTTCGATAACGGAGATATCGAAAGTACCACCACCCAGGTCATAAACCGCGATAGTACGGTTGCCGACTTCTTTATCCAGACCGTAAGCCAGCGCGGCTGCGGTTGGTTCGTTGATGATACGTTTGACTTCCAGACCTGCGATACGGCCAGCATCTTTGGTTGCCTGACGCTGAGCATCGTTGAAGTAAGCAGGTACGGTGATAACCGCTTCAGTTACCGGCTCACCCAGGTAATCTTCAGCCGTTTTCTTCATTTTTTTCAGCACTTCAGCAGAAATCTGCGGCGGTGCCATTTTCTGGCCTTTAACATCAATCCATGCATCACCGTTGTCAGCACCGATGATTTTGTACGGCATGATGGCTTCATCACGCTGAACTTCTTCGTCCTGGAAGCGGCGACCGATCAGGCGTTTAATCGCAAACAGAGTGTTTTGCGGGTTTGTCACTGCCTGACGTTTAGCCGGCTGACCCACCAGAGTTTCACCATCCTGGGTATAGGCAATAATAGAAGGTGTGGTGCGATCGCCTTCGGCGTTCTCCAGCACACGTGCAGTAGTGCCATCCATAATCGCTACACAAGAGTTGGTAGTACCCAGGTCGATACCAATAATTTTACCCATCTAAACGTCTCCACTAAAAATTCATTCAACATGTGGTTGTGAGTCTGTAATAAGGGCGAAACCTGCGGTTTCAACTGCCCTGAATCGTTTTTTTTCAGACTCATTCACTGCGGTTGACTACAAGATGGGGGCTCAACGTCATCCATCAAGGGGCAGCCTGAAATTTTTTTCATTCAGTGCGCTTTAAATTAACGACCTTTAGAGGAAATAGACGTCATTATATTCATGGTAATTATGAATAAACATAAATATATTCAATGAATTACTGTCACATGAAGACATAATTCAGCGCTGAAAGGCAGAGCGGAGCGCGATAAAATTTGCACCTTACGTTTCCTCTCCCGTCACGGACTTTTCGCTAAGGAAAATCATGAAAGCCTTCATAAACCTCTCAGCCTGCATGGCATTTGGCCTGCTGCTGGCCACCTCAGCTTATGCCAACGATCACAAAGCGCTCGGTGTTGTGGCGATGCCGCGCAACGAAACCAATGACCTGACGCTGAAACTGCCAATTTGCCGCGTCGTCAAACGGATTCAGCTCACGGCCAGCCGTGGCGATATTTCTCTTAGCGGCGCTTCGGTCTATTTCAAAGCCGCCCGCAGCAGTAGCCAGAGCCTGAACGTCCCTTCGTCCCTGAAAGAAGGTGCCACCTCGGATTGGATCAATATTAATAGCGATAACAGCAACAAACGCTGCGTTTCAAAAATCGCCTTCTCCGGGCATACGGTCAATTCCTCTGATATGGCCTCGCTGAAAATTATCGGCGACGATTAATCCGCCTCTGACAGAAACGACATACTCAATGAAAGTTCCCTACCTGAATGATGATGACCTGGTTTTTCTCAAGCATTGCAGCGAGCAGCAGCTGGCCAATCTGGCTCAGCTGTTGACGCACAATGAAAAGGGTAAACGCCGCTTGTCGAGCGCGCTGCTACACAATGAGCTGTATATGTCGATGGCGGGCCACCCGGAACAGCATCGCCGTAACTGGCAGCTGATTGCCGCTGAGTTCCAGCACTTCGGCGGCGATAGCATCGCCAATAAATTACGTGGGCACGGTAAGCTTTACCGCGAAATTTTGCGCGATGTGGCAAAACGGCTTGGCCTGAAAACCGAGAAAACGATGCCAACACCCGCTATCGAAAAAATATTGCTCGAGCATTTTATCCGCCGCACGTGGCAACGTCTGGATGATGAGCAGAAAGCCCGCTTTCATGCCGCAGTTGAGCTCAAAGTGATGGAACTGGAAAAGTTATTACCCCAGTTGATAGATCATCACCGTCTGGAACACGGCGTCACGCACCTTTTGGCCGACCAGTTGAGTCACATTCTGCACAAGCACGCGGCAGTCAGCGTGATTGGACATGGGCTAATACGCGGCGCGGGGCTTGGCGGCCCGGTTGGCGCGGCGGTGAATAGCGTCAAAGCCGTCAGCGGCACGGCCTACCGGGTCACGATCCCCGCCGTATTGCGCATCGCCTGTCTGCGCCGCATGGTCTTGTTAGATTCACTAAAACAGGTCAGTTAAGTACAAAAGCGGCAAAATAGTTCATTTTCCCCTCATGAGATCATAGACAGCCCGTTGACTCCTGATTATTATGCCGCGCCCCAATAAGGGGGAGACTATTTCACCATTCAATGATGATTTGAGGAATTATGGGCAACACTAAGTTGGCTAACCCGGCACCGCTGGGCCTGATGGGCTTCGGCATGACCACCATTCTGCTTAACCTGCACAATGCGGGTTTCTTTGCTTTCGACGGGATTATTCTCGCCATGGGTATTTTCTACGGCGGTATCGCGCAGATTTTTGCCGGCCTGCTGGAATATAAAAAAGGAAATACATTCGGTCTGACAGCATTCACTTCTTACGGCTCATTCTGGCTGACGCTGGTTGCCATTTTGCTGCTGCCGAAGATGGGTCTGTCCGACGCGCCTAACGCCCAGTTCCTCGGCGTTTACCTGGGCCTGTGGGGCGTATTCACGCTGTTCATGTTCTTCGGTACGCTGAAAGCTGCCCGCATGTTGCAGTTCGTGTTCCTGAGCCTGACCGTGCTGTTTGCCCTGCTGTGCATCGGCAACATTAACGGTAACGAAGCGATTATCCACGTTGCTGGCTGGGTCGGTCTCATCTGTGGCGCGAGCGCGATTTACCTGGCAATGGGTGAAGTGCTGAACGAACAGTTTGGTCGCACCGTACTGCCGATTGGTGAAAAACACTAATTCTGTGTCATGTTTTTAAAAGCGTCGGCCTGGCCGGCGCTTTTTTTTGGCCTGTGACTACCGATCCTGGGGTTATCGCTTCCTCATTATTTAGGTTATTTTCAACCACTCCCGATGACAAAAAGGATTGTTGTTGATGATACGGCTGACTCCTGCTTGCTGTTTTGCGCTCACTTTACTCCCCGCTAGCCTCAATGCCGTTGCGGCCAATTCCGTCACTGGCATTGACTGGGATAAAGACAATACTGTCCGCGTCGGCGACAGCATCAACACCGTATATCGTATTGCAATGGCCGACGGTTCAAGCAATCATCTGTGGTTGAATGTCGATTGTGATACGCAAGCGAAAACCCTGCTGTATATGAACTTGCGCTTTCCCGGCGGCAAAAAAATCCGCGCTTACGGCGGTAACTCTTTTGCCCGCTACATTCCCGGGATCCCTTTCGAACCTGATGCTGACAGCCCGCTTAACACCGATCCGGCATTGGATATCTGCCAGCAAAAAGTGCCGCAACCGCGCTGGGTCATCTTGCCGACCGCCGATAAAACCGGTGACCTGCCGGTTGTCGATCTCAATAATAGCCACCGCGAAGGCCATCTTCTCACGCTGCGCCTGGGAACGGATTTCGCCCAGATTCACCGCGATAAAATTTATGCCGCGCCTTATGATTTTACAATCAGCCAGATGCAGGTGGATTGTCACCGTGGTCAGGCGCGCGTAGAACGCACTTTTTCGCTGAATCACCAGTTTGTCACTGATGACAACATGACGCCGGACGCGACGTTCATCCCGCTACCTTCACCGATTGCGGCTTCGGTGCAAACACTTTGTTCGCTGGCAGATATCAATCAGTTCACCGGCAACGGTCCCAGGGTAGAACGGCAAAAAACCGCGGCGGATGCCCCGCTGGTGATCCCTAATTTTGCGAATAACGATCCGAGCGCTCTCGCACATTTCCCCCTTCCCGCTGCGGTAAACGACGTGCTACAGCACCAGTTGAAAGCTAAGAACGCGGCGCCCACTTTTTCTCGTCTGACCTACACCCAGCTATGGCCGGGCAATGACGACAGTTCCGCCGTGACGCGCATTGACCGTTTGCCTGACGGCAGCACATTGACCCTCGACACCTTGAGCCTTAAAGGGGTCACCTTCTACAGCCAATACCAGCGACTGTTTAATATCGTGAACCTGAAAGAGTGGGATTCAATGAAAAATAGCCCGCTTGTAGCCCAGTCCGTTGACACTAACTTCGACGCCGCGCCGATGGCGGGTCAGCAATATCACTGGAAAACGGTATTGAAAAATGAGCCCTTAGCGGAAAAAAACACCACCAAAAGCCAAGCTTGCGTGGCTGAAACGCAGTGGCATGATGCCTCAATGTTGAATGATAAATTCCCAGGCCGCTATCTCGAATTGAGCTGTACCGACGATCGCGGCGACGGCCGGGCGATGAGCAGCGATTATGCCTGGTTTGAAGATCTGCGGATTTTTATCCGCATTGGCTATCAGGAAGCGGGAGTGAAGAAGCGCTTTACGTTCAAGGATGTTGCGATTCACCGCTAGTGTAAGACCAGGAATGCCGGATTGCGGCGTAAACGCTTAATCCGGCATGACTCCTGTAGGGGTTTACGCCTTGTCCGGGCTACCAGAAAGTGGCTCGTGGCCCGCAGCATCGGCGATGTCGTTACGCAACCAAATGCCCAGACCCAAGCCCAGCAAAGACAGCGCCAGCACATACCAGGCCGGTGCCATCGGTGATACGCCCATCAGCATGGTGACGGCAATCGGCGTCAGCCCGCCAAAGATGGCATAAGAGACGTTGTAGGAAAACGAGATCCCGGTAAAGCGAACCTCCGCCGGGAAGGCACGCACCATCACGTACGGCACCGCCCCAACGACGCCAACGCACAGCCCCACCAGTCCATAGAGTAAGAACAATTGTTGCGGATGCGTGCCCGCCAGATGGTAGAAAAGCCAGCTTGAGCAGGCCAGAAGCAGGCTGCCTACAATGAAGGTTTTACTGGCCCCCACGCGATCCACAATCCATCCAGCCAGCAGGCAGCCCACGCAGAGCATCACCGTGGCCACGCTGTTGGCCTGCAAAGTTAAAGCGGGCGCGAGGCCATACTGCTTTTGCAGCCAAACGGGGGACATCAGGATCACCACCACGATGCCTGCCGATAGCAGCCAAGTGAGCAGCATCGAAACCACGACCGCTTGCTTATGTTTAAGGACAACGGATTTTATCGGTAACTCCTGCGCCAGGGCTTTGCGCTGCTGCATTTCGAGGAAGATCGGCGTCTCCTGCAACCAGCGGCGGAGATACATCGCTACCAGGCCAAACACGCCGCCAAGCAGGAAAGGAATACGCCAGCCGCCGTCATGAATTGCCTGAGGCGTCAGTTGAGTGTTAATCAATGTCGCCACAACGGAACCCAAAAGGATCCCCACCGTTAGCCCAGCCGTCAGCGTACCGCAGGCGATGCCAATCCGGCGGCTCGGGACGTGTTCCGCCACAAATACCCATGCCCCTGGCACTTCCCCGCCAATTGCCGCGCCCTGCAAGATACGCATCAGCAGCAACAATATTGGCGCTGCCAGCCCGACGCTTGCATACGTTGGCAGCAGGCCAATCGCCAGCGTCGGTACGGCCATCAGGAGAATACTGAGGGTAAACATCTTCTTGCGCCCAACCAGGTCGCCGAAGTGGGCCATGATGATGCCGCCCAACGGACGGGCAAGATAACCCGCAGCAAAGATGCCGAAGGTTTGCACCTGACGCAACCATTCAGGGATATCGGCGGGGAAGAAGAGTTCCCCGACCACGGCAGCAAAGAAGACGAAGATAATGAAATCATAGAACTCCAACGCGCCGCCTAAGGCCGCAAGCGTCAGGGTTTTATAGTCTTGTCGATTCAGAGGTCGGGTGTAATTTGACATAACAAACCATTCGAAAAGTGGAAGTGTCGATAAAAGTTTACGTTTTCGTAAAGTAAAAATGACTATACCGTAAACCCTACCTTACTCCAGCACAATGATAGGTTATGTCAGGAAAGCATCACATTCAGGATAATGTCTCGCGGCGAGCGTTCTTAGGGCGAAATGCTGCTACGACCTGAGGATTGGTTTCGATGTAAGGCCCTTCAAGCAACTGTACACAATACGGTACACTTGCGAAGATGCCGTTGACCAGGACTTTGCCTTCTGCATCTTTCACCCCTTCCAGCGTTTCCTGAATCGCCTTCGGCTGTCCAGGCATGTTCAGAATCAGCGCCTGCTTGCGGATAACCCCAACCTGACGGGAAAGAATCGCCGTTGGCACAAAGTGCAGACTGACCTGACGCATCTGCTCACCGAAGCCCGGCATGACGCGGTCGGCAATCGCCAGCGTCGCATCCGGCGTCACATCACGGCGCGCAGGGCCGGTACCGCCGGTGGTCAGCACCAGGTGGCAGCTCATTTCATCCACCAGCTCGCACAGGGTTTGCTCAATAATCGTTTGCTCATCAGGGATCAGGCGGCTTTCTACTTTAAAGGGCGTGGTCAGCGCCGACGCCAGCCACTCTTCAAGCGCCGGAATGCCTTTATCCTGGTAGACACCGCTGGAAGCGCGGTCAGAAATGGATACTAAGCCAATACGTAAAGTGTTCATGATTATTCCATTAAAACGGTACCGTTATGGCGAATGATACACGCGAATGCTCGGCAATACTAAATCCCCAAACGGGTTATGTTGCAGGGTTTTCCGTGGCGCGCCGCATAATCACAAAGCCGCTAAAAAATTCGTTACCGTGCGAAACATGAGCGTGGCAGACTCCACAAAATTGCTTACAGGGAGGGTCAGCCATGAGCAAAAACAGGACGCCCACGCCACATGATTTGGTGTTTAAAACATTTCTCTCACGCATGGAGACAGCGCGGGATTTTATCACGTTACATCTTCCGCCCGCGCTGCTACGCCTTTGCAATCTGGAAACGCTGCGGCTGGAGTCCGGCAGTTTTATCGAAGATGATTTACATCCTTACTTCAGCGATATGCTCTATTCATTGAAAACCGCCTGCGGTGATGGCTATATTCATGTCCTGATTGAGCATCAAAGTTCGCCGGATAAACATATGGCCTTTCGCCTCATGCGCTATGCCATTGCAGCCATGCAGCGCCATCTGGAAGCCGGCAATAAAACGCTCCCGCTGGTCATCCCGATTTTGTTTTATCAGGGACGAAAAAGCCCCTACCCTTACTCAATGAATTGGCTGGATAACTTCACGGATCCAACGCTGGCAAAACACCTTTACAGCCAGGATTTTCCTTTGGTGGATATCACGGTCATTCCTGATGAAGAGATTATGCGTCACCGAAGCATGGCCGCGCTGACGCTGATTCAAAAACATATTCGCCAGCGCGATCTCACCCGTTTTCTCAATAAGCTTGCAGGTCTGCTGACCCGTAATCACATCAGCGGACAGCAGGTCATTGCGCTGGTAAACTATATGCTCCAGGCGGGAGAGGCACAGGATGCCCGCACATTGCTATATGAAATGGCGCAGCATGCGCCCCAGTATGGAGACGAACTGATGACATTAGCAGAACAGTTGAAGCAGGAAGGACGCCTTGAAGGGATACAGCAGGGGATGCAGAAAGGGTTAAAAACCGGCGAACACGAAGCATCACGTAAAATCGCCCGAGCAATGCTCGAAAAAGGCTTTCCGACCGCCGATATCATCGAATTGACCGGCGTTAGTGCAGAAGAACTCCCGTCGCTCCAGCATTAAAAAAACGGCCCGCTCTCAATAAAGAGAAGCGGGCCGTTATCATGCGACAAGGCTGTCTTACAGCAGGTCGCCGATCATTTTTTCCAGTTTTTCCTGGTCGATAGCAAACTTACGGATACCTTCCGCCAGTTTATCAACGGCCATTGGATCCTGGTTGTGCTGCCACAGGAACTCAGATTCCGTGATGCGAGCAGGGCGTGCTTTCACTTCACCGGTAAAGGTCAGTTTACGCTCCAGCGCACCTTCGCTTTCTGCCAGCTCTTTGAGCAGTGCAGGAGCGATAGTCAGGCGGTCACAGCCAGCCAGTTCGAGAATTTCGCCGATGTTACGGAAGCTTGCGCCCATAACTACGGTCTCGTAACCGTGCTGTTTGTAGTACTGGTAGATTTCGCTCACGGAAACCACACCTGGATCTTCTGCTGGTGCGTACTCTTTTTTATCGGTATTGGCTTTGTACCAATCCAGAATACGGCCTACGAATGGAGAGATCAGGTAAACGCCAGCTTCAGCACAAGCACGCGCCTGAGCAAAGGAGAACAGCAGCGTCAGGTTACAGTTGATGCCTTCTTTCTCCAGCTGCTCTGCGGCGCAGATGCCCTGCCAGGTAGAAGCCAGTTTGATCAGGATACGGTCGTTGCTGATGCCCGCATCGTTGTACATTTTGATCAGGCGTTTCGCTTTCGCGATGGATGCTTTGGTGTCGTAGGACAGACGCGCATCAACTTCCGTTGAGATACGGCCCGGGACCAGCTTCAGAATTTCCAGACCGATATTTACGGCCAGTTTGTCGGTAGCATCTACAACCTGCTGAGCACGATCGCTGCTCTGGCTACGCGCCCACTCTACCGCATCATCAATCAGTTTACGGTACTCAGGGATCTGTGCTGCGCCCAGAATCAGAGAAGGGTTGGTTGTCGCATCCTGAGGCTGGTACAGCTTCATTGCTGCGATGTCTCCGGTGTCAGCCACTACGGTTGTGTACTGACGCAGAGATGTCAATTTATCCGTCATGATAGTGTTTCTCTTTAAACAGCTGTTAGGGGGATGTAACCGGTCTGCCTCGATAATATCACGCCCCTCTCTCAGCGCAACCGCCGACATCGCGAGAGCGCAGAGTATGATAAACTGAAGCATTAAACTTTAAGGGTGGAGAATCTTCGCCCTCATCGTGGTAGCGCTTACATTGGCTGAATCGAATCGTGCGAAGCAACTTTTACTTTCCCGTGACCAGCCCTCTATTTTGGCATAGACAAGAGGACGTTTAATGCCTGATTTCCTATCGTTTATCAGCGAGATACTGTGGGGTTCGGTAATGATTTACCTGCTCCTCGGCTGTGGTTTATGGTTCACATGGAGAACCGGCTACATCCAGTTTCGCTACATCCGTCAGTTTAGCAAAAGTCTGAAAAGAAGCCTGACACCTCGTGAAGGCGGGCTGACCTCTTTCCAGGTGTTGTGCATAAGCCTTGCCGCGCGCGTAGGCAGCGGCAACCTGGCGGGCGTGGCGCTGGCGATTACCGTAGGCGGCCCCGGCGCGGTGTTCTGGATGTGGGTTGCCGCCATTATCGGCATGGCCAGCAGCTTCGCGGAATGTTCGCTGGCGCAACTGTACAAAGAGCGTGACGCCACGGGGCAGTTTCGCGGTGGCCCGGCCTGGTATATGGCTCGCGGGCTGGGTATGCGCTGGATGGGCGTTGTGTTTTCGCTGTTACTGCTCCTCGCCTATGGGCTGATTTTCAATACCGTCCAGGCCAACTCCACGGCCCACGCGCTGGCGTACGCTTTCGATACCCCCAAAATAGTCACTGGCCTGGTTATGGGCCTGCTGTCGTTAGTGGTGATCATGCGCGGCCTGAAGGGTGTGGCTAAATTCAGCCAATGGGTCGTGCCGTTTATGGGACTGCTTTGGGTGGCAGCCTGTCTGCTTATCACGCTGTGGCATATTGTGGAGCTGCCCGCCATTCTGGACATGATCATCCGTAGCGCCTTCGGCTGGCAAGAAGCAGCAGCAGGCGCGGTGGGCTATAGCGTCAGCCAGGCTATCACCAGCGGTTTCCAGCGCAGCATGTTCTCAAACGAAGCGGGGATGGGCTCAACGCCAAATGCCGCAGCATCGGCCTCCTCTTATCCCCCGCACCCGGCGGCTCAGGGAATTGTGCAGATGATTGGCGTCTTCATTGATACCATTGTCATCTGCAGCGCCAGCGCGATGGTCGTGCTGCTGGCAGGACATGGCACTAAAACCACCAGCTACGATGGTATCCAGCTGATTCAACATGCCATGAGCGTGCTGGTCGGGGAATGGGGAGCGAGCTTCGTGGCCGTTGTCATGATGCTTTTCGCCTTCACCTCGGTCGTCGCCAACTATGTGTATGCCGAAAACAACCTCATCTTTTTACGTTGTGATAAACCCTGGGCTATCTGGCTGCTGCGCATTGCTACGCTGCTGATGGTGGTCATCGGCAGTCTGTTAAAACTTCCTGTGGTCTGGCAGATGGCGGATGTCATTATGGCGCTGATGGCGATGACCAACTTGACGGCAATTTTACTGCTCTCACCGGTCGTGCGTATTATTGCCACGGACTACTTGCGCCAGCGTAAGCTTGGGGTTACGCCGGTGTTTGACCCCGATTATTACCCTGAGATTGCCCAACAGTTAGCGCCGGAAAGCTGGGATCAACCACCGCGCCAATGACAGCAATCGATCCCCTGATGCCATTTTTTTGTTAAAGTTGAGTGAAATTTTCTGCAAGGACTGGATATGCTGATTCTGATTTCTCCTGCTAAAACGCTCGATTACCAAAGCCCGCTGGCAACGACGCGCTATACCCAGCCCGCGCTACTGGAACATTCCCAGCAGTTGATTAGCGTAGCGCGCAAACTTTCCGCGCCGCAGATTAAAAAGCTCATGGGGATAAGCGACAAACTGGCCGATTTAAACGCCACCCGCTTCCACGACTGGCAGCCGGACTTCACGCCTGAGAATGCGCGTCAGGCGATTCTGGCGTTTAAAGGGGATGTGTATACCGGCCTGCAGGCTGAGACGTTTAGCGAAGCTGATTTTGATTTTGCACAGAAGCACCTGCGTATGCTCTCCGGCCTGTACGGCGTGTTGCGCCCGCTGGATTTGATGCAGCCGTATCGGCTGGAGATGGGCATTCGTCTGGAGAATCCGCGCGGTAAAGATCTGTATCAGTTCTGGGGGGAGGAAATCACTCACACACTGAACGCGGCGCTACAGGCTCAGGGCGATGAGATTGTGGTTAATCTGGCGTCCGACGAGTACTTCCGCTCGGTGAAAACAAAGGCGCTAAATGGCCGAATCATTAAGCCCGTGTTCCTCGATGAGAAGAACGGCAAGTTTAAGGTTATTAGCTTCTATGCGAAAAAAGCGCGTGGATTGATGAGCCGCTTTATCATCGAAAACCGTCTGACAAAACCTGAGCAGCTAAGCCAATTTAACAGCGAAGGCTATTTCTTTGACGCCGAAAGCTCAGCCGGTGATGAACTGGTGTTTAAGCGTCACGAGCAGTAAGGCTGCTCCGGGGAGCTCCCGGCGGCGCTGCGCTTGGCCGGGCTACATAAGCATGATGAGCAGTTACGGAACCTTGTAGCCCGGGCAAGGCGTTTACGCCGCCCCCGGGGAACTCCCGGCGGCACTGTGCCTGACCGGGCTACAGAGACTTAATGGTGGTTCGACGGCGGGCGGTGATCGTTACCATGACCATGATTATCATGATGGTCGTTATGATGCCCGTTGTGATGACCATTATCATGGTGCGGTGGTGGCGGTGGCGTATGGGCATGCCAGCGGTTATCCCGCCACTCATAGTGATTATTCCACCAGCTATGGTCACGCCAGTTTCCACCATCCCAGTAGTAACCCCGGTTATCCTGATCGCCAATCTGTAGCTTCACCGCCGGAATCAAGGTGATTTCTGCGGCCTGTACCATTACCGGAGCTGCCAGCATCATTGCCAGTGCTAACATCGCAGGTTTAAACATGGGTAACTCCTTGGTTGTGCATGTGCCAATATGGCCGATGAAGAGAGCTTATCGCGGTGGAACCCACGTTGTTATTCTCCGCAATCCTATATTGTAACTGCCCGCATTTATTGGGAATTCGTCCTTAATTCCTGTCGAATTTCTGCATAATCTCTCCTTATTTCCCCCTTCTTAAAAGGGGGAAATGAAGACATTACGCGTTGCCCATCATCAATTTGCGCAGTTCGGCATAGTCAGCCGGCAAATTATGCGACAACAACGGCAGCTCTGCGCGCTCAGCCAGCGCTTTCGGCAGCGGCAGCGTTTCTTGCAGGATCTCTTCCACGCTCTCTTTAAACTTCGCCGGGTGCGCGGTGCCGAGGAACAAGCCGTATTCTCCTGGCTGTAGCTGGTCACGCAGCGCGCGGTAAGCAATCGCCGCATGCGGTTCAGAGGTGTAGCCCAGCGCCTGCAACTCACGCATGGTTGCCTTAGTGGTTTCGTCATCTACAGCCGCATAGCCCAGCTCGTTCAGACGCCAGATTTTACGACGGAACAGCTCCTCTACACGCGGCCAGTTATTCGGCTGGCTCACGTCCATGGCATTGGAGAGCGTCGCCTGAGTGGCTTTTGGTGACCACTGACCGTCCTGCAAGAAGCGCGGTACGGTGTCGTTGGCATTAGTAGCGGCAATAAAGCGTTTCACCGGCAGCCCCAGCGATTTTGCCAGCAAGCCTGCGGTTAAATCACCAAAGTTACCGCTTGGCACGGACACCACCAGTTGATTACGGGCTTCCTGCGGCAGCTGCGCCACCGCTTCAAAGTAGTAGCAAATTTGCGCCAGCAGACGGCTGATATTGATGGAGTTCGCCGAGTTAAGCCCCAGCGCTACCTTCAGTTCTTCGTCGTCGAAAGCCTGCTTCACCATCGCCTGACAGGCATCAAAGTCGCCGTCGATAGCCACAGTTTCAATGTTACCGCCAAGGGTACAGAACAATTTTTCCTGTAGCGGACTGATTTTGCCGCGTGGATACAGAATCACCACTTTGACATTCGGCAAGCCGTAGAAAGCATGGGCCACCGCCGCACCGGTATCACCAGAAGTCGCGGTCAGAATAGTCACCGGCTTGTCGCCAGCAATCAGCGTCAACATCTGCGCCATAAAACGGCCGCCGAAGTCCTTAAACGCCAGGGTCGGGCCGTGGAATAGCTCCAGACAACCAATATCTTCCTGCACCTTATTCACCGGCGCCGGGAAGGTAAAAGCATTGGCAACACGTTGTTCCAGTTCGGCCTGTGGGATCTCATCGCCGATAAACGCAGAGAGAATTCTGGCGCTGCGGGTGACGAAATCCTGGGTCAGCAGGTCATCAATGTCGGTCAGGTTAAATTCCGGCAGGTCGTGCGGGAAGAACAGCCCCTGGTGCTTGCCCAGCCCTTGAGTGATGGCCTGCGCAAAGCTGACCTGTTCATTGTGATCTTTTAAATTGTAGAGTTTCATCAGTTATTCCACGACTCGTGCGCCAGCTGTATCCAGCCGACAAATATGAACAAAACCTTCTTGATTCTGAAGATAATTTTTTCCTAGCCAATCGGCAACGCGCTTCGCCGTATCCGGCTTGTCGCACAGCGCAAACAGCGTTGGCCCGGAACCCGATATCCCGCAGGCAATGGCGCCAATCCCGGCGACCGCCTGACGTGCTTCGCTAAAGCCCGGCAGCAACCTGGTGCGGTACGGCTCGGCAATCACGTCTTTCATCAATTTCGCCGCCAGCTGAGGTTGACGGGTGTAGCAAGCATGAATGAAGCCCGCCAGGTGCCGACCGTGGGCAATACAATCCTGACGGCGGTACTGCGCGGGCAAAATCGCCCTCGCCTCGGCCGTCGAGACTTTAATGCCCGGATAGGCCAGTACCCACAGCCACTCGTCGAAACATGGAACCTGCTGGCTGATGACGCCGTTCTCTTCAATCATCAGCTGCATTCCGCCCAGGTAGCACGGTGCGACGTTATCGTAGTGAACGCTGCCAGAGATACGTCCTTCGAGCTCTCCCATCAGCGCCAGCATTCGGGTTTCATTAAGCGGCTTACCGCAATGCTCGTTCATTGCCACCAGCGCAGCCACCACCGAACAGGCGCTGGAACCCAGCCCGGAGCCTATCGGCATATTTTTTTCCAGCGTCATTGCCACCGGGATCTCTTTGCCAATCTCGCGGCAGAATAGCTCCCAGCACTGATAAACGATGTTCTCACGCGGCTCAGTTGGCAACTTATCCGCAAAGCGTCCGAGGTTTTGCAGGCTGAAGCGGTCAGCTGCCTCAACCGTCACATTGTCGCCCAACAGACTGCCGTCGATCGGCGTCACAGCCGCCCCCAGGACATCAAACCCAACGCTCATATTGGCACTGGAAGCCGGGGCATACACCTTAACCATTTTAAACTCCTAACTTCCATGACAGCGTGCGCAACAGATCGGCAAATACGCCTGCCGCCGTCACATCGTTACCTGCGCCATAGCCGCGCAGTACCAGCGGCAAAGGCTGATAATAGTGGCTGTAGAACGCCAGGGCATTCTCACCATTTTTGACTTTGAATAGCGGGTCGTTACCGTCAACAACGGCAACCTTCACCCGGCAAACGCCATCTTCTTCGATATTGCCAACATAGCGCAGCACTTTGCCTTCATCACGTGCTTTTGCCACCCGAGCGGAAAATTCATCATCCAGCTGCGCTAAACGCGCCATAAAGCTCTCAGTATCGCCCGAGGCATCAAAGCTCTCCGGCAACACGGATTCCACCACAATATCGCTCAGTTCAAGATGGCGACCCGTTTCACGCGCCAGAATCAGCAGCTTACGTGCCACATCCATTCCCGACAGATCATCACGCGGGTCCGGCTCGGTATAGCCCATTTCACGCGCCACGCGAGTCGCTTCCGACAGGCTCATGCCCTCGTCGAGCTTGCCAAAGATAAACGACAGCGAACCGGAGAGAATGCCGGAGAAACGCTGCAATTCATCGCCCGCATTCAGCAGGTTTTGCAGGTTTTCGATAACCGGCAGACCTGCGCCAACGTTGGTGTCATACAGGAACTTGCGGCGCGACTGCCCGGCGGCATGGCGCAGCTGATGGTAGTAATCCATCGACGAGGTGTTGGCCTTTTTGTTCGGCGTCACCACGTGGAAACCTTCGCGCAGGAAATCGGCGTACTGGTCGGCAACGGTTTGATTCGACGTACAGTCAACAATCACCGGGTTCAGCAGGTGATACTCTTTAACCAGGCGGATTAAACGCCCCAGATTAAACGGCTCTTTCGCTTCGGCAAGCTCTGCCTGCCAGTTATCCAGATTCAGCCCATGCACGTTGGTCAGCAGCGCACGTGAGTTCGCCACGCCGCACACGCGCAGGTCGATATGCTTTTTCTTAAGCCAGGCCTGCTGACGTTTAATCTGCTCAAGCAATGCACCGCCGACGCCGCCGACGCCAATCAGGAACACTTCAATCACCTGGTCGGTATTGAACAGCATCTGGTGCGTAACGCGCACACCGGTCACCGCATCATCGTTGCTTACCACCACCGAGATTGAGCGCTCAGAAGACCCCTGAGCAATCGCCACGATATTGATATTCGCGCGGGCCAGCGCGGCAAAGAATTTCGCAGAAATGCCGCGCAGCGTGCGCATCCCATCGCCGACAACGGAGATAATCGCCAGGCGCTCCATGATGGACAGCGGCTCCAGCAACTCTTCTTTTAGCTCCAGATAGAACTCATCTTCCATGGCCTTTTTCGCCCGCGCACAGTCGCTCTGCGGCACGCAGAAACTGATGCTGTACTCGGACGAGGATTGCGTTATCAGCACCACGGAGATGCCCGCGCGCGACATGGTCGCAAAGACCCGCGCCGCCATGCCGACCATGCCCTTCATCCCCGGGCCGGAGACGTTGAACATCGCCATATTATTGAGGTTAGAAATGCCTTTCACCGGCAAATCATCTTCGTCGCGGCTGGCGCCAATCAGCGTACCCGGCGCTTGCGGATTACCGGTATTTTTAATCAGGCAAGGGATCTGGAACTGTGCGATAGGGGCGATGGTGCGTGGATGAAGAACTTTTGCGCCGAAATAAGAAAGCTCCATCGCCTCCTGATACGACATGCTTTTCAGCAGTCGGGCGTCCGGCACCTGACGCGGGTCGCAGGTATAAACCCCGTCGACATCGGTCCAGATCTCACAACAGTCGGCGCGTAAACAGGCCGCCAGCACGGCAGCGGAGTAGTCAGAGCCGTTACGGCCCAGCACCACCAATTCGCCCTTTTCATTGCCCGCGGTGAAGCCCGCCATTAGTACCATATGGTCTGATGGGATCTGGCTTGCCACGATACGACGCGTTGATTCGGTAATATCGACGGTGGATTCAAGATAATGTCCAACGGCCAGCAGCTTCTCAACGGGATTAATGACCGTGACGTTGTGTCCACGCGCGCTAAGCAGCCCCGCCATGATAGCGATGGAGAGTTTTTCTCCCCGGCAGATAAGGCCCGCGTTAACGCTGTCCGGGCACTGACCCAACAGGCTGATGCCATGCAGGATGTGCTTTATCTGCGCAAACTCAAGTTCTACGGTGAGCTTCAGATCGGCCAGCGGGAAGCCTGGCTGAGCATCGGCAAGCCCGGCGAGTAATTCCGCAAAGATACGTTCGGCGTCGGCGATGTTGGTTAGCGCATCCTGGCCACCAATCGTTTTTTCAATCATCGCCACCAGATGGTTGGTGATTTTTGCCGGGGCAGAGAGCACGGTTGCTACCTGCCCCTGCCTGGCGTTGCTTTCCAGGATATCGGCTACGCGCAGAAACCTTTCCGCGTTTGCCACTGATGTACCGCCGAACTTCAAGACTCGCATGGTTTTGACCCCTTGACCTTTAGTCGAAAAAAAAGCCCGCACTGTTTAGGTGCGGGCTTTTTCCTGTGTTTCCTGTACGCGTCAGCCCGCACCGTTACCTGTGGTAATAGTGGTGGTTGTAATTGTCATAATGCTGCTGATGCGAATCATGGATGTTGTGTACTCTGTTGTTTTACTGTCTGTGCCTGATACCCCTATTGGTTAAAGTATCCGGCCTGCTAAGTCAATGAATTTCTAACTTCGTCACGTTTCGCAACCGTTGCACATCAACCCACTCAATCGCCGACATACCGCCACAATAGCCATAAGTTAAGCAAAACTGCGGGGCATAACACCATACGTAAACACGATGACAGAGTTTTACTCTGGGAGATTTTTTTCAATATCGTGCAGCAATCGGTGCAACATTGCCGTATCGCGATGCTCAAATAGGCCAATACGTTGTTGCAGCCAATCAGCCAGTTTTACATCTCCGGCGACATCCAGTCTTTCGAGTAAGGTCGTGATACGTGCCCGTAACGCAATCAGCTGATTTTCGTCACCTGGCGTTATCTGTGCGTTCGCCGTTTGTAATAACGAGGAGAGTTGATAGCAATAAACCATCACCGCCTGGCCAAGGTTTAGCGATGGATAATCGGCGACCATTGGCACCCCGGTGAGAACGTCCGCTAATGCCAACTCTTCATTGGTTAGCCCGGAATCTTCACGGCCAAACACCAAAGCCGCATGACCTAACCACTGCGCTTTTTCCTCAAGCATGGGCACCAGTTCCTGCGGCGTGGCGTAGTAATGGAAGCGAGCACGGCTTCGCGCGGTGGTTGCCACGGTAAAATCAACGTCGTGTAGCGCCGCTTCCAGCGTCGGGTAACAGGTAATTCCATCGATGATATCGCCAGAACCGTGCGCAACCCAGCGGGTCGCGGGCTCCAGGTGCGCAACGCTATCCACGATCCGCATGTCGTTAAAGCCCATGGTTTTCATCGCCCGGGCAGCCGCGCCGATATTTTCGGCTCTTGCTGGGGAAACCAGCACAATAGATAAGCGCATTTTAAGTTCTCTTACTTGCTTGTTATCAGGCAATAATGTGATGCAGTTCAACATATTGCGCAGCGCGAATTTACAAAAACGCAACAAAAATCAATGAAATGGCGTTTCATAACATATAAATAAAGTTACACTATTCCCGCTGAAATTATCAGTTTTGAATGTTAACAGAAGGCCGATATCCCTATGTTTATACGAACTATTTTCATTACCATAGATCAATAACAATTGGATTCACCACATTTATCAGTTAACCTGTGCAACTACTTGAGTTGTGGAAAAAATGTGATAGGCGTTATCATTCAGGCGTGATAATTTCACCAAACTGTTAACGTGCTACAATTGAACTTGATATATGTCAACGAAGCGTAGGTTTATTGGCGGTCTGGTGCCTCTTTACCTGTTATGTTGCTGTTAAAATGGTTAGGATGACAACCGTTTTTGACACTGTCGGGTCCTGAGGGAAGAGTACCCACGACCAAGCTAATGATGTTGTTGACGTTGATGGAAAGTGCATCAAGAACGCAATTACGTACTTTAGTCATGTTACGCCGATCATGTTAATTTTCGACATGCATCAGGCAGGTCAGGGACTATTGGTACTTCCTGTTTCGATTTAGTTGGCAATTTAGGTAGCAAACATGCAGACCCCGCACATTCTTATCGTTGAAGACGAGTTGGTAACACGCAACACGTTAAAAAGTATTTTCGAAGCAGAAGGCTACGATGTTTTCGAAGCGACCGATGGCGCGGAAATGCATCAGATCCTGTCTGAAAATGATATCAACCTGGTGATCATGGATATCAACCTGCCGGGGAAAAACGGCCTTCTGCTGGCGCGCGAACTGCGTGAACAAGCGAATGTCGCCCTGATGTTCCTGACCGGCCGCGACAATGAAGTCGACAAGATCCTCGGTCTGGAAATCGGTGCAGATGATTACATCACTAAACCGTTTAACCCACGCGAACTGACTATCCGTGCGCGTAACCTGCTGTCTCGTACCATGAATCTGGGTACCGTCAGCGAAGAACGTCGTAGCGTTGAAAGCTACAAGTTCAACGGTTGGGAGCTGGATATCAACAGCCGCTCTCTGGTGAGCCCTAACGGTGAACAGTACAAGCTGCCGCGTAGCGAATTCCGCGCGATGCTGCACTTCTGTGAAAACCCGGGCAAAATTCAGTCTCGCGCTGAACTGCTGAAGAAAATGACTGGCCGTGAGCTTAAGCCACACGACCGCACGGTTGACGTGACCATCCGTCGCATCCGTAAACATTTCGAGTCTACGCCGGATACCCCGGAAATCATCGCCACGATCCACGGCGAAGGTTACCGCTTCTGCGGCGAGCTGCAGGAATAGAAACTAAAAACGGCGCTGATAGCGCCGTTTTTTTTGCCTTATTTAGCAGAACCCGCCTCTTCTCCCCACGGCATAATCGGCACGGCGCTAATGGCGTTTTTCGGTGAACCGTCGACGACCTTGTCGGAATAGGTGAGATACACCAGCGCATTTCGCTTGGCATCATAAAAGCGCACTACCTGCAGCTTTTTAAACACCAGCGATGTCCGTTTCTGGAATACCACCTCGCCTTCAGACTTCCCTTTCTTAATTTTATCCGAAAGTTCGATTGCGCCAACCTGCTGGCAGGAAATTGCTGCATCCGAGGTGTCTTCCGCTAACCCCAGACCGCCCTTAATGCCGCCGGTTTTGGCGCGGCTGATGTAGCAGGTCACGTTTTTCACATCCGGGTCATCAAAAGCTTCCACGACAATTTTGTGGTCGGGGCCAAACATTTTGAAAACCGTATCAACAGAACCAATCTGCTCTGCATGTACAGCCAGGCTTGTGGCACCCAGCAACAGGCCAGCCATTAACTTCTTGTATTTCATATTGTTACCATTTTCATCGATTAAGTGAAGTGACCATAAAGCATCCGAGAAGAAAGTGTTTACAGATCACAGCTTTACAAAAATCAGCGCTCTGTCTAATGCTTAAACGCATTTATACATAAAAAAAACACTGAATGCTAAAACAGCAAAAGGTGCTATTATCCGCTACTTTGGTAACAGGCACCTAAGAAATTAAGGATGAGGGCATTTTATGGATCAGGCTGGAATTATTCGCGATCTCCTCGTTTGGCTGGAAAGCCATTTAGATCAGCCTTTATCGCTGGATAATGTGGCGGCAAAAGCGGGTTATTCCAAATGGCACCTGCAACGTATGTTCAAGGACGTTACCGGTCATGCGATCGGCGCTTACATCCGTGCACGTCGTCTGTCTAAATCGGCCGTTGCATTGCGCCTGACCGCACGCCCTATCCTCGATATCGCCCTGCAATACCGTTTTGACTCTCAGCAGACCTTTACCCGCGCGTTCAAAAAACAGTTCTCGCTGACGCCTGCCCTGTACCGCCGTTCTCCTGACTGGAGTTCATTTGGTATGCGTCCGCCGCTGCGCCTGGGTGAGTTCACCATGCCGAAATATGAGTTTGTGACTCAGCCAACCACTCAGCTGGTGGGCGTCACCCAAAGCTACACCTGCAAGCTGGAAGAAATTTCCGAATTCCGTCAGCAGATGCGCGTCCAGTTCTGGACCGACTTCCTCGGTAACTCACCGTCTCTTCCCCCTATTCTTTACGGGCTGCATGAACCACGTCCAAGCCTGGAAAAAGACGATGAGCAAGAGGTGTTCTACACCACGGCACTCGCACCCGAGTTGGCCAATGGTCATATCAACAACGCCCATCCGGTAACGCTGGAAGGCGGCGAATACGTGATGTTTACCTACGAAGGTCTGGGTACCGGCTTGCAGGAGTTTATCCTGACGCTGTACGGCACCTGCATGCCAATGCTCAACCTGACTCGCCGTAAGGGTCTCGATATCGAGCGCTTCTTCCCGCAAGATGAAGCCCGGAACCAGGAACCGCCAATTATGCTGCGCTGCGAGTACCTGATCCCGATTCGTCGTTAACGCTGTAGCTCATCCAGTGCAGGGGCATCCAGATGCGAAATGTCCCCTGCCGTTTCCACGATCCATCCCGGCGCAAGCCACTGGCTTTCCTGATAGTCCACCCGCGAGATTGAGCAGTTACGCAGTCGCAGACGACGCTCCGCGTGTGCCGGTAGCCCCAGAATGGTGCTCACCAGACACCCCAGCGCGATACCGTGGCTGACCAGCAGCGGGCGGCTACCCGGCGGCAGATCAAGGCAAGCGCTCAGCCCCGCAAACATACGCTCACTGAGCTCCTGCATTGACTCGCCTTCAGGAATACGCCCATCTGGCGTACCGTTCACCACCAGCCGACGCCACGTTTCTTCCTCGGCGCTCAGCGAGTCAAGATGGCGCTGCTCCAGCACGCCCATATCCAGCTCGCGCAGGCGGGCATCCAGCGTGACGCCACAGCCACAGGCATCGGCAATAATCTCGGCGGTGCGGCGCGTACGCCCCAGGTCGCTGGCAATAACATGGGTGATGCCGTAGGTGCGCACCCGCTCACCTACCTGCATCGCCTGGGCTTCACCTTTAGCCGTCAGAGGGCTATCGGACTGGCCTTGAATACGCCGTTCGGCGTTCCACTGCGTTTCGCCATGGCGAACAAGATATACCTGTAACATGTTTTTTATCCGTTATACTGCGGTGACAATTTATTATCTGAGTGTGTAGATTATGCATCAAGTTGTGGTTGCTACCACCAATCCTGCCAAAATTCAGGCGATTCTTGCCGCATTTGACCAGATTTTTGGTGAAGGATCCTGTCATATCGACGCCATTTCCGTGGATACCGGCGTGCCAGAGCAGCCTTTTGGCAGCCCCCAAACCCGTGCCGGTGCGCGCAACCGAGTGGCCAACGCTCGCAAGGCGCGCCCAGATGCCGATTTTTGGGTAGCCATTGAGGCGGGAATTGATGAAGGGGCAACCTTCAGTTGGGTGGTGATTGAAAACCGCGAGCAGTGTGGGGAGTCGCGTTCTGCCACGCTACCGTTGCCTGACATCATTCTTGAACAGGTGGCCGCGGGAGACGCGCTAGGGCCAGTCATGTCGAAACACACCGGCATTGATAAAATTGGCAACAAAGAAGGGGCGATTGGCGTCTTTACCGCCGGTGTCCTCACGCGCAGCAGCGTTTACCATCAGGCTGTAGTGCTGGCGCTGAGTCCTTTTCACAACGCGCTGTATCGCCAGTAGGCCTGATAAGGCGAAGCCGCCATCAGGCAACCCTACGCACAGATGCCGGATGGCGGCTTCGCCTTATCCGGCCTACGGTTAGGTTTTGGGTAATGTCTCTTCCAGCCACTGGCGAAGTTCAACCGGCGCCGACTTCAGGCTGTTCGATCCGCGGGTGATCGTCGCGATCCCCGCGCCAAGCTCGTTTTTCAATTCTCGTTGACTCATCTCGCCGCGCAGAAGTTCTTCAATAATGCGCACGCGCGTGCCCAGCGCCTCACGCTCATCCGGCGTCATGATGAGGTTAAGCAGCGGTAACGCGAGATCATCACTGTACGCCCTACGCAGAAGCTCCACATAGCGAAGCCACTCCTGGTGACGCTGCTCAGCCACCGTGGCGGAATAAGGGGATTGTTGGGTCATGACAGGCCACCATGTTATGCATGTACTCTTAAACGAGTACAAGCATAACACAGGTCTTACGCATCAGTAACGTCGTTGCCACTCATTGCGGGTCAGTACGTCCTCTTTCTCGCCCATAAAGTGGCGATAATAGGCGTCGTAGGCCAACACGTTTTTCACATAACCGCGAGTTTCGGAGAACGGGATGCTCTCAATAAACGCCACGGCATCAATGCGCCCAGCGCTATTGCCAAGCCAGGTACGCACGCGCCCGGGCCCTGCGTTGTAGGCGGCGGAGGCAAAGATACGGTTATTTTCAAACTGCTGATAGACATATTGCAGATAGCTTGTGCCGATAGCGATATTGGTTTCCGGCTCCAACAGCTGCGCCGGATTAGTGTAGCCCGGCAGGCTAAACATTTTTACCGTATGCGTCGCCGTGCCCGGCATTATCTGCATCAGCCCGCTGGCGCCGACCGGTGATTTCACCTTCGGATTCCAGGCGCTCTCCTGGCGGGCAATCGCCATCGCATAGCTTTGCGGTATGTCTTTGTCGGAGGTGTAGCGGACAAACAGATCCTTATACGCCAGCGGGAAGCGCTCTTGCAGGTTGTCCCAAAGCTTACCGGAGATAGTCGCCTGCACGCTGAGATCCCACCAGTTCTGATCAAAGGCATAACGCGCGAGCTGCGCCTGCTCCGTTTGGCTGCGGCTGCTAACCAGATTCGCCCACTCGCTGCGCGCGGTATTATCCTGATTCCAGTACATTAATTCACGCACGCGCGCCATCTCCGCCCCGTTGGTTAGCGTCGATGACACTCCGCCCGGCGCTTTGTCTATACGTAGCGTATAAGGTTTATCCAGGCGCTGAGCGGCCACCATCGGGTAAAAACCGCGCTGCTGCGCCAGCGCCTGCCAAATGCCTCGCGCTTCATCGGCGCGGCCCTGCTCCATCAGCAGGTCTGCCTGCCAATAGCGCCATTCGTCTTTCTCTTTGGCTTCCATCGGCAAGCGGGCAAGCCACGTATTCAGCCCTTCACGATCGCCGTTGCCCAACGCCATACGCACCCGGCGCTCAATCAAAGAGGTCGACTGCGAGCGCATGACCGCGTCATCACGCCAGCGCATTTGCTCGTCGGTAACATCGTTGCCCATCAAACGCCAGGCCACGATATCGCGCAGTTCCTGCGTTTGTTCTTCATTTAGCTGCTGCGCTTGTACCAATGACGGGATCATCAAACGCGCATTTTCCGCATCCTGTCGAGCCACGCTGCTAAACGCGATAGCTGCAAGCTGGCGGGTAAAATCTGTCGCGCCAGTGGTACGGGCAAAGGTCAGCACGTTA
Organism: Kluyvera sp. NPDC087067; assembly: GCF_044745165.1. Taxonomy (NCBI): domain Bacteria; kingdom Pseudomonadati; phylum Pseudomonadota; class Gammaproteobacteria; order Enterobacterales; family Enterobacteriaceae; genus Kluyvera; species Kluyvera sp. NPDC087067. The sequence goes on along the minus strand of NZ_JBIUZS010000007.1, from coordinate 97,812 downwards.
TTTGGGTTATTTGCCAGATCGGTAATCGCCGTGGCTATCGTCTGATATTCCGCCGGCATCTGTGAGGCCAGTACCTTCACAAGCCCCGTGTTACCTGCTTTCATCACCAGGCGGATGCGTTCTAAATAGGCGAGTGGATCCTGTGTGCCTGAAGCGCGCCAGGCGCTAAACAGCTTATCGCAGGCATTCGGCCGGTTCTGCCCAGTCAGCCACAGCGTTTTGGCCCCTTCCCATGCCCCCTGCGTATCGCCAACGCTATATTTGGCGTAGTAGTAGTTACATTGTGCTTCCGCCGTACCCGGTTTATCAGGACTAAAGGCCAACAGGCCACGCCAGTCTTCACGGCGCGCCAGTTCATTGACGAAGCGATTTTTTAACGTCCTGGCGGGTGGCAGCGTGGGATTCGCCTGCACAAAATTGGTTACCGCAAGCGCTGGGGTATTCATCAGATCGCCTGAAAGCTGGCGGTATTGCAGGTACGGGTACAGCGGATAATCGCGCAGGGTCGGCATTAAGCTCTCAACCACATCCATCTGGCGGTTATCCCAGGCCTGTTTGATTTGGGCGTAACGGCTACGCTGCTGGTCCAGCGAATCCGCGTGGGCCGCGCTGCTGACGGTCAACAGGCAAGCACCTGCTGCCAGCAGACGCCACGTATAATGTTTGGCTGTATCCACAAGCTCTTCCTCGTTGTCGCGTTACGTCAGTGCAGCGTCATGCCGCGTTAATCAATTGATGCTAACCACTGATGCCAAAATGTTCCACGTTATGAACACTTTTTTACGTTTTAGCGGTGGTGTTAAACACCTGTGTTTGCATGCTGGGATTGGGCGTTGAAAACAGCTACACTTCGCCTTTGATATACTCTATTCATCACCTACCCTAAATAATTCGAGTTGCAGGAAGGCGGCAAGGGAGTAATCCCCTGAGCGTACATCAGTACGTGACTGGGGTGAACGAGCGCAGCCAACGCATCTGCAACTTGAAGTATGACGGGTAGATAAAAGAGGCGAAGTCCAAAGTGGCCCAATTCGTTTATACCATGCATCGTGTCGGCAAAGTGGTTCCGCCGAAACGTCATATTCTTAAAAACATCTCGCTGAGCTTCTTCCCTGGCGCAAAAATCGGGGTTCTGGGCCTGAACGGCGCCGGTAAATCCACCCTGCTGCGCATTATGGCCGGTATCGATACCGACATCGAAGGTGAAGCTCGCCCACAGCCGGGGCTTAAAATTGGTTACCTGCCGCAGGAACCCAAGCTGAACCCTGAACATACCGTTCGTGAATCGGTTGAAGAAGCCGTTGCCGAAGTGGTTAACGCGCTGAAAGGCCTGGACGAAGTGTACGCCAAGTACGCAGAGCCAGACGCCGACTTCGATAAGCTCGCCGCTCAACAGGGCAAGTTTGAAGAGATTATTCAGGCGCACGACGGTCACAACCTGAACGTGCAGCTTGAGCGCGCCGCTGATGCGCTGCGCCTGCCGGACTGGGATGCGAAAATCGAAAAACTCTCCGGTGGTGAACGCCGCCGTGTCGCACTGTGCCGTCTGCTGCTGGAAAAGCCAGACATGCTGCTGCTTGACGAACCGACTAACCACCTGGATGCCGAATCCGTCGCCTGGCTGGAACGCTTCCTGCACGATTTCGAAGGCACCGTTGTGGCAATTACCCACGACCGTTACTTCCTCGATAACGTGGCCGGTTGGATCCTCGAGCTTGACCGCGGTGAGGGTATTCCGTGGGAAGGTAACTACTCCTCCTGGCTTGAGCAAAAAGATCAGCGTCTGGCGCAGGAAGCCTCTCAGGAAGCGGCTCGCCGTAAATCCATCGAGAAAGAGCTGGAATGGGTTCGTCAGGGCGCGAAAGGCCGTCAGTCTAAGGGTAAAGCCCGTCTGGCACGCTTTGAAGAGCTGAACAATACCGAATACCAGAAGCGTAACGAAACCAACGAACTGTTTATTCCACCTGGCGCACGTCTGGGCGATAAAGTCGTTGAAGTGACCAATCTGCGTAAGTCCTACGGCGATCGCGTGCTGATCGACGACCTGAGCTTCTCGGTACCGAAAGGCGCTATCGTCGGGATCATTGGTCCGAACGGCGCGGGTAAATCGACCCTGTTCCGCATGATGTCTGGTCAGGAACAGCCGGATAGCGGCACCATTTCGCTTGGTGAGACCGTGAAGCTGGCCTCCGTCGATCAGTTCCGTGATTCTATGGATAACAGCAAAACCGTGTGGGAAGAAGTTTCCGGCGGGCTGGATATCATGAAGATCGGCAACACCGAAATGCCAAGCCGCGCCTACGTTGGCCGCTTCAACTTCAAAGGTGTTGATCAGGGCAAACGCGTTGGCGAACTGTCCGGCGGTGAGCGTGGACGTCTGCACCTGGCGAAACTGCTGCAGGTTGGCGGCAACATGCTGCTGCTCGATGAACCAACAAACGACCTGGATATCGAAACCCTGCGCGCGCTGGAAAACGCCCTGCTGGAGTTCCCGGGCTGCGCGATGGTTATCTCGCACGACCGTTGGTTCCTTGACCGTATCGCGACCCACATTCTGGACTACCAGGATGAAGGGAAAGTGGAATTCTTTGAAGGTAACTTCACCGAATACGAAGAGTACAAGAAACGCACACTCGGCGCCGATGCGCTGGAGCCGAAGCGTATCAAGTACAAACGTATCGCGAAATAATAGCGTTCAGGCGAATGATGAAAATCATTCGCCTTTTTTATTTTCCAAAACCGGCTATGAGTCGCCCATCAATCCTTTCACCAATTCCACGCAGCGCAGGAAGCGAGAATCGTAATCTGATTCTTCAACGTGCACAAAATCGATATTGTTCTTCTCAAGCATTGAGACCAGTAGCGTCTGAAACTCTTTGCGATCCACAGAGCTGCCCAGGCTGCGCAGTCCATCCGCTACCCACGGCGTGTTGTTTTCCAGCAGGATCACCAGGTCAAAACGATACTCATCAATCAGCGCCTGAACGAAGGGATGTTCACGCCCCTCATACTTTTTACAAAAAGCCTGGGTGCTGACAAAATCGGTATCGATAAAAGCGACTTTATTGGCATATTTCACAGCGAAATCAATGTACTGAGCGTGACCGAGAGCGATTTTATCGTAGTCGGAATACTGTAACGCCATCTCATCGCCGCCCAGGTGTGAGAAGACATAATCTCGCCCATACTCCCAGGCACTGGTGGTGTTAAAGATGTTTGCTAGCTTGTTCACCAGCGTCGATTTCCCGCTGGACTCGCCACCAAGAATCGCCACCGTACGCACGAAAAAGGGCTTCACTTCGGTAGGAACGTAATCCCAGTAGCGGAACGGGTTCTCACGAATTTGTCCGCCGCTAATGTTCATAAAGGTACGTTTCGGATCAATCAGTACCGTTTCAATCCCCAAATGCTCAAGGTATTGTGGTGCATCCGCCTCTTCAGAGCTGTAGATCCAATTAGGCTGGATCCCCTTCTCTTCCATAAAGCTTTTGATCCCAGCACTCCATACGTCCCAGCCATGCGGGTATGGCTCCATGCCTTCTTCATTAAAGGCATGAATGCGAATGTTCTTCTGGTATTTGAACGTCTGGAGAAGCCAGCGCAGGCGGTCGGGCACCGTCGGCTGCTGGGACATAGCGCTATCTTCAAACAGCGCGCGATCGCGCGTGTCGTCATAGCCCATAATGATATGCAGTTCATCCACCTGGCTACAGGCGCGCTGGATAAGGTAGATATGCCCGGTATGCAGGGGATAAAATTTACCGAATACCACACCGATATTTTTTTGCTGACGCGGGAATTCCAGATTCAGGAAACGGTGTAATGCTTCGAGCTTTTGCGCGCTGGGGCTCTTGATTTTAGCGTTCAGAAGCTGGCTTAAATAGCCCTTGGTCATGCCGCTTGCGTCTGCGACCTGCTGTAAGGTACAGCCTTTTTGACGAATTGCGGTTTTGAGATAGTCGAACGACGACACAAGAGCCTCCTGCAAATTTAGGGAAATCATCACCCTATTATACGAAAAACCCGGAAACACTTTCCGGGTAAATATGTCCGATACTGCCGAGCAACGGTGCGTTTTATGAGTATAGATCGTCAAAGACGCCCAGCGCGTCGGCAAGTTTTTTCACCCCAAATACCTGCATGCCTTCCGGGAGTTTTTTCGGTACGTTGGCCGCCGGGACAATCGCGCGGCGGAAGCCGTGCTTCGCCGCTTCCGAAATACGCTCCTGACCACTCGGTACAGGACGAATCTCGCCAGCCAACCCAACTTCACCGAATACCACGAGGTCATGCGGGAGCGGTCTGTCACGTAGACTCGACACCATCGCCAGCAGCAGGGCTAAGTCCGCACTGGTTTCAGTCACTTTTACGCCGCCGACCACGTTCACAAAGACGTCCTGATCCGACATCTGCAAACCGCCATGACGATGTAACACCGCCAGCAAAATCGCCAGACGGTTCTGCTCAAGGCCTACGGCAACACGCCGTGGATTTGCCATCATCGATTGATCAACCAGCGCCTGAATCTCCACCAGCAGCGGGCGCGTGCCTTCCCAGACCACCATCACCGAACTGCCGGAGGTGACTTCATCACCGCGGCTTAAGAAGATGGCAGACGGGTTGCTGACTTCGCGCAGCCCCTGTTCGGTCATGGCAAACACGCCAAGCTCATTCACCGCGCCGAAGCGGTTTTTGTGGCTACGCAGGGTGCGGAAACGGGAGTCGGCGTCACCGTCGAGCAGCACCGAGCAGTCGATACAGTGTTCCAGCACTTTCGGCCCGGCCAGAGAGCCGTCTTTGGTCACGTGGCCAACCATCACGATGGCGACACCGCGCGTTTTCGCAAAACGAGTCAGGTAAGCCGCCGTTTCACGAACCTGCGCCACGCTGCCCGGCGACGACTGAATATCCGCCATGTGCATGACCTGGATGGAGTCGATAACCATCAGCTTTGGCTGTTCTTCTTCGGCAATCAGGCAAATCTGCTCAATGCTGGTTTCTGAAAGCATATTCAGATTGGCGGTCGGCAGGCCCAGACGATGCGCACGCATCGCCACCTGCTGTAAGGATTCTTCGCCGGTGACGTACAGCGTTTTCATCTGCTCCGACAGCTTGCACAGCGTTTGTAGCAGCAGCGTTGATTTCCCCGCCCCGGGGTTACCACCAATCAAAATGGCGCTTCCCGGAACCACGCCGCCGCCCAATACGCGGTCGAACTCTTTGAAACCGGTCGAAAAGCGCGGCAGCTCTTCGAGACTAATATCGGAGAGCTTTTGTACCTTCGCGACGCCTGCGTTCCCCGCGTAGCCGCTCAGGCGCTCGTTACGCGCAACGGTGGGTGAAGCCGCAACGCGCACCTCGGTGATGGTATTCCAGGCCTGACAGGCGCTACATTGACCCTGCCAGCGCGGATAATCCGCACCACATTCATTACAGACAAATGCGCGTTTAGGAGCTTTCGCCACGGTTTACCTCTTTATTTCTGATTCATGCTGCCGGAGAGGATACAGAATACCCCCATCAAGTCGGCATGACGGATGGTGACTTCCGTCTGTTCATTCACTTTCGGTTTGGCATGATACGCAATGCCCAGTCCCGCCACTTTAATCATCGGCAGGTCGTTAGCACCGTCGCCGATAGCCACCGTCTGTGCATGGGGAATTTCATACTTTTCAGCCAGTTGTTGTAGCGTGTTGGCTTTATACTGCGCATCAACAATGTCGCCAATCACTTCGCCGGTCAGTTTGCCGTCACGGATACCCAGCTCATTGGCCACCGCTGCGGTTAAGCGCAGCTTGTCACGCAGGTATTCGGCAAAGAAGGTGAAACCGCCGGAGGCAATTGCTACTTTCCAGCCCAGCGTCTCCAGCTTCAACACCAGTTGAGTCAATCCTGGCATTAATGGCAGGGTATCTCGTACCTGACGCAGGATATTGGCATCGGCGTCTTTTAGCGTCGCAACGCGCTGGCGCAGACTGGCGCTAAAGTCCAGCTCACCGCGCATCGCGCGTTCGGTAACTTCAGAAACCAGTTCGCCCGTGCCTGCCAGTTTAGCAATTTCGTCAATACATTCGATCTGAATGGCGGTGGAGTCCATGTCCATCACCAGTAAACCCGGCGTACGCAGATGAGGGATTTTGCCCAGCGGCGCGACATCCAGCCCGGCGTCGTGCGCCAGACGTGTCGCCCGTGGGGTCAACGATCCCGCCAGACGAATCACCTGATAGTCTTCCACGCACCAGGCTGCTACGATCACCATAGCCGCGCTAAGATTTCGCTGGTAGGCGGTCAGACGTTCTTTATTGAGGCCACGGCCATACAGCAGCCAGCCGCTGCGCCCGGCATGATAATCCAGCGGCATCACTTCATCGCCACTAAGGGAAAGCGGCAACCCAGGCCACAAGGAGACATCTTCAGGCAGGTCGCACCAGGTCAAACTGTTTGGCATTACGGCTCCAATCTTGTCTATTAAGCCCAGGAAAATAACGCATGAGGCTACCTTGTAACCAGCGCTTCTGGCAACATTAAGCTGTAAATTTTCAAAGGTGGAATATGCTTCGCGCAAAACTGAAATTTAGACTGCATCGCACCGTGATTGTTCTGATATGCCTCGCCCTGCTGGTTGCTCTGATGCAGGGGGCCTCGTGGTTCAGTCAACAAAGCCAGAAACAGCGAAATCCGCAGCTTGAAGAACTGGCGAGAACGCTGGCCTGGCAGGTTTCCATAAACCTGGCTCCCATGATGAAAAGCGAGTCGCCGGATGAGAAAAAGATCGGCGACTTGCTAAAGCACCTCACCACGAAAAGCCGAATCCTCGATGCCGGGGTCTACGATGAGCAAGGCGATCTTATCGCCCGCGCCGGGGAACAGGTGGATCTGCGCGACCGGCTGGCTCTGGACGGTAAAAAGGCCGGCAGCTACTTCAACCAGCAGATCGTTGAACCCATTCAAGGGAAAAATGGTCCGCTGGGTTATTTGCGCCTGACGCTGGATACGCACACCATCGCTACCGAATCAGGCCAGGTGGATAACACCACCAATATTTTACGCCTGATGTTGCTGCTGTCGCTGGCCATTGGCGTTGTGCTTGCCCGCACCCTGCTGCGCGGTAAACGCACCCGCTGGCAGCAGTCGCCGTTCCTGCTTACCGCCAATAAGCCGGTGCAGGACGAAGATAAAGATTAATCAGAAAAGGAAATCGCTATGTCAACGCTGCGCCTGCTGCTTTCAGACTCACACGACCCGTGGTTTAACCTCGCCGTTGAGGAGTGTATTTTTCGCCAGATGCCGGCAACCCAGCGGGTATTATTTTTGTGGCGCAATGCAGATACGGTGGTTATCGGCCGCGCGCAAAACCCCTGGAAAGAGTGCAATACCCGGCGTATGGAAGAGGATAACGTGCGTCTGGCGCGCCGAAGCAGCGGCGGCGGCGCGGTGTTCCACGACCTCGGCAATACCTGTTTTACCTTTATGGCGGGCAAGCCGGAATACGACAAAACCATCTCCACCTCGATTGTGCTGGAGGCGTTGAACTCGCTCGGGATCACCGCCGAAGCCTCCGGGCGTAACGATCTGATCGTCAAAACAGAAGAAGGCGATCGTAAAGTTTCCGGCTCCGCCTATCGCGAAACCAAAGATCGCGGCTTCCACCACGGCACGCTGCTGCTTAATGCCGACCTGAGTCGGCTGGCAAATTATCTGAATCCCGATAAGAAAAAGCTTCAGGCTAAAGGGATCACCTCGGTACGCGGGCGCGTGGCGAATCTGGTTGAACTGCTGCCGGATATTACGCATGAGCAAATTTGCGAAGCCGTCACCGAAGCCTTTTTCCGCCACTACGGGGAACGGGTTGAGGCGGAAATTATCTCCCCCGATAAAACGCCCGACCTGCCGAACTTTGCAGAAACCTTTGCGCGTCAGAGCAGCTGGGAGTGGAATTTCGGTCAGGCTCCTGCCTTCTCTCACCTGCTTGATGAGCGCTTCACCTGGGGCGGCGTAGAGCTGCATTTTGACGTTGAGAAAGGCGTCATTACCCGCACGCAGGTGTTTACCGATAGCCTGAACCCCGCGCCGCTGGAGGCGCTGGCGGAGCGTTTGCAGGGCTGTCAGTATCGCGTGGATGTGTTGCAGCAAGCCTGTGAAGCGCTGGTGATAGAGTTCCCGGAGCAGGAGACTGAGCTGCGGGAGTTGGCGCATTGGGTGGCGGGGGCGGTGCGTTAGAGCATTGCCGGATGGCGGCTACGCCTTATCCGGCCTACAAATCGGCGCTTTCTGTAGGCCGGATAAGGCGTAGCCGCCATCCGGCATTACCGCCGCTCACCAACGTCAAGATCTATCCCCTCTCCCGCCCAATCAACCGGGTAAACTCCATCCCGGACATCACGGTGGAACGTCGAAAATGGCCAATCCCGCACGCGCGCTACCCAACCGTGCTTCACGGGGTTTATGTAGATGTAATCAACATGCCGACGGTAATCTTGCTCGTTGCGGATCGTGTGTTCCCAGAATCGTGGTTGCCACACGTCATGGCACATTATCGATTTGGTAAATATCTTTTTAAGTTCTCGCCATCGGGACGAGAAGTCACAATCGTTCTCTGGCAGCGTCCAGATACAATGCAAATGCTCAGGCAGCACGACCAGAGCATCAATTTGAAAAGGCTTCGTATTTTTCACTCGGCGAATAGCAGAACGTAATTCTGCAATCTGGCGTACCAGTAAATCACTTTTTCGGTTTTTCAGATTAGCCGTGAAAAACCAGGTTCCACCGTTAATGTAGTAACGTCGATAGTTCGACATTTGTTTATTCCTTAAACAAAATTCAAACGTAACGGGTTAATCAAAAAAGGCAATATGGAGAGAATAATTCAGGAAGGAGGCTCGCAGTATATGGAGCAGATTGCCGGATGGCGGCTTCGCCTTATCCGGCCTACACAGGTTCTGTAGGCCCGGTAAGCACAGCGCCACCAAGCATTACCGCGAACCACCGTAGGCCCGGTAAGCGCAGCGCCACCGGGCATTACCGCAAACCACCGTAGGCCCGGTAAGCACAGCGCCACCGGGCATTACCGCAAACCACCGTAGGCCCGGTAAGCATAGCGCCACCGGGCATTACCGCGAACCATTGTAGGCCCGGTAAGCGTAGCGCCACCGGGCACAGCACGGTCTTACGCTTTATCGCCCAGCAGGACAGATTCCAGCGCAATTTTGATCATGTCGTTGAAAGTGGTCTGACGTTCTGCGGCAGTGGTCTGCTCGTGGGTACGGATATGGTCGGAAACGGTGCAGATGGTCAGCGCTTTCGCACCGAATTCTGCTGCAACGCCGTAAATACCGGCTGCTTCCATTTCCACGCCCAGGATGCCGTATTTTTCCATCACGTCGAACATGGTTGGGTCTGGCGTGTAGAACAGGTCTGCGGAGAAGATGTTGCCCACGCGCGCGTCAACGCCCAGCGCTTTGGCTGCGTCAACCGCGTCACGAACCATGCCGAAGTCGGCGATAGCCGCGAAGTCGTGGTCTTTGAAGCGCAGACGGTTCACTTTGGAGTCGGTGCAAGCACCCATGCCGATAACCACGTCGCGCAGTTTTACGTCAGCACGTACCGCGCCGCAGGAACCCACGCGAATGATTTTTTTCACGCCAAAGTCGGTAATAAGCTCTTTGGTGTAGATGGAGCACGATGGGATGCCCATGCCGTGGCCCATAACGGAAATCTTACGGCCTTTGTAAGTGCCGGTGAAACCTAACATGCCGCGAACGTTGTTCACTTCACGGACATCTTCAAGGAAAGTTTCAGCAATGTGCTTCGCACGCAGTGGGTCGCCTGGCATCAAAACTACGTCAGCGAAATCGCCCATTTCTGCATTAATGTGTGGGGTAGCCATCATTTTATCCTTATTAAAATTGTCAGTGCCGGATGTCGGCTGCGCCTTATCCGGCCTACAAACGATTCCTCGTAGGCCGGATAAGCGTAGCGCCATCCGGCAATTTCATCACAGCATGTTTTTGCCGTATTCCATTGGTGACGTACCGAAGTAGGTCGCCAACGTCTGGCCGATATCCGCGAAGGTTTCACGATGGCCCAGCGAGCCCGGTTTGACTTTCGGGCCGTAAACCAGCACCGGAATGTGTTCGCGGGTGTGGTCAGTACCGGTCCAGCTTGGATCGCAACCGTGGTCAGCGGTGAGGATCAGAATGTCATCTTCACCCACCAGCTCCATCAATTCAGGCAGACGGCGGTCGAACAGTTCCAACCCTGCGGCATAACCGGCGATATCGCGACGGTGGCCCCAGGAAGAGTCGAAATCAACGAAGTTGGTAAAGACGATAGTTTCATCACCCGCTTCTTTCATCTCTTTAATGGTGGCGTCAAACAGCGCGTCCAGACCGGTCGCTTTCACTTTTTTCGTGATACCGCAGTTAGCGTAGATATCCGCAATCTTACCAACGGAGACCACGTGACCGTGTTTTTCATCCACCAGCTTCTGCAGAACGGTCGCGGCCGGTGGCTCAATGGCCAGATCGTGACGGTTACCGGTACGCTGGAAGTTACCCGCTTTGTCACCGACAAACGGACGCGCAATCACGCGGCCAATGTTGTAGCCGCCTTCGGTCAACTCTTCACGAGCGATTTCGCACAGCTCGTAGAGTTTATCAAGACCAAAGGTTTCTTCATGGCAGGCAATCTGGAACACGGAGTCCGCAGAGGTATAGAAAATCGGCTTGCCGGTTTTCATATGCTCTTCGCCCAGTTCGTCCAGAATAACGGTACCGGAAGAATGGCAGTTACCGAGGTAGCCCGGCAGATTGGCACGCTTAACCAGTTTATCCAGCAGTTCCTGCGGGAAGCTATTTTCGTGGTCGCTGAAGTAGCCCCAGTCGAACAGAACCGGTACGCCAGCGATTTCCCAGTGGCCTGACGGGGTGTCTTTACCGGAAGAGAGCTCGTGCGCCCAACCGTACGCGCCAATCACTTCGGCGTTACCATCCATACCGGCAGCAATTTTGCCGGTAGAGCCTTCATGCGCTTTCACCAGCCCCAGACGGGTCAGGTTAGGCAAATTCAGTGGGCCTTGACGGCCGTGGTCAGCTTCGCCCTTAGCACAGGCTTCTGCAATGTGACCCATCGTGTCAGCGCCAACGTCGCCAAAGCGGTCAGCGTCTTCCGTTGCACCAATCCCGAAGGAGTCCAGCACCATAATAAATGCACGTTTCATCTTGTTCTCCATACATCTTGCGCTGCAAAAAAGCGATCAGATCAGTATATAACTATTCGGTGATGCGACGATAGACGGTTGGCGTAATTTCAGGCGCTTTGTCGTCCAGTTTAATTGCCGCTTTCACGGCTTTCGCCGCGTCCTGCCAGCTGGCTTCATCTTTCGCGTGGATGACCGCCAGCGGACGTTGCCCGTCAATGCTGTCGCCCAGACGTGCCATGTCGGTAAAGCCGACGCTGTAATCAATGGTATCGGATGCCTGACGGCGACCGCCGCCCATCGAGACCACCGCCATGCCCAGCGCACGGGTATCCATTGCGCTGACAAAACCTTCGGTGTCCGCGTAGACGGCCTTGCTGAGCATCGCCGTTGGCAGATATTTCGCATAGTTTTCAACGAAATCGGTCGGCCCTTTCTGGGCGGCGACCATGCGGCCAAAGATATCGGCCGCTTTGCCGTTATCCAGCACCGCCTGCAATTTGGCACGCGCTTCGGCGTCGTCTTTTGCCAGATTGCCGGAGATAAGCATTTCGACACACAGCGCCATGGTGACGTCGAACAGACGCGGGTTACGGTATTCACCGGTGAGGAACTGCACGGCTTCGCGCACTTCCACGGCGTTACCGGCACTGGAGGCCAGCACCTGGTTCATGTCGGTCAGCAGCGCCGTGGTTTTCACGCCCGCGCCGTTGGAAACGCCCACAATCGCTTCCGCCAGCGCGGCAGAGAGTTCGTAGGTTGGCATAAATGCGCCGCTGCCCACTTTCACGTCCATCACCAGCGCATCCAGCCCCTCGGCCAGTTTTTTGGCAAGGATAGAGGCGGTAATCAGCGGGATAGAGTCCACCGTGGCGGTAATGTCGCGGGTAGCATAAAAACGTTTGTCCGCCGGTGCGAGCGAGCTGGTCTGCCCAATAATCGCCACACCCACGTCTTTAATAATTTCACGGAAACGGTTGTCGTCCGGGAAGATGTCGAAGCCCGGGATGGCTTCTAATTTGTCGAGCGTGCCGCCGGTATGACCGAGGCCGCGACCGGAGATCATCGGAACATAGCCGCCGCAAGCCGCGACCATTGGGCCGAGCATCAGCGAGGTTACGTCGCCCACGCCGCCGGTGGAGTGCTTATCGACAATCGGGCCGTTCAGATTCAGGCTCTTCCAGTTCAGGACGGTTCCTGAATCCCGCATCGCCATGGTCAGCGAGACACGCTCCGGCATGCTCATATCATGGAAGAAAATGGTCATCGCCAGGGCGGCAATTTGCCCTTCGGAAATGGTGTTATCGCGAATGCCGTTGATAAAGAAACGAATTTCTTCATCACTCAGCACCTGACCATCACGTTTTTTACGAATAATTTCTTGAGCGAGAAACACGGTACCCTCCTGGGAAATCGGGAAATCATGGCGGGTAAACCGCCCTACGATCCTGTAGCCCGGCCAAGCGTAGCGCCGCCGAGAAGCTCCCGGAGTCGGCGCCCATACGCCTCGTCCGGGCTACGTTAATACTTAGTAAGCGCTAGCGCTCTTACCGTCGCCGTGGCCCAGCGCTTTCAGCAGGCTTGCCAGCAGAGAAGACGCGCCGAAGCGGTAATGGCGGGAGTCAGCCCAGTCCGCGCCAAACAGTTCGTCAGCGATAGACAAGAACAGCTGCGCGTCTTCCGCAGTACGCACGCCGCCGGCTGGCTTAAAGCCCACGGTTTTCTGTACGCCCATATCACGGATAACTTCCATCATGATGCGCGCGCTTTCTGGCGTCGCGTTCACCGGCACTTTACCGGTAGAGGTTTTGATGAAATCTGCACCGGCTTTGATGGAGATTTCAGACGCTTTACGAATGAGCGCTTCTTCTTTCAGTTCACCGGTTTCGATGATCACTTTCAGCAGCACATTTGCCGCAGCACACGCCTCTTTACAGGCTTTCACCAGATCAAAACCAACCTGCTCGTTGCCAGCAATCAGCGCACGGTATGGGAATACCACGTCAACTTCGTCAGCACCATAAGCGATAGCCGCACGGGTTTCCGCCAGCGCGATATCAATGTCGTCGTTGCCGTGCGGGAAGTTAGTCACGGTTGCGATGCGGATATTCGGCGTGCCCTGCTCGTTGAGGGTTTTACGCGCAATCGGAATGAAACGCGGATAGATGCAGACAGCAGCGGTATTGCCGACCGGCGTTTTCGCCTGATGACACAGCGCAATCACTTTCGCATCGGTGTCGTCTTCGTTCAGGGTAGTTAAGTCCATCAACTGCAGCGCGCGCAGGCTGCTTGCTTTTAAATCAGTCATTTTTCTCTCCGACGGCACATTGCCGTGTAAATCGTTACCTTGCGGGTCTGTGACTATTGTAACACTGCCCCGCACTCACACTTCGACTTTCATCACACTTAATGAAAACTTCGTACAAATTTGCATAACAACAACGCGACACACATCAAATTTTCACACCAAAGACGACGATTAAAGCACCGTTTCGACCGCTGGGATCAAAAGACAACCTCAGCGTTTTTCATACACTTCGCCTATCGCTCGTCTGAGGAACCGACCATGCCAACATCGATAGATTCATCGTTGCTGCAACACTGCCAGCAAATTGTGACAAGTTCCGTGTTAACCCCGGAACAAAAACGCCATTTTCTGGCGCTGGAGGCAGAAAATGCTCTGCCGTACCCTGAACTGTCTGATGAAGCTCGTGCCGCGCTGGCGGAAGGCTTCATCTGCGATATGTTCGAAGGCCATGCGCCGTATAAGCCGCGCTATGTTCTACCGGACTACGCTCGCTTTCTCGCCAACGGCTCCGAATGGCTGGAGCTAGAAGGGGCGCAGGATCTCGACGATGCGCTTTCGCTACTGACAATTCTGTATCATCACGTCCCTTCCGTAACGGCGATGCCGGTCTATCTGGGTCAACTTGATGCGTTGCTGTCACCTTATGTTAGAATTCTAACACAAGACGAGATCGATATTCGAATAAAACGTTTCTGGCGCTATCTCGACCGCACGCTGCCGGACGCCTTTACCCACGTCAACATTGGCCCTCATGATACGCCAATCACTCGCGCTATTTTACGTGCGGATGCTGAGTTAAAGCAGGTTGCACCTAACCTGACGTTTATCTACGACCCGGAAATCACGCCTGACGATCTGCTACTACAGGTGGCACAAAATATTTGCGAGTGCAGTAAGCCGCACATCGCTAACGGCCCAATAAATGATAAAATTTTCACAAAAGGCCAGTACGGCATCGTCAGCTGTTACAACTCACTGCCGGTAGCCGGTGGCGGCAGTACGCTGGTTCGCCTGAATTTACAGCAGGTTGCCGAACGCAGCCGCTCCGTTGACGACTTCTTCACGCAGGTGTTGCCACATTACTGCCAGCTGCAAATTGATATCATCAACGCCCGTTGCCGCTTCCTCTACGAACAGTCGAACTTCTTTGAGAATAGCTTCCTCGTGAGCGAAGGGTTGATTAGCCCTGACCGGTTCGTGCCAATGTTCGGTATCTATTCGCTGGCGGAAGCGGTCAATATTCTGTGTGAACGTGAAGGCATGGCTGGTTGCTACGGTAAAGACGAAGAGGCCAATCAGCTGGCCTGGCGTATTAGCGCTAAACTGGCCGAGTTTGTCGCCAACACGCCGGTGCAGTACGGCTGGCAGCAGCGCGCACTGTTACACGCACAGTCGGGGATTAGTTCTGATGTCGGTACTACACCAGGTGCCCGTCTGCCGTATGGCGACGAGCCGGATCCGATAACTCATCTGCTGACCGTCGCCCCGCACCATGCGCATTACGCCGCGGGCATCAGCGATATTCTGACGCTCGATGAAACGGTAAAACGCAACCCGCAAGCGGTGATGCAACTATGCTTGGGTGCTTTCAAGGTCGGCATGCGCGAGTTTAGTGCCAACGTCAGCGGCAACGATTTGGTTCGCGTCACGGGCTATATGGTGCGCTTGTCGGATCTGGAAAAGTATCGCGCAGAAGGTTCTCGCACCAACACCACCTGGCTGGGTGAAGAAGCTGCACGTAACACCCGTATTCTGGAACGCCTTCCTCGTGTTGTGAGCCATGAACAGCAGATGCGCTTTAGTCAGTAAAATCATCCCGTTCTCCTGCGTCGACGGGCCGGGCAGCCGCCTGGCCCTGTTCTTACAGGGCTGCAATCTGCGCTGTAAGAACTGTCATAACCCGTGGACGATGGGACGCTGCAATGACTGCGGTGAGTGCGTTCCCCAGTGTCCGCATCAGGCGTTGAATCTGCGGGAAGGAAAAGTGGTGTGGCAGGCGGATATCTGCCAGCAGTGCGACACCTGCCTGCACCTGTGCCCGCAGCAATCCACGCCGATGGCGCAGGTGATGAGCGTCGAACAGGTGATTGCGCAAATTAGCCAGGTTGCGCCTTTTATCGAAGGCATCACCGTCAGCGGCGGCGAAGCCACAACGCAGCTGCCGTTTGTCTGCGCGCTGTTCCAGCAGATAAAGCAATCGCCCAACCTCCAGCATCTCACCTGCCTGGTGGACAGCAACGGTGAGCTGCCGATATCCGGCTGGGAGAAGCTAAGCCAGATTTGCGACGGCGTGATGGTGGATTTAAAAGCCTGGGATAACGCGCGCCACCAAGCCCTGACCGGGCGAGGTAACGCGCGTATCAAGCAGAGTATCCAGTGGCTGGCGCAACGAGGAATGCTAAGCGAGCTGCGCCTGTTGGTGATCCCTGAGCACACGGATTATCTGCAAGAGATTGCGGCGTTAAGCGCGTTTATCGCCCAACTGGGGGATATTCCGGTACGCCTGAATGCGTTTCATGCCCACGGCGTTTATGGTGAGGCCAAAGCGTGGCGTAGCGCCGGGCCGCAGGACATTGAAGCCCTAAGCCAGGCGCTACGTGCCGGAGGAATCACGACGCTCATTCCTCCGGCGCTGTACTTATAGTGAAAGGAACACGCCAGCAATGGTGGCGCTCATCAGGTTAGAGAGCGTCCCCGCTGCCACGGCTTTCAGGCCCAATTGGGCAATTTCCTGGCGGCGATTCGGCGCCATACTGCCCAGACCCCCGATAAGAATGGCGATAGACGACAGGTTGGCAAAGCCGCACAGCGCAAAGGAGATAATCGCTTTGGTGTGGCTAGAAATCACCTGCAACCCGGCAGCGGCCACATCGGCATCCGCCTTCAGATATTCACCGAAGTTCATGTAGGCGACAAATTCGTTGATAACCAGTTTCTGACCGATAAACGATCCCGCCACCGTCGCTTCATGCCACGGCACGCCAATAACCCACGCCAGCGGCGAGAAGATCCAGCCCAGAATCAGCTGCAAGGAGAGATCTGGATAGTTAAACCAGCCGCCCACGCCGGACAAAATGCCGTTCAGTAGAGCAATCAGCGCGATAAACGCCAGTAACATGGCGCCGACGTTTAGCGCAAGCTGCATCCCGGATGCCGCGCCCGATGCCGCCGCGTCCAGCACGTTCGCGGGTTTATCCGGGTTAGTCGCCTCACTTTCCAGCGTCGGAGAATCGTTAGGTTTTTCAGTTTCCGGTATCATGATTTTGGCAAACAGCAATCCGCCAGGTGCCGCCATAAAGGAGGCGGCAATCAGATATTCCAGCGGCACCCCCATCTGGGCGTAGCCTGCCAGCACGGAACCGGCGACCGACGCCAGCCCGCCGCACATCACGGCGAACAGCTCAGAGCGCGTCATAGTGGCAATGTACGGACGCACCACCAGCGGCGCTTCGGTCTGCCCGACAAAGATATTGGCCGTGGCAGAGAGTGATTCGGTGCGTGATGTTTTCAGCACCGCGCGCAGCGCGCCGCCCAGAATACGGATCACAAACTGCATAATGCCAAGGTAATACAGCACGGCAATCAGCGAGGAGAAAAAGACGATAACCGGCAGTACGCGCAGCGCAAACACAAAACCACCGCCGCCGAAAACTTCAAACATCTTATCGGAAACCAGGCCGCCGAACAGGAAGCCGATCCCTTCATTACCGTAGGCGATAACGTTGGCGACGCCTTCAGACATCGCCAGCAGCACTTTACGGCCCGCGGGAACATAGAGAATTAACGCCCCGATACCGACCTGAATCAGCCATGCACCGAGTACCGTTCGCAGGTTAATTGCTTTTCGATTACTGGAGAGGAGTAAGGCGATGGCGAGCAGCACCACCATGCCGATGAGTCCCATGAGGATTTGCATACAGAGTCCCTGTGTATTGAAAAATATGATGATTCCAACAAGCTAACCGCAGCGATTATAACGCTGCGTCATTATATTTTTCGGACAACATCACAGGTTTAACGCAAGTGAACGGAGGTAATAATTAATAATGAGAACTCAGTCACCCTACAAGTTCGTAAACAGTGCATAGGTGTTGTGATAAAGCGTTTGCGCAATATGTTCAGGCGGTTCTGGTCGCAGCGAGCAGAGATGGCTAAACACGTCGGCAATGCGCTCCGGGCGATTCGGCTGTCCCTGAAAACCGTTCAACGGCATATCCGGCGCATCCGTTTCCAGTATCAGCGCCTCTAGCGGTAATTGTCCCATCACCTCACGGGTTTTATTGGCGCGCGGATAGGAAATCGTCCCACCGACGCCGATTTTGTAGCCCAGCTGGATAAAGCGTAAAGCCTGTTGCAGGCTGCCTGAAAAACCATGTACCACGCCCGTTCGCGGCAAATTGTGACGTTTGAGATGCAGCGCCAGTTTGTCGTGGGTGCGGCGCGAATGGAGAATGACCGGCAGATCGTAGCGTTTAGCTAACTGTAGCTGTGCATCAAGCAAGGCCGCCTGACGTTCAAATTGCGGATCCTCCCGATACAGGTCGAGCCCAATTTCCCCAACGGCGACCAGTTTTTTCGGTTTCGCCGCCAGCACCGCGTCCAGCGCAGCCAGACTGTCATCATTATGACGCTCCACCACGATCGGGTGCAGACCGACGGCGGCATACAGCGGCTCATAGCGTTCAGCCAGCGCCAGCACGCGGGTAAAATTTTCCGCCTCGATCGCAGGGACGATTATCGTGCCCACGCCCGCATCGGCGGCGCGCTGGATGCTGGCGGCTTCATTGCCGCTAAACGGCGGAAAATCAAAATGGCAATGGGTGTCAATAAAACGGCCTTTCACGCCAGATCCTCATGATTAAAAAGCGGGTCGTTGGCCTGTGGCACATCAGCCATTGCCGCCACCGGGATATCATTCACCGCCGGTTCCGGGGGAATATACAGCGGTGCAGGCGTGATGATGGGTGAAATGTGCCGCGCTAGCGGGGGTTTTTCCGCTAACAGCTTGCCTACGGTTGCCAGGAAATATCGACCGCATAAGCGGCCAATTTTGTAGTCCTGTCGCAGCGCAGGAATGCGGCTGCCCAACGCCATACTGAGTAGCGGTTTCGGCGGGTAGATCTCAAAAATACGCAGCTTACCGGGCGGTTTTTCAATAAATTGCTGAATTTCGCTATAGCTGGCTTCATGATGCTGCACCAGATTGACCAGCGGTTGCAGGCTGCTTTCACCGAGCCAACGTTCCATACGCTTAAACCACTGCGGCGTGTAATACATTTGCGACGGAACGGTACGGATCACCACCAGCGTTTTCGCGCCCTGCTTCGCGGCCTCGCGAACGGGGATCGCATCGCTAACGCCACCGTCCAGGTAATTAATGCCGTCAAGCGCCACGCCGGTACGATAGAAACCCGGAATGGCGCTGGAAGCGCGGATAATATCGAGCCAGTTCTGCTTAGTCGGTGAGAAATAGCTGGGGGTGTAATCGTCCCCTCGGCAGGCGCAGATATAAAACGATTTTCCCGTCTCAAAAAGATGCTCGGCCGCGTCCATCGCAAGCGGCATCTGCCCTGCGGTTGCGTCAACCAGCCAGTCAAGATCGATAAGATTACCGCCTCTGACAAAGCGCACCGGGTCAAAGAACTCGCGGCGGGTGGTGTAGCGCATGATGACTTTACGTCCGTAACCTTGTTGGTTACACAAATAGGCGGACAGATTTTGCGCCCCCGCAGAGGTGCCGTAGTAGAGGTCGAAAGGATTGAACTGTGCTCGCATAAATTCATCAAGCACGCCGGCGGTGAAAATTCCGCGTTGTCCCCCACCTTCGCAAACCAATGCCATGCGACCGGGGTTGAAACGACTCAGCGATAATGGCGCAATATTGCCGAGCGTGACGGGTATACGCTGCCCCATCTCTGCCTACCTGTTTTTTAGTCTTCAGACTAACAAAGTAGCCTAAATTCCCGGCGGCTAAAACTAATAAAGCCAGTCCGCTGGACTGGCTTTGCTGTCATTCTACATTTACGCGTGATGCTCTAGGGCCGTTTACGCCCGGTAAACAGGCTGACCAGGAAGAGGATGATACCTACAACGAACACGATTTTCGCAGCCCACGCCGCGGTACCTGCCAGCCCACCAAATCCCAGTGCGGCGGCAATTAACGCGATAACCAGAAATATAATGCCCCAACGAAACATAAGCTTCTCCTTGACCAAAATTAATGTCGACCGCTTGCTATGAGCATTCATGCCACCCACATGCAATATTTTTAGTGTGGTGCACATTTTGCTTCCTGCCAAATATCAGGAAGCAAAATGTCTAATGATTACTTCGTTTTCAGATCGTTCTTGACGCTTTTCACGCCATCAACGGCCTTAGCAATACTTTCGGCACGATCGCTTTGTGCCTGAGACTCAACGGTACCCGAGAGCTGTACAACGCCATCAGTGGTCTCAACTTTCACATGACGTGAAGGGACGATGTCATCTGCCAGCAGTTTAGCTTTCACTTCACTGGTGGTCGCGGCATCACCGGCATAGCCTTTCATCGAACTTTGTTTGCTGTCGCGGACGTGGAGTTTGTCACTAACAGAACTCACACCCTCAACCGTTTTCGCTGCCGCAACGGCGGCTTCAGCCTGAGCCTGACTTTCTACAAAGCCACTGAGCGTCACGACTTTTTTGTCGGTTTTAACGGAGATATCGGTGCTCTTGATATTGTCGTTATCCACCAGAGCGGCTTTTACTTTCGCTGTGATAGTGCTGTCATCCATAAAGTTACCGACTTTATTACCTGCACTCTCAGCGCTCGCCTGAGCCTTATCCATGGTGGACGTTTCGGCATAGACGGAACCGGTAGCGACAGCGGAGGTCAGCATTACGGCAAGCAGCGTTTTAGAAATTGTCAGTTTTTTCATCGTCGTCATATTCCTGTATGTTTTGCCCGCAATTTGAGCATTTGCAACACGCAGGTTGCATTGCTGAAGAGGGTTAACCGCACCCTGCTCAGGTATTCATTGCGTTCATGCCAACCCACATGGGTTATCAATCGTCGCTGAATCTTGCTCTGAGCCAGTTATTAATATTGCGATAGAAACAAACGTTAGCTTTAAGCGCTTTATCAAACGAGATAATCGGTATTTAAAGCCAACGTAGATGTCATCGCTTTGTTAAATATAGATCACAATTTTGAAATCGCCCGCTTCGTTGGGCAAAAAATAGGCAGATAACGGAAAAAGACGGCTAATTAAGAACTTTCCGTAAGCGGCTAAAAAGGAAGGAAAAGTATCAGGGCGCAGCGGCTGCCGCGCCCTGTAGGGGATTTTAGTGCTCGCGTGTTTTGCGGAACTCAACTTCAGGATAACGTTCCTGAGTCAGGTTGAGGTTCACCATGGTTGGTGCGATATAGGTCAGATTATCGCCGCCATCCAGCGCCAGTTGAACTTCGTTTTTACGTTTGAACTCTTCGAATTTCTTCACGTCTTTGCTCTCAACCCAACGGGCGGTCGCGACGTTAACCGATTCGTAGATAGCTTCAACGTTGTATTCGCTTTTCAGACGCGCAACGACCACATCAAACTGCAGCACGCCGACGGCGCCGACAATCAGGTCGTTGTTGGAGATTGGACGGAATACCTGCACCGCGCCCTCTTCAGAGAGCTGAACCAACCCTTTCAGTAGCTGTTTCTGCTTCAACGGATCTTTGAGGCGAATGCGACGGAACAGCTCAGGGGCGAAGTTCGGAATACCGGTGAACTTCATCATCTCACCCTGGGTGAAGGTGTCGCCGATCTGGATGGTGCCGTGGTTATGCAGACCGATGATGTCGCCAGGATACGCTTCTTCGACGTGTGAACGGTCACCCGCCATAAAGGTCAGCGCATCAGAGATCACCACATCTTTCCCGATACGCACCTGACGCAGCTTCATGCCCTTTTCATATTTGCCGGATACCACGCGCATGAACGCCACGCGGTCACGGTGTTTAGGGTCCATGTTGGCCTGAATTTTAAATACGAAACCGGAGAACTTCTCATCCTGCGCTTCCACCAGACGGGTGTCGGTTTTACGCGGCATCGGCGCTGGCGCCCACTCCACTAAACCGTCCAGCATATGGTCGACACCGAAGTTACCCAGTGCGGTACCAAAGAATACCGGGGTAATTTCGCCCGCCAGGAACAGATCTTTGTCGAATTCGTTGGACGCGCCCTGCACCAGCTCCAGCTCATCACGCAGCTGCTGAGCCAGCTCATCGCCCACGGCGGCGTCGAGTTCTGGATTGTTCAGACCTTTAACAATGCGCACTTCCTGAATGGTGTGGCCTTTACCGGTCTGATACAGGTAGGTTTCATCTTTATAAAGATGGTAAACGCCTTTAAACAGCTTGCCGCAGCCAATCGGCCAGGTGATCGGCGCGCAGCCGATTTTCAGCTCACGCTCGACTTCATCCAGCACTTCCATCGGATCGCGGATATCGCGGTCGAGTTTGTTCATAAAGGTCAGGATCGGCGTATCACGCAGACGGGTAACTTCCATCAGCTTACGGGTACGATCTTCAACCCCTTTCGCGGCATCGATAACCATCAGACAGCAGTCAACCGCCGTCAGGGTACGGTAGGTATCTTCGGAGAAGTCTTCGTGCCCCGGGGTGTCCAGCAGGTTAACCAGGCAATCGTGATACGGGAACTGCATCACGGAGGTGGTAATCGAAATACCACGCTGCTTTTCCATCTCCATCCAGTCGGATTTAGCATGCTGGCTGGACCCACGGCCTTTTACCGTACCGGCAGTCTGGATTGCCTGTCCGAACAGCAGCACTTTTTCAGTGATGGTCGTTTTACCGGCATCCGGGTGAGAAATAATGGCAAAAGTGCGGCGCTTGGCCACCTCCTGCAAATAAGGAGACAACGTCATAATGAGATCTTCTTAGTAAGCGCGGCAATGCACCACGCATGTTGAATACGAAAAAATTGCGGCTATTTTACCCATCAATAGGGGGCTGGCAATCACTGTTTACACAGGAGTCGCTCCAGTTCAGGCAACGAGGTCACCGTCCAGTCAGGCTTAATGCCTTCCGGCAGCGGTCGCTGGTGCGCATTGAGCCAGCAGGTCGCCCAGCCGGCGTTCATTCCACCGCGAATATCGGACTCGGCGGTGTCACCGACCATCAGTACGCGCGCGCGGTCAGGGTGACCGGCTTGCGCAAGCGCGTAATCAAAGATCTGACGATCCGGTTTAGCGACGCCCACCTGCTCAGAAATAATAAGCAGATCAAAGTGATCGCTAAATCCGGTACGTTCCAGACGCGTCTGCTGCAACGAGGTAAAGCCGTTGGTGATGATGCCCAGCTTCACCTTGCCTTTTAGAGCATCCAGCAACGACGCCGCCCCCGGCAGCGGTGCGCAAATCTCAGCCATGGCGTTCATGAAGGCATCGTTGAGGTCGCCAGGATGGACGTTCAGGCGTTCTGCCCAACCGGTAAAACGTTGATGCTGAAGCTGGAGCGAGGTAATGGCACCGTTCTGGTAATCGACCCACAGCGGTTTATTCACCGCCTGGTAGTCCTGAAAATCTTCCGCGGTAAAGGTCACGCTGTAATCGAGAAACATCCGCTGTAAGCCGCTAAACGAGTCAAACGTAAACAGCGTCTCGTCGGCATCGAAGAAAATCCAGTCCCACTTCATCATCTTTTCACCTTGTCTTACATACTGATGGGCAGCGCCATAATAATGGCATCCTCACGGCCTTCGGCCGTAGGATAATAGTTGCGACGGATAGTCGCTTCGTTAAAGCCTAAACTCTCATACAAAGCGATGGCGGCGAGGTTTGACGCGCGAACTTCTAGCCACAACGTCGCCACGCCACGCGCTTCTAACGTATCAATGAGATGTTCTAGCAGTTCGCGTCCAAGCCCACGGCGCTGATAGTCTGGATCGACGGCAATATTAAACAGCGTCGCTTCATCCAGCACGATTTGCGTGATAGCAAAAGCCGCCATCTCACCGTCGACTGACATCTGAAGGTTCAGATAGCGTTCGCCCTGATTGCTGGCAAAGGTTTGTTCACTCCAGGGAAACGCGTGTGCGCGCTTTTCAATATGAAAGGCGCGGGGTAAATCAGTCGTGCTGAGGGTAGAAATCGTGTTCATGGGCGCAAATTTGTTGCCATAGCGCGGCGCGCGCGGGCGCACTGGCTTGTAGTTCATCAAATGGCGGTGTTGAAAGCACCGCACCTTCAAGCGTAACGGCGACGTCACAACCCAGATGCCAGCGGTGGCAATGGCTACCTTGCGGTAGCATGGCAACACTGCCGGGTGTTAATGGCATAACCTGATCCGGGGTAAGACGCAGCGCGCGCAAAATATCGCTCATCAGCGGCTCCGTCAGAGCAGGCAGAGTTTCGCCAATGATCACTAAACGGACGTGCGGCGGAAGCGTAATCGCGATTTCACCTTGCAGTGCGCCCGGGCGTCGCAGCGACCATTGGGTAATGCCCAACTGTTGTAATTGCCAGTCTCGCCGGGATGTCATGTGAAACGCTCCTGTCTATCAAGGGCGCAAATATAGCAAATTCATCGAATCTGCGCCAATTACACTCTATAATCGCGAGCTAAGTTAATTGAGGAATAATTCATGTCTGCTTTTACCCCGGCAAGTGAAGTCTTGCTGCGCCACAGTGATGATTTCGAACAGAGCCGTATTTTCTTTGCCGGCGATCTGCAGGATGACCTGCCCGCTCGCCTGGAAACCGCTGCGAGCCGTGCGCACACTCAGCAGTTACACCACTGGCAGGTGCTGAGCCGTCAGATGGAAGAGAACGTCCGTTTTGGCCTTGTTGTTGAAGCGCAAGACGTGGCGGATAGCGATACCTTTATCTACTACTGGCCGAAGAATAAGCCGGAAGCCCAGTTCCAGTTGATGAACATTCTGTCCCTGCTGCCGGTCGGTACCGATATTTTCGTGGTGGGTGAGAACCGTAGCGGCGTACGAAGCGCCGAGCAAATGCTGGCGGAATACGCCCCGCTGAATAAAGTAGATAGCGCGCGTCGGTGTGGCCTGTATCACGGCCGTCTGGAAAAACAGCCAACGTTTGATGCGGATGCTTTCTGGGGTGAATATGCCCTGGAGGATCTGACCATCAAAACCCTGCCGGGCGTCTTTAGCCGCGATGGTCTGGATGTCGGTAGCCAACTGCTGCTCTCCACGCTGACCCCGCATACTAAAGGTAAAGTGCTGGATGTCGGCTGCGGCGCGGGCGTGCTGGCGGTATCGCTGGCAACGCATTCACCGAAAGTTCGTCTGACCTTGTGTGATGTCAGCGCAGCAGCGGTAGAGGCGAGCCGTGCAACGCTTGCCGCAAACGGTATTGAAGGCGAGGTTGTGGCGAGCAACGTCTTCTCGGAGATTAACGGTCGTTTTGACATGATTATCTCCAACCCACCGTTCCACGATGGTATGCAAACCAGCCTGGACGCGGCACAAACGCTGATTCGTGGCGCGGTACGCCATCTGAACAGCGGCGGTGAGCTGCGCATTGTTGCCAACGCCTTCCTGCCGTATCCGGCCATTCTCGATGAAATGTTTGGCTTCCACGAAGTCATCGCGCAAACCGGACGTTTTAAGGTTTACCGCACCGTGATGACCCGCCAGGCGAAAAAAGCCTGACTCATGCAGGCCGGATAAGCGATAGCGCCATCCGGCACTACTCTGTGTCACGCCGGATGGCGGCGTAAACGCCTTATCCGGCCTACATTCCCCCCCACAACCGAAGAAACGTCTTTTTTTTCGACGATTGTGCAGCCATTAACAATTATCTATTGACGCCCAGCGTAAAACCACTAGAATGCGCCTCCGTGGTAACGATACTTTTTAAGTGTCGATGGTATGCGATGGTGGCGGAATTGGTAGACGCGCTAGCTTCAGGTGTTAGTGTCCTAACGGACGTGGGGGTTCAAGTCCCCCCCCTCGCACCATAAACCACGTTATATCGCTCGCACTGTGCGAAGGTGGCGGAATTGGTAGACGCGCTAGCTTCAGGTGTTAGTGTCCTTAGGATGTGGGGGTTCGAGTCCCCCCCCTCGCACCAACGAGGGCGATATAACAGCAACGAGACTTCTGTGCGAAGGTGGCGGAATTGGTAGACGCGCTAGCTTCAGGTGTTAGTGTCCTTAGGATGTGGGGGTTCGAGTCCCCCCCCTCGCACCAGTTTCCTCGTTCTCCCCTCAGCTTTTCCCTTCTAGTTATTCCAGCAGCTTTAAATTCATTGATATCAGAACCATGCCGCCAATCAACGCGATGCACGATGGCAATAAGACAAAATGACGCAGTTGACGATGCCAGATCATCGCCCCGCTCAGCAGCAGTCCACCGGTAATCAGTCCCTTCCAGACCTCCACCGATAGCCCCAGGGTGCTAAGTAGCGCAATTGCGACGCCAGGGATAAGAACCCCCCAGCCACTGCCTAATGTTCGCCGTAACATATCCCAATCCGCAAATGATAATGATACTCAATAGCATATGACATTTTTTGTTATTTGTCTTCTTATACGCTACGGTTTCACAATCATTAATGACATGAATATTGTATGGTGATACGTTGTAGCGAAAATAATATGTCGAATAATTGGATATTCGCGCCTTGCCTCATATTTTATTCTTGTTTTTTATGCACTTACTTATTTATTTAAGGCCCACTACAACTTTTAAATATGACAGTACAATCATGGCGCAACCTACGCGCACAAAAATATCAGCTCACGTTCCGGCTGTTTTTGTTTCTTAATCTGGTCTCATCGGCGCTATCCATCTTTAGCCCGATATATGACTCGAAGGTTTTTCCACTTCCAGCAACGCTGATTGCAATAAGCAGCGGTGCGCTGCTGCTATGGCATTGGCGGTATGCCCGTATCCGCCTGAATGTCCCGATAATTTCGGTGGTTTTTGGTTGTTTATGGGCGTGGCATATTTTAAGTAAAACTCACACGTTGCCGTCAATAAATGATAATTTCCAACTTATCGCCCTATTTAGCGTGCTATTTGTCGGAACAATTGCATTCTCAAATAATATCGTTGCGTTCTCACTCCATTCCCTACCAACATTTATTGTTTGTCTGTTTACCAGCGATGCCGATCAATGGTGGCGAATGGCTTACTGTTTTGCCCTACCATTAATTGGGATTGCTATTCAGCATGTTATACAAAGGCGTAATGATCGTTTTGCCCAAGGGTTAATGTATAAACTGCTGGAAGAACGAGAAACGCTTAACGGTCTTAGTATGCTTGATCCGCTTACCGGGCTTTATAACCGCCGGGGTTTCCAGTTCCGTCTGGATTCACTGCTGGCGCTGGGCGACGCGCAGCATGCGGTGCTGCTGTTAGATATTGACCATTTTAAGGCTTACAACGATCACTACGGTCATATGATGGGCGATCAGGCGTTGATGCGCGTTTCTGCCGCCATCCGTAATTCCGTGCGCTCGCGCGACATCGTGACCCGTTTTGGCGGCGAAGAATTTATGGTGCTGCTGCCTAATTGCGATATGCCGACCGCCATGCAGGCAGCCGAGCGAATTCGCCAGCATATTTATGATCTGAAAATTCCCCATATGTTCAACGCCAGCGTGGCGACCCACGTGACGGTCAGCATTGGCATCGCGCCTTTTAGCGATAGCAACATCGATACGGCGATGCAGATGGCAGATAAAGCCCTCTATGAAGCCAAAAATATGGGGCGTAATAACATTCTGACCAGCGATCATATGCCGTCGCGCTAGGTTCACAAAAAAGCAGGCGCAGACCATAAACCGCTTGCGCTTGGTTTTATCTATAGCTAGGATTGCTAATCATTATCATTTAGGTTTGTATCCAGCTAACATTATGGCTTACCGTTCTGCTCCCATCGCTGAAGACCTCATCTGGCGTACGCCGCTTCCCGCCAGGGAAAATGCGTTCGCGGAGTCTCTGCGTGCGAAAATTGCCGAACAGCGCCCGCATATGCTGGAAATTTTCCGCCTGAATGAAGCCGCTCCAGAGCGGGCTAAGACGTTAAGCGAATGGGCCAAACCCACGGAGTTAAGCTCTCTGTTGGCTATCTACTCGGACCATATCTACCGCAACCAGCCCATGCAGCCACGGGAAAATAAACCGCTTATCTCGCTATGGGCACAGTGGTACATCGGCCTGCTGGTGCCTCCGTTGATGCTAGCGCTGCTGACCGAAGAATCGGCTATTTCACTTTCAGCAGAGCATTACCGGGTGGAGTTCCACGAAACCGGTCGTGCGGCCTGTTTCTGGGTCGATGTTCACCCTGACCTGCGTGCTAGCCAGAAATCCATCACCACTCGTATGGATAACCTGGTCACGCAGACGTTGATGCCGATTATTCAGGCGCTGGAGGCGACGGATGAGATTAACGGTAAGCTTATCTGGAGTAATACCGGTTATTTGATCAACTGGTATCTCGGGGAAATGATTGCGCTGCTCGGCGAAGAGCAGGTTAACCTGCTGCGCCAACACTGCTTCTTCAATAAAACGCTGGCTGATGGGCAGGACAATCCGCTATGGCGCACCGTGGTGATGCGCGACGGTCGCTTAGTTCGCCGCACCTGCTGCCAGCGTTATCGTCTGCCTGACGTTCAGCAGTGCGGTGACTGCACGCTGAAATAATTAACGGGGCTTTCGCCCCGTTAATTTTCTCCTCATCAGGCTACCTGCTGGCTCTCTTCTGCCGCCACACGCTGCGCCTCTTCTTCTTCCTGCTCAAGCAACTGTTTTTCATACACTTTGAAGAACGGGTAGTAGATAATCGCCGAAACGCAGACTAACAACACCACCAGAATCGCTGCACGGAAATCCCAGCCCAACGCCCACGGGCCGCCAATAGGCGCTGGCGCTGTCCACGGCACGACTGAAATCACCCGACCAATCAGATCCAGCTTCGCCGCCGACCAGGCGATAACGGCGTTCACCATTGGCGCCAGCAGGAACGGAATAAAGAACACCGGGTTCATCACAATTGGCGTACCGAAAATCACCGGTTCGTTAATGTTAAACAGGCTAGGCACCACGCTCAGACGACCAATGGCACGCAGGTGCGCTGAACGGCTACGCAGATAGCAGAACACCAGCCCCATCGTCGCCCCCGATCCGCCGACAACGATAAAGAACGTCCAGAAAGCTTCCATAAAGATATGGGGTAACGGCATGCCTTGTGCCAGCGCGGTCTGGTTTAAGCCGAGGTTAGTTAACCAGAACATTTGCAGCATACCGGAAACAATGGCTGCGCCGTGGATCCCCGCAAACCACAGCAGGTGACCAATCAGTACCGCCAGCAGAATCGCCGGTAAAGAGTCAGCCGCAGAAACCAAAGGTTTAAACAGCGACATAATGGCCTGAGGGATCAACATATCAAACTGGCTTTGAATAAACAGGCTCAGCGGATACAGGGTCAGCACGACAATTAATACCGGGATCAACAGATCAAATGAGTTTTTGATCATCGGCGGCACCTGATCCGGCAGGCGGATCCCGATGTTGCGCACTTTCAAAAAGCGCATCAGCTCAACGCAATAAAGCGCCACCAGAATGGCGGTAAAAATCCCGGTTCCCCCAAGGCTATCAACCGGCATATGACCGCTGGTCTTAGGTGCAGCCACCAGCAGGAAAGCCATGATCGACAGCATTGAGCACATGAAGGGATCAAGCTGGAGATTTTTTTCGTAGTGTTTACCGAGGTTGTACGATATCGCCGCACAGATATAGATGGACATAATGCCCATTGTCATATCAAACGGCGTCAGAATGCGGCCCTCAAATTCTTTTGCTAAATCCAACCACGCACGGGCAAAACCCCAGGTTGTATCCGGCGAGAATGGCGGATAAGCAAAGACCAGCAGAAACGAACCCACAATCATGAAAGGCATAGCAGAGATAAAACCGTCACGGATGGCCATGACGTGGCGCTGAGATGAAATTCGTCCTGCCACAGGACTCACGTAATTTTCGACGAAGCGAAAGATCAAATTAAATGCAGCGTGTTTAGCAGACATAGCAGCCCTCCTGACAGGCTTTAGACGTAAGCACAGCAACTACAATTTTGCCGATGCAAGACTGGGCATACGATGAACTTCCATGACGCACGGATGTGTGGCCCGCATTGATGTTCATTTGGCGACAGTTCATACACGGCTCTTATTATTAAGGGTACAGATACATAGGAAGTCACCTCAGCAGTATCATTCGCTACGCAAAGAACAGCAACCGGTTACAGTAACCGGTTGCATTGATTGTGAAGGAGATCCAGAAATCAAACAATTTTTGCACAACTTCGTCGCAATATTTACAACCCAGGTAGCTTTATGACAGAGTGACTCGCCGAAATATCAGGAGAAATCGATGAGTCTACAGTCCGTACGAGAATTCTTTGCCGAACACGCGCCCGATATAGACATTATTGAGCTTCAGCAAAGTACCGCAACCGTTGCGCTGGCGGCGGCCGCACACCAGGTTGAGCCAGGACAAATAGCGAAAACGCTGTCGTTAAAAGTTAAGGATAAGGTCATTCTGATAGTGGCAAAGGGAGATGCACGGCTGGATAACAAGAAGTTGAAAGAGACTTTCGGAGCGAAAGCGCGAATGCTCAGCTGCGATGAAGTGGTCGAACTCACCGGGCACCCCGTCGGTGGGGTTTGCCCGTTTGGCCTTGAAAACCCGCTGGCCGTTTACTGCGACGTATCACTGAAACAATATGATGAAGTGCTGCCCGCCGCTGGCGCGATACATAGCGCCGTGCGCATTTCCCCCGAAAGGATGGCTAACCTGACCGCAGCAACCTGGGTGGATGTTTGTCTATAAAAGACAACGCCTATTGGGGACGGAGCAGCGACTGAGTGTAGGCAATATTTCTATCAGGTAGCGATACCAATAAATCAGCCGCACTCAGTAGATCAACATCAGAATTGACGCCCAGTTTAGTCATCGCATTGAATTTATGCGCACGAATCGTTTTGATATTGCGACCCAGCTGCTCGGCGATATCCATTAACGAATAGCCATAGGTCATATAGCGCAAAATCATATTTTCAGTCGGGCTCAAAAAATGGCTATCGCTTTGTTGTATAGAAGCATCGGTGCCTTTTTGTCCTTCAGCTTCCATAAACAGCGCCAGAATGCTTTGTCGCAGGCAGGCTAACTCGCTGGACTTATTTAACACCCCGTGAATATAGATAGGGGAAAGCTGTTTGATAAGCTCCACCTCAGCTTTATCATTAGCCAGAATAATACGTATCATCTCAGGGTAACGATGCGCGATTTCGCCCATCGTAAACAAGCATTCAATGCGCATTTCTCGCGAGCCGGATAAACTGCAAACCACGGTATCAAACTGAGTCTGGCGAAGCGCCTGCTTAAAACTGGCAATAGAGCGAAAATAGTGGAATGTACAGTTCCCCTCCTGGGTGCTATTAAGCAAATGACGGAGACCAACCTCGGTCATAATACAATGTTCTATGATAGCGATGCACTGCTTCCTGCTGTGCTTTTCCATTCGGCTTGTTCTCCATAAGCTGAGTAGAGATTAAGTTCCTTCATCCCTTGATTGCTATTGATCCAAGCATACATTTCAGCATTACTGCGCAGAGAGAGGCGACGCATCGCGCTATTCTTCTGTGCACTAATGGTTTTATTACTCTTTTTCAACAATGCAGCAATCTGGTTGATTCCCCATCCTTTCGCTAAGAGACGCAGTACTTTACGTTCTGAGAGCGTCAACATCACTAAACGGTCGCTATCGCTTTCAATCTCATCGTTATTTTGTAATGAAAGCAGCGTCTGGCTGATGTTTTCTGAACTGACACTCCCCTGCTGGATAGCTTTTATGACGCGATCAACCGGGTCAGAGTCGGAGAGTAAGGTACTTTCCGGCCGCATAAGAAATTCAACCGCTAAGGAATAATATTGCCGGCTAATCATAAATACCCAATGGATATCTCGATACTGAGACAATAAGGTATAGTATTGCTCACATAGCGCACGGGGGTGTCTGATATCGCCTGAGAAATCAATAATAACAACATCAGTACGCCGAAGTTGAAGCAGAGTTAACTCTTCCAGAGACTGACAAAAATTAAGTTCATAATTGGGAAAATGTGTTCCCATGATGGTGCTAAGGCCGGACTGCATTACCGGTATCTTGCTGATTATCACCGCGAATTTACAGAACTCTGGCGACATAAAACCTCCGTATCCATTCGAAGATTCATTTCCTGAATATAAAACTCTTTTGCGTGGGAGAAAATATTATCAGGAAAATAAACCCATCCGTTTCCATTTCCTTTGATGCAATTTTACTTCGATAATCAAGAGCCAATAAATTATGTTGCTACACGGATGTACTGGCAGGATTGATTCATGGAGTATGGCATATCAAATAACACGCAATAACTTAGAAAATATTAACAATGGCGTAAGCAAAATTAAAATAAATGTTTTGTATTTTCTTGCTCAATTACATTCTTAATTTGAATTCTTTTGGCGTCATACCTCCCCGTTTACGGAAAAAACGTGAGAAGTAGGTCACATCACTAAATCCCAAATAATCAGAAACCTGCGTGATCGTCATGCTGGTATACTGAAGGCTTCTTTTTGCCTCAAGCAGTAGGCGTTGATGTAATACCCCCAGCGCACTGGTGCCGTGAAACTCGCGACATAAGCAGTTCAGATAGGTGGTGGATATCCCCAGCCTTTGCGCATATTCAGCCAGGGAAAGATGTTCCCGATAGTGGCTTTCTATCAGCCGGGCAAACTGACGCAATACCCCGCGTTTACGTTCGCTTTTATCTTCAACGGCCACCGGCTTTGTCCCTTGCCGGTTTAACCAGACCAGCAACGCGCTTAGCAGGGAATAGAGCATCATCTCCCGCGCGTCATTCTCCTCGGTGTACTCCTCCAGCAGCGCCGCAAAGAGGGCATGAATGTGCCTGCTTGAGCGTTTAACCGCCAGACAGCGCGGTCGGCTGAGCACATCGAGTTGACGGCCAAACTGCGCCTCAAGTTGACTGAGCAGCGGCAAGGCCAAAGAAAGAACGTATCCCTGCGTTCCCGGTGAAAAGCGAAAACCGTGAACACACAGCGACGGAACGACCTGAATACTCGCTTCGTTAACCACTCGCCGCTCACCTTCAATGTCGATTTCCGCCTGACCTTTATGCAGGTACAGCAGCTGCACCATCTCAACATGTTGATGCACCCGGATATGCCAGGCATAAAGGCTGCTGCGCTTGAGAATCGATTCACAGTGCAATAGGTCGGGCGTCGGCCAACCGCGATGTTCGCCATAGAGCTTAAACACCGGCACGGTGTCCGGTGATAGCTGCGCAGCGCCCGTACGTTTCATCTTTTACTCCACCTTTTCATAGGGTAGTCCGACGTAGTTCTCCGCAATCGTGGTCAGCCCCGCACGCGATCCCAGATAGTACTGACGATCGGCTTCCTGCATCTTCTTATCAAACGCACTCTTGCTCTGAAAGTCATGCAGCAGATGGGTCATAAACCAGCTAAAGCGTTCACCTTTCCATACCCGGTTCAATGCCAATTGCGAATACTGGCTCAACAGGTCGGTGCGGCCGTTGTGATAATACTGACGTAGAATGCGCCACAGGTAGTTCACGTCGGATACCGCCAGATTCAGCCCCTTAGCGCCGGTCGGTGGAACGATATGAGCGGCATCGCCCACGAGGAACATCCGACCGTACTGCATCGGCTCCATCACATAACTGCGCAGCGGCGCAATGCTCTTTTCAAGTGAGTGACCAGTCACTAACTTTTGGCCTAATTCATCCGGCAGGCGGCATTTCAGCTCGTTCCAGAAGCGTTCGTCCGTCCACTGCTCGACTTTGTCGGTGAGCGGCACCTGCAAATAATAGCGACTTCTGGTTAGTGAGCGCTGACTACACAAAACAAACCCACGCTCATGATGAGCGTAAATCAGCTCTGGATTGACCGGCGGCGTATCTGAAAGAAGCCCCAGCCAGCCAAACGGCCAGACGCTTTCATACTCACGCAAAATTTCACGTGGGATACTTTGCCGTGACACGCCGTGGAATCCATCGCAACCCGCCACAAAATCACACTCGATTTTGCATCGCTCCCCATTGTGCATAAAGGTTACGGACGGTTTATCACTTTTCAGTGAGTGCAACTGAACCTGCTCAACGCCATAAATCGTCGGGGCGCCGCTGGACTGCCGCGCTTCCATCAGGTCGCGGGTCACTTCCGTTTGCCCATAGACCATCACGCTTTTACCGTGCGTCAATTCGCTCAACGGAACCGGAATACGTTGCCCGGAAAACAAGAATTCAACCCCGTGATGAATCAAGCCTTCAGCGTCCATCCTGCGGGAAACCCCCGCTTCACGCAGCAGCTCAACGGTGCCGTTTTCAAGGATGCCTGCGCGAATGCGCCCCAGCACATACTCTGGCGTCTGGCGCTCGAGTATCACGGTTTTGATCCCCGCATTATGCAGCAACTGTCCTAGCAGTAACCCCGAAGGCCCAGCACCGATAATGGCAACTTGCGTGTTCATAGGATGACCTCACATTCTGGTTAATTATTTGTTTATTTTTTGTATTCATAAAGTTTCATAATGCATTTTTGATAACTCGGTTGCGAAAAAGAAGGCCAGAATGCGTTCAAAAATTGCACTTTCGAACAGATTTGCAAAAGTGTGGGCGGCATCAACTCTTTGTCATTCATTGGATGGGTGCCGAATTTTTGCACATTGTTTGATCCCAACCGGATAATCCTTTCGCGCGCTTCGGGTAAAAGTAGGTGATACACGGGCGTTTTTGGGTATCAGGATCATTAATGGAAGACGATCGGTCAGAACAGCGCATCATCACGCGGCTCTGTATTCAGTGCGGCATTTTTCTTTTGCAACATGGGGCGGAGAGTGCCCTGGTGGAGGAGCTATCAACGCGGCTGGGTCGTGCGCTTGGCATGGACAGCGTCGAGAGCGCGATATCGTCAAACGCCATTGTGCTTACCACCATCAAAAACGGGCAGTGCCTTACCTCAACGCGTAAAAATAGCGATCGCGGCATTAATATGCACGTGGTGACTGAAGTCCAGCATATCGTCATTATGGCCGAGCATAAGTTGCTGGATTATAAAGATGTTGAGAAGCGCTTCCAGCACATCAAACCACTACGCTATCCTCGCTGGTTGGTGGTGCTGATGGTTGGGCTATCGTGCGCCTGTTTCTGCAAACTCAATAACGGCGGCTGGGATGGCGCGTTCGTCACCTTATGCGCCAGCACCGTCGCCATGTATATTCGCCAGGTGCTGACGCACCGTTCCATGCACCCGCAGATTAACTTCGGACTCACAGCCTTCGTCGCCACCACGGTTTCCGGGCTGATGCTGCAACTTCCCGCCTTTGGGCAAACTTCCACGGTCGCCATGGCAGCCAGCGTTCTGCTGTTGGTTCCCGGTTTTCCGCTGATAAATTCCGTCGCCGATATGTTTAAGGGCCATATCAATACCGGTTTAGCTCGCTGGGCCATTGCCAGCCTTCTGACGCTTGCGACCTGCGTCGGCGTGGTCATGGCGATGACGTTATGGGGGCTACGCGGATGGGTGTGATCGATTTTGTGTTACTGCTAGTGCAAGACATGGTGCTATCGGCAATTCCTGCCGTGGGCTTTGCGATGGTATTTAACGTCCCGCACCGCGCATTGCCCTGGTGCGCGTTGCTGGGGGCGATTGGGCACGCATCACGCTTTGTGATGATGACGGCGGGCTTCAATATTGAATGGTCGACGTTCCTCGCGGCGATGCTGGTCGGCAGCATTGGTATTCAGTGGTCGCGCTGGTATCTCGCACACCCCAAAATTTTCACCGTAGCCGCCGTCATCCCCATGTTCCCGGGGATTTCCGCCTATACGGCCATGATCTCTGCGGTCAAGATTAGCCACTTTGGCTATTCCGAAGAGATGATGATCACCCTGCTTAGCAACTTTCTTAAAGCCACATCCATCGTTGGCGCGCTGTCCATCGGCCTGTCTATTCCGGGGCTGTGGCTGTATCGCAAGCGCCCGCGGGTTTAACATAAACGGCGGCATATGAGTGTGCCGCCCTCACCTCACCTTGTGCTACTATGTGCATTATTCGGGCGGATTTTCCCGCCCCCTTCCCGTGTTTTTTCTGTATTGAGATAGTGTTATGTCTTCTCGTATTTTAACGTCTAACGTGATTGGTATTGACGCCTTCAGCGCCGATCCGGTGGCGATTCTTGCGCAAACCGAGGGCGGTGCGCTCGCGGTGTTTGCCAATAATCAGCCCGCGTTCTATGCCATTACGCAAGAACGACTGGCACAGCTCTTGGCGCTGGAAGAAAAGCTATCCCGCCCGGGCAGCGACGTGACGCTGGATGCGCAGTTCTTTGAAGAACCGACGCCAGCCCCCATCTCTGTCCCGATGGGTAAATTTGCCATGTACGCGGGCTGGCAGCCGGATGCCGAATTTTTGCGCCTTTCCGCGCTGTGGGGCATTGCGCTCAGCGAGCCGGTCACGCCGGAAGAATTGGCCTCCTTCGTTGCCTACTGGCAGGCGGAAGGTAAAGTGTTCCATCACGTTCAATGGCAGCAAAAGCTCGCGCGCAGCGTACAAATGGGCCGGGCAAACAGCGGCAACCAGACGCGCCGCGATATCAATACGGTTAGTGAGCCTGATAACAGTATTCCACCGGGTTTCAGAGGTTGAGCATGAAAGACGTTGGCGAATTAATGAAACGCTTGCAGAAGATGATGCCTGCACATATCGAACCGGCTTTTAAAACCGGCGAAGAGCTGCTGGCCTGGCAAAAGGAACAGGGCGAGATCCGCGCCGCCGCGCTGGCGCGTGAAAACCGCGCCATGAAGATGCAGCGCACCTTTAACCGCTCCGGTATTCGTCCGCTGCACCAGAACTGCTCGTTTGAAAACTATCGTATCGAAAATGAAGGCCAGATGAATGCGCTGGCGAAAGCGCGTCAGTACGTCGATGAATTCGACGGCAACATCGCCAGCTTTGTTTTCACCGGCAAACCCGGCACCGGCAAAAACCATCTCGCCGCCGCTATCTGTAACGAACTGCTGCTGCGCGGTAAGTCGGTGCTTATCATCACCGTCGCCGATATTATGTCTGCCATGAAAGAGACTTTCGGCAGCCGGGAAACCAGCGAGGAGCAGCTGTTAAACGATCTGAGCAACGTCGATCTGCTGGTGATCGATGAGATCGGTATGCAAACAGAGTCTCGTTATGAAAAAGTGATCATTAACCAGATCGTCGACCGCCGATCTTCGTCCAAGCGCCCTACCGGTATGCTGACCAACAGCAATCTGGATGAGATGAACAAAATGCTCGGCGAACGCGTAATGGATCGTATGCGTCTGGGCAACAGCCTTTGGGTGGTCTTTAACTGGGACAGCTATCGCAGCCGCGTCACCGGCAAAGAGTATTAAGATAAATCTGGTGAATGAGAAGCGTATACTCATTTGATTCACTCTTACTAGCACACACGAGTACAGCCATGAAATCAGTTAAATCGATGCTTTGCCGCGCCATCATTGCTAGCGCATTTATTTCCACGGCGGCAGGTGCCGTATCGTTAAACGATCTAAGCAGCGCGGCAAGTCAGCTTACCGGCGGTAGCAGCACCTCCCAAAGCGGCGGAACTTCTCTGTCTACCCTGACCAGCCTGCTGAACGGCGGCAGCCAGTCGCTGAGCTCAAGCACTATGAACAACGCGGCGGGCATCATGCAGTACTGCGCTAAGCAGAAACTGGCTTCGGTGACTGACGTGAATAACGTGAAAGACCAGGTGCTGGATAAACTCGGCCTCAACACCCAGGCCGAACAGAAAAAAGATACCGGTTATATGGACGGTATTGAGGGTCTGCTGAACGCCAAAGACGGTCAGAAACTGGATCTCGACAGCCTGGGCAATTCCGAGCTGGGTAAAAAAGTCAAAACCAAAGCCTGCGATCTGGTGTTAAAACAGGGCGTTAACTTCCTGTCCTGATAACTAATTACGGTGAATGAAATGATTGATTTCATTCACCGTATCTATATCCACAGCAAAATATTGGTTATTTATAAACCAATTCTGAACAACAACACACTTTCACCACGTTAGAATTGCAGACAGATGACAGCGCAATTACATTGTGATGTTAATTTCTGTTCCGCCAGCGCGTCTGGCGCTGTTGAGGACGTGTAGTGTCAGAGATGTTATCCATTGCGCTCTTTTTGGCTTCCATTGCAATCTATGCCTGGAAGGCAGGGCGAAATAGATGGTGGTTTGCCGCCACCCTTACGGTACTGGGCCTGTTTGTGGTCCTGAATATTACCCTGTACGCCAGCGACTATTTCACCGGCGATGGGATCAACGATGCGGTTCTCTACACCCTGACCAATAGCCTGACCGGCGCGGGCATCGGCAAATATATTCTCCCAGGCGTCGGGATTGTCGTCGCGCTTATCGCCGTATTTGGTGGCCTCGGCTGGCTGCTACGCCGACGTCGCCATCATCCTCACCACTTTGGTTACAGCCTGTTGGCGCTCATTCTCGCGGTGGGTTCTGTAGACGCCAGCCCGGCATTTCGTCAGATCAGTGAACTGGTAAAGTCTCAGTCACGCGACGGCGATCCTGACTTTGCGGCCTACTACAAAGAACCGTCCAAAACGATCCCCAATCCTAAACTGAATCTCGTCTATATTTACGGCGAGAGCCTTGAGCGCACCTACTTTGACGAGCAGGCATTTCCTGACCTCGCACCGGAGCTTGGCGCGCTGAAAAATGAGGGGCTGGATTTCAGCCACACCATGCAGCTTCCGGGCACCGATTACACCATCGCGGGCATGGTCGCCTCGCAGTGCGGCATCCCATTATTTGCCCCGTTTGAAGGCAATGCTTCAGCCTCGTTGTCGAGCTTCTTCCCGCAAAATATCTGCCTTGGCGATATCCTGAAAAACTCCGGCTACCAGAACTATTTTGTACAGGGCGCTAACCTGCGCTTTGCCGGTAAAGACGTGTTCCTGAAGTCCCACGGATTTGACCATCTGTACGGCGCGGAAGAGCTGAAAGGCACCGTCGCCGACCCGGCCTACAAAAACGACTGGGGCTACTACGACGACACCGTGCTCGACGAAGCGTGGAAGAAATTTGAAACGCTCTCCCGCGAGGGCAAACGCTTCTCGCTGTTCACCTTAACCGTCGACACCCACCACCCGGACGGTTTTATCTCGCGCAGCTGTAACCGCAAGCGCTACGACATCAACGGCAAGGCGAATCAATCGTTTAGCGCAGTGGCCTGTAGCCAGGAGAGCATTGCCGAATTTATCAATAAGATCAAAGCATCACCGTGGTTTAAGAACACGGTAATCGTGGTGTCCTCCGACCATCTGGCGATGAAAAACACTGCCTGGGATGAGCTCAACAAACTCGACCGCAGCAATCTGTTCTTCGTCATTCGCGGCGATAAACCGGATGCCCAGGAGCTGCTGGCGGTGAAGCGCAGCACCATGGATAACGGCGCAACGGTGCTCGATTTGCTCGGCGGCGATAACTTTATTGGCCTTGGCCGCAGCAGCCTCTCCGGGCAGTCACTGTCCGAAGTGTTCCTCAACATGAAAGAGAAAGTGCTGGCCTGGAAACCGGATATCATTCGTTTGTGGAATTTCCCGAAAGAGATCAAAAACTTCTCGGTCGATACCCAGAAAAACATGATCGCCTTCTCAGGCAGCCACTTCCGTCTGCCGCTGCTGCTGCGCGTCTCGGATAACCGTGTTGAACCGCTGCCAGAAAGTGAATACTCCGCGCCGCTGCGCTATCAGTTAGCCGATTTTGCGCCGCGCGATAACTTTGTGTGGGTCGACCGCTGCTACAAGATGGGGCAACTGTGGTCGACAGAATTATCCCTCTCCACGGACTGGTGTGTGTCTCAGGGCCAGTTGGGCGGCGAGCAGAAAGTGCAGCACATTGATAAAGCCCTGTGGAATGGGAAAACGGAGTTTAAAGATACCGTCATTGATATGGTGCGTTACAAAGGTAACGTCGATACGCTGAAAACCGTTGATAACGATATCCGCTATAAGGCCGACAGCTTTATCTTTAACGTGGCGGGCGCGCCGGAAGAGGTGAAAAGCTTTAGCGGTATCTCCCGCCCTGAGTCGTGGGGACGCTGGTCGAATGCGCAACTGGGCGAGCAGGTGAAGATTGAATATCAACATCCGTTGCCCAAGCGCTTTGATTTAGTGATTACCGCCAAAGCCTTTGGCCCGAATGCGGATAAACCGATTCCGGTACGCGTGGGCAAAAATGAGCAGATCCTGACGCTCAGCAACGACGTCACGACCACCACGCTGCACTTTGATAACCCGTCGGACGCCAGCACGCTGGTGATTGTGCCACCTGCCCCTCAGTCAACCAATGAGGGCAACATTCTCGGTCACTCACCGCGTCAGTTAGGGATTGGGATGGTGGAAATTAAAGTGGTGGCTTCAGAAGGTTAATCGCACATTGCTTGACGTTAATTCCCTCCCGGCTTTGCACCGGGAGGGAATGACTTAACGCGCCCGGACTGGGCGCGTAGGTTTTAGAAGGTTTCCCAGTTTTCGCCGCTATCGGTCACGGCGGCTTTACGCAGCGTCGT
Organism: Kluyvera sp. NPDC087067; assembly: GCF_044745165.1. Lineage (NCBI taxonomy): Bacteria > Pseudomonadati > Pseudomonadota > Gammaproteobacteria > Enterobacterales > Enterobacteriaceae > Kluyvera > Kluyvera sp. NPDC087067. The sequence continues at coordinate 57,622 of NZ_JBIUZS010000007.1, read as the reverse complement.
CGGCGCAGGCGCTGCCGCACTTGCTGGCTCACGCTCGGCATTGGCCTGGCCTTGCTGAATGCGGAACACCGCCACGGCCTGAGTCAGGCGGCTTGCCTGCTCTTCCAGCGCCGCTGCCGCTGCCGCCGATTCCTCAACCAGCGAGGCGTTCTGCTGGGTTACGCGATCCATTTCCGCCACCGCCAGCCCAACCTGGTCAATACCCCGGCTCTGCTCATCGGAAGCGGAGGCAATTTCCCCCATGATATCGGTCACGCGGGTCACCGCATTGACGATCTCACCCATGGTTTCACCAGCGCTTTCCACCAGCGTAGAACCGAGGTCAACGCGGTTAACCGAGTCTTCAATCAGGCTCTTAATTTCGCGAGCGGCCTGGGCGCTGCGCTGCGCCAGGTTACGCACTTCACCGGCGACAACCGCAAAGCCACGTCCCTGTTCACCGGCACGAGCCGCTTCCACCGCGGCATTGAGCGCCAGAATATTGGTCTGGAAGGCAATACCGTCAATCACGCTGATAATATCGGCGATTTTCTGCGAACTGGCGGTGATATCACGCATGGTCTGCACGACGTTATCCACCACTTTACCGCCCTTCTGCGCGGTTTCCGATGCCGAGAGCGCCAGATGGCTGGCCTGACGGGCATTTTCGGCGTTCTGCTTCACGGTGGCGGTGAGTTCTTCCATGCTGGCAGCGGTCTCTTCCAGCGAAGCGGCCTGCTCCTCGGTACGTGAAGAAAGATCGTTATTGCCCATGGCAATTTCACTCGCGCCGCTGTAAATCGCATCGGCCCCCTGACGCACTTCCCCCACCGTGCGGGCGAGTTCGCCCTGCATGTGGCGCAGAGAATGGGCCAGCTCACCCATTTCGTTGTGGCTTTCAACATCGATGCGTTTAACCAGATCGCCACCCGCAATATGGCGGATGCTGTCAATTAAACGATTCAGTGGCGCGATAAGTATTTTGCGCACGCCAAGCCAGACAAAGACGATCACCGCCAGTACCACAATTATCACGCTAAACAGGATCCACATCGCCTGGGTGTAAGAGCTATTGCTGTCTTTCACCGCCATCTCGTACAGCCTGTCATTTTGCTGCCGATAATTGTCGTAAGCTTTCTCAAAGCCGTCCTGGTAACTCTGGGTTGGTTGATCGAAGAAGTCGTTAATTTTGCCAGCGCCGAGCAGTTGGATCAGTTCAGACAATGCCCCGTGGTAGATATCGTAGTTACGCTGAATATCCAGCACCGCCGCTTCACTTTGACGCGGATCGCGCGGCATCGCCTCATACTCGGCCCAGCGTTTTTCCGCTTCGGCCAGCGATTTGCTGGCAATCTGCATCAGTTCGGTCACGGTAGCTCCGCTGCCGATATTGTTCTGATCCATCATGTAGCGGATACCGGCACGGTTTAACGTATTGCGGGTTTGCAGCAGCGCAACCCAACTGCCGTTAAGTCCCGATTGCTGCTGACGTACGGTTTGCAGGATGGTGAAGTTTTCTTTGTCATGCTTGAGTGAGTTAAAGAACAAACCACCCGATGCTAGCTGCAACAGGCCAAATAACACCAAAACCAGCACAAGGCTGGTAACAATTTTAAGACGGTTTAACATGTTTCTCTTTCCTCCAGGCGAATAACAATTTTTCGGCGGGAAAAAGAAAAACTTTATAGAAATTGTGACTATTAATACGGGGAATGGCACGATTTTACGTCAGCCGTGAGGGGCTCCCCGGGGTCGGCGTAAACGCCTCGCCCGGGCTACATTTAGGGATAGCCACAAATGTAGCCCGGCCAAGCGCAGCGCCGCCGGGAATGCTCAGAGGCAGGCAATATTATCCGCGCAGCGCGCAAATCTCATCGTACAGGCGACGAGGAATCTCCAGTCCCTGCTTCTCACTGTGCTCACGCGCCAGATAGCGACGTTCACCCGGCAATCTCGCTCCCTGTGCCTGCATCCCGCTAAACAGCGTTTCGGCGCGTGCCAGATGCGCATCGGCCTCTGCGCCCAGGAAACGCTGCGGGTCGAGCGCCAGAATCAATTCACCGCCGTACGGCAGGCCGCCCGCCCCGTTATCCCACGCCAGGGATTCGGCGCTGGTCATATCGCCAATCAGCGGCCCGGCAAACAGTTCGACCATCGCCGCCAGCGCAGATCCTTTATGACCGCCAAAGGTCAGCATTGCCCCCTCCAGCACCGACTGTGGATCGGTGGTTGGCTGCCCGTCGCTATCAATCCCCCAACCTTCTGGAATCGCCTTGCCCGCCCGCTGATGTAGCTGAATTTCCCCGCGCGCCGCCGCACTGGTTGCCATATCAAAAATAAACGGCGGCTTGTCGCCGCGTGGCCAGCCAAAGGCAATCGGGTTGGTACCAAATAACGGTTGAGTGCCACCAGCCGGTGCCACCCAGGCGTGGCTTGGCGTACAGGCATAGCCCACCAGCCCAACATCGGTCAGCGGTTCCACGTCGGCAAACAGCGCCGAAAAATGCACACAATGATTAATCGCCAGCGCCGCAATGCCGCTGTGGCGCGCTTTCTCAATCAGCAGCGGCAGCGCCTGTTCATATGCACACAGCGAATACGCGCCCCGAGCATCCGCTTTAACGATGGCCGGTGCCTGATCAACGATAACCGGCTTCGCATCAGCTGACACCTTGCCCTTGCGCAGCGTCTCCACAATCCCCAATAGCCGCCACAGGCCGTGCGACGCACAACCGTCACGTTCGCCCGCCGTCACGTTACGCGCAATCGCGTCGGCGTGAGGTTGGGAAAATCCATTCGAGCGCAGAACCTCAAGGGCTAGCGCATAGGCATCATTGAGCGCGATGTTTACCGTGGTCATTCTTGTTCTCCAGAGTGTCAGGCAGGTAGAGGCGCGGGTTTTACTTAGTTAACATAGTGATTTTCATCACATTTATAGGGAACCGCGCCAGCGATGTTCTATCCGAACTCTATCACGCCTTTAATCAACTGTGGATTGTTGATGACCTCTTGCTCATAGGTGCTACCCAGTTCATCAAAGCGCAACCGATGAGTCAGTAGCATCTCTGCGCGCAGCAACCCGCGCTGCATCAGCTCCCCAACGTGCGCAAAGTCCGCCGCCGTCGCATTGCGACTGCCCATCAAGGTGGTCTCTTTTTTATGGAACTCCGGGTCAGAAAACTGTAAATCGCCTTTAAACAGGCCAACAAAGACAATGCTGCCGCCGTGACGGATCAGATCCACCGCCTGATTCATCGACTGCGGGCTGCCGGTGGCGTCGATCACCGTCTGCGGTAAATTACCGCTAAAACCGTCACGTAATCGATCGTGGAAATCCGTAGCCAGCGGATCCAGCGTTGGCAGATCCAACTGGCAAGCCACATGATCGCGCCGTTGCGGATGGGTATCCGCAACCATCACCTGCGCCCCATGTGCTTTGGCGATTGCCGCCGTGCCCAGACCAATCGGCCCGGCGCCCACCACCAGTACCGCATCCTCCGGTTGAACCGCCGCCCGTCGCACCGCATGCGCGCTGATGGCGAAGGGTTCAATCAGCGCCACGGCTTCTGGCGCAATGCCCTCAGCCAGCAGGATATTTTGCTGCGGCACGCTCAGGTATTCACTGAACCCACCATCGCGATGGACACCGATCACCGCGATATTTTCGCAGCAGTTGGTTCGTCCACTACGACAGGCGCTACACTCATGGCAGGCGACATACGGGATCACCGCCACCTGCTGCCCCACGCGCCACGAGTTCACACCGCAGCCCAACGCCGCGATGTCGCCACAAATCTCATGGCCTAAAACTCTCGGATAGCTGAAAAAAGGCTGTTTACCACTCCAGGCATGAATATCGGTTCCGCAAATCCCCACGCTCTTAACTTTTATTAACACCTCATTTTGTTGGGGTTCTGGAATATTCCGGCATTGCCACGTTAATTCCCCCGGTTGCTGACAGACTAATGTTTTCATTATTCTCTTCTCCGCTTCTTCTTTTTCGTTATCCTTGTTATTGTCGATAAGCAGATATTTCCTCAGCGGCGTGATTCATTGTTGTGAATATCAGCGCAGAAAGATGTTTTAAATTCGTCTTTAATCATCAGCAGGAGGATGCGCAATGAGCCGTTCGCAGAATTTACGTCGCAGCGTGGTGAACCAAATAATTGAAGGCATTGCGAAAGGGCATATCCCCTCGCCGCTGCCGGTACAGTCGGCGCTCGCCGAGATGTTCAACATCAGCCGCACCACCGTCAGGCATATGCTTTCACATCTTGAACAGCGCGGCGTGCTGGAAAAAATAGGCAGCGATTACATCATCATACGCAAGCCCGATGCGCTGGATGGCTTCGAATGTACCGATGCCTCGCTGGAGGAACAGACGCGCATTTTTGAGCAGGCATTTTTCTCGATGATAAACCAGAGGCAGCTTAAAGCCGGGGAGGTCATCAGTGAAATTCAGCTGGCCAAAATGGCCGGTGTGAGCCCGGTTGCCGCCCGAGAATACTTATTAAAATTTGGCCGTTATAACCTGATCGTCAGTGAAAAACGCGGGCTATGGCGGATGAAAAATTTCGACCGCCAGTATGCCGAGCAGCTTTTTGAATTGCGTGAAATGTTAGAGTTACATGCCCTCCAGCGTTTTTTAATCCTACCTGATGACGATCCACGTTGGTTGCAGGCAAAAACCTTATTGGAATATCACCGACAATTAAGAGACAGCATTGGCGACAATGTTAAAACGTTCTCTCAGCTTGATCATGAATTTCATGGTTTATTACTCTCCGCTGCCGATAATATATTTTTCAATCAGTCGCTGGAAATTATCTCGGTTATTTTCCACTTCCATTATCAGTGGGATGAAAGCGATCTAAAACAGCGCAATATTATCGCTATTGATGAACACATGATGATTTTGATCGCGCTTATCTGCCGAAACGATCTGGATGCCACGATGGCGCTGCGCAACCATTTGATGACGGCAAAGCAGTCGATGATCCGTTCGATCGATCAAACTGCCCGCCGCTTATCCGTTTAACGCAGCCGTTTGATCCGCTTGTCCGGCGTATCCTGGTCGCCCACAAAATGGCTGATGGCAAGCATCATCTCCAGCGCTTCATGGCGACGTAAATAGCGGCGCGGGTGGAAACGCCCTTCGTCATCGCAGCTTAAAAAGCCGAAAGCCACCGCCCGCTGGGCATTGGTCAGGTAGATATCACGCAAAATTCGCCCATCGGTGAAGGTCGATATCAGCATCGTGGAGGCATTGCGGTAGGAAACCCCGCAGCTCATCATGGCTACCGTTGCCGCCTCTTCGCGACGAATAGGCCTATCCGGGAGAAATTTCCCCTTTTGCAGCGCCATCATGCCACGGCGGATCAGGGCATCTATCGCCGGATACCAGACCGAATCGGTCGGAAAGTCGGCAATCTCCAGGCCGCTGGCTGAGTGGTACTGTAAGCCCCACAGCCGAATGACCATCTGCGCCAGTTCAAAGCGGGTGATGCATTCGCCACCGCTCTCGGCGCCAACAATTCCCCGCGCGCGCAGAATGCCGGTATTCACCGACTCGCTGTTTTCCAGCTGGATGCTGCTTTCTGGCTGAATTTTCCAGGCTTTACTCACCAGATGCATGTCGCCGTATCTCACCTGGCAACGCACAAAGCGGCCGGCCATGGTTGGGGTCAGCGCCAGAATGTCTCCCTCAGCCAGCGCCGCCATTGGGCCGTCTGCCGTTTTGCCGATCCACCAGCAATAATGTAGCGGCGCCTCATCGTTTCCCGGTAACCGCGCCGAGGCACGTAGATAATCCCCCGCCTGCGGCAGCCCGCGAATAAACAGCTGAACCGGACGCGGATAGGCCAGTCCGTTAATGGTGACGTTTTCCATCTGCACGCCGCTGCCCCAGTGGGCGGCATGAAGCGGGTTTTCTACGTCGGTGATATGAATATCTTTTAGCACCAGCCCATCAATGGGCGACTGCGGCAGCCCTTCAATAAACAGGCCGTATTCACCGCCGCTGGCTTGCAGATCTTCAATAACGATATTGCGAAAACGCGGCAGATGATCGCCGTATATCCCTTCGGCGTAGTTCATGGTGGCGTGAACCACCGCATCGCGCACCCGCTTCACCCGCGAATGACGCAGCCAGACGTTTTCAATAATCCCCCCGCGCAGGGCGTTGGCCTTCAGGCGCAGAGGATAGGTCAGCGCCGGACTGTCAAACTCATTACCGACAGCGAAAACGTTGCGAATACCGCCGCTCATTTCGCTGCCCAACGCAATGCCACCGTGGCCGTCAGCAAAACGGTTATTGCGGATAATGATGTTTTCACAGGGAATATTTGCCTCGCGCCCGTCACGGTCGCGCCCGGATTTAATGGCAATGCAATCATCACCGGAGTCAAACAGGTTATCTTCAATCAGCACATCACAGCAGCTTTCAGGATCGACGCCGTCGTTATTATGCCCGTGCGATCGCAGCGTCATTGCGCGCACGGTGACGTTGCGACACATCACCGGGTTCACCTGCCACATCGGCGAGTTGCGCAGGGTCACCCCCTCCAGCAGCACGTTGTGGCAGTGCAGCGTCTGAATAAACATCGGCCGTAAATAGAAACCATCGCCAAAGCGGCGCTCGGATACCGGCACGCCGCTTTGATTCATCTCGCGAAGCCGCAGGCTACCCGCCCGCTGTAGGTTCTGAGCATGGGTCGACCAGGCGTGTTCAATCTGATGCGTCCAGTGCCACCACACGCTTTCGCTGGCTTGCCCGTCCAGCACGCCGTGGCCGGTCAGGGCGATATTGTCGGCACGATGCGCGTAGATGAGCGCCCGGTAGTTCCACAGCGGCGAACACTCCCAGTGACCGTAGGCCAGCGGATAGTTCGCCTCGGTGGTTTGTGTAGTAAACAGCAGCACGCTGTCGCGGTTTTGCAGATGCAAATTGACGTGACTGAGCAGCTCTAGCGAACCGGTCAGAAAGCGGCCGGAGGGGATCACTACCCGTCCACCGCCCAGCGCATGGGTTTCATTTATCGCCCGCTGGATGGCGTCGGTATCGAGCGTCGTACCATCACCGACCGCGCCGCAGTCCCGCACGTTAATATCACGCGCCGGGAACTGTGGGTCACGGATCCGTGCCAGAATTTTTTTCTCTTCCTCCACGCTCAGCATTACGCTGGGGTTTGTTGTCATGACCTTATCCTTAAGTTATGAGTTCAAATGGGCAAGCGCTTCCCCAAGTGCCAGCATGGCCAGCGATTGCCCGTAGGCGCGCTGACGAACGCGAATATTCAGATAGTGTTGAAGATCCCGCCCTACCGATGTTCCAGCCGACACATCCGCCACTTCCCCTTGTTCACTGATACGCGCAATCAGCGCCTGCACGCCCGCCCAGCCAGCATCCCGACAGCGGCCATCCACCAGGCCAAGACGCGCGCCTTTTAACAGCGCGTAGGTCAGCCCGGCGGTGCCTGAAGCCTCTTCATAGCTTTCGGGATGATCGATAAGCGTCGACCACATGCCGTTGCTGTGCTGGTAATGCACTGCCGCTTGCATCTGGCGGACAAACGCCTCGCGAATAAACCGGGTATTCGCCGTCTCCTTTGTCGCCATCTCAAGAAAATCGACGCTCCCCACCGCCGCCCAGCCGTTACCGCGCCCCCAGAGCGCGGCAGCATAGTTGTTGCGCTCGATAAAGCTCCAGCCGTGCATCCACAGCCCGCTGCGGCGGTCGACTAAGTATTTGATGTGCAGTAAAAATTGATATGCCACATCATCCATGTACTGCGGCTGGCCGAGCAGTTGCGAGGCTTTGGCGTGGAACAGACCGCTCATAAACAGCGTGTCGACCCACAATTGTTCTTCGTTCAGATGGTCGCTGGTGCAGTGGGTAAAACCGTTTTCCTGAGTGCGCAGCAGCCGCTTATCGATCCAGTCGGCATACTCGGCAATTTCCGCCAGCCAGCGCGTTTCGCCCAGTTCCGCAGCCATGCAGGTTGCGGTCAGCATCGGCGCCATTCGGTTAATGTTCTTTTCGGGCAGCCCTTCCGCCTGCCGACGGGCAAACCAACCGTTCAGGTAGGCCAAATAGCGCGGTTCGTGAGTAATCTTGTACAAACGCCAGATGCCGTAAATCCCTACGCCCTGCGACCAGTCCCAGTTTTCAATCGACAAATCAGAAGCGATAACCTTCTGTTTTTTAAGCTCAGCGTCGTTGGTACGCACCACAATCACTTCATTAAACAGCGTATCCAGCTTGCTTAAAATGCTCTCTTTTAATAATTGCGACATAACCACCTCATTCACATGATCTTTTTCAGCACCCGCTGCCCGCGCTGCGGGAACTCATCGGCCAGTTGTTCAAGGGTTAATTGCCCATAGTCGTAGCGCTGTACCGCATCAAGGAAATAAGCGAGCAGCTGTGGGTTTTCAAACCACGGCGACGGCTCAATATTGCCCGCCAGTTTTTCAACCTGCGCCAGCCCCTGCACCTGAATCTGGCTGCTATCCAGCACGCCGTCTTGTTGCAGCACTTTCACCGCCTCGGCGCTCAGCGGCACGCCACGCTGGAGGCCCATTGCTTTCACGCCCTGCGGGTCATTAAGCAGGAAGTTAATCAGCTTTGCCGCAAGTTCCGGGTGACGACTGTTCTTACCCACTGAGAACATCATTGAGGGTTTAAAGAAAATTCCGGCATCGGTCGCGCCGGGGATCATTGGATACGGGCCAACCTCCAGATGGGCAGGCGCGCGCAGGCTTCCGGCAAACGTGCCGTCGGTGCTCCAGGTATGGACGCCGCCAATTTTGCTATCAAGCCACGGTTTAATTTCCCAGGCGTTGGCCTTACCGAATGACGACAAATATTTCATCGACGGAATGACGTGGTTATCCACCAGCTTTTTGTATAGACCGAAATAGTCCAGCCACTGCTCGCGACTGTAGGTGAAGGTTTTTTTCTGTGGGTCAATCATCGGGATATTGTATTTCTGCACCATATACGAGTTCAGAAACGTCATGATGGTGGTGTCATGATTGGCGAGAATAAACGGGTAGTAATCCTCGCCGAGCTTATTTTTAAACGCTGGCCCTGCGGCGATCATTTGTTCCCAGGTTTGCGGGTACGCGACGCCCGCTTTTTTCCACAGCTCCGGGTTGTAGTACATCGACCGTCCGGTCATTGCCACCGGCACGCCGTTGAGTTTGCCGTTCATGGTGACCAGTTGCTTCCCCTGATGGGAGAATTGGCTGAGATCGATAACCGCAGCCTGGCGATTAATGTCGTAAAAACCGTCGCCCTTTTTTGAGAACATCACCAACCAGTTCCAGTTGATTTGCATCACATCCGGCTCGGTATTGCCTGCCAGCTGCGTACTCAGGCGCGAGAGATAACCATCCCAGCCGCTCGGTTCGGTATTAATTTTGACGTCAGGGTTTTGCGCTTCGAAGGCTTTAATCGCCTCGGTGGTCGCCTGATGTCGCTGGTTGCCGCCCCACCACGACATGCGTAATTCAGTGGCTGAATAGCCTATCGCCGGACACAACATTCCCAGGCCCAGAACGCAACACATGGCTTTTATCCGCACATTTTTCATTGTGTTAATCCTTTTGAGTAAAACAGGTCGGCGGTCTAAGTCGCTCACCGTCCAGAGGTCAGTCAAATAGTCGGGAAAAAGGCGCGGCATGAGGTCGGTCATCAGCCGGAGTTGTGATCAATTAGTGACAATAGTGTTTTTTATTGGTTTTTAATCATACGAAGAACGTGGTAGAGGGTCGGAGGCGCGAAAAAAACTTGCGATCTCAATCACATATTTCCTCGTTGCTCAGAGCTTGCTCAACCGCTCATCCCCGCACGCAACCGCTTAGCCCTGACTTTCAACCGCTCACCCACTTACTCAACTTTACGCGCGCGTCAGCTGGCAAACTTGTCCCCAGCATCAACGTCAATACCTCCTCAAAGCAAACTTAAAACAACGGCAGCTTCGGCTGAAAATTCATCTTAAATAGCCAGGTTTTACTATGGATACTAAAAAGCTATTCAAGCACATACCCTGGGTGATTCTTGGAATCATCGGCGCATTTTGCCTTTCGGTCGTCGCCCTACGCCGCGGTGAGCACGTCAGTGCCCTGTGGATCGTCGTGGCGTCGGTTTCTGTGTATCTGGTGGCGTATCGCTACTACAGCCTTTACATCGCCCAGAAGGTGATGAAGCTTGACCCGACGCGTGCAACGCCGGCGGTCATTAATAACGATGGCCTGAACTACGTGCCGACCAACCGCTACGTGCTGTTCGGCCACCACTTCGCCGCTATCGCCGGTGCGGGCCCGCTGGTAGGGCCGGTACTTGCCGCACAAATGGGCTACCTGCCGGGTACGCTCTGGCTGCTGGCAGGCGTGGTACTCGCGGGGGCGGTGCAGGACTTTATGGTGCTGTTTATCTCCACGCGCCGTAACGGTTCCTCGCTGGGTGAAATGGTCAAAGAAGAGATGGGCCGCGTGCCGGGCTCCATTGCCCTGTTCGGCTGCTTCCTGATTATGATTATCATCCTGGCGGTGCTGGCGCTGATCGTTGTAAAAGCGCTGGCGGAAAGCCCGTGGGGCGTGTTCACCGTCTGCTCAACCGTGCCGATTGCCCTGTTTATGGGTATCTACATGCGCTTTATCCGCCCGGGTCGCGTAGGCGAAGTGTCGGTGATTGGTATCGTGCTGCTGGTTGCCTCTATCTACTTCGGCGGCGTGATTGCCCACGACCCGTACTGGGGCCCGGCGCTGACCTTTAAAGACACCACCATCACCTTTGCGCTGATTGGTTACGCCTTCATCTCCGCGCTGCTGCCGGTATGGCTGATTCTGGCACCGCGTGACTACCTCGCGACCTTCCTGAAAATCGGCGTGATCGTCGGTCTGGCGCTGGGTATTGTTATCCTGAACCCTGACCTGAAAATGCCTGCAGTGACCCAGTACATCGACGGTACCGGCCCGCTGTGGAAAGGCGCGATGTTCCCGTTCCTGTTTATCACCATCGCTTGTGGCGCCGTCTCTGGCTTCCACGCGCTGATCTCCTCAGGCACCACGCCGAAACTGCTGGCGAACGAGAACGACGCTCGCCTGATTGGTTACGGCGCGATGCTGATGGAATCCTTCGTGGCGATTATGGCGCTGGTGGCGGCTTCCATTATCGAACCGGGTCTGTACTTCGCGATGAACACCCCGCCTGCGGGCCTTGGCATTACCATGCCAAACCTGCATGAGATGGGCGGTGAAAACGCGGCAATGATTGCGGCACAGCTAAAAGATGTTACCGTCCATGCGGCGGCGACGGTCAGCTCGTGGGGCTTTGTCATTACGCCTGAGCAAATCCTGCAAACGGCGAAAGATATCGGCGAACCGTCGGTACTGAACCGCGCAGGTGGCGCACCGACGCTGGCTGTTGGTATCGCGCACGTATTCCACAAAGTGCTGCCGATGGCCGATATGGGCTTCTGGTATCACTTCGGGATTCTGTTTGAGGCGCTGTTTATTTTGACCGCGCTGGACGCCGGTACTCGTGCAGGACGCTTTATGCTGCAAGACCTGCTGGGTAACTTCGTGCCATTCCTGAAGAAAACCGACTCTCTGGTTGCCGGTGTGGTTGCCACCGCAGGGTGTGTTGGTCTGTGGGGCTACCTGCTGTATCAGGGCGTGGTCGACCCGCTGGGCGGCGTGAAAAGCCTGTGGCCGCTGTTCGGTATCTCTAACCAGATGCTGGCCGCCGTGGCGCTGGTACTGGGTACGGTTATCCTGATTAAGATGAAGCGCTCCAGATACATCTGGGTAACCACTATCCCGGCTGTCTGGCTGCTTATCTGCACCACCTGGGCGCTAGGTCTGAAACTGTTCAGCAGCAACCCGCAGATGGAAGGCTTCTTCTACATGGCGGGCCAGTACAAAGAGAAGATTGCTGCCGGTGGCGAACTGACTGCACAGCAGATTGCCAACATGAACCATATCGTTATCAACAACTACACCAACGCCGGTCTGAGTATTCTGTTCCTGGTGGTGGTGTACAGCATCATCTTCTACGGTTTCAAAACCTGGATGCAGGTGCGCAATAGCGATAAACGTACCGACAAAGAGACACCGTATGTGCCGGTACCTGAAGGCGGTGTGAAGACCTCTTCACACCACTAAACCTGATGCCGGATGGCGCTACGCTTATCCGGCCTACAATCAGTACATCACTGTAGGCCGGATAAGGCGCTCGCCGCCATCCGGCTTTATTCATTATCTGGATGCGACAATGTTTGGTAATTTAGGACAGGCAAAAAAATATCTCGGTCAGGCAGCAAAAATGCTGATTGGCATCCCGGATTACGACAACTACGTCCTGCACATGCAGACCAACCACCCGGATAAGCCATACATGACCTACGAAGAGTTCTTCCGCGAACGCCAGCAAGCGCGCTATGGCGGCGATGGAAAAGGCGGCATGCGCTGCTGCTAATGGAGACAACATGACCCCGATTGCAGTTACTCTACTTACCGGTTTCCTCGGTGCGGGAAAAACCACCCTCCTGCGCCACATTCTTAACGAAGAGCACGGCTTTAAGATTGCCGTGATTGAAAACGAGTTCGGTGAAGTCTCCGTTGACGACCAGTTAATTGGCGACCGCGCCACCCAAATCAAAACCCTGACCAACGGCTGCATCTGCTGCACCCGTTCCAATGAGCTCGAGGACGCACTGCTCGACCTGCTCGATAACCGCGACAACGGTAATATTCAGTTCGACCGCCTGGTGATTGAATGCACCGGCATGGCCGACCCCGGCCCGATCATCCAGACCTTTTTCTCCCACGACGTTCTGTGCGAACGTTACCTGCTGGACGGCGTCATTGCGCTGGTTGACGCGGTACACGCCAACGAGCAGATGAACCAGTTCACCATCGCCCAGTCGCAGGTGGGTTACGCCGACCGTATTCTGCTGACCAAAACCGACGTGGCCGGTGACACCGTAAAACTGCGCGAACGTCTAACACGTATCAACGCTCGTGCGCCGATTTACACCGTGATCCACGGCGATATCGACCTCTCCCAGCTGTTTAACACCAACGGTTTTATGCTGGAGGAGAACGTCACCTCAACGCCGCGTTTCCACTTTATGGCCGACAAACAAAACGACGTGTCGTCTATCGTGGTCGAGCTGGATTACCCGGTGGATATCAGCGAAGTCTCCCGGGTGATGGAAAATCTGCTGCTGGATTTTGCCGACAAGCTGCTGCGCTACAAAGGGATGCTGTGGATTGATGGGGAACCGAATCGCCTGCTGTTTCAGGGCGTGCAGCGCTTATACAGCGCAGATTGGGATAGACCGTGGGCGGAGGAAACGCCGCATAGCACGATGGTGTTTATCGGTTTAGCCCTGCCGGAAGACGAAATTCGCGCGGCATTCGCCAGCCTGAAAAAATAACCCGTAACCCGTAACCCGTAGCCCGGCCAAGCGAAGCGCCGCCGGGAGCCGCTCGGTGCAAATCCCGGCGGCGCTTCGCTTGGCCGGGCTACCTTTTGGCCTACCAAATCATCACAATCAAGCCATTCTACCGGTATACACATACATATAAATAATCGTTAGCTCCCTTTGCCCGGCGTCAAACAACACTGAAACTAATAAAAATATCTAATACATTAATGACAACTATAATCGATTGATTTAAAAGATTTTATTGATCAGTTTCAACAAGATAAAAGTTTTTAGCGGGGATACTAGATATCATCATCAAGGATCCCTCCCAATGCCAGACATTAATTTCTCTCAAGTCGCTGCCTTTCTCTGGTCCGTTGCCGACCTGCTGCGCGGCGATTTCAAACAGTCCCAATATGGCCGCATTATCCTCCCTTTTACTCTGCTGCGCCGTCTGGAGTGCGTGCTGGAAGAGAGCAAAGCGTCCGTACTGGCTCAGGTCGAAAACGTTCAGGCCATGAACCTGCCGGAAGAGGCGCAGGAAAAGATGCTGCTGCGGGCAACGGGCGGGCTGACGTTCTTTAACACCTCGCCGATGGACCTCAGCAAGATGGGGCAAAACGGCATCAAGGCCAACCTGGAAAAGTACGTTCAATCCTTTTCAACCGATGCCCGTGAGATTTTTGACCACTTCAAGTTCAGCGAGTTTGTCGACCAACTGGAAGAGGCCAACCTGCTGTATAAGGTGGTGGAAAAGTTTGCAAAAGCAGATTTAAGCCCGAAGGACATTTCCAACCATGATATGGGGCTGGTGTTTGAAGAGTTAATCCGCCGCTTCGCGGAAGGCTCAAATGAGACAGCCGGTGAGCACTTCACCCCGCGCGATATCGTGCGTCTGACCACCTCATTGGTTTTCATCGGCGACGACGATGCGCTCACCAAAGACGGCATCATCCGCACCATTTACGATCCGACGGCGGGCACCGGCGGGTTTCTCTCCTCCGGGATGGAACTGCTGCACAAGCTCAATCCCAACTCGGTAATGCGCGCCTTTGGTCAGGAGCTCAATCCCGAATCCTACGCCATCTGTAAGGCGGATATGCTGATCAAAGGTCAAGATGTCAGCCGCATCAAGCTCGGCAATACCCTTTCCAACGATCAGCTTCCCGCAGAGAAGTTTGACTACATGCTCTCCAACCCGCCGTTCGGCGTGGACTGGAAAAAGATCGAGGGCGAGATTGGCGATGAGCACGCGCAGAAAGGTTTTGACGGACGCTTTGGCCCCGGCCTACCGCGCGTCTCCGATGGCTCGTTGCTGTTTCTGCTGCACTTAGTCAGCAAAATGCGCGACGCCCGCAGCGGCGGTGGGCGTATTGGCATCATCCTTAACGGTTCCCCGCTATTTACCGGCGGCGCAGGCAGCGGCGAAAGCGAGATCCGCCGCCACATTCTGGAAGCCGATCTGCTGGAAGGCATCATCGCCCTGCCGACGGACATGTTCTACAACACCGGTATCGCCACCTACGTATGGATCCTCTCCAACAAGAAAGCGCCGGAGCGCAAAGGCAAAGTCCAACTCATTGATGGCAGCAACCTGTGCGGCAAAATGCGCAAATCGCTGGGCTCGAAGCGGAACCTGATGGGTGAAGACGATATCCGGCTCATCACCCAGACCTTCGGTGGTTTTGAGGCGATAGAGGCCACCACGCTGGAAGCGCTGGGGCTGGAGAAAGCGCCGGAGCAAAAATCCAGCCGTGGTCGTCAACCCTCCACCGCGAAAAGCGAAGCGCCAAAAACCTTCGCCAGCAAAATCTTCAACAGCACCGATTTTGGATATCGCCGCCTTACCATTGAGCGCCCGCTGCGCCTGTCCGCGCAGATCAGCGATGAAGCCATTGCCGCATTACGCTTCGCACCCAAGCCGCTTAACGCGCCGATGGAATGTCTGTATGAGGCATTCGCCCCGCAATGGCAGGCAACAGGCTACGGCGACTTCACCGGTCTGGAAACCGAAGCCCGCGCCATTATCAAAGCCGAATTTGCCGAGCTGAAAGAGAAGCAAATCAAAGATCTGCTCGACAGCAAGCTGTGGCTGGCCCAGCGCGAGTTGATGGAAAAAGCCCGGCATATCCAGGCAGCGTTTGGCGACAGGCTCGGCGGTATTTCCCATATCAGCAATGACTTCAATCAGTTCCAGATTGACTTAAAAAGCGCGCTTAAAACCGCTGGCGTGAAGCTGGATGCCAAAGAGAATAAGCAGTTTATCGACGCGGTAACACGCAAAAACCAAGACGCCGAGCCGGTGGTGAAGAAGGTATTAAAAGAAGACGCCCAGCCGCTGTACGGCGCGTTTGCCTATCGCGGGCAGGTGGTGGAGTTTGAGCAGGACGGCGAGCTGCGGGATAACGAAAACGTGCCGCTGGATCCCGCTATTTCCACCAGCGATTTGATCGAGAGCTATGTCAAAGCGGAAGTGTTGCCGCACGTTCCCGATGCGTGGATCAACGCCGACAAACGCGATGCGAAAGACGGCGAGATCGGCATTGTCGGCTACGAGATCCCTTTTAACCGTCATTTCTATGTGTACACGCCGCCGCGATCGCTGGAGGAGATTGATGCTGATTTGGATGCGGTGAGCGTCGAGATTATGCAGTTGCTGCGGGAGGTGCACTCCTGATGGCTAAGTATAAGGCGTATTCGGAGTATAGGGATTCTGGGGTGGAGTGGTTGGGGGAGATACCTCAAAATTGGCATGCTTATACTGGGAAACGGCTATTTAGTAGTGTCAAAACTCCTGCACATTCAAATGATGAGCAACTTGCAGCCAGTCAAAAATATGGCGTTATTCCTCAAACTTTAATGATGCAACTTAATGAATCAAAAGTGATGCTGGCATTAAAGGGAACTGATTCCTTCCGACATATTGAAAAGAACAATTTTGTTATAAGCTTGCGTAGCTTTGAAGGTGGAATAGAGCACAGTAAATATCAAGGTTGCGTTTCACCTGCATACACTGTCTTGAAAAACATCAAAGAAATTGAATTTTCTTTTTATCGCTATCTTTTAAAAAGTGCTCCTTATGTCTCTGCCTTACAGGCATCTACAGATAGTTTGAGAGATGGAAAATCGATTAACTATGAGCAATTTGGTGCAATAGCACTTCCATACCCGTGTCTTCAAGAGCAATCGATAATTGCTCATTTTCTCGATTACAAAACAGCAAAAATCGATAACCTTATCGAGAAACAACAACAACTTATTGAACTGCTAAAAGAAAAACGTCAGGCCGTGATTAGCCATGCGGTGACCAAAGGGCTAAATCCTGATGTGATGATGAAGGATTCGGGTGTTGAGTGGTTGGGCACAATCCCCGAAAACTGTACTTTGACTAAATTAAAGTACATCGTTCGATTAGAAGTAAATAAAACAACTGAAAACAATAGTCCATATATTGGTATGGAAAATATTTCAAGCGGCACTGGATGTTTTATAAATAAAGATGAAATCATACCTGAAGGAATATCATCATCCTTTTTTGAAAATGACATTCTTTTTGGCAAACTACGGCCTTATTTGGCTAAGTGTTGGCTCGCGACATTTTCAGGCGTATGCTCTTCAGAATTTTTAGTTCTACGCACAAGTAATATAGACCCTAAATTTTTAAATTATTATCTTTTAACTAATGAATTTATTAAGCAAGTCGATTCATCTACTTACGGAACAAAAATGCCAAGAGCGAATTGGGAATTTATTAGCCAATTGCCTGTTCCTGGCTGGTCCTGTGAAAATGCAAAAAATATAGCAAGTCATTTAAATAGTATAACCAAAAAAATTGACAATCTGCTTGAATTGCAACACCAACAAGTAATATTACTCCAGGAACGCCGCACCGCCCTCATCTCCGCCGCCGTCACCGGCAAAATCGACGTCCGTCACTGGCGCGCCCCCGACGAGCAAACCGCAACCGAAGCGGAGGCAATCCTATGACCCTCGACATCACCCGCGAGATTAACCTGCAAAACGACATCATCCACCAGATGTCCACCAACGGCTGGGTCGTCGGCAAAAGTGACGGTTACGATCGCGAACGCGCGCTCTACGTGCAGGATACCCTGCAATTTGTACAAACCACTCAGCCGCAGGAGTGGGAAAAATTCGCGAAGATCTACCCCAACGACACCGAACGTCATTTCCTCGACGCCGTCGTCGGCCAGCTTCAAAAAGCCGATATCAACGCCACCGATATGCTCTCGCGCAGCTGGGGCACGCTTGGCGTACTTCGCCATGGCCTGAAAATCCGTAACGCGCGCTTCTTTTTCTGCCAGTTTAAGCCAGAGCACACGCTCAACCCGGACACCCTGGCGCGCTACCGGCAGAATATCTGCCGTATCGTGCCGGAGCTGGTCTACAGCCCTCACGCCAGCGCGGTCAATAACAATGATCTGAAAGCGAAACGCTGGCGCATCGATCTGGTGCTGTTTATCAATGGCCTGCCGGTCGCCACGCTGGAGCTGAAATCCGAGTTTAAGCAGGCGGTACAGAACGCTATCACCCAGTATAAGAAAACACGCTTACCGAAAGATCCGCTCACCAACAAACCCGAACCGCTGCTGACCTTTAAGCGTGGGGCGCTGGTGCACTTCGCCGTCAGCCAGTTCGACGTTTATATGGCCACCCGACTCGCGGGCGATGACACCTTCTTCCTGCCGTTCAACAAGGGCACTAAAGAGGGTGGCGCGGGCAACGAGATCCCGGAAGATGCGGGCCGCTATGCGACCGACTATCTGTGGAACGAGGTGCTGCTGCCGGATAACCTGCTTAAAATCCTCGCCAGCTTCGTGCATCTGCAAATCCAGGAGAAAGAAGACTGGAACGGACAGAAGTACAAAAAAGAGAGCCTGATCTTCCCGCGTTATCACCAGTGGGATGTGGTCAACAGACTGCTACAGGCCGCTGCGGTCGAGGGCACCGGCAACAAATATCTGATCCAGCACAGCGCCGGTTCCGGCAAGTCAAACTCTATCGCCTGGACTGCACACCAGCTATCCCGCCTGCATGATGATAGCGGCGCTAAGCTGTTTCACTCGGTTATCGTGGTCACCGATCGCACGGTCCTCGACGATCAGCTACAGGACACCATCTACCAGTTCGAACATGCCGACGGCGTGGTCGGGCGCATTAATAATAAAGAGGGCGAGGGTTCCAAATCAGAAAAGCTGGCTAGCGCTCTGGAACACTCGCAGCCGATCATTATCGTCACCATCCAGACCTTCCCATTCGTGCTGAAAGCGATAGAAAACAGCGTCAGCCTGAAACAGCGTAAATACGCGGTCATTGCCGACGAGGCGCACTCATCACAAAGCGGCTCCACGGCGCGACAGCTAAAAGAAGTGCTGATGAGTGAAGAGCGGGACGAGGATACAGTGCTGTCTTCAGAAGACAGTCTTAACGCCACCATTGCCGCCCGGCGCAACAGCGGCAACCTGAACTATTACGCCTTTACCGCCACGCCCAAACCCAAAACGCTGGAGCTGTTTGGTCGCCTTCCTGATCCAGAAGAAACGGCATCAGCCACTAACAAACCGGCGGCGTTCCACGTTTACACGATGCGTCAAGCTATTGAGGAAGGCTTTATTCTCGATGTGTTGAAAAACTACACCAACTATAAAGTGGCCTATCAGCTGCTGCAAAAGCTGGAAGATAAAGACCGGGAAGTAGACAGTAACCGCGCAAAGATCAGGCTGAACCAGTGGGTGACGCTACACGATTACAACGTGTCGCAGAAGGTGAAGGTCATCGTCGAGCATTTTCGTAAGCATGTGATGAACCTGCTTGGTGAACAGGCGAAAGCGATGGTGGTCACCAGCTCGCGTAAAGCCGCGGTACGCTACAAGCTGGCGTTTGATAAATACATCATCGAAAACCACTATGCAAAAATTAGCGCCATGGTGGCGTTTTCCGGTGAAGTCGAGTTTCAGGAAAGCGATCCTAACAGTCTGGCGTTGCAGAACCAAAAATTCACCGAAACCAACATAAATCCGGGGCTAAAAGGCCGGGATATGCGTAAAGCGTTCGATAGTGAGGATTACCAGGTAATGCTGGTTGCCAATAAATTCCAGACCGGTTTTGATCAACCCAAACTGTGCGCCATGTATGTCGATAAAGCGCTTGGTGGCGTCGAGTGCGTACAAACCCTTTCACGCCTGAATCGCACCTATCCGGGCAAAGCGGAGTCGGGCACCTTCGTGCTCGATTTTTACAACGATCCTCAGGACATCCTGGATGCCTTCCAGCCCTATTATCAGACCGCTAAGCTGACCGATGTCAGCGACCCGCAACAGGTATTCGACCTGTTTGAGAAACTGCGCGCTGGTCAGATTTTCCACTGGTCCGAAGTCGAGCAGTTCTGCGACGCCTTTTTTACAAAGAATAAATCCAACGCCGCCATCAGTAATATCTGCCGTCCAGCCGTCGAACGCTGGCAGAAGCGCTATGCGCTCGCCGTCGATGCTTATCTGACCGCCAAAGAGATGTTTGAAAGAACGAAGAAAACCGGTGATGTGGTGCTGATCACCAATGCGGAAAACAGCTTCAAAGCCTGTAAGCAGGAAAAAGATCGGCTTGAGATTTTTAAAAAGGATCTCGGTAGTTTTGTACGCCTTTACGAATTTATGTCGCAGATCGTCGAGTACGATGATAAAGATCTGGAAAAACTCAGCCTATTCGCCCGCCATCTACGGCCTTTATTACATGAACAACGGCTGGAGGAAGACGAGATCGATCTCAGCAACGTCGAGATGAGCCACTACCGCTTATCAAAGATCCACGAGCAGCATCTGAAATTACAGGAAGATGCCGCAGCATATACGCTCAACCCCAGCAACGACGTCGGTACGGCAAAACCAAAAGATAAGAAAGAAGAGTTTTTGTCTCAGATCCTGGCGCGCATGAACGATCTCTTTGTCAGCGATCGTCTTACCGACAACGATATGGTTAGCTACGCGGTCAGCATCACAAATAAAATTAATGAAAACAGTATCGTCATGAAGCAAATAAGAAATAATGCGCCGGATCAAGCCATATTAGGTGACTTTATTAAGGCCGTGGATGATGCAGTCATCAGCAGTAATGAAGCTCATCAGGAAATGATGGTACAGTATTTATCAAATCCGGTATTAGCGCAGAAGTTCGCTCACATTGTGTTCGATATGTTAAAAAATAATTAACAATATTAGAATTAATCGTCATTAAAATTAACGATAATAAGCGAGAAGAAAATGGCCACTATCATCCCCACCATTGGCAGCTGTGGCGATAAAATTACCGCAGGTGAAAAACGGCTGGCAAGATTACTGGAAAGCAATCTAAACGAAGACTGCTTATGCTGGTACGATATTCCAACAGGTGAAAAGCAAGAACATCCTGACTTTATCATTTTGGATCCGAATAAAGGTCTTCTTTTTATTGAAGTCAAAGACTGGTACGTCACAAAAATAAAATCAGCAAATAAATCACATGTTGTGTATGAGACCGTGGATGGTGAGGTGTCTTTGACCAACCCCGTTGAACAAGTCAGACAATATTCTTACAGCGCTATTAATTATCTTAAAAGAGATCCTGAGTTGAAGCAAAAGAATGAGCGCTATAATGGGAGTTTTTGCGCACCTTATGGTCATGGCGTTTACCTAAGTAATATCACACGTAAGCAGTTTGATAAATATTTTAACAATGGTCACCACAATGATGTATTCCCTGCTGACATCGTTATCTGCAAAGATGACATTACTGAATTTATGTCTCAGGAAGAAATATCGACTCGGTTATTCAAACTGCTTAAGCATACGTTCCCGCAGAAAATCAATCCAAAGCAAGTCGATCGTATCCGCTGGCATCTTTACCCAGAAATTCGCATCAACCATCACCATGATGGTCAGCGCGAAAGCCATCAGAAAAATCATTCCCTGCAAACGCCCAGTATTATTAAAATAATGGATACACAGCAGGAGCTATTGGCTCGTAGCCTTGGCGAAGGGCACCGTGTGATCCACGGCGTAGCCGGTTCGGGAAAAACACTTATTTTACTCTATCGGTGCCTGCATCTGGCTAAAAATAAAAAATCAGAAAAACCTATTCTGGTTATTTGCTATAACATCATGCTGGCTCGAAAATTAAACACGTTAATCAATAGCCATGCATTCCCTGTGCCAGTAGAAATTGTTAATTTTCACGCCTGGTGCTTTAAACAAGCCAAAACGCATAACCTCTTGCCAGAACAAGGTGATAATTTTATTCCGCGCCTTGAGGAGGCAATCGTTAATGGATATAAAAACAATACTATTAAATCGGAGCAGTACAGCGCAGTTCTGATCGATGAAGGCCATGATTTCAAGCAGGACTGGCTCAGAATACTCTCTCAGATGGTTGATAAAGAGACCAACGCATTGCTCTTTCTCTATGATGATGCGCAATCGATATATCAAAAGAAAAGCGCATTAGACTTCACGCTTTCCAGCGTTGATATTAAAGCGCAGGGTCGTACGACCATCCTTAATATCAACTATCGAAATACTCAGCAAATATTACATTTTGCAACCAATATCGCCTTTGACTATCTTAATGATCATATTGATGAAAGTCTAAAATATCATAAACCTGATGCCGGTGGGCTCTATGGTCAATATCCCATACTTAGAGCGTTTTCCGATCAAGGAAAAGAGATTAGTCATATCGTTGAATGGTTAAAAAAAGAGAGCGCCAAAGGAGTTAGCTGGAACGATATGGCAATATTATGCCCATCAACAGCAGTGCTTTCAGAAACATTGGTTAACAAACTCACTGATGAAAAAATACCCTTCACATTTATCAAAAAACCAGACGATAAAAAACGCTATGCGCCTCAAAATAATACTATCGCCATCATTCCATTACCCAGCAGCAAGGGCCTGGAATTCCACTCTGTTGTCGTGATGGATAGTTCTTACATTCGTGAAGAGACAGACGATCTTAGTGATGATATTAAGCGACTGTACGTGGGTTTTACTCGAGCAACCCATAATTTGCTGGTGACGCTGCACCGAAAGAATGCGCTAAGCCAGCACCTCACAACCCTCTATCAGACCATATCATCAGATATCTAATAACGCGTAGATAGGGTATGCAAGCACCGTTGATTGCCTGATGGCGCTGCGCTTAACAGGCCTACAAAACCCGCATCGTAGCCCGGCCAAGCGAAGCGCCGCCGGGAGCGGCTCGGTGCAAATCCCGGCGGCGCTTCGCTTGGCCGGGCTACAACAACACCTTAAATCCCGACCTCCCTGCGCCTGTAGGGGGTAATTAAATACGTAGAAATGTAAATTCTTATTTTTATTCATGACAATTGGAGCGTTTTTGGAAATTATTAGAAAGGAAATTAATTCATTGCCAATCAATATCCCCCGCTCTGTTCAAGGTCCGTTTAACCAAAAACTAAATAGACGCTAAACATCAAAACGCTAATCGTTGACGCTGGTAAAAACAAACATTCAAGCAACGAAAAAAGATCATAACGATTACATTATCAGTATTAAAAATCGACTTCAGTCACATTTGCAGAAGTAAATCCCACTTGGTAAGGTGCCCTCAGATTAATTTGATAACGAGGCAGACACCATGAAAAAGCTTAATATCCTTATCCTTTCCGCTCTGACCGCCGTATCTGGCTCCGCGCTGGCAATGGGTGGCAGCATTGAGCAGGGTAAAAACTTCACCAACCTGAACGTTGAGATGGGTAAATCCACCTCTGGCCTGTATGCCGAAGGTAACTGGCTTAAAAATACCGACGATGGCACCCAGACCGGCGGCGTGGGCGCGGGTTATAACCTCGAAGTGGGCCCGGTGATGCTCAATGCCGGTGCGAAAGCCATCTACCTGGGGCCGAAAAAAGGCGATAACGGCGTCGCATTCCCAATCGGCGGCGGCGTGAGCGTTGCGCTGACCGACAGCATTAACGTCTTCGGTGAAGGCTACGTCGCGCCGAATGGCCTGAACAACAGCGTGAAAAACTACGTTGAAGCCAACGGCGGCGTAAGCTGGACGCCAATTAAGCCGGTGACGCTGAAAGTGGGTTACCGCCACGTTAGCGTAGACGGCAAAGATGGTCGCCCAGGCCACACGCTGATTGACGGCGCGTATGTTGGCGGCGGCGTCAGCTTCTGATAAGTTCCAGAAAAAAGCCGGTCACGTTATGTGACCGGCTTTTTTGTATAACAACCGCTATTTATGCACGACCACCAGCTTCTGGTTCACAAACTCTTTAATCCCCAGATCCGACAGCTCGCGCCCGTAACCGGAACGCTTAACGCCGCCAAACGGCAGCTCTGCCGCAGTATCGGTCAGCCAGTTGATGTACACCATCCCGGTCTCAATACGCGACGCCATTTTCTTCGCCCGCTCAATATCCTGACTAAAGACCGCACCGCCCAGGCCATAGTGGGAGTCATTGGCCAGCGCGACCGCTTCGTCATCGTCTTTCACCACATAAATCTGCGCGACCGGGCCAAAGAACTCTTCAAAATAGGCTGGATTATCGCGGGAAATATGGGTCAGGATGGTCGGTTCAAAGAAGCTCCCATCACGCGCGACGGGTTTACCGCCCAGATGAAGCTTCGCCCCATTTTTCACCGCTTCATTAACCTGTTTGGTCAGCGTCTCCAGCGCATCTTTTGACGACAGCGGGCCAAGCGTGGTGCTTTCATCAAGCGGGTCGCCAATCTTCACCTGCTTAAATGCTTCGGTAAATTTGCTCAGGAAGGCGTCGGCAATTTTCTCATGCAGCACAAAGCGTTTTGCCGCCGTACACACCTGACCTGCGTTGTTGAGTCGGGCATTCACGCCAATTTTTACCGCTTTCTCAAGGTTGGCGTCGTCCAGCACCACGAATACATCGTTACCGCCCAATTCCAGGGTCGATTTTTTAATGTGTTTCGCCGCCTGCGCCGCCACGACGCTACCCGCTTTTTCAGAACCGGTCAGCGCCGCGCCCTGAACGCGTTTGTCGGCAATAATGTTGGCGACCTGATCCTGCGTAATAAAGAGGTTCGCCCATGCCCCTTCCGGTGCGCCTGCTTCACGAACCAGATGCGCAAAGGTCTCCGCACAATGCGGCACGATACTGGCGTGTTTTGCCAGCACCGGATTACCCGCAGCCAGGTTCGGTGCCAGTACGCGCATAAGTTGATAATAAGGGAAATTCCACGGCTCGACGGCCATCAGCACGCCAATTGGGTGATGCTCAACCCACGCCTCGCCAAGCTCGGATTGGTACTTAACCGGTGCCAGAAATTGTTTCGCGTTATCGGCGTAATAGCGGGCGATCTGCGCGCACAGCTTGACCTCACCACGGCTCTGTTCGATGAGTTTGCCCATCTCCTGACTGGCGATTTTTGCCAGTTCGTCAACACGCGAGTCAATCAGATCGGCAAGTTTATGCAGCACTGGCAGACGCTGGTCAATATTGCCCTTCACCCAATCGGAGTGATAAAGCGCATCAGCCGCCTTGAGCGCGGCTTCCACATCGGCATCGGTGTGACCCGGGTATTCTTTGATAAGCTTGTTCGTGGCAGGGTTAACTGTCTGGTAAGCCATATTGAATCTCCTTGTTTTTACCGCTTAGGGTATTAAGGGTAGTCAAGATGACTGGGTTTGGGCGTAAAGTTGGGTATATACGGAGGTTTCCGATCCTATTCCCCCGCAGCGATAGCAGGGGAAGGCTTACCCGCCGACCTTACAGGCCTGAATACTAATGGTGGCTAACCGCAATATCGTCTGCTGTTAACCCGGTAATTTTTTGCACGATCTCAAGCGCCATACCTTCCGCAAGCATGGTACGGGCAATACGCACGGCCTCAGCGTGTTTTCCTTCAATTAGCCCTTTTTCTAAGCCTTTAACTATTCCTTTTTCTAATCCTTCTTCTAAGCCTTTTTCTAAACCCTTTGCTAACCCTTCCTTACGACCTTCACGTCTACCTAAACGCCGGAGCATCTTCTGCAATATTTCTCCGTTTGTCATAAACGCCTCCTTGTGCTGTGGAACCCGATGGATAATCTCCTGAATAAACCGACCCACTTCCGGCGCACCAGGAGAATGTATCAAATAATTAAACAACGTCTTCAACTGGCTGTCATTAGTGAACCCCGTAAGTAAAATCGCGCTCACCTTGTCAACAATTCGCAATAAATCACGCTGGCGGATATGTTTTTGCATCAGCTCAAGCAGGGCAATCCGGCGATGATGGACAATCTCATCGTCAGGCATCACGGTAATATCGACCAGCGGAAACGCCGTCGCATATACCTCGCGCGCAAGTGTCGGCGAGGCAAACTCGTCCAGCCAGCAAAGTGAATAGGGATAAGGGCTGGCCTCCCCATGATAAAAAAGCATCGGTACCACCAGCGGCAGCGTTTTATATCCGGCATCGAGATGGCGCTGCATCGCAGCAACCGCATAACGCATTAGCCGAAATGCCATGTGCGGGTCGGCCGTACTCTGATGCTCAATCAGGACATAGATATAGCCTTCTCCCTCATGAGTTTTAAGCGACCAAAGCACGTCCGAGTAATACGCCCGCAGGTTATCTTCAATAAAACTGGTGGGTTCCAGTTTGAGCGTTTGCAGATCGCACCGTTCACGTAACGCTGGTGGAAGATGAATTAACAGGAAGTCCCGCGCCGTTTCCGGGTGACTTAAAAACTGTTTAAACACCGCATCATGCGGCATTGAAGTTACGCGTATTTTCATGGCGTTCCGTCACCTAATGAACTCGATGGCCGAACTCTACGCGCTTGCCAAAATCACAGCATCCTGCCGATTTCACTCTTACGAGCCGTTACGAGAGAAGAATATGTACCGCCAAAACTGATTCATTTTTGTGGAACGTTGCACGCAAAAAGAGCGACAACACGCATGCGTCGCTCTTTTTGCTGTTCTTAACCCACTTCATCTCGACGCAGCCCGACATCTTTAAGCTGTTCATCGCTCATTGCCTGCAATACGCGACGCGTTCGCCACAAAATAACCTGCTTTTTAATAAACCGCCCCACCAGTACAAAGCCAATAAACGGCTGTCTTGCCCGATTTTCATGAAATTCCATACTCCACCTCCTCACCTTGCCAGAGGCTTTATCTTCACGTATTTCCCGCCCAGCAATACAGATTCAAAAAACACTTTTCTTTAACATACAGATTCGCTAAAACGGTATCTGCACGCGGTTTTTGCCGCACAACTGTACTGGTTTTTTTATCTGTATGGCGACTATCGGGGATACAGCAATGACGCGTTACCAACATCTGGCTAACCTGCTGGCCGAGCGGATTGAACAAGGGCTGTATCGTCACGGCGAGAAGCTCCCTTCCGTGCGCAGCCTGAGTCAGGAGCATGGCGTCAGCATCAGCACCGTGCAGCAGGCGTATCAGACGCTGGAACAGCGTCAGCTAATCACCCCGCAGCCGCGCTCCGGCTACTTCGTGGCACCGCAAAAAGCCCAGCCGCCGGTGCCGCACATGTCGCGCCCGGTACAGCGTCCGGTGGAGATCACTCAATGGGATCAGGTGCTCAACATGCTGGACGCCCGCAATGACAAGTCGATCATCCCCTTCGGCGGCGGCTCTCCGGACGTCACCCAGCCCAGCCTGAAACCACTGTGGCGCGAGATGAGCCGCGTGATACAGCACAACATCATCGACGTGCTGAGCTACGACGAACTTGCCGGCCGTCGCGAACTGCGCGAGCAGATCGCCCGCCTGATGCTCGACGGCGGATCGGTGGTCACCGCCGACGATCTGATCATCACCAGCGGCTGCCACAGCGCGCTATCGCTGGCGCTGCTGTCGGTATGCCAGCCCGGCGACATTATCGCCGTTGAATCCCCCACCTATTACGGCACCATGCAGCTGCTGCGCGGCTTAGGGCTGAAGGCCATTGAGATCCCAACCGATCCCAACACTGGGATCAGCGTCGAAGCGCTGGAGATGGCGCTGGATCAGTGGCCAATTAAAGGGGTGATCCTCGTGCCCAACTGCAACAACCCGCAGGGTTTTATCATGCCCGACGCCCGCAAACGCGCGGTGCTGAGCCTTGCCCAACGCTACGATATCGTGATTTTTGAAGATGATATCTACGGCGAACTGGCGACCGACTATCCGCGCCCGCGCACCATTCACTCGTGGGATATCGACGGCCGGGTCATGTTGTGTAGCTCATTTACCAAGACCATTGCCCCCGGCCTGCGCATCGGCTGGATTGCGCCAGGCCGCTATTACGACCGGCTGCTACAGATGAAGTACGCCGCCAACGGCACCAACGTTCCGTCGACCCAGCTGGCGGCATCAAACTTTATTCGTGAAGGCCATTACCACCGCCACGTGCGGCGTATGCGGCAGATTTACCAGCGCAATATGGAAATCTACACCTGCTGGCTGCGGGAATATTTCCCCTGCGGCATCTGCGTTACCCGTCCGACGGGCGGCTATATGCTGTGGGTCGAACTGCCCGAACAAGTGGATATGGTATGCGTGGCGAAACAACTGTGTCGGATGAAGATCCAGGTGGCGCCGGGATCGCTGTTTTCGGCGTCGGGGAAGTATCGGAACTGCTTGCGGATCAACTGCGCGCTGCCGCCGATCGAGAAGCATCGGGAGGTGATGGTGCAGTTGGGGGAGGCGGTGAAGGTGGCGATGGAGTGACATGAATCCACCGCCCATGGTTGATGTCAGGCCGCCCAAGGGCGGTCTCAGACTGCTGACAAACCTAAAAAATAGCACGGGCGGTTCCCTCGCCCCTCTGGGGAGAAGGTTAGGGTGAGGGGAAATTTGTTGATGTAGCAACGAGTTATCACCCTCACCCCGGCCCTCTCCCTGAAAGGGAGAGGGCGAAAAGCGGCCCGATATCGCTTTATGGCGGTTAAAAGAACCACTCTGGTTTCACGCCAAAACGCGCAGATAACGCCTTAATATGAGCGATAGTCAAAGAACGCTGGCCGGACAGGATCTGGCTCACCAGTGACTTAGAGCCGATCTCCTCTTTCAGGTCAGCATAAGACAGCTTGTGCTGGTCAATCAGCGTGCGCAGCAGCGCAACGCCGACCGGCATCTCAGCGACGGCTTTGTTGAACTCTGTAAAACGTTCGTTGTTATCTTCATAGTCCGCGATTTTGCTCGCCAGAAAGTCGATAACCGGGTTCTCATCGTCGTTCTCGATCAGATAGTCCACCAGCTGCATGCATTGTTTTCCAGCTACGCTGGCATCCCAGCTTAATCCAGACGGTTCAATTGTCATCCTTGAGTCCCACATAACGGTCAACTGTTATATTATTCCACCGTTTTACCGCAACGCTAAAATCATCGTGTTCTTTGCAATAACTGACTCACGCCAAAGAATTTTTTTCTCGCTATGGCAAGCTACGTCCATTATTGCCGCTAAGAGATTATCGTGAAAAATTATAAAGTCATTACCCCGCTGTTCCCGACGTACACTCAGGTAAAAGCGATGATGAAAGCCGTTTCAGGTTACTCCCTGAAATCGGTTCGCAGCATGATTACCGCCATCTTTGAGCAAACCGGTACCCCACAAAACCCGGTCGACTGGTCAGAACCTGATTTGTGGATCAACGAGCGCTTAAGCGGCGAAGATGCCGAGATTGCCCTACGTATCTGGCAAACCGACAATCATATTCTTAACCCTCGCCACAGCTACGGCTGTTACCTGTTCCTGAACTACCCGTTGTTTGATCTGATGGCAAGCACTGCCGACGACGCCTGGACCCCTACGCTTCGCGGCGAACGTTTTCTGCAAGACGACAACGAAACGCTGCGCTGGCTGGACGACCAGGAAGGGCTGATACAGCTGCTGGAACTGCTCGCTGGCCGTGAAATGTCGCGCCGTGCGGACTTGCTGCCGGAGTGGCAGGCATTCTTACACCAGCACTCAAAATTTGCCTCCGACCGCTCGGCAAAAAGCACGCTCTACTCCCGCCTCTACAACCTGATTGACCGCCAGCTGGCGGCCCGAGAAGGGATGAGCTATCGCATTACTGACGCCGGGCGCGAGTGGCTGACGCAAGCGTTGCCGACGCAGCAGGCTGACCCGCGCAAAGAGCTACTCGAAGCCGTGAAGCGTTATAACGCGCAGCAGAAAGAAGTATTACGCGAGCAGCTTTCTACCATGAACCCCTACAAATTTGAGCATCTGGTGGCGCAGCTTCTTGAAGCAATGGGCTACGAGCAGGTTGAAGTCACCAAAGCGTCGGGAGACAAAGGCGTCGATGTAGTGGGTAAAGTGCAGGTCGGCATCACCACCATTACCGAAGTGGTGCAGGTGAAGCGAATGCAGAACACCATCAACCGCCCGCTGATCGATCAGCTGCGCGGCGCGCTTCCCTATCACAAGGCCATTCGCGGCACGCTGATCACCACCGGGAGATTTGCCGCCAAATGCGCAGAGGCCGCCCTGTACCCAGGCGCTGCGCCGATTACGCTGATTGATGGCGACCGTCTGTTAGAATTGCTGATTGAAAATAACGTCGGCATCCGACGCAGCAATGCGGTTGAGCTGCTGGATGTGGATTTGCAGCTGTTCGACGAACTGGAAATCGACTAAAGGGCGAACTTAACCGCTTTTACCGTTACAATAGCCACCTTATTTTTCCTGATTGAGTTCATCATGGCCAAAGCACCAACGAAAAAAGCCAAAGCAAAGAAAGGCTTTGAAGACACATTATGGGATACCGCGAACCAGCTTCGCGGCAGCGTAGAATCCTCCGAGTACAAGCACGTGGTGCTGAGCCTCGTGTTCCTCAAGTTTATCAGCGATAAGTTTGAAGCCCGTCGTAAACAGATGGAAGACGAAGGCCAGGGCGATTTCCTCGAAATGGAAGTCTTCTATCAGCAGGACAACATCTTCTATCTGCCGGAAGAGGCGCGCTGGTCGTTCATCAAACAGCACGCCAAGCAGGATGATATTGCCGTGCGCATTGATACCGCGCTCTCCACCATTGAGAAGCGCAACCCGTCGCTGAAAGGCGCGCTGCCGGACAACTACTTCAGCCGTCAGAATCTGGAAACCAAGAAGCTGGCGTCGCTTATCGACACCATCGATAACATCGAAACGCTGGCCCACGAAACCGACGTGGAAGCGCTGTCGAAAGAAGACCTGGTCGGTCGCGTGTACGAATACTTTCTCGGTAAGTTTGCCGCCACCGAGGGCAAAGGCGGCGGTGAATTCTATACGCCAAAATGCGTGGTGACGCTGCTGACCGAAATGCTCGAACCGTTCCAGGGCAAAATTTATGACCCCTGCTGCGGCTCGGCGGGGATGTTTGTCCAGTCGGTGAAGTTTGTTGAAAGCCACCAGGGGAAAAGTCGCGATATCGCCCTGTACGGCCAGGAGCTGACGGCCACCACCTACAAGCTGGCGAAGATGAACCTTGCCATTCGTGGCCTCTCCGCCAACCTTGGCGAGCGCCCGGCGGACACCTTCTTCAGCGACCAGCACCCGGACCTGAAAGCCGACTATATCCTGGCCAACCCGCCGTTTAACCTGAAAGACTGGCGCAACGACGCCGAGCTGACCAAAGACCCGCGCTTTGCTGGCTACCGTACGCCGCCGACCGGTAACGCCAACTACGGCTGGATTTTGCATATGCTCTCCAAGCTGTCGGCCAACGGCACCGCCGGTTTTGTGCTGGCGAACGGCTCGATGAGTTCCAACACCAGCGGCGAAGGCGAGATCCGCGCGCAGATGATCGAAAACGATCTGTTCGACTGCATGATCGCCCTGCCCGGCCAGCTGTTCTTCACCACCCAAATCCCGGTGTGCCTATGGTTTATGACCAAATCGAAGGCAGCCGATCCGGCCAAAGGCTATCGTAACCGTCAGGGCGAGACGCTGTTTATCGATGCGCGTAATCTCGGCACCATGATGAACCGCACCACCAAAGAGCTAACGGCGGACGATATCGCCACCATCGCCGACACCTACCATGCGTGGCGCAGCACGCCAGAAGAGCTGGCCGAGCGCGTTAAGCGCGGTGATAGTAAACTGGCGCAATACGAAGACCAGTCTGGATTCTGCAAGGTCGCGACTATTGAAGAGATCAAGGCTAACGACTATGTGCTGACGCCTGGCCGCTACGTCGGTGCCGCCGAGCAGGAAGATGACGGCGTGGCCTTTGAAACTAAAATGCGTGAGTTGTCGCAGACGTTGTTTGCGCAGATGAATCAGGCGGAAGAACTGGATAACGCAATTCGCCAGAACCTGGAGGCGCTGGGTTATGGGGAGTAAGTGGATAGAAGTATCGCTGGGAGAGATTTCTGAAAAAATCGGTGATGGAATTCACGGAACACCTGTTTATAACGATTCGGGTAATTATTATTTTATTAATGGAAGTAATTTATCTGATAACTCAATAAAAATAACCGATACAACTAAGCGAGTTGATCATGATGAATTTCTGAAACATCGTAAAGAATTGGGTGATAACACTGTTTTAGTCTCCATAAATGGTACTATCGGAAATACAGCGCTATATAATAATGAAGATATAATCTTAGGTAAAAGTGCTTGCTATATAAACTTAAAAGATAGCATTAGCAAATATTTTATACTCTACATACTTTCTGGTTACTTATTCCAAGAGTATATTCAAAGATGCTCAACCGGAAGTACAATCAAAAACGTATCGCTAAAAATGATGCGTGATTTCAGATTTCTAATGCCTGAATCGAAAGAAGATCAGGAGAAAGCTGTACATATAATAAAAAAAGTTGATGAGCGAAGAAGATTAAGTAATGCTCAAAACCAAACCCTGGAACAAATGTCCCAAACCCTGTTCAAATCCTGGTTTGTGGATTTCGACCCAGTGATTGATAACGCGCTGGATGCAGGAAACCCAATCCCGGAAGCGCTGCAATCTCGCGCCGAACTGCGTCAAAAAGTACGCAATAGTGCTGATTTCAAACCACTTCCGGCGGATATTCGTGCACTGTTCCCGGCTGAATTTGAAGAAACAGAGTTGGGTTGGGTGCCAAGGGGTTGGAAAGAAGGTTCAATTCCTGATATAGCCTTTATAAATTCCACATCATGGGGTACTAAGAATCAACCTGATTATGTCAATTATGTAGATCTTTCTAACGCAAAAGATGGGATAATCAGTTCCATTGAAGAAATCCCATTTGAAGATGCACCAAGTCGAGCAAGAAGAATATTAAAAAAAGACGACCTTATCTTTGGTCTTGTTAGACCTGCAAATAGATCGTTTGCATATGTACATGTTGATGGTTTAACTGGTAGTACTGGTTTCGCTGTGATCAGAGCCAAAGATACAATTTATAAAAACTTCATTTATTATTTTGTTACCTACGACAAAAACGTTGAAGAACTGGCAAGAATTGCAGATGGCGGCGCATATCCTGCAATTAAGCCTGATGATATATGCTCTTTGCCTTTAATCATTCCCCCAGAGGAGATCGTCCAGAGGTTTGATGAGTCAACAAGCAACTTTAGAGACCTGATGAATAATTCATTAGTTCAAAACGACCATTTAACCGCCCTCCGCGACACCCTGCTCCCCAAACTCATCTCCGGCGAGCTGTCCCTGGAGGATCTGCCAAACTTAGCCAACCAAACCGAACCCACATAACGCATTTTGCCCCTGAAAAATCAGGGGCTTTCTGTTAAGGTTTTCTCTGTTACAGGAACCCTTACCAGAAAATCAGCCAGGGCCGGAGCGAGATATGCATCTCTCATTCAGTGAAGCGAAGTTAGAACAGGCGATAATTGAACTATTACAGGATCAGGGCTATCAGCACCTGATCGGCGATAATGTGCCGCGTTCCAGCCTTGATCAGGTGATTATCGAAGACGATCTTCGCCACTACCTCGCCGCGCGCTATCAGGCCGAGGGCATCACCGAAGAGGAGATCCAGCGGCTGATCAAACAGTTCACCACCCTGCCCGCCTCCGATCTCTACGAAAGCAACAAAACCTTCTGCGCCTGGCTGGCCAACGGTTTCCTGTTTAAACGCGACGATCGCCAGCAGAAAGATCTCTATATCGAACTGCTCGACACCCGGCATCTGCCCGCCGCGCTGCGTGAACTGTTCGATACCGAAGAGGTTCCGCTGCAACAGGCCGCGGAAACGCTGGCAAGTTATCATCTTACCCAGCCGCTGAACTGTGTAAAAATCGTCAATCAGCTGACCATCACCGGCAAAGAAAACCAGCCGCGCATTCCAGATGCCATTCTGTATATCAACGGCTTGCCGTTAGTTGTGTTTGAATTTAAAAGCGCGGTGCGCGAGCAGGAAGCCAATATTGGCGATGCGTATAAACAGCTCTGCACCCGCTATCGCCGCGATATTCCGCAGCTGTTTGTCTATAACGCGCTGTGCATTATCAGCGACGGCGTCAATAACCGCATGGGCAACCTGTTCGCGCCGTACGAGTATTTCTACTCGTGGCGTAAAGTCACCGGCAATGAAAACCGCGAGCAGGACGGCATCCCTTCCCTGCACTCGATGATTCAGGGGCTGTTTCATCCGGTCCGCCTGCTGGACGTGATCAAAAACTTTATCTGCTTCCCGGATAAAGCCAAACACGAAGTGAAAATCTGCTGCCGCTACCCGCAGTACTATGCGGCGCGCAAGCTGTACTACAGCATCGAACGGGCGCGTAAACCTTTCGGCGACGGCAAGGGCGGCACCTACTTTGGCGCAACCGGCTGCGGCAAGAGCTACACCATGCAGTTCTTAACCCGCCTGCTGATGAAAAGCGTCGAGTTCGCAAGCCCGACGATCGTGCTGATCACCGACCGCACCGATCTCGACGATCAGCTCTCAGCGCAGATGTGCAATGCCAAAAACTATATCGGCGACGACACCGTAGTACCCGTCACCAGCCGCGAGGATCTGCGGGAGAAACTGGCCGGTCGCAACAGCGGCGGCGTCTTCCTGACCACCATCCATAAATTTACCGAAGACACCGAACTGCTCTCCGAGCGCAGCAATATCATCTGTATTTCCGACGAAGCGCACCGCAGCCAGGTCAACCTCGATCAGAAAGTGATCGTCGATAAAGAGAGCGGCAAGGTGCGCAAGACCTACGGTTTCGCCAAATATCTGCACGACTCGCTGCCGCAGGCCACCTACGTTGGTTTTACCGGCACGCCTATCGACGCCACGATGGAAGTCTTTGGCCACATCGTCGACAGCTACACCATGACCGAATCCGTGCAGGATGAGATCACGGTACGCATCGTCTACGAAGGCCGCGCGGCAAAGGTCATACTCGATGCCAGCAAGCTGGAAGAGGTGGAAAAGTATTACGCAGAGTGCGCTGACGCGGGCACCAACGAGTGGCAAATCGACGAGAGTAAAAAAGCCAGCGCCACCATGAACGCCATCCTCGGCGATGACGATCGCCTGAAGGCGCTGGCGGAAGACTTCGCGAAACACTATGAAAAACGTGTCGCCGAAGGCTCAACGGTGAAAGGCAAAGCGATGTTTGTCTGCGCCAGCCGCGAAATTGCCTGGGATTTCTATTGTCAGTTGAAAGACTTTCGTCCCGCGTGGTTTGAGGTTAAGCAGGCCCCGGATGGGGTTGAGCTGACCGAGCAGGACGAGAAAGAGCTGCCGCCGTCCGAAATGGTCAAGATGGTGATGACGCGCGGCAAAGACGATGACGCGAAACTGTACGAGCTGCTGGGCAGTAAAGAGTACCGCAAAGAGCTGGATAAACAGTTCAAAAACGCGAAGTCGAATTTCAAAATCGCCATCGTGGTGGACATGTGGCTGACCGGTTTTGACGTGCCGGAGCTGGACACCATTTATATCGATAAGCCGCTGCAAAAGCATAACCTGATCCAGACTATCTCCCGCGTTAACCGCAAGCTGGAAGGTAAAAGCAAAGGGCTGGTCGTCGACTATATCGGCATTAAGCGCCAGATGAACCAGGCGCTGGCGATGTATTCGCGCATCGACGCCACCAACTTTGAAGATATTCAGCAGTCGGTGATTGAAGTGAAAAATCATCTCGATCTACTGGCGCAGGTGTTCCATGAATTCGACAGCCGCCCTTATTTCAGCGGCGAGCCGCAAGCGCAGCTTGCCTGCCTGAACTTCGCAGCAGAATTTGTGCTGCGCACCCAGAAGCTGGAACGCCGCTTTATGGGGCTGGTGAAGCGGCTGAAAGCAGCCTATGACGTCTGCTGCGGCAGCGAGGCGCTGTCGCAGATTGAGCGCGACTATATCCATTTTTATATTGCCGTGCGCTCTATCGTCTTCAAGCTGACCAAAGGCGACGCGCCGGACGTCACGCAGATGAACTCCCGCGTGCGCGAAATGATCGCCGAAGCACTGAAAGCCGACGGCGTGGAAGAGCTGTTTTTCCTGGGCGATAAGAAAGCGGAGTCGATCGATATTTTCGACGACGATTATCTGGCGCGCATTAATAAGATCAAACTGCCGGCGACAAAAATTCAGCTGTTGCAAAAGCTGCTGGAAAAAGCCATCAGCGACTTTAAAAAGATCAATCAGCTGCAGGGGATCAACTTCACCCGTCGTTTCCAGTCGATTATGGATAAATATAACGAGCGCCGGGAAGATGACGTCCTCAACGGTGAAGAGTTTGATAACTTCAGCCAGGAGATGACCGATATTATCTACGATATTAAAACCGAGATGGGCACCTATGCCGAGATGGGGATTGATATCGAGGAGAAAGCCTTTTACGACATTCTGGCGCATATGCGCGATAAGTATCAGTTCACCTATGAGGACGACAAGATGCTGGCGCTGGCGAAAGAGATGAAGGCGGTGGTCGATAACACGTCAAAGTACCCGGACTGGAGCAAGCGTGATGATATTAAAGCGAAGCTGAAGGTGGAGCTGATTCTGCTGCTGCACAAGCACAAGTTCCCGCCGGTGGCGAATGATGATGTATATATGGGCGTGCTGTCGCAGGCGGAGAATTTTAAGGCGAACATCACTGCATCATGATTCACATCATTCAATTTTCAAACCATAATACGAAGATTATATTACAATGTTAAACTATGTATAATTTATGGACTGACTAACATGCAACTAAATTTACCAAGTAATAGATTATACGCAAATCAACAGCTTATTGAATTTGAGAAGATCACCGCCCTTATTGGAGAAAATGGCGCAGGCAAATCCTCAATCCTCCAATCCATTTTTGTTAACCGCCTGGCAAAATCAATACTTCCTGATAAAAAAGTTGTTTGCTTCTCTTCCGGTCAAAATGAAAAATTTTCTGAGCATTTCTCTAACTACTTAAATCAAGAGAGAAATGCTAATAGAGGGCTTAGTTTAGACTGTTGTTATTATGATAAAACATGGTCAAAATTATTGATTTTCCTCTCAACTATTAGTAACGATAGAGGGTTAGTTCGTTCATTTCTTGTGAGAAAAAAATACATTGAATTATCAGAAAACAATACTGATATTTCAAGCATTCTCAATTTTTCTGTTCAAGTTAGTCGCGCCTATGTTAATAGAGTACAAAAGGCGTTACAAGATGAAGAAAATGGTGAAATCGACACACTACGCTCGACAAGTTATCATCGTACTCTTGAAAGTTTTATAAATACAATAGTTGACCATGAATATGATTTCAGTTCTCCAATGGAATCTAAATCAATACAGTTAGATTCTCAAAAATTCAATAACCCATCATATATTAACACTGCTGAAGATTATTTCGACCCTATAACTTCCTTTTACACACAAGCTGCGGACAACGATTATTTTATATCAAAGCCATCAATGACGTTGACCTTTAAAGATAATTTGGAATTAAGCGATTTAAGCGATGGTGAATATCAAATCTTATTTCTATATTCATTGATTGATCTATTTGATCATCCTGATACCATTTTTCTTCTTGATGAAATAGATTCACATCTTCATTATAAAAATATAGAAATCCTCTGGAAGGAATTACATGCAATAAAAGGCCATGCGATTACCTCCACACATCTTATTGATTCAATAACAGCACGAGAAAATACGTTCTCAACATTAAAAATAGTAAACAGGGGAAAAATTTGCGAACAAGATAAAATGAAAGAATTAATTCAAAGACTTTCAATGTTAACTAGAATTAATTCAGTACAGTTTGAATTATGTAATAAACTTGATAATATTGTTGTCCTTGATCATTACAATGACTGGAAAATTTTCACTTCACTTGCACATAAAAAAAATTTAGACATCGCTAAATTAATCAATTTACAGCCGGTCAAACATCCTTCTGGTTACGGAAATATTACACATGACTTTGCAAAATCGAAAATAGATTGGCTCGAAAATTTGCTATCCTCAAACAGCGATAGAAAGCCTCATCGTATATTTTTAGTATGCGATAGGGATGAAGCAATCCTCACATTTAAAAGTGATGGAGTTTCTGTTGCTGTGCAGCAGCTCGAAAAGCGGATTAGAGAACTAAAAAGCAAATATAGTCCCAGAACAGAAATTTATTTACTTTCATGGCATCGTCGTGAAATAAAAAACTACCTTCTATCTTATTCAGCTATGTCAGAATATGATAAGATTGGTTGTGTAAATAATGATGACCTACCAAAAAATTCCTATTTGAAATTAAATGATCCCGGAGATAATGATCATATAAGGGCTTTAAATGTAAAGGAATATATGACTGAGTTAATAGATTCAGAGGGCATTGGCTTGGATCAAATAAAATTAGACCAGTATATTTCTTTCATCCCTGCAGAAGAAATAAGTATAGATATTGAAAATATGTTTAAATTTTTAGAGAGCAAACTATGAAAAATAAAAACACACTAGAAATAATGCTCAGTATTATTAAAAATGAACAAAAAATAATTAATACTGAACAAGCTGTAAAAGTTATTTCATGCTTGCTAATAAAAAAATATTTATCACTTTCTCTAGAAGGAGAGGTAAATATCAAACACTATAATAACGCACATAACAATGATATTATTGACTGCATTGAACAAATAGAAAACATCCTAAGAAGATCAGATATTATCCATGGGGATAATAACCGTCCTGTCTTAAAAGATCTTTATTATAATTTAGATGAATTAGATAAATTTATATCGACAACAAATTTAAAAAATACTTTAGATGATATAAACTCATTATCGCACTTATACAATTTAAGGGATGATTATGCAAAACTTTTATCTCGTATGTCTGACGAGTCAGGCAGTTCAGGTGCATACTATACTCCAACTGCAATTTGCGAACTTCTGACTCATGATATTACAGGCTCCCCAAATGATTACATTTATGATCCCGCATGTGGCACTTCAGGTCTTTTACTATCGGCTTTTTATAATATAAAAAATACATATAAAAATGGCCATCTAAAAATTTTTGGTAAGGATCTATCATCTTTCTCTTGCCTACTATCCTTATGTAATATGTTACTAAATAATATAGACAACTTTTCTATCGAATGCGGTAACAGTATTCAATGCAACAATTTAGATTATAAATATAACTTAATAATATCAAATCCTCCATTTGGGAAAATAGATACATATAATAATGATTCTATGCATAAATATCTGGAATATGATTTTTTAGAGCATATAATGCTATCTCTCGAGAATAATGGCAATGCAGTCGTTATATTACCAAATAGATTTTTTTCAGATGAACATCACGAAGCTATCACTCTTAAGAAGAGATTGCTGTCAGATTTCAACGTGACTAAAATAATATCATTGCCCGCTGGTGTTTTCTTACCTTACACCGCAGTTAAAACTAGCATACTATTTTTCAGTAAGAACGGACATACAAAACAAATTTTAGTACATGATGCCAGTACTCAATATAAAATAACAAAATCAAATCCTTTTAATATTACTCATACTCAGGAAATAATATCATCATTATCGCAGAATAAAAATTCTCCGTGGACCTGGGTTTTAAACCATGAAGACTTACAGTCTAATTATAATTTTTTAGTACGCCCAGAACTTCACAGAGAGCGATTAAGTTTTAATATTTCATTAGAAAATATTAATTCCCTTGATGAGAATTTAAATAATTTTGATGAGATGCTATTTTCATTAAAAAATGATATAAAGCAACTAAAAGATGATCTCGACCACGCCAGGACTAGCAATACATCAATAAAATATAACCTTGAAGACTTATTGATAATAAAGGCTGGTTTATTGCTACAGAAAAATAATCTTTCAGAAAAAGGGGGAGTACCTGTTTTTGGTGGAAATGGGATTATTGGTTATACTAATGAAGCAAAAGAATTTGGCGAAACCATTGTTATTGGAAAAGTTGGAGCGCTTTGTGGAAACGTGCGATATTGCAACGGAGACATTTGGGTTACAAACAACTCCATGGTTGTTAAGAGTAGAAAAGACGATGTAGTCTACATGCCCTACCTTGCAAAGTTATTAAATGCTATGGAGTTAAGAAAACTATCATCAGGAACTGCACAGCAATATATAACAGTCCGTCATATAAAATCGATAGATATAAATTTACCATCAATAGAAATTCAAAAGAAAATAGATTATTTGCTGTATCAAATAGAGCATAAAATTAACTTAATGATTAATCTAAGAGATAAAATAAACTCTTGCAGCATTCATATAATGAATGATATTACTTGCAACTTACAGATAATAAAATAATCAGCCCATACAAGCCGTGATATTGTAAACGCATTGATTATTTATAATTAAAACTAGACTTTGATTAAAACACTGGGTAAATTTACAGGTGTTATTTTACGCAAGACGCCCGTGCTGCAACACGAGCGCCTTGCTAATCACAATCACTATTTAACGAGAATAGCCATCATGACTACCGTCCATTCTATTGCAGATCCGTGCGATCCAGAAGTCTCCCCAACAAATAACCGTCACCTTACCGTGAGTTATGCGAGTCGTTATCCGGATTACACCCGTATCCCCGCGCTCACCATGAAGGGCCAGTGGCTGGAAGCCGCCGGTTTCGCCACCGGCACCGAGGTGGATGTGAGGGTGATGAACGGCTGTATTGTGCTGACGGCAAAGCCGCAGGAACCCGCACTAGCGCAGTCTTTGCGGCAGGTGAGCAAGCTGTCGGCGCGTAAGCAGAAGCAGGTGCAGGAGTTTATTGGGGTGATTTCGAGTAAGCCTCGCCGACGGGAGGCGTAAGGTCAGTTTGCGCAGTTGAGCGCGTGTTATTGCCGGGTGGCGCTGCGCTTACCCGGCCTACAATTTTACGACGCCTTACCTACCGCACCTTCTCCATTCGCCGCATCCTGCGGCCGTGACACCGTGCGGCTTTTGCTGCCATCCACTCCAACCGCAATCTCCCCTTCCACCGTCACCCGGCGCACCACACGTGGCTGGGTGCCGTAGTCGTTCACTGCGTAATGCTGGGTGCTGCGGTTGTCCCAAATCACCACGTCGTCCTGCTGCCATTGCCAGCGCACGGTGTTGTCGAGGCGGGTGATGCGGTTTTGTAGCAGTTCGAACAGCTGCGCGGATTCCCGCGAGCTAAAGCCCACAAGCCGTTTGACGAAGTGCCCCAGCAGCAGCGCGCGTTCGCCGCTGACTGGGTGGACGTGCACGACCGGATGATCTGCTTCCCACAGCGATGAGACGAACACTTTCTGGTGATGCGCCAGGCGGTGCGTTTCCACGACCACGCGCTCGGCGCCGTAGTCATAATCGTTGCTGTGCACCGCGTGCAGGGTGTCGACGAAGCGCTTGAGCGTCTCCGGCAGCTGCTCGTAAGCGCGGGCGGTGTTGGCCCACACGGTGTCGCCGCCGTATTCCGGGATGGTGACGCCGCGCAGGATGGAGATTTTCGGGAAGGCGTCAACGAAGGTGACGTCGGTGTGCCACGAGTCGGCGCGGCCGCCGCCTTTGGAGGCGTCGAGTTCGAACAGTTTGGTGCCTTCCGGGGAAGGAACGGTTGGGTGGGGAACAATCTTACCGAAGCGCGCGCCGAAGGCCTGATGTTCGGCGTCGGTCAGGTGACTTTGCTGGCGGAAGAACAGCACTTTGTATTTGACCAGCGCCGCGTCGAGCTGGGCGAATGTGTCGGCATCCAGATTGGCAGAGAGGCGAATATCGCGGATCTCCGCGCCGATGTTGCCCGCCACGCGGCGTATGTTCAGTAAAGGAAAATCGGTATCAGCAGTGTTCACAGCAGTCATGATTGCGCCCCTTTAAAATGGTCAGAAACCCGAATATAGAAATATTCCACGGGGTGACAAAGTCGAGTTTGTGATATTGATAGCTGCCTGATGGGATTGCATGATTCGGCATCGAGCCGCCCCGGGGTCGGCGTAAACGCCTCGCCCGGCTACGAACAGGTAGCCCGGCCAAGCGCAGCGCCGCCGGGAAAATACAGGAGCCACAATGACCACGGAAATCACCCTTACGTCCGCCGAGCGCGAGAAACTGCGCGATCAGTTGACCGACTACTGCGCGAAACAGTTCGACCTCGAGCTGGAGCAGTTCGACGCGGAGTTCTTTATCGATTTTATTATCGAGAAGCTGGGGCCGACCTTTTATAACGCCGGGATTGAGGAAGCGATTCGCACCCACCTGGCGTGGAGCGAGCGCATTCAGGAAGAGATGGATCTGAAGAAAATTCTCTGAGTTACTTTTGTGCGGCCGGGTTGCCGGGTGGCGGCTATGCCTTACCCGGCCAACAAAACCGTGCCCGTAGGCCTGATAAGCGCAGCGCCATCAGGCGCTCCACTTCTCCTGCTGAAGCTCCAGCAATAGCAACATCATCAGCGCCTGCGCATACGGCACCGGGGCCATAGCGATATCGCAGTAATATTGCAGATCCGGCCCGACCATCGTTCCTTTCGAGGCTTCCAGCACGATGCCATCGTCTATTCTGTCGCGCAGCGCATGCCAGGCGCGCATGGCGTGTTCGGCGACCTTCTCATCTAAGATCCCCATGCGCACGCCGCGCAGCATGCCGTAGGCGATCCCGGCGGTGGCGGAGGATTCCTGCGGAGAGATCGGATCGTCCAGCAGCGTGTGCCACATGCCGTTGTCGGCCTGTAGCTCACAGAGGGTATTCACCTGACGCGCCACCACCACCGAAAGATAGCGCTTCACGCTGGCGTCCAGGCTGTCGCCAAGCAGGGCGATAAATTCCGGGATCGCTACGGTGATCCACGCGTTGCCGCGCGCCCAGAAGGCTTCGGAGAAGTGGTGTTTGCCGACAAACGTCCAGCCGTGATACCACAGGCCGCTCGCCGGTTCGCACAGGTAGCGGGTGTGCAGCAGGAACTGGTACGACGCTTCGTCGATCAGATCTTTGCGCTCAAGCACCACGCCCGCGGTGCCGAGGAACAGGCAGGTCATAAACAGCGTGTCGTCCCACAGGTGTCCGGTGTTCGGCTGCTCTTTCACCACGTGCTGGAAGCCGCCTTCTTCAGTTTTTGGCAGGGTGCGCAGCAGCGCGTCGGCCCAGTCGTTCACCACGGTCAGCAGATCGTCTCGCCCGGTATGGCCGGCTACCAGCGCGAGGGTGATCATCGGCGCGGTGGTATTGATCTGGATTTCCGGCAGCCCT
This sequence comes from Kluyvera sp. NPDC087067, assembly GCF_044745165.1. Lineage (NCBI taxonomy): Bacteria > Pseudomonadati > Pseudomonadota > Gammaproteobacteria > Enterobacterales > Enterobacteriaceae > Kluyvera > Kluyvera sp. NPDC087067. The sequence goes on along the minus strand of NZ_JBIUZS010000007.1, from coordinate 14,602 downwards.
TTGGCCAGCTGATCTTCATACCAGGTGAGGATCGACTGCTGCAGGCGGGCATCATTTTGCTGGCGCGCATACTGCCAGAAGCCGTACAGGCCGACGCCCACTTCCCATTCCCACTCTTCAAAGTGAATGGCAAAACCTTCGCCGGTGTCGGTGCCGACTTCGCCCATATTTTTCAGGCGGCAGAAGCCCTGAACCACCTGCGCCAGCAGGCCGTTTAATGCTGCGTTGTTCATTGCGCGTCTCCTGATACGTTGACCTGAATTTCATTGCCCACCAGCGTCGGGAACGCGGCGGCTTTGCCGTGGTGCTGGCAGTTGCCCTGCCCGTCGAGCTGCATCAGCGTGTGCTGGTCATCCATCACCCGCGCAATATCCCCTTGATACGTTATTCGCAGCGCCTGAACGCGCTGGCAGAAGGCGCCAAAATCACCTTGCCCGACCTCCAGCCACCACGCTACGCGGCGGCCTTCGGCACGGACTTCATCGCCATTGACGCTCAGCGGCTGCGAGCACAGCACGGCGGCAAAGGCGTTACCCGCCCGTACCACCACGCCCTGCGCCAGCGGGCGCACTTCATCAAAGGCTTCAGCGTGAAGATGCAGGTGCGTCCAGCCCAGCACTTCGGGCTCGTCCAGTTGCCACAGCAGCATCGCCTGATTTTCAACTTGCATCACGCGCGGCAACACGCCGTTGCCTGCCCAGAAGGAGGGACGCGCTTCGCTGCCCGGCGCGACGTCGCCCGGATGGTTTACCCACAATCGGGCATCGGGACGTGCGGCAAACTGCACATCAACCAGATGCTGCTGATGCCCACGTTCGCCGCTGTGGTGATCCACACAGCTTGAGAGGCTGACTGCGGGCTGCTTCCACGCCACAATGTTGCCGCCACCGCACGAATAGTGGGCGTTCAGCGCACCGTGGGTTAAGCGGGCGTAGCGCACGGATTCTGCGGGCGGCACATAGTCGCTCAGGCAGAAGAACGGCAGCGATGCGCACTTGCGGTTAAGGTGTCCGCCGCCCCAGGCCACATGACCGAAGGCGGAAAGCTCGGTCAGCGAGCTTGCCAGCAACTCTTTTTCATAGACGCGGCCCATGGTGCCTGCAGCGATACCGGACTGGTAATGCAGCGCACTGGTCTGCATCAGGCGATCGATAAGCCGCTGCGCGCGCTGGCGCAAGGAGGCATCATCGGCCAACTGGTAGAGCGCAAACAGGCCGATATAGTCCACCGGGTAGTACGGCGCGGAGTTCCATTCCACAAACCCTTGCTGTTCTACGGCGTCGAACCAGCGCTGCAAACGCTGGGTGGCGATGGCCTGCTGCTCGCGGCCACGACGCCCCGAGGCGGTAAACAGCGCATCCGGGAACATCTGGCCTGCGAGATACTGGGCGGTATGGAAACACAACGCGTGATTCTCGCTCCAGTACCACATCACATCGTTGCCCAGTTCGTCGTACCAGTAGCGGTAGCCGACGATGGCCGAGCGCACGCGTTTCCACAGCACCGTCGAGAAGTGTTCGCCGTGGAAGTCATGCCAGATCCACAAGAGCGGCACCATTGAGAAATCCGAGCAATCCTGGCGCGCACTGATGCGCTGGAGAGTACTGATTAACAGTTCCTGAGCCTGCGGGCCGCCGCGGTCCGTATGCAGCATCGCCAGCAAACGCCCGGTGCGCGGTACGCCGTGTTGAGCGATATAGCTGAGCGCCTCACGCTTGCGGATTTCCAGCACGCCCTCGCCGCCAGGCAAAGCCTCCATGATGGTGATACTCAGACTTCGGCTCATGGTCACCACCCCGCGGGTGGCGGTGAGTTCAAGGCGGTAGTGGCCCATGCCAAGGCTTGCCGGGAGTGGGAGCGTCAGGCCGTTTTTACCGGTCATTAGCATGCCGAAATCCAGCAGACAGGTCTTAATACAGTCATTGCCGAGGCTGTAGACGGCCCCGCGCAGCTTCAGACTGACGTCGGCCTGGCACGAGAGTGAAAGCTGCTGATGCGCAGCGGTCACCGTTGCCGGAAGCGAATCCATAAACGCCTGGAGCGCATCAATATCGCTATCCTTGAGGTCTGGCAGCGTGGCTTCCAGCGGGATATCGCCAAGGTAAATCATGCGGAAGGAAAAAATGGTATCGCGTTCAAACAGTTCATCAAGGTGAACCAGCAGCGCGTTGTCTCCGGCCTTTAGCGCAATCTTAATCGCCGAGGTTTGCGGCGTATTGCGCGTGAACGGCGTGAAACAGGCGGCCTGTACGCCATTGCACCATAAGCGCACGCCGCCGCAGGTGGCAATCTCGAACGGATAATCGCCCGCGCTGGACGCATGTAGCGTCACGCGTAACCAGCGTTGAGCGTGGGTTGCCACCGTCTGCACGCCGGAAAAGGTCACGGTGTCGCCCGCACCGGTGTAGGTGACCATCGCCGGGGGTAAGGCACGTTCCGGCACAACCGTGCGCTTTGCGGCATCACGGCGGAAAATGCGCCGACAGAAAGAGTCCTGCGCCGGGCCTTTGCCGTTGGCAAAGTGATAATCCATCTCCGCGTCTACCGCTTCACCCGTGAAAAACTCGGCAAACCGCTCGTTGTGGGGTGCCGAAACCGTAAAACGCGTCAGCGCGTCGCCCGCTACCAGCCTCATGTGACTTTCCTCAATGACTGCTTTGTATATGGGCGATATTTTCTGGAAAGGCGCTTAAGCACGCTACGAGCAAGAAGGGATGGCTTTACGGAACTGCCCGGTCATTCACACTCTGCTTCCGACGGGAGATTAAAACGTGATAAGGATCACATCACAATATTGCACTTCACTCTCCCGGCCGGGAAAACTCACGTTTCCCGGCCTGAGCGTCATTATCTAATGTGATAGACATCACGCTTTAAGCTGCGCCAGCTCGTAAGTCAGGCTGTCGGCGAGCATGCGTACGCGGGTGGGGTCGAACAAAACGTGCAGCCCCGGCGAGGCGTCCGGGTGCTGGGCGCAGAAGCTGTCCATCTCAGAAGCGCAGCGGTACAGCTCCTGAAGATTGACCTGGCAAATCTCGCGCATGCTCCAGCTGTTTTCCACAAGCCGTGCAAAATGCAGGGTGAAGAAGGCTTTTTGCGCGTGACGGAACAGCAGGCAGTAGAGGTCAAAACCCTGCCACTCTTCCTGCCAGCGGCGGTGTAGCGAGAAAGGAAATGCGGCGCGTTCGGCAAACGCCAGCGCCTGCTCGCGCAGGGCAAGGGCCGCCTGCCAGGCGCGGTCTTTCTCTTCGGCAATCAGCGAGAGGTTACGGCCGGAAACGTCCACGTCGCTGGCGCTGAAAAAAATGTCGCGTTCGGAACCCGGCAGCCAGTGGTTGCGATTGAGTTGCCCATACAGGCTCCACACTGCCTGACCGTAGCTTTCCGGCACCTGGCTGTGGCGATGGAAAACGTGGTCGCGCACGTAGATTGCTTGATACAGCACCTGCCCGGCCTGGCTCAATAGCGCCTGGAATTCGTCAAACGTGGCGGCGTCGGGACGCCAGCCGTAGCATTCATCCAGCCAGTGTGTGAGCAGCGTGGCAACGCTCAGATGTTCATCTTCCCGCGACAAAATCTGGCTACAGGCCACCAGATTACATTCGCTCAGCGTACCGATAACCCAGTGGTTATCGACGCCTTCCCAGCTGGTTTTGCACACCGCGCCGGTGATGGCGGAGTTGCCTCGACACCACAGCAAACGCCCCTGGAGCTCATCAATACGCGGGAACGGCAGCACGCCCCAGCCCACCTCTTCCCCCACCAGATCCAGCTCCACCCACACATCGCGATCTTCGACATCGACCAGCGCCGGATTATTGGGGAAAGTTGGCCAGAAGCGTTCTGGGGTGAGTTTGATGGACACCGAGACGCTTTCCGGCAACGTGCGAATCGCCTCCATCACGTTGCTGATATCGTGATTGCCCGCCGGGAAGGCGCGCAGCACCAGGTGTTTATTTTCCCGCATCACCGCCCGCGCCATGGCGCTAAAGCATTGGGTGTAGCGCGACAGGCTGCGAGGGTCGATATGCGGCGTCGGGTCATCCTGCCCGGTCAACTCCCAGTTCGGACGCGAAACAGGCAGCAGGCCGTCGGTGTTGGAGAGCGCCACCAGCAGGCCGCTTATGGCCGGAATTTGCTGGCACAGCAAGGTGAGCTTGTCCGCCAGATACTGACACCAGAATTCAACGTCGAAACGGATGCTGCCATCTTTATCAATCAGTTGCGGGTGCGCCGCCAGCAGGTCTGCCGGAAAGCTGAGTTCTTTAGCCTGAAGGTAAAAGCGCAGTCCCTGCTTGTGGCAGTAACCGGCAAGGCGATTGAGGTAGACGCAGCGGGCGCGCTGCTGGCTGGAGAGACGGTCGTTGTACTGGTGTGGCGTGTAGCCTTTGGGCGAGACCAGCTTGTCGAACAGGTCGACCTGCCCGACAATCACGGTATTAAAATCATGGCGAGCGGCCCATTGCACCAGCTCACAGGCTTTATCCCAATTCCAGAACTCTTGATTATTCAGTTCCAGCGCACGCGTTTTCCACATCGTCTTCTCCCTCACGCCACCACGGCGAGCGGCTATTGTAAGCACAGATGAGGGAGAACAATCAGCGTCCTGAAGTGCGCTACTTCACAATAAAGCGCGTTGGGGCAAAACAGTTAAGCAGCCGATGGAGGATAAACACCATCGTCAGGGTCGCCAGCAACGAGACGGTGACGGAGGTCGCGCGGTAGAGATCGCTGAATACCAGGTCGCCGTCCGGCTGAAGATTCTGGCCGAACATAATGCCGATAGTGGTGATACTGGCAAAGCCCACGCCCGCCCCGACCTTTTCCATCACGTGCAGCCGGGCGCTGAACGCCAGCCCGAGGCCGATAAGCGGCATCATCAACAGCATGTGGCTACTGTGATCGTAGAGGATCAGCTGTACCACCAGAATATACAGGCAGGCTAGTACCACGCCCGCGACGCGCCAGATTGAGCTAATCACCGCGCCGCGATAGTGCATCGGGAAGAGGATCAGGATCCCGGCCATCAACGCAGAGAGGGAGTCGCTGAGATCGCTGACCTGGAAAATGACAAAGATGATGGTCGCCACCGTGCCGGAAAGCAGCGATTCATGGCGCACGCGGGCATCGTCTTTTTCAATTAGCGGCTGCGGCTTACGCGGCTCAACATCCGGGATCAGATAGTGCAGCAACGCGCTCAATGCCACTGCCATAATGCTGGCTTCGATATTGGAAAATAACAGCGTATGCCAGTTTGCGGTTGAGTAGCTCATAAAGTTGAGCATCACGCTTTGGCACACCACGCCCATTGAGCCAAACAAAAACAGCGGCCCTTTGCTCATAAAACGAAATCGCATCACATACAGAGCAAAAACCACCACCGTCATAATTACCGGCCATTGGCTGAGATAGCCGATGATCAGCACCATTTCGAGACAGTTCAGCGAGGCGCTAAAGATAAACTGCTTGGCGATGTGGCGGTTAAACACCGGCACCAAAGACAGCAGCATTAGCGGATAAACCACAAAAAAGACGCCGTAGTGGGTGTCATAAAACGTCGAGATGCTCAACGCTATCGTCCCGGCGATAGAAATGCGCATGGTCTGACGGAAATCATTCGCCGTGTAGACGATGTTTCCGTGAGGGGTAAAGACCTGCGCGAGGGTGTTAATAGACATAGTGCAGCCAGCTAATCAGGTGAATTTGCAGGCCGGAGAAGAAGCGCGCAAAGGCGCCTTCGCTGTTGTACAGCTGTACCGTTGCGCGAGCGCCGGTCGGCAGCGTTTTCTCCAGCGGTTCGTTTAAGGCCACGTGAATACGCATACGCTGGGCGTCACGCACCCAGCGGGTGGATTGTTCCGGCTGCGACAGTTGACCATTTACCGCTTCCTGACCGGCCAGGATCCCGGCATCGCTGCTGGTCACTTTCGCCGCAAAGACTTTGCCCGGGAAGGCGTCAAATACCACTGCGGCATCGGTGCCCTGTTTGGTGTGGCGCAGGCTTTTTTCACGGAAATCCGCCACGATATCGGTTTGCTGGTTCACCACCGCCATCACCGCGCTGCCCGCCGCCGCATACAGGCCAGGACTGAGTTGCAGGTTGCTGACGGTGCCATCCGCTTCGGCGCGAATTTTTGTCCAGCCGAGGTTTAACTGGGCTTCCTGGAGTGCCGTTTGCTGCTGCTGGAGCGTGACGTTGCGATTGTCATCGCGCTCACCGCGTTGAATTTGCAGGTTATGAATCGAGGCATGCAGCGCCGCCACCGATTGTTCGCTGGTCTGCCAGGTGGTGCGCACTTTATCGAGATCCGCCTGGGAGACGTTTTGCATACTGCTTAATCGCTGGTAGCGATCGTAAGTAACCCGGTCGTTATGCGCGGTCAGCTGGGCGGTTTTCAGATTCGCCTGCGCCGCCGATATTTGCGCATCGAGCTGCTGATTGCTTAACTTCGCCTGAGCCAGCGCCAGCGTTGCGGCATCGACTTTATTCTGGAACGGCGTCGGGTCGAGTTCATACAGCAGGTCGCCTTTCTTAACCTGGCTATTGTTATGCACGTAGACCTTCGACACGTAGCCGGACACGCGTGACGAAATCGGCGTCACGACGCGCATCACCGTGGAGTCCGGCGTGAGCGGGATCCAGATGTCGGCAACGATGAAATAGACAAACATCAGCAGGAAAGAGGCAATACTGACCCTTACCCAGCGGGCAAATTTTTGTTCTGGCGTCATCATGGTGTTATTCGGTTTTGTTATTCTCGTCGCGGATAATCCGCAGATTGCAGGCAATGTGATTCAGGGTGTCGCTAAACTTCGCAAACTCGTCGGCGGGGATGCCATTGGAGACCTGGGTCTGGAAGGCTTCAATCACCTGAGTCAGGGTCTGGAGCACCGCCCGACCTTCGTCGGTAAGCGCCAGCAGGCGAATGCGCTTGTCATAAGGGGATACCGTGCGCAACAGATAGCCCCGTTGCTCCAGCAGCGTCAACGTTCGCATCAGCGGCGGCAGTTCAATGCCCTGCATCTCCGCCAGTTCACTGACTGAAACGTTATCGCCCAGTTCATTAAGCTGCATCAGCACCGTCCAGCTGGACTGCGTAAGACCGGTGTCGGTGATCGCATTGTCGATAATGGAGCGCCATTGGCGTACAACCATCGCCATGCGCATTCCCATTGGGCGGCGGGCAAACAGTTCTTCTTCAGTCATGGCAGTCTCCGTTTTTGTCGTATCACTACGATAATACTTACCATGATAACTATCAAGGAACAAACGGGCTAAACCGCATGGATTGTACAATGTCCCTATTTTGCAGCGAGGTATTCCACGTCCATCGAGACACAGTCAACGAAGCCGATGCGCGACAGCGTTTTTATTGGCCCTTTAGCCACAAACGGCACGCGATAATCATCATCTTCAATGGTAACTTCGCCGAAAATCAACTCAGGCGTCATGGTGCCAAGCGTACTTTTCTCACGATACCAATGGGGAAAACGGCCGCGTAAATAATCCTCCTTCACGCGTAATAGCGCTTTACGCGAAAAATCCGGGCGGCAGGCTGAAGTGGTATCAGGGAAGGTTTCATGGACGATAAAAACGATCGTGATACCCGCCGTCAGCAGGCTACAAAAGAGTACTGTCACGAGTAATGTTTTTTTCATACGGATCGTCGGTTTATTAAGTGAACGATGAATGAGGCGTGTATTCATTCTAGAAACGCATGAAATGATGTAAAGCAACTCGTTGGTATTGTTGAGTAAATTTCAAAAAAAACACTCAACATAAAAGATGACTGCCCCGCCGTTAAGCGTATTTTTTGCGCGGAATCGCTGAGCTTTTTTTATCGGTAGACAGGATGAGCACTTTAGTGGCAGGATAAAAAGATGAACATAAACGTGACCGTCCACCGCTCCAATCGTTGGTGGCTGCCTGATTAACAGGCGGCAGGGTTAACGTTACCTATTTTTTCAAAGCCGCCGAAAGGCGGCTTTGTTGTTTCTCAGTGGCGTCTTTCGGCTCAGTGCATTACAAGGAGTCACTGATGAACACCACCCATACTATTCTGACCGGCGACCGTCCTACCGGGCAGCTGCATCTCGGCCACTTTGTCGGTTCCCTGCGCCAGCGCGTACAACTTCAGCAAGAACATCAACAGTTTATCCTGATCGCCGATCTGCAGGGGCTGACAGATAACGGCAGTAATCCGCAAAAAATCAGCCATAACATTCTGGAAGTGATGGCCGACTATCTCGCCGTCGGTATCGACCCAAGCCGCACCACGATCTGCCTGCAATCCGCCCTGCCCGCGCTGGCGGAACTGACGGCGCTGTATATGAATATCGTCACCGTCGCCCGCGTCGAACGGAACCCAACGGTCAAAAATGAGATTGCGCAGAAAGGATTTTCCCGCGCGTTGCCGGTGGGCTTTATGGTGTATCCGATAAGCCAGGCCGCGGATATTACCGCCTTTAATGCCGATCTGGTGCCGGTCGGTGATGATCAGCTGCCGATGATCGAGCAAACCAATGAGATCGTGCACAAAATGAATAGCCTGACGCGCACGCCGGTGTTGCGCCATTGTAAGGCGCAGCTTAGCGACGTCAGCCGTCTGCCGGGGATCGACGGCGGCGCAAAAATGTCGAAGTCATTGGGCAATACGCTGACGCTTTCCGCCAGCGAAGCGGAAATTCATCAGGCGGTGAGCGCCATGTATACCGACCCAAATCACCTGCGCGTAGCCGACCCGGGGCAGATTGAAGGCAACGTCGTCTTCACCTATCTCGACGCCTTCCATCCCGACAAAACTCTGGTCGCGGAAATGAAAGCGCACTACCAGCGCGGCGGGCTGGGCGACCGGCAGTGTAAGAACGTCCTCGAGGCGTGTTTACAGGAACTGTTGGCACCGATTCGCGAACGGCGTGCCACGTTTATTCAGGATAAAGGTCAATTAATGGCAATACTGCGCGAGGGTAGCGAACGTGCGCATACGTTAACGCAGCAGACGCTGCATGCGGTCAAACGTGGACTGGGGCTCCCGGTATTGTTCTGAACTATGCAGGCATTCACCAACTGAATGCCTTTTCCGTTGTTTTGATGTTTTGTGTTAATGCGCTTGCAAGACCCTGTTACAAGTATGGACATAAAGCCGGTCGGTGTTAGTATGACATTGACGGTAGCTATATATATGCGTGTTTCATTTCCGGCCAGGATTGCTGATGATGACCACATGAGTAGCACTTTTCACAGCATCCTTCCCACTTTTCAAGACGAAACGCGCGCCACTCAGCAACAGGGAACAAAGCGGGTAGCGTATGGACAAAATCAAACGGCATTGGGCGTGGTATCTCGTCGGGCTGGCAATCGTGATTGCCGCCGTCGCATGGTGGATGTTGCGTCCACCAGGATTGCCCGACGGATTTGCCAGCAGTAACGGCAGAATTGAAGCCACCGAAGTGGATATCGCGACCAAAACTGCCGGTCGCATCGAGCGTATTCTGGTCAGCGAAGGACAGTTCGTTCGTCAGGGCGATGTTCTGGCACAAATGGACACCCGCGTGCTGAATGAACAGCGTCTGGAAGCCGCCGCACAGATCAAGGAAGCGCAAAGTGCCGTGGCTGCCGCGAGGGCATTGCTGGAACAGCGCCAGAGCGAAATGCGCGCCACCGAGTCGGTGGTGAAGCAGCGCCAGGCCGAGCTGAACTCAACCTCTAAACGTCACGCCCGCTCCAGCACGTTGTCACAGCGTGGAGCCGTTTCCGCCCAGCAATTAGATGACGATCGTGCCGCCGCCGAAAGCGGTCGTGCCGCCCTCGAATCCGCTCGGGCGCAGGTTTCTGCCGCCAAAGCCGCGATTGAAGCGGCTCGCACCAGTATTATACAGGCCCAAACCCGGGTAGAGGCCGCCGAGGCGACCGAACGGCGTATCCTCGCCGATATCGATGACAGCACGCTAAAAGCTCCGCGTGACGGGCGGGTTCAGTATCGCGTGGCCGAACCGGGCGAAGTGCTCGCCGCCGGTGGCCGGGTGCTGAACATGGTCGACCTGGCCGACGTCTATATGACTTTCTTCCTGCCAACCGAACAAGCGGGCCTGCTGGCAATTGGCAGCGAAGCGCGCATTGTTCTTGATGCCGCGCCGAACCTCGTGATCCCCGCTAACATCAGCTTTGTCGCAAGCGTCGCGCAGTTTACGCCGAAAACCGTCGAAACCAGCGATGAGCGGCTCAAGCTGATGTTCCGCGTGAAGGTGCGCATTCCGCCGGAACTGCTGGAAAAGCATCTTGAATACGTGAAAACCGGCCTGCCGGGTATGGCCTATGTCAGGCTGGATAATCAGCAGCCGTGGCCCGCAGAGCTTGCGGTAAGGCTGCCGAAATGAAACAGGATATTCACCCGGCCGTCGCTCGGCTGGAACACGTTAGCCAGCATTTTGGCGCAACCGCTGCGCTGCGTGATATTACGCTGACTATCCCCTCACGTCGCATGGTAGGGCTGATTGGCCCGGACGGAGTCGGCAAATCCAGTCTGTTGTCGCTGATTGCCGGTGCGCGGGTGATTGAGCAAGGGAATGTTATGGTGCTTGGCGGCGATATGCGAGACGCCCGCCACCGCCGGGATGTGTGCCCAAAAATCGCCTGGATGCCGCAGGGCCTGGGCAAGAACCTCTACCACACGCTGTCAGTGTATGAGAACGTCGATTTCTTTGCGCGGCTGTTTGGGCATGATAAAAGCGCGCGCGAAAGCCGGATCGATTCTCTGCTGCAAAGTACCGGGCTGGCACCGTTCCGCGATCGCCCTGCCGGGAAACTTTCCGGCGGGATGAAGCAAAAGCTTGGGCTGTGCTGCGCGCTGATCCACGATCCGCAATTGTTGATCCTGGATGAACCCACTACCGGGGTGGATCCGCTCTCTAGGGCGCAGTTCTGGGAGTTAATCGACAGCATTCGCCAGCGTCAGCCGGAGATGAGCGTATTAGTTGCCACAGCTTATATGGAAGAGGCCGAGCGTTTCGATTGGCTGGTCGCCATGAACGATGGCGAAGTGTTAGCAACGGGCAGTGCTGAAACGCTACGCTCGCAGACCGGAACGCAGACGCTGGAACAGGCGTTTATCGCTCTGCTGCCGGAAGCGCAGCGCAATGCGCATCAGGATGTTGTCATTCCTCCACGCGATACCCGTGAAGAAGAGATTGCGATTGAAGCACGCGGCCTGACCATGCGTTTTGGTGATTTTGTCGCGGTCGACCACGTTAATTTCCGCATTGCGCGCGGTGAGATTTTTGGTTTTCTTGGTTCTAACGGCTGTGGCAAATCGACCACCATGAAGATGCTCACCGGGCTGCTTCCGGCAAGCGAAGGTGAGGCGTGGCTGTTTGGACAGCCGGTCGACCCTAAGGATATCGAAACCCGTCGCCGCGTGGGCTATATGTCACAGGCGTTTTCGCTCTATAGCGAACTGACCGTGCGCCAGAATCTTGAACTCCATGCCCGACTTTTTCATATCCCGGATGCCGAAATCCCCGGTCGTGTCGCTGAGATGAGCGAGCGCTTTATGCTAAGCGACGTGGAGGACACCCTGCCAAGCGCGCTGCCGCTGGGTATTCGCCAGCGTCTGTCGCTGGCCGTCGCGGTCATTCATCGCCCGGAAATGTTGATCCTCGACGAACCGACCTCCGGCGTCGACCCGGTTGCGCGCGATATGTTCTGGCAACTGATGGTGGACCTGGCGCGACAGGACAAGGTGACCATTTTTATCTCCACCCACTTTATGAATGAGGCCGAGCGCTGTGACCGTATGTCGCTGATGCATGCGGGCAAAGTGCTTGCCAGTGACACCCCGGCCGCGCTGGTTAAGCAGCGCGGCGCGGCAAACCTTGAGGAGGCTTTTATTGCCTGGCTTAAGGAAGCATCCGATCCGGCACCAGTAGCAGAGATGACGGAGGCGCCCGTCAAAGCTGAAGCTGAGCCGCCGCGTCAGGCGTTTAGTCTGCGCCGACTGTTTAGCTACAGCCGACGCGAGGCCTTAGAGTTGCGCCGCGATCCGGTGCGCTCAACGCTGGCGCTACTCGGCACGGTGATCCTGATGTTTATTATGGGCTACGGGATCAGCATGGACGTTGAGGATCTGCGCTTCGCCGTCCTCGACAGAGATCAGACCGTCAGCAGCCAGCGCTGGACGCAGAACATTGCCGGATCGCGCTATTTTATCGAACAGTCACCGCTTGCAAGTTACGACGAACTTGACAGGCGGATGCGCAACGGTGAGCTGGCGGTGGCTATCGAAATTCCGCCGAACTTTGGCCGCGATATCGCTCGCGGTACGCCGGTACAAATTGGGGTGTGGGTTGACGGCGCGATGCCGAATCGCGCGGAAACGGTGCGGGGATACGTGCAGGCGATGCATCTGGGCTGGCTTCAGGAGATGGCCGGGCAACAGCCGAACACGAGTGGTGATGTTTCTCTGGTGTCTATCGAAACACGCTATCGCTACAACCCCGACGTGAAAAGTCTCCCGGCGATTGTCCCCGCGGTGATTCCGCTGCTGTTAATGATGATCCCGGCGATGCTCAGCGCGCTCAGTGTGGTACGAGAAAAAGAACTCGGATCGATAATCAATCTGTACGTTACCCCAACCACCCGAAGCGAGTTTTTGCTTGGTAAGCAGATACCGTACATCGTGCTGGGAATGTTTAACTTCCTGTTGCTGTGCGCGCTATCAGTCTTTGTGTTTGGCGTACAGCATAAGGGCAGTTTCCTGACGCTTACCCTGGCAGCGCTGCTGTATGTGACGATTGCCACCGGGCTGGGGCTTTTGATCTCCACCTTTATGAAGAGCCAGATTGCCGCGATTTTCGGTACCGCGATCATTACGCTGATTCCCGCAACGCAGTTCTCAGGGATGATCGACCCGGTCGCCTCGCTGGAAGGGCCGGGACGCTGGATTGGCCAGATCTATCCAACCAGCCATTTTCTGACTATCGCCCGTGGAACATTTTCAAAAGCCTTGGGGCTTAGCGATCTGTGGATCTCCTTTATCCCACTGCTGATTGCCGTGCCACTCGTGCTGGGGCTTTCCGTCTGGCTGCTGAAGAAACAGGAGGCATAATGCGCGGATTACGCAATATTTATAACCTCGGAATGAAGGAGCTGCGCAGCCTGCTGGGCGATAAAGCGATGCTGACGCTGATTGTGTTCGCCTTTACGGTGTCGGTTTATTCTTCTGCCACGGTGATGCCAGGCTCGCTGCATCTGGCGCCTATTGCTATTGCAGATATGGATAAATCACAGCTTTCTTCACGGATCATCAATGGCTTCTATCGCCCATGGTTCCTGGAGCCGGAGCTGATTACCGCCGATGAAATGGATGCAGGCCTTAATGCGGGGCGCTATACCTTCGCTATCAATATTCCTCCTGATTTTCAGCGCGATGTGCTGGCGGGAAGGCAGCCAGATTTACAGGTGAACGTGGATGCGACCCGAATGAGCCAGGCGTTTACTGGCAATAGTTATATCCAGAATATTATCACCGGCGAGGTGAACAGTTTTGTCGCTCGCTATCGGGATAACAGCATGTTGCCGGTAGAACTGGCGGTGCGGATGCGCTTTAACCCGAATCTTGAGCAGGAGCGTTTTGGCGCCGTGATGGCGATCATCAACAATATTACGATGCTGGCGATCGTGCTGACCGGATCGGCGTTGATCCGCGAGCGCGAGCACGGCACGGTTGAGCACCTGCTGGTCATGCCGATCACGCCGTTTGAGATCATGCTGGCAAAAGTGTGGTCGATGGGGCTAGTGGTGTTGGTGGTTTCAGGGTTGTCACTGCTGCTAATGGTGCAGGGTGTTTTACAGGTGCCTATTGAAGGTTCGATCCCGTTATTTATGTTGGGGGTCGCTCTGAGCCTGTTCGCTACGACCTCGATCGGCATTTTTATGGGGACAGTTGCACGTTCAATGCCGCAGATGGGATTATTGATGATTCTGGTGCTACTGCCGCTACAGATGCTGTCGGGGGGATCGACGCCGCGTGAGAGTATGCCCCAGCTGGTGCAGGATATTATGCAGACCATGCCGACAACGCATTTTGTTAGCCTGGCACAGGCGATTCTTTATCGTGGTGCTGATTTTGCCATTGTCTGGCCGCAGTTTTTAACGCTGCTGGCGATTGGTGGGGTATTTTTTGCAATTGCGTTGATACGTTTTCGTAAAACGATTGGGGAGATGGCGTAGGGGGTGGTTCGAAGCTTCCCCGGAGTCGGCGTAAACGCCTCGTCCGGGCTACATTCGCACCACATTGTAGCCCGGGCGAACGCAGTGACCCCGGAAATTTCACCGGTTCCGCATTCCGCACGCATGCTAGCTTCCCCGGAGTCGGCGTAAACGCCTCGTCCGGGCTACGTCCGCACCATATTGTAGCCCGGGCGAACGCAGTGAGCCCGGGATGTCCACCGGTTATCCATTTCGCACAGACGCAAAAAAGCCCATCCGTCAGGATGGGCTTCTTCACTTGTTTGATGCCTGGCAGTTCCCTACTCTCGCATGGGGAGACCCCACACTACCATCGGCGCTACGGCGTTTCACTTCTGAGTTCGGCATGGGGTCAGG
>NZ_JBIUZS010000006.1:0-335970 GCF_044745165.1 Kluyvera sp. NPDC087067 | reverse complement strand
TATGAACCTAAGGCCTGATACGGCATGCGGACTGCTGGCAGGGAGAACTGGCCGGTCCTCTCTGCACAGGAAGGATAATACAAGGCCTGATAAGCATCGCGCCATCAGGCACTCCGGTGCAGAATGCCGGATGGTGGCTTCGCCTTATCCGGCCTACAACCCTGCGCTCGAGCACATTTGTAACTCCGGCGTTTCCGACATTCGAGCACATTTGTAGCCCGGGCGAGGCGTTTACGCCGACCCCGGGGTTTCGTGACATTCGAACACATTTGTAGCCCGGGCAAGGCGTTTACGCCGCCCCCGGGGATGCACCTAACCCGCCATCAGAACCGATGCCCAGCCTCCAGCGCCACCGCTTCCTCGCCCGCTTTAAACACGTACGTGGTATTCGGCCCGCCCAGCGTTGCATGTCCTTGCGCCACCTGAATCCAGTTGCCCTCCGGCAGCCCAATCACCGTTAACTCTGGTGCCACCACCAGCAGCTCGCGGATACGCTGTTCGCGGGTTTCGCCTTTATGTCCTTCCGGCAATGCATTGGTGAAGTGCGGGTTAATCTGTAATGGGAACAGCCCCAGCGCATCAAAACCTTTCGGATCAACAATAGGCATATCGTTGGTGGTGCGGATGGTCGGGCAGGCGAGGTTTGCCCCGGCGCTCCAGCCGATATACAGCGCGCCGCGCTTCACCACGTCGACAATCGGTGCCAGCAGCCCGCGCTCACGGCTCTCTTTAAGCAACTGGAAGGTGTTACCGCCGCCGACAATCACCAGCTCAGCATTCTCAATGGCGGAAATCGGATCGACGACGCTATGAATACCGGTGACCGTCACGCCCAGCGGCGCAAAGACAGCGGCAGTTTTCGCGGTGTAATCGTCCCAGGTCTGCGTCACCCCAGCAAACGGGATAAACACTGCAGAACGGCGACCGTTAAGCTGTGACGCGATCAGCGGCATCGCATGTTCCATCCAGGCTTTACCCGGCAGCGTCGAATTACTCAGCAAAAGCAGTTCCATCATTTCTCCCATTAATCGAAAAATTTTCAGTCAGGGCAGGATGTTATCACTCAAGGAAGCATAGCTCACTGACGCGGCTCACGATGTTGTGGAATGTTACTCGCAAGAATGATTTTTCGTGGACTCTTTTTCCACGCCGCTAAGGTAAGGTATATTTCGCTTTTACAGGAGAATTTATGCTGCCAGACTCATCAACCCGATTAAATAAATACATCAGCGAAAGCGGGATTTGCTCGCGCCGCGAGGCGGATCGCTATATCGAACAAGGCAACGTCTTCCTCAACGGCAAACGCGCCACGATTGGCGACCAGGTGATGCCGGGCGACGTAGTGAAGGTAAACGGTCGGTTGATTGAGCCGCGGGAAGCGGATGATTTAGTGCTGATTGCGCTAAACAAACCTGTCGGCATTGTCAGCACGACCGAAGATGGCGAACGCGATAACATCGTTGATTTTGTTAACCATAGCAAACGTATCTTTCCGATTGGTCGCCTGGATAAAGACTCTCAGGGGCTGATTTTCCTCACCAACCACGGCGATCTGGTGAACAAGATCCTGCGTGCCGGTAACGACCATGAAAAAGAGTATCTGGTGACGGTTGATAAGCCGGTGACCGATGACTTTATTCGCGGAATGGGCGCAGGCGTGCCGATTCTGGGGACGGTAACGAAGAAGTGTAAGGTGAAGAAAGAAGCGCCGTTCGTTTTCCGCATCACCTTGGTGCAGGGCCTGAACCGCCAGATTCGCCGCATGTGCGAATACTTCGGTTTTGAAGTCACGAAGCTTGAACGTACGCGTATTATGAACGTCAGCCTGACGGGAATTCCGCTGGGTGAGTGGCGTGACCTGACGGATGACGAGCTTGTCGACCTCTTCAAACTGATTGAAAACTCATCGTCGGATGCGAAGCCGAAAGCGAAGGCTAAACCCAAAACCACGGGCATTAAACGTCCAGTGGTGAAGATAGAAAAAACCAGTGAAAAACCGGCGCGCCCGGCGGCTAACGGTAAACGTTTTGTCTCACCGGGGCGTAAAAAGAAAGGGCGTTAACGTCTGCCGCGTGTCGGGGTGTTAGCCGACCACGAGAATGAACTTTCGGTATCCGGTTTATAAGCCTGCTTTTTCTTCAACTGGCGGGCTTTTTTGGCTTCGGCTTCGCGCTCTGCCATCAGCTTGTCGATGTACTCCTTTTTGACGCTGTTGGTTTCGGCGTTGGTGAGCAGACGGCCATGCGCAATGCGCGCGCGGTCGAGCAGCGTTTTCAGTTCGCGCTGTTCACGCTCGGTCATCTCTTTTTGCGTAATGCGGGGGAGTGCCATAAGGGTTGCCCTCAATCGGATGGTTAACCCAGTGTACGGCAAAGAGGCATATCTTTGTAGGCCGGATAAGGCGTTTACGCCGCTATCCGGCAATGCGCGGCATTTTACCCGATGGCGCTACGCTTATTGAGCCTACGCACTTGTCGCCCGGCCAAGCGCAGCGCCGCCGGGGCGAGGGCTGAACCTTCCCCGGAGTCGGTGCTTGCGCACCTCGTCCGGGCTACAGGATCAACTTTCTTTCACGTCTTGATGCTGTTTTTCTTCAATCGGTTTTCCTGACCAATACCCCGCCAGCAGCGAGCCAGACAGGTTATGCCAGACGGAGAACAGCGCGCCGGGCAGTGCCGCCAACGGCCCAAAGTAGATTTTACCCAGCGCGGCTGCCAGCCCTGAGTTCTGCATCCCGACTTCAATCGCCAGCGTCCGGCAGGTGGACTCATCAAAGCCAAACAGCTTCCCGCCCCAGTAACCGCCAAGCAGGCCAATCGTGTTATGCAAAATTACCGCAATAATCACCACAAAGCCGACCGACGCAATGTGTGAAGCCGAGCCTGCCACGACCGCGCTAATAATCGCCAGAATACACACCATTGAGAACGCAGGCAGGTAAGGTTCAACGGCCTTCACGACGCGTGGAAATAGGTGATGAATCACCAGACCCAGCGCAATCGGGATCACCACAATTTGCAAAATGCTGAGCAGCATACCCATCACATCCACCTGGATATGCGCGTCCACGTAAAGACGCGTGAGCAGCGGCGTGGCCACCACGCCGACCAGCGTGGACACGGAGGAAATGGTGACTGATAGCGCAACATCACCCTTTGCCAGATAGATCATCACGTTAGAGGCCGTACCGCTAGCCACGCTGCCGACTAACACCATCCCGGCGGACAGCTCCGGCGGCATATGAAAAACCAGCGCCAGCAGCCACGCAGCAAGCGGCATCACCAGATAGTGCAGGAAAATTCCTGCGGCAACTGGAGCGGGGCGTGAAAGAACGCGTTTAAAGTCGTCAACTTTCAGATGCACGCCCATGCCGAACATAATCAGCATCAGCAGCGACGGCACCAGCGGCCCGATGGGCGTGAAGGTGGTGGGAGTGAAGTAGGCAATAACAGAAAGCAGCAGCGCCCATAACGGGAACAGCCGGGTGAGAACGGCGAGCATGATGTATTCCTTGCGATAAATGTGTGTTGTGTTGTTATAAAAAAGCCGGGTTCGAGCCCGGCTATAGTTATTGTTTATCGCGTGGTGAAATATTATTCAAACAAATTATGTTCATGTTCCCGCAATGGGCACGCTGTAGGCCGGATAAGACGCACAGCGTCGCCATCCGGCGTAAACGTTCAATCACTCGAACAAATTATGGTGAAGTTTCTGCACCACCTGTTCCGCTTCCGCACCTGGTACCAGGAAGCACAGGTTATGGCTGGATGCGCCATAACAAATCATGCGGATATTGAACGGATCCAGCACGCCAAATACCTCTTTGCCTACGCCGCAGGCTTTTGACAGGTCGTTACCGATAAGCGCCACCAGGGCCAGGTTCTCTTCCACTTCAACCCGGCACAGCGCCGACAGTTCCATCAATAAGGACTGCGTCAGCAGGGTGTCTCCGGTCGAGGTGGAGCCGGTGGTGTCCAGCGTCAACGCGACGCTCACTTCGGAGGTGGTAATTAAGTCGACCGAAATATTGTGGCGCGCCAGAATACCGAACACTTCCGCCAGGAAGCCGCGGGAGTGCAGCATATTGAGGCTATGCAGGGTTAGCAGGGTTTGCTTACGACGTAGCGCCAGCGCGCGGAACAGCGGTGGGTTAGTGGTTTCATTACACACCAGGGTGCCACCGGCTTTCGGATCTTTGCTGGAGCCGACAAACACCGGAATATCGCTGCGCACTGCGGGCAATAGCGTCGCAGGATGCAGCACTTTCGCGCCAAAGGTTGCCAGCTCTGCGGCCTCTTCAAAGGCAATTTCATCAATGCGTTTCGCCGCCGGAACCACGCGCGGATCGGTGGTGTAGATGCCCGGCACGTCGGTCCAGATATCCACGCGCGTGGCATGCAGCGCTTCGCCCAGCAGCGCGGCGGTGTAGTCGCTACCGCCACGGCCAAGCGTCGTGGTGCGGCCTGTGCTCTCGCTGCCGATAAAGCCCTGGGTTATCACCAGACCTTCATCCAGGCGCGGGGTCAGTAGCTGTGCGGTGAGTTCGGCCAGCGCGGCAACATCCGGCTCGGCGCGACCAAAGCGATCGCTGGTGCGCATGACTTTGCGGACGTCAAACCACTGCGCCTGAACGTTACGTTCACGCAGAATCTCAACAAATAGCAGGGTCGACATCAGCTCGCCATGGCTCACCAGATCGTCGGTCAGCGCGGTCGTCGTTTTGGTCGCGGCAGCTTCCGCCAGCGTCGCCAGATTATCCAGCAGCCTTTCGATTTCATCGCGAATCACGGCAGGCTGAGATAAACGGTCGAGTATGGCATATTGAATGGCGCGGATTGCGTCGAGTTTGGCAAGACGTTCAGCGGGCTCCAGACCTTCAGCCAGCGCCACCAGCAGGTTGGTGATGCCAGCCGAGGCGGACAGCACGACAACGCGCACGCTGGCGTCGGAGAGCACCACGTCGGCGCTGCGGTTCATAGCATCAAAATCGGCTACGCTGGTTCCGCCAAATTTGGCGACTACTAATGCTGTCATAATAACCTCGTGTCAGGGGAGGGCTGGCTTTGTAAGTCAGACCAAATTATTCAGCCTTGGCACAAGGGAAGAGCGAAAGACGGGTGGGCGCAGAGCGATAAACAACTACGATTTCACCCAGAAGTGCTCCACCACTTGTGAAACGTGCGACTGCGAACGTTTCTGGTGACAACCCAGGGGATTCAGCCCCTGTAGCCGATGATGAACGCAACCTGTTGTTCACTCATCTCGGCGTTGCTCCCCTTCAGGTGTTTTCACAGGACTGGTTCCTCAAACACCGTTTACCTGGGCAACGCGCCTCTTCTGGCCTGCGCGAGCGCAGGTAGTACATTTATAAATAAAGCGTTAGCGGGTAGGTTGTCAACGCTGGGGTTATGCGGATTTTTCATGCAATCCCAGGTCTGAGAAACCAGACTTATAAAGGCCGTTTTTTTGTCTGTTTTCTGCACGATTTTGTCATCCCGAGGGGGGATAACATTAAAACCATCACAATTTTTTGTGACTGGCGCTACAATCGAGGACAGTTACGATTTTTAAATCAGAAGGGTATTGCTAATGAAAAATATCAATCCAACGCAGACCGCTGCGTGGCAGGCACTACAGAAACACTTCGATGAAATGAAGGACGTCACCATTGCAGAACTGTTCGCAAAAGACGGTGACCGTTTTGGCAAGTTCTCCGCCACTTTCGACGACCAGATGCTGGTCGACTTCTCTAAAAACCTCATTACTGAAGAGACCTTGGCTAAACTGCTTGATCTGGCTAAAGAAACCGATCTGAGCGGCGCCATCAAGTCCATGTTCTCTGGCGAAAAGATCAACCGCACTGAGGACCGTGCCGTGCTGCACGTCGCGCTGCGTAACCGTAGCAATACCCCGATTGTGGTTGATGGCAAAGATGTGATGCCGGAAGTGAACGCGGTGCTGGAGAAGATGAAATCGTTCTCCGAAGCGATTATTTCAGGTAGCTGGAAAGGCTATACCGGCAAAGCGATTACCGACGTCGTCAACATCGGTATCGGCGGCTCCGACCTCGGCCCATTCATGGTGACCGAAGCGCTGCGTCCGTACAAAAATCACCTGAACATGCACTTTGTTTCCAACGTTGACGGCACCCATATCGCCGAAACGCTGAAAACGCTGAACCCGGAAACCACCCTGTTCCTCGTGGCGTCTAAAACCTTCACTACCCAGGAAACCATGACCAACGCCCACAGTGCGCGCGACTGGTTCCTGGCAAGCGCGGGCGACCAGAAACACGTGGCGAAACACTTCGCGGCGCTGTCTACCAACGGTAAAGCGGTTTCTGAGTTCGGTATCGATACCGCCAACATGTTTGAATTCTGGGACTGGGTAGGCGGTCGTTACTCTCTGTGGTCGGCGATTGGTCTGTCTATCATCCTGTCGGTTGGCTACGACAACTTTGTTGAGCTGCTGTCCGGCGCCCATGCGATGGACAAACACTTCTCCACCGCACCGGCTGAGAAAAACCTGCCGGTACTGCTGGCGCTGATTGGTATCTGGTACAACAACTTCTACGGCACCGAAACCGAAGCGATTCTGCCGTACGACCAGTACATGCACCGCTTTGCCGCCTACTTCCAGCAGGGCAACATGGAGTCCAACGGTAAGTACGTTGACCGTAACGGCAACAAGGTTGAGCACCAGACTGGCCCAATCATCTGGGGCGAGCCGGGCACTAACGGCCAGCACGCGTTCTATCAGCTGATTCACCAGGGCACCAAAATCGTACCGTGCGATTTCATCGCCCCGGCTATCACCCATAACCCGCTGACCGACCATCATCCAAAACTGCTGTCTAACTTCTTTGCTCAGACCGAAGCGTTGGCGTTTGGTAAATCTCGCGAAGTGGTTGAGCAGGAATACCGTGACCAGGGTAAAGATCCTGCGACGCTGGACTACGTGGTGCCATTCAAAGTGTTTGAAGGTAACCGCCCAACCAACTCCATCCTGCTGCGCGAAATCACGCCGTACAGCTTGGGTGCGCTTATCGCCATGTATGAGCACAAAATCTTCACCCAAGGCGCTATCCTGAATATCTTCACCTTCGACCAATGGGGCGTAGAGCTTGGCAAGCAGCTGGCTAACCGCATTCTGCCGGAGCTCAATGATGATAAAGCCGTTGATAGCCATGACAGTTCAACCAATGGCCTGATCAACCGCTATAAATCCTGGCGCGCGTAAGGTTATTTATTTTTCATGCCGGCTTTATGCCGGCATTTTTTTTGTCAGATTATTCTGCTTATCCTGATATTCTTCATTATATTGTTATTGAGCATAATCCTAAATATCATAACGGCGACCTCTCATTTTCGGATTATCCGTATATTGCTATTTTCTGTAATTCACGCAAACAATTGAATTAAATAATTAATTATATTTTCTATATTCAATTTTCTTATTATCCGAAAAGCCTTTCCTTAATATTCCCTACGTCAATCCTGTACATCGCTTTGTGTATACTCGATGACGCCCGAATATTTCCGGGCATATCTCCATTCATCTAATGAAGGGAATACTTATGAAGAAAATCCTCTATGGCATTTTTGCCATATCAGCGTTTGCTGCGGCAAGCGCCAGCGCCGCACCGATTGAAACCGGTGAAGCGGCTGGCACTGCGGCAACGTCTGTGTCTGCCGGAAGCTCAACCGCCACCAGCGCCAGCACCGTAGGCTCTGCGGTCGGTATGGCGCTGACGGCGGCTGGCGGCGATGGCTCCAATACCGGAACCACCACCACAACCAGCACGACCACCAGTACCCAGTAATTTTAGGTACGTTAATTCTAACCACACTTCGGTGTGGTTATTTCGCCCCGGAGAAGCGTCGTGAAGCGACTTGTTATCCCCTTATTTTGCCTGCTGCTTCAGGCGTGTTCCCCCAATACAAAGGCGCTGGGACATTCCCTTTGGGACAGCGTATTTGGCGCATCAGGCGTACAGCTGACCGACGACGATATCCAGAATATGCCGTACGCCAGCCAGTACATGCGTCTTAACGGCGGCCCGCAGATTTTCGTCGTGCTGGCGTTCTCGGAAAATGGCCAGCAGAAATGGCTCACCCAGGATCAGGCGATGCTGGTGACCCAGCACGGGCGTCTGGTGAAAACTCAGCTGGTGGGCGACAACCTGCTGACAGTGAACAACCTTGCAAACGATCCGTTAGCGCATGCCAACCAGATTACCGACGGTGTCACCTGGACGCGGACAATGGGCTGGACTGAACACCAGCAGGTGCGCTACGCCACCGCCACGTCGACGTTTAGCTGGGACGGTAACGACACGCTCACGATGGCGGGTGAAAGCACCGCGGTGCGCATTCTGCAAGAGGACGTGACAACCGCCGAAGCCCACTGGCGCAATCGCTATTGGGTTGATAGCGAAGGACAAATTCGCCAGTCAGAACAGTATCTCGGTGCGGGCACTTTCCCGGTCAACACCACGCTTATTAAGGCCGCGAAATCATGAATAAAACGCTTATTGCCGCAGCCATCCTGAATCTTGTTTCGTTTACCGCGCAGTCGGCAGGCACCGTTGAGGTTCATCAGGCGGGAGTGGCTAAACCGCTGACCTTGACCAATGCCGAGAGGCTGGCTGATTTAGTCGGACAACCGAGACTGGCGGGAAGCTGGTGGACGGGGGCTGTGATTGCCACGCCGCAGGCCACGGTGAAAGCCGAGCGTGAGCATCAGGCGTTGCTGGCGCAGCTTAGCGCATTGGCGGTGGAGGAGGACGGCAGCACGGCTGGCGCCATTAACGCGCTGCGTCATCAGCTCCAGGCGATGCCGGTCACGGGCCGCCTGCTGACACCGCTCGACCCGGATGTCGTCCGGGTGCACAGCGAAAATAATCCGCCGCTTCAAGGCAATTACACCCTGTGGCTGGGACAACAACCCTCAACCATTACCCTGATGGGGCTGGTGGATAAACCGGGAAAAATGGCGTTTACCCCGGGTCGCGATGTGGCGAGCTACCTCGAGAATATCAATCTGTTAAGCGGTGCCGATCGCAGCTTTGCATGGATTGTCTACCCGAATGGGCGCACGCAAAAAGCCCCGGTCGCCTACTGGAATAAGCGCCATGTTGAACCGATGCCCGGCAGCATTGTCTTTGTCGGTTTTGCCGACGCACTGTGGACCAATAAGTACGAGGCGTTAAACGCTGCGATCCTTCGCTCTCTGACGCAGCGGAGACCTGAATAATGAAAAAGACCTGTCTGTATAGCCTGCTCGCGCTGTCGGTCAGCGCGGCGTGCCACGCCGAAACCTATCCCGCTCCGATTGGCCCTTCGCAGTCGGATTTTGGCGGTGTAGGTCTGCTACAAACTCCGACGGCGCGGATGGCGCGTGAGGGCGAATTTAGCGCCAACTATCGTGATAATGACCAGTATCGCTACTACTCTGCCTCCGCACAGCTATTCCCGTGGCTGGAAACGACGCTGCGTTATACCGACGTGCGAACCAAAAAATACAGCGACGTCGACGCTTTCTCCGGTTCACAGACCTACAAAGATAAAGCCTTCGACGTGAAACTACGTCTGTGGGAGGAAAGCTACTGGATGCCGCAGGTGGCGGTGGGCGCGCGCGATATCGGCGGTACCGGTCTGTTTGACTCCGAATATCTGGTCGCCAGCAAAGCCTGGGGGCCGTTTGATTTCTCCTTAGGCCTGGGCTGGGGTTATCTCGGTACCAGCGGTAACGCCACCAACCCATTTTGTTCCTACAGCGATAAGTATTGCTCGCGTGATAACAGCTATCGTAAAGCCGGATCCGTTGACGGCAGCCAGATGTTCCACGGCCCGGCGGCGTGGTTTGGCGGCGTAGAGTACCAGACGCCGTGGCAGCCGCTGCGCCTGAAACTGGAGTATGAGGGCAACAACTACCAGCAGGACTTCGCCGGTAAGCTTGAACAAAAGAGCAAGTTTAACGTCGGTGCCATCTACCGTGTTGCTGACTGGGCTGACGTCAACCTGAGCTACGAGCGCGGGAATACCGTGATGTTTGGCTTTACCCTGCGCACCAACTTTAATGACCTGCGTCCTTCGTATAACGATAATTCGCGCCCGGCCTATCGTCCGCAGCCGCAGGACGCCATCCTCCAGCATTCTGTCGTCGCCAATCAGCTCACCCAGTTGAAATACAACGCCGGGTTTGTTGATCCCAATATGCAGGTGAAAGGCGATACGCTGTACGTCACCGGCGAGCAGGTGAAATATCGTGATTCGCGCGAGGGGATCGCGCGGGCTAATCGGATCGTGATGAACGATCTGCCGGAAGGGATCCGCACGATCCGTATTACCGAAACGCGGCTTAATCTGCCGGAAGTGACCACCGAAACGGATGTGGCCAGTTTACAGCGTCATCTGGAAGGTGAACCGCTAGGCCAGGAAACGCCGTTGGTGCAAAAACGCATGGCCCCGGTTATCCCGGATAAAACCGAGCAGGGCTGGTATATGGATAAGTCGCGGTTTAACCTTCACCTCGATCCGGTGCTGAGCCAGTCTATCGGCGGCCCGGAAAGCTTCTACATGTATCAGGTCGGCGTGATGGGCACCGCCGATTGGTGGGTGACCGACCACCTGCTGACCAGCGGCAGTATTTTTGCCAATATCGCCAACAACTACGACAAGTTCAACTACACCAACCCGCCGGATGATTCAGCCCTGCCGCGCGTGCGTACGCATATCCGCGAATACGTTGAGAACGATGTCTACGTGAATAACCTCCAGGCCAACTACTTCCAGTATCTGGGCAATGATTTCTACGGCCAGGTCTACGGTGGATATCTGGAAACCATGTACGGCGGAGCGGGGGCAGAGGTGCTTTATCGCCCGGTCGACAGCAACTGGTCGTTTGGCCTGAATGCGAACTACGTGAAGCAGCGTGACTGGCGCAGCGCGCAGGATATGATGAAGTTCACCGATTACAGCGTGAAAACGGGCCATCTCACCGCCTACTGGACGCCGTCGTTCGCGCAGGATGTCCTGGTGAAAGCCAGCGTCGGGCAGTATCTGGCGGGCGACAAAGGCGGTACGCTGGATATCTCAAAACACTTCGACAGCGGAATTGTGGTCGGCGCCTATGCGACTATCACCAACGTGTCGGCAGATGAATACGGCGAAGGGGAGTTCACCAAAGGGGTTTACGTCAATATCCCAATGGATCTCTTCTCTTCCGGCCCAACCCGCAGCCGGGCATCGGTCGGTTGGACGCCGCTGACGCGTGACGGTGGGCAGATGCTGGGCCGTAAATTCGAGCTGTATAACATGACGGGCGATAAGAGTCTAAACTTCCGCTAGCGTTCCGGGGCTTTACCGGTGTTGCTATGCCCGTCTGAGCATAGCAACGCCGGGGTTATAACCGCCTCAACAAGCGTGCCGGATTACCCGCGTAAACCCCTTTCTCAGTGATGGAACGGGTCACCACGCTCCCTGCACCGATCACCACACCATCGCATATCGTGACCGCAAGAATCGTTGCGCCGCTGCCGATCGAGACGTTATCACCAATGGTAATGCGCCCCCAGCTATCCCGGTTCGCGTCAGGTTTGCCATCGCGGAACATATCGTTGGCAAACATGACGCCGTGACCAATAAAGCAGTGACGGCCAATGGTGACGTATTCACAGATAAAAGTATGAGACTGGATTTTTGTACCGTCGCCAATCCAACTGTTTCCCTGAATCTCCACAAAAGGGCCGACAAAAACGTTCTCACCCAGCGTGCAGTCGTAGAGATTGGCAGGTTCATAAATGACGACGTTTTCCCCGCGGATGACGTTACTTACCGCGACCTGACGAAAAGAGTGCATCGTTTCCTCCAACCTGTTTTCTGGAATAACCAGCGTACTGTTATGAGCGGAGAAAACAAAGGCATTATTCATTAATCCTACCTATCATTGTAGGCCAGATAAACGTAGCGCCATCGGGCAATATTCTCGCGAACATAGCGTCATATCGCGTAAATACATCGCAACATACCCGCGTCTTTTCCAGGTTGGAAATATTAATCTCAGCAATTAAATTAAAATCATGAATATATATTCTCACTATTATTTTATTATTGTATTTATCATTATCTCCTCCAGATAATATTTGTGAAATTGTTCGCAAAACAACCATCGTGAATAATAAATTCTTGCATTCAGGAGGGTAACAAATTTATAAGTCATAATGTAATGACAAACGAACTAACTCACTTTATGACAAGGTTATTTTTATGATTAAATTTCCTGATAATTTTTTATGGGGCGGTGCAGTCAGTAATGTGCAGGCCGAAGGCGCATGGCTGACGGATGGTAAAGGCCTGAATGTTTACGATACGCAAGAGATCACTTTTGAATCGGGACAAACGGTTATTGACAGCAGTGAACTGGCATCAAATCATTATTATCAATATCATGAAGATATTAAATTGATGAAGGAAATGGGTTTTACCGCTTACCGTTTTTCGGTGGTCTGGTCACGCATTCATCCTCTTGGTGATGATGAAGAGCCGAATGAAGCCGGGCTGCATTATTATGAGAATATGGTTGATTGTCTTATTGCCGCAGGAATTGAACCTGTGGTGTCTTTAGTGCATTTTGACATGCCGGATAATTTAGCCAAAAAACATAACGGTTTTTATAATAAAAAGGTAATCGATTTATATATTAAGCATGTAGGTATCGTCGTTGAGCGTTTAAAAACTAAAGTTAAGTATTGGATTACCTACAACGAAATGAATCTCGCGCCATTCCACCCGGGCCTGGTCGCGGGGGCACGGCGGCCTGAAAATGTTGAACCGGCGGTGTTCTTCAAAACCATTGTTCACAATACCCAACTGGCACATGCTCGCGCAGTGCTCACCATCAAATCTGCGATCCCTCATGCCAAAGTGTCGGGGATGACCAACTGCCCATGGGTGGTGCCGGCGACCTCAGCACCTGAAGATGTATTAGCCAGCCATATTCGCAATACTTACCATCTGTGGCTGACGTTTGATGTAATGACGTCCGGTAAATATCCCTCTTACTATCTGAAATTCCTAGAAAATCGCGGCATTGAAGCGGCGTTCGACGGCTTAGACGAGATTAAACAGGCCTCTGAAAAGCTTGATTATCTTTCTATCAGCTACTACCAGACCAACACCATTCGCGGCGTCAAGAACGAGAATGTTGTGGCCATGGAAGACGCGATTATTTTCAATCAGTCGGTCGAAATCAGCGAAACTCTGAGCGCGACGGAATGGGGTTGGGCTATCGATCCGCTTGGCTTCAGAACCGTCCTCTCGGCGTTGTATCAACGCTATCAGAAACCGATCTTTATTGTGGAAAACGGTATCGCGCTGCTGGAAACGCCGGATGAAAACCAATTTGTCAGCGACGATACGCGTATCCAGTATCACCGTGACCACCTGCAAAGCGTCTACCAGGCTATTCAGCATGATGGGGTCGAGATCATCGGTTATCTGGCCTGGTCGCCAATCGATTTTTTAAGCAGTCATAAAGAGATGCGCAAGCGCTATGGCTTTATCCGTATTGATACCACCCCCGATGAAAATGGGCTGTTGCGCAGAACGCCTAAAAAATCCTGGTACTGGTATCAGTCGGTGATCAACAGCAACGGAGAGCAGCTTGATGAAGCGTGAATTGCTGTTTTTTAAACCTATTGCACGCAAAACGGTATGGGGAGGTACGACGGTAAAAGAGTATTTTCATTACCCTGATATGGAGGACGGCGTGGGTCAGGCATGGGCCTTTGCCGATCAGCCCGGTGGTTTGAGTAATGAATGCTTAACGCCGTCGCTTTCGGGGATGACGCTGCATGAGATTTGGGATAATTATCCTAAAGTCTTTAATAGCCGCTACGAAAAATTTCCTTTTATCATTTCGCTGGTGGGGCCCGAGGACGATCTCAGTATTCAGCTGCATCCAGATACGGCATCCGCTAAACAATATGGCTTTAATAGCGGAAAAGATGAGGCCTGGTATTTTCTGGAGGCCAGCAACAGTTCGCTGATTTATGGGCACCATGCAGAAAATCAGGCAAGCCTGGTGGAGCGTTTACAGCACCGCGATTTTGATGGCTTATTCAGGCGAATTCCCGCGCACAAAGACGATTTCGTCTATCTCCCAGCGGGGATTATCCACGCCTTAGGTAAGAATAACGTTGTTTATGAGATCCAACAGGCGACCGATCTGACCTGGCGAATTTATGATTATGAGCGTGTGGATAATGAGGGGCAGCATCGGGAGCTGCATTTATCACAGGCTCTTGACGTCCTTAATCACGTAACGGATGAGTCAATTGCACAGGCGATAAGCCGGGTTGTTGCAAATGAGCATACCGGTGACGGATATACATTCAATACCTATCGCACCGAAAGCGTATTTTCTGTAGCCAGATTGCGATGTCATGGGCAAGGTAATATTTCAAAAGAGGGATATTGGTTATGCACGGTAACCGAGGGTAGCGGTATTTTTAATGGCGAACGAATTTCTTGCGGTGATAATTTTATTGTCTCTGCCGAATGCCAGAGTATGACTTTTTCAGGCGATTTCATTGTCATGATAACCACTGAAACCAGATAATTTCATACTCATAAATTAATTAAATATTAATCAGGGTGACAGTATTTCTTCTGTCATCACGGGGATTGCTATGTCTGAAAAAGAAAATGCGGATATTAAGTCAGGTATTTTTGACAAATTTACTGAATCTGTAATGAGGCTTTCAGATCCACTTGCGCGCTTTAGTCAAATACCTGCCGTGGCAGCGGTGCAAAATGGTTTAACAACCGTCATGCCGGTTATCATTATTGGTAGCTTATTTCTGATTGTCGCGATATTTGGTATGCCAGTTTTGGGCAATAGTGGCCAGCCATTGGTCCCGCAGCTGGTTCCTTACGTGCCATTGCTCAATAGCGTCAACTCGATGACCTTAGGTTTTGTGGGTTTTTATGCCGCATTGACCATCTCGTGTAGCTATGGTGAACAGTTGGCGCTCAATACCAAACAATGCGGTCTGATTGGTTTGCTGACGTTCTTATTTATCTCTTTTAAAGGCACCACCAATGGAACCATCTCCGTTCAGTATTTTGGTGCCTTAGGCCTTTTTGTCTCTATGGTAACCAGTCTCTGTTCGATAAAACTGTATAAGTTTTTACTGGACAGGAAAATTGTGATTAACCTTCCTGAAAGCGTTCCGCCGAATGTCGGTAATGCATTTACGGTCCTGATACCGTTGTTTGTCATCATCACGGTGTCCTGGTTGATTCGTTCGGTGCTCAATATCGACCTTCCCGCATTTATGAGCAACTTCTTAACCCCATTGTTATCTGCGGCTGACAGTTTTGGTGTCTTTACCGTCATTATGCTGATCACCATGATTTTATGGTCAGTAGGCCTGAACGGCCCGGCGCTGCTCTCGGCGATTACCACGCCTATCGTCACCGCTTCGTTAGCCAGCAATGCCCAGGCAAAATTAGAAGGGGTGCCGTTAACGCATATCTGGACGGAGACGTTTAATTTTAGCTATATCTGGATTGCGTCGATTTACCCGTTACTGTTCCTGATGCTGTTCTCCCGTTCTAAGGGCTATAAAGCGATCAGTATTGCTTCAATCCCGGCGGCCATGTTCAATATTATTGAACCGATTGTCTTTGGTCTGCCGCTGGCGATGAATATTTACCTGATGATACCGTTTATCATTTCGGGAACCTTAGGCTGCTCAGTTGCTTATTTACTCACTGATATCGGATTTATCTCGCGCACGTTTGCTGGAGTGCCCTGGGCGACACCTCCTTTCATTAGCGGCATCTTATCGACCGGCGACTGGAAGGTCATTATCGTACAGGCCATTGTCTTTATCCTCGGATTAATTATTTATTTTCCGTTTTTCAGAATGTTCGAAAATATTGAAAAGCGCAAACAAGCAACGGCGGTATCTCAATAATGGACAACGCAATGATAAAAATATCTCCATCAATTATGTGTGCAGACCTTTCATATTTAGCAGATGAAATAAAAAGCCTGGAACAGGCTGGTGCTGACTATTTTCATATTGATGTAATGGACGGCGTGTTTGTTCCTAACTTCTCTTTGGGCCTTCAGGATCTCCAGGCAGTCAAGAAGATAAGCGCCATTGAAACCGAAGTCCATTTGATGATTAATCAACCGCAGAACTACATTCAACTGTTTGCAGATGCAGGCGCAGACATTATTTATGTCCATCCAGAATCCTGCACTCATCTTCACCGCACGCTGATGAGAATAACGGCATGTGGTAAAAAAGTGGGGATCGTGCTGAATCCGGCAACGCCGATTGCGATCCTTGAAGAGGTAATGGATCTTGTCGATTATGTGATGGTGATGTCAGTTGATCCCGGATTTGCAGGACAGCAGTTTATCCCCGGCGCGGTGGATAAAGTGGCGCGTCTGCATCGCCTTATTGCTCAAGCACAGCGTGAGATTAGCATTTCGGTTGATGGTGCGATTGGTTTATCGACGATCCCGCCGCTGTATGAAGCCGGGGCGAGGATATTTATTGCCGGAACCTCTGGGCTTTTCCGCGATGATGTGGATTATGCAACCGCAATCCATAATATGAAACATTGCTGTTAATAGGTGGCGTTATGTACAATATTTTACTGTGCTGTTCTGCGGGTATGTCTACCAGTCTGCTCGTGACGAAAATGAAAAAATATGCTGAATCAACCGGCGTGGAATCCACCATCTGGGCGATATCGGTGAATGATATTGAATCAACGTTAAAACAATATGCCGTCGATGTGGTTTTATTAGGCCCGCAGGCGCGCTATAAGCTTAATTCCACTAAAGCTATTTGCGCTGATTATAATATTGGCTGCGATGTGATTAATATGGCCGATTACGGCGTGATGAACGGTGAGAAAGTGTTTAAACACGCTTTGACGCTTATTAACAAGGATTAATGATTGAAAATATGATGTCAGATCCCCTGCTGACATCATATTTTTAGACAAAAAGCTCGATTCTGAATTTATGACTACTGCCTTTATAGCGAGCGAGAGAATATTCCACCGGCTTATTTTGCGCGTCATACCCGGTAGTCACGGAAAGTAGCAGGGGAGATTTTCGCGGAACGTCCATCAACTGTGCGTCGCGGGCCTCGGCGGCTATCGCGGATATCAGGCGCTCTACACGAACAACCGGGTTCTTCAGCTCCTTCATCTGGTCGTAGAGTGAGTTATTCTCCATATCAATATCCAGCAGGCCGCTATAGATAGTAGCGGGAAGCCAGGATTCGATATAGAGCACGGGTTTACTATCAATATAGCGCACCCGCTCAAGATATACGGCGCTCTTACAACCAAGAATTTCTGCTATCGTTTCGTCATTGTCGACGAGGGATAATGATATTACTTTTGTGACGGGCCGCTGTCCTTGGTCGATCATTTCATGATAAAAGCTTTCAAGTTTGCTTAGGTAATTCTTATAAATTTTAGGGCGGGTTACGCAGGTTCCTTTCGCTCTTTTCCTTTCAAGATAGCCTGCGGCGGAAAGTTCATTTAATGCTTGCCTTACCGTTGGCCTGCTGACGTCAAGTAGTCGGGATAATTCATCTTCTGATGGCAGCATATCACCTTCAGAGAGTTGGCCATTCTTAATATTATTTTCTATATGTGTTTTAATTTGAAAATAGAGTGGGATGGCTATCTTCTTATTAATTATCCCTTTATTAAATAAATTTTTCATCTGTCAGGCCTGTATCAATAAACTAAATACCGAAATAACGACATGCGTATTCAATAACCGTAAAAATAAATCATACACGAAATATGATGGTGAGTAACACTTAAATGAGTTTGTTCATTTTTGATATTCATCATATGTATTTAATTGTAGTAATTAATTACATCAATGAATGTGCACTGAGGATAAGTCCCAGACTTTTGCGCAGAACGACAAAAAACTAGATCCAGATCACACTTTTACGCTATACAAAAGGCTCGGCCCAGTAAAAGAGGTGTTAGCTATGACGTCGTTATCTCGTCCCCTTGTGGAGTTCATCTCCACCATTCTCCAGACCGTATTGAATCTGGGGCTGCTATGCCTTGGCCTGATTCTGATCGTTTTCCTCGGTAAAGAGACTTTGCATCTGGCTGATGTCCTGTTTGCGCCTGAACGCACCAGTAAATACGAGCTGGTAGAGGGACTGGTGGTCTATTTCCTTTACTTCGAATTTATCGCTCTGATTGTGAAGTACTTTCAGTCCGGTTTTCACTTCCCGCTACGCTACTTTGTTTATATCGGCATTACCGCGATTGTGCGGCTCATTATCGTGGATCATACCTCGCCGGTGGATGTACTGATTTACTCCGCGGCGATTTTGCTGCTGGTGATTACGCTGTGGTTGTGTAACTCGAAACGGTTGAAACGGGAGTAGGGCGGATAAGCATTGGGCCATTCGGCACCGTGCTCTGGAATTGCCCGATGGCGCTGCGCTTATCGGGCCTACGCACTGCGGGTGATGGCGCTGCGCTTATCGTGCCTACGCGCTAAACACCTGTAGCCCGGCCAAGCGAAGCGCCGCCGGGACGGGCTCTGAACCTTTCCCGGAGTCGGTCTAAATGCCTCGTCCAGGCGATACCTCACAAAAAAAATGGCGCTCCGAAGAGCGCCAAACAGTCACAAGTTAGGGTTAATACAAGTTGAGGATGATAGCAGTGGCATATACACGTCATCCTTCAAGCTGCCTCTACGTTGGCTGCACTCTTTCACCCCAGTCACGTACTTAGTACGTTCCTGAGGATTCATTCGCTTGCCGCCATGATGCATCTCGAATGATTTTGTGTATTTAACGATGAAACTCAGCCCTTCACGCCGCCGGCCGTCAGGCCGTTTACCAGCCAACGCTGCGCGAGCAGGAAGACCACGGTAATAGGGATGGCGGAAAGAACGGCCGCTGCGGCAAAGTCGCCCCACAGATAGTTTTGCGGGTTGAGGTATTGCTGCATACCCACGGCCAGGGTGTAGCTGTTCACATCACGCAGCAGCAGTGATGCAACCGGTACTTCGGTAATCGCGGCGATAAACGACAGAATAAAGACCACCGCCAGAATCGGCACGGAGAGCGGCAGCAGAACCAGACGGAATGCCTGCCATGGAGTTGCGCCATCCAGCGCCGCCGCTTCTTCCAGCGAGTTATCAATGGTTTCAAAGTAGCCTTTAATCGTCCACACGTGCAGCGCAATGCCGCCGAGGTAGGCGAAAATCACCCCGCCGTGAGTGTTCAGGCCGATAAACGGAATGTACTGGCCCAGACGGTCGAACAAGGCATACAAGGCGACTAATGACAGCACCGCCGGGAACATCTGGAAAATCAGCATCCCTTTCAGCAGCGTGGCTTTGCCCGGGAAACGCATACGGGCAAAAGCGTAGGCGCAGGTGGTCGAGAGCGCGACGATGCCGATAGCGGTGATGCCCGCGATTTTCACCGAGTTCCACAGCCACAGCAGTACCGGGAACGGCGGCGGCGTGACGCGGCCGTCGGCATGCTCAACGCTAAAGCCCAGCGCCAGCTTCCAGTGTTCCCAGGAAATGTTTTCCGGGATCAGGCTGCCGGTAGCAAAGTTACCTTCGCGCAGTGAAATGGCGATAACCATCAGCAGCGGGAACATAATCGCCGCGATGAAAATCAGCAGCAGAAGGTGCGTGGTTAAGAGACGCAGTTTCTGAGATTTGGGTTGTACCATAGCCATGATCGTTGTCTCCCTTAATCAAACTTCATACGCGTGGCTTTCAGGTTCACTATCGCGAGCGCACCGACCAGCAGGAAGATAAGCGTCGCAATCGCTGCCGCCAGACCAAAGTCCTGGCCGCCGCCGCCTTCAAAGGCGATGCGGTAGGTGTAGCTGACGAGCAGGTCGGTATATCCGGCAGGCGTCGTGGTACCGAGGCGGTCAGGGCCACCGTTGGTCAGAAGCTGAATCAGCACGAAGTTGTTAAAGTTAAAGGCAAAGCTGGCGATCATCAGCGGGGTGAGCGGCTTAATCAGCAGCGGGAAGGTAATCTTAAAGAAGTTCTGGAACGGGCCGGCGCCATCCATTGCCGAGGCTTCGTACAGATCGTCCGGGATGGCTTTCAGCAGGCCCATGCACAGGATCATCATGTACGGATAACCCAGCCAGGTGTTGACGATAACAATCATCGAACGGGCGGTCGTCGGGTCGCTAAACCAGGCCGGTTTGATGCCAAACAGCGCGCTGAGCATCATGTTGATTTCACCAAAGCTCTGGTTGAACAGCCCTTTGAAAATCAGAATCGAAATAAACGACGGTACGGCATACGGCAAAATCAGCAGTACGCGATAGATGGCTTTGCCTTTCAGCGATTCCCACTGCACAACGCAGGCCAGAATCATGCCCACCGCCACGGTCAGCACAACCGTCAGAACCGAGAATACGACCGTCCAGATAAAGATGGCGAAGAAAGGTTTCTTGATGCCTTCATCGGTGAATACGCGGGTGAAGTTATCCCAGCCGATACCCACGGTGTAGCCTGGACTGAGTTTTTCATCGCCCCAGCTACCGTCGGCGTTAATGGTCTGGTAGAAACCAATATCGTTGTTCGGACGATATTTTATGCCGCTTTGGTTGTTGGTCAGCAGACCGTCATCAGACAACGTATAGAGCGGCTGGGTGCCGGAGAACTGGCGCAGCGAGCTCATGGTGACTTTGCTTTCATCTGGCAGAACCGCGATGAGCTGGTTTAGCGCCTGACGATTCTGGGTGATGATGCGTAATGCCGCGCGTTCGCCGGTTGGCAGGGCGTCAGTCTCTTTTAGCTGTAGCTTCTGCGCGCCGCCAAATTTGAAGGCGTCGGAGAGATAATTTTTGCCGCTTTCACCGTCGGTGAGGGCCAGCTGCCACTCGTCGCCAGCAGGGTACAGACCGAAGCCATAGGTTTTGCCCGCCTGGTAGGAGCGGTCCATCAGGACTTCCTGGGCGCGTTCAAAGGTCAGCTGGTTCGTACTGCTGTAGTTGGTAAATGCGATGGCGATAGTACAAATTAGCGGGAACAGGACAAACAGCCCCATCCCGGCAACACCCGGATAAACATAGCGCCAGGCGTAGGTTTTACGGTTGGCGAAAATATACAGCCCCGCTGAACTCAAAATCAGCGTCATGATGGCAAACAGGTACTCCCCCTGTGCATACATTAAAACGACAAGGTAACTCACCAGCAGCCCAAGCAGACCTATTACTGACCATTTAAGTCGGTCGCTTTGCCACCAATGTTTCTTTTTAATGACATCCATGGGGATCTTCCTCTACAGCGTTAAAACTTCCTGGCCGGAGATGTGCCTGATGGCGCTGCGCTTATCTGGCCTACGGTGTTTTGTAGGCCGGATAAGGCATTTATGCCGCCAACCGGCACATGCTCAGCGGCATTACTTGGTGATACGACCCTGCGCATCTTTCAGCGCTGCATCGACGGTCTGGCGACCGCTAGCGGCGTTGATAACTGCGGTACGAACGGCATACCAGAATGCAGACATCTGTGGGATGTTCGGCATGATTTCGCCTTTCTGGGCGTTATCCATGGTCGCCGCGATACGTGGATCTTTGGCTAACTGATCCTGGAAGGATTTCAGCGCCACTGCGCCCAGCGGTTTGTCCTTGTTCACTTCATCCAGACCCTGGTCGGTCAGCAGGTAGTTTTCGAGGAACTCTTTCGCCAGCTCTTTGTTCGGGCTAGCGGCGTTGATACCGGCGCTCAATACACCGACGAACGGTTTAGACGGCTTGCCTTTGAAGGTTGGCAGCAGCGTCACGCCGTAGTTGATTTTGCTCTTATCAATGTTCGACCACGCCCACGGCCCGTTGATGGTCATCGCGGTATCGCCTTTGTTAAAGGCAGCTTCTGCGATGGAGTAGTCGGTGTCCGCGTTCATGTGTTTGTTCTTGATAAGGTCAACCAGGAAGGTCAGACCCGCTTTCGCGCCCGCGCTATCCACACCCACGTCTTTCACGTCGTACTTGCCGTTTTCAAACTTGAACGCGTAACCGCCGTCAGCGGCAATCAGCGGCCAGGTGAAGTACGGTTCTTGCAGGTTGAACATCAGCGCAGATTTACCTTTCGCCTTCAGCTCTTTATCCAGCGCAGGAATTTCTTCCCAGGTTTTCGGCGGGTTAGGAACGAGGTCTTTGTTATAAATCAGCGACAGCGCTTCCACCGCGATTGGGTAAGCAATCAGTTTGCCGTTGTAACGTACGGCATCCCAGGTAAACGGATAAAGTTTGTCCTGGAACGCTTTGTCTGGAGTGACTTCAGCCAGCAGGCCGGACTGTGCGTAGCCGCCAAAGCGGTCATGCGCCCAGAAGATAATGTCCGGGCCGTCGCCGGTCGCGGCAACCTGCGGGAACTTCTCTTCCAGCTTATCCGGGTGCTCGATGGTGACTTTGATCCCGGTGTCTTTTTCGAATTTCTTACCGACCTCGGCCAGGCCGTTGTAGCCTTTGTCGCCGTTAATCCAGATAACCAGCTTTCCCTCTTCAATTTTTGCCAGAGCAGAGGCGGAAAACATCATCGTGGTCAATGCGGAAAGCGCAAGGATGCGAGCGCCAGTTTTGATTTTCATCTATCCGTCCTTTTTGGTGATGTACTCGTGGATACACAGAGGTGGTTTAACGTCGATGAGTTTCCTTTTTTAGCAACCCCTTTCCATCCTCCTGGGCTCTACGCCCTAGGGGCTATTTGTGTGATCCCCATAACAAAACCCCCGGTTATGCGTCCCAGCGCACAAAAAAAAGCGCCGATTTTTGCAAGCGCCATCACGATTTTCGTTCCGATGAGATGTCATCGGGTGCAGAGCGCGCCTTCTCATCCTCCCGCCTCCTCCCCCATAAAAAACCGGGGGGGTGGAGGATTCACCAGAATTATGGTTGCTGCATAGTCAGCCCATCTTGAATGTGTCTTTTGGTGACGAGTTGTAACGAGGGAGAAGGGCATGGCGAACGTACAGCTACGCAATGTAACGAAAGCCTGGGGAGATGTGGTGGTATCGAAAGATATTAACCTCGATATCCAGGAAGGGGAGTTCGTGGTGTTTGTCGGGCCATCAGGCTGCGGCAAATCAACGTTGCTGCGTATGATCGCGGGCCTTGAAACCATCACTAGTGGCGATCTGTATATCGGTGAAACCCGCATGAACGAAATCCCACCTGCCGAACGTGGCGTGGGCATGGTGTTTCAGTCCTATGCGTTGTATCCCCACCTTTCCGTTGCTGAGAACATGTCCTTTGGTTTGAAACTGGCGGGTGCCAAAAAAGAGGTGATCAACCAGCGTGTGACGCAGGTTGCTGAAGTCTTACAGTTAGCGCATTTGCTGGATCGTAAACCTAAAGCCCTCTCCGGTGGTCAGCGTCAGCGTGTCGCCATTGGTCGTACGCTGGTGGCAGAGCCCCGCGTGTTCCTGCTTGATGAACCTCTTTCCAACCTTGATGCCGCGCTGCGCGTCCAGATGCGTATTGAAATTTCCCGTCTGCATAAACGCTTGGGCCGCACGATGATTTACGTCACCCACGATCAGGTTGAAGCGATGACGCTTGCCGACAAAATCGTGGTACTGGACGCCGGTCGTATTGCCCAGGTCGGTAAGCCGCTGGAGCTGTATCACTACCCGGCTGACCGCTTTGTTGCCGGCTTTATCGGTTCGCCGAAGATGAACTTCCTGCCGGTGAAAGTGACCGCGACCGCGATTGATCAGGTTCAGGTTGAGCTACCGAACCGCCAGCAAATCTGGCTCCCGGTCGAAAGCAGCAACGTGAATGTCGGCAGCAACATGTCGCTGGGCATCCGTCCTGAACACCTGCTGCCTAGCCACATCGCCGATGTCACGCTGGAAGGCATTGTGAATGTTGTCGAACAGCTTGGTCACGAAACACAAATTCATATCCAGATCCCCGCCATTCGTCAAAACCTGGTGTACCGCCAGAACGACGTGGTGTTGGTAGAAGAGGGTGCCACATTCGCCATTGGTTTGCCGCCAGAGCGCTGTCATCTGTTCCGAGAAGATGGCACGGCATGTCGTCGGTTGCACAAAGAACCCGGTGTTTAAGAGCCCCATAACAAAAAGAAACAGGAAACCCTTACACCGCCAACAATAAGGCGTTACGGGGTGAAATGTTAAAGAAAAGCAAAGATCTCAGGAGATAGAATAGATGATTACTCTGCGCAAACTCCCCGTGGCGGTTGCTGTTGCTGCAGGCATTATGTCTGCTCAAGCGATGGCAGTAGATTTTCATGGCTACGCACGTTCCGGTATTGGCTGGACAGGTAGCGGTGGCGAACAACAATGTTTCCAGGCAACTGGTGCACAAAGTAAATACCGTCTTGGTAACGAATGTGAAACCTATGCCGAACTTAAATTAGGTCAGGAAGTGTGGAAAGAGGGCGATAAGAGCTTCTACTTCGACACCAACGTAGCTTACTCCGTTGCCCAGCAGAACGACTGGGAAGGGACTGACCCAGCATTCCGTGAAGCGAACGTGCAGGGTAAAAACCTGATTGACTGGCTGCCAGGCTCTACCATCTGGGCCGGTAAGCGTTTCTACCAACGTCATGACGTTCACATGATCGACTTCTACTACTGGGATATTTCAGGTCCTGGTGCCGGTATCGAAAACGTCGATCTGGGCTTCGGTAAACTGTCTCTGGCAGCAACCCGTTCTCAGGAAGCTGGCGGTTCTTATGCCTTCAGCAGCCAGAACATCTATGACAAAACTAAAGATACTGCCAACGACGTCTTCGACGTGCGTTTAGCGCAGATGGCCATCAACCCAGACGGTATGCTGGAACTGGGTGTTGACTACGGTCGTGCAAACACCACCGATGACTACAGCCTGGCAAACGGTGCCTCTAAAGATGGCTGGATGTTCACCGCTGAACATACCCAGAGCATGCTGAAAGGCTACAACAAGTTTGTTGTTCAGTACGCAACAGACTCTATGACCACTCAGGGTAAAGGCCTGTCTCAGGGCTCCTACGGTTCTTCAAGCGTAACCATTGACGGCGTTAACTATGCCAACAACGTTGTGAACAACAACGGTAGCCTGGTGCGTATTTTAGACCACGGTGCAATCTCTCTGGGCGACAATTGGGATCTGATGTATGTCGGTATGTATCAGAATCTTGATATGGATAATAACCTGGGTACCGAATGGTACACCGTGGGTATCCGTCCAATGTACAAATGGACGCCAATCATGAGTACCTTGCTGGAAGTTGGCTATGACAACGTGAAATCTCAGCAAACCGGCGACCGCAACAACCAGTACAAAATCACCCTGGCACAGCAATGGCAGGCGGGTGACAGCATCTGGTCTCGTCCAGCAATCCGCGTATTCGCAACCTATGCGAAATGGGATGAAAACTGGGGCTACGCGAAAAACAGCAACGGCGATGCAACTCGTTATGCCGTTTCAAGCAACTCCAATACCGCCAACACCAGTCGTGGTGATAGCGACGAATTCTCCTTCGGCGCACAGATGGAAATCTGGTGGTAATTCAGCATTAACCTGAAGCAATAATCTGACGAGGGGCGTAAGCCCCTCTGTTCCGTAAGGTTTAGCGCGCTATTGCCTGGCCACCGTTAGACCGACGATTTTGAGGTTATCATAATGAAAATGAAAAAAAGTCTCATTGCTCTGTGCTTTACCGCCGGTTTTATGGCGAGCGTCCCGGGCATTAGCCTTGCGGATGTAAACTATGTGCCGCAAAACACCAGCGCTGCGCCAACGATCCCGACGTCGTCCTTGCAACAATTGACCTGGACGCCGGTCGACCAATCGAAAGTCCAGTCCACGCAGGTTGGGGTGGGCGGACAAACGCTGAATGTTCCGGGGATCACCGGCAAAGTCGTTGCTTACAGCGTACCGGCTAACATTGGCGAACTGTCGTTGACGCTGACAAGCGAAGTTAACAAACAAACCACCGTCTTTGCGCCGAATGTGTTGATTCTTGATCAGAATATGACGCCTTCTGCCTTCTTCCCAAGCAGCTACTTTACCTACCAGGAACCGGGCGTGATGAGCGCCGACCGTCTGGAAGGTGTTATGCGTCTGACGCCAGCGCTGGGGCAGCAAAAACTCTATGTGCTGGTCTTTACCACTGAAAAAGATCTCCAGCAAACCACCAAACTGCTGGATCCGGCAAAAGCCTATGCGAAAGGCATCGGCAACGCGATCCCGGATATTCCTGACCCGATTGCCAAACACACCACCGACGGTTTAGTGAAGCTGAAAGTGAAAACCAACAGTAGCTCCAGCGTACTGGTTGGCCCACTGTTTGGCTCATCTGGCCCGGCGCCGGTGACCGTGGGTAACACCGCCGCACCAGCCTATGCTGCTGCACCGGCGGCCGCAGCCGCAGCGGCTCCTGCTGAAAAAGCGGAACCGATGCTCAACGATACCGAAAGCTACTTCAACAACGGTATCAAACAGGCCGTGGCGAAAGGGGATATCGATAAGGCCCTGAAATTGATGAATGAAGCCGAACGTCTGGGCTCCAAATCTGCTCGTTCCACCTTTATCGGCGCTGTAAAAGGCAAGGGGTAATTTCTCCCCGCAGCGCGGATGTTTAGGCGAAGCCTTTCGGTGTGCCCTTACGGGCACACCTTTTTTGGCATGCAACAGATGATGTTGCACTGCTGTTGCGCTTATGATCGTATTTGACCATTCCTGCACCCCCTACCATGCCTTTCTGCGATACAATGACTGAACGCTATGTATTGGAGAGACAGGCATGTCGCACTCTGCACTGACGCAACTGCGTGCTTTGCACTATTTTGACGTCGTTCCCCCATTTGAACCGGCTCTGCGCGATTGGCTGATGCTGGAAGATTCCATGACCAAACGGTTTGAGCAGTTCGGGAAACCGGTTAGCGTAACGCTATTAAATGAAGAATTTATCCATCGCGATGGGCTTGCCGATGAACAGCACCTGCTGCCGGAAGAGCCTCGCTATTGGCTGCGAGAAATACTATTGTGCGTGGGGGGCGAACCGTGGCTTGCCGGAAGAACGGTGGTGCCGGAGTCGACCCTTTGCGGGCCCGAGCTGGCGCTACAGCAACTTGGGCAGACTCCGCTGGGGCGTTATCTTTTTACGTCCTCACACCTGACCCGTGATTTTATTGAGATTGGGCGTCACGATGCGCTGTGGGGGCGTCGTTCCCGCCTCCGCCTGAGCGGAAAACCACTGCTGCTGACTGAGCTGTTTTTACCGGCGTCGCCGCTGTATTAAGAGGAAGAAGAAAAATGGAGACGAGTCTGAGCTCGAGTAAGCTACTGGCTTACCATCGGCTGATGCGCACGGACAAACCCATCGGCGCATTGCTGCTGCTGTGGCCGACATTATGGGCGCTTTGGGTAGCGTCACCGGGTGTACCTCCGCTGTGGATCCTGGCCGTTTTTGTGGCCGGAGTCTGGCTGATGCGCGCCGCAGGCTGCGTAGTGAATGACTACGCCGACCGTAAATTTGACGGGCACGTAAAGCGCACCGCCAATCGCCCGTTGCCCAGCGGTGCGGTGAGTGAGAAAGAGGCGCGCATCCTGTTCGCCGTACTGGTTCTGATATCGTTCCTGCTGGTGCTGACGCTCAACACGATGACCATTCTACTGTCGGTGGCGGCGCTGGCGCTGGCCTGGGTCTATCCGTTTATGAAACGCTATACCCATCTGCCGCAGGTCGTGCTTGGC
Organism: Kluyvera sp. NPDC087067; assembly: GCF_044745165.1. Taxonomy (NCBI): domain Bacteria; kingdom Pseudomonadati; phylum Pseudomonadota; class Gammaproteobacteria; order Enterobacterales; family Enterobacteriaceae; genus Kluyvera; species Kluyvera sp. NPDC087067. The sequence goes on along the minus strand of NZ_JBIUZS010000006.1, from coordinate 308,200 downwards.
GCGGCTTTTGGCTGGTCAATACCGATGGCGTTTGCCGCCGTTAGCGAAACGCTCCCGCTCAGCTGCTGGCTGATGCTGTTAGCCAACATCCTGTGGGCGGTGGCGTATGACACCCAGTATGCGATGGTTGACCGTGACGATGACGTTAAAATCGGCATCAAATCGACGGCCATTTTATTTGGCCAATATGACCGTCTGATTATTGGGATTTTGCAGGTGGGCGTTCTGGCGCTGATGGCGGCGATTGGCTGGCTCAACGGCCTGAACTGGGAATATTACTGGTCGATTCTGATTGCCGGTGCGTTGTTCGTCTATCAGCAGAAGCTTATCCGCAACCGCGAACGCGGCCCGTGCTTCCAGGCGTTTTTGAACAATAACTACGTGGGACTGGTGCTGTTTATTGGTCTGGCGATGAGTTACTGGCAGTTCTGATAGATACGGTGGATAGCGTGCAAGACGTAGGCCTGATAAGCGTAGCGCCATCAGGCATAATTGCGCACATTGCCGGATGGCGGCTTTGCCTTATCCGGCCTACGCACTACACACTGGTAGCCCGGCCAAGCGAAGCGCCGCCGGGAATTGGCTCCGAGTTACCCCGGAGTCGGCGTAAACGCCTCGTCCGGGCTACAACGGCTAAAAAAAAATCCCCGGTCATTGCCGGGGATTTTTGTTTTTACTGCGCCGCCTCTTCCTGCGTCACGCTCTCAATCGTCAAGCGCACGTCCGAGGTAATCAGGTTTGCCATCATCTGGTACACCTTCATCGTCTCCTCCGGCTCAGCATCGCCGCTGTCGCTGATATAGCCTTCATCACGCAGGGTCAGTACCAGCGATGAGAACACCGCTTTATCGAAGAACTCCGGCGAGTTGATGCCGTGCAGAACGGAAAGGCGCTGTGCCAGCGTGCGGCTCTCTTTCTCAAGGGTGCTGCGGTTCATTGACGGATTGCCGCTGAGCAACCAGAAGGTGATCGCATAACGCTGTAGCGTTTCGCGCGCACCGGCGGCCAGCAGTTGCAGCGTCCGGGAGTGAGATGCATTAATGTGCAATTCACCGTTATCCACGGTGATCATCTCCTGACGTGCCATTTCCGCTATCAACGTATCGATAACCGCCGGAAGCTCTGCGCGTTCCCAGCGCAGGAACAGTTCGGCTTTCAGCATCGGATACAAGGTATCGATAGTGCTTAACACCTGCTCACGAGTGATATCACGATGCTGGGTCATGATGGAGGCCAGCAGCGACGGCATGATCAACATGTGCGCGATGTTATTGCGGTAGTAAGTCATCAGCACCGCCTGCTCGCGCGGCAGAATGATGATATCGCCGATGGTGTCTTTCTCGACTTCGAACTTGTTCATCTGCAACGCGTGGTCGATAAGCTCGCTCGCCGTCGCTTTTGGCGCTGTCGCATCTTCAGAGTACGGCGCGTTACGCATCAGCGCCAGATAGCAATCCAGTTGCTGAGTAAGCTGCTCGCGGGTCAGTGAACGCTGACGCGAAGCCAGCAACGCGGTACAGCACAGGTTCATGGCGTTTGCCGCACCGGCGTTGTTGATGCGCACCATCAGCTCGCCTGCCATTTTATTGACAGTTGGAGTCAGCCACGCAGGGCGCACCGCTTCGATAGGATCGATAGACTCGCGCCATTCCGGTACGTGATGGTTGAGATAGGACATCAGCGACATCGGTTCACCGAAGTTCACATAACCCTGTCCCAGATTGCGCAGTTTGCTTAAGCCGCGCAGCATCTGCGGTAAGCTCTCTTTCTCTTTCGTCGCGCCGCGTAACTCTTTGGCGTAAGTGCCCACTTCCATCACGTGCTCGTAACCGATATAGATAGGCACCAGCGTAATAGGACGTGAGCCGCCGCGCAGCATCGCCTGAATCGTCATCGACAGGGTGCCGGTTTTCGGATCCAGCAGGCGACCGGTACGAGAGCGTCCGCCCTCAACGAAGTACTCGACGGAATAACCACGGCTAAACAGCTCGCCCAGATATTCCCGGAACACGGTGGAGTAGAGCTTATTGCCCTTGAAGGTACGACGGATAAAGAACGCGCCCAGGCGGCGGAAAATCGGGCCAGCCGGCCAGAAGTTCAGGTTGATACCGGCAGCAATATGCGGCGGCACCAGCCCCTGGTGATAGAGCACGTAAGAAAGCAGCAGATAGTCCATGTGGCTGCGGTGGCAGGGCACATACACAATCTCATGCCCGTCGTGCGCCAGCTGGCGTACGCGCTCGGCGTTATGCACGTTAATCCCCTGATACAGACGGTTCCAGGTAAAACTCAGGATACGGTCGGTCAGACGGATCATCTCATAGGAGAAGTTAGCGGCAATCTCTTCCATCAGCGCAATCGCATTCTGCTGCGCCTTTTCGTGGGAGATTTTTTTGCTGCGCGCTTCATCTTCTACCGCTTTAGCAATCGCTTTTGACGCCAGCAGTTTTTTGAACAGGTCATGACGCGCAGGCAGGCGTGGGCCTACCGCAGCCAGACGCTGGCGGGCAAAGTGCATACGCGCCACGCGCGCCAGTTTTTGGGCGATGGTTTTATCCGTACCATGCTCGTCGGCCATGCGGCGCAGCGAGACGGACGGCGAAAAACGCACGAAGCTATCGCGGCCAAGCCAGGAGACGGCAAAGAATTTCTGGAAGCCGTTTAGCATCCTCAATGGCGGATTCACTTCGCCTTTCTCGCGACCTGGAGAACGCCCAAACATCACCGATACCGGCACCATTTGCACATCCAGATTGGGATTGCTGCGGTGCAGATCGAGATAGTCGTGGAACAGCTTAATCGACTCTTCTTTCGGCGTGTAGTATGTAAAGACGCGAGGGCCACCGTGAATGAACACGTAGCGCGGCAGCAGGGTGCCGTCGATCTCTAACGGTTCAAGCGGGTCGGGAAGCTCGTGCGCCAGACACTGCGCGCGCAGCGTCAGTAAGTCGGCCTTAGAGTTATAAGGCAGGACATACATAATTGGACGTGATGTATCAAGCCCCAATTCCTGGGCAGGTTCTGCCGGAATAGACTTGCTCTTTACCAGAACACTTAATGGTAAATTCAGTAATTTGTAGTAAATTCGTGGCCAGCCGGACATAAACGATGTAAAGCCTCTGGTTAATCATGCAAATGCGCGGCAAGAATATCAGAAAGTCGGCAGAATTTCTGTTCTACCGCTTCATAACACGCATTGTCATTGACGTATAAATGAAAAAGGTTCTTTAGATGGCCAATAATACCACTGGGCTCACCCGAATCATCAAAGCTGCTGGCTATTCCTGGAAAGGATTTCGCGCAGCATGGATCAACGAAGCGGCATTCCGTCAGGAAGGCGTCGCCTCGGTCGTGGCAATTATCATCGCCTGCTGGCTGGACGTTGATCCCATCACCCGCGTGCTGCTTATCGGTTCTGTCCTTTTGGTGATGATAGTGGAAATTCTCAATAGTGCACTGGAAGCGGTAGTTGACCGTATTGGCTCGGAGTATCACGAGCTGTCCGGGCGGGCGAAAGACATGGGATCGGCGGCGGTGCTACTGTCGATTTTCGTTGCGCTTATCACCTGGGGCATCCTGTTGTGGGCGCATTTCCACTAAAGCTGTGAAAACTGCCTGATTTTGCGTGTTTTACGGTTCCAAAATAGACACTAGCTGTATATACTCACAGCATAACTGTATATACACCCAGGGGGCGGAATGAAAGCATTAACGACCAGGCAGCAAGAGGTGTTTGATCTCATCCGGGATCACATCGGCCAGACGGGCATGCCGCCAACGCGTGCGGAAATTGCTCAGCGCTTGGGGTTCCGTTCCCCAAACGCGGCTGAAGAACACCTCAAAGCGCTCGCGCGTAAAGGGGTTCTTGAAATTGTTTCAGGCGCCTCTCGTGGTATCCGCCTGCTGGTGGAAGAAGAAACGGGCCTGCCGCTGATAGGTCGCGTGGCAGCCGGTGAACCGCTGCTGGCGCAGCAGCACATTGAAGGGCACTACCAGGTTGACCCTTCGCTGTTCAAACCAAGCGCAGATTTCCTGCTTCGCGTGAGCGGCATGTCGATGAAAGATATCGGTATTATGGATGGCGATCTGCTTGCTGTGCATAAAACTCAGGACGTGCGTAACGGGCAGGTTGTGGTCGCGCGAATCGACGAAGAAGTGACGGTGAAACGCCTGAAAAAACAAGGTAACGTCGTCGAACTGCTGCCAGAAAACAGCGAATTTTCCCCTATCGTGGTCGATCTGCGTCAGCAGAGCTTCTCCATTGAAGGGCTGGCCGTTGGCGTTATACGCAACGGTGAATGGCTGTAACCTTTCCCCTGTTTTAAACGGCTGTGAGGCTCTCGCTATCACAGCCTTTTTTCTTTCTGGTCTATACACATGCCGCTACTTACTCGTGCCGATAAGGCTCTGTGGCGCCTTGCGCTACCCATGATTTTCTCCAATATCACCGTTCCCCTTCTGGGACTGGTGGATACTGCCGTGATTGGTCACCTTGATAGCCCGGTTTACCTCGGCGGCGTGGCGATTGGTGCCACCGCCACCAGCTTCCTGTTCATGCTGCTGCTGTTTTTACGCATGAGCACCACCGGCCTGACCTCACAGGCGTTTGGTGCCAAAAATCCGCATGCGCTGGCTCGCGCGTTGGTACAGCCGCTGCTGCTGGCGCTAGGGGCGGGGCTACTGATTGTCCTGTTCAGAAATCCATTAATCGATCTGGCGTTGTCCATCGTTGGGGGAAGCGGCGAGGTGCTCGAGCAGGCGCGGCGTTTCCTCACTATCCGCTGGTTAAGCGCGCCCGCGTCACTGGCAAATCTGGTGCTGCTGGGCTGGTTGCTCGGCGTGCAATACGCCCGCGCGCCGGTGGTGCTTTTGGTGGTCGGCAACGTGCTGAACATCGTGCTGGATCTGTGGCTAGTCATGGGACTGCACATGAACGTGCAGGGCGCGGCGATGGCGACGGCGATTGCCGAATACGCCACCTTGCTGGTGGGGCTGGGCATGGTTCGCAAGGTGCTGGTTATGCGCGGGATTTCCTGGGCAATGCTCAAAACCGCATGGGCAGGGGATTTCCGCCGCTTGCTGGCGCTAAACCGCGACATCATGCTGCGTTCGTTACTGCTCCAGCTGTGCTTTGGCGCGGTGACCGTTTTTGGCGCACGTCTTGGTAGCGACGTCGTGGCGGTGAATGCGGTGCTGATGACCATGCTGACCTTCACGGCCTACGCGCTGGACGGCTTTGCCTACGCGGTAGAAGCGCACTCCGGGCAGGCCTATGGTGCGCGCGATGACAGCAAACTGCTGGAGGTATGGCGGGCTGCGTGTCGTCAGGCGGGCGTGGTGGCGCTGGCCTTCGCGCTGATCTATGCCATTTTCGGCGAGCATATTGTCGCGCTGCTGACGTCCTTGCCTGAACTGCAACAGCTAGCCGACCGCTATGTGCTCTGGCAGGTGGTGCTGCCAGTGATCGGCGTGTGGTGTTATCTGCTTGATGGCATGTTCATTGGCGCAACGCGCGGTGCCGAGATGCGTAACAGCATGGCGGTTGCGGCGGCGGGGTTTGCATTAACGCTGCTGGCCTTGCCGTGGCTGGGCAACCACGGTCTGTGGTTGGCGCTGGCGGTTTTCCTCGCTTTACGCGGTTTATCTCTGGCGGTTATCTGGCGTCGGCACTGGCGGAACAATAGCTGGTTTGTTTGACGAAACGGTTAAAGATTCCGAATAGTGAATCACACCCAGAATGAGTGACTACAATTATTATCACGCTTAGAGAAAAAGACGTCTGCTCTACAGCAACCTTCACTAATCACACACTGACGTTCGAGGATTTAACTATGAATAAAGACGAAGTCGGCGGTAACTGGAAACAGCTGAAAGGTAAAGTGAAAGAGCAATGGGGCAAACTGACCGATGATGATATGACGGTGATCGAAGGGAAACGCGATCAGCTGGTCGGTAAAATTCAGGAACGTTACGGCTACGCGAAGGATGAAGCCGAGAAAGAAGTGGATACCTGGGACAAACGTAATAACCATCACTGGTAACGTTTAATTCCTACCCGTGCGTACAAGGATGTACGCTCCCCCGTTTAGCGCCCGCTAGCGGGATTTCTTTTTAATCTGAATAGTATGATCGTGTTGGCAATGTTCATGCGCTCGGCACGCTTCCACTTCCACGCATCCTGAACATAAACCATGTGCTTCAATCACGTTATGGCGCAGGGCAAAGCCCATTTTTGCCGCCAGCGTATGCATAATATCTTCCACCCCTTCCGCACACTCTTCCTTCACCACGCCACAGCGGTCGCAGATAAACATCGCCGAGGTGTGTGTCGGTTGATCGAACAGATGGCACAGCACGTAGCTGTTGGCAGATTCGACTTTATGGACAAAACCCTGTTCCAGCAAAAACTCCAGCGCCCGGTAAACCGTTGGCGGTTTAGCCTGAGGTTCTTTGACACGCAGCAGGTCGAGCAGATCGTAGGCGCTAATCGCCCCTTCCTGCAAACTCATCAGGCGCAGTACTTCCAGACGTTGCGGAGTCAGGCGCACGCCGCGTTGCGCACAAAGCATTTCAGCTTGCGCTAACAGTTCTTGCGTAGTGGTCTTATCCATTGGCGTCCTCAAGTCACGAGTGAAACAAACGCATACTTTATCATGTTATGCCGGAAACACCGAGTTTCCACCAGTGTGCTATAGGTGTGTTATGGCAGGCACAGTTCACACTCAGGACGAAAATGATGAAAAGACCCGATTGCATTCGCCATTGGCACGATGTTGAAGGACCCGATAATTCGACTTATCCCGATAGCGAAGAACGTTTTGCTATTGGCGCCCCGCTGGCTCGCGCGCTGGGGTTAAGGCATATCGGTATTCACCACGAGCGATTACCGCCCGGCCGCCGCACCTCTTACCCGCACGCTGAAAGTGATGAAGAAGAGTTTGTTTATGTGCTGGAGGGCTACCCTCAGGCGTGGATCAACGGCTATTTGTGGAAACTTGAGCCGGGTGACAGCGTGGGTTTTCCGGCCGGAACCGGGGTTTGCCACACCTTTATCAATAACACCTCAGAAGAGGTGCGTTTATTGGTGGTTGGTGAGGCAAATAAGCGTTCAAACCGCATCTACTATCCGTTAAACGCTTCGTATGCCGTGACGCGCGAAGACCGTTGGGTGGATCATCCGCCGCAGTTTTTTGGCCCCCATGACGGAAAACCCGGGCGGAATTAACGATCCTCTTCTATAAAAGAGTAGGGCGCTTACTAATAACGATAGCCCTGTCGAAAATTTCAGTTAAGGGAACAAGACACTTTTTGTCCCGTTATTCACAGCAATAGTTCGTCTCTCTCCAGGTGATAACGGAGGGAGCGTTGTTTCATAACAGACAATAAGACGGGCAAACTGTGAAAAAAAACGAAAAATTTTCGCTGATGGGGATCGCTGTCTCTTTTTTAGTGGCAGGACAGGCAGGGGCAGCAAACGGATGGACGGAAGCCAGAAATGACGCCATGGGTGGCACCGGTGTGGCGTCCGGGAACTATGGCAGCGGCGTGCTGATTAACCCGGCGTTGCTGGCGAAATCCAGGCCGGACGACGATGTGACGGTAATCCTACCAACGATTGGCGCGCAGATATCGGATAAAGACAATCTGCGCGATAAAATCGATGATATCAGCGATGATGTGAACAATTATCGCCATTCTCTCGACAATATTAATCTTTTCGATCTGTTTATTCCCGGCAGCCCTGGCTATCGACAGGTTTCCTCAGCGGCAGGGGATTTAGCCAATCAGCTCTCATCATTGCAAGGCAAAACCGCCAGCGCGAAAGCCGGGGCGGGGCTGGCGGTGAGTATTCCAAATGAGACACTGGACGTGGCGTTTGTCGCGAAAGCGAACGCCCGGGCGCGAGTGAGTTCGTATATCGACCAGGGTGATATCGACCTGCTGCGCGGCGTTGAAGCGGTGCCTTCCAGCGCATTGGCGGTTAACCCGCAAAATCTTAAATCAAAAGGCTATGGTCGGGCGGCGATCGTCTCCGACTACGGGGTAGCCATTGCCCGCCAGTTTGATGTTGGCGGCGTTCCCGTATCCTTTGGCGTTACGCCAAAACTGCAAAAAACCTGGCTCTACAACTACACCGTGTCGATCTACAACTTCAGCAGCGACGATATCAATAGCAGCCGCTATCGTAACGACGACACCGGTTTTAACGTCGATGCCGGAATGGCCGCCGATTTTGGCGAGAACTGGACGGTGGGGTTGAGCGGGCAAAACCTGTTCTCCCGCGATATCGACACCAAAGAGGTGGGCGGTGTGCGCGACACCTACCAGATTCGCCCACTGGTGACCGCAGGCGTGGCCTGGCATACCGATATGCTGACCCTGAGCGCCGACGGTGACCTGACTGAAACCAAAGGCTTCAAGAGTGAGGAAAGCTCGCAGTATGTCGGCGTGGGTGCCGAAGTGCGTCCGCTCGACTGGCTGGCGCTGCGCGCAGGTTATCGCGCGGACGTCAAAAACAACGACAGCAACGTCTTCACCGGCGGCGTCGGCTTTGCGCCGTTTAACCGGGTACACCTCGACCTGATGGGACTCTACGGCGAAGACCAAACCTGGGGCGCAGGCGCGCAGGTTAGCGTCACGTTCTAAACCGCACTCGCCCCGGAGTCGGTGCTTGCGCACCTCGTCCGGGCTACCTCTATTGGTAGCCCGGCCAAGCGCAGCGCCGCCGGGGAATTTCCTGGCCAATAGCCAAATTTTCTCATGCAGGTGCTCCGATGCGGCTATTACATCTCCACCTTAGCTTTGTGCTATAGTACCCGCCCCCCTTTTTTCGGATGCTTAAATAATCGCCATGTTGTCAGAAACTTCGACTGCTGCTTTCCCCGCTCACCGTTTCTCCATCGCGCCGATGCTCGACTGGACGGACAGACACTGCCGCTACTTCCTGCGCCTGCTGTCGCAGCACACGCTGCTGTATACCGAAATGGTGACCACCGGGGCGATTATTCACGGTAAAGGCGACTATCTGGCCTACAGCGACGAAGAGCACCCGATTGCACTACAGCTTGGTGGGAGCGATCCGGCCGCGCTGGCGCACTGTGCGAAGCTGGCGCAGGAGAGAGGCTATGATGAAATTAACCTCAACGTTGGCTGCCCGTCTGACCGCGTACAAAACGGCATGTTCGGTGCCTGCCTGATGGGCAACGCGCAGCTGGTGGCGGATTGTGTGAAGGCGATGCGCGATGTGGTATCTATCCCGGTAACGGTCAAAACCCGTATCGGCATTGACGACCAGGACAGCTACGAATTTCTCTGCGACTTCATTGACACCGTATCTGGTCGCGGTGAATGCGAGATGTTTATTATCCATGCGCGTAAAGCGTGGCTTTCTGGCTTAAGCCCGAAAGAGAACCGTGAGATCCCGCCGCTCGACTATCCACGTGTTTATCAGCTCAAGCGTGATTTCCCGCACCTGACCATGTCCATCAATGGGGGCATTAAGTCGCTGGAAGAAGCCAAAGCGCATCTGCAACATATGGACGGCGTGATGGTGGGTCGCGAAGCCTATCAGAATCCAGGTATTCTGGCGTCCGTCGACCGTGAAATCTTTGCTGCCAGCGGTATGGATGCTGACCCGGTGGCGGTGGTGCGTGCGATGTATCCGTACATTGAACGTGAGCTGAGTAACGGCACCTATCTGGGCCACGTGACCCGTCATATGCTGGGGCTGTTCCAGGGCATTCCGGGCGCGCGCCAGTGGCGTCGCTACCTGAGTGAAAATGCGCATAAACCTGGCGCCGATATCAATGTGCTGGAGCACGCATTGAAGCTGGTGGCCGATAAGCGCTAATTATTTCGCTAAAACCTGGTCAAATTCACCACGCCTTACACAATGCTGTAAGGCGTTTTTGTTTGTATTCAATAAGTTAGTTTTGGCACGATTCTTGTAATGATCCCAGCAGAAAAGCGTTTAATGAGGGAGAACGACCATGCTGGAACTGTTATTTGTGATTGGATTTTTTGTGGTGCTGCTGGTGACCGGTATCTCTCTGCTCGGCATTATTGCCGCGCTGGTGGCTGCCACCGCCCTGATGTTTGTCGGTGGTTTGTTCGCGATTATGCTTAAACTGCTGCCGTGGTTGATTCTGGCGGTGGTCGCCGTGTGGGTTATTCGGGCGATTAAATCACCGAAAAATCAGACCTGGCGCAGCAACTATCGGAGGTATTGAGGCGTTCGTCACAACCTCAATAATTTTGCATAAAACGCCGTAGGTTTTGCGTAATAAATCTGTCACTATGGCTCGGTTAACGAATTCATCGAGCTGTACCCTACATACAGCCGAACTAAAAAAAGAAAGGGCTTCCTACGGGAAGCCCTAGTCTTTTGTGGGCGGGAAAATTTACGGGATCAGCAGGCTTGAGCCCTGTGTTGCCCGGCTCTCGAGAATTTCATGGGCGCGCCGCGCCTCTTTCAGCGGGTACTTCTGGCTGTCTGCCACATCCACTTTTATGATGCCGCTGGCGATAAGCGAAAACAGCTCATGGCTGGCCTCTTTAAGCTCATCATAATTTGTGATGTAGCCGTTAAGGGAAGGGCGGGTGACAAACAGCGAACCTTTCTGATTAAGGATCCCCAGATTGACGCCGGTCACCGGGCCGGATGAGTTACCAAAGCTGACCATCAGGCCACGGCGTTTTAAGCAGTCGAGCGACGCTTCCCAGGTATCTTTGCCCACCGAGTCGTACACCACCGGGAGTTTTTTACCGCCGGTAATCTCTTTCACCCGCTCGGCAATATTCTCATCCCGATAATTAATGACCTGCCAGGCGCCCGCCTGTTTAGCGCGCTCGGCTTTTTCTGCGCTGCCTACCGTACCGATAAGCTTCGCGCCTAACGCTTTGGCCCACTGACAGGCAATCAGCCCGACGCCGCCTGCCGCTGCATGGAACAAGAACGGCTCGCCGGGTTTAATTTCATAGGTTTTACGCAGCAGATAAAAGACCGTTAAACCCTTGAGGAATGACGCGGCGGCCTGCTCGTAAGAGATCGCCGCGGGCAGCAGGGCGACTTTATCCGCGGGCACGTTATGCACTGAGCTGTACGCGCCAAGCCCGGACTGTGCGTATACCACGCGATCGCCCGCTTTAATGTGCTTAACGTTGCTCCCCACCTGGCTGACCACGCCCGCCGCTTCGGTACCTAACCCGCTCGGCATGGACGGCGGTGGATAGAGGCCGCTGCGAATGTAGGTATCGATGTAGTTGATGCCGATGGCTTTGTTTTCCACCTGCACTTCGTTTTCGCCGGGGGCTGATGGGGTGAACTCGACCGCGTTAAGCACTTCGGGGCCGCCATGTTTGCTAAATTCAATACGGGTTGCCATGCTTCCTCCAGAACGATTATGTGGTAATCTTTCGACCCACTCTTTATCTCGGTAATACCATTCACTATGGCAGCAAATAAACCCTTCAACAAACCGCAAACCGAACCTCGCGAGCGCGATTTTCAGGTTGCTGGTCTGAAAGTCCCGCCGCACTCGATTGAAGCGGAACAATCGGTGTTGGGCGGTCTTATGCTGGATAACGAGCGCTGGGACGACGTCGCAGAGCGTGTGGTGTCTGATGATTTCTATACCCGTCCGCATCGCCATATCTTCACCGAAATGGGCCGTTTGCAGGAATCCGGCAGCCCGATTGACCTGATAACGCTCGCGGAATCGCTTGAGCGGCAGGGGCAACTGGACAGCGTCGGCGGTTTTGCATATCTGGCAGAGTTATCAAAAAACACGCCAAGTGCGGCGAACATTAGCGCTTATGCGGATATCGTTCGCGAACGTGCCGTTGTCCGTGAAATGATCTCGGTGGCTAACGAAATCGCCGAAGCCGGTTTCGACCCTCAGGGCCGCACCAGCGAGGACCTGCTGGATCTGGCGGAATCTCGCGTCTTTAAAATCGCTGAAAGCCGCGCCAATAAAGACGAAGGCCCGAGAAACATTACCGAAGTTCTCGACGCTACCGTCGCCCGTATCGAGCAGCTTTTCCAGCAGCCGCATGACGGCGTTACCGGCGTGAACACCGGCTACGATGATCTCAATAAAAAAACCGCAGGCCTTCAGCCATCGGACTTGATTATTGTGGCGGCGCGTCCGTCGATGGGTAAAACGACATTTGCCATGAACCTCGTCGAAAATGCGGCGATGTTGCAGGATAAACCGGTACTGATCTTCAGTCTCGAAATGCCATCAGAACAGATTATGATGCGTTCCCTGGCATCATTGTCGCGCGTTGACCAGACCCGTATTCGTACCGGCCAGCTCGACGATGAGGATTGGGCGCGTATCTCCGGCACCATGGGGATCCTGCTGGAAAAACGTAACATCTATATTGATGACTCCTCCGGCCTGACGCCGACGGAAGTTCGCTCTCGTGCTCGCCGTATCGCCCGTGAACACGGCGGTATCGGGCTAATTATGATCGACTACCTCCAGCTGATGCGCGTGCCGTCGCTTTCCGACAATCGTACGCTGGAAATTGCCGAAATCTCCCGCTCGCTCAAAGCCTTAGCTAAAGAGCTTCACGTGCCGGTGGTGGCGCTATCGCAGCTTAACCGCTCCCTGGAACAACGTGCGGACAAGCGCCCGGTCAACTCCGACCTGCGTGAATCCGGCTCCATCGAGCAGGATGCCGACTTAATCATGTTCATCTATCGTGATGAGGTTTATCACGAAAACAGTGACTTAAAAGGCATTGCTGAGATTATTATCGGTAAACAGCGTAACGGCCCAATCGGTACGGTGCGCCTGACGTTTAACGGTCAATGGTCGCGTTTCGATAACTACGCAGGGCCGCAGTACGACGACGAATAACAAGCAAATCAGGTTTATTAAGCAAACACTTATCAAGGAACACAAATGCAAGCGGCAACTGTAGTCATTAACCGCCGCGCTCTGCGACACAACCTGCAACGTCTGCGTGAACTGGCGCCTGCCAGTAAGCTGGTTGCGGTGGTGAAAGCGAACGCCTACGGACACGGTCTTCTTGAGACCGCGCGAACGCTCCCCGACGCCGATGCTTTTGGCGTGGCCCGTCTTGAAGAAGCATTGCGCCTGCGTGAGGGCGGGATCACTCAGCCTATCCTGCTGCTGGAAGGCTTCTTCAATGCAACAGACCTGCCGACCATCTCGGCGCAGCATCTGCACACCGCCGTACATAACGTTGAGCAGCTCGAAGCGCTGGAAGCGGCACAGCTGAACGAACCGGTCACCGTGTGGATGAAGCTTGATACCGGCATGCATCGCCTGGGCGTTCGCCCGGAAGAAGCCGATGCCTTTTATCAGCGCCTGAGCCAGTGCAAAAATGTGCGTCAGCCGGTGAATATCGTCAGCCACTTTGCCCGTGCCGATGAGCCCGAAAGTGGTGCGACGGAACGCCAGCTTGATATTTTCAACACCTTTACCGAAGGCAAGCCGGGCCAGCGTTCGATTGCAGCCTCTGGCGGGATCTTGCTGTGGCCGCAGTCGCACTTTGACTGGGCACGTCCGGGGATCATTCTCTACGGCGTCTCACCGCTAGAGCACAAGCCCTGGGGCCCGGATTTTGGAATGCAGCCGGTGATGTCGCTGACTTCCAGCCTGATTGCCGTCCGCGAGCATAAAGCGGGCGAGGCGGTCGGCTACGGCGGCACGTGGATTAGCGAACGTGACACCCGTTTAGGCGTGGTGGCCATGGGCTACGGCGACGGTTATCCGCGCGCGGCGCCTTCCGGTACGCCGGTGCTGGTGAACGGTCGGGAAGTGCCGATTGTCGGTCGTGTGGCAATGGACATGATCTGCGTCGATTTGGGGCCTGCCGCCGCGGATAAAACCGGTGACCCGGTGATTCTATGGGGTGACGGGCTACCGGTTGAGCGTATCGCAGAACTCACAAAAGTGAGTGCTTACGAACTTATTACGCGCCTGACTTCACGGGTGGCGATGAAGTATATCGATTAGTTTTACGCCGCTGTTCCCCGGCGTCACTGCGTTCGGTCAGGCTACGAATACCGTGGTGCGCCGGATGGCGCTGGCGCTTATCCGGCCTCCATGGGTGTTGGCTCTGGCCGGATGGCGCTTGCGCTTATCCGGCCTACATTGGGTGTTGGCTGTGTGCCGGATGGCGCTGACGCTTATCCGGCCTACATTGGGTGTTGGCTGTGTGCCGGATGGCGCTGGCGCTTATCCGGCCTACATGGGTGTTGGCTGTGTACTGGATGGCGCTGGCGCTTATCCTGCCTGCATCGCGTGTGTACTGTAGGCCGGATAAGGCGTTTACGCCGCCATCCGGCAATCTTGCGACTAAGCGAAACAACCTCTCGATCTTCTTTCCCATCCGGTTTATTGTGTTATTTCCTGCCTTCTGTAAACCTGGAGAACCATCGCGTGTTTCAAAAAGTTGACGCCTATGCGGGCGACCCCATTCTTTCGTTAATGGAACGCTTCAAAGAAGATCCCCGCAGCGAGAAAGTAAACCTCAGCATCGGCCTGTTCTATAACGAAGACGGTATCATCCCGCAGCTAGACTCCGTGGCAAAAGCTGAAGCACGTTTGAATGCGCAGCCGCACGGTGCGTCCTTATACCTGCCGATGGAAGGGCTTAACAGCTATCGCCATACCGTAGCGCCGCTGCTGTTTGGCGCAGACCACCCGGTTCTCCAGCAACAGCGCGTCGCCACTATCCAAACGGTTGGCGGCTCCGGCGCGTTAAAAATTGGCGCTGATTTCCTCAAACGCTACTTCCCGGGCTCCGGCGTATGGGTCAGCGACCCGACCTGGGAAAACCATATTGCCATTTTTGAAGGTGCGGGCTTCACCGTCGGCACTTATCCGTGGTTTGACAGCGAAACCAACGGCGTTCGCCTTAATGCACTGCTGGAAGCGCTAAACGCACTGCCGGCACGCAGTATTGTGCTGCTGCACCCATGCTGCCATAACCCAACCGGTGCGGACCTGACGCATCAAGAGTGGGATGCGGTGGTTGAAGTGCTGAAAGCGCGTGAGCTGATCCCGTTCCTCGACATCGCCTATCAGGGCTTTGGCGCGGGGATGGATGACGATGCCTACGCGATCCGCGCCATTGCCGATGCAGGTCTGCCTGCGCTGGTCAGCAACTCATTCTCCAAGATTTTCTCCCTTTACGGCGAGCGCGTTGGCGGCTTATCGGTTGTTTGCGAAGACAACGAAACGGCGCTGCGCGTGCTGGGGCAGCTTAAAGCCACCGTCCGCCGCAACTACTCCAGCCCGCCAAATTACGGTGCGCAGGTAGTGGCAACGGTACTGGGCGACGCGCAGCTGAAGTCCCAATGGCTGGCTGAAGTGGAAGGGATGCGCGTACGTATCCAGAACATGCGCGAAGCGTTAGTGCAGGTGCTGAAAGAAGAGATGCCGAACGGTAATTTTGACTATCTTCTTAAGCAGCGTGGGATGTTCAGCTACACCGGCCTTAGCGCCGCTCAGGTGGATCGTCTGCGCGATGAGTTTGGTGTTTACCTCATTGCGAGCGGCCGTATGTGCGTGGCTGGACTCAATACTCGTAACGTTCGTCGTGTCGCAAAAGCGTTCGCTGCTGTAATGTAAGTGGGTGCTCACTCTGGCTTGGAGCATTATTCCAGGCCAGAGTGCAATGAAAGCCTCAAAGTGTGATCACCTTACTTTTTCCAGGATTATTCTCAGAAAAACCTTCCTTTCCCCCCTCCCAGACGGTAAGGTCGCAGGGCTTTTATTTGAAGCGCCTCTCACTTTATGACAATAACGACTCGACGATTTAAGGGAAACCATGCGCAAGATCACGCAAGCTCTCAGTGCCGTCTGCTTGTTATTTGCACTGAATTCTACGGTGACGGCCCATGCTTCGTCACCGTCTCCGCTCTATCCCGGTACCGATGTGGCGAAACTTGCCGAACAAGCGCCAATCCACTGGGTTTCAGTCGCCCAAATTGAAAATAGTCTGCTCGGCCATCCGCCGATGGCGGTCGGTTTTGATATCGATGATACCGTGCTGTTTTCCAGCCCCGGCTTCTGGCGCGGACAAAAGACCTACTCACCGGATTCCCAGGATTACCTGAAAAACCCGGAATTCTGGGAAAAAATGAACAACGGCTGGGATGCTTTCAGTATTCCGAAAGAGGTGGCCCGCTCGCTGATTGCGATGCACGTGAAGCGCGGCGATAGCATTTACTTTGTGACCGGCCGGAGCCAGACCAAAACCGAAACCGTATCAAAAACGTTGCAGGACGATTTTCTGATCCCCGGCGCCAGCATGAATCCGGTCATTTTCGCCGGTGACCATCCGGGCCAGAACAGTAAAACCCAGTGGCTTAAAGAGAAAAATATCCGCGTGTTCTACGGTGATTCTGATAACGACATCACCGCCGCGCGTGAAGTGGGGGCCCGTGCTATCCGCGTCCTGCGCGCTTCTAACTCGACCTATCGCCCGCTGCCGCAAGCCGGTGCATTTAACGAAGAAGTGATCGTTAACTCCGAGTACTAACGCCAAACCGTTGTAGGCCGGATAAGGCGTTTACGCCGCCATCCGGCAGCATAGAGCAGATGGCCGGATGGCGCTTCGCTTATCCGGCCTACAATTTGTACCAATAAATGATGCTTTTTTAGTCAAAATAAGCTGCTGGGAGGTTTATCCTTTCGGCATCTTGCTGCACACTGAAATGATGCTTTTTTGCACAAAAATGGTTTGTGAGACTTAAAGGAGTAAAAATGATGACCAGTTCGGATCTTCTGCAGTACTGCATGGCGAAGCGTGGCGCGGAACAGAGCGTACACAGTGACTGGAAGGCAACACAGATTAAAGTGGCCGACGTGCTGTTTGCGATGGTGAAAGATGTTGAAGACCGCCCGGCGGTGTCGCTGAAAACCAGCCCCGAACTGGCAGAACTGCTGCGCCAGCAGCATAAAGATGTGCGCCCAAGCCGCCATCTCAATAAAGCGCACTGGAGCACCGTTTACCTGGACGGCTCGCTGCCGGGCTCACAAATTTATTATCTGGTGGATGCGTCGTATCAGCTGGCGGTGGATCTGCTGCCGGAAACGCTCCGACAGCAGCTCTACTCGTGATTAACCCAGCAAAGGCTTCAGGAAACGCGCGGTGTGCGAGGCTTCGCAGTTAGCCACCGTTTCTGGCGTACCGGAAACGAGGATTTCACCCCCGCCGCTGCCGCCTTCAGGCCCCAGGTCGACAATCCAGTCCGCCGTTTTAATGACGTCGAGGTTGTGCTCAATCACCACGATGGTGTTGCCCTGATCCCTAAGCTGATGCAGCACTTCCAGCAGCTGTTGGATGTCCGCAAAGTGCAGGCCGGTCGTTGGCTCATCCAGAATATACAGCGTCTGGCCGGTGCCGCGTTTTGACAGCTCACGCGCCAGCTTCACGCGCTGGGCTTCACCGCCGGACAGCGTGGTCGCCGACTGGCCAAGACGAATATAGGTGAGGCCTACATCCATCAGCGTTTGCAGCTTACGCGCCAGCGCCGGAACGGCATCAAAGAACTCACGCGCTTCTTCAATGGTCATATCCAGTACTTCGTGGATGGTCTTGCCTTTGTACTTAATCTCCAGCGTTTCGCGGTTATAGCGTTTGCCTTTGCACTGATCGCACGGCACGTAGATATCCGGCAGGAAGTGCATTTCGACTTTGATGACGCCATCGCCCTGGCAGGCTTCGCAGCGTCCACCGCGCACGTTAAAGCTAAAGCGCCCCGGCGTATAACCACGGGTACGTGACTCCGGTACACCGGCAAATAGCTCACGCACTGGCGTGAAGACGCCGGTGTAGGTTGCCGGGTTAGAGCGCGGCGTACGGCCAATCGGGCTCTGGTCGATGTCGATAACCTTATCGAAATGCTCAAGCCCCTGCACGTCACGATACGGCGCGGGTTCGGCGATGGTGGCACCATTGAGCTGAGTCTGGGCAATCGGGAACAGCGTGTCATTGATCAGGGTCGATTTACCCGAACCGGACACACCGGTGATGCAGGTAAACAGGCCAACCGGCAGCGTCAGGGTCACGTCTTTTAAGTTGTTACCCGATGCGCCCGTCAGTTTGAGCACTTTTTCCGGGTCTGCCGGCACACGATTTTTTGGCACTTCAATTTTACGTTTACCGCTCATGAACTGCCCGGTTAACGACTCCGGCACCGCCATAATGTCGTCAAGCGTCCCTTCCGCGACAACCTGACCGCCATGCACACCCGCGCCTGGGCCAATGTCGATAACGTGGTCGGCGGCGCGAATGGCATCTTCATCATGCTCAACCACAATCACCGTGTTGCCAAGATTACGCAGGTGGATAAGCGTTCCCAGCAGACGTTCGTTATCGCGCTGGTGCAGGCCGATTGACGGTTCGTCCAGCACGTACATCACGCCAACCAACCCCGCGCCAATCTGGCTCGCCAGACGGATACGCTGGGCCTCGCCGCCGGACAACGTTTCCGCTGAACGCGACAGGGTCAGGTAGTTCAGGCCCACGTTGACCAGGAACTTCAGGCGATCGCCAATCTCTTTTAGCACTTTCTCAGCAATTTTTGCTCGCTGACCGGATAGCTTCATGTTGGTGAAGAAATCCAGCGCATGACCAATGCTCATATCCGAGATGGTGGGCAGCGGCGTATTCTCAACGTACACGTGGCGCGCTTCGCGGCGCAGACGGGTGCCGTCGCAGCTGGTGCAGGAGCGGTTGCTGATAAATTTCGCCAGTTCTTCACGTACTGCGCTGGATTCCGTCTCTTTATAACGGCGCTCCATATTGTGCAGCACGCCTTCAAACGGATGGCGACGCACGGAGGTGTCGCCACGGTCGTTGATGTACTTAAATTCAATCGACTCTTTGCCAGACCCGCTAAGAATTGCTTTCTGCGCGGTGGCGCTCAGGCTTTCCCATGGCGCTTCTACATCGAACTTGTAGTGCTCTGCCAGCGATTTCAGCATCTGGAAGTAGTAGAAATTGCGGCGATCCCAGCCGCGAATTGCGCCACCGGCAAGCGATAGCTCAGGGTTCTGGATAACGCGGTCAGGATCGAAATATTGCTGCACGCCCAGACCATCACAGGTCGGGCAGGCGCCAGCCGGGTTGTTGAACGAGAACAGGCGCGGTTCCAGCTCGCGCATGCTGTAGCCGCAAATCGGGCAGGCGAAGTTGGCGGAGAACAGCAGCTCTTCCGCGTTCGGGTCATCCATATCGGAGACCACCGCCGTACCGCCGGAGAGATCCAGCGCGGTTTCAAAGGACTCAGCCAGACGCTGCGTCAAATCGTCACGAACTTTAAAGCGGTCAATCACCACTTCAATGGTGTGTTTCTTTTGCAGTTCGAGCTTTGGCGGATCGGACAGGTCACACACTTCGCCGTCAATACGCGCGCGGATATAGCCCTGGCTTGCCAGGTTTTCCAGCGTTTTGGTGTGCTCGCCTTTGCGTTCTTTAATGATAGGCGCCAGCAGCATCAGGCGTTTGCCTTCAGGCTGTGACAGCACGTTATCGACCATCTGGCTGACGGTTTGCGCCGCCAGCGGCACGTCGTGGTCCGGGCAGCGCGGTTCGCCGACGCGAGCGTACAGCAGACGCAGATAGTCGTGAATTTCGGTGATGGTGCCGACGGTAGAGCGTGGGTTGTGCGAGGTCGATTTCTGCTCGATAGAAATCGCTGGCGACAGCCCTTCAATATGATCGACGTCCGGCTTTTCCATCAACGACAGGAACTGACGCGCATAGGCAGAAAGCGATTCTACATAGCGGCGCTGTCCCTCGGCGTAGAGGGTGTCGAAAGCCAATGAGGATTTACCAGACCCAGACAGCCCGGTCACGACAATCAGTTTGTCGCGAGGGATGACGAGGTTGATGTTTTTGAGATTATGGGTGCGGGCGCCCCGAACTTCGATCTTATCCATTCACCTTTCCCGGTAGAAGATACACGGATTGCCTGGTTTGTTTGAAGGACAAACGGCAGAAACGGCTAATTATGACACAACTTAACCTGAATGAATATACAGTATTGGAATGGCCAATGGAGTAACTGATGAAAATTGCAGCGCAATAAGATGTTTAGTGGAATCTGCCTCGCAGCTACCAAAATAGCGTCTGGAAATGATACACTGGCGCGTTTACACTTAATCAAGACACATATTCAGGAGAGACAAACATGGCCAGCAGAGGCGTAAACAAGGTGATTCTCGTCGGTAACCTGGGCCAGGACCCGGAAGTGCGCTATATGCCGAATGGTGGCGCAGTTGCCAACATTACGCTGGCTACTTCCGAATCCTGGCGCGATAAAGCGACCGGTGAAATGAAAGAGCAGACCGAATGGCACCGCGTCGTGCTGTTTGGCAAGCTGGCGGAAGTTGCGGGCGAATACCTGCGTAAAGGCTCTCAGGTTTATATCGAAGGCCAGCTGCGTACCCGTAAATGGACCGATCAGTCCGGTGCTGAAAAGTACACCACTGAAGTGGTCGTGAACGTGGGCGGCACCATGCAGATGCTCGGCGGCCGTCAGGGCGGCGGCGCACCAGCAGGCGGTAATGCTGGCGGCCAGCAGCAGGGCGGTTGGGGTCAGCCTCAGCAGCCACAGGGCGGCAATCAGTTCAGCGGCGGCGCGCAGTCTCGTCCGCAGCAGCAGCCTCAGTCTGCACCAGCGCAGTCCAACGAACCACCAATGGACTTCGACGACGATATCCCATTCTAAGACTCGCGCTTTCGCGAACTCAGAATATCAAAACCCTGCTTCGGCAGGGTTTTTGCTTTTTAGAGCCGACCGTTTAAGCCAACGCTCTGACCCTGTATTTGTAGGCATGATAAGCGAAGCGCCATCAGGCAAAACCACGCAGCGGCTTAGCTCCGAGAGGTAATGTAGTCGCGGCGTTCGCGCGTTCAGTTAGTTACTGATGTGTCATTGAGAACCGGCAGAATCGGTGGTTTCCCGGTTGCCACCCGTTTGCGGTTCATCTCATCGAGAATCAGCCGATAAGCGATGTAGTATTTATAGATATTGCTGACGTAGGTCACCGTCTCAGCGCCAATCTTCTCGGCAGCAAGATTTTCGACGTTACCAAACCAGATATCGGGATCAAAACCGCGTTTTTTCGTTTCCACCCGCAGCCGGGCAATACGTGCTGGCCCGGCGTTATAGGATGCGAAGGAAAACAGCGCCTTATCCAGCTGCGTCATGGGTTCGTCGGCATAGTAACGATCGATCATCCAGCGCATATATTTCACACCGGCATGAATGTTGGGATCCAGCAGCTTGATATCGCCCACCTGCAACTCTTTGCCGGTTTTTGGCATCACCTGCATCACGCCAATCGCCCCGACGTGGCTACGCACCGACTGATCGAGCCGCGATTCCTGATATCCCTGCGCGGCCATCAGGAGCCAGTCAACATCATAACGGTCGCCATATTTTCTGAATACTTCCACCATCTTAAGAAACTTGCGGCGCTCCCTCTCAGCGGCGGCATTCTTAACGTAGTCCGCGCTCTTCAGATAACGCAGCAAAAGCGTATTCCCCAGCGTACTGCCCTGACGGTGATCCTTCACGAAATCATTAAGTTCCGCCAGGAGCTTAGGATTATTTTTACGCACGGCCCAGGCGATACTGCCGCCATCGCGTAGCACTATCTTTTCGTGTACCTCAATTTTGGGGAAAATCTGTTTCCAGAATATCGCTTTGTGGCGGTCGACCACGGTCAGTTGAATCAGCCCCGCGTTAAGCATCTCCAGCAGATCTTCATCCTCCAGCGCTTCAGGAGCCGGTTTGATGATGATAAGAGGGCGCTTTTCTTCGGTGAACCGCGCATTCAGGGCAGCCAGGCTTTCGTAATAGCTTGATGAGAGACGCACAAATACCGTCTTGCCGGAGAGATCGTCCAGACTCTTTATTTGCACAGACGCAGGGCCTGAGATCAGCAGTTCTTTGATCCCGGAGTAGAGCGGTTGGGTGAAGGCGACTTCTTGCTGACGTGAAGGGGTGATGGTGAGGTTGGCGGCGGCGATATCTCCTTTACCTTCATTGAGAGCGGTAAAAAGCGTATCTCGCGTTACCGGCACGAAGATTATCCGTACCTTAAGATGGCGCTGCTTAAGCTTCTTATCTTTCGCCAGTTGTGCATTCAGACTGTGCTCAAAGGCGGCGAAAATATCGTGAGTTGCCCCGCGCTGCTGGCCTTTAGTGATGAAAAAAAAGGTCTTGCTGTAGGTGGTTAACACCCGAATCACCCGCCGGTCGAGCTGTCCGGGAAGATCGCCTGTCCACGGCTGCATAATAGTTTCGATATTGACCTCCAGCGCTTCAGATGACGCATCCTTCGTAGAAGCGGCATAGGTCGGGTGAATCAGCATAAGGGCGCTAAGGCAGGGGATGAGGAGACGACAAAAGAAGGTGGCGTTCATGGTGCGGCACTCGGCAGGACGCATCCATTTATTTTAGTCGATGGGGATTAAAATACTGCCCTGAGTTTGGCTGGTCTGCTTAAGACCTTTTGCATGAAATAAATATTTATTTAGCTTTTTATCTCGTTCCTGACAGACGTACTCTATTTTACCGGCATGATTCCTTGCCTCTCATGGAATCATTACTGGGCGATATCTAAGATTGTGGCTCATCACTGAATTTTATTAATAAACTGAAAATTAAGAGTTTTTTACTTCCTCTGGCATAAAAATAAAGCACTCATCACATCTTCCCGAATCGTTATTGCTTCTAATACTTTTGCACTCTCTGGTGCATATGGATGAACAGCAAAAGGATTTGAGCGATGAGTGGAAAACCGGCGGCCCGTCAGGGGGACATGACAAAATACGGTGGCCCGATAGTGCAGGGCTCGCTGGGTGTGATGATTGGTGCGCCCTCCGGCGTCGCCTGTTCGGTGTGTCCCGGCGGGGTGACCTCCGGCAACCCGGTCAACCCGCTGCTGGGGGCGAAGGTGCAGCCCGGCGAGACCGATATCGCGCTGTCCGGCCCGCTGCCGTTTATCCTCACCCGCTCATATAACAGCTACCAGACGAAAACACCGGCACCGGTGGGGCTGTTCGGCCCCGGCTGGAAAATGCCCGCCGACATGCGCTTACAGCTGCGCGATGCAGCGCTGATTCTGAACGACAACGGCGGGCGAAGTATTCACTTTGAACCGCTCTTTCCGGGCGAGTGCTCGTACAGCCGCAGCGAGTCCTTCTGGCTGGCGCGGGGCGGGATTGCTGCCCTGCATGACAGTCATCCGCTGCATGCACTCTGGCAGACGCTGCCGGAAGATATCCGCTTAAGCCCGAATATTTATCTGGCAACGAACAGCTTTCAGGGACCCTGGTGGATACTCGGCTGGGCAGAGCGGGTGCCGGGCGTGGATGAGGTGCTTCCCGCGCCGCTGCCGCCGTACAGGGTACTGACCGGGCTGGCGGACCGTTTCGGTCGTACCCTGCGCTATCACCGCGCGGTAGAGGGTGAGCTGGCCGGCCACATCACCGGCGTCACCGATGGCAACGGGCGGCGGTTTCAGCTGGTGCTGACCACCCAGGCACAGTGCGCGGAAGCGGCTGAAGTGCCATACCCGCAAACCCTGCCCGCCGCCGGATACGGTCAGGACTGCGGTATACGCCTGTCCCAGGTGTGGCTGACGCATGACCCGCTGTTTCCTGACGACCTTCCCGCCGCCCCGCTGGTACGCTACGCCTACTCCCCGCGCGGTGAACTGCTGGCGGTCTATGACCGTGGCGATGTGCAGGTGCGCCGCTTCTCTTATGACCCGCAACACACCGGCAGAATGGTGGCCCAGCAGTACGCGGGGCGTCCTTCGGTTTCTTACGAATATGACACCGATGACCGGGTTATCGCCCAGCATCACCCCGACGGCCTGAGCTACACCTACGCCTATGGTAAAAACACCGTCACTATCACCGACAGTCTGAACCGCCGCGAGGTCTTACACACCGAAGGCGAAGGCGGCCTGAAGCGGGTGGTGAAAAAAGAATTCGCCGACGGCAGCGTGACTCACAGTGAGTTCGACGGTTATGGCAGGTTAAAGGCACAGACCGATGCCGCCGGACGGCGCACGGAATACAGCCGGACGGTCACCACGGGTATCGTCACGGAGGTGATGTGGCCGGACGGCCGGAAAACACGCTACGGCTATAACCGCCAGAGCCAGCTGACCGCCACGACGTACCCGGACGGCCAGCACAGCAGCCGTGACTATGACGAAATGGGCCGGCTGGTGAAGGAGACCTCGCGCAGCGGTGAAGTCACGACGTACAGTTATGACGACGTGAGCAGTGAACTGCCTTCCTCGGTACAGGATGCGACCGGCAGCCGCAAGAAGATGCGCTGGCGGGACGACGGGCTGCTGCTGGCCTTTACCGACTGCTCGGGATACCAGACGCGCTACGAGTATGACCGCTTCGGTCAGATGACGGCGATGCACCGCGAGGAAGGACTGAGCGTTTACCAGACCTATAACCGCCGTGGTTTTCTGGTTTCCCGGAAAGATAATGACGGTCATGAAACCCGCTACGACTACAACGCCGCCGGTGACCTGACCACCGTGACCGGCCCGGACGGTAACCGGACAGAAACCCACTACGACAGCCGGGGCAACATCATCAGCACCACCCAGGGCGGCCTGGCGCGGAAAATGGCCTATGACGCCGCAAGCCGCTTAACCACGCTCACCAACGAAAACGCCGCCACCACAACGTTCAGTTATGACGTCATGGACCGCCTGACAGAGCAGACCGGCTTTGACGGCAGATGCGAGCGCTATCAGTATGACCTGACCGGAAAACTCACGCAGAGCCGCGATGAAAACCTCATCACCGGCTGGCACTACGATGAAGCCGGCCGCCTGACCCACCGCAGCGTCAACGGTGAGCCCGCAGAACAGTGGCAGTACGACGAGCGTGGCTGGCTGACCGATATCAGCCACCTCAGCGAAGGCCACCGCGTTGCCGTACACTACGGCTACGACCACAAAGGCCGGCTCACCGGCGAGCGCCAGACGGTGCGCCATCCGCAGACAGACGAACTGCTGTGGCAGCACGAAACCCGGCAGGCCTACAGCGAGAAAGGGCTGCCTGACCGGTTTAAACCGGACAACCTGCCGCCTGTCGAGTGGCTGATCTACGGCAGCGGCTATCTCGCGGGGATGAAGCTCGGCGATACCCCGCTTATCGAGCTGACCCGCGACCGTCTGCACCGGGAAACGCAGCGCCGCTTCGGAGCTTACGAGCAAACCAGCGCTTACACCGCAGGCGGTCAGCTAGAGCATCAACACCTGAACCACGAAACGCTGAACCGTGACTACGGCTATAACGATGCCGGACAGCTGATACAGATTCACAGCCCGCTGCAGACCCGGCACTACCGCTACAGCGACAGCGGACGCCTGACCAGCGTGCGCACTCTCGCCGCCAGTCTGGATATCACTATCCCGTATGCCACCGACCCGACGGGCAACAGATTACCGGACCCGGAGCTGTACCCGGACAGCCCGTTTACCGAATGGAAAAATAACCGCATCACCGAAGATGCACATTACCTCTACCGTTATGACCTCCACGGCAGGATTACAGAGAAAACCGACCGCATCCCCGACTACGCGGCGCGGATGGACGATGAGCGCACCCATCGCTACGACTACGACAATCAGCACCGCTTAACTCACTACACCCGCACGCAGTACAACACCGTGCAGGCGGAAGCCCGCTACCTCTATGACCCGCTGGGCCGCCGCATCGGCAAGCAGGTGTGGAAACTGGAACGCGACCACCCTGACCACGACCAGATGGCCTTCTCCCGTAAACCGTACGTCACCTGGTACGGCTGGGACGGCGACCGGCTGGTGACGGAGCAGACGCAGCAGACCCGCATCCAGACGCTGTACACCCCGGGCAGCTTCACCCCGCTCCTGCGCATCGAAACCGCCACCGCAGAGCTTGAGAAAAGCCAGCGTCGCAGCCTGGCAGAGAAGCTCCAGCAGGAAGGCAGCGAGAACGGACAGCCGCTAATGATGCCGCCGGTGCTGATACAGATGCTGGACAAACTTGAAGCAGAGTTGCGGGTCAATGCCGTCAGTGAGGAAAACCGCCGCTGGCTGGCAGGCTGCGGCCTGACGGTGGAAAGAATGGCGGCACAGCTGGAGCCGGTATATGAACCGCCGCGACAAATCCACCTGTACCACTACGACCACCGGGGCCTGCCGCTGGCACTGGTGGACAGCGAAGGAAACGTCGTCTGGCAGGCGGAGTACAATGAGTGGGGTTATCAGCTCAGTGAGAATAACCCGCATAACATCACGCAGAATATTCGCCTGCCGGGCCAGCAGTATGATGAGGAATCGGGGCTGCACTACAACCGGCACCGGTATTATGAGCCGCTGACGGGAAGGTATATCACGCAGGATCCGATAGGGCTGGCGGGAGGATGGAATCCATACCAGTATCCATTAAATCCAGTTACTAATATAGATCCTCTTGGTCTATATGATTTCAAATCGAAAAATATAGATGATGTAGGGCGATATGCATTAGCGATGTGCAATGCCCAATCCATAAGTGAAAATAAAGAATATGGTGGGGTAATATGTAAGAAAAAAGGTGAGTATTTCTCGTTGCAAGCTAAAAGAGCAGATGAACACGATAGCATTGATTTACGTAATATGAAATGCCCGGAAGGAACCAAAAAAGTAGGAGATTATCATACTCATGGATTTTATTCAGATCTGGACGGTAACATTACAACCAAAGAGAATGATTCTTACGATAGCTTGCACTTTTCACCTCGTGATTTAACAAATTCTTATATGAATGGGATGGGGAAAAGAGAGTATGTAAGTTATTTAGGTACACCTGATGGAACTTATCTTAAATATAACCCAAAAGCCAATGGTAACGGAGTTTCAACAATTAATTGAAGGAAGGTGTATGAGTAAAAATTGCTATCTGATGTTGTTGTTATTACTTTCAAATGAATCATTGTCTGGAGTTATGGGGGATGGGAAAATTTTCTTGAGTAACCTTGACTCTTCTGCTTTGTTTTGTGTAATGAGTGCTTTTCCTGACGGGAAAAGAATTGAAAAATATAAAATAAATATAGTTGATGAAGGTCATGTATTAAATGTTGCTATATATGAGAGCCCGCAGTTAGATGATGGTAATTTTATGGGGGGAGGGGGTGTGTCATACATATATGAATATGATAAAAAGGATAAGTTATGCCATTTAACGAAAAAGAAATGGATGAGGTGAGTTGTTAACTTATTAGTGGGTTTAATGCCGGTAGTGGATGTTGAAAATATGTTGTTTTATATTATTAATGTTTACTTCAAAAATACAACTACAGAAAAATTATGAATGGTAAGAAATTTATGGTTTATAAGATATAATTGACTAAAAACAGTATTACTATAAACCAGTGTCCTTGGATGTGAGTTGATGGCTACTAAGATGGTGATACGGAGCTACTTATGGCCAGTAAAATTTACAGACATGACAATTTAATCTATTGCCTTATTTATCTAAGTATGGGAAAGGATTATCTGGTTGTGACCAACGAATACTGGCATAAACCCTGATGAACCAGGGTTTCAGCAGTCTCATCAGCACTCAATACATCGGCACCGGCCATTCAGGCGGCGCATGGCTCATCACTTCAACCATCACATCTTTAATGTTATTAAAGATGGTCGCAATATCCACCATCGTAATCCCCAACAGGCCCGTCGCGAACCAGCAGGCAGCGGCGACGCCCAGCATCCCGCTTATCACCGCCAGCCCGGCGTAGTCTGATTTACGAAGTTGAATTTTCAGGGTACTGGCAATGAACATCAGTACTGCGCTGGTTAACGGCCAACGGAGCAGCGCGACGCCTGCGGTAATAGAAACCATGAAACCTTATCCTCAGAGATAAACAAGACATTGCCCTGACAGCGCGATGTTTACTGAGGCACGAGGCGCTCTGGCTATCTGAAGGCATCAAAATGAGATGAAACACTGTTTCTGTTTCATTCTATTTTGTGAACTATATCACGTTTGATGTTTTATTCACCAGAGGCAGGCGCAGGATTTTTGTCAGCTTATTCACTGCGTAAAACGGTGGGAAGGATGCTGTCGCGCCATGGGCAACGACAGCAAAAAGTAGAGTTAAGCGGAAATCTGGTGACGATACGCCGTTGGCGTGCGGTCGAACTCGCGGCGGAACACGCGGGAGAACGTCTGTTGCGAGACGTAACCCAGATCCATCGCGATATCAAAGATGGGGCGCTGGGTGGTGCGTAGCGCTTCCGCCGCAAGCAGCAAGCGCCGCTGACGAATGTAATCGCCCAGCGTTTGATGCATCACGGTGCGGAACATCCGTTGCAGATACCACTTCGAATAGCCGGATTTTTTGGCCACGATATCGATATTAAGCGGTTGCTCGATATGTTCATCTATCCATTCAATAAGCGTCTGAATAATTTCCCGATGGGACATAAGGCTCTCCCCGTTGTCTATTTTCGCGTCGATTTCTGTTCTGTGGGCGAGTATAATTCCTCAAGTTAACTTGAGGTAAAGCGGATTATGGAAAAAAAATCGACGAGAATAAAAACGCTGCTTTCGCCGGGTGAAGTAGCGAAACGAACTGGCGTTGCGGTCTCGGCGCTGCATTTTTATGAAAGCAAAGGGTTGATTCGTAGCACGAGAAACAGCGGCAATCAGCGGCGCTATAAGCGTGATGTCTTGCGTTACGTGGCGATTATCAAAATTGCCCAGCGGTTAGGGATCCCGCTCAGCACCATCGGGGAATCGCTGCGCGTTCTGCCGGAAAACCACACGCTGGGGCCAAAAGACTGGAAGCATTTTACGACCCAATGGCGCGAAGAACTCGATAAACGTATCCACGCCATGGAAGCGCTGCGCGACCAGCTGAACGGCTGCATCGGTTGCGGCTGTATGTCATTGCGCGACTGCCCGTTGCGTAACCCGGGCGATAAATTAGGTGAAGAGGGTACCGGCGCGCGTCTGTTAGAGGACGAATAACTTGCGACATTTATGCCACAGAAATGTTGCCATATTGCGCATTAACGATAACGTTTGCGCATGGGTTGGTGAATTCTTCATCGGCAATCGTTAATTTTGATAAAGCACGGCAAACTTCTGTTGAAAAAGAGGGTATAAAAGCCAGATAATCGTTTGCCTCGAATTTTCGGACGCATCTTACGTCGAAAACCACAGGCTCACCTCATTGCGCAAACGCACAAATGAGGAATTCCGATTATCGTTTTGTCTGCGCGGAGTTAATCGTTTGCTTTTTGTGGCTCCCCTATTGCCGCAATGTAGCACAAGGAGATGACGCTTAACTGGCAGTGGATGTTCCACCACGCAGACGAACGAATGATAAAAACTCTCAGGGGATGTTTTCTATGTCTACGCCTTCAGCGCGTACCGGCGGTTCGTTAGACGCCTGGTTTAAAATTTCTGCACGTGGTAGCTCCGTTCGTCAGGAGATTGTTGCCGGTCTTACGACCTTCCTGGCGATGGTGTACTCGGTCATTGTGGTTCCGGGTATGCTGGGTAAAGCGGGCTTCCCGCCAGCCGCGGTCTTTGTGGCGACCTGTCTGGTCGCTGGCGTGGGTTCGATCGTTATGGGGCTGTGGGCAAACCTGCCTTTAGCCATCGGCTGCGCCATTTCACTGACTGCCTTCACCGCCTTTAGCCTGGTGCTGGGTCAGCAGATTAGCATCCCGGTTGCTCTGGGTGCGGTCTTCCTGATGGGTGTGCTGTTTACCATTATTTCTGCTTCTGGGATCCGTAGCTGGATTTTGCGCAATCTGCCGCAGGGCATTGCGCACGGCACCGGTATCGGTATCGGTCTGTTCCTGCTGCTCATTGCCGCAAACGGCGTGGGGATGGTTGTTAAAAACCCGATTGAAGGTCTGCCGGTTGCGCTGGGCAAATTCGATAGCTTCCCGGTTATCATGACGCTGATTGGCCTGGCGATCATTATCGGACTGGAAAAACTGAAGGTGCCGGGCGGGATCCTGCTGACCATCATCGGTGTTTCCATTGTTGGCCTGATTTTCGATCCCAACGTGCACTTCTCTGGCATCTTCGCTATGCCATCCCTGAGCGATGACAACGGCAACTCGCTGATCGGTAGCCTGGATATCATGGGCGCCCTGAACCCTATCGTGCTGCCAAGCGTGCTGGCGCTGGTAATGACGGCGGTATTTGATGCCACCGGTACTATCCGTGCGGTGGCCGGTCAGGCAAATCTGCTGGATAAAGACGGCCAGATCATCAACGGCGGCAAAGCGCTGACCACTGACTCCCTGAGCAGCGTGTTTTCCGCAGTTGTCGGTGCGGCTCCAGCGGCGGTGTACATTGAATCCGCAGCGGGCACGGCGGCTGGCGGCAAAACCGGTTTAACCGCAGTGACCGTTGGCGTCTTGTTCCTGCTGATCCTGTTCCTCTCTCCGCTGTCTTACCTGGTTCCAGGCTACGCGACCGCTCCTGCGCTGATGTACGTCGGCCTGCTGATGCTGAGCAACGTGGCGCGCATCGACTTCAATGACTTCGTTGATGCCATGTCTGGCCTGATCACGGCGGTGATGATTGTGCTGACCTGTAACATCGTTACCGGCATCATGATTGGCTTCGCGACGCTGGTTATCGGTCGCGTGGTTTCCGGTGAATGGCGCAAACTGAACATCGGCACCGTGATTATTGCGGTGGCACTGGTTGTATTCTATGCCGGTGGTTGGGCGATTTAATCGACCATCGTTGTACAGAGAACCCGCCAACTGGCGGGTTTTTTGTTTGTCATCCTGAAGCAGTACGTACCAACACTTTTTTTCTATTTTCAGCCACTTCTTGTTTGCTTTTGCGTTACTCTGGAGACCGTATAATAAGAAGCACGACGCTTCATGTTTTGAATAATTGTGACAACGCAGCAAACAGGGAACGCATGGAAATATTCTTTACCATACTTATTATGACCCTTGTGGTTTCGCTCTCCGGGGTGGTGACACGCGTACTGCCCTTCCAGATCCCACTTCCTTTAATGCAAATTGCCATCGGTGCCATGCTGGCATGGCCGACATTCGGTTTGCATGTTGAATTCGACCCCGAACTGTTCCTCGTACTGTTCATCCCGCCGCTGCTGTTTGCGGATGGCTGGAAGACGCCCACGCGCGAGTTTATTGAGCACGGCAGGGAGATCCTCGGGCTAGCGCTGGCGCTCGTGCTGGTGACGGTCGTCGGGATTGGCTTCCTGATTTACTGGATTGTTCCGGGCATTCCGCTGATTCCGGCGTTCGCGCTGGCGGCTGTGCTCTCGCCAACCGATGCGGTTGCGCTCTCCGGTATTGTCGGTGAAGGGCGCATTCCGAAAAAGATCATGGGCATTTTGCAGGGTGAGGCGCTGATGAACGACGCCTCCGGCCTGGTGTCGTTGAAGTTTGCCGTCGCGGTGGCGATGGGTACGATGATCTTTACCGTTGGCGGCGCCACGGTTGAGTTCCTCAAGGTGGCGATTGGCGGCATTCTGGCGGGCTTTGTGGTCAGCTGGCTGTACGGTCGTTCCATGCGCTTTTTGAGCCGCTGGGGCGGTGATGAACCGGCCACCCAGATTGTACTGCTGTTCCTGCTGCCGTTTGCTTCCTACCTGATCGCTGAACATATCGGCGTTTCCGGTATCCTGGCGGCGGTGGCGGCGGGGATGACCATCACCCGTTCCGGCGTGATGCGCACCGCGCCGCTGGCCATGCGTCTGCGTGCGAACAGCACCTGGGCGATGCTGGAATTCGTGTTTAACGGCATGGTCTTCCTGCTGTTAGGTCTGCAACTGCCGGACATCCTGCAAAGCTCGCTGGTGGCCGCTGAGGCCGACCCGAATGTTGAAACCTGGATGCTGTTTACCGATATCATCCTGATTTATGCCGCGCTGATGGTGGTACGTTTTGGCTGGCTGTGGACGATGAGCAAATTAAGTCAGCGTTTCCTGAAAAAGAAACCGATGGAGTTTGGTTCGTGGACCACGCGTGAACTGCTTATCTCGACGGTTGCCGGGGTACGTGGGGCCATTACGCTGGCGGGTGTGCTGTCTATCCCGCTGTTGCTGCCGTCCGGTGACGTTTTCCCTGCGCGTTATGAGCTGGTGTTCCTGGCCGCGGGCGTGATTCTGTTCTCGCTGTTTGTTGGCGTGATTGCGCTGCCGATTTTGCTGCGCCATATCGAATCCACCGACAACGTTCAGCAGCGCAAAGAAGAACGTTTAGCGCGGGCGGCAACGGCGGACGTGGCGATTGTTGCTATTCAGAAAATGGAAGAGCGTCTGGCGGCCGACACCGAAGAGAATATTGATAACCAATTGCTGACCGAGGTCAGTTCGCGCGTTATCGGTAACCTGCGTCGTCGCGCCGATGGGCGAAATGACGTCGAAACCTCGATGCTTGAGGAGCAGCTGGAACGCCGCTTCCGTCTGGCAGCGCTGCGCTCTGAACGCGGCGAACTGTATCACCTGCGCGCAACCCGGCAAATCAGTAACGAGACCTTGCAGAAGCTGCTGCATGACCTCGACCTGCTGGAAGCGCTGTTGATTGAAGATGCCTAGTGCCGAGTAATTCCCGGCGGCGCTGCGCTTGGCCGGGCTACAACCCTGTAGCCCGGGCGAGGCGTTTGCGCCGACCCCGGGGCAGTTCGGCACTACTCCGGCAACGTAAACCCTTCACAGCACTTCAGCCACGCCTGGGCGCTGTGCGACAAATACACCCCTTCCCGCCAAATCATTCCCAACTGCCAGCGTAGCTCGCTTTCCAGCGGCAGCCAGCACAGCGTTTTTGCATCCAGACGGCGGCAAATCGGCTCTGGCAAAATGGCCACACCAACGCCCGCCTGCACCATCGCCGCGAGAAAATCCCACTGCCCGCTACGCACGGCAATCCGTGGTTTGACATCGTGACGCGCAAACAGCTGCATCAACTGGCGGCTCAGCGCAAAATCTTCGTTATAAATCAGCAGGGGATGGGCAGCGAGCTGCTGCGGTGATACCGAGGTTTGCTCAAGCCACTCCCCGGAACGTGGCACCAGAACGCACAGCGGATGGCTAAACAGCAGCCGGGTGGTGAGCGCTTCCTCTTCTTCCACCGGCAGCGCGGTCATGGCTAAATCCAGCTCGCCGTTCATCACCGCCTGCTGAACGGTCAGGCCGCCAAATTCAGATATTTTGAGTTCAACGCCGGGATAGCGCTGGCGAAACAGGCTAATCGGCCCGGCCATCAACATGCCAACCATTGGCGGGATCCCTAGCCGCAGCACGCCTTTATTGAGATGATTGATATCGCTAATCTCGGCTTCCAGCTGCCGAAATTGATCAAGAATCGCCAGCCCGCGCTCAAACACCACTTGTCCGGTATCGGTCATCAACAGCTTACGACCGTTGCGGATAAGTAAGGTGCAATTCAGCTCATCTTCCAGATTTTTGAGCATCTTACTGATGGTCGGTTGCGTCACGAAAAGCTTCTCCGCCGCGCGGGTAAAGCTCTGCTGACGAACCACTTCCACAAAGTAGCGCAGCGTTCTTATGTCCATGATTATGCCTCTAAACTATGCTACCGATGAGTTTAATTCATTTCTGTCATCATCGTGGCGTCACTATACTGTGCGTCTGTGATTTTTTCTGGACATCCCTCCATGGCTGAGGCCTTAGGGCGCGTCGTGCCCTCCGTTTTAAACCGTCTGCAGGTGCCGGTACAGGTATTGCTGTATGCAGGACTGTTTGTTTTTGCTGAATATTTAGTGAGCTGGTTGAACCTGCCGCTGCCTGCCAATCTGGTCGGTATGGTGCTGCTGCTGGCGCTGATTGTCTGTCACATCGTGCCGCTAAAATGGGTTCGCGCGGGGTCACGCTGGCTGCTGGCCGAAATGCTGCTGTTCTTTGTTCCGGCGGTGGTGGCGGTGGTGAACTATGCGCAATTGCTGATGATTGATGGCTGGCGGATTTTCCTGGTGATTGCCTTGAGCACGATGATGGTGCTGGGTGCGACGGCCTGGGTGGTTGACCGGGTGTATCGCTTTGAGATGAAACGGATGCGCCATGACTAACTTTCAGCTGAGCATCGCGTGCCTGGGGATTACGCTGGTGCTCTACTTCGCCAATAAACGTCTGTATCGACGCTTTCGTAAGCTGCCGCTGATGCCGCTGGTTCTGACCCCGGTGCTGCTGGTATTGCTGCTGGTATTTGGCCACATATCCTACCAAAACTACATGGGAGAAGCCCACTGGCTGCTGTGGCTGCTGGGTCCCGCGACAATCGCCTTTGCCGTTCCGGTGTATGACAATCTGGCGATCATTAAGCGCCACTGGATGTCGCTTTCTGCCGGAGTCGTCACGGCAACGGTGGTGGCGGTGACCAGTTCGGTCTGGCTGGCGCGGTTGTTCACGCTGCCCGATGAGATCCAACGTAGCCTGGCGGTGCGCTCTATCACCACGCCGTTTGCGCTGGCGGCGGCGAAATCGCTCGGTGGACAGCCGGAGCTGGTGGCGCTGTTTGTAGTGGTGACCGGTGTGTTTGGTATGGCGATTGGCGACGTGCTGTTTTTACGTCTGGCGATACGCGAAGGGATGGCGAAGGGCGCGGGCTTTGGTGCGGCGTCGCACGGTGCTGGCACCGCGCGCTCCTACGAGCTTGGCCCGCAGGAGGGCGTTGTTGCCAGCCTTGTGATGATGCTCTCCGGCGTGGTGATGGTGCTGGTGGCACCGATGGTGGGCTGGCTGATGTTCTGAGCCGCCTTCTGCCGGGTGGCGCTGCGCTTACCCGGCCTACAATGATGCTACCCGTAGGCCTTAAAGCTGCGCGCCATCAGGCAATACCCGGCCCACGATGATGCTGCCGTAGGCCTGATAAGCTGCGCGCCATCAGGCATTACCGGTTCAACCGTCGCACAATCCTCTCCACCTGCTGGCGGAATTCTGCCGCGACCTGCGCCGTCGTCAGCTTACCCTGA
The DNA here is from genome assembly GCF_044745165.1 of Kluyvera sp. NPDC087067. NCBI lineage: Bacteria > Pseudomonadati > Pseudomonadota > Gammaproteobacteria > Enterobacterales > Enterobacteriaceae > Kluyvera > Kluyvera sp. NPDC087067. The sequence continues at coordinate 273,193 of NZ_JBIUZS010000006.1, read as the reverse complement.
TCGAGTTTTTCTCGGGCCGAAGTAAACTGATCGATAACCTGTAAATCTTCAATATAGGGCGTTGCAATTGCGCTCGTGTGCAAGGTTTGCGCCTGCCGTAGCCCGGCAACCACCGGATCATTTGGGTCAATCACCCCTTTCTCGGTGAGCAGCCTTTCCGCCGCTTTGCTGAGCGGAATGCCGCGCTCCAGCCCCAGCGCCTCTACCGACTGCGGGTCGTTTAATAAGAAGTTGACCAGCATCGCCGCCTCTTTCGGATGTTTGGTGGATTTCGCCACCGAGAACATCTGCGCCGTTTTAAAGTAAACGCCGGATTCCTCACCCGGCTGCATCACGTAGTCGCCCAGCACCAGTTTGGCCGGTGGCGTCATGTTATTGGCGAACATACGAATGGTGATATTCCACGTAAACAGACCGCCCCATTCGCCTGCTATCCACGGCTTCATCTCATACAGATTGCCTTTACCGTAGGAGGAGAGGGTTTTTGGCGACGGCACAATATGCTCGTCGCTCAAGCGCTTCACAAAGCTGAACGCGTCGACCCACTGCTCCTCATTCCAGGTAAATTTCCCGTTGCTGTCGAACATCGGCTTTTGATATTTCTGCATCATCCAGGCGTTTAGCAGCAAAATCACGTCCTGATCGACCATGCTGTACGGATAGTAGTTGTTGCCCAGCTTTTGCTGGAAGATTTTGCCGGCGGCAAAGAATTCATCCCAGGTTTTCGGGTACGCCAGACCGGCTTTTTTCCAGGTCACGTCGTTGTAGTAAAACACCGGAGCGTTGACTGAGATCGGCAGGCCGTTGAGCTTGCCTTTAACGCTGGTGGATTGCAGGTCTTTGGCCTGATATTGGCTTAAATCGAGCTCATCTTTGAGCTTGTTGAGGTCGTAATAGCCTTCGCCATTTTTGGAAAAAATAATCAGCCACGGCCAGTTGGTTTGCATCACATCCGGCTCGGTGCCGCTGGCCATTTGGGTGGTCAGACGGGAAAGATGTCCGTCCCAACCGGTGTATTCGGCCTTCACCTTGATCTCAGGATGCGTCTTTTCAAAGGCCTCCAGCGCTTTTAACGTCGCCTGGTGGCGGCTATTGCCTCCCCACCATGACATGCGTAATTCAACGGGCTGCTGGGCCCAGACGGTGGTACAGGAAAGTAACAGTGATGCGATAACACCTGAGGCGATTTTATTCATTATGTATCTCCGGGACAGAGGCATAAATATTGTTATTAAACAGGTGAGTAACGACAAAATACTGACCATTTTTGCGGTGCGGCGTTCTGCCGCACCAGGTGAGGGCGCTTAGCGTTTTGCCAGGCGGGAAACCAGTTCAAACTCTTTGAAGTTCACTGGGCGCTGCTGCTGCATGGAGATATTACCCGCAATGCCGGTGAGGATAGACATCGCGCCCGCTCGATGGTCGGCGGCGCGCTGTAGCGGATCGTTGCCCGGTTCGCCAAACAGGTCGGCGAGCATGGCGTTGTCGCCGCCGCCGTGACCGCCCTCACCGAGGCTGAATTCCGCTTTCCACGGTTCAGCAAACATCGGGAATACGGTGATGTCGCACTGCTCCAGGCTACCTTCGTTTTCGCGTTTACCCCCGGCGTTAACGTAGGATTTCTCAACGATTTTCATCTCCAGTCGCCCTTCGGTGCCGTTAAACACCACGTTCAGTCCTTCCCACGGCAGATAAGCGTTGAGCGAGTAGGTGAGCTGCACCTGGTTTTGATACTTCACCAGCACCGACATGGTATCTTCGATGGTGATGCCGTCGCTGAACACGCTCTGGTCGCGGAAGTAGTTATCTTCATGCTCGGCGTCGAGATACAGCGCTTTAAGCTGCGCGTTGTCCGCCATGTTCAGGGCGAACGGATCGTCTTTGGCTTCGCTATAACCATGCGTGCGCGGATAGAAGCGGGAGACACCGCGCTTCTCGGCGTTCTCTTTGCCGTAGAATTGCAGGCTGCCTTCGGCGTAAACGCGCTCTGGATAGCTCGCCAGCCAGAAGTTCATCAGGTCGAAGTGGTGGGTTGATTTGTGCACCAGCAGGCCGCCGCTGTTGCGTTTTTCGCGGTGCCAGCGACGGAAATAGTCTGCGCCATGCTCGGTGTTGAGCAGCCATTCAAAGTGGACGGAGGTGACGTTGCCAATCACGCCCTGCATCAGCAGTTCGCGCACTTTGCTGTGATGCGGCGCATAGCGGTAGTTAAAGGCCACGCGCACGGTATGCCCGGTCTCTTCGATGGCGTCGAGAATACGCAGCGCGCGCTTCTCATCGATAGTCATCGGTTTTTCGGTGATCACATCACACCCTGCGTGCAGCGCCCGGACGATATAGTCATCGTGGGTGCGATCCATGGTGGTGACGATGACGATATCCGGGCGAGTTTCGCGGATCATCTCCTCAAACTGGGCCGCTTTCCAGGTGGAAACCGGTTCGGCGCCTTCTTTTTGCAACAGCGTATTGGCGTAGTTCATCCGCGTCTGGTTGGTATCGCAAAAGGCGACCATTCTGGCGTTATTACGCCAGGTTCCTCCAATTGCGGCAATATATAAACCCGCACGACCTCCCGTTCCGACCAACGCATATTTTTTCATGGCATCCTCGATTAATATATCAACATCAAAATCAGCAAGGCGACGCAATGAAACGTATTCCACATCAATTGATGGAGCTGAATAGCACTTTTATCTGGCACTGGCCCTGGTTTATTCAGGGCGTTAAAAGCGCGAAACAGCACGGTTTCACCGGTATCATCCTGCACCAACAGGAACTGCTTTCTGTTCTTGCGACGCCCTCGCCGTTAAGCCAAAAACTCAACGTCGAGAACCTTATTCATCAGCAACATTACGCGTTGCAGTATTTAAAACGGGTCGACCGTTACCTGACGGAAAATAATTTATCGTTCTGGCTGCAAGGCGAAGCCGCGCCGAGCGACGATATAATTAAGCGTAAATTTCCCGAACTGACTTTCGACGAAAAAAGCTCGCCGGATTTCTGGCAACATTTCTATGCCGCGATACTGCATCCGCTATTAGAGGGATTACCCCATCTCAGCGGGCTTATCCTCAGCCTCACCACGCCGGATTTTCAGACCGCACGTTGGCAGCAAAGCCTGCACGACGTCTGGAGCCTGTTGCGCGCCCAGGGCAAAAAGCTGGTGCTGCGCGACTACATTGATGACAGCTGGCCGCGCCAACAGCTTTCTAACCTGCTGGCAACGCTTCCCCACGACGTTCGCGCTTCGGTGAAAGCCACGGAGCTGGATTACCACCCCGGTTTTGCTAATCACCCGCACATCGCCACGCTGCCGGGGCACAAAAAGTGGATCGAATACGATCTCTTTGGCACCGGCTACGGCTGGACGGCGCTGCCGTGCTATCTCGGCGATGAAATCAGCGGTCGCTTAAGCTGGGCGCTGAGCGCCGCTGAAAACGAAATTGAAGCCATCACCTCACGCGTGAGCTGGCAGTGGCTGCCCGACAGTCGGGTTATGGACTCTGCCAACGCCATCAACCTGTTTGGCCTCTCGGCCGCCAACCGCACCGCTGATACCGCGCAGCTTTCCGCTTTCGAATGCTGGGCTGAACAACAGCAGCTTGGCTTTCGCTCCCTCCAGGACAAGCACCAACTTGCGGCCATCGTCCACGCCAGCTACGACTGGCTATGTAAAACGCCAAACTTCCTCGGGCGGCGGCTGCACTACCAAAGCCAGATCCCGGAGAGCGTGGCTCAGGCGCAGCAGCTTTTGCATATGGACACCCGCAGCGCCAACTGGATGCACGCGTGGCAGCCGCTGATGCCGACCGACGATCCCGAGCTTGGCAAAGAGCAGCGCGAGCTGGTGGCGCTGGAAAAAGAGGCCGCCTGCTTTTTAGCCTCGCGCACGGTACAAAACCTGCGTGAACTGATGCCCCGTATTACCTGTCAGAACGACTCGCTGGAGATTCTGCTCGCTGCCTGGCGCAGCGCCGAAATCTACAGCCAGATGTTTTCCCGAGTGGCTGCGGCGATGACCGATATCCTGTGGCACGAACGCTACGGCCCGCAAAGTCTGCCTGCCGACACGCTGAAAACCCATCAGCAGCAGCTGTTACGCTATATCGATACGCTGGAACGCTGGCTGGTCAATCCGCCCGACGGCGCGCCGTTATTCTTACCGCTGCTCTTAAGCCCGGAGCGGCTGAACCGTTTTGCCCTGAGCCTCAATAAGTCGCTATGAGTAAAGAATAAAAACTGTGGTGGGGATTGTCTGTAAACGTCGTAGAGGTAAAACCGGGGAACGGCGTGAAAACGGGAAAAATGTGATGGGTTTCGCGAAGGGCAGAAAAAGTGTGTGATGCGTATCGGCTTTTATCGTTTTGGTGACGTGATAAACATCACCTGAAGGCCGAAAAAATGTGATCCCCGGCCAGCGGCCGGGGAGGGTTTTTAGTGTGCGCGACCTTCGTCGATACCCAGACCGGTCTGCGAGCGGATAAACTGCGCGCGGAACTGGTTGCGTTCAAGGTTGCCCGCTTCCGAGTTATCGGTAGCTGAGAAGAACCAGATACCGACAAAGGCGATGGCAATTGAGAACAGCGCCGGATACTCATACGGGAAAATCGCTTTCTCGTGGCCTAAGATGGTTACCCAAATGGTCGGGCCAAGGATCATCAGCACCACTGCCGTCAACAGCCCCAGCCAGCCGCCCACCATCGCGCCACGGGTGGTCAACTTCGACCAGTACATGGAAAGCAGAATGATAGGGAAGTTGCAGCTGGCGGCAATCGAGAACGCCAGGCCAACCATGAAGGCAATATTCTGATTCTCAAACAGAATACCCAGCAAAATCGCGACCACGCCCAGCACCAGAACCGTAATCTTCGACACCTTCAGCTCTTCGCGCTCGGTTGCACCTTTCTTAAACACGTTGGCGTACAGGTCGTGAGAGACCGCCGACGCGCCCGCCAGCGTCAGACCGGCGACCACCGCCAGAATGGTGGCGAAAGCAACCGCTGAAATAAAGCCGAGGAACAGGTTGCCGCCAACCGCGTCAGCCAGATGCACCGCCGCCATATTGTTACCGCCGATAAGCGCGCCTGCCGCGTCTTTAAACGCCGGGTTCGCGCCGACCAGCATGATGGCGCCAAAGCCGATGATAAAGGTCAGAATGTAGAAGTAACCCATAAATCCGGTGGCGTAGAACACGCTTTTACGCGCTTCTTTGGCATCGCTCACGGTGAAGAAACGCATCAGAATATGCGGCAAGCCAGCGGTACCGAACATCAAACCGAGGCCCAACGACAGCGCGGATATCGGATCTTTCACCAGTCCGCCCGGGCTCATGATGGCAGCGCCTTTCGGGTGTACCGCCATCGCTTCGGTGAACAGGTTATTGAAGCTAAAGCCGACGTGCTTCATCACCATAAAGGCCATAAAGCTTGCGCCAAACAGCAGCAGGACGGCTTTGATAATCTGTACCCACGTGGTGGCGAGCATGCCGCCAAACAGCACGTACATCACCATCAACACGCCAACCAGTACCACGGCAACGTGGTAGTTCAGGCCGAACAGCAACTCGATAAGCTTACCGGCACCCACCATCTGGGCGATCAAATACAGCGCCACCACCACCAAAGAGCCGCAGGCGGAGAGCATACGAATCGGCCCCTGCTTGAGGCGGTAGGACGCCACGTCGGCAAAGGTATAGCGGCCGAGGTTACGCAGACGTTCGGCGATAAGGAACAGAATAATCGGCCAGCCGACGAGGAAGCCCAGCGAATAAATCAGGCCATCGTAGCCGGAGGTGTAAACCAGCGCGGAGATGCCGAGGAATGACGCTGCCGACATAAAGTCACCGGCAATCGCCAGCCCGTTCTGGAGACCGGTAATGTTGCCGCCAGCGGTGTAGTAATCGCTACGTGAGCGTACGCGTTTTGACGCCCAGTAGGTGATGTAGAGCGTCAGGAGGACGAAAATCAGGAACATGATAATCGCCTGCCAGTTGGTCGGCTGGCGCTCGACGTGGCCGCTGATAGCGTCTGCGGCGTTAGCCGCAAAAGGAAGTGTGGCGGCAAGCGCCGTCATGACTTTCTTCATGATGCTTTTACCTCGCGCAGTACGGCCTTGTTCAAACGGTCGAATTCGCTGTTCGCCCGCCACACGTAAATACCGGTCAGGATAAAGGAGATAACGATAATGCCGATGCCAATCGGGATCCCGCGCGTGACGCTGGTACCCGCATGCAACGGCGTACCGAGCCAGCCCGGGGCAAAAGCGATGAGCAAGATGAAACCGACGTAAACCACTAACATAATCAGCGATAAGAAGGTGGCAAGCCGTTGCCGTTTTTCAACCAGTTCCCTGAAATGCGCACTACCTTCTATCTGCTGACAAATTTGATCATTCATCACAGAGTCTCCAGAGGTGTAGGTAAGGTTTTTAGTTATAGGGCTGCTATTGCCGGAGGGCGACTGTCGTCTTATCCGGCTTACTTCGGTGGCCAACTGTAGGCCCGGTAAGCGAAGCGCCACCGGGCAACGTTGTTTTATGACGGCATGGCAATGGACTGCTTCTCTTCCAGCAGTTTATCCACCACGCCCGGGTCGGCGAGCGTTGAAGTATCGCCGAGATTGCTGGTGTCGCCCGCGGCAATCTTGCGCAGAATACGGCGCATAATTTTGCCGGAACGGGTTTTCGGCAGCGAGTCGGTCCAGTGCAGCACGTCCGGCGTCGCCAGCGGGCCAATCTCTTTACGCACCCAGTTACGTACCTCGGTGTAGAGCGCAGGCGTAGGCTCTTCACCTTGATTCAGGGTGACGTAGGCGTAAATCGCCTGGCCTTTAATGTTGTGAGGAATGCCGACAACCGCGGCTTCAGCAATTTTTGGATGCGACACCAGCGCCGATTCGATTTCTGCCGTCCCTAAGCGGTGCCCGGAAACGTTCAGCACGTCATCGACACGCCCGGTAATCCAGTAGTAACCGTCTTCGTCACGACGCGCGCCGTCGCCGCTGAAATACATATTCTGGAAGGTGGAGAAGTAGGTCTGCTCAAAGCGCTCGTGATCGCCAAACAGCGTCCGCGCCTGACCCGGCCAGGAGTCGGTGATCACCAGATTGCCTTCGGTTGCGCCTTCCTGCGGGTGGCCTTCGTTATCCACCAGCGCAGGCTGCACGCCAAAGAACGGACGGCTGGCGGAACCGGCTTTCAGTTCCGTTGCGCCAGGCAGAGGGGTGATCATGAAACCACCGGTTTCGGTCTGCCACCAGGTGTCCATAACCGGGCATTTTTCGTTGCCGATTTGACGCCAATACCACTCCCACGCTTCCGGGTTAATCGGTTCGCCGACGGAGCCCAGAATGCGCAGGGAGGAACGATCGGTTCCGGCGGTGGCTTTATCGCCTTCTGCCATCAGCGCACGGATCGCCGTGGGTGCGGTATATAAAATGTTAACTTTATGTTTATCAACCACCTGACACATACGCGCAGGCGTTGGCCAGTTCGGCACCCCTTCAAACATCAGCGTGGTTGCGCCACAGGCCAGCGGGCCATACAGCAGGTAGCTATGACCGGTAACCCAACCCACGTCAGCGGTGCACCAGTAAATGTCGCCTGGATGATAGTCGAACACATATTTAAAGGTGGTCGCGGCGTACACCAGATAACCGCCGGTAGTGTGCATCACGCCCTTTGGCTTGCCGGTGGAACCGGAGGTGTAAAGAATAAACAGCGGGTCTTCCGCATTCATCTCTTGTGGCTGATGCTGGTCGGAGGCTTGTTCTTGCAGGTCATGCCACCACAAATCGCGGCCTTCCTGCCAATCAATTTTGCCGCCGGTACGCTTGAGCACCACGACATTTTCAACGCTTTTAACGTTCGGGTTTTTCAGCGCATCGTCGACATTTTTCTTCAGCGGCACGTTACGTCCGGCGCGCACGCCTTCGTCGGAGGTGATCACCAGACGGGAATTGGAGTCGATGATACGACCGGCCACGGCCTCCGGCGAGAAGCCGCCGAAGATAACGGAATGGATAGCGCCAATGCGGGCGCAGGCCAGCATGGCAACCGCGGCTTCCGGCACCATCGGCATATAGATAGCCACCACATCGCCTTTTTTCACGCCGAGCGACAGCAGGGTATTGGCGAAACGGCAGACGTCGCGATGCAGCTCGCGATAGGTGATGTGTTTGCTTTGGGTGGCGTCGTCACCTTCCCAGATAATCGCCGTCTGGTCGCCGCGTTCTTGCAGATGACGATCGAGGCAGTTTGCCGCCAGGTTCAGGGTGCCATCTTCATACCATTTAATGGAGATGTTGCCCGGCGCAAAGGAGGTGTTTTTCACTTTCGTGTAAGGCTGTATCCAGTCGAGGATTTTTCCCTCGTCGCCCCAGAAGGCATCAGGTTGGGTGACCGACTGTTGATATTTGGTCAGATATTGTTGCGGATTTATCAGGCAGCGTTCTGCAATATTTGCAGGAATAGAGTGTTTGTGTATTTGGCTCATGCTTTTTTTCTCCATGTAAGATGTTAATAATATGTCTCATAAAAGTTAATAACAGAGGGTGGAGAAGCTTTGTTTACTATTTGCGCGGCAGATCACGCAATAGTGGAATTGTTCAAATAACGTTCACTTGATTCTTTGAACAGAAATAATTGCGGAAGTAGATTTATAGAAAATGGCGGAAATTTTTTGTTTTTATAACAAAAACTTATAAATAATGTCTGGTAGAAATTAGCGGGAATAAGCTTTTATGCGGTGAAAAGCCCTGATCTGAAAGGGTTGCGCGGGACACCGTACAGATGATACTGATATTGCGCGTTAAAAACCTCTAAAAGTAAACGCAACACAAATCACCCCCTTTCAAGTGGATACCATTCCCGTTCGGCATGGTATTTTTCATTGAGGAAGTCTGCAGTTATGAAAAAAACACGAATCAGCCTTGCATGGCAAATTCTCATTGCCCTCGTGCTGGGTATTATTCTGGGTAGTTATCTTCATTATCATAGCGATAGCCGTGACTGGTTGGTCTTGAATCTCCTGTCTCCCGCTGGCGATATATTCATCCATTTGATTAAAATGATCGTTGTGCCGATTGTTATTTCAACGCTGGTCGTGGGAATAGCTGGAGTCGGTGACGCCAAACAGTTAGGCCGAATTGGTGCGAAAACCATTCTTTATTTCGAAGTGATCACCACGGTAGCGATTATTATCGGTATTACCCTGGCGAATGTCTTCCAGCCTGGGTCAGGGATTGACATGTCACAGCTGGCGACGGTGGACATTTCGAAATACCAAAGCACGACGGCTGAAGTACAAAGTCACGCTCACGGGTTGATGGGGACGATTCTGTCGCTGGTGCCGACCAATATCGTGGCGTCGATGGCTAAAGGCGATATGCTGCCAATCATCTTCTTCTCGGTGCTGTTCGGTCTGGGCCTTTCCTCACTGCCGGCGACGCATCGTGAACCGCTGGTTACCGTGTTCCGTTCTATCTCTGAAACCATGTTCAAAGTGACCCACATGGTCATGCGCTATGCGCCGGTCGGTGTGTTTGCGCTGATCGCTGTGACGGTGGCGAACTTTGGTTTCGCCTCGCTGTGGCCGCTCGCCAAGCTGGTGCTGCTGGTTCACTTCGCGATTCTGTTCTTCGCGCTGGTGGTGCTGGGCATCGTGGCGCGTATCTGTGGGCTCAGCATCTGGATCCTGATTCGAATCCTCAAAGACGAACTGATTCTGGCGTACTCAACCGCCAGCTCCGAAAGCGTGCTGCCGCGTATTATTGAGAAGATGGAAGCCTACGGCGCCCCGGCGTCGATCACCAGTTTCGTGGTGCCGACCGGCTACTCCTTTAATCTCGACGGCTCGACGCTGTATCAGAGTATTGCGGCGATCTTCATCGCGCAGCTGTACGGCATCGACCTGTCTATCTGGCAGGAAATCGTGCTGGTGCTGACGCTGATGGTGACCTCAAAAGGGATTGCTGGCGTGCCGGGCGTATCGTTCGTGGTGCTGCTGGCAACGCTTGGCAGCGTGGGCATTCCGCTGGAAGGTCTGGCGTTTATTGCCGGCGTTGACCGTATCCTCGATATGGCGCGTACCGCGTTGAACGTGGTGGGTAATGCGCTGGCGGTGCTGGTGATTTCCAAATGGGAACACAAGTTTGACCACAAAAAAGCGCGGGCCTATGAGCGCGAAATGTTGGGCAAGTTTGATAAAACCGCGGGTCAGTAATAGATAGAAAGAATGATAACGCCGGGCTTGCCCGGCGTTGTTGTTTTTGGGATTGCGCAGAGGCTTTGTCTCGTAGGCCTGATAAGCCTAGCGCCATCAGGCAGAACGGCGCAGATTGCCGGATGGCGGCGTTGCCTTATCCGGCCTACCGCTGATGGGGGCGACTGATTTTGTGGATTGGCACGATATACCCCCTCTCCCTTACAGGGAGAGGGTTGGGGTGAGGGTGCGGCACAGAGCGCAAAGGCGAGGGTAACCCCTTACTCCGCGCTCACCTTATCAAACTCCTCACACCCGGTATCAAACCCTTCCGTACAGCTCAGGTTTAACCACTGAAGCGCTTTCTGTTTGTTCGGCACGATAAACCCTTTCTCGCCGTTTAAGAACATCATCCCGGCCCAGTACTCGGCGTAGCCGGTTCGCGACAGCGTCGAGCTGTTTTTAAAGGCGTCCGTCGCTTTCTCATCATCTTCTTTGACGCCGACACCGTTGGCGTAAATCAGCCCCATCAACATCTGCGCATCAACCGCAAAATCGCTCTCGGCATTCATTGAGGCCTGCTGAAGGAGAGTCATGGCTCGCGGATAGTCGGTCTCACCAGACTGACTGTTAATCAGGATACGCGCCAGAATCACCTCTCCTGCCCGACTGCCAGCCTTTACGGCTTTTTCGGCCAATGCTTTCGCGGCGGGATAATCGAGGTTCACCGGGTTAGTGATTTTAATCTGTGCCAGCAGCGCGAAGGCGTCCGCATCACCGCCGTCGGCGGATTTCTGCGCCCAAAACTCTGCTTTGCCCAAATCACGGGAGCTAAACCAGGTGTCGGCCAGATAATATTGCGCCCGCGCGTCGCCGGCTTCTGCGGCTTTCTGATACTGGCTGCCCGGTTCTTCCGCGTGTAGCGATAAGGCAATAAACCAGAGTAATACAAAAAGTTGTTTCATCTTATTATGTGGGTAGTCGAGGAAGAGGGCAGTATAAAGAGAAAACGAGGATAAAAAAACGCCCCCGAAACGGGGGCGTTGAGAAGGGCGGCAAACTCCAGGTAGCCCGGAAGAGGTGCGCAAGCACCGCCTCCGGGGAACATACCCTGTTAGCCCATCGCGCTTTCGCGCAGACTGGCTTTCAGCTTGCTGTACTCATCAATCACATACTGTTCGGCGGCGCGTTGATCGGCAATGCGTTCAACGTTAACGGCGCAGTACTTGTACTCAGGCGTTTTGGTAATTGGGCTCAAGTTCTCAGTTACCAGCTCATTACAGGCCCCAATCCACCACTGGTAGGTCATGTAAATCGCGCCTTTGTTCGGACGATCGCTTACGGCGGCACGGGTGATGACGCGGCCTTTGCGGGAGTTAACCCACACCAGCGCTTCATCTTCAATGCCTAGACGCGCGGCATCGGCGGTGTTGATCTGGGCATAGCCCGGTTCATCCGCCAGTGCTGCTAGCGCCGCACAGTTACCGGTCATCGAACGGCAAGAGTAGTGCCCAACTTCGCGCACCGTCGACAGTACCATCGGGAACTCGTCGGTGAGCTTGTCGATAGGCGCAACCCAGTCGCAGGTAAAGAACTGCGCCAGGCCGTTCGGGGTGTCAAACTTCTCTTTGAAGAGGTAAGACGTACCCTGGTCGGCATCCGAGGTGTCGCGGCAAGGCCACTGAATATAGCCCAGTTCGCCCATTTTCTCGTAGGTGGCACCGTAGAAATCCGGGCACAGACCGCGCAACTCGTCCCAGATTTCCTGGGTGTTGTTGTAGTGCATCGGATAACCCATGCGGGTGGCGATTTCACTGATAATCTGCCAGTCCGTTTTCAGATCCCACTTCGGCTCAACGGCTTTAAAGAAGCGCTGGAAACCACGGTCAGCCGCAGAGAAGACGCCTTCATGCTCGCCCCATGACGTAGACGGTAAAATAACGTCTGCGGCCGCGGCGGTTTTGGTCATGAAGATATCCTGGACGATAACCAGTTCCAGATCTTCAAAGCCTTTACGCACGGCAGAGAGCTCGGCGTCGGTCTGTAATGGATCTTCACCCATGATGTAAGCCGCGCGCACTTCGCCATGCGCCGCACGGTGCGGCAGCTCGCTGATGCGATAGCCGGTGTGCGCCGGCAGGCTTTCTACGCCCCAGGCTTTAGCGAACTTCTCGCGATTTTCCGGGAACTTCACGTACTGATAGCCAGGATAGGTATCCGGCAGCGCGCCCATATCGCAAGCACCCTGAACGTTGTTCTGGCCGCGAACCGGGTTAACGCCGACGCTTGGCTTACCGAGGTTGCCGGTCAGCATCGCGAGGCTGGTCAGTGAACGCACGGTTTCCACGCCCTGATAGAACTGGGTCACGCCCATACCCCACAGGATAGCCGCGCTTTTTGCCGACGCATACATACGGGCGGCCTGACGAATTTCCTGCGCGCTAACGCCGGTAATTTCTTCGACAGACTCCGGCGTATAGCCTTCAACAATCTTGCTGTACTCTTCGAACCCTTCCGTGCGCGAGGCGACGAACGCCTGGTCGTACAGGTTTTCTTCAATAATGACGTGGCCCATGGCGTTGAGCAGCGCGATATTCGAGCCGTTTTTCAACGCGATGTGCATGTCGGCAATGCGCGCGGTTTCAATTTTACGCGGATCGCAGACGATGATTTTCGCCCCGTTACGTTTAGCGTTAATCACGTGATTCGCCACGATAGGGTGGGAATCCGCCGGGTTATACCCGAAGATAAACACTAAATCGGTGTTATCAATTTCGTTAATCGCATTACTCATTGCGCCGTTACCGACCGATTGGTGCAGACCTGCAACCGAAGGGCCGTGTCAGACGCGAGCGCAGCAGTCAACGTTATTGGTACCAATAACGGCGCGCGCAAATTTTTGCATTACATAGTTGGTTTCATTACCTGTTCCGCGTGAGGAACCGGTAGTCTGAATAGCATCTGGACCGTATTTCGCTTTGATCGCACTCAGGCGGTCAGCAACGTAATTTAGCGCTTCATCCCAGGATACGGATTCCAGTTTGCCGCCGCGCTGGCGACGGATCATTGGGGTCTTAAGGCGTGGGGTCAGGATCTGGGTATCGTTAATGAAGTCCCAGCCATAATAGCCCTTCAGACACAGGGTACCCTGATTGGTTTTCCCCTGCGCCGCCTCAGCTCGGACGATTTTACCGTTATCGACCACCAGGTTGATTTTGCAACCTGATGCGCAATACGGGCAAACCGTGACGACTTTTTTCATCGGTCTCGCTCCAGTTAATCAAATCGCGCATACGCGCTGTCGCCCTTAGTATGCATCTTTTATGCCACTTTTTTATTGTGGGCATTCCCTGATATTACGGGCGAATTTTGGTCAAAACCCTGACGAAAAACAGGCTGTCGTCATATTTGACGTGTCGAAAGGAAAAGCCGAATGACATTTGTGAAGTCGCCCGGCCGAGCGCAGCGACGCCGGGATGAGCACCGAGCCTCCCCGGAGTCGGCGCTGGCGCACCTCGTCCGGGCTACCCGGCTGTAGGCCTGATAAGCGCAGCGCCATCAGGCAACTGTGCAAATTGCCGGATGGCGGCGATGCCTTATCCGGCCTACTGGTGATATCCCCCGCCCAAAGATTTGATGAGCTGAATGCTTTGGATCACCCGCTGGCTGTCCAGCACCAGTAGCGACATCTGCTCCGCCAGTACCGGCAGCTGGGCTTCGGTGGCCTGAAGTCGGCTGCCGAGGCCACGCTTAAATGCGGCTTCGGCGGCGCTTTGGGTGTAGCGCGTAGCCTCCACGCGTTCTGCCTGGAGCGTGCGTTCATCGTCCAGCGTTTGCAAACGGGTGCCGTTTATCGCCACGTCGCGCACCGCGTTCAATACCGACTGGTTATAACGCTCAATCAGCATATTGCTGGTAGCGCGGCTGTTTTTCAGATTGGCGTTCAGGCGGCCGCCGTCGAACAGCGGCAGTCGCAGGCCGGGAATGACGTTAATCTGTCGGCTGGTGCTTTTAAACAGCGTGTCGATATGGATGGAGTCGAGGCCAAAAAAGACTTTGAGATCGAAGCTTGGGTAGAACAAGGCGCGCGCCGCATCAACCTGGTCTAGTGAAGCCTGAACGTACCAGCGCATCGCCTGGAGATCTGGTCGGCGGGCCAGCAGGTCATAGGAAAGCGTTGCTGGAATGCCCGTTTGCACCTTCGGCAGTGCGACCGGTTTAATCTCCGGCATATCATCCGCACCTGCTCCCATCAGGGCGCGCAGCGCTTCACGCGTTTCTTTGATTTGCCCCTTCACGGCAGCAATTTGTTTATCAACCGCCAGCACCTGCGCTCGCGCACCGTGATACGGGACTTTTGCTTCCAGCCCTTGAGCCACTTTGCTCTGATGCGCCTGTACGGCGTAATCAATCACGTCGCGGGTTTGTTCCAGCAGCGCCTGCATCTGGAAGCTCGCCTGCATGCTGTAGTAAAGCTGCGCCACGCCGGTGGAAAGCGCCAGCTCTACCGCCGCGGTTTCTGCCACGGCGGCGTTATGTGCGCCGATGGCTGCCTCAACGGCCGAACGGTGCGCTCCCCATAAATCGAGATCCAGCCCGGCGACCAGACCGACGGTGGCTTCGGTGTAATAGGGGCCATCCATTCCTAATCGCGGCGCATCCAGCGCATATGGCCCGAGGAAGCCGTTAGCGGAGGCGCGTTGGCGGTTGATCATCCCCAACGCCGCCATCTGGAGTTTCGACCCGCCTTCCAGCAGTTCGGCCTGCGACTGGGCTTTCTCTTCACGCTGCTTGGCTTCGGCAAGCGTGTGAGAGCCGGACAACGTTTTTTCTATCAGCGCGCTGAGCTGCGGATCGTTAAACTGCCGCCACCACTGCGCCTGCGGCCAACCTTGGCTGGCGAGATGAATGTCGCTTGCCAGCTTGATTTGTGCCGGTTGCAGCTGCGCGTGCGGGGCGGAATCATTGCGGATCAGCGCACAGCCGGAGAGCGCCGTTGTGCTGCCGAGCAGGCCGCAGAGAAGTAAGCGGGATAAGTTTCGGGTCATTGGGATGTGGCTCCTTGCGCCTGTTCCCCGGCGGCAGTGGAGGCCGGGCGAGTCCAGTCGGGTAAACGGGCTATCTGCTGCATAACACACTGCGCTTGTTCAGATAAGGTGGTCGTTGCGTCACGGTCAGAAGGCGCGCTGTGGGTCAGATCTGCCGCATACTGCTCCAGCGCCTCGGCAAGCGGAGCTTCTGGTGTGGCGATACCATCGCAGCGATAGAGGATCTCGCGGCCTTGATGAATAGCGGCTTCACTACGCGCCAGCAGTTGGCGACGACCGTCATGATCCAGCTGGCGTTCCAGCGCCACGCGCTCGCGCATCTCTTCACAGGCATTAAACGCGGCGTGACAGCCGATACGGAGTTGAAGGTAGATTCGCTGCGTGGCGGGATCGTGCTGAGAAAGACGCAACAGTTTGCTGAGCGTTGCGAGCGCGGCCGCCAGTTTTTTCGGCAACTCAGAGGCTTCGCTTTCCGGCCAGATAAAGGTGTAGATCACCGCCGAAACGGCCGTACCGATAAGGATCCCCACCGCACGATCGCGAATTTCAACCAGATCGTATACTGGGCCAAATGCGTTCTCGAGGGTGGCGAGGGCAAAGGTGACGATCATCTGCGTGCCGATATACGACGATCGCTCCGATCCGGTGGCTGTCCACGCGCCCAGAAGGAAGAGCGGGGCCAGCACGCACAACAGTTCAACAATATTGTCGATCCACGGGATCACGCAAAGGGTCATCAGCAGCGCCAGCACCGCGCCGCACACAGCGCCGCCAAAGCGCAGCGCCATTTTCTGCCAGGATGCGCCGATGCTGGGGTTGGCGACAATAATGCAGGTCAACATACAGGTATGTATGCCTTCCCAGTCGACGCCGGAATAGAAAACGTAACAGATCATGCAGGCCAGCAGCGTTTTCAGGGCGTAGCGAATATAGACGGGGTTAGTGAAAGCGTCCGGCACCATTGAGGGCTGCTTCGCGGCGGGAGTGGGCGGCGTATCCGGATTCATCTGCCCAAGCCGGTACAGATGTTCACACAGGCTTTCCAGCCCGCACTCCCGGGCAGCGGTGCGTTCATCAGGGCTTAATTGCCATGTGCTTTGCCACGGTTGGGCGTCGGCGATGGCGCATTGCAGGGATTCGATTTCACGCTGAATTTTATGAACCAGCTCGGGATGTTGCGAGGCGTCGTCGGCGGCGTAGCGGTTTAGCGTGGTGTAGAGATAGGTGACGGTCATGACGCAGGTTTGCCACCAGGCGCTGCGCGCCTTCCAGTCGGCATCATCGGCCATACAGAAGACATTGAGTTTTTGCAGGGCAAGCACTTCGCGTTCAACGTACTTTTCGCCACGCGGCGCGGCGCTGGTTGTCAGGTGGTTGAGAGCATCATCAAGCCTCGCGCACAGCGCATCCTGCATTTGCTTCCCGGCACGGCTGGGGAACCAGAGTACGCCAATTAACACCATCAGCAGCGTAGGATACAGACCCACCACGATGCACCACAGGGTAAGGCGCATAGCAATCTCCGGGTAATCGAGCATCGCGGGGAAGGTCTGGCCATAAACGGCGATAATGGCGACGGCAAAAAACAGCAGCCCTAGCTTGTAGGTACGCATCATGAACATACAGCCAAGCACGATCAGGCTGGCGATGATCATGCGGATCAACGGATAGCTGTACGACCATTTATAGATCAGCACCATGCTGCCGATTTCCATCACCGTGGCGACGACAAACAGTATGGCCACAAATTTGGTGTAAAAGGCATTTGACTGTACGCCGTAGAACAGCACCGCCAATGAGATCGCCATAAACGGGATCTCAAAGGTTATCGAGATAATGACCACCAGCAGGCAGCCAACCCAAAGCTGGAGGGTCTGCGGCACGCGCCCAGGGCGTTTTTCGCTTAACTCATCGCGGAAAAACGCCAGTAGCCTGATGAGCGGCAACGGCAGGTAGCTGAGCGCGTTCATTATTGTGACTCAAGCGTCGCGACCGCCGAAGCGCCGATACGGAACATCCCGGCATCCGGCTTATCGACCATAATTTTTACCGGGAAGCGCTGCGCGACGCGCACCCAGTTAATCGAGCGCGAAATACGCGGCAGACCACCCAGCACCATGCCACCGTCATCGGGCAACACGCCGTAGCCGATGGAATCGACCTTACCGCTAAACGTTTTGCCGCTGTCGCTCATTAGATAAAGGGTGGCAGGCGTTCCGGCGTGGATATTTTTCAGCTCGGTTTCACGGAAATTGGCAATTACGTACCAGTGGCGGGTATCAATCAGGGTAAAGATCGGTTTCATTGCGGAAGCGAACTGGCCGATGGAGGTTTTGAGCGACACCACGCGACCGTCAAACGGTGCGCGAACCGTTGCCATCTCCAGATGCAGCTGAGTCAGGGCGATATCGGCCTGGATAGCGACGCGTTGAGCCACCAGCGCATCCACTCCGCTGACGGCGGTAGCGGCCTGTTGCGCCTGTAGTAGCGCGGCGTTGAGATCGGCTTCGCTGGCGCGTTGTGCGGTGCGGGCGCGATCGACATCTTCCGCCGAGACAAACCCCTGCGACAGCAGCGGTGCCGTGCGGTTAAGCGTGCTGGTGGCCTGTTGTGCGGCGGCGCGGGCTTTGGCGACGGTGGCTTCAACGGAATCTGCCGCCAGTTTTTGCGCGTCAACGGTACGCTGGGTCAGCATAATCTGTTGATCGAGGGCGGTCAGCATCGCCTGTGCTTTAGCAAGGTTCGCCTCGTAAGGCCGCGGGTCGATACGGAATAGCAAGTCGCCTTGTTTAACCAGTTGGTTATCTTTGACGGCCAGTTCAATAATGCGTCCACTGACTTCCGGGACAACGTCAATCGTGTCGGCAGATGCGTAGGCATCGCTGGTGGACGGGGCGCTATCGACGCGCCAGATAACAAATATCATCACCACCACGGCAAGGATAACCAGTGCCAGGGCGGGTATTTTGTTGCGAGAAACTTTTTTCTGCGAGCTTTCCATGGGCGCATCTCAAGGTGAGTTAGAAAAATACCAGCCAGAACAGCATGGAGTAGAGTGCAAAGAGGGCGGTATAGATAATCCCTGCATATGAAGGCGTTGGATATTTCCGCAGAATCACCCGTCGGGTGATGAGCGTAAGAATGACGCCGGCAATAATGCAGAAAAGCCAGCCTGGGTAATAAGCGCCAATGACGGGAATAGCCGGAGGTAATGAACATCCCGTGAGTAATACCGCGAGCGATAGCCAGCCACTTTTTTTAAGCTGCTTCACAATCCTGGATTGAACTATTTGCATATTAAAATACATCCTGTGTATTGCGAACAATATCCGGGGTGAATATAAAAAGAGTCAGATGCTTCAGTATGGCTATTTTTATCAAAGAGAAAAATAGCTTTATAATCGAACCGCATTCATAACTTATTTGTTTAATTTATTTTTAATTTAAATATATTAACCAAATAAATAAAACATTCAGGGGCTAATAACGCCCCCGAATGTCGGTTGGATTAATTTGGGGTGACGACGTTGACCCACAGCTCAAATTGATCAAGGCAAGCCATGATTTCATCCAGCTTCGCTGCGTTGCCAATCACTTTTACTTTCTTCGCTTTAATCAGATCCGCCATTTTAGCCTCGCCGGTGAGGACGTTGTGCAAGTCATCGCGGCTTATATAGAACGAGGTATCGGCTTTCGGCAGCAGCGTTTTACGGTAGTTCAGCACGCTGTCGTTTAGCGTCAGGTTGAGATTATCTCCCTTGCTTAAATCGAAGTTGACGCTGATATCTTTGCCTGCAGCTTTATCGCTATTCAGACGAACCGACATGTAATCAAACAGCATTTCAACCGTCATGCCTTTGATGGTATCGGTAGAATTTGAGGTGCTGTGAGCTAATTGATGTACGCCCTCACGCAGCTCTTTTGCGCCGGTCAGATAAAAACCGCGCCAGGTGGCAGATTCGGCCTGGTAGCCTAATTGTTCAAAGGTATCGGCCTGCAAATTTTTCGCTACCTGATCGCCTGGATTGGCGGCAATGACCTGTTTAAGCAGTTCGGCAGCCCAGCGGTAATCGCCCTGCTGATAAGCATCCCGCGCAAGGTTAATGGCGTGTGCGGAGCCGCCCAGCGCTTTCACATAGCGTTTGCCCATTTCGGCCTGCCCGTAAGGATTGAGGTTGGCAGGGTTGCCGTCAAAATACCCCAGATAGTAGTTATAGACCGCGCGGGCGTTATGGCTCACGGAGCCGTAATAGCCTCGGCTGGCCCAATTATTGGCAAGCGCTGGCGGTAATTTTATCATGTCGCCGATTTCATTCATCGTGTAGCCTTGGTTGGCTAAATGTAAAGTTTGGTCGTGAATGTACTTGATAGTGTCGCGATATTTGCCAATATAGTCGTTAATGTGTTCATTGCCCCACACCGGCCAGGTGTGCGGCATAAAGAGCACTTCCGCCTGACTGCCCCACATATCGAGCGTTTCATTCAGATACGATGCCCACTTACTGCTGTCGCGGGTTTTCGCGCCGCGCAGGGTGTAGAAGTTATGCAGGGTATGGGTGGCGTTTTCGGCGGTACAAAGGGCTTTCAGCGCCGGAATATAGAAATGCATTTCTGCTGGCGCTTCGCTACCCTGTGCCATCAGGAAATCAAATTCCAGTCCATCAATCGTGAGTTTTTGGCCCGTTTTACTGATGGTTGTCGTTGGGGCGATTAGAGTTGGGCTACCCGGTGCAATTGAGACGCCGAGTCCATTGCCAACACTGCCCTGAGCGTTATGAGGGAGCAGCAGGCCATACGAATACAGTGCGCGACGGTTCATAATATTTCCCGCCAGAACGTTTTCACTGATGGCCTCATCCATAAACCCGGCAGGGGCAATAATCTGCACCTTACCCGCTTTGACATCTGCTTCGCTGACGATACCTTTTACGCCGCCATAGTGATCGGTATGACTATGGGTGTAGATGACTGCGACGATAGGCTTTTGCGGGCGATGCTGGAAGTAGAGATCGGCGCTGGCTTTCGCCGCTTCCGGGCTGATGAGCGGGTCAACGACGATGATGCCGGTATCCCCTTCAATAAAGGTAATATTGGAAATATCCTGACTGCGCACCTGGTACATTCGGTCAGTGACTTTAAATAGCCCGGAGATGCCGTTAATCTGCGACTGCCGCCAGAAGCTTGGGTTGACGGTATCCGGTGCGGGCGCATTAATATCGAATTTATAATCTTCCGCGCGGTAGAAAACCTTCCCATCGGCATTTTTTAACTCGCCATGGTTCAGCAGTGGCGCAATAAAACCACGCTGCGCGTCGGCAAAGTCCTGTCGGTCATTAAAAGGCAGTGATTTTAGATATTGTTGATTAACCTGCTGAGTGTAGGCCGTTGCCTCTTTAGGGGGTTCTGCAGCAAATGCTGCATTCACCATAAAGCCCGTTGATACGGCAATAGCAATAAATATTCTGCTTAATTGAAATGATTTTCCGTTATTCATATGAAACTCCATTTGCCATAGATATTGTGAATTCTAAAGATGTGGCTAACCAGATGGTCAAATCAGACCATCTATAGTAATCGTGATTTGTTTTTTTTAGCGGAGGGATTGTGATGAAGATCGGTATTTTAATAAGGTATTTGTGCCAAATATCTAAAATAATATTTAATATAAATATATATTCGGGAATATATTATTTGTGCATATGGCGTTGGCTTGTGCCTGGAATTGAGATTCCTCCGCTACACCGCCGCAAGGGGCTCACCTAATCTACCGTCAGCTTCCTCGACGAGATTGGCCCTATGAAACGTAACTTCATTGCTTTTGTATTCTGCGCAGCCTCGCTGACCAGCCAACTGGCCCACGCGGACATTATTGACGACGCGATCGGCAATATTCAGCAGGCCGTCAATGATGCCTATAATCCCAGTCGCGATCGTGATGATAGCGATCGTTCCTGGGACGATCGCAGCAGTTCGCCCAGTAGCCAACAGTATAACGACAGACGCCGCCAGTTAGACGATCGTCGGCGTCAGCTTGACGATCGCCAGCGCCAGCTCGATCAGGAGCGTCGCCAGCTGTCTGATGATGAACGCCGTCTGGATGATGATTACGATCGTTAGTCCAGCGTAATTTGCAGCCCGTCAAAGCCCGCTTCTATGCCAGCGGGGAGACGGTGGCTCATCATCCATTCATCAAACTGGTGGCTGATGTGCGTGAGGATCACCCGTGGACAACGGATCTTCTCGTTAAGCGCTTCTATAGTGGCTAAATCACTGTGGTTACGCGGAGTCTGTTCGCGCGGGGCGTGGCTGCAATCAATCACCATCACCTGCGGACGATTGTTGCTTAAAAAGGTCAGCGTTTTGTCCGGCAGACCGGCGGTGTCGGAAAGCCACGCGACGCGGCTGTGCGGCGTTTCCAGCAGATAACCGAAGGTCAGCTTTGAGTGCTCCAGCGGTACGGGTGTTATCTGCAATCCCTGCAAATCAAAAACCACAAACGGTTCCACGGTGTGACTGAAATCCAGCAGGCCGGGATGTTTGAACAGATCGTCGCAGCCTTGCTCATCCGGCGGGCCATAAACCGGCACCTTTTCGCCCACGCCCCAGCGTAGCGGGAAAAGTCCCTGCACGTGATCCATATGATAATGGGTGAGTAAAAACTGCTGGAAAGATCCGCCAGGCCAGCGATCGGTGAGATCGTGCAGCCCTGCGTCAAGCAGCGTAATGGCATCATTGAATTTGACCACGCCGCTACAGGCGCGACGGCGAAACTGCGGCGCACGCCGGGCGCGGGTGCAGGCGGGGCAGTGGCATCCCCAGGCGGGGACGCCCTGTGCGCCGCCGGTACCGCTAAGCGTGAGGGTTAAGCTCATAGCGCTTTGGTAAAACGGACGTGGCTTGGCGCATAGCCTTCTCGCTGATAAAAGCGGTGGGCGTCCAGTCGTTTGGTGCTGGTCGACAGCTCGGTCATCTCAGCACCGGCGTCACGCGCGGTCTCTTCCGCCCATGCCAGCAGCATACTACCGACTTTTGACCCACGCGCTTTTGGCATCACCACCAGCTCCTGAATCTCGCCAATCCAGTTCGCGTGATGCAGATGAAACTGCAAATGCAGGCTTATCATGCCGACAACCTGCCCATCCAGCAGCGCCAGCTGGTAATGCAAATTCTTGTCCTGCAAATTGGCCGCGAAGCCGGTGTAAAACGCGTCGCGGTCGAACTCGGCCTGTTTCAGTTCGCACATTAATGCGTAGACATCATCGACATCATCAAAGGTGGCATGGCGCAGTTCACGCTCAGGCATGGCTTATCTCCTTTCGGCCCATCAGGGCGAGTAGTTTATCCACCGACTGTAGCAGACTTCCGTCGTTATTGAGCGTATGGCACTCCGTTGGCGTATAGCGCGCGGCGCGTTCCAGACGAGCGGCGATCTCGGCTCCGTTTTCACGTCCTCGGGTTTGTAAGCGCTCACGTAGAACCTCCGGCGACACCTGCAAACAGACCGGCAACAACGCCTCAGCGTAGCGAGCTTTGGCCTGCTGTAGATGGGCGCGGGAGCCGTTAACCACCACGTCAAAGCCGCCGTGTAGCCAGAGATCGATTTCTACACCCACGCCGTAGTACAGGCCGTTGGCGTGCCAGCTTAAAGCCAGCAGATTACGCCCGGCGCGAGTGAAAAACTCCTGCTCACTCAGGGCGATATGGTTTTCACAACCCGCGGTGGCTGGACGAGTGATATAGCGATGCGCCACCAGCAGTTCGGGATGTGCCTGCTGTCGAAGCACCTCCAGTAAACTGTCTTTTCCAGAGCCTGACGGCCCCATTAACCAGATCAATTTTCCCATCATCAGAACACCCTTTTTCCCTGACGCCAGACGTGGTCGATATGCACGTGTTCGCCTTTGCGATGCGCCAGCACCAGGTCGGCGCGTTTGCCTTCACCAATGACGCCACGGTCGTGCAGATTGAGCGCCCGCGCAGGATTTCTGGTCACCAGATTAATGGCTTGTGACAGCGTAAACGCGTTGTTCTCGTCGTCCGCCACGCGGAACGCGGCGTCCAGCAGGCTCGCCGGATAGTAGTCTGACGAGAGAATATCCAGCAGTCCGAGTTCAGCGAGCTTATGCGCCGCCACGTTGCCGGAGTGCGAGCCGCCGCGCACGATATTCGGCGCGCCCATCAGCACGTTCATGCCGTGGTGGCGCGAGGCTTCCGCGGCTTCAAAAGTGGTGGGGAACTCGGCAATCACGCTGCCTAAAAGGTGCGATTCAACCACGTGATCGTGGGTTGCATCGTCGTGGCTGGCGAGCGCGATGTGCCGCTCGCGACACATCGCGGCAATGGCGGTGCGATTAGGCTGCGACCAGCGGGCTGCCAGCGCTAGCTGTTCTTCTTCATATTGCTGCATCTGCGCATCGGTAAGTGAGTACTTACCTTGGTAGTATTCCCGGTACTTCTCGCGGTTGGCGAACTGACGCTGGCCCGGTGAGTGGTCCATCAGTGACACCAGCGACACCGGGTCGCGGCTGACCAGTTTTTCAAACAGCGGCAGCGTGGTGTGGTGCGGCAGTTCGCAGCGCAGATGCAGACGATGCTCGGCGCGATTAAGTCCGCGCTTTTGCGTCTCCTCCACGGCGTTAATCATCTTCTCGAGATTTTCCAGACGGTCACCGCCGTCCCGCACATCGCCAATCGCCACCGCATCCAGCACGGTGGTGATGCCGCTGGCGACCATTAGCGCGTCGTGGCTGCTCATCGCCGAATGGGCGGGCCAATCAACCTTCGGACGCGGGGTGAAAAATTTATCCAGATTATCGGTATGCAGCTCGATAAGCCCCGGCAGCAGCCAGCCGCCTTCGCCGTCCATCGCTTCTGGCAGGCGGCTCTGGCTATCGGCAAAGGCACGGATTTCGCCGTTGTGTACCTCAAGCGAACCGTGAACCACATCGTTGTCGAGCACCAGTTTGACGTTATTAATAATCATGCAGGGACACCCATTGGATGAAGGCGGTCAGCGACCTGGTTGCGAACGGCCTCGTCGTGGAAAATGCCGACGATGGCCGCGCCGCGGGCTTTGGCTTCGTTAATCAGGCTCACCACCGCGGCGCTGTTTTTGGCGTCCAGCGAGGCGGTGGGTTCGTCGAGCAATAAAATCGGGTAGTCGACGATAAAACCACGGGCGATGTTGACGCGCTGCTGCTCGCCGCCGGAAAAGGTGGATGGCGCAAGGTGCCATAAACGTTCAGGGACGTTCAGGCGGGTGAGCAGCCGTGCGGCTTTGGCGCTACAGACCTCGCGCGGTACGCCGGTGTTGAGCAGCGGTTGCATCACCACTTCGAGGGTAGAAATACGCGGAATAACGCGCAGGAACTGGCTCACCCAGCCGACGGTGGCTTTACGCACTTCCACCACTTTGCGCGCCGGAGCGCTGACCAGATCGACCCATTCATCGCCGTGTTTGATGTGAATATGGCCTTCGTCCGGCAGATAGTTGGCGTAAAGCGAGCGCAGCAGCGTCGATTTGCCGCTGCCGGAGTGGCCGTGCAGCACCACGCACTCACCGGCCTTTACCGTAAGCGAGGCATCGCGCAGCACCGGAAGCTGGACGCCGTTTTGCTGGTGCAGAACAAAGGTTTTACTGACGTTTTCGACGCGGATCGCGTTCATGTTTTGCCTCTTTAGCATTTGTGCCTCCCCGGCGGGGGGGGGGGGGGGGGGGGGGGGGGGGGGGGGGGGGGGGGGGGCGGGCGGCCGCCCCCGCCCCCCCCCCCCCCCCCGGGGGGGGGGGGGGGGGGCGGGGGGGGGCGCCCCCCCCCCCCCCCCCCCCCCGCCGCCGGGAATGGCACGAGGGTTAGGGCCTGTAGGCCGGATAAGGCGCAGCCGCCATCCGGCAATTCGCTGCTCGATAATTAATTCTGCAACACCGACGACACCAGCAGCTGGGTATACGGATGATGCGGATCGTCGAGCACCCGGTCGGTTAACCCACTTTCCACCACCTGACCTTGCTTCATCACCAGCAGGCGGTCAGCGAGCAGGCGCGCGACGCCCAAATCATGGGTGACAATCACCACCGCCAGGTTCAGCTCCACCACCAGACCGCGCAGCAGGTCGAGCAGGCGCGCCTGCACCGACACGTCCAGCCCGCCGGTGGGCTCGTCCATAAACACCAGCTTCGGATGGGTGACGAGATTACGGGCGATCTGCAAACGCTGCTGCATCCCGCCGGAGAAGGTGGTTGGTAGGTCATCAATGCGCGAAGCGGGGATCTCCACCTCCTCCAGCCAGCGCTGGGCGGTCGCGCGAATATCACCGTAGTGCCGCGCGCCGGTGGCCATCAGGCGTTCGCCAATATTGCCGCCCGCTGAAACCTGACGGCGCAGGCCGTCCATCGGGTGCTGATGCACCACGCCCCATTCGGTGCGCAGCAGACGGCGGCGCTCGGCCTCGCTCATGGCATACAGCGAACTGTCCTGATAGCGAATCACGCCTTCCTGCGGCGTCAGGCGTGCGGAAATGGATTTCAGCAGCGTGGTTTTGCCGGAACCGGATTCGCCGACGATGCCCAGCACTTCGCCCGGCCACAAATCAAAAGAGACATCGCTAAAACCTTTGCCCGGCGCATACAGATGGGTCAGGCGGTCAACGGAGAGTAATGGTTGAGTCATGCTTTTTTCGCCTCGCTCTGTTGGCGGCAGTAGTCGGTATCGGAGCAGACAAACATCCGGTTGCCGCTATCATCCAGCACCACTTCATCAAGATAGCTATGGGTCGATCCGCAGATGGCGCATGGCTCGTCCCAGCGCTGCACGGTAAATGGATGATCGTCGAAATCGAGACTCTCCACGCGGGTATACGGCGGCACGGCGTAGATGCGCTTTTCACGCCCAGCGCCAAACAGTTGCAGCGCGGGCATCATGTCCATCTTCGAATTATCAAATTTCGGGATCGGCGATGGGTCCATCACGTAGCGATCGTTGACCTTCACCGGATAGGCGTAAGTGGTGGCGATATGGCCGAAACGGGCGATATCTTCATACAGCTTCACCTGCATCACGCCGTACTCTTCTAACGCGTGCATGGTGCGAGTTTCGGTTTCGCGCGGTTCGATAAAGCGCAGCGGCTCGGGGATCGGCACCTGGAAGATAAGGATCTGATCCTCCACCAGCGGCGTCTCCGGGATCCGGTGGCGGGTCTGGATAAGCGTGGCGTCTTCTGTGCGTTCGGTGGTGTGCACCCCGGTCACGCGCTGGAAAAAGTTGCGGATTGATACGGCGTTGGTGGTGTCATCCGCGCCCTGATCGATAACTTTCAGCACGTCTGATTCGCCGATAATGCTGGCGGTCAACTGGATCCCGCCGGTGCCCCAGCCGTAGGGCATTGGCATTTCACGGCCGCCGAACGGCACCTGATAGCCGGGGATCGCCACCGCTTTCATAATGGCGCGGCGGAGAGTGCGCTTGGTCTGTTCATCAAGGTAGGCAAAGTTATAGCCGCTGAGATTAGCCATGGTTCTGCTCCCGTTGCAGGCGTTTTAACAGTTCCAGCTCGGCCTGGAAGTCGACGTAGTGGGGGAGTTTGAGGTGCGAGACAAAACCGGCGGCCTCAACGTTGTCGGCGTGGGCTAGCACGAACTCTTCATCCTGCGCCGGGCCTGCTGCATGCTCGCCGTAATCCGGGGCCTGTAACGCGCGGTCAATCAGCGCCATCGCCATCGCTTTGCGTTCGCTCATGCCGAACACCAGGCCGTAGCCGCGCGTAAAGTGCGGCGGCGCATCTTCGGGGTCGACAAAGCCGTTAACCATTTCGCACTCGGTCATCAGCAGTTCGCCGACGTTCACCGCAAAACCCAGCTCTTCGGGCACAATTTCCACGTCGATATAGCCGCTGCGGATTTCCCCGGCAAACGGGTGATTGCGCCCGTAGCCGCGCTGGGTGGAGTAGGCCAGCGCCAGCAGGTAGCCTTCATCGCCGCGCATGAGCTGTTGCAGGCGGGACGAGCGCGAGCACGGATAAACCGGCGGCGTGCGGGTAATATCGTCAGGCGTTATGCCATGGTCAGTTTCGGCGTTTGCCAGCCCCTGATTTTCCAGCAGGCTGAACACGTGGGGGGCAGGAGTCTGCTCGCCGTCAGCGGTTTTCAGGGTAGGGCTTTCGCCGTTCGCCAGCAGCGTGAAGTCCAGCAGGCGGTGTGTGTAGTCATAGGTGGGGCCAAGCAGCTGGCCGCCGGGTACGTCTTTATAGACCGCGGATATACGCCGCTCCAGGCGCATGTTGCGGGTGTCGAGCGGTTCGCTCACCGCCAGCTTTGGCAGCGTGGTGCGGTAGGCGCGGAGCAGGAAAATGGCTTCGACGTTATCGCCGCTAGCCTGTTTCAACGCCAGCGCTGCCAGTTCGCGGTCGGCAATGCCGCCTTCGGTCATCACCCGGTCAACCGCCAGGTTCAGCTGCTGTTCTATCTGGGCGACGGAGAGTTCCGGCAGCGCGGTGTCGCCCCGGCGTCGGCTTTCCTGGAGCTGGTGGGCGGCTTCAATCGCCTTTTCGCCCCCTTTGACGGCAACATACATATCAGCAAACCTCGACGTGAGTGGTGCGCGGAATAGCCAACAGCCGCTCGCCGCAGGTGAGGATCAGATCCACGCCAAGCGGGAACGGGTGCGGACGTTCGGTCAATTCATGCAAAATGCAGCCCGGTAGCTGCGGGGCGATCATCCGTTCTTCAGCGATGCCCGCGCCGGTGAGGCGCAGCATCCGACCACCGCTGAGGCTCGCCACCTGGACTATCAGCGTGGCGCTGGTTTCCGGGGCGACCGCGCTGCCGGTACACAGCGCGTCAAGCTGCTCGCGGCTGATGGTGTCGTTCGACACCGCAAAGGTGGCCTGCTGCGGCTGTTCAACCAGCGGCGCGTTGGTGTGAAAACGCAGGCTCTGGCTGACGATATCGTTATGCAGTGTGCCTGCCAGCCACACCGGGGTGTCGTTATCGGCCAGCGTCAGCAGCACGCTGGTGGTGGCGACGTTCAGCGGCTGCCAGCCGTGTTTCAACTGATGCAAGGCGACAATCACACCCGGCTCGCTCATGGCTTTTAACAGGCGACGAAAGCTGTGCTGGGCATCCTGCACGGGAAGTGAAAAAGCGGTTTCCAGGGTCATGCGTTATCTCCGCGAACCAGCGTAAAGAAGTCGACCCGGCTGGCGTTGATTTCAGCCTGACGTGCGGCAATGCGCGCCGTGCGGTCGGCTTCCAGCGGGGTAATTAAGGTTTCAAGTAAGGTTTGATAATGGGCCGGTTGCTGGAGCAGGGCATCGAGTAGCGCGCAGCGTTCGGCGTGCGATTTGTCGCGGCCTATGATCCAGCTATAGCCCACGGTGCCGTTTCCGAGGCGTACGGCGGCGCGGGTCAGCGTGGTGTCACCGGCAAAAAAGCGATCGCCAATGCCGCCCATGCGGCCCTGAAGCTGGGCCAGCCCGGTTTCAGGCGCCCGAATGACGTCGTATTCGGCGGTGATATTCAGGGCGACCATTTTTTCCGCGAGGCTCGCAGGGTCGCTGTGGGACAGTACTGACATCCAGTGCTGACGGTGAGCAGTCGTGGTATGCATTCAGTGCTCCATCGTAAATTCAATCATGTCGGCGCGGGTCAGGCTGACGGAGTACTCCATCACCTGCTCATCGCCTTCACGGTGGTTCAGGGTGCGCACGCACAGAAGCGGCGCCATATTGGGGATTTCCAGACGTTGGCTCTCTTTGGCCTGCGCCCGGCGTGCGCTGATGCGAGTCTGGCTGCGTTTGAGCGCAATACCGCACTGCTCGCGCAGGAAGTCATGCAGCGAGCCGCTGCTGAAACTTTGCAGTTCAGGCCACAAGGTGAGGTCGGCAAAGTAGTGGTCGATAAGGCACAGCGCCACGCCGTTGACCCGGCGCAGGGTGCGCAGGTGGATAACGTTGTCGCCCTCGGCAATCCCCAGCGCATCGGCGATATGCCCGGAAGCCGGGCGCAGCACCGACAGCAGCTTCTCGCTGGTGGGATGGCTGCCTTGATCGAGCAGGTTCTGGCTAAAGCGCGCCTGGGCATTGAGCGGATAGTCGAACGGGCGCATCAGCACCAGCACGCCGACGCCCTGACGGCGCTGTACCCAGCCTTTTTCCACCAACTGATCGATGGCGCGGCGCAGGGTATGGCGGTTCACTTCAAAACGCGCTGCCAGCTGGTGCTCGGCGGGCAGGTAGTCGCCGCAGCGGTAGTTCTGACGCAGCTCTTGTTCCAGGCGAGCGGCAATCTCTTGATAACGCGTCGGGTAACTGGTCGGATGTGTAGACAAGTGCATAGTCAACAAAACCTCGCTCATCAGATAAAGTGCTTACGCAAACGCTGTGAGAGGAAATCCAGCAGGCTGACGGTGACGATGATAAGCACCATCAGCGCGCAGGTTTGCTGGAACTGAAAGCCGCGAATCGCTTCCCATAAGGTCACGCCAATCCCGCCTGCGCCCACCATGCCGACCACCGTGGCGGAGCGAACGTTGGACTCAAAACGGTACAGCGAGTAGGAGATTAAAAGCGGCATCACCTGCGGCAGGACGCCGTAGATAATTTCTTCAATTTTGTTGGCGCCGGTGGCGCGAATGCCTTCAACCGGGCCGGGTTCAATGGCTTCCACCGCCTCAGACAGCAGTTTGGAGAGCACGCCGGTGGTGTGGATAAACAGCGCCAGCACCCCGGCGAACGGGCCTAAACCGACGGCGACGACGAACAGCATGGCGAACACCATTTCGTTAATCGCGCGGCAGGCGTCCATCAGGCGGCGCATCGGTTGATAGACCCACCACGGCACGAGGTTTTCGGCGCTCATCAGGCCAAACGGAATGGAGAGAACGACCGCCAGCGCGGTGCCCCAGACGGCAATTTGCAGGGTCACGGCCATCTCTTTGAGATAGTCCTGCCACTGACTAAAGTCCGGCGGGAAGAAGTCGGCGGCGAAGGTCGCCATGTTGCCCGCGTCGGTGAACAGGGTCACCGGATTCATTTCCGCCCCTTTCCAGGAGACGACGAGCACCGCGAGCAGGATGGCCCAGCTAATCAGCGAGAACCAGCTTCGCTTGGGTGGGGGAACGGTGATGGTGTGTTGCATGGTTTGGCTCCGTAGCTCCTGAGTTCCCTCTCCCCTATGGGGAGAGGGTTAGGGTGAGGGGGCGGCTCTGTGCCGATTTCCCCTCACCCCGGCCCTCTCCCAGAGGGAGAGGGGGAAAGATCACTGCACCGCTTTGGTCACGGACGTCATCGCGCCAATCGCCGCTGTGGTACGGTCAAGGTCGTTCAACCGCGCCTGGATATCGGCGGTTTTCGTCGCTTTCTCATCAGCATTCAGCGTGCCGTTGCCCTTCACCGTCTGCATCTCTTTAAACAGCGTCAGCTGACGAATTGGCAGCAATTGCAGGTCGCTGGAGGCGCGGAACGGTGCCCAGCCCAGACGTTCCAGCACCGCTTTTTGTTCCGGCGTTTTGCCGTAGCTCATAAAGAATTTGTAGATGTTGTCCTTGGTCTGCTCGGACAGATTCTTACGCCACACAATCGGGTCGCCCGGGATCAGCGGCGATTTCCAGATAACCTTCAGTTGCTTGAGCTTTTCAGGTGCTGAAGTCTTTAGCTTGTCGAGGTTTTCGGTGTTGTTGGTTGCCACGTCCACCTGCTTGTTGGCCACCGCCAGCGCGTTGGTTTCGTGGCTGGCGTTGACCGTGCGTTTGAAGTCGCTGGCGGAAGCGTTATTTTTGGCGAACACGTAGTAGCCAGGAACGAGGAAGCCAGAAGTGGAGTTCGGATCGCCGTTGCCGAAGGTGAGGTCTTTGCGCTTGGCGAGCAGCTCGTTAAGGTTGTTGATTGGGCTGTCTTTATTGACGATCAGCACGCTCCAGTAACCCGGTGAACCGTCGGCGGCCACGGTCTGGGCGAACACCTGACCGTTTGCGCGATCCACCGCTTCCATGGCGGAAAGGTTGCCGTACCAGGCGATGTCCACTTTATTAAAGCGCATGCCCTGGATGATCCCGGCATAGTCCGGCGCGAAGAAGGCGTTCACTTTCACCCCCAGCGACTTTTCCATATCCTTAAGGAACGGTTCCCATTGCGGCTTTAGGTTCTGCTGTGATTCCGTCGAAATAATGCCGAAGTTCAGCGCTTTTTCCTGCTCTTCGGCGTGGGCCGGGGCCAGCAGGGTGCTAACACTAAACAGGCTGGTAAAGGCCAGCGCGGCAACCGTTTTATAGCTCATTTCCATTCCTCAATCGTCGGGAGTCAGGCAGCCTGCGCGTTCTCTTCGACGCGGTTAATGCTGCGGTAGAGATGGTCAAAACGTTCGTTATCAAACTGTTGGCTGCTGCCGTCGTAGAACACGTGTCCCTGACGCAGCGCGACGATGCGTTCGCAGTAGCGCAGCGCATAGTCGACCTGGTGCAGCGTCACCACCACGGTGATGCCATCGGTCCGGTTGATGTCGCGCAGGGTGTCCATCACGATGCGCGCCGATTCCGGGTCCAGCGAGGCAATGGGTTCATCGGCGAGGATCACCTTCGCCTGCTGCATCAGCGCCCGGGCAATCGCCACGCGCTGCTGCTGGCCGCCGGAGAGGGTGGATACGCGCTGGTGGGCCATGTGCGCCATACCCACGCGGGTCAATGCCTGCAAGGCGCGCTGCTTCTGCTCGCGGGTAAACCAGTTAAAACAGGTGCGCCAGAACGGCGTGCTGCCCAGCGCGCCAATCAGCACGTTCTCCAGTACGCTCAGGCGATTCACCAGGTTGAACTGCTGGAAGATGTAGCCGGTGTGGGCGCGGCTTTGACGGATATCGCGCGCCAGACGGCCGGCCTTTTGTACCGTTTTGCCTAATAGCTCGACGTGACACTCAGGCGTTTTGTCGCCCACAATCAGGCCGCTCAGATGGCGTAAGAGGGTGGATTTGCCAGAACCGGACGGCCCAAGCAGAGCGACCATCTCACCGGCGCGCACGTTCAGATCAATGGCGTGCAGCACCTGATGCTGATTGAACGTCTTGTTGAGTTTTTCAACGCGAATCATCGTTTGCATGCGGGAACCCCTTTAAAAAAGTGGCTCCATCGTGGCGAAGTAGTGTGACGTTTGGGTTAACGGTTGATGACTGGGCGATGAATAATTGGCGGGATTTCAATGACAGGCCGGGAGGCTGGGCCTCCCGGGGAGATCAGAGCGTTGGCTCTTGCTGTTTAACGACGTTAATCATCCACGGCACGCCGTAGCGGTCGACCACGCGACCAAAACCGTGCGCCCAGAAGGTTTCCTGCCACGGCATTTCCACCTTGCCGTTGGCGGCAAGGTTATCAAACCAGCGCTTGCCTTCTTTCACGTCCTGGGTGTCGAGCACCAGGGTGAAACCGGCGTAGTGAAGGTCATCCGGTTCTATGGAATCACTCATCATGATATCGCTACCGGCAATCGACACGTTGGCGTGGGCGATAGCGCTGTCGGGGAATTTGAGCCCGGACGGGCAGCCGCCTTCATCATCCATGGCGGACGGCGGCATTTCGCCGAAGGTGATTTTGTAGCGCAGCTCCGCGCCCAGCGCCTGTTGGTAGTAGGCGATAGCGTCGGCGCAGTTGCCGGAAAAAGCGAGATAGGGACTTAATGGCATGATCGTTACCTCAGGTAAGGATAGCCCATTAAGTGTAGTGCGAGTGGGGTCAGACGGCGAAGCGTGGCGGGGGGATTGCCGGATGGCGATGCTGCGCATCTTATCCGGCCTACAACGAACTGTGCACCCTGTAGGCCGGATAAGCGAAGCGCCATCCGGCAACACCGCACAGAAATCAGTTCTTTTTCACGAACTCAGATTTCAGCTTCATCTGGCCAAAGCCGTCAATTTTGCAATCGATGTTGTGATCGCCTTCCACCAGACGGATGTTCTTCACTTTGGTGCCGATTTTCAGCATTGAAGAGCTGCCCTTGACCTTCAGGTCTTTAATCACGGTAACGCTGTCGCCATCGACCAGCAGGTTGCCGTTGGCATCTTTGACAATCAGCTCGTCGCTGTCGGCTGCGGGTTCAGCATCGTTCCACTCGTGCGCGCATTCCGGGCAGATAAACATGCCGTTGTCTTCATAGGTGTATTCGGAGTTGCATTGTGGGCAATGGGGTAATGACATGGGATATCCTCAAAAGTGCAGTGCGAAAGGCAAAGGCCTATAAAACGGCAAATCGCCGAAAATGGCCTTAATGATACAACAAAACCCTGCATTTGTCGGTGTTATCCGCAGTTTGGTTGACGAATGGTCAGAAAACGAGGGGATGTTTTCCCCCTCTCCCTTGCAGGGAGAGGGCCGGGGTGAGGGTACAGCGTGCATATCCCCCCCTCACCCTAACCCTCTCCCCAGGGGGAGAGGGGACTGATTAGTGATGCGCGGGCTGTTGAGCGCTTTCTGTTTTATTTTCAGCTGATTGCGGTGTGCCGTAACGTTTGGCGTACAGCGCGGTAATAATCGGTACCAGGATCGCGGTGACAATGACGCTTGCGGCAACCAATGCTGTGGCAGAGGCAGCAACCGGCGCAAACGACGGGTTAATCTGCGCGATGATCACCGGGTTCGCCACGGCAGCACCGGCGGCCGAGGAGGCGGCAACCCCTGCTGTACCGTTACCGCCACCAATCACGCGGTCGGCGATAATCAGCGGGATACCGGTGATGATGATCACCGCTACACCCAGAACGATCCCCAGCAAACCGGTGTCGAGGATGACGTTCAGATTAATGGTGTTACCCAGCGCGAAACCGAAGAACGGAATCAGTACCGGCGTGGCTTTGCTGAAGAAGGAACGCAGGTCGTGGTCGAGGTTACCCAGCGCAAAACCAATCAGGAACGGCAGCACGGCGCCGATAAAGTGGTGCGGTTCAAATGAGGCCAGGCCTGCGGAACCGAGGATGACCATGGTCATCAGCGGGCCAGATTCCAGAGACATCAGCACAAACGCGCCGGACTCTTCTTTCGTACCGTATTGATTCATCAGGCTGGCGTACAGGCCGCCGTTAGTCATATCCATCGCGGAAACGATAGCCAGAACCGACAGTCCGGCAAAGAATCCGGTCTGAATTCCGCTATCCGGGATGAACATCGCCGCAATCATTGCCACGACCCACGCCACCGCTATTTTGGTCAGAACCAGCGCGCCAGATTTACGTAATACCGTGCCGGTGGCACGTAAATCAATCGAGGCACCAATACAGAAGAACCAGACCGCCAGAATAGGGACTGTTCCGCCAATCATACCTTTGGTGAAAGAACCAAAATATTCGCCGGTGCTCGGTGCAAAGGTATTTAAAATTGCCCCTAACAATAGCGGGATAAGCATCATCCCACCCGGGATTCGTTCCATTGTCGCTTTAATCTT
This sequence comes from Kluyvera sp. NPDC087067, assembly GCF_044745165.1. NCBI lineage: Bacteria > Pseudomonadati > Pseudomonadota > Gammaproteobacteria > Enterobacterales > Enterobacteriaceae > Kluyvera > Kluyvera sp. NPDC087067. Next base: position 238,537 of record NZ_JBIUZS010000006.1, on the reverse strand, counting down.
CATCTTGCATCCTCGCTTCTCATCACCCAAAGGTGATGGAAGAGGTTAAGTATAATATTTTCAGCTAATTAGCTTGCTATCATCTGGTGTTGGTATCCCAGCTATCACCCAATGTGGGTGGCGTTTGCTGGCATCTCTAACGCGGTTTCAGACGCTATAATGCATTTACCGGAATGCTGATTCAATGAAAATAAAACGGCGTTTTAGATATATAGATCACATATTTCATAAGTTGAATCTGAACTCTGATAAGAAATAAAAGAGCTGTGAAAGAAATGTAAAAAACTCTGAAAAGTGATAGCTATTAATTGATTAATAAATAGACAGTGGAGGTAAGGTATTGTCGCGATGGAAAATTTAAATCCAGGGAAAAATGTGAGGGAATTATTTCGCCGAGGTGGCAGGGAGTAATTCTTTTGTTAAGTTGATCACAATAAAAATCACTGTTAGGGTAAATAGGATTATCCCTCAAACGGACATTTTTCGAGGGTTGCCTTTTTAACTAATACGCCAGCAGGCTCAACAGGTTTGATTGTCTGGAAATACATACACCAACAAAGACATGCAAACCTGCTACGCTTGAATAAACGGAACCGGGATCACCAAAGGTCCTATACGCACTCTAGCAAACACTGTGTCGTTTGCAGCCACTGGGTGTGCGTTCAAGGCGAAATTGAACGAGGAAAACCATGCTTAAAAGGAAAAAAGTAAAGCCGATCACGATTCGTGACGTCACTATTATTGACGACGCCAAACTACGCAAAGCCATCACTGCCGCCTCTTTGGGGAACGCGATGGAGTGGTTTGACTTTGGTGTTTATGGGTTTGTTGCTTATGCGTTAGGTAAAGTCTTCTTCCCGGATGCAGATCCAAGCGTACAGATGATTGCCGCGCTGGGTACTTTCTCCGTCCCATTCCTGATTCGCCCGCTGGGTGGATTGTTCTTCGGGATGCTCGGGGATAAATACGGTCGACAGAAGATACTGTCTATCACCATTATCATTATGTCGATCAGTACATTCTGTATTGGTCTTATTCCGTCGTATGAGACGATTGGTATCTGGGCACCTATCCTGCTGCTGCTGTGTAAAATGGCGCAGGGCTTCTCGGTAGGTGGTGAATATACCGGTGCGTCGATCTTTGTTGCGGAATACTCGCCTGACCGTAAACGTGGCTTTATGGGCAGCTGGCTGGACTTCGGTTCTATTGCCGGGTTTGTGATGGGCGCGGGGCTGGTGGTACTGCTTTCGACTGCCGTCGGTGAAGCGAACTTCCTTGAGTGGGGCTGGCGTATTCCGTTCTTCGTGGCCTTGCCGCTGGGGATAATTGGTCTTTACCTGCGTCATGCACTGGAAGAGACACCGGCGTTCCAGCAGCACGTTGATAAGCTTGAGCAGGGCGATCGTCAGGGCTTGCAGGATGGGCCGAAGGTCTCGTTTAAAGAGATTGCTACGAAACACTGGCGCAGCCTGCTGGCGTGTATTGGCCTGGTTATTTCGACCAACGTCACTTACTACATGCTGTTGACCTACATGCCGAGCTATCTGTCGCATAACCTGCACTACTCGGAAGACCACGGCGTATTGATTATTATCGCCATCATGATCGGTATGCTGTTTGTGCAGCCGGTAATGGGTCTGCTGAGCGACCGTTTCGGTCGTCGTCCGTTTATCGTTGTGGGTAGCGTGGCGTTGCTGGTGTTCTCGATTCCGGCCTTTATCCTGATTAACAGCAACTCGATTGGCCTGATTTTCTCCGGTCTGCTGTTGCTGGCGGTGATTCTGAACTGCTTCACCGGGGTTATGGCTTCCTCGTTACCGGCGATGTTCCCGACCCACATCCGCTACAGTGCGCTGGCGAGTGCGTTTAATATCTCGGTACTGGTTGCCGGTCTGACGCCAACGCTTGCCGCATGGCTGGTGGAATCCACGCAAGACCTGATGATGCCTGCGTATTATCTGATGGTGGTTGCGGTGATTGGTTTGATTACCGGTGTGACGATGAAAGAGACCGCTAACCGACCGCTGAAAGGCGCGACGCCTGCGGCATCGGATATGGCGGAAGCGAAAGAGATCCTTCAGGAGCACCATGACCACATCGAGCATAAGATTGAAGACCTCGATGAGGAAATTGCCGCCCTGCAGGAAAAACGTTCGCAGCTGGTCATGCAGCATCCGAAGATTAATGAGTAAGGTGTGAATCTGGCACCGAGCGGCCCCGGGGGCGGCGTTTCACGCCTTGCCCGGGCTACCAAACCGCACGGATTTGCCATTTGAATCGTATCCCGGCCGAGCAACGCGACGCCGGGAATACACACCGCACCAAATAAAAAAAACCGGCGAACCCCGCCGGTTTTTTTATATTCATCGCCCCCAACCCAACCCAACGCATAAACCGTAGCCCGGCCAAGCGCAGCGCCGCCGGGACGCACCCTGCACCAACCAAAAACCCGGCAAACCTCACCGTTTTTTATATTCATCGCCCCCAGCCCAACACATGAACCGTAGCCCGGCCAAGCGCAGCGCCGCCGGGACGCACCCCGCACCAACCAAAAACCCGGCAAACCTCACCGTTTTTTTATATTCATCGCCCCCAAACCCAACGCATAAACCGTAGCCCGGCCAAGCGCAGCGCCGCCGGGACGCAGCCCGCACTAACAAAAAACCCGGCTAACTTCGCCGGGTTTTCATCTTCATCGCTCGCGAAACGCTTCCGCTTTCGCCCGCAAAATCGGCTTCAATAGATAAGCCAGAATCGTCTTCTTACCGGTAATAATATCCACCGACGCCACCATCCCCGGAATGATAATCAGCGGTTTTTCATCGCTGCCGAGGTGGTTTTTATCGGTACGCAGGCGAATGATGTAGAAGCTTTTGCCTTCTTTATCCGTCACCGTATCCGGGCTTATCTGCACCAGTTTGGCCTTCAGACCGCCGTAGATGGTGTAATCGTAAGCGGTAAACTTAACCATGGCTTCAAGGCCGGGACGCAGGAAGGCGATATCCTGGGGCCGAATTTTCGCCTCAATCAGCAGCGTATCGTCCAGCGGCACAATTTCGACTAAATCGCTGCCTGGCTGAATCACGCCGCCGATGGTGTTGACCATCATCTGCTGGACAACACCGCGCACCGGTGATGTAACCAGCGTACGGTTAACCCGGTCGTCAATCGCTTTGCCGGAAGCCTCAATCTTACTGAGATCGGTGCGGGCCTCATTCAACTGCGTTAACGCTTCGCTACGATAGCGTCCCCGCGTTTCGGCGACCTTACTCTCAATCTCCTTAATCGCCGCCTGTGCGCGCGGTACTGCCAGGGTGACAGATTCCAGCTGTCCACGGGTTTCGACCTCAGAGCGGCGCAGACGCAGCACCTCGACGCGGGAAATCGCCCCTTTGGCGACCAGTGGCTCGGACATGCCGATCTCCTGCTGCAACAGCCCCAGGCTGCGACGATACTGTTCAGCCTTCGCCTGGAAGTCGAGCAGGTCTTGTTTCTTCTGCACCAGTTGCTCGCTAAGCCCGGACAACTCGCTTTGAATACGCTTGTTGATGCTGGTAAACAGCTCCATTTCACCGTGCGCGATATCCGGTGCTTTTTCCATAATATCCGCAGATAGCTCCAGCGTGTCTTTATCGGCAAGCTGTGCCGTCAGGCGCTCAACGCGCGCCTTTAACTCCAGCCGGTCGGCTTCGGACTCGCCCGCATTAGAACGAAATCGGGTGTCATCCAGGCGCAGCAACGGCGCACCGGCTTTCACCACCTCGCCTTCATGCACGAACACTTCCGCGACAATCCCGCCCTCCAGGTTCTGGACTTTTTGCAGCCGGGATGAGGGGATTGCCTTGCCATCACCGCGCGTCACTTCATCAATTTCGGCAAGGGATGCCCAGGCAATCATGACGATAAAAAAGCCCAGTATCGCCCACAGCGTGATGCGTACCACGCGCGGGGAGTCATCGATTAGCGCCTTATTGACCTCATTGGCGGCGAGCGTGGGGCCGTTTTTGTCTCCGAAGAGCCACTTCACCAGGTGGTTGAGTTTAGCGTTGCGCATGAATTTGTCCTTTTTTCAGGGCGGCCATGACGCTCTCTTTTGCACCGTCAGCAATGATTTTCCCGTTATCGAGAATAATCAGACGATCAACCAGCGTAAGCAGCGACGCGCGGTGGGTCACCAGCAGCAGCGTTTTATTGCTGACCATCGGCGTTAGCGCTTTCTTAATCAGATCTTCACTGGTGTTATCCATTGAGCTGGTCGGCTCATCCATCAGCAGTATCGGTGGGTCGAGGAGCAGCGCGCGGGCAAGGGCGACGGCCTGACGCTGCCCGCCGGAAAGATTCATCCCGCGTTCGCCAACCTGCATGTTATAGCCAGAAGGATGGCGACGGGCGAATTCATGGACGCCCGCGACCGTGGCCGCGCGGATCATTGTTTCATCATCGACATAGCCCGCGCCGGTTAACAAATTGTCGCGCAGCGTGCCGCTGAACAGGTGAATATCCTGCGGCGCATAGCCGATATTATGACGTATATCGTTGACGTCGATTTGGCGGGCATCAATGCCGTCTATCAGGATTGTTCCCCCCTCCGGCTGATAAAAACCGACCAACAGTTTTGCCAGCGAGCTTTTCCCCGAGCCGCTGCGGCCGATAATCCCCACTTTCTCGCCCGGCTCAATTTTCAAGGACACGCCGTTGAGCGATAGATACTGGTTTTGCGGATAACGGAAGGAGACATCGCGAAATTCAATCGCCCCGGACAGCGTTTCACGCTTGAGCGGCACTTCGCCTTCCTGCACTTCCTGTTCGAGAGCCATCATCCGGTCGATGGTAGCCTTGGTCATCCTGGCGCGCTGATAGCGGGTGATAAGGCTACAGAACTGGCCGATCGGCATGACGGCGCGACGGCTAAGCAGGTAGCAGGCAATCAGCCCGCCCATCGTAAGGTTTCCGGCGATAATGCTGTAAACCCCGGCGACAATCAGCGCTACGCCGCCAATTTGCTGGATCCACGCGGTAAAGTTCACCGCCACGTACGACAGCGACTTCACGCGCATTTCAAGTTTGCTGAGCTGACCAATAATCTGTTCCCACTGATACTGGCGCTCGCTTTGGGCGTTATTGACCTTGATGGCGTCCAGCCCGGTGACGGTTTCCACCAGCATGGCCTGGCGTTCGGTAGCCAGACGATAGGTTTTATGTACCTGAGTCATCAACGGCTTTTGGATAACCCAGTTAACCAGCAGGGCAATCGGATAACACAGCAGGGGGATAACCGCCAGCGGGCCGCCGATAATGGCTATCACCAGTAAAATGAGCAGCGTGAATGGAAAATCGATAAGCGCCGTCAGGGTTAACGAGGAGAGAAACTCGCGTACCGACTGATACTCCTGGAAGTTCTGCGCAAAGCCGCCCACCCGGTCAGGGCGCACCTTCATTTTCATGCCCAGCAGACGCTCAAACAGCGCAGCAGAAACGATAAGATCGGTCTTTTTCCCTGCTAAATCGAGGCATATCCCGCGTAATATCTTCAGAATCAGGTCAAAAACAAACGCCACGCTGATGCCGATAGCCAATACCCACAGCGTGGACGTTGCCTGGTTTGGCACCACGCGGTCGTAAACGTTCATCACGAACAGCGGCGTGGCGATAGCAATGATATTAATGATAAAGCTGGCGACCACCGAGTCGAGATAGAGAAATTTTGACAGCTTTAAGGTGTCTTTAAACCACGAGCGGGTACGCGGGATCGTCGCCGTAGGCTGATTATCGAAGGCGTGTTCCGGCTGAATAAAAATCGCCTTCCCGCTGTAGTTTTCCGCCAACGCTTCACGACTAAGGACAACTTCGCCCCCTTCCGTTTCAGTCGACAGCAGACGTGCGCGCTGCTGGTCATCCCAGCCTATCAGTACCGCGGCTTGACTGTTTTTTAGCAATACGATGGCGGGTAATGACAGCGGTAAAATTTTCTCCAGCGGCCGCTGCAGGACACGCGCTTTCAGACCGGCACGCTGCGCGGCGCGTGGAAAGGCGCTGAGGGTCAGCTGGTGCGCTTGCAGGGGAAGCCCGGCGGTTAACACATTACGGCTGGTGATGATGTTGTGCAGTTTGCAGACGATCATCAGCGCGTCGAGCAGGGGATCGTCGTGGTCCTGGCGCGGATCGTGCCTGACCGAATCGCCCGTTGCGGAAATCATTTGTTCAAGTGAATCAGTAGTTGACGCCATAGTCAGACCCTATAAAAACGCGAAAAAATCACCCAGGCTAAAACAGACAAAGGGTTATCTCACCGGATGATGAGATAACCCCGAGGCACAAAAGCGTTACTGTAGTTCAGGCAGTTCGCTGTGCGCGGTTTGCTGTGCTTCTACCGGTTGGGCAGCCGAAGGTGCCTGAATATTCAGCTGTTTTAACAGATCGCCAATACGCGCGTTAATCCGATAAGTGGTGAACATTTCGGTAAACTGCATCTCAACGTAACGGCGCTGGGCGTTGAACACTTCATTTTCACTGTCGAGCATATCCAGCAGGCTACGCTCGCCGATGCTGAACTGCTCCTGATACGCGGTGCGCACCACGGCGCTGCGGTCGGCATAGTCTTTCGCAATCGGCACCTGCTGTCTGGCGTTCTGCCAGGCGTTCCACGACAGGCGCAGCTCCTCATCTAACTGACGCAGGGCGTTGCGTTTCACGTCCTGAGCTTCCTGCATTTTATAGGCATAAGAGGAGAGTTGCGCCTGATCGCTACCGCCGTTGAACACGTTGTAGTTCATTCTGACCATCGCCTGCCACTCCTGGTCGTGGCCGCGCGTGCCGTCAGTATTGTTATCCATTCTGCGGCCAACATCGACATCGACGCTCGGATAAAAACGAGACTTCGCCGCTTCATACTGCTGGCGGGTGGCGTCGACATCCGAGTCTGCCTGTTTGAGCAATGGGCTGTTTTCCAGCATCAGCGTACGCGCTTGTGCCTGAGAGGCGGGGATTTTCGTGGTCATCGGCATTGAGAGCCCCTCGGGCTCTTTTCCGACAACGCTGTAGTAATTGGCCTGCGCGTCTTGCAGATTGGTTTGCTCAGTCAGCAGGTTATTTTTAGCCTGGGCCAGACGGGCTTGCGCTTGTTCATAGTCGGCCGTGCGCCCCACGCCCTGTTCGGTTCGCAGACGGATTTGGTCGAAAATGCGCTCGTGGTTTTTCAGGTTATCTTCCGCCAGTTTCACCATGCGCTGGCGCATCAGAACGTCAAGGTAGCTCTGAATCGCGGTGAGCGCAGTCACTTCGCTGGTATTCATCACCGAGTAGGCCCGGGAGTTGACCGTCGCTTTTTGGCGGGCGACTTCACTGGTGGTGGCAAAACCGTTAAATACGTTCTGCCGCAGATTAATACTCGACTCGCTACGGTGCAGGTTCCGGCGGTGATCGTCAGCTGCGCGGGTGCTGGCGTTATCGGTCTGCTCCCAGCCGGTTCCGGCGGAGAGATCTAAGCTGGGTAAATATCCTCCTTTGGCCGCCCGTAAATCCTGGTCAGCGGAATAGCGGCTATTGACCGAGGCGCTCACCTGCGGATGCCACAATAAGCTGTCTTTCACCGCCTGCTCTAAGGTGGCGGCGTTCGCGATGTGCGTAAACAGCAGCGGTAAAGAGAGGCTTGTTAATACTCTAAGTGGTTTATTCATTATGTTGACCATCCCATCGATCCATTTCCCTGACGCGTGGTTTTTCCGCCAGAAACAATGTCGTTAGACAAAAAAGAAAATTGTGAGCATGGCCCAAACTGCGCCATTGCATCGTGAATCACCGTCGTCGGCTTTTGAGCCGATCTACAACGTTTTGTCGCGCTCGCCGGGCGCGCGTTGCAGGGTCAGCGTTGGCTGACCCTGTGCAGGACTACACCTCTGTATCGGGTTGCGCGATTAAGTGGTCTAGCTCAGCCGCGCCGTGGGCATGCCAGTCCTCAGCGCCATCGCTGCCCGCGCTTTCCGCCGGAACATCCTGGACGTGCCCGACCGTCTGCGTATTGTCCGTGGAGTCCGCGACCTGGATCAGCGAGCTGAGATCTTTTGTCGCATCATCATGGATAATATCGCTGAGGTTGATGACGTTATCCGCGTTCAACGCGCTGGTTTCCGCGGGGGCTGATTTTTCGTCTGCCGGCTCTGCGCTTTGCGCCGTGTCGGTGTCGTTCAACTGTGTATCGATATCGCCCAGCAGCAGATTAAGCGATGTTTGCGGATCGTGGTCCGTGGACTGTACAGCCGATGTGTCAGACTCAACGGTGCTTAAATCGAGATTGTCGTGGTCAATCAGCAGGCTGGCGTTATCCTGGTCTGTCGACGCATCATCGTGGGCCGGGTTGTCTGACTCATGATCGGTGACGTGAGCCTTCTCGCTGTTATCTGCGGCCTCAGTGTCATGGGCGGAGGTATTTTCCGCCTGCTCAGGCGTTACGGCATTATCCGTTTGAGCGGTGGAGTCTGCGTGGTCAGTCTGTTCTGTGGCGCTATCGTCCGTCGCCGCGGAGACCGTATGATGATCGCCGGACGTGGTCATATCAGCGTGATCGGTGGAGTCAGTGTGCGCGACCGCATCGTGATGCTCTTCGGCGTGGGCATCGGCTGTGTCGGTATGGTTACCCTCACCAACCGTAATTGCATGCTCCCCGCTGTTTGCACCAATATCGCCCGATGCGTGCTCCGAGCCTCCCACTTCCGTCGATACATCGACGGTAATCGAACCCGGATCGGTGACCTGGGTCGGTGAGGTTAACGTCAGGTGCGCGTTAAGATCGGCGCTGTCCTGAACATCAATCACCACATTGCCGTTGGCGTCGACGGTATAGTTAACGCCCTGGTAGCTCAATGTCGATCCCGCCGGTAATCCGCCCAGCGAGATGGAGGTGATATGGTCGCCATCAGCCCCGCCTTCGAGGTTAGCGTCAATATTCAGATCGTAATGCCAGCTGGTTTTAACGTCATGATCGCCCGGATTGAGGCCTTCATCGCCCTTACCGGAGATAACGTCGGATATCCGGTTATTGCCACCGAAGGTTTGGCCGTTAATCGTGACGTTGACGCTTTCGTAATAGTTGATGCTGTTATTGACGTTTGCCGAGCCGGCCGACGAACTCCAGTTCGAGTCTCCTGGAACAAAAATATAGTCGTGCGCGTTGCTTGAGCTAGATTCCCGGTTGCCGTTGACCGCGTTCATGGCGTGCTGGGTATTATCGCCCTGGGTATAAGCGCTGCCATCGTGCAGCACGAAGATATCGCTCTTGCCCTCCGTGCCGTTGGCGTTGCCCTGGTCGTAATAGTGAATATTGGCGGCGGGAATGTCGCTTGAGACATATTTCCCGACATCGCCTTTAGATACCCACAGCACGACGTTATCACCCACGGCGGTGATCATCCCGTTGCTATCAACGTCGAAACCGTTACCGCTTGGATCTTTGCTGCCGCCGTTGACCTCAGTGACTTGTGTTCCTGATGTGGCGGTGAAGTCGATGTTTAGGGTGATGTCAGCGTCTGCGTCCGCATCAGCATCCGCGTCGGCATCGGCATCGGCATCGGCGTCGGCATCGGAGTCTGCATCGGCATCCGCATCTGCATCCGCATCCGCATCCGAATCGGCATCTGCATCTGCATCTGCATCTGCATCTGCATCCGCATCGGCATCCGAGTCAGCATCGGCATCCGCATCGGAATCGGCATCCGCGTCTGCATCAGCGTCTGCATCCGCATCGGCATCAGCGTCGGCATCTGCATCAGCGTCTGCATCGGCGTCCGCATCAGCATCAGCATCAGCATCCGCGTCGGCATCTGCATCAGCGTCCGCATCTGCATCTGCATCTGCATCTGCATCTGCGTCGGCATCTGCATCCGAATCGGCATCTGCATCGGAATCGGCGTCTGCGTCGGCATCGGCATCGGCGTCTGCATCAGCATCCGAATCGGCATCCGCATCCGCGTCGGCATCCGCATCGGCGTCGGCATCGGCATCGGCATCGGCATCGGCATCGGCGTCCGCATCAGCATCAGCATCCGCGTCGGCATCAGCATCAGCATCCGCGTCGGCATCAGCATCAGCATCCGCGTCGGCATCTGCATCTGCGTCGGCATCTGCATCTGCGTCCGCATCCGAGTCTGCATCGGCATCCGCATCTGCATCCGAATCGGCGTCGGCATCCGAGTCTGCATCGGCATCCGCATCTGCATCCGAATCGGCGTCCGCATCAGCATCCGCGTCGGCATCAGCATCAGCATCCGCGTCGGCATCAGCATCAGCATCCGCATCTGCATCTGCATCTGCATCTGCATCCGCATCAGAATCTGCATCGGCATCAGCATCCGCATCAGCGTCGGCATCGGCATCCGCATCGGCGTCTGCATCAGCATCAGCATCAGAATCTGCATCGGCGTCCGCATCAGCGTCGGCATCTGCATCTGCATCCGCGTCCGCATCGGCGTCCGCATCAGCGTCGGCATCTGCGTCGGCATCCGCATCTGCGTCGGCATCAGCATCTGCGTCGGCATCAGCATCCGCATCCGCATCTGCGTCGGCATCTGCATCCGAATCGGCATCTGCGTCCGCATCTGCATCCGCATCGGCGTCGGCATCCGCATCGGCATCGGCATCGGCATCGGCATCGGCATCCGCATCTGCATCCGAATCAGCGTCCGCATCAGCATCAGCATCCGCATCGGCGTCAGCATCCGCATCAGCATCCGCATCATCGCGAGAATTATCCGCGTCAGCGTTATTCAGAATCGTGAGTTCTTCGTCTACCTGGGTGTCGGGGAATTCCAGGCCCTGAGTGGGGTAGCCTGCGGTGGGATCGACAATTTCGCCGGTCAGGTCGAGGATGACGTGCGTATGTGCACCGCCCGCGCCGGGTTCACCGCTTCTGGTTGGCGATTGCGGGCCCGCGGCAGTGGCTTCGAGCAGTTGTGTCGGATCCTGTCCATCGGCAATGGCTTGCTGCATGGCAGCAATATCCATTTTATCGGTAGCGGTAGAGGTGGCCTGGAGATGATGGCCGCCTTCCCAGTGGCTATCGCGCCCGAGGTCGAGCGTTTTCCCATTCGGGAGTGTCAGGGTGATGGCGCCGTGGGCACCCGTCTCAATTTGCTCGCCGGTCTGGATTTTGTCGCCTTCTACCAATAAACGGCGACTTCCGTCTGGCGCAATGGCAAAAACCTGCCCAATGATGGCTTTTATTGTTCCGGCTATACCGCTCATATGACACTCCCCATGGTGATTGCAGTTATTCCTTAACCGCGACATCACAAATAAAAGATGGCAACTAATACAGATTTCTATGATGTCATTCAGTTGAATCGGTTAATTTTGCTTATATTTCTCGCTGAAAGCATCTGTAATAAGGAATATTTCTTACTGGTTCGAGGTTATTACGGAGAAAGGATGTATTCTTTGATTTTAATGTGGTTTTAATCGCAATATTTTACGAAATATTGCCAGGCGCAAGTGAAATAAAAAACGAAAAGTAAGGCTGCTAATAATACCCAGGCGTATTGTCATACGCCTGAAATAGTAAATAACCCGAATGATTAAATCAGTCTTTCATCGTCATCGCCAATGAGCCCTTCCAGGCCGCTGAGCGTTTGACGCGCCTGGGCACGGTTCAACAGTTTAGTTTGTGCGGCAGGTGGCAGGTCGGTAATACTGATGACACCTTTACTCATCAGCACTTCAATCAGGTCTTCCAGTACACGAACCATCTCCAGATCGCTCTGCTGGAGCTTTTGTAACGTTGCGGCGCGGATGCCTTCAACTTTAATCCATTCGCTGATTTCCGGCGTTAACTCATGACTGCTTTCCGTCATACCGCTGAACTCAACGGCTTCAACCCGCACAATCCGTCCTTCACCATCGCGTTCGATAAAATGCATGGTTGCTCTCCTGAGATTTATTGTATTTACCCGCCATACTTCATGTTGCACATCAAATGACGACAACGTGAATTATTTAGGGTTGAGCGTGCTGGCGTCGCTGAAATAACGCCCCATGGCGCCGTACAGGCCTATTTTTTCCAGTACCGCCAGCTCACCTGCTGTTTCCACACGTTCGGCGATAAGCGGCAAATTGATCTGCCGTGTCGCCCAGTAGATGGCTTCGATAAATAGCTTTTTATCTTCTTCTTCGTCAATACGATGAATGTACCCACCGTCCACTTTTATCCACGCAAGCCCCCACTGCGGCAGGTTACCGATGAGGTGGAAGCGACCGCCGAAGTGCTGAATACCGAGGCCACAGCCGAGATCCTGCAATTTTTTCACCAGCACGCTCACGCGTTCCGGGTCGGGCAGTTCGTTTTCATCGAGTTCCAGCGTCAAGCGTGATGTCAGATGGCGCGCGGTTTTAAGCGGCTGAAGCAGGGCGTTCAGGCTCTCGTCGTCCGCCACGCTCTCCCCGCTGATACTCAGCGCAAAGGCGTGGGTGGTGCTTTCCATGGCGCGAAGCGTCTGTTTTAGCATCACCACATCCATACGGCGGCCGAGCGCCAGACGGCGAACCCAGGGGATAAAGCGGCCCGCTGGGATAATCTCGCCATCTTCAGTTTTAATGCGCGCCAGAATTTTGCGGTGTAAAACAATATGCAGGTCATTGCACTGGTAAACAGGCTGCGAATAAAGCTCGAACGCCTCTTTATCCAGAATGGCGCTCAGACGCTGATGCCAGTGGTGGTGATCTTCATCCGGCACCGGCTTTTCACTATTTTCAGGGTCGACAAAAGTGTGCATGTCGGCTTCCGCGGCAACCAGAATCTGGTCGGCCTGACGCAGAATCATCTGCGGGGAATCGCCGTAGCGGAAGGCGGTCTCAGCAAAATGCGCCACTGGATTCACGTCGCTTAATCCGGTTTCGTACAACGCTTTGAGCTGCGTATTAAGCGCGTTAGCAAAACTTTCCATTTCCGTGGCTAATACGGGGGCGGTGATTATCGCGAACTCGCCGCCGCGTATGCGAGCGACAAAGCCTTCACTCTGGAAGAAACGCTGCTGTAAGTTGGTGAGAATATCGGCGACGGACTTTAACAGTTTGTCTGTATTCGCACCGCCGAAACGTTGGTTGAGCCCCATCAGATCTTGCACGCGCAGCAGTATCAGATTGCCGTCGGCGTGGTCTTCGTCGCTCAGTTTAGTGAGGAACTTCATGTCGAATGCGCGGCGGTTGTTCAGGCCGGTCAGACTGTCATTGTAGGCTTCCTGGCGCAGGCTTTCGGTGCGCGTTGCCTGTTCGCCGAACAGCGCTTTTAGCTGCGTGACCATCATGTTAGTCGCTTCTACCACCCGGCGAAGCTCCGGCGTTTTGGGCAGCGCAGGTAGGCTCAGAAACTCGCGGCGGCTGATAGCCATCGCCTGTTCGACGATATAGTTCAGCGGTCTCAGACGATGGCGTAACAGGAGCATCGCGCCGAGGATGCACAGCGCGCTACAGCCGATTAACCATAAGAAACTGGCGACGAGGCTTTCCCACAAGCGCGTGAGCGCAAACATCGGGTGGCTGATGACTTCAACGCGCGCGGCCTGCGTCCAGCCGCGCATAACAACGGCTTCCCCCTGGCCCGGGTTTAATCGCACCATGCGGGCAAACCAGGCGGGTACGTTAGCGCTGGGCGGTACATTTTGCCGTTCAATAATGGGCTTACCGCTTTTAATATCAACCACCTGGATGCGATAGAAATAGCCGCTGTCGAAGATGGAGTTCACCATCAGCTCGGTCATCACCGGATCGTCAATATGCGCGGTCAGGGACAGACCCAGTGCGGTGGCGGCATCCTGGGCATGAGCGCTCAGTTGGTTATGGTATTGCTCGCGGGAGCTTTCCAGCGTGGCAAAAAAGTTGCCGCAGAAGATCGTCAGCGTAAACAGGCAGATGCCAATCAGTAGCTGTTTATAAAGTGACATGTCTGCTTCCTATTCATTAATTACAAATCCTTCTGCACGCATCCTGGTGAGAAGATCCTGCCAACGAGAGAGTTTTGTACTGTCGCCTACGCGCTTGCTGCCGCTGGCCTGCGGGATCCATAAACCTTCACCGTTAAAGGAATAAACGGGAAGCAGATCGCTGCGCGCGGTCGCGGGTAATATGGCGGGCTTGAGATTATCCAGAACCAGCGGAATGGCGTCTGGCGTCGCATACCACGTCACAACCATATGCGCTTGATTTAGTTGTAATGCTTTAACGTAGGTAATTCTTAACTGGCTAGCCGGAACGCCCAGCTCTCGTAGGGTAAAGTATTTTGCCAGGGCGTAGTCTTCACAATCGCCCGCGCCTTTACGCAGCGCTTCTACCGGCGTTGCCCAATAATCCTGCTGGCCCCACACCGTCATATCATCAACAAAACGTATCCGCGAATTAAAAAACTGATTAACGAGGTTTAGCTTATTGCGAATATTGCCTTGGGGAGGTTGTTTAAGCAACGTTTCCCAGGCATCGATATTGCGTTGAGCGGCCGGGGTTGCCGGGCCATAAAGCCGCTGGGTGCGCGAGTTGATGGTATTAAAATCCCAACCCGCACCCAAATCTGGAGGCACCAGGAACAGCAGCGCCAGAAAAAGTGGCAGCCAGTGGCGTTGTTGAAAGAAGTTAAATCTCAACGTATTACACCGCATCGCCGCGCGCATGACGCCAGTGTTTACGGTAAGCGACATAGCCGGAGAGGTAGTGCTCTACATCATCGATTCGCACCCTAAAACTGTGGTGGCGAATGAAGAAACTGCCGACGATGCGCGGCGGATTTTTGAAAAACATCGCCAGTTCCGGCCAGAAAAAACCGTTCGCCAGATAGCGCGCGCGCGTCTCTAACGCCCAATTAAATTTCGCCATATCGAAATCGTCCAGCAGGTGGCGATGCTCCGAGTCGGCCAGACGTGCCAGCATCCGCGATGCCGCCATCATGAGCTCAAGCAGGGTCGGATAGGTGGTGACGCGTTCAATCACAAAGTCGAGATGATCGCGAACGTTATCCAGTCCGAACTGGTAGTAGCGCAGATTTGGGCGATAGAGCGTCAGTTCGTTCACGCAGTAGCTGAGCCAGTGGTCATGCGCCTGCCAGTGTTTTTGGGCGATAAAATGATCCATGGCGCGTTCGACGATCGCCAGCCAGCGTGGCGTTTTGGTCAGTCCATACAGGCGCATCAGCGCGAAAGCCGCTTCACCATCGTAATAAATAATCCGGTATTCGGCTTTGAGCGACAGGTCGGCGGCATTGAGTACATGATTGAACCCGCCGGTTTCCGGTTTTTGCATAAAGCCGATACCGTTAGCCAGTCGCTCCATCTGCGGCAGATAGCGCGTATCGCCGGTCAGCTCGGTGTATTTTGTCATGGCGAGTATGCACACCGCATTGCCGCCAAGCTTAATTTCACCGCCGGTATCGATAAGAAAGTCAGCCTCGCTGCCATCTGGCAGCGTGCGGGTTTCAATCAGCGACGTTGAGAGGTCGTGCAGCGCTCGTTCAATAGCGGCAAACTGGGATGGCGCTTGCGTCACCTCCCAGCCTTCCAGCAAAGCGTAGGTCGAGCTGGCATGGCGCAGGGTGTTATAGGTCGGAATCGCCCGGTCAAAGCAGGGGAACCAGCCATAATCGTAGCGCCCCGAAGCCTGTACCTGACGTGCCAGATAGTCGCTGGCGGAGAAGATCATCGGGTCCAGCGCCTCTTCCTGCCAGTGATTCAAACGGCGATAACCGGCGTTACGCCCGCTAAATTCAATGGGGTAGACCTGTTTGCCATCGCTAAATACGCTGCGGGTAGTAAAGCGCCAGATAAGCTGTTCAGGGTTTTCTGGCCACTGTAATGACGTGGCGAACCGCCAATGAGCGTAATGCGCAAGGTTAGTGGCATTGGGCGTAGCCACCCCCTCATTACCGTCATACAACAGCGCATTGGCGTTGATTTCTTGCTCGAGGATGGCGTGCTGAAAATCGGGGGTAAAACTCAGGCCAAAGCGGAAATAATTGCGTTTGGTTTGCGCCAGTTTCTCCTGCAAGCGATCCCAGCGCAGGGTCTGGATTTTATCGACCAGGTCGGCGCGCAGCCAGACGGGCGCGAGATTTTGCTCGCTTTCCCATTGTTGCAACGCTTCGGAAGCGGTCTGCCAGGCTTCATCCAGCGTTTTAGCGCAGGCGTAAGTCGTAAAAGCGCGTTCCTGACCATTGCTGGCGCTCAGAAAAAGAATATATCCCGGGAAGGGGGCAGGCTGTGTGGCAATATCTAGCTGCTCGACCTGTGGCCGAGTATGCGCAAGTAAATGGCTCAGTGACATTTATTCTCCTTGTTGCGCCAGTCAATCCTTGTAGAACATTTTCTCGGGCCAGAATAACACCATGTTCGGCGCTTTGTGTATTCTGTGGAAAATGTTTATTCAATGTTGAACTGGAGTGGGAACGTGCGTGAACGGATCGCTCTTTTTATATTATGTCTCAGTATTTCCTTATCCGCATGGTCATCGCAGCCGCTGCTCTGGAATCAACCGGCGGTAGAAGCGCAATGTCCGCTTCAGCACCAGGCGCTGTGGGTAAAATATGCTGGAGGAAACGCCTGTATCCGCTATTTCTTTGCGGGCAATCTGACTTCCGCGAAAAATGTGGTAGTCGTTCTGTCCGGCGACCGCGATACCTTTATGCGCCGCAACCCCGCAGACATTCCCAATAATACGCTTGAAGCGCTCGACAAGCAGGCGCAAAAACTCTCGGAAAAGATAGGCTTACCCGTCATTATTCTCGCACGTCCGGGAACCTATGGCTCTAGCGGCGATCATGCGAAGCGGCGTCAGCCTGAGGAGTTTCAGGCGCTAGATGCGGCGTTAACGGGCCTGCGTGAACGTTATGGGATGCAGCATTTTATTTTAAGCGGCCACAGCGGCGGCGCGACGGCGGCGGCAGCAATTTTAACGTTAGGTCGTAAGGATATTCGCTGCGCGATTTTAACTTCAGGCGCATATGGGCTTTTAGAAAGAGCTGAACGCTTACGGATTATTCGTGGTGAAAAAAGTCAGCGTGATAAAGATATTAATGGCCTGGCTCATCCATACGATCCGCTTGAACATATCAGTGGAATAGTGGCCGATCCTAAGCGCCACATCCTTATTATCGGTAATTCACACGACCGCGTAACGCCCTTTGATTTACAGGCGAAATTCGCTGCCGCATTACGTACCCACGGCCACTGGGTTTCCTTAATTGAATGGCCCGCGGTGCCGCCTCAATTTCATCAGTTAAAATTCAGTCCCTTGCGACAAAATTTACAGCAATGTGAATTATGATTTGAGTACACCCATTCGAAGTCTCCTTTTCAAGGACACCGACATGCACAAACAGGTACAGGGATGGCAAGCCGATGAGCTGGCCCAACTGTTAAATGGTCAGTGGCGCGCGATGCCGCCGGAGGGCTGGTTTGCGGATGATATCGCCTTAAAAACCTTTGATCTTAAACAGCCTGGGCGTAGGTATCTGCTGGTCGCCATCGACGCGGACACCTGGCATAAAGGGTCGGGAAACTCGGGCATTTATGCCGGCTGGAAAGATACGCACGAGACGCTTAAGCGCCATCATGCAAAATTCTGTGGGGCTATCGTGCAACGATTTATCCCCGAACTGCCGGCAGATTTTCCGCAGCTGGTGGTTGAGAACTCTTACGATGTCCTGAATATCCTTGCCGATGAGGCGCGCAGCCGCATGCAGGGGAAAGTGGTCGCGGTGACCGGCACGGTTGGCAAATCCTCCACCAAAGATTTGCTGGATATGCTGCTGAGTGAAGAGGGAACGGTGATTGCCACACGCGGCAACCACAACACCCGCACCGGGACGGCGGTGAGCCTCGCGCGCTGCATTACTAACCCGGATTATGTTGCGCTGGAAGTGGCGATTTCTGCGCTGTGGATGGCTTCCGGCGGCGTGGGTTCGCGTATTAAAGCCGACGTCGCCATCATTACCGAAATTGGCCTGACGCAGATAAGCGACCACGTCAAAGGCTTACGCGACACCGCGCGCTTTAAGGCACGCCTGTGCCGGGGCATGCAGCCGGGAGGCTATGCGGTGCTCAACCGGGACATGGCAGAGTACGACTATGTTCGCCAACAGGTTGAGGATTACGGCGCCACGGTGCTGACGTACGGCTTTCATTCGGATGCGGATATTTCCGTTACCCGGTATGAAGCGGATACCCTCGGTTCGACAATCACGGTCAATCTCAGGGGCACATCGCTCACCTATCGCCTCAATGTGCCAGGACGCGGCATGGCCGGAAACTCAGTGGCGGTTCTGGCAGCACTGCATCTGCTCGGCATCGACACCGCCCAGGCCGCTCGCCGGATGAGCTATTTCCGCAACGTGGCGAAAAAACTGCAAGCTGAAACCCTGAGTCTGCCCACCGGCGGCGCGGTGACGTTGATTGATGACAACTACAATGCCGCGTTTATTTCGATGAAAAACGGGCTGGAGGTCGCGGCGCTCTATCCGCGCGGTGAAAACCAGCGGCGTATCGCGGTGCTGGGGAGGCTGGCAACGCTTGGCGAGCTGTCACAGGTGAGCCACGAGGCGCTGGCGGAGCCCATTCTGGCGGCCGGGTTTGATAAGGTGTATCTGCATGGCGAGGAGATGCTGGCGCTCAAGAATAAGCTCCCGCCAAATCTTATCGGCGGCTATTTTACCGACGTCGATGTGATGGCAGAAACGGTGCTGGGCGAGCTACGTGATGGCGATGTGGTGCTGGTTAAAGGCAGCGTCAGCGATTCAGATTTCCACCTGATCATCGGCAAAATGAAAGACCATGCCAAAGCGACCGTGGTGCTATTAGGTGACGACGCCGCCACGCTGCTGATGAATCTCACTGATGGCAGCGTCCTGCGCGCCAGTCATCACTATAAGACGTTTAACCCGCGCCATTTGAGCCACCTATTACTGAGCGCTGAACTGGCCGCGGGTATTCTGGCCCGAACGCATCGCCTGAGCGATGTGGTACAGGTGAAGGCCCTGCCCGGTGAGGTGGGCCCGATGCTTGGCTTGCAGGACGGGCAAGGCTTAAGCGTGAAATCCCTCCTTCAGGGGATGCTTATCAGCAATGCCCGTGATGCCGCCATCAACCTCGCTGGCCTGCTTTCTACGCCGTCCTGCGATCCGTTAACGGCGTTATCTACGATGATCGATAAAGCCGGGATGCAAAAAACTCGCCTCACAAACGTGGCGGGCCGTACCCAGCGGGGGCAGCAAAGTACGCTGGAAGACGTGGCATCCTTCATTCGCTATTTTTATCAAACGTATCCCCATCTTTTGCACTGGTTCGCCGATTTTGAGGTGGATATCGGCGGTGTTCTGTATCAAAAGACCCACAATATTCAATCCGACGGTCGGGCAAGCTATAGCTTTTCCTCCGGCGGTTCACCGTGCTGGGGTTTTGCCATTCAGCGTCGGGATAACGCGCTCTGGTTAGCCTGCGCCGCCGGGGCCAGCGATGCTTTCCACCTCGATTATTTGCTCGACGGCTTGCTGGCACAAGATGCGCAGGCCGCAGTGACGCCGATGCCTAAGAGGTTAAATGAACCGTCGATCATCACGCTGGTGGGGGATACCTATTATGGCGAGTGGTACAGCGCCCAGCGGGCCAAACGGGGCGTCGATGATGCGCTGATGCGCTACGGTTATGACTACTCGTTTGAGGGCCTTACTCCGCTCCTCAAAGGCAGTGATTACACCATCGCCAACTTTGAAGCCGCGCTGAGTTTTGACGACCAACACGGTTTACAGGGGCTTAAACCTTTCTGCCTGACGGGTTCCCCGCTGCGGTCGGTGGCGGCGCTTAAAAAAGTGGGTATTGATGCGGTCGCGCTGGGCAATAATCACGTGATGGATGCTGGCGTTGCGGGTGTCGAAAGTACGCTTGCGGCCCTGGAACAAGGGGGAATCGCCAGCTTTGGTGCTGGGCTGAACGCCCAGCAGGCGGAGGCGCCGCTGGTGTTTACGCTGGGAGGCAGAACTTATAAGTTCTACAGCGCCTACTGGTATCGCCGCTATATGGAGCAGGACTGCGCCTTCTATGCGTTACCGCGCCGCGCTGGGGCGGCTTGTCTTAGCGGTGGCCTTGTTGATCAACTGCGCCACGATAAAGCCGCCGATCCCGCTAACACCTGCGTTGTGCTGGCGCATTGGGGTCAGGATTATCGCTGGACGCTGCCAATGCAAAGGCAGCTGGCGAGGCGGCTCACACAAGCGGGGGCCGATCTGATTATCGGCTCTGGCCCGCATATGCTGGGTGAGTTTGAACGGCTGGGCGATAGCTGGGTGGCCTACAGTATTGGCAACGGGGTATTCAACAGCAACGGTGAATATCGGCAGCGCGGTGTACCGCCGTTTAGCTTTATCGCCCGTTTGCTGCTGGGCGGCGCACAGCCGCAGCTTCAGCTTCATCCTATCTACACGCACAACCCGGAAACTTTCTGGCAGCCAAGACCGGTGAGTGATGCTGAGTTTGAACAGGTTATCACCGCTCTTGAAGGGCAGGGCGTGGCCTTCACCCATGATGGCGCGAGAATTGAAACGCTGCCTGAAGGCCGCCGGGCGATAATCCTGCCGCTGCCAGCGCAGTTTAGCTCCCGTCCGTAGGCCCGATAAGCGCAGCGCCATCGGGCAATGAAGCCTGATTGCCGGATGGCGGCGTAAACGCCTTATCCGGCCTACCGAGCTGTAGGCTCGATAAGCGCAGCGCCATCGGGCAATGAGCTTCGCGAGAGGGGGAAATCGTTTTCAGGTTTAAGTCAGGCGCCATTTCAGCCGCTTTGATCGGGTATTGAAATGGAGCGTTGAACATGAAGCGATTTGCTTTTGTCTTGTTATTGCCTTTATTACTCACCGGCTGCGCCACTATTGTCGGCAGCGACGATGAAGCCGTTTATATTGATAGTGTCCCGTCGAATACGCCGTTCATTGTGGCGGATAGCGCGGGCAATATCGTGGCGAAGGGCAGTACGCCGACATCGGTCATCCTGCAAAAGAATGACGGCAGCTATTTTGGCAAGCGGGAATACACGCTGACGGTGAAACATGATGGCTACCACTCCAGCATCGTACCGCTCGAATATCGCCTCAGCTATTGGTACACCTTCGGCAACCTTATTTTTGGCGGGATCCCGGGTTGGTTTATTGTTGACCCATACTCTGGCGGTATGTACACCCTCAAAGAGAACCGGCTGAACGTCATTCTACGACAGTGCGCGCCGGGACCTTTTCGCTATATGTGCACGTGATGGGTATTGACCCTCTCCCTGAAAGGGAGAGGGAGCACAGTCCTATCCTTCGTACACCGACCGGTCCCCTCGCCCCTATGGGGAGAGGGTTAGGGTGAGGGGGGCTGGCTGAGTCTTCAGGGCATTGTGCAATAGCCGTTATTCTTTGCGGTGAAGAAGATCCTGATAGATTTGCGTCAACACTCCCTGCGCGCCAAATTCCTTCTTAATCCACTGCGTGACCTGCCCGGTGGCCGAGTGCTGAGTTGCCAGCAGCATCCGCGAATCCTGACGCGGATTATGGATTTGGCGGGTCACCAATAACGACTGGGCCTCTCGCACCATATAATCCGGCAAAAAACCAATTCCTGCCCCGAGGATCTGGCACTGGCATTTGGTATTGAAATCCGGCACCAGGATCGACTCCTGGCCATGAAGGAGCCAGCCGACCTTTTTATTAATGGTATGCGCAGTATCCTCCACCATGATGTTGGGATACAGCCGCAGCTGGCTTTCGGCAATGGGCTCCGGCATAAACGCCAGCGGATGAGTCGGGGCAATGGCAAACGCCCAGCGGATGGCACCAATTTCGGTGTAATCAATACCGCCGCCGTCCAGCAGGGTATCGGGCGCGCCGATAGCGATATTAGCCTGGTTATTAATGATCGAATCCCACACGCCGTTATAGACCTCGGTGGTCACCGCTATCTGGCAGGTTGGAAACTGCTTTTTCAATACCTGAAGCAGCCGGGCGGTGTGCTTTGGCGTATACAGCAACTGGTTAATACAGATGCGTACGCGAGTCTCAATTCCCTGGGCGATGGTATCAATGCTGCGCTTGATGGCGTGGAAATCATTAAGCAGATCGCTGGCTTTGCGAAAGAAATAGCGGCCTGACTCGGTGAGTTCAATGCTGCGCGTGCTGCGGGTAAACAGCACCACATCCAGCCCGGTTTCCATCCGCTTGATGGTATAGCTGATGGCGGAGGTGGTCAGCCCTAGCTCCTCCGCCGCTTTGCTAAAGCTGCTTAACCGTGCGGCGGTGGTAAACGCCAACAGATTTTCTTCAGTAAAAATTGAGTTCATCCGCGCACTCCTGCCATCAGTGAGATCCACTGATGAATGTATTGGTAGTGCTTATGGTTGGGCAATCATTTTTGAATAACTTTTAAAACCGCCGTTTATGCTTCTATTTGGCATGCTGCCGGATGGCGGCGTAAACGCCTTATCCGACCTACAACAGATATTCATTCGTAGGCCGGATAAGCGCAGCGCCATCCGGCAGCATACCGCTACGCCGCCTCTTTCGAGGTGGCTTCGCTCAGCTTGCGTCCGGTATATTCCGAGATAATCCCGACGCAGTTCCCGGCAAAAAAGCCCAGCAACGTGACCCACCAGTTCATCCCGGTGGCGAAAAACAGCGTCATGCCAAGAAAGCCGCCGGGAATAAATGAGGTGAGCCAGAATCGGCCCTGCCAGACCACTACGGCGGAGAACGGTACCGTCATGACCACGCCAGCCCAGAAAGGCGACAAGCCGCTTACCGACGCTAGCCAACCGGAGGCCATCGCGGCCAGAAACGCCCAGACGGCCCCGGAATAATTCACGAACAGGCTCTTTACAAAACCGGCGTTGCCACCGCCTGCCGCGTAGAAGCTACAGAAAGCGACAAACCCGATGGTGCCCAGTAATTCCCAGCCAGGTGCTAGCCCAACCTGCGAGGACACCATCTGCCAGAGACCTGCACAGATCCCAACAGTAATGCCCGTTGCGGTGAGTCCGTTCATGATGATTTCCTCTCATATTGTGGTTTCGTGCTGAAACTATATAGAAAGAAAACCCGATTGAGTTAAGGGGCATAGCGGCAAAGAAATAAACGGTGCACTATCGCACAGTCTGTACGCATTATTAAAATTTTTTCAATAATCAGGCGAGTTATGGCGAATAAAATTTAAGCGGGTTCTTTTCTATCAATTTCGTTGCTATTCTCAATTCATCAAAAAACAGCCACAAAAATCAGGGGAATGATAATGACCAATACCAATCTGATTGCTGATTATCTGTTAGCAGCGCAACAAGGTGAGCTGGCAAAATTAAAATCCTGTCTGCATCAGGGTGTCGATATTAATGCTGTTAATCGTCAGGGACAAACAGCCATTACGCTGGCGAGCCTGAATAAAAAATATGATTGCGTGGTGGCCTTACTGGCCGCCGGTGCGGATATTAATAAACAAGACCAGACCTGTTTAAATCCTTTTTTAATTAGCTGTCTGAATAATGATTTAACGCTGCTGCGTTTACTGTTACCG
This sequence comes from Kluyvera sp. NPDC087067, assembly GCF_044745165.1. NCBI lineage: Bacteria > Pseudomonadati > Pseudomonadota > Gammaproteobacteria > Enterobacterales > Enterobacteriaceae > Kluyvera > Kluyvera sp. NPDC087067. The sequence goes on along the minus strand of NZ_JBIUZS010000006.1, from coordinate 214,988 downwards.
GCCCGTCCGGATTTAAATCGTTTAACCCGTTTTGGTGGCGTGGGGCTAACGCCTGCCTGTGAAAAAGGCCATTTTGACATCGTCAAAGAGCTATTGCATCGCACCCACATTAACGTCAACCACACCAACTTTGTCGGCTGGACGCCGCTGCTGGAGGCCATTGTGCTCAATGACGGCGGTAAAACACAGCAGGCGATTATCGGCCTGTTGCTGGAGCATGGCGCCAGCCCGCACATGACCGACAAATACGGCAAAACCCCACTGGAACTGGCGCGGGGCAAGGGTTACGAAGAGATAGCCAAGCTTCTGATTGCCGCCGGAGCGTAACAGAGGAGACGCGCTATCGACACCCCTACACGGCGGTGTGTGCAAGCGCTAACTGCGGACGAGCACTTTCTCTTTGAACGTGGCTCAGGTCGGGTCGAACAGGTCTTTTCCCGGGCGGTAAACCTTTATCTCCCGGCGCAGCAGCGGTTGCTGACGCTATTGTGCGAAGAGTACGACAATGCCCCGAATAGCTGTAGGTTAGCACTCACTCACTTTGACGGTCTTTTTCGGCCGGGTGAGGCGGTTCAGTTTCACCCAACAGGGATAACGGTTGGCGAGGATAAATGGCTGAACACCGCCTCCTGCCAACGCTGGCAGCCAACAATACCGCGGCTTAACGCCGAACGATTCCGGCAGATACCCTGGCTGCGGTGGCACGACGAGATTCATCAACAATTACAGGATAACCAGACGCTGTTTCTCTGGCGCGGAGATAACCCGTTTTATCTGGCTATCTCCGAGGCATTACAGCAGCGGCGGAAAATATTATTTAATGCGTTATTACAGGGCCGGAAAATAACCTCGGCGGTGGCTAATATGGTGGGGTTAGGTATTGGCCTGACGCCATCGGCGGATGATTATTTAGTGGGATTAAGCACCGTTTTATTTATCGACGGACATCCGGCGAAAAAATATCGCGATGCATTTTATTGCGCACTAAAAGTGGCGCGTGATAATACCACTTTATTAAGTGCCATTACGCTGGAAGCGGCTTTTTCTCAGCGCTATCGAGAAACAATTTTCGGGTTTATTAACGGCATGGTTAATGAACCACAACATATTTCTACCCAGACTATCGCCAGTATTAAAAATATTGGCTCCAGTTCCGGCTGCGACATGCTTTATGGCATGGCGGATGCCTGCGCGCTGAGCCAAGCCTACGGAGGGAGTTATGTCAGTCAAAATAGTGATTAAGAAGAATACGTATTTTGATTCGGTCTCGCTGATGTCGATTTCCACTCGCGCTAATAAGATTGACGGCGTTGAGCAGGCGTTCGTGGCTATGGCCACCGAGATGAACAAGGGCGTGCTGAAAAATCTCGGGCTGTTAACCGCCGAGCTGGATGAAGCGAAAAACGGCGACCTGATGATTGTCATCAACGGCAAAGACGGTGCTGACAACGAGCAGACGCTGGCGGCCATTGAAGAGTTGTTCACTAAAAAAGCGGAAAGCGGTTCGCACGAAGCGCGCTATGCCACGCTTGCTAGCGCCAAAAAACATAATCCAGACAGCAACCTGGCGGTGATTTCAGTCAACGGTCTGTTTGCTGCCCGTGAAGCGCGTCAGGCACTGCAAAACGACCTCAACGTGATGCTGTTCTCCGACAACGTCACCATTGAAGACGAACTGGCGCTAAAACAGCTGGCGCATGAAAAAGGGCTGTTGATGATGGGGCCGGACTGTGGCACTGCGATTATCAACGGCGCGGCGCTGTGCTTTGGCAATGCGGTACGTCGCGGCAATATCGGCATTATTGGCGCGTCCGGTACCGGCAGCCAGGAGCTGAGCGTACGAATTCATGATTTTGGCGGCGGTATTTCGCAGCTTATCGGCACCGGCGGGCGCGATCTCAGCGAGAAGATTGGCGGACTGATGATGCTCGACGCGATCGGCATGCTGGAAAACGACCCGGAAACCGAGATTATCGCGCTGGTCTCCAAACCACCAGCGCCGGCCGTTGCACGCAAAGTGCTGGAACGTGCTCGTGCCTGCCGTAAACCTGTAGTGGTTTGTTTCCTCGGCCGCGCTGAGCCACCGGCTGACGAGCAAGGTTTACAGTTCGCTCGCGGCACCAAAGACGCGGCGCTAAAAGCGGTCCTGCTGAGCGGCGTGAAGAAAGAATCGTTGGACCTGCATCCGTTGAACGATGCGCTAATTGCCGACGTGCGTTCACGCCTGACCCCACAGCAGAAGTACATTCGCGGCCTATTCTGCGGCGGTACGCTGTGCGATGAAACCATGTTCGCGGTGATGGAAAAACACGGCGACGTTTACAGCAACATTCAGCCTGACCCGGCCTTCCGCCTGGCGGATATCAACCGCAGCGTGAAGCACACCTTCCTCGACTTCGGCGATGACGACTTCACCAACGGTAAGCCGCACCCGATGATCGACCCGACCAACCGCATCAGCCGCCTGATTCAGGAAGCGCGCGATCCGCAGGTGGGTGTGATCGTCATGGACTTCGTGCTGGGCTTTGGATCGCATGAAGATCCGGTCGGTTCAACGATCGAGACGATAAAAGAAGCGAAAGCGATCGCCGCCGCCGATGGTCGTGAGCTTGCGATCCTCGCCTACGTGCTGGGTACCGATCTTGATACGCCGTCGCTGGAAAAACAGCGCCAGATGCTGATCGACGCGGGCGTTATCCTCGCCAGCAGCAGCACCAATACCGGTTTGCTGGCGCGTGAATTTATCTGCAAAGGGGAGGAAGCCTGATGAGCCAGTCACTGTTTACCCAACCGCTGAACGTCATTAACGTCGGCATCGCCATGTTCAGCGATGACCTGAAAAAACAGCACGTCGCCGTCACCCAGCTCGACTGGACGCCGCCGGGGCAGGGCAACATGCAGGTGGTGAATGCGCTGGACAGCATCGCCGATTCCCCGCTGGCGGAGAAAATTGCCGCCGCCAACCAGCAGGCGCTGGAGCGCATCATTCAGTCTCACCCGGTGCTGATTGGCTTTGACCAGGCGATTAACGTGGTGCCGGGCATGACGCCGAGAACCATCCTCCACGCGGGGCCGCCGGTTACGTGGGAGAAAATGTGCGGCGCGATGAAAGGTGCAGTCACCGGGGCGCTGGTGTTTGAAGGGCTGGCGAAGGATATCGACGAAGCGGCAGAGCTCGCGGCTTCCGGTGAAATCACCTTCTCGCCGTGCCACGAGCACGACTGCGTCGGTTCGATGGCGGGCGTCACCTCAGCCTCGATGTTTATGCACATCGTTGAGAACAAAACCTACGGTAACATCGCTTATACCAACATGAGCGAGCAGATGGCGAAGATCCTGCGCATGGGGGCTAATGACCAGAGCGTGATCGACCGTCTGAATTGGATGCGCGACGTGCAGGGCCCAATGCTGCGCGAGGCGATGAAGGTAATCGGTGAAATCGACCTGCGCTTAATGCTGGCGCAGGCGCTGCACATGGGCGACGAGTGCCATAACCGTAATAATGCGGGTACCACGCTACTGATTCAGGCGCTGACGCCGGGAGTTATTCAGGCGGGTTATTCCGTTGAACAACAGCGCGAAGTGTTTGAGTTTGTCGCCAGCAGTGACTACTTCTCCGGCCCGACGTGGATGGCGATGTGTAAAGCGGCGATGGATGCGGCGCACGGCATTGAATACAGCACCGTGGTTACCACCATGGCGCGAAACGGCGTCGAGTTCGGCCTGCGGGTCAGCGGCCTGCCGGGCCAGTGGTTCACCGGCCCGGCGCAGCAGGTTATCGGCCCGATGTTTGCGGGCTATAAGCCGGAAGACTCAGGGCTTGATATCGGCGACAGCGCGATTACCGAAACCTACGGCATCGGCGGCTTTGCGATGGCAACGGCCCCGGCGATTGTGGCGCTGGTGGGCGGCACGGTGGAAGAGGCTATCGATTTCTCCCGCCAGATGTGTGAAATCACCCTCGGCGAGAACCCTAACGTCACCATTCCGCTGCTCGGCTTTATGGGCGTGCCAACGGCTATCGACATTACCCGCGTTGGTAGCAGCGGCATTCTGCCAGTGATCAACACCGCCATTGCCCATAAAGATGCGGGCATCGGCATGATTGGTGCCGGGATCGTACACCCGCCGTTCGCCTGTTTCGAGAAAGCGATTCTGAGCTGGTGCGAACGTTACAACGGATAACGGGCACGGAGCCGGAAGTCCCCGGCGGCGCTTCGCCTGGCCGGGCTACATGACAGCCGGGCGCACCGAACGGTTCCCTCTCCCCTATGGGGAGAGGGCTAGGGTGAGGGGACAACGGGCACAGAGCCGGAAGTCCCCGGCGGCGCTTCGCTTGGCCGGGCTACATGACAGCCGGGCGCACCTAACGGTTCGCTCTCCCCTATGGGGAGAGGGTTAGGGTGAGGGGACAACGGGCACGAAGCCGGAACTCCCCGGCGCTTCGCCTGGCCGGGCTACATGGCAGCCGGGCGCACCTAACGGTCCCTCTCCCCTATGGGGAGAGGGTTAGGGGGAGGGGACAACGGGCACGGAGCCGGAAGTCCCCGGCGGCGCTTCGCCTGGCCGGGCTACATGACAGCCGGGCGCACCTAACGGTCCCTCTCCCCTCTGGGGAGAGGGCTAGGGTGAGGGGATAACGGGCACGGAGCCGGAAGTCCCTGGCGCTTCGCCGGGCAACATGGCTAGCTCAATAACAATAATCACATCACCTTCTGCACTGGAACCTACACGATGAAAGAACTTGTGGTCGTCGCCATTGGCGGCAACAGCATTATCAAAGACAACGCCAGCCAGTCGATTGAACATCAGGCAGAGGCGGTGAAAGCGGTCGCGGATACGGTGCTGGCGATGCTGGCATCGGATTACAACATCGTACTGACCCACGGCAACGGCCCGCAGGTGGGGCTGGATCTGCGTCGCGCGGAGATTGCCCATGAGCGCGAAGGGCTGCCGCTCACCCCGCTCGCCAACTGTGTAGCCGACACCCAGGGCGGTATTGGCTACCTTATTCAGCAGGCGTTGAATAACCGGCTGGCGAAACGCGGCGAACAAAAAGCGGTGACGGTGGTCACGCAGGTGGAAGTGGATAAAAACGATCCCGGCTTCACCAACCCGACCAAACCCATTGGCGCGTTCTTCAGCGCCGAACAGCGTGAAGAGCTGTTAAAGGCCAACCCAAGCTGGCGCTTTGTCGAAGATTCCGGGCGCGGCTATCGTCGCGTTGTCGCCTCGCCGGAGCCGAAACGCATCGTCGAGTCTGAAGCTATTCAGGCGCTGGCGCAGAAAGGCTTTCTGGTGATTGGCGCGGGCGGCGGCGGCATTCCGGTGGTGCTGGGCGAAGATGGCGATTATCACAGTGTTGATGCGGTGATCGACAAAGATCTCTCCACCGCGTTGCTGGCGCGCGAGATCGCCGCCGATATTCTGGTGATCACCACCGGCGTGGAGAAGGTCTGCATCCACTTCGGTAAACCGGAACAACAGGCGCTGGGGCAGGTGGATATCGCCACCATGACCCGCTACATGCATGAAGGTCACTTCCCGGCGGGCAGTATGCTGCCAAAGATTGTCGCCAGCCTGCAATTTTTACAACACGGCGGTAAACGGGTGATTATCACCACGCCGGAATGTCTGCCTGCCGCCCTGCGTGGCGAAACGGGCACCCATATCGTCCATTGATAAGGAACGACGATGAAAGAGAATAACAGTCGCCGTGAGTTTTTAAGCAACAGCGGCAAAATGGTCACCGCCGCCGCGCTGTTTGGTGCAACCGCGCCGATGGCCTATGCGGCGACGTCCGGCGCAGCCGTCTGCGAGACGAAGGGAACCATGAACATTACTGACAGCCATTACTATCTGGATAACGTACTGCTTGAAACGGGCTTTGAGTACGAGGGTGCGGTCGTCGTGCACACCCGGACTGCGCGACAGACCGTGGAGATTCAGGACGGCAAAATCATAGCCCTGCGCGACAACAATAACCACCCGGACGCCACGCTGCCACGCTATGACGCTGGTGGTAAGCTGATGTTGCCGACCACCCGCGACATGCATATCCACCTTGATAAAACCTTCTACGGCGGCCCGTGGCGCTCGCTCAACCGCCCGGCGGGCACCACGATTCAGGACATGATAAAGCTGGAACAAAAGCTGCTGCCTGAACTCCAGCCGTACACGCAGGAGCGCGCTGAAAAGCTGATTGACCTGCTGCAATCAAAAGGCACCACCATCGCCCGTAGCCACTGCAATATCGAGCCGGTCTCCGGGCTGAAAAACCTCGAGAATTTACAGGCGGTGCTGGCGCGGCGCAAAGCCGGTTTCGACTGTGAAATCGTCGCCTTCCCGCAGCACGGCCTGTTGTTATCGAAATCTGAACCGCTGATGCGTGAAGCGATGCAGGCCGGGGCGCACTACGTCGGCGGGCTCGACCCGACCAACGTCGACGGCGCGATGGAGAAGTCCCTCGATACCATGTTCCAGATTGCCATCGACTACCACAAGGGTGTGGATATTCACCTGCACGAAACCAGCCCAGCGGGCGTGGCGGCGGTGAAATATATGGTGGAAACCGTGGAGAAAACGTCGGAGTTGAAGGGCAAGCTGACTATCAGCCACGCCTTCGCGCTGGCAACAATGAACGAAGGGCAGGTGGATGAAATCGCCTCGCGCATGGCCGCACAGCAGATCGCCATCGCTTCGACGGTGCCTATCGGCACGTTGCATATGCCGCTGAAACAGCTGCGCGACAAAGGCGTGACGCTGATGACCGGCACCGACAGCGTGATTGACCACTGGTCGCCGTACGGCCTTGGCGATATGTTCGAAAAAGCCAACCTTTACGCCCAGCTCTATATCCGCCCGAACGAGCAGAACCTCTCCCGCGCGCTGTTCCTCGCCACCGGCGACGTACTGCCGCTGAACGACAAGGGCGAGCGCGTCTGGCCGAAAGCGCAGGATGATGCCAGCTTTGTGCTGGTGGACGCCTCGTGCTCGGCGGAAGCCGTGGCGCGGATCTCTCCGCGCGCCGCGACGTTCCATAAAGGACGGCTGGTGTGGGGAAGCGTGGCGTAACCCTGTAGGCCGGATAAGGCAACGCCGCCATCCGGCAGCAACGGCGCAGGTTGCCGGATGGCGCTGCGCTTATCCGGCCTACACTGCACCCGTAGCCCGGACGAGGCGCATCGCGCCGACTCCGGGGCCGCTCGATCCAAAAATTTTTTACCGCAACCGAAACCTTCAGACCGTAGCGTGCGAACTATGATGTACAGAGCACGTTTATTCCCCTGATGGAGTCGACCATGAAACGTTTCAAAGCCTTGTCTGCCGCCGCCGTACTCAGCCTTTCTCTCTTCGCCGTGAATGCGAACGCCGCCCTTGAACCAGGAGCAAAAGCCCCGGACTTCAGCCTGCAAGGCGCGCTCGGCGGCAAGCCGCTGACTTTCTCTCTGCAACAGGCATTACAGAAAGGGCCGGTGGTGCTCTATTTCTTCCCGGCGGCGTTCACCAAAGGCTGTACCCTCGAGGCGCACGCTTTTGCCGAAGCCACCGATGAGTTCAAAAAGCTCGGCGCAACCGTGGTCGGCGTGACGGCCGGTAACGTTGATCAGGTGGATGAATTCTCAAAACTGGAGTGCCGGGATAAATTTGCCGTGGCGGCCGATCCGGGCGCGAAGGTGGCGGCACAGTATCAAACGCTGATGAAGGTAAACGGCAAAACGCTGTCCGACCGTACGTCGTACGTGATTGCACCGGATAACAAAATCCTGATGAGCTATACCGATCGTAACCCTGATGAGCATATCCAAAAGGCGATGGATGCGGTGAAGCAGTACGCGAAATCGCACTCATAATTTAGCCACCGGGAGACGCTATGTTAACTGCCATTCTGGCCGCCTTTGTGGGCGGCATCATACTTAACCTGATGCCCTGCGTGTTCCCGGTTATTTCACTGAAAGCGCTGGGCATTCTGCGCCATGAGGGCGATGTCAAAAGCGCGCGTACCGAAGGGTTGGGCTTTTTGCTCGGCGTGATTTTTACCATGCTGGTGCTGGCGGGCATTCTGCTGGCGCTGCGCGCCGGTGGCACCGCCGTCGGCTGGGGGTTCCAGCTCCAGTCGCCGATGGTTATTGCCGTGCTGGCGCTCATCATTCTCGGCGCGGCGTTGAACCTGTTCGGCGTGTTTGAAGTGGGCTTATCGTTGCAGCGGGCCGGTGAAATCTCGGTAGGGCGCGGGGCATTTGTGCGATCCGCGTTAACCGGCGCGCTGGCAATCGTGGTGGCCACGCCCTGCTCAGCACCCTTTATGGCGGGCGCGATAGGCTATGCGCTGGTGCAGCCTCCGGCGGCCTCGCTGGCAATTTTCCTCTCGCTGGCGATAGGATTTGCCGCGCCGTTTACGTTGATTTCGCTGTTCCCGGCTATCGCCAAACGTCTGCCGCGACCGGGCGCATGGATGGATATCCTCAAGCGCGGCCTGGCGTTCCCGATGCTCGGGGCGTTTGCCTGGCTGGTGTGGGTGCTGACGCAGCAGGCGGGCACTACTGCGCTGTTAGCGATGCTGATTTGCGCGGTGGTGGTGAGCTTTGCCGCGTGGCTGTACGGCATGGCCCAGCGTCGACGCTATATCGGGCAATCCTATAAAGCGCTGCTGGCGGTGACGGTGGTGCTATTTGTCGCGGCGGTTAGCCCGCTTCCCGGCGTGATGCACGTTCAGCCGCCGCAGCCGGAGCGTGTGGCCGATATTACTCACGTCAAATGGTCGCCGCAGACGGTGGAGGAGATGCGCGGGCATGGCAAAGCGATCTTTGTCGATTTCACCGCCTCCTGGTGCATTACCTGCCAGGTAAATGAGCGCACGTCGCTCTCAACGGCGGCGGTGAAACAAGCATTGGCGAGCACCAATACCATCTATATGGTGGCGGATTCCACCAAATTTAATGCCGATATCGATGACGCGATGAGCACCTTCGGACAGGGGGGATTGCCTTTGTATGTGGTGTATCCGGCAGACGGCAGCGCGCCGAAAGTGTTGCCGCAGGTACTGACGCCCGCGATTGTGGTTAACGCCCTGAACCAGGCATCCGGTAAAAAAGCATGAGGTAACGGGCATGACGGAATATGGATAACGGCTTCGCGCCGCGTGAAGCATGGCCCGGGCTGATGGCATGCGCGCAGGCGGGCGATGGCGATGCCTACACCCAACTGCTACGGGCTATCGTGCCGGTGATTCGGGCGATAGTCCGTAAGCAGATAACCGACTATGTACTGGTTGACGATGTTATCCAGGACGTTCTGCTGGCCGTTCATCGGGTGCGTCACACCTACGATCCCGCCTGTCCGTTTCTACCGTGGCTAATGGCCATCACCCAGGCGCGCACCGTTGATGCACTGCGCAAGCGTGGCCGCCACTGGCTGCGTGAAGTTGAAGCCGAACAAGCCGTTGAATCAGCCGCCGAACCTGTCCCGGAACCGGATGAACGAGAAGAAGCGCTGGCGCTGATATTAGACCAGCTCCCCTCGCGCCAGCGGCAGATTGTGGAGCATATCCACCTGCAGGAGATGAGCCTCGCCGAGGCCGCTGCTCGCAACAATTTAAGCATTTCGGCGGTGAAATCGCTATTACACAGAGCACTAACCAACCTTCGTCGGATGGGAGCGAACCATGACCGATCATGATCTTTTTATTGCGCAGCTAGCCCGTGACGCGACTCCAATACGCCGCCCGTGGGCGAGCAACCGCCGGGTTGCCGCCTGGCTGCTGATGGCGCTACCGTGCGGCTGGCTGAGTAGCCTGGTGTTTCATCGGCTGGCGACGGACTGGACGCAACCCGGCGCGCTGCTGTCGGCGCTGCAACTGACCACGGCTTTTGTGATAGGAACACTGGCGATACGCAATGCTTTTCTGCTGAGCATCGCCGGGCGCAAAACGCTGGGCTGGCGCTGGTTTGTGCCGCTGATTGCGCTCTGGCTGGGCGGAGCTATTTTTAGCCTCGGGACGACGCACGCGCCGCAAAGTCATCCCGATGAGGTGAACTGCTACGCGTTTATGATGGCGGTGAGCACGCCGATGATGGTCATTATGATGGGCTATCTGCGCCGTACGCGGGCGCTGTATCCGCTGCGCACGTTGGCGACGTCAGGGGTGGGAATCGCCTGTATGGCGCTGACGATGCTGTCTTTTTGTCACCCGGTGGAGGTGCATCCGCTGGATTTTGTGCTGCATATGGCGGCGGGGGTGACGATTGTGCTGGTGATGATGGCGGTCGGATGGCGGTGGGTGAGAATTGGCCGGTGAGCGCGGCGGCATTGCCGGATGGCGCTGCGCTTATCCGGCCTACATCTGGGCGTAGCCCGGTCGAGGCGTAACGCGCCGACGCCGGGGCAGCTCGGTCTACACCTCTTCAACCTCATCTAACCGCCGCTGCAACGCATCCAACTGCCACTCGCTAAACACCTCAATCCCATGCTGGCGTAACAGCGCCGCCGCGACCCCTTCGCCCGAGACTTTCATCCCGCTAAACGCTCCGTCATACACGTGCTGGCTCCCGCAGGTCGGGCTGCCGTCGGTCATAATCGCAAACCGACACCCGTGACTTTGCGCGGCTTTTAACGCCAGCCACGCCGCCAGCACGTACGGCTGCGTCACATCGCGCCCGTCGCTTTCCACCACCTGTGCGCGCCCGCTCAACACCTCATTACCCTGACCGTTAACCATCTCCGCCGACAGCCGCGGCGTCGCAAGCCCTGCCGCCAGCTCCGGGCAATGGGGCACCAGACGATCTTCATCGCGCCATTGTTGCAGCAGAGTTACGGTGCAGGATTTATCGGTGCCGTTGTAGCGCACGGGATACCCGGCGAGGCAGGCGCTGAGGAGGATTTTGTGTTTGACGGGCATGGGAAATACCTTTGATAAGGTGCGTGGCATCGCGTTTATCGTGATACCGGCGGCTATAAGGTAGCAGAAAATGAACAAGGAGTCGGATCTACAGAAAATGCAGGGGAGCGTGAGAAAGCTGGAGTCCGCCAACCTTTCAAATCAGGTCAGCAATTTATCCCGCAAAATTAAGTGATAAAAGAGCTGCCGCCAGAAAGCAAAAAACCCGCCATAGGCGGGTTTTTCTCATTCTATTTCCGAACAGAGATTATCGCTGTAAAGCCGCACCGTGCGTTGCAATCACTTTCTGATACCAGTAGAAACTTTTCTTACGACTACGGTTAAGCGTGCCGGAACCGTCCTGTGCTAAATCAACGTAGATAAATCCATAGCGTTTAGTCACTTCCGCTTTCGAGGCGCTGATAATATCAATCGGCCCCCACGAGGTATATCCCATGACTTCCACGCCATCCTGAATGGCTTCCTGCACCTGTACCAGGTGATCGTTGAGATAACTGATTCGGTAATCATCGTTGATTTCACCGTTAGCATCCGGCTTATCTTGCGCACCCAGCCCATTTTCGACGATGAATAGCGGCTTCTGATAGCGATCCCACAATACATTAAGCAGCGTACGCAAACCGATGGGATCAATTTGCCAGCCCCACTCCGAACTTTCCAGATGCGGGTTCGGCACCATGTCCAGAATATTCCCTTTGAGTTTTTCAACCAGCTCGCTATCTGCCGTTACGCAGCCGGTCATGTAATAGCTAAAAGAGATAAAATCAACCGTATGGCTGAGCGCAGTATTATCTTCTGCTGTGACGTTAAGCACGATGTCATTTTCACGGAAATAACGCTTCATATATCCCGGATAACGTCCACGGCACTGTACGTCGCCGAAGAACTGCCACTGGCGATTATCCTGCAATGTGGCGAAGACATCTTCAGGTTTACAGGTAAGTGGATACGTTAAACCGCCCAGCAACATATTACCGATTTTGGCGTCAGGGATAATTTCGTGACAGGCTTTAACCGCCAGGCCACTGGCAACCAACTGATGATGGATAGCCTGATAGATTTCTGCCTTGCTGCAACCTTTTTGCAGGCCGACACCGGTTAACGGCGCGTGCAGCGACATATTGATCTCATTAAAGGTGAGCCACAGTTTGACTTTATGCTGATACCGGGTAAATACCGTCCGGGCATAACGTTCGAAGAATGTAATAACCTTACGATTCCCCCAACCGCCATAATTTTTCACCAGCCCCCAGGGCATTTCATAGTGCGACAACGTCACCAGCGGTTGAATATTGTGTGCTCGTAGCTCATCAAACAGTTTGTCATACCACGCCAGGCCGGCTTCGTTTGGCTCGTTTTCATCACCCATCGGGAAAATACGTGTCCAGGCAATCGACACGCGTAAGCAGGTAAAGCCCATTTCCGCGAACAGGGAAATATCTTCCGGGTAGCGATGATAAAAATCGATGGCGACGTCTTTAATACTGCTAATACCGTCGCGGCTTTTCACCGGCTCGCCGAATATGCCTTCCGGCAGCATGTCAGAGGTGGAAATACCTTTGCCATCTTCCTGCCACGCGCCTTCAACCTGATTAGCGGCTAACGCACCACCCCATAAAAATTTTTCCGGAAATGTTGTGTTCATCTTATTTACCTTAATTTAGCGTTTCACATAGAGGAAAGGATCGCCCGCGTTGACATAAGGGGTTTCGTTCTTCTGCTCCAGCCCCTGATAGTCATCGCTATTGCTCATAATGACCGGCGTACACAGGTCAAAACCTTTAGCCAGAATGGCATCACGGTCGAAGGTAATAAGCAGATCGCCGGGCGCTATCTTGTCCCCTTCTTTTATGTGTGCAGTGAAGTGTTCACCGTCGAGTTTTACGGTATCAATACCAACGTGAATGAGAATTTCAATTCCCGAGTCACTGAGTAAACCAATCGCGTGGCGAGTGGCAAAAAGGCTGGCAACTTCGCCGCTGAAAGGCGCGACGACTCGGCCCTCCGAAGGAATAATGGCCGCACCTGCGCCCATCAAACCGCTGGCGAACGTGGCATCCGGCACTTCACCAAGCGGCAGACTTACGCCGCTGAGCGGTGCCAGCACGGTATTTTCATCAACAACCGTGCTCACGCTGACAGGTTTGGCATCTTCTGCGGTTTTCGTCGCAGGAATGCCAGCAAAAAATGTCATCACGCAGCTGAAGATAAAGGCAATGACCACGCCAAGCATCGCGCCCCAGACGGTAAAGTCGATTCCCGTTGGTGGAATGATTTGCGCCACCGTAAAGATGCTTGCCAGGCCAAAGGAGTAAACCTGGCTCAGGCTGAAGCCCACAATCGCGCCACCGATGGCACCGCCTACACAGCCAAAAATGAAGGGACGGCGGTACGGGAGCGTCACACCGTAAACGGCAGGTTCAGTGATACCGAAAACACCGGCAATCGTTGCCGAACCAGATAATGCTTTCAGTCGTTGTTCGCGTGTTTTCAGGAAGACGCCCAGCGCCGCGCCGACCTGGCCAAACACCGCAGGCAGCAAAATCGCCAGCATCGGGTCATGACCAAAGACCGCCATATTGTTCATCATCAGCGGGATAAGCCCCCAGTGCAGGCCAAAAATCACGCACACCTGCCACAGACCGCCGAGGATGCCACCTGCAAGCCACGGCGCAAATTTGTACACGACCTGGAAGCCGGTCGCGAGCAGCTCGCCAAGCCCTGAAGCGAGGGGGCCAATTGCCAGGAACGTCAGCGGAATGGTAATCGCCAGGCACGCCAGAGGGGTTAAGAAGTTTTTAACTGCCGCCGGGAAAATTGCGTTGCAGCGTTTTTCCAGCCAGCAGGAGAACCACGCGGAACAAATTACCGGAATCACCGACGACGTGTAATTGATAACCACCACGGGGATGCCCAGGAAGTGTAACGCCGCGTTATCGCCGCTCAGGCTAAACGCCTCGACCATCATTGGATGCACCAGCGCGCCGCCGATCACCATCGTTATAAATGGATTGCCGCCAAACTTTTTCCCGGCGGTGTAGCCCAGCACGATAGGCAGGAAATAAAACAGGGAGTCGCTGGCGACAAACAAAATGCGCCAGGTGCCTGCGGTTTCGCTGAGCCAGCCAAAGGCCACGCTAAGCGCCAGAAAACCTTTCATGATCCCGCAGGCAGCCAGCACCCCAAGAAACGGGGTAAAAATACCGGAAACCATGTCGATAAACGCCGCCAGCACTCCCGTCTTTTTATCCGACTTTTCTTTATCCGCAGGCGCATCGTCGGTGATGCCGCCGACCTTGCACACGGCCTGCCAGACATCATGGACGTGATTACCGACAACGACCTGAAACTGCCCGCCGCTTTCGACCACCATGATGACGTCCGGGTTCTTCTTCAACGCATCGGCATCCGCTTTGCCATCATCCTTCAGCTTGAAGCGTAGACGGGTGGCGCAATGTACCAGGCTGCTCACGTTTTCGCGCCCACCTACGTGGCGGAGAATATCCTGTGCCAGATCTTCATATTTCATTTTCATCGATATCATCCGTACTAAAATAAAAAAACCTGATCATCAGTAAAGCGTGTTAACTGATGCATCAGGTTTTGCCTGCCTAAGCAGTAACAATCCTTTATGTGTACTACAGGGTGAGCTAAAACTATTTTCTTAGCGCCTTTTCATACTGCGCCTGATATTGCGGGGCATTCCACGCGCCATCAATCAGCGTATAGGTGATATAGCCTTTATTTAACCAGCCCGAATCGGTGTCATCCTGAACATTGTTTAAAGAGGCCGGGTTAATCGTCTGCTTTGCGGTTCCGTCAGGCAAAATGTCGTAGCTAATCTGCGGAGTAGGGAACATTTCGTTTTCAACGAAGTGAACACCTTTAATTTGTGCTTTTGGCAGCGGCGGATAGTTAATACTTAACCCGGAGCCTTTAGGCAATAAAGCGCTATCGGATAGCGGTTTGTCGTTTATTTTTTCGACCACATCAACGACGTAATCAATCGCATCAGGCCAGTATTTATGCGTACTCGGCCATTTATTTTTCATTTCATCTTCGTTATAAATGTACCCAATGCTGGCAGCGATTGCCGGGAAACCATAGCGAATAGCGCGCGCGGCGGCGCTCACGGTTCCTGAATTGACCTGCGCCATCCCGGTATTCGGGCCATCATTAACGCCAGAAATAACCAAATCGGGGGGATTATCTTTCAACAGCCCCTGCAGGCCAAAGTCAACGGAGTCTGCTGGCGTACCCGGGAAGCAGTAACGTTTGTCGGCGACTTTTTTAACGTCAAAAACTTTACCGGTTTTAAACGTAATCGCAGAACCAATACCACTTTGATTGGTCGCTGGCGCAACCATCCAGACATCAAACCCCTTTTGAGCCAGTTTTTCCTGAAGCTGAATACTGCCGGGAGATTCACAGCCATCATCATTTACAATCAGAATCTTTAGCGGATTGGCAGAAACTGTAAAACTTATCGCGGAGATCAGCGCGGCAGCAATTAACGTTATCTTCATCAAAGCTCCTGTTATCCCTGAGGGATAAATTTAATGCAAAAAAAAACCTAAGGCCCCTGCTGCAACGAGTGCAGAAAGTGCCTTAGGTTTTGCCTGAATCAGTAACAATCCCGAGTTACTAACGAAAATACGTCGTGTTGGCAGTTACGTCCAGACGGTGAAATTTTTTTTGTGATAGCGATCACTCTTATTCGAATAATGTGCCGTTCACTGGCATATTCTCAGAAATTAAGATAAGAGATATTCAGGATATGAGGAGGATCACATTTACATATATCACTGTAATAAATCAGATGCACGGAAAAAATATTAGTGGTAATGTCCGCAGCAACTGGATTGTTACTGTTTCAACAGGCAAAACCTACGTTTTCTTCTCTCCCTCTCTATTTTGGGAACCAGAAGAGCACGTAGGTTTTTTTTTGGTTAAAAAAGGATGATGCAACGATGAAAAAATGGTTACTCAGTGCATTAATGGTAGTTTCCGCTACCGTAAGCCCAACCATTATGGCGCAGAGCAATGATAAAAACAGTCAGGATGAGGCGATCAATATCTATTTTGCTCGCCATGGTAAAACCCTGCTTAATACGCTAGATCGCGTTCAGGGATGGGCGGATTCACCGCTTACCTCGGAAGGTAAAGAGGTTGCCCGTTATTTAGGCGAAGGATTGAAGGATATTAAGTTCGATGCCTTTTATTCCAGTGACGCTGGGCGTCAGCGTGAGACGATGGCAGTAATTCTTAAGCAGGCTGGCGTGACAAATTATCATCTCACAGAACTGGAAGGTTTACGCGAAGCATTTTTTGGCAGCTTTGAAGGAGGCTATAACAAAGATATGGCCAATGCTGGCGCGCATGAATTAGGTCTGGCCGACGCTAAGGCGCTTTTCACCGCGATGAAATCAGGTACGCTGCCGGTAAAAGATAACCAGAATGCGCTGGCGAAAGCAGACCCGCAGCATCTGGCTGAAAACTATGAGCAGGTGAAAAACCGGACCCAGGCGGCGCTGAATACCATTGTTGAAACGGCTAAAAAAGAAGGTGACAAGAATATTCTGGCCATTTCGTCCGGCACCTCAATGCAGATTATGATCTCTGACCTGACCGATAACCCGGCCAAAAATCTGCCGCTCGCCAATGCCGCAGTGGTCAAAATCACCTATAAAGATGGCAAATATAGCGTACCTGAAATTGGTACGATGAAATATGTAGAGGCCGGTAAAAAGGCACTCAGCAACAAATAAACGCTTCTGCCTCTATTATTTTGGCCATTCGCAGTGTCTCCTCTGGATAAATTGCTGCGATGGTCCTTTTTCGGGAATGGATGATGCTTAAGTATATTACTCTCACGTTGATTACGTGCGGGCTTTCTTCGCCCGTTTGGGCAAGCGAGAACGCATTCTTAAATGACGCATTTTTCACGGATTCGCAACTCACGCTCTCAGCAAAGAACTACTGGAAATACCTGAAAGAAGAAAACGCTAACCCTAAACATGTGCATAACGCGTGGGGGCAAGGCTTTTCAGCAGATTATCAATCTGGGTATTTTGCCGATATCATTGGCTTTGACGTCACTTATTATAGCGCCATCAAATTAGGCGCCAGTGATTATTTTAACTCTCGTGGCGTACTTTATAATAACGGAACCGGTAACAATAAAAAAAATGCCGAAGGGTATTCAAAATTCGGCCAGCGAAACATTAAGCTGAAATATGCTATTGAGGATTTGCAGCTAAACGCCCGCTGGGGATGGCAGATGCTGAAAAACTATGGCGTCATTTCGACATCTACACGCCTCTCCCCAACAACCTACTCAGGTATTAGCGGAGGTGTAAGCTATGGGCATCTCACCCTGCGCGGTGCGTGGGTGGAAAACTCTATGGATCGAAACTCACCCGATAAAAAGCAGTTTTCGACCAACACAGGTAAAGATATTAGCTATCTGACAAGCGGCGAAATTCTCTGGAAAAGTGACGGGTTCGATGCTCAGTATGCCTGGGGCGAAAGCAAAAACTATTTACAGCGCCACATCCTGTTCACGCAACTTCGTCCAGCCTCTGACTGGACAATCGGCACCCAGATTTACGCTACGCACGCGCAGGAAGAATATCGTGCGATGCCGTCAAATAAACGGGATTTCGATAATAACGCCTGGCACTTTGCGATGGATGCGACCTGGAAAGGGGAGCACTGGAGCAGTAAAACGGGCGTCGGCTATACCGATGCGCAGAAAGCCAATGAAGTGGGATTTTATCCGCGTCATATGAGTAAGAACTCGCGCGGTACCTTTATCTCAATGGCCTATGCGGGCGACGATTATCTACGCGATGGTGAACTGATGTTTGCTAACATGACGGAATATCGCTTAACACCCGATCTGGGCGTTGGTCTGGTCGGGAATATCGCGCAGTTTAATTATAAAGGTAATCACGTACGTACCGGGGAAATTAGCGCCTTTACCCGCTGGACGCCCACCGATGCGCACCTAAAGAATTTTACGTTTTGGGCGATGTTCGGGCCTGGATGGTCGTATAAAGCGAGCGGAAAAACGCCGGTGCTGACTAATGGCCATTATACCCGCACCCATACGCTGTCGGCAGAAGTCATTATGGAATATCGTTTCAGGTTATTCTGACCCAAAAGAGGTACACGGCAGATCATGCTCACTTTTTTTGCCCTAAAGTTTTTAAAGGGTATCATTCGGTGATAGATTGCGCCGCGGATAGTGACAGCTTTAGCTAACCAAACCTGATTTCCAGCGCTTATCATGGGTCAGGTTTTTCATTTTTTTGGGGGGCAGATGATCATCGCAAAAATATTGAATAATAATGTCGTGGTTATTCTGGATGCGCAGCAACGAGAGCAAGTCGTCATGGGTCGAGGTTTAGCCTTTCAGAAACGCGTAGGCGACAAGCTGGATACCTCACTTATCGAAAAGGTTTTTGCCTTACAGAGTGACGAATTGACCCGACGCTTGGGCGAACTCCTGAGCCAAATTCCGTTAGAGGTTATTACGACCTGCGACCGTATTATTGACCTGGCGCGTAGCCGGTTAGGGAAGCTACAGGAAAGCCTTTATATTACGCTTACCGACCACTGCCACTACGCGGTCGAACGGCAAAAGAAAGGTCTGGCGATTAAGAATGCCCTGTTGTGGGAAACGCAACGTCTTTATCCCCGCGAGTTTGAGCTGGGCAATGAGGCACGAGCGATAATAGCCCAACGACTTGGCGTTGAACTACCGGAAGATGAAGCAGGATTTATTGCATTGCACCTGGTGACCGGGCAGCTTAACAATGAAATGCCGGAAGTTATGCATATTACTCAGGTGATGCAGGAGATTCTAAACTTAGTGAAATATCAGCTACGGCTGGAATATGACACTAGCACATTAAGCTATCAACGATTTGTCACGCATCTGAAGTTTTTTGCACAACGTATGCTGTCGCGTAACGTGGTGCCCGATGATGATGAAACCCTGCATAATGCTATAAAAGAAAACTATGCTCTTTCCTGGAAGTGTGCGGAAAAAATAGGGCTGCATATCCGTAACACGTATCAACGTGAGCTGACCACGGAAGAGATTATGTTTTTAACCATTCATATCGAGCGGGTTCGCAAAGATACGCTTCAACGCCACTAACAAAGTCGCTGGATAATCCAGATTGTGAATTTCATTTCTCATTATCTTCTCTGCTTATTGGGCAGGGAAGATTATTCAGCAAATGCCCCTATGTCAGTATGAGCAGGTTTACCGTCATAAATAAGGCGTTGCCACGACCAGAAGTTTGCCCGAACCCCAGAAAGCAAAAAACCAGCCCGTAGGCTGGTTTTTCTAAATAGTGGTGCCCGGACTCGGAATCGAACCAAGGACACGGGGATTTTCAATCCCCTGCTCTACCGACTGAGCTATCCGGGCAACGAGGCGCATTAAACCGTAGTCGCTCCCTCACGTCAACCAAATTCACCGAAAAGCTGTTCAACTGCTTACTATTGCGGCAATCTACGCGTTTACGCCGATTGTTTGCACAAATATTGCCGGCATCAGTGGGGCAATCGGCAATGCTGGCTTAGGTCAGCGCGCCACCCTGGCGGCACTGGGCAAAGCGCAGGATGTCTTCTGCCAGACGGTGGGCGGTGTCGACGTCGGCCTGGCTGCGGCTGACCAGCATGCGGCTTAAGCAGCCTTCCAGCACCAGCTGCATCTGTCTTGCGACCATCGCCGGATCGTCCACTTCCAGCTGCGTCAGCAGTTCATGGCTGTACTGGTACGCATCGCGTTTTTGCTGCTCGGCGAGCTGGTGAATCGGGTGGTCTGCCTCCGGGTAGAAGGTACAGGCGGCGATAAACAGGCAGCCGGGGTAACGGTTTTTGCTGACGCAATCGGTCAGTGCGGTATAGCGGGCCAGCAGCTTTTGCTCGGGCGTGAGCTCTTCATTGAGCATTAACTGACGACGCCAGGTCTCAACCTGTTGGCTCAGGTAGCGCAACGCGTCATACAGCAGCGCTTCACTGTCCGGCCAGAAACGGCGCAGTTCATCTAACGGGCGGTCCACGCGCTCGGCAACCATCTCCAGCGTGGTGCTCGCAATCCCTTCTTGTTCAAGGAGCTGTAGTGCTTCTCCTAATACGTCTTCGCGTTGCACGTTCTTTTCCTCCGTTACCGACAGTTTCCCGTCTAAAAGTGTTGTCTACGGTTGGCGATCGCGCAAATGTGCGCTGAATGCGTTGGCATCCATAAAGCCGGTCACTCGTGCGATGGGGTGTTCATTACCCTCTTTATCAAAGAAGAGGATGGTCGGTAGCCCCAGCACCTGTAAATGTTTTAGCAGCGCCACGTCCTGCGCGTTATTGGCGGTGACGTTGGCTTGCAAAAGGACGGTATTTTGCAGTGCCTGTTGAACCTGCGGGTTGCTAAAGGTGTACTTCTCAAACTCTTTGCAGGCTACGCACCAGTCGGCGTAGAGATCAAGCATCACCGGTTTGCCGCGCGCGTTGGCGAGGGCGGTATTAAGCTCTTCAACGTTGCTGATGCGGGTGAAATTCAGGTGAGCCTGACTCTGCGTTGCCGGGTGACCAAAGGCCCAATCCTGAAGCGGACGCACGCTAATCAGCGCCGCGGCCAGCAGGATAATCTGCATAATCCTCTGCCACGGCTTGCTGAGTCCGAGGCTTGTCACAAACGCCCAGCCAAAGAACGCCACGCCGAGCATCGACCATAACCGCAATCCCCAGACGTCGCCAATAATGCGCTCCAGCAGGAAAACCGGCAGGGCCAGGATCACAAAGCCAAAGGCGGTTTTGACGTGCGCCATCCACGGCCCGCTTTTTGGCAGCAGCCGGTTACCAAAGACGGTGACGATAATCAGCGGCAGCCCCATGCCCAGCGCGTAGAGGTACAGCGTCCCGCCGCCGAGCCACAAATTACCGCTCTGGGCGATATACAGCAAAATAGCGCTCAGCGGCGCGGTGGTGCACGGTGAGCAGATAAGCCCGGCAATCGCGCCCATTGCAAACACGCCGCCCATTGAGCCGCCCTGCTGGCGGTTGCTCATCAGAGTTAAGCGGGTTTGCAGCGATGACGGTAGCTGGAGTGAAAATGCGCCAAACATCGACAGCGCCAGCAGGATAAATACCGCCGACAGACCGATGAGCACGTAAGGGTGCTGGAGTGCGGCCTGGAACTGCATTCCGGCGGCGGCGACGATAAGGCCGAGCGCGGTGTAGGTCAGCGCCATGCCCTGAACGTAGATAAAGGCCAGCAGCAGCGCGCGGGCGGTGGAAAGGCGCTGTTTGCCGCCGAGGACGATGCCGGAGATCAGCGGGTACATCGGCAGGACGCAGGGGGTGAAGGCGATGCCGATACCGATGAGTAAGGCCCAGAGGGCGCTAAATGGGAGATCGGTGCTGGCGTTGCCCCTCACCCCGGCCCTCTCCCCGGAGGGGAGAGGGGGAGTTTGCACCTGAGCCGCAACGGCGTTCAGTGGCACGGTTTTGGTTTCTGGCGGGTAGCAGAAGCCCGCGTCGGCGCAGCCCTGATAGGTGACGGTCAGCGTGGCGCCCTGTGTGGCTTGGGTCAATTCAACCGGCACCGTTAACCGCTGGCGATAGATTTCGCTTTTGCCGTAAAACTCGTCGTTATGCCATTCGCCTTTGGGCATTTGCAGCGGGGCGATTTGGGCATTGGCGGGGGTGACGGTGACCTGTTTGCGATACAGGTAGTAGCCGTCTTTCACCTGCCAGGTGAGGTTAACGTCGTGCTGGTTTTGCTGAAAATCAAAGGCAAAGGCCTGGTCAGCAGGGACGAAATTAGAGCGGCCGGGCGCGTCAAATAACCCGGCGAAAACGGAGGTGCTGCACAGGAGCAGGACTAGCGTAAGGAAGCGTTGAGCCATGAGTGATAATCAACATCTACATGAGAAACGGGAAGAACGAGTAATTCGGGCGTTTGATACGGGTGGTGGGCCTTCAGACAATCAAGCAACGCCTGCTGGTGGGCGACGTTGGTTTTTAAAATCATCTGCACTTCATACTCCTGCTCGAGTTTCCCCTCCCAGTAGTAGAGCGATGTCGCGCCGGGTAACAGCGTGGCGCAGGCCGCCAGCTTTTCAGCCAGCACTTTTGCCGCCAGATCCTGGGCGGTTGCTTCATCTGGAGCCGTACAGAGAACCACAACAGTGTCGGGAGTACTCATTGCCAACCTCGTATCGATGAAAAAAGGCACTATAGCACGCCGGGTCATCGGGGTTGAATGAATCGGGCCGCGAAGCGGCCCGACTTTAAGGATTTTTACCGTGCAGGCGGTCAGAGCATCAGGCCGCCGAAGATAAAGCCTAAAATTACGCACAGGGTAATGGCGATAACGCCAGGGATCAGGAAGGCGTGGTTAAACACGTACTTGCCGATGCGCGTGGAGCCGGTGTCGTCCATCTCAACTGCCGCCAGTAATGTCGGGTAGGTTGGCAGGACGAACAGCGCAGAGACCGCCGCAAAGGAGGCGATTGCCGTCAGTGGGGTGACGCCCAGCATCAGTGCAGCAGGCATCAGTGCTTTGGTGGTGGCCGCCTGGGAGTAAAGCAGGGTGGCGGCAAAGAACAGCACTACCGCCAGCAGCCACGGATAGTTGTGCAGCAGGTCGCCCGCCACGGCCTGGATGTCGGCGATATGCGCTTTAACGAAGGTATCGCCCAACCACGCAACGCCGAGTACGCACACGCAGGCGCTCATGCCGGATTTAAAGGTGCTGGCATTGAGGATTTCGCCGGTGTCGATTTTGCAGGTGATGCAAATCAGCGTGGCGATAGTCAGCATGAATACCACGATGGCTTCGTTACGCGGCAGCACCGGGTTCTGGATGAGCCCTACGGTGTCGCTGATGGCGGTCGCGTAGAACATGACCGCCACGATGCCGATGAGGAACAGCAGCACCGAGCGTTTAGCGTGAGGCTTCAGCTTAAAGACCTGGCTGCCGCGCAGGCTGACTTCGCCTTTCGCCAGACGCTCCTGGTACACCGGATCGTCTTTTAGCTCGCAGCCGAGGAAGTTACACACCACCGAGGTGAGCAGCACGGCAATCAGGGTCACAGGAATACAGATCGACAGCAGCGTCAGGTAGCTGACGCCCATCGGTTCCAGAATCCCGGCAAAGAACACCACCGCCGCAGAAATCGGCGAGGCGGTAATCGCAATCTGCGAGGCGACCACGGCGATAGACAGCGGGCGAGAAGGGCGAATGCCTTGCTCTTTAGCCACTTCGGTTATCACCGGCAGCGTGGAGAACGCGGTGTGCCCGGTGCCGGCCAGAATGGTCATAAACCAGGTGACCAACGGCGCCAGGAAGGTGATGTATTTTGGGTGACGGCGAAGCATACGTTCCGCCAGGCTGACCAGATAATCCATCCCGCCCGCCACCTGCATGGCAGCAATGGCGGCGATAACGGCCATGATGATTTCGATAACGTCAAAGGGTATTGCGCCCGGTTGTATCTGGAAAATCAGCGTCAATACCAGCACGCCTAAACCACCGGCAAAGCCGATGCCGATCCCCCCGAGTCTTGCCCCTAAATAAATGGCAAGAAGCACAATGACCAGTTCTGCTCCAAACATATTAGCCTTCCTTGTTTATAGGATTGATATGTAATTGTTGTATTTTCGTGAATTATAGAAACAAAAAAGGCATGTCATCATGACATGCCTCGTGTATTTAGTCTGAAAGACTACTGTTCGCTTTCATCGGTATATCGCTTCGCTTTATAGGCTGGATGCATCAGGTTTTGCGGGGAGAAGATATCATCCAGCTCCGCTTCCGTCAGCAGCCCGCGTTCCAGCACCACTTCACGTACGCTCTTGCCGGTTTCAGCACAGATTTTGCCGACGATATCGCCGTTGTGGTGGCCGATGAACGGGTTCAGGTAGGTGACGATACCGATGGAGTTGTAGACGTAGCTCTCGCACACCGCTTTGTTGGCGGTGATGCCGTCGACGCATTTTTCCAGCAGGTTGTAGCAAGCGTTAGTCAGGATGTGGATAGACTCAAACATCGCCTGGCCAATCACCGGCTCCATCACGTTTAGCTGCAGCTGACCGGCTTCGGATGCCATGGTGACGGTGGTGTCATTACCAATCACTTTAAAGCAGACCTGGTTTACCACTTCCGGCACGACCGGGTTCACTTTGGCTGGCATGATGGAAGAGCCTGCCTGCAGTTCCGGCAGGTTGATTTCGTTTAAGCCAGCGCGTGGGCCGGAGGAGAGCAGGCGAAGGTCATTACAGATCTTCGACATTTTCACCGCCAGGCGTTTCAGCGAGCTGTGTACCATCACGTATGCGCCGCAGTCGGAGGTGGCTTCAATCAGGTCTTCTGCCGGCACGACCGCCAGGTTGCTGACTTCTGCCAGCTTCTGCACGGCTAATTGCTGGTAGCCATCAGGGGTGTTCAGACGCGTACCGATTGCGGTCGCGCCGAGGTTCACTTCCAGCAGCAGTTCTGCGGTACGCAGCAGGTTTTTGGTTTCTTCATGCAGCAGTACGCTGAAAGCGTGGAATTCCTGGCCCAGCGTCATCGGGACGGCATCCTGCAGCTGGGTACGACCCATTTTCAGAACGTCCTGGAATTCGTCGGCTTTACGCTGGAAGCCTTCACCCAACTGGTGGATGGCATCAATCAGCTTAACGATAGAGGTGTACACCGCGATGCGGAAACCGGTTGGGTAGGCGTCGTTGGTGGACTGGCATTTGTTGACGTGGTCGTTAGGGTTCAGGAACTGGTACTCACCTTTCTGATGGCCCATCAGTTCAAGACCAATGTTCGCCAGCACTTCGTTGGTGTTCATGTTGACGGAGGTGCCTGCACCGCCCTGGTAAACGTCAACCGGGAACTGGTCCATGCATTTGCCGTTATTCAGAACTTCATCACATGCAGCAATGATGGCATTCGCAACGCCTTTCGGAATGGTTTGCAGCTCTTTGTTGGCCATCGCCGCCGCTTTCTTCACCATCACCATCCCACGAACGAACTCTGGGATGTCGCTGATTTTACTGTTACTAATGTAAAAGTTTTCAATCGCTCTCAGAGTATGAACGCCGTAGTAAGCGTCAGCAGGAACTTCCCTGGTACCCAACAGATCTTCTTCGATACGAATGTTGTTTAGCATGTGAACCTTCTTTTTGCGAGCTGCCAATGATTTCACCAAATACGCAGGATTTTTGGGGTCATGCGCTTTTCTGACCGCAGATTATTTCCTTATTCGGCCCAGTGTCCATGATCATATGCTGATAATAGCGGATTGCAGTTATCTGGATCACTTATTATCAGGCGCGAAGCATAAGAATTATTGATTTGTGAAATGAGTCACCGCTTGACGATTGTTGACAAAAATATCAAACCCCACTGATTGAAAAATGGTGAAAAACCACCATTTAGATCTCATGCTGCGAATGATGAATCGCCGCAGGCGCGTGATACGCGCTCTATACCTCACAGGAGATGCCAGTGCGCTGGATACCGTTAGTTGCCATATTTCTCTATGTTTACATTGAGATCTCAATTTTTATCCAGGTCGCCCATGTGTTTGGCGTCCTGCTGACGTTAATTTTAGTCATCTTTACTTCGGTTATCGGGATGTCTTTGGTGCGTAACCAGGGCTTCAAAAATCTGATGCTGATGCAGGAAAAAATGCAGGCGGGTGAAAGCCCAGCGGTGGAGATGGTCAAAAGCGTTTCGCTGATCCTCGCCGGTTTACTGCTGCTGTTGCCAGGGTTCTTTACCGATTTCCTCGGACTGGTGCTGCTGTTACCGCCGGTACAGAAGCATTTAACCGTCAAGTTGATGCCATACCTGCACTTTAATCGTATGCCGGGCGGCGGTTTCGCTGGCGGCACGACGAGCGGTCAGACCTTCGATGGCGAATACCAGCGTAAGGACGAGCGTCCAGACCAGATCGATCATAAAGACGATCACCGCCCGTAATATATAGACCGGCCTGTAGGCCTGATAAGCGCAGCGCCATCAGGCGTTGCAAAGTAGAATGCCGGATGGCGGCGTAAACGCCTTATCCGGCCTACAACGGTACTAGCAACGCCAGGAATTAAGCCGGATGCGTATCCGGCTTAATGATTTTGCGCTTAGGCAGCAGCCACCACAGCGCCGCCAGCATCACCACCGCATAAAGACTCTTCCACCCCACCATCGCCAGCAGCAGCACACACAGCGCGACGCCAATCATCGAGAGCACGCGAAAACGTCCTGAAAGCAGCTTGCAGCCTGCCAGCATGCACAGCAGATAAATCATAATAAAGATGCCGTTGGCGTAGATGATTAGCGCATCAAGATTGATGTTGAGCCAATAGCTCGCCAGCGTGCTCACCATACAACAGCCGATCACCACGCTCAGCGCATTACGCGGCACGCGGTTGGGTGACAGGCGAGCGAGATAGCTGGTGGGCTTATATTGCGCCTGTGACCACACCAGCCGGGCAAAGCTCTGAATATAGATATTGAGGCTGGCAAAGCAGGCGAGAAAACCAATCACGCTCGCCACCCACAGCGCCTTCACGCCGAACAGTTGCACCACGATAGTCGGCAGTGACGCGGCGGCGGTATTGGCCGCGCCGTAGGCATGAAAACGCAGCACCAGTACCGTACAGGCCCAGTACACCACGCCCGCCAGCAGCAGGCCGATAATCAGCGCCCGGGGGAAATCCCGCTCTGGATGGCGGAACTCTGAGGCCATATGGGCAAAGGCTTCAAGGCCGACAAAGCACCAGAACATCACCGATAGCGCGGCAAACAGCTGGGAGCGGTCTACCTCTGCGAGGGCCGGGAAGGGAATATCGTTAACCGTGATATCGCCGTAGAACCACATTGCCGCCAATAGCGCGACGATCATTATCGCAACCAGCGTTTGAATATTGGCGCTGGAGCTGGCGCCGCGTGAACCGAGCCACCAGATGATGGCGAGCGTGGCCACTTCCGCCAGCAGTAGTTGCCAGCCGTGCCAGCCAAACAGCGCCTGGGTAAAACCGGAGGCAATGTGCAGCGCGGCAGGCAGCCCTACCGGGATCACCGAGAGAAACAGCCAGCCGGTCACGCGAGCTAAGCGTGGGCCAAAGGCCATCTCAACAAAGTACGCCACCCCGCCCGCGCTGGGAAAATGACGACCGAGCAGGGCGAACACGATCGCCACCGGAAACACCAGTACAATCAAGGCAGGCCAGGCCCACAGGCTGGTATTGCCCGCCACCAACGCGCCCAGCGCCGGGACGGCAAAGACGCCGGTGCCGAGCAGCGACGTTGATAATAGTCCGATCCCCTGAGCTAGCCCTAGCTCCTGTTTTAGTCCTGCCATGCCCCTCTTCCCTACCTGTGCAAAGAGCGCAATTTTACCATTTCGTCGCCGCCTCATTGTGCTGTAGTCGGCCGGTATTTCAGCGATTTATCGTGATTACGCCGCAGGAAAAAAATTTTTTTAAGTTTCCCCCTTGAAGGGGAAGAGAACACCCCCATCTCTCAGGCACTAGTCGGAAAACCGTGTTCGGCCCGGCGTCATCCATAACTGATAATGACTTTCTCAAAGGAGAGCTATCAATGAGTATTCGTCCGCTACATGATCGTGTGATCGTCAAACGTAAAGAAGTTGAAACCAAATCTGCTGGCGGCATCGTTCTGACCGGTTCTGCGGCAGCTAAATCAACGCGTGGCGAAATCATCGCTGTCGGTAAGGGCCGCATCCTGGAAAACGGAACCGTGCAGCCGCTGGACGTTAAAGTTGGTGACATCGTAATTTTCAACGACGGCTACGGCGTGAAATCTGAGAAGATCGACAATGAAGAAGTGTTGATCATGTCTGAAAGCGACATCCTGGCAATTGTTGAAGCGTAAGTAACGCGCGAACGAATTTGAGGAATAGAAGAAATGGCAGCTAAAGACGTAAAATTTGGTAACGACGCTCGTGTGAAAATGCTGCGCGGCGTTAACGTACTGGCAGACGCAGTAAAAGTAACCCTGGGTCCTAAAGGCCGTAACGTAGTTCTGGACAAATCTTTCGGTGCGCCAACCATCACTAAAGATGGCGTATCTGTAGCACGTGAAATCGAACTGGAAGACAAGTTCGAAAACATGGGCGCGCAGATGGTGAAAGAAGTTGCCTCTAAAGCGAACGACGCGGCAGGCGACGGTACCACCACTGCAACCGTACTGGCTCAGGCTATCATCACTGAAGGTCTGAAAGCCGTTGCTGCGGGTATGAACCCAATGGATCTGAAGCGTGGTATCGACAAAGCAGTATCTTCTGCCGTTGAAGAACTGAAAGCGCTGTCCGTACCGTGCTCTGACTCTAAAGCTATTGCTCAGGTTGGTACTATCTCCGCTAACTCCGACGAAACCGTAGGTAAACTGATCGCTGAAGCGATGGATAAAGTCGGTAAAGAAGGCGTGATCACCGTTGAAGACGGTACCGGTCTGGAAGACGAACTGGACGTGGTTGAAGGTATGCAGTTCGATCGTGGCTACCTGTCTCCATACTTCATCAACAAGCCAGAAACTGGCGCTGTTGAGCTGGAAAGCCCATTCATCCTGCTGGCTGACAAAAAAATCTCCAACATCCGCGAAATGCTGCCAGTTCTGGAAGCCGTTGCGAAAGCAGGCAAACCACTGCTGATCATCGCTGAAGATGTTGAAGGCGAAGCGCTGGCGACCCTGGTGGTTAACACCATGCGTGGCATCGTGAAAGTGGCTGCGGTTAAAGCACCAGGCTTCGGCGACCGTCGTAAAGCTATGCTGCAGGACATCGCAACCCTGACCGGCGGTACCGTTATCTCTGAAGAGATCGGTATGGAGCTGGAAAAAGCGACCCTGGAAGATATGGGCCAGGCAAAACGCGTTGTGATCAACAAAGACACCACCACCATCATCGATGGCGTGGGTGAAGAAGCGGCGATTCAGGGCCGTGTTGCTCAGATCCGTAAGCAGATTGAAGAAGCAACTTCTGACTACGACCGTGAAAAACTGCAGGAACGCGTAGCGAAACTGGCTGGCGGCGTTGCGGTAATCAAAGTCGGTGCAGCTACCGAAGTTGAAATGAAAGAGAAAAAAGCACGCGTTGACGATGCCCTGCACGCGACCCGTGCTGCGGTAGAAGAAGGCGTGGTTGCCGGTGGTGGTGTTGCGCTGATTCGCGTAGCAAGCAAACTGGGCGATCTGCGTGGTCACAACGAAGACCAGAACGTGGGTATCAAAGTTGCGCTGCGCGCAATGGAAGCTCCACTGCGTCAGATCGTGCTGAACTGCGGCGAAGAACCTTCAGTTGTTGCTAACACCGTGAAAGCGGGCGACGGTAACTACGGTTACAACGCAGCAACCGAAGAATACGGCAACATGATCGACATGGGTATCCTGGACCCAACTAAAGTGACCCGTTCTGCTCTGCAGTACGCCGCTTCTGTTGCGGGTCTGATGATCACCACCGAGTGCATGGTGACCGACCTGCCTAAAGGCGATGCTCCTGACTTAGGCGCAGCTGGCGGCATGGGCGGCATGGGTGGTATGGGCGGCATGATGTAATCATGCGCTATATCCCATAGCCAAAAGAAACCCCCGAACAGAAATGTTCGGGGGTTTTGCTTTTTAGCGGCAAATGCGGCAGTTACTCAAAGGTGCCTTTCACAATAGCCTTACCGTCGCACACCATCTGTCGGCCTTTCGCCCAGACCTCACGAATGTTCAGCTCCGCATCCAGTACCAGGAAATCAGCATCACAACCTGGTGCCAGTCGCCCTTTATGGGCAAATCCGAGAAATTCAGCGACATTGCGGGTCAGCGGAAGAAGCGCCTCTTCCAGCGGCAGATGATGCTCAAACACGAGCTGTTGCAGCGTGTTAAGCAGAGATTCAAACCCCGCCACGCCGATCCCGGTCAGATTACCGTGGGCATCGAAATGCGGCTGGCTGCCGTTACCATCGGAACTGAGCGTCACCCGCGAGAACGGTACGTTGCCTTCGCGGGCTATCATAATGGCGCGGGCGGGATCGATAGGCGCATCAATGCTGCTGGTGATGTCGATGTAGCCGCCTTCACGCGCAAAGCGCAGGGCCGCGGTGAACAGTGATTCAGCACGGTTAACATGCGTCGGGAGGAGTTTTGTGATGGGCACATCGCAACGTCTCAGAATGTCGTAAATCGGCTCTAGTTCGCGCGGGCTGCTTCCCATATGGAATACAGATATACCGGCTTTTGCGCCGAGCAGACCGGCAACGCGCGATTGTGCGGCCATATTTGCGAGCTGGGCGGCGTCGGGTGCGGAAGAGCGGTGATCGGAGATGGCGCATTTCACGCCGATAATTTTATCGATAAAGGCGATGTCTTTTTCGATACTGCCGGTAATCGTCGGCGACGGCAGGCCGTAGGCGCCGGTCAACATCCAGGCGCTGATCCCTTCATGCTCAAGGGCGCGGGTTTTTGCCAGCAGTGATTCAGGGTGGCGGGTGATGCCATCAGTCCCCAGTAAACCGACCACCGACGTGACGCCTGCCGTTACCAGCTTTGAGAGCTGAACTTCCGGTGTCCGTGTGTGTGGGCCCGCCTCACCGCCACCGCCAATCAAATGCACATGCTGATCGAAAAAACCGGGGCACACGGTCGCGCCTGCAAGCGAGCTAACCTGACATCCCGGCAGCGTAAAGTCAGCGCCAGCCGGTGCTGTGGCGATAATTTTTCCGCCGGCGACCAGCAGATCGCAGAGCCCCAGGTCGTCAGGCGTATAGAGGTGGGCATCGCGAAATAAACGCGGCTCCAGCAAAGATACGTTCATCATGATTCCTCAGAAAAGTAGTTGCATCACCCAAAGAGAGAGCAGGGCGTTAACGATACAGACAGTGATAATGTACGGATAGTACTTAGGGTTGACCCCGGCGGTGCCGAGGCAACGGCCGGTGTTTTGTACCGGATTGCCTATCAGATAAATGGCGGGCAGAAGCACGGTGGCATCGTGGCAGCTAATCGTCCCGGCGACCACAAGACTTGCACAAACGCCGACGCCACCGCCCATGCTCATCACCGAGGCGAGTAACACCGTCGCGGCAACGCCCGGTAATCCCCACAGCGCCATAATCGGTTCGCAGACTTTTCCCACGATGTCCAAAAGCCCGGTCACTTTGAGCGCCTGAATAATGACAAAGGCCATGACGACGTTTGGCAACAGGCTGGTGGTGGCGATGGTAAATCCGCGGCGCGCGCCATCGATAAAGAGATCCATGATGTTTTTACGCGGCAGGGTTGTCATGGTTGACCTCCTTGTGACTGCGCTTTTCAAGCTGAGCGATCCACAGGCGTAAAATGTTAGCGCCAATAAATTTAAACAGCAGAATTACCACCAGCGGTGTGATAACCGGTACGGTAAGCACGGCAAACAGCGCGGCGCCAGAGGAAAAGTAATTGGTGATGATAGCGCTGCCGCTGGTCTGGAATGTGGCAAAAATGGCGCGCTCTTTGTCGCTTATGACCCCTTCATCGGCCAGTTCTTTGGTCATCCCGGCGGCGGCATCGGTGTTTTGCAGATTGGCAATCAGCGCTAGCGAGCAAACGCCTGGGATGCCCAGCAAAGGGCGCAGTATTGGCGTCATCAACTGCTGGGCCGCGCGTAGGCCACCCAGCCCTTCGGTGACGGAAATAATGCCCAACGACAAAATGACCGACGGCGCCAGTTCAAGGGCAAACAAGAAGCCATCTTTAGCTCCCGTCCCACCCACGCCGCGAAAAGAGACCGCCTTTTCGCCGACGGCGTTAATCTGGCCAAAGCTGCCGTTAAGCACCGTAAAATCGAATACGCGCCACCACTGCGTGCTGTTAGCGAAGAAGCCTGAGAAAAAAATAATGGTCAGTACAAAAACGAAATAACCTACCCATGTCACTTTTTCCTCTGTTCCCGAGGATGTTTTGCTCATGTTGTGTCCTTAGTGTTGAGTGCAAAATACAAGCGTTGTACTGGCTTACACTAAAACCATAAGGTGCCAAAAGACGACATGTTGAGCGTATTATCGGAATACATTTAGGGGCATTTGATTTAGTGCAGTGATGTGCAAGGTTCGTTGCAGAAATGCATGAGGATTTTTCTTTTGTTCATCTTTTTAGTATAAGGTTTAAACGCGGACGACATGCGTCCAGCTTATTGATTATGGGGAACAACATGCAGGTGAAATATTTAGCAGGGATTGTCGGCGCGGCGTTGCTGTTAGCAGGCTGTAGCTCTTCAACGGAGCTGACCGCTGGCGGCCAGAATGTTCGCTTTGTGGAAGATAAGCCGGGCGCGGAGTGTCAACTGTTGGGCGCGGCAACCGGTAAGCAGGGTAACTGGCTTTCAGGTCAGCAGGGCGCTGAAGGCGGCTCAATGCGTAGTGCGGCGAATGCGTTGCGTAACCACGCAGCGGAACTGGGCGGTAACGTGATTTACGGTGTGAGCAGCCCAACGCAAGGCATGTTATCCAGCTTCATTCCAACCGACAGTGAAATGAACGGCCAGGTCTATAAGTGCCCGAATTGATGTCTTTATAGCCCCCGGCGTTTTACCGGGGGCTGTCACAATCACGCCGTCGTCTTTTGAGCGTTTTGTTGCAGCTGATAGAGCGCCTGCATACAGGCATTCGCGCTGAACGTTTTGTTCTTATCAGAAGATAGCGTTCTGACCAGCACCTGGCTCGGTACGCTCGTAAGCTTATTCAGGCGAGGGCTGACGTCCAGCAAGCGGCGAGAAATCCCCTCCACCTCCTTCGTCCCGGGTTTACTGCGGGTTTTAATGACCGTCCCACAGAACTGCTCTTTGCCGTCTGCATCTTTGTAGCGATACAGCACCGCCAGGTGATGGACAAACAGGTTACGCTTCCAGGCCGGATGGTCATAAGAGTCATATTCCAGATTGCCCCCATCGCGGTAGTCCACGTCGTACAGCGGTAAGAAATCAAGAATTGAGGAGATGCGCACGGCAAGTTCGCGCATATCGGCGTTGTTGATGGCGTGAATGATTACGGTAATCAGCAGCTCAATCTGGAGCAGATCGACCGTGAGTTCCACGGTTTTGCCTGACTGTAAATTCAGCGCAAAGGTCATGGTGTTCTCATCGTGCTGTAATAGCGCGAGGGTATTGACCCGCATATTCACATCCGCGTGTTCCAGCTCTTCGCGTGAAATCGTTGGGATGTTCTGGTGCATTTTCTGTACGGTTTTATCGCGCTGCTTTTCATAGCGGCTGCGATCTTCTGCACTCAGCGATGGAATTTGTGAGATACGAAATTCCAGTGCGGTAAGCAGGTCTTTTAGCACCAGCGTCGGAAGGAAAAAAAGCGACTCTTTGCTGCGCGGAGCTTTGATTTTCAACGCAAGCGCGATGAAATTTTTATCCTGGCGGATAACGCCCGCATTAATACCCATGATTGTGATAGCCAAACGGTTCTCCTTAACCATTTTTGAGTTAAATAGAAATCTTTAACTTATTGATCTGGTTTATTTTTATGACAGTATTGAGAAGGTTAAAATAGCACAGACCACTATGAAGTCCAGAGAATATATACAGGCCGAAGCCTGTATATAGATGGGGAACTTAACGCTGACGTAGATTGAGATCCAACGGGGTTTTACTCGGCTCTCCGCCGATTTCCCGCGCAAGCTTCGGCACCATATAGCCCGACACCAACGTCAGAAGTTCACGCACAATCTCACGCGCCTCTTCATCGCTCACGAGGAAATGCGCCGCACCTTGAACTTTATCCAGCACATGCAGGTAATAGGGCATCACGCCCGCGTCAAAAAGAGCGTTGCTGAGGTTCGCCAGGGTTTGCGCATTATCATTCACCCCGCGCAACAGCACGCTTTGGTTAAGTAGCGTGACACCGGCTTTGCGAAGGTTTGCCATGGCCGCGCAGAATGCATCGTCAATTTCATTGGCGTGATTGATATGGTTCACCAGCAGTATTTGTAGCGATGAACGCGCAAAGCGCTCAACCAGCGCGTCGGTGATGCGCGCGGGGATCACAATCGGTAAACGGCTGTGAATACGCAGACGCTTAATGTGTGGAATGGCCTCAAGCTGGCCTATCAGCCAGTCCAGCTCATGATCTTTGGCCATAAGCGGGTCGCCGCCGGAGAAGATGATTTCGTCCAGCTCAGGATGCGCGCTCACGTAGTCTAACGCGGCCTGCCAGTTGCGTTTATTGCCCTGATTGTCGGCATACGGGAAGTGACGACGGAAGCAATAGCGGCAGTTCACCGCACAGCCACCTTTGACCAGCAGTAGGGCGCGGTTGCGGTACTTATGCAGGAGGCCGGGCACTACGCTGTGCTGTTCTTCCAGCGGATCCGTGGAAAAACCGGGCGCGGCGATAAACTCCTCTTGCGAGGTCAGGACCTGGCGCAAAAGGGGATCGTTGGGATTGCCTTTTTCCATTCGTGCGATAAATGCACGCGGAACGCGCAGAGCGAAAAGACGCTTCGCGTCTCGTCCTGCGAGCAAATTTTCATCAGCGTCTATATTCAGAAGACGTAATAGTTCATCCGGATCGGTGAGAACATCGGCAAGTTGCATCAACCAATCTTCTCTGGATGGGGTATTTAGGGTTACAATATGCGCCATTTTGTGGCTTAGCTACCATTTAACAATTTCAGAGGGCCTTATGGCGACTTACTATAGCAACGATTTTCGTGCTGGTCTTAAAATCATGATGGACGGCGAACCGTACGCGGTTGAAGCCAGTGAATTCGTTAAACCGGGTAAAGGTCAGGCATTCGCACGCGTTAAGCTGCGCCGCCTGCTGACCGGTACTCGCGTTGAGAAAACCTTCAAGTCTACCGACTCCGCTGAAGGCGCAGACGTTGCCGACATGAACCTGACCTTCCTGTACAGCGACGGTGAATTCTGGCACTTCATGAACAACGAAACCTTCGAGCAGCTGGCTGCCGATGAGAAAGCGGTTGGCGATAACGCAAAATGGCTGCTGGATCAGGCTGAGTGCATCGTGACCCTGTGGAACGGCCAGCCTATCGCGGTAACCCCACCGAACTTCGTGGAACTGGAAATCGTTGAAACCGATCCAGGCCTGAAAGGCGATACCGCAGGTACCGGCGGTAAACCAGCTACCCTGAGCACCGGCGCCGTGGTTAAAGTGCCACTGTTCGTACAGATTGGCGAAGTGATCAAAGTCGATACTCGCTCTGGCGAATACGTCTCACGCGTTAAGTAATGCGATCAGACGCAGCAACGCTGTTGTTGCGTCGATCTCTTGCGGGCAAGGACGATGAAACCCACCGTAAAAATTTTTCTCCTGCTGCTCCTGAGCGGCACTCTCCTCACAGGCTGTAACACCGCGCGTGGCGTAGGTGAAGACATTCAGAGCCTGGGACACGCTATTTCCCACGCGGTAAGTTAATTCCATTTTTCTTAAAAAATGCATACATCCCAGCATCCTGCGCGAAATTGTCTATGCTTATAAAGCTTCATAACAAAAAAACTGACACAAAGGATGATATTATGGTGAAAAAAGCGATCGCCTCACTTTTTACGGTACTGGTACTCTCCTCTGTTTTAACCGCCTGCAACACCACTCGTGGCGTAGGTGAGGATATTTCGGATGGCGGTAGCGCGATTTCCGGCGCAGCAACCAAAGCGCAGAACTAAAGATGTGATGGCGGTACAACATCGCGTTGTACCGTCGTTTTACTAAACCCAATTCCAACAACCTTACGGGACGACCCGTAAGCGTATCGCAACCGGGGACGGCCCCATTTTCTGGAGCCTTTTATGCCTTGGTTAATTCTATTTGTTGCAGGTCTTCTCGAAGTCGTCTGGGCCGTTGGCCTTAAATATACTCATGGATTCAGCCGTCTGGTGCCAAGCGTGATTACCGTTGCGGCAATGGTGGTCAGTATGGCTATGCTGTCGTGGGCGATGAAAAGTTTGCCCGTCGGCACGGCCTATGCGGTGTGGACGGGGATTGGCGCGGTTGGCGCGGCGATAACCGGTATCTTGCTGTTAGGTGAGTCGGCAAGCCCCATGCGGATTGCCAGCCTGGCGCTTATCGTGCTGGGCATTATTGGTTTGAAAATGAGCGCACATTAATGACTTGCCGGGCGGTGTGACTTCCGCCCGGCAAAAGGTTATTGCAGCGCGCTCAGAATACGATAAGCCGCTTCCACGCGAGCGGGGTTGGGATAGCTTTTGTTGGCGAGCATCACGATGCCAAGCTGTTTTTCAGGGATAAACGCCACGTAGCTGCCAAAGCCCCCGGTAGACCCGGTTTTATGGACCCACGATGCTTTGAGCAACGGGGCCGGTGGGTTGATTTCGGTTGCCGGTAATGCTGCCAGTGCGACCTTATTATCACTCCCGTTGACCAGCGTTTTAGCATCGACCGGCCAGTTGAGCATCTCCCAGCCCAGTCCCTGATACATTGAGCCTATATGCCAGTAGCGAGACTGCGCAAGTGCAATACCCTGCTTTAGCGACGCATCCTGCACGGTGTCCGGCGTCATGTTCGCCATCACCCAGCTCGCCATATCCTCAACGTTGGTTTTTACGCCATAGGCCTCGGCATCCAGCATGCCAGGCGTTACGTGGACGGCCTTACCGTCGCGGTAGCCCCAGGCGTAGTGCGGAGCTTGTTCTGCCGGAACGTTAATCCAGGTATGGGCCAGTTTCAGCGGTTTAAAGACACGCGCCATCATCGCTTGTTCAAAGTTCATGCCGGAAGGCTTAACCGCCAGCGCACCAAACAGGCCGATGCTGGAATTAGCGTAAAGACGCGTGGTGCCGGGGCGATACTGCGGCTGCCAGGTCTGGTAGAAGTGCAGCAGGGAGGCGCTATCGGTGACCTCGTCGGGCACCTGTAACGGCAGGCCACCTGCGGTGTAGGTGGCTAAATCCAGCATACGGATACCCTGCCACTGTTTGCCGGTGAGCTCAGGCCAGTACTTCACCGCCGGATCGCTTAGGGCAATTTCGCCACGAGCAATAGCGTCACCGCCCAGCACGCCGGTGAAGGTTTTACTAATAGAACCGAGCTCGAACAGTGTTTGTGGTGTGACCGGCTTATTGGCGGCGACATCCGCTTTGCCGAAGGTGAAATAGTGCGGTTTGCCCTCATAAATGACCGCGACCGCCATGCCTGGGACGGCCTGGGTTTTCAGCAACGGCGTGATGGTATGTTCTACCACGTCAGCCAGCTGTTTTTCTGACATTGGGGCGGCAAGCGTGGTGCAAGAAACGCCGAGCAGCAGGGCACAGCAAAGGGTTTTTTTCATCATCAATTATCTTCCGTAATCGCAGGTCAGTAATATGTCCGGGCCCTTCAGACGAGCGTAGTTTGTGGGATTTGACTGTGCCTGACAAACGGTTAAATTTAGCATGAGCTGTAACTTTTTCTAACGGACGGGCCTATGACGCGCAGCTATATCCCTCGCAATTCGCTTCGGGCTTTTGAAGCCGCCGCCAGGCATCTGAGTTTTACGCAAGCCGCGATTGAGCTCAACGTGACGCATTCAGCCATCAGCCAGCAGGTGAAGTCGCTGGAGCAGCATCTGAACTGCCAGCTTTTTGTGCGGGTGTCCCGCGGCCTGATGTTGACGACGGAGGGCGAAAATCTGCTGCCGGTGCTGAACGAGTCTTTTGATCGTATCGCCGGGATGCTGGACCGCTTTGCCAGCCATCGCGCCCAGGAGAAGCTGAAAGTGGGCGTCGTCGGCACCTTTGCCACCGGTTGTCTCTTTCCACTGCTTGACGATTTTCATCGCCATTACCCGCATATTGACCTGCAACTGTCGACCCACAATAACCGCGTCGATCCTGCGGCCGAAGGGCTGGATTACACTATCCGCTATGGCGGCGGGGCCTGGCACGGCACGGACGCGATATTTCTGTGTCATGCGCCACTGGCGCCGCTGTGCTCACCGGAAATTGCTGCTCACCTGCACTCGCCAGCCGATATGCTGAAATTTACTCTCCTGCGCTCCTACCGGCGCGATGAATGGACGGCATGGATGCAGGCGGCGGGAGAGTTGCCGCCGTCACCCACCCATCGGGTGATGGTGTTCGATTCATCAGTGACCATGCTGGAAGCGGCACAGGCGGGGGCAGGGATTGCGATGGCTCCCGTGGATATGTTTAGCCACTTGCTCAACAGCGAGCGCATTGTTCAGCCGTTTACCACGCAGATTGATTTGGGGAGCTACTGGCTCACCCGGCTCCAGTCACGCACAGAAACGCCTGCTATGGGCGATTTTGCCCGGTGGCTGGTGGGGAAGATGCGGAAATAACAGGCCCGCCGGATGGCGGGCCTGAGGGCTTAGATAGTGACCACGGCAATCAATGTGACGACCGTCAGAATAGTCGCCAGACCGTAGAACACCCATTTGCCGCTTGGCACGTGGATTTTCAGGTCGTGCATCGCATGGTGAATACGGTGCAGGCCGCACCACAGCGGTAGGACGACCATCAGGAACAGGAACACCCGGCCGATAAAGCTGCTGGCAAAGGCCAGCACGCGCTCATAGCTCAGCGCATCGCCCGGGAATAGCCCCAGCGGAAGCAGAATGCCAACCAGCAGGATAATCACCGGCGCAATGATGGCGCTCCACATGCCGCCTGCGCCAAACAGGCCCCAGAAGACCGGCTCGTCAGAACGTTTTGGATTTGGATTGATCACAATAGTCTCCTTACCAGAACAGCGCGACAAACAAAATGACCACGGTGACGATAGCCGTCACCACCCACAGCCCTTTAATCACCGGCTCTGGCCCCATTTTCTCGCTTTTTACGATGATGTTCGCGGCTTTTGGCGCCAGTTCAAACCAAGTTTTGGTATGAAGTAGGGCCGCAGCGAGCACGATCAGGTTCAAAATGACGATAATAGGATTTTGCAGGAAGCCGACAAAATTAGCCCAGGTTTCCGGGCCGTGCTTGAGGGCGAAGATCCCATACATCAGTTCAAGACTGAACCAGACCGCTGGCACCGCCGTCCCTTCACGCAGCATATAGAAGCGATAAAACGGCAGATTTTTCCACCAGGTAGACGGCATCGGCCGTACATAGGGTTTGCGTTTAGTCGTCATCATGCACTCCTTAGCGTGGTTTCAGGGTGGCGATAAGAAAGTCTTTCGAGCTTTCCACTTTGCTCTGCTGAATAGCGGCGGCGGGATCGACGTGTTTTGGGCACACTTCGGAGCAGTAGCCGACAAAGGTGCAGGTCCATACGCCATTCTGGCCGTTAAGCTGCGCCATACGTTCTTTCTTACCGTGGTCGCGGCTGTCTTCGTTGTAGCGGTGCGCAAGCGTTATGGCCGCCGGGCCGATGAACTCAGGGTTCAGACCAAACTGTGGGCAGGCCGCATAGCACAGACCGCAGTTGATGCAGCCGGAGAACTGATGGTATTTCGCCATCTGCGCCGGGGTTTGCGTGTTCGGCCCCTGATCCGGCGTGCGCGGGTTGCCGATGATATACGGCTTAATCGCTTCCAGACTCTCGATAAAGTGGGTCATATCGACCACCAGATCGCGTTCGATCGGGAAGTTAGCCAGCGCTTCCACCTTCAGACCTTTGGTGTATTCGCGCAGGAAGGTTTTACAGGCCAGCTTCGGCACCTTGTTGACCATCATGCCGCAGGAGCCACAGATAGCCATACGGCAAGACCAGCGGTAGCTCAGGTCTGGTGCGAGATTGTCTTTGATGTAGCCCAGCGCATCGAGCAGTGACGTCTGCTCATCGTACGGCACTTCATAGAAGGCGCTGTGCGGTGCGCTGTCTACTTCCGGGTTGTAGCGCACAATCTCAATTTTGATAGTTTGCATCTCAGCCATTCGCCTTCTCCTTCTTATCGGCCGCTTCGGCTTCAGCACCGTAGACGCGTTTGGCCGGTGGCAGGGTGGTGATCTTCACATCGCTGTAGTCGAGGCGGGTGGTGCCGTCGGCGTCGCGGAAGGCGAGGGTATGCTTGAGGAAGTTAACGTCATCACGCTCGGTACAGCCTTCGTCCAGACGCTGATGTGCGCCGCGCGACTCTTTACGCGCCATCGCGGAGTGCGCCATACATTCGGCAACGTTCAGCCCGTGGCCCAGCTCAATGGTATAAAGCAGGTCGGTGTTGAACACGCTGGAAGTGTCGGTCACGCGCACGCGCTTGAAGCGCTCTTGCAGTTCGGCCAGCTTATCGATGGTTTTCTGCATCAGTTCCGGCGTACGGTAAATCCCGCAGCCTTCTTCCATCGACAGACCCATTTCGTCGCGGATCTTCGCCCAGTTTTCGTTGCCTTCCTGGTTCACGACGGCCTTCAGGCGATTTTCAATGTCGCTAACCTGTGCATCCAGCGCGCTGCCGTTGGCTTCACCGACCGTTGCGGCACGCGCCATTGCCTGCTCGCCCGCCATGCGGCCAAAGACGACCAGTTCTGCCAGCGAGTTGGAGCCCAGACGGTTTGCGCCGTGCAGCCCAACGGAAGAACATTCACCCACGGCGAACAGCCCTTTAATGCGGGTTTCGCAATGCTGGTCGGTTTCGATACCGCCCATCGTGTAGTGTGCGGTTGGACGTACCGGAATCGGCTCTTTCACCGGGTCGACGCCGACGTAGGCTTTCGCCAGTTCGCAGATAAACGGTAAACGTTCCAGCAGCTTTTTCTCGCCGAGGTGGCGCAGGTCAAGGTAAACCACGTCGCCGCGCGGCGTGGAGATGGTGTTGCCTTTACGCCATTCGTGCCAGAAGGCCTGAGAAACTTTGTCGCGCGGACCCAGCTCCATGTATTTATTCTTCGGCTGGCCGAGCGGGGTTTCTGGGCCCATGCCGTAATCCTGTAGATAACGGTAGCCATCTTTGTTGACCAGAATACCGCCTTCACCACGGCAGCCTTCAGTCATCAGAATGCCGGAACCCGGCAGGCCGGTTGGGTGATACTGGACAAACTCCATATCACGCAGCGGTACGCCGTGGCTTAACGCCATACCCATACCATCACCGGTGACGATGCCGCCGTTGGTGTTGTAGCGATAGACGCGACCCGCGCCGCCGGTCGCCATTACCACGGCGTTAGCGCGAATTTGCACCAGCGTGCCTTCCATCATATTCATCGCCACCAGGCCTCGGGCCTGACCGTCGTCGACCAGAATATCGAGGACGAAATGTTCATCAAAGCGTTGAATTTGCGGGAACTGAAGGGAGGTCTGGAACAGGGTGTGCAGCATGTGGAAGCCGGTTTTATCGGCGGCGAACCATGTACGCTCGATTTTCATGCCACCGAAGCGTCGGACGTTAACGCTACCGTCTGGACGACGGCTCCACGGGCAGCCCCATTGTTCGAGCTGGGTCATTTCGGTTGGGCAATGGTGGACGAAGTAATCGACAACATCCTGTTCGCAAAGCCAGTCGCCACCGGCGACGGTGTCGTGAAAATGGTATTCGAAGCTATCATGGTCCTGTGCGACGGCGGCGGAGCCACCTTCAGCGGCAACCGTGTGGCTGCGCATAGGATAAACTTTAGAGATCAACGCGATTTTGGCTTTTGGATTGGCCTGGGCTGCTGCGATAGCAGCACGTAATCCAGCGCCACCCGCACCTATAATGGCAAGATCGGCTTGAAAGGTTTGCACGACATTCCTCCAGATTATTGTTATTTCACAACACGCTACGCGGGGGATATCACATAGCCTGGCGTAAAAACGTTTCCACTGCTCCTTTATGGGTAAAGCAGTATACCCGTGAGGTCGTCAGGGAAATTTGACGTGTTCGATTTTTTTATCGTTATGTGCGCTTTATTTATCACTGTAGCTGATGAATTACGTTGTGGAATTACCTGGGAAAATCCTCTTTGCCGTAATGCGGGAAATGCTGGGCAAAATTTGTGTCATTTGATGCTTGAGGGTAGACTTCGTGCCCTTGTCTGAAATCGGAGAAAAAAACATGAGCGAGACGGCAACCTGGCAGCCGAGCGCATCCATCCCAAACCTGTTAAAACGCGCGGCGTTGATGGCGGAAATTCGTCGTTTCTTTGCTGACCGCGGTGTACTGGAGGTGGAGACGCCTTGTATGAGCCAGGCAACGGTGACTGACGTCCATTTAGTCCCGTTTGAGACTCGCTTTGTTGGCCCGGGGCACTCCCAGGGCATGAACCTGTATCTGATGACCAGCCCGGAATACCATATGAAGCGCCTGCTGGCGGCGGGCTGTGGCCCTGTGTTCCAGCTGTGCCGCAGCTTCCGTAATGAAGAGATGGGGCGTCACCACAATCCAGAATTCACCATGCTGGAGTGGTATCGTCCGCACTTCGACATGTATCGTCTGATAAACGAAGTTGATGATTTGCTGCAGCAGGTACTGGAAACGCAGCCAGCGGAAAGTCTCTCCTATCAGCAGGCGTTCCAGCGTCATCTGGAAATCGATCCGCTGTCAGCGGACAAAGCCCAGCTGCGTGAAGTGGCGGCAAAGCTTGATTTGAGCAACATCGCCGAGACGGAAGAAGACCGCGATACGCTTTTACAGCTGCTATTTGCGATGGGCGTAGAGCCGCACATCGGCAAAGACAAGCCGACGTTCGTTTATCACTTCCCGGCAAGCCAGGCGTCGCTTGCGCAGATTAGCGCGGAAGATCACCGTGTCGCTGAGCGTTTTGAGGTGTACTACAAAGGAATCGAGCTGGCGAATGGCTTCCATGAGCTGACCGATGCTCGCGAACAGCAGCAGCGCTTCGAGCAGGATAACCGCAAGCGCGTGGCGCGTGGCCTCCCGGCGCAGCCTATCGACCAGAACCTGTTAGATGCGCTGGCGGCGGGGCTGCCGGACTGTTCCGGCGTGGCGCTGGGCGTTGACCGCCTGGTGATGCTGGCGCTCGGTGCTGAACAACTGTCTGACGTACTGGCATTCAGTGTAGATCGGGCATAAGCCTGATTAAATACATTTCTGCAACATAAAATGGCGCTTAATGCGCCATTTTCTAGTTATTAATTTCAAAATTCCCTCTTATGGTCACAAGATTCGTCTGGCTATTTGCTATCATCCCGCCAGCAATTTCTCGCGTCGATTTTCCGCTGCTTTGCCTTTGCAAGCCTGCCGCGCGATGCCGCTCGATGTGTTAAAAACAGTCCAGAGTAAGGGATGGTCACATGACCCAATCAATAAAAAAGATGAGCCTTATTGGCCTCATCCTCATGATATTCACCTCAGTTTTTGGTTTTGCCAATAGCCCCTCAGCATTTTACCTGATGGGCTACAGCGCCATTACCTGGTATATATTTTCCGCACTTTTATTCTTTATTCCATTCGCTTTAATGATGGCTGAAATGGGATCGGCCTACCGCAAGGAAGAGGGCGGTATCTATTCGTGGATGAATAATAGCGTTGGCCCACGCTACGCATTTATTGGCACCTTTATGTGGTTCTCCTCCTACGTTATCTGGATGGTGAGCACCTCAGCGAAAGTGTGGGTGCCGTTCTCGACCTTCCTGTTTGGTGCAGACATGACGCAGCACTGGGGCGTTGCCGGGCTTGCCTCAACGCAGGTAGTGGGGCTGTTGGCCGTGGTGTGGATGATATTAGTGACCACCGTCGCGGCCAAAGGGATTAATAAAATCGCCCGTATTACCGCCGTTGGCGGTATTGCCGTAATGTGTCTGAATTTGGTTTTATTGTTCGTGAGCATTGCCATTTTGTTATTAAATGGCGGCCACTTTGCGCAGCCGATTAATTTCACCGCTTCGCCAAATCCGGGTTATCAGTCCGGGCTGGCGGTATTATCGTTCGTGGTATTTGCTATTTTCGCTTATGGCGGTATTGAAGCCGTCGGTGGTCTGGTGGACAAAACCGACAAACCGGAGAAGAACTTTGCGAAAGGAATTATCTTTGCGGCAATTGTTATTTCGATTGGTTATTCACTGGCCATATTCCTGTGGGGCGTGAGTACTAACTGGCAGCAAATTTTAAGCGACCATTCGGTTAACCTCGGCAACATTACCTACGTGCTGATGACCAGTCTGGGCACTACGCTTGGCAATGCGTTGCACCTGCCGCCTGACGTGGCCGCTACGGTCGGCGTATGGTTTGCTCGTATTACCGGGCTGTCGATGTTCCTTGCCTATACCGGCGCTTTCTTCACGTTAAGCTACTCGCCGCTGAAGGCGATTATTCAGGGTACGCCAAAGGCGTTGTGGCCGTCGTCGATGACCCGTCTCAACGAAAACGGTATGCCGTCGACGGCGATGTGGATGCAGTGTGCGCTGGTCAGTTTGTTCATTCTGCTGGTCTCTTTTGGCGGCGATACCGCTTCCGCGTTTTACAACAAGTTGACGCTAATGGCGAACGTCTCGATGACCTTACCGTATCTGTTCCTGGCGCTGGCCTTCCCGTTCTTTAAAGCCAAAATGGATCTCGAGCGTCCGTTCGTGATGTTTAAAACGAAGGCGTCTACGTGGCTTGCCACCACGGTCGTGGTGCTGGTGGTGACGTTCGCCAACATCTTTACCGTGATTCAGCCGGTGATTGATGCGGGCGACTGGAGCAGCGCGCTGTGGATGATGGGTGGACCGGTCTTCTTCTCGCTATTAGCGATGGCGATTTATGAGAACTACCATCGCCGCGTTAACCGTCAGCCGGAGCTGGTGGCGGAGTAACGTTGGATGCCGGAGGGTAGCTGGCAGAAAGGTAGCTCGGCCCAACAACTTGACGCCGG
The DNA here is from genome assembly GCF_044745165.1 of Kluyvera sp. NPDC087067. Classification (NCBI taxonomy): domain Bacteria; kingdom Pseudomonadati; phylum Pseudomonadota; class Gammaproteobacteria; order Enterobacterales; family Enterobacteriaceae; genus Kluyvera; species Kluyvera sp. NPDC087067. The sequence goes on along the minus strand of NZ_JBIUZS010000006.1, from coordinate 170,384 downwards.
GAACTCCCCGGAGTCGCTGCTTGCGCACCTCGTCCGGGCGACAATTTAGGTAGGCCGGATAAGGCGAAGCCGCCATCCGGCAATCTGCATAGTAGTGCCTGATGGCGCGCAGCTTTCAGGCACTACCCGGTGCTTACAAACTTCCCGGCTGGCGAGTTCTCCCCGCCGACGTCAACGTATTCGCCGTTTTCTTCCCATTCAGGCTCTCCAGGCGCATCTGGAACGGTGGGAATGGCATATCGATACCGTGCTGACGGAAACCGGCCAGAATCAGCTGGTGCAGCTCATGGCGCAGCGGCATACGGTGTCCCATTTCGGCAGCGTAGATACGCAGTTCGAAAATCTGAATCCCCTGCTGTAAGTCGACGAGGAACGCTTCCGGCGCCGGGGTATCAATGACCAGCGAGCAGCGTTGTGCGGCGGTGAGCAGGATTTGCGCCACCTCTTCGCTGTTGGCGTCGGACGGCGCGGGAATGCTTAACACCACGCGGGTGACCGAATCCGACAGCGACCAGTTAATAAACTGCTCGGTGATAAAGGCCTTATTCGGCACGATAATCTCTTTGCGGTCCCAGTCGCTGATGGTGGTGGCGCGGGTATTAATTTTTGTCACGCTACCGGTCAAATCACGAATCGTCACCGTATCGCCGATACGAATCGGCTTTTCAAACAGGATAATCAAGCCGGAGATAAAGTTGGCGAATATCTCCTGTAAGCCAAAGCCCAACCCCACACCGAGGGCCGCGACCAGCCATTGTAGCTTCGCCCATTCAATCCCAATCATTGAGAATCCGACCAGGCCACCTATCAGCAGTAACAGATATTTGGTGATGGTGGTGATGGCATAGCCGGTGCCCGGCGTGAGCGACAGGTGTTGCAGGATGGCAAGCTCAAGCAGTGCCGGTAAGTTACGCACAAGCTGAGTGGTGATAATCAACACCAGAATGGCAATCAGCACCGCGCCGAGGGTAATCGGCTCAATGCTCTCCACGCCTTGTACGGTGGAAGTGACGTCCCACAGCGAAATGTTCTCAAGGAAGCCGAACGCCGAGTGAATTTCCGACCACAGGATAATGACCGACACCAGAGCAACCAGCATCAGGATTGACCGCACCAGGCGCAATGATTGTTCGCTGATCGTATCGAGATTCACCTCACTGACTTCCATCTCTGCCGCGCCCTCAAGGCTTGATGGATGCGGCTCCTCTTCGCCACGGGCACGGTGCGCCAGCATCTCAGCACGCTTATTCTTGGCGCGCTCAAACGCCAGACGGCGGCGCTGAATCAGCATCCAGCGGCGGATGACGTGATAAATCACCAGCAGCAGGAACCAGATGGCGACCGATGTTTCAAGGCGTGCCAGCAGCGCTTGTGAGGTGGCGAGATAACCGACGGCGGCGGCAAAAATGGCGACCAGCGGCGCGCCAATCATCAGGTTCCACAGCAGGCTGTTGACCCGATTATCCCCATTGCCCTCTTTATCGAGATACAGCGGTATCCCTGCGCGCTTAAGACTGAGCGTCACTATCGCTAACGCGCCGCAGATCAACATAAAGCACAGCCTGCCGAGCGACGCCGAGAATTCGCGGTCGTTGAGATTATCGAACATGATCAACGCCATAATCAGCGGCACGATAAGCCCGATGCTCATCAGGTAATAGCGCATGGCGCGGGCAACGCGATTTTGCGGCCAGCCGAAGTGCACGATAAACAGGCCGTTGGTGCGGGCAAAGGTGGCGCAGATCATCACCACCCACAGCAGCGGCACGGTGGCGGTGACGCCATCGCCTATCGCCACTGCCAGCGGGAAGGGCCAGGCCTCCTGAAGGCCGTATCCCAGCGTGGCCCATAACACTGGTAACGGGGATGCCACCAGTATCGACCAGAAAACGGTGCGCATGGTGAGCCAGAAGTGATCCTGGGTGACTTTGCCGACCCGCGCGCTGGAGCGCTCAAGGAAGCGCGTGAAGTGCTTACGCGAGCTAATGCTAAAACCGACCAACAGCAGTGCGGCAAATAGCGGCAGTAAGGTCTGGCGGCTGGTGAGCATCATCATGCTGGCCTTACCGAGCTGGCTGACGGTATCCAGCGAGATCAGACGACGCAGGTCTTGTACGATTTCCAGCGGCCAACTGAAGTCGATAGGGCGAACGTCGGAAGTCCAGAACAGATAGCGGTGCGTGGCCTCGTTAACCTCTTTCAAGGCATCTTCCAGCTGGCTGTTAGAGACTTTCAGCTTGGTTAATTCGAGGATCAGCGTATCGCCGCCTTGCAGCAGTGAATTCAACAATTCGCGCTGGGTACGCAGCTGCGCTTCAAGAATACGATTCTGCTCGCTGGTGAGCGGCTGGCCGTCAACCTGATTAATCTGCCGGAGCTGCGGCTGTTTATTCAGCAAATCTTCATAACGTAGACGATGGACGCGAAGTTGCGCCATTTCGGTGTCAAGTTGCTGAGGCTTCGGCATTTCAGGCAGACGTGAAACCTGGGCGCGTAGCGCCTCACCCAACAGATTCGAGGCGCCGAGCCACTGGGACTGTTCGCGGAGGGTGTTGAGCGCCTGACGCACCTGAAGGGTCTGATTGGTGGCTTGACGCTGCTGCGAGGCAACGAGATCCATACGTTGCGCCTGCTGATTCAGCGCCTGGGACAATTCACGGTTAATCTTAAACTGATTGACGATACCAACCGGCAGGTTCTCGCTGTTTTCTGCCAGCAGTTCGGTGCTCTCAAGCGCCCGTTCCGCTTCTTGCTGACGCTGGCTGTTCAACTGATTACGCAATGCCTGGAGATAGGCATCAAGCTGCTCACTCTGCTTTTGCGCCAGCTCTGAACGCATACGCGACAGCTCCTGGCGGTTATTAGCTGAAAGCTGCGCCAGCTCCAGCTCATCAACCAGCGCTTTAAGTTTACTGGACTCGGCTTGCAGACTGAGCGCCTGCGCTTGCGCCAGTGGGGTATTGCCCGGCGTCGCGCCGATACGGCGCTCAACGTCATTTAACTGGCGGCGGGCGTCGGTTTGTTGTTGAGGCAGTTGGTTAACGGAATCGGCAATATCGCGCGCGCGTTCCTGCTCCTGCTGGGCAATGCGGCTTTTTTCCAGCAGTTGGCTGCTAACCTGCAAAATCTCCTGGTTTAGCGCATCCGAACTCATCCCTTCTGGCGCAGAGCGAGGTTCATCGCGCAGGTTGTTCAACTGGTTGCGCAGCGTCTGGGAGAGTTTGGGGAAGTTGTCGATAACCTGCTGATACTGAGCGGCGCGCTCGAGGGAGCCTTTTTGCTCCTCAAGCGCGGTCAGTGCATTTTGTAATGCCTCTACGGTTTCAGGCTGAGCGGGCTTGGCCGCTTTCGCCTGTTCCAGTTCCTGGGCAATTTGTCGGGCGTTGGGGGCCGTCGCTGCGTACGCCCCCTGGCTGAGGCACCAGGCCATCAGTAACGTGATAATCAGGCGCACATCAAAACCCTTTTTCAGTGATTAACTTTGCTCTTTTTTATCGTCAGTCAGAGGAGCGGCCTTTGGCTCAACAACCACTTCTTCAACCGGCTGTACGCTGCTTTTCGGTTCCGTTGCCACAGCGGGTTCAACCACAACTTCTGGCTCAGCCACAACTTCCGATTCAACGATAACTTCCGTTTCTACGACAGGCTCTGGCGTAACGACGACTTCGGGTTCAGCCACAACTTCAGGCTCGACAACGGCTTCGGTAGAGATAGCCAGCGGCTCGCCCAGTTTGGTAACGGAGAGATTTTGCAGCTGCTCAGCCAGCTTCACTTTGCCCGGGGCGAACAGGTTGATTACCGTAGAACCCAGCTTGAAGCGGCCCATTTCCTGGCCTTTCAGCAGCGCGATAGAACCTTCCTCATCACCGGCAGGGTACGTCCAGCGCTTGATCACGCCTTCACGCGGTGGGGTAACGGTACCCGACCATACGGTTTCGATACTGCCGACAATCGTCGCGCCAACCAGAATCTGCGCCATTGGGCCAAATTCAGTGTCGAACAGGCAGATGACGCGTTCGTTACGGGCAAACAGATTCGGGACGTTTTGTGCCGTCAGGTGGTTCACGGAGAACAGATCGCCCGGGACGTAAATCATCTCGCGCAGGATACCGTTACACGGCATGTGTACGCGGTGATAGTCGCGCGGTGACAGGTAGGTTGTGGCAAATGTCCCGTTACGGAACAGGTCGGCCATGATGTAGTTACCCGCTAGCAACGCTTCCAGCGAGTAGTTGTGGCCTTTAGCCTGCAGAATCTTGTCGCCTTCGATAGCGCCCAACTGGCTGATAACGCCATCGGCTGGCATCACCAGTACGTTTGGATCGGTATTGAGCGGACGAACCTCATCACGCAGCGGACGAACGAAGAAATCGTTGAAAGTGCGGTAGCTGGCGGTATCCGGCTTCTGCGCTTCGTTCATGTCGACCTTGTAGAACTTCACAAACAGATCGATTACCAGTTTAGTCAGCCATCCCGCTCGTTTGCTTGCACCCCAGCCTGCGAGACGCGTAAGCCACAGTTTAGGCAGAATGTATTGCAGTGAAAGTTTAAACGAGTTTAACAAGGTAGCCTCCAGGCCAATATGTGTCGTTCCAGATCCGACGCGATAGTCGGATCTTAATGAGAAAAGCGGCCGATTCTAGCGATTGTTGGCGAGAATGTCAGTCGGCAAAATCATAGTTCTCATTTATCGGTCTCTGAAAAGTTTTTACGCGTTTTTACCTGCGCCATACTGTCCAGAATGTGGTGGTAATGTTCAAAACGTGATTCGGCAATTTTGCCGTTCTCGACGGCTTCACGAATCGCACAACCCGGATCGTTGTCGTGCTTGCAGTCGCGATATTTGCACAGACCAAGATAGTCATGGAATTCGACAAATCCATTGGTCACTTGTTCCGGCTCAAGGTGCCACAAACCAAATTCACGCACGCCCGGGGAGTCAATCACGTCGCCGCCGTGCGGGAAGTGATACAGGCGCGCCGCCGTGGTGGTGTGCTGTCCCAGACCGGAAACGTTAGAAACGTCGTTGGTCAGGATACTGTCGTCGCTTAACCCTAACAACGCGTTAAGCAGACTGGATTTGCCCACCCCGGATTGCCCGGCAAAAATGCTGATGCGGTTAGTTAACGCCTCTTCGAGTGGCTTTAAGCCATCTTGAGTATGGCTTGAAGCCATCAGAACGCGATAACCAATATTGCGATAAATATCCATCTGCTCGTTGACGAACGCCATGCCTTCATCGTCCAGCAAATCGATTTTATTCAAAACCAGCAGCGGTTCTACGTCGAGCGTTTCGCAAGCCACCAGATAACGGTCGATAATATTCAGCGACAGCTCTGGCAAAATAGCGGACACGATGACGATTTGATCGATATTGGCGGCGATGGGTTTCACGCCGTCATAAAAGTCCGGGCGCGTCAGAACCGAGGTGCGTTCGTGTACCGCTTCCACGATACCTTTGACTCGGACGCCTTCAGCGGCGGCTTTACCTGGACGCCAGACCACGCGGTCGCCGGTGACCAGTGAGCGAATGGTGCGACGGATATTGCAGCGGTGGGTTTCGCCATCGGCGGACTCCACGTCGGCGTGCATACCGAAGCGACTAATGACGATCCCTTCGGCGGCTTCGCCAAACAGGTTATCGTCGAAATCGGGCTTCTCTTTCGTGGTTGTTAAGCGGCGCTGGTGGTTAGCCGATACGCGACGCTGCTGACCTTTGGAGAGTTTATTTTTACTCAATCGTGCTGACTCCTGGTCGCCCGTGCTGGGCAAAACCTCTATGATACACGCTAATTAATACGAGTTAACCCGTCGCGTCTTGTTTGCGGCAGGTCAGACAGAAGGGTGGAAAATAACATGAGTGCAGATGAAAACAACCTGATTTGGATCGATCTGGAGATGACCGGCCTGAATCCCGAGCGCGATCGCATTATCGAAATCGCCACGCTGGTGACCGACGCACAGCTCAATATTCTGGCGGAAGGGCCGACTATTGCCGTCCATCAATCGGATGAACAACTGGCGCTGATGGACGACTGGAACGTGCGTACCCATACCGGCAGCGGGCTGGTTGAGCGTGTAAAGGCCAGTACCCTTGGCGATCGTGAAGCCGAACTGGCGACGCTGGAGTTTCTGAAAAAATGGGTGCCGGAAGGTAAATCGCCGATTTGCGGGAACAGCATCGGTCAGGATCGTCGCTTCTTGTTTAAATACATGCCGGAGCTGGAAGCCTACTTCCACTATCGCTATCTGGATGTGAGCACCTTAAAAGAGCTGGCGCGTCGTTGGAAGCCGGAAATTCTGCCTGGCTTTAAAAAGCAGGGCACTCACCAGGCGATGGATGATATTCGCGAATCGGTGGCGGAACTCGCCTACTACCGCGAACATTTTATTCAGCTTTAACGTGCTAACGGGATGAATTGGCGATAGAATAGGCAGATTGCCGATTTATCCAGCACTTGAACGATAAATTCAAAAAATCGCTTCAAGGGGGGTTGCAGGGGGAAAGAATTCTCGTATAATGCGCCTCCCGTAACGAAGCAGAAATGCGAATTACGACAGCAACAAAAATTGCCAGATTTTGCGGGAATAGCTCAGTTGGTAGAGCACGACCTTGCCAAGGTCGGGGTCGCGAGTTCGAGTCTCGTTTCCCGCTCCAAAAATTTGAAAGCAGTACAGCACCAAGCACCTAAATGCGGGAATAGCTCAGTTGGTAGAGCACGACCTTGCCAAGGTCGGGGTCGCGAGTTCGAGTCTCGTTTCCCGCTCCAAAATTTGAAAGCAGTACAGCACCAAGCACCTAAATGCGGGAATAGCTCAGTTGGTAGAGCACGACCTTGCCAAGGTCGGGGTCGCGAGTTCGAGTCTCGTTTCCCGCTCCAAATTTTTCTTCCAAAACAAAATCACTTCCACAATGCGTTAAGCCATTGAGGTTGTTTTTTCGTTTCTGAAATACTCTTGTAAACAGAGTTATCCACAGCCTTTCACCGCGTTGTCAGCATGCAGATCTTTTTAAGATTTTTGCTGATTTAGTTATCTTATTGAAATATAAGACGATATATCATTTCAAAATGTTAGCGAGATCGCTTGACGAACTTAGGCATGTTGAAACGCAATGTGTTTTTATTTTTACCCACAGGCTGTGAATAGTTTACGCGTCGCGCGGTAAACCTTTTTCAACCACTCTCACCAGCCGCTGTTTTTTCGGCAGTTGCACTTCAACCGCGCCGTCATTGCGTCGCGCAATTTGCTGCGCAATAGCCCACTCAATGTGTTCATCGAGTAGTGGGTGCTCACCTCTACGACTTTCAAGCGCGTTTAACGCAGCAATGCTCCACGGGGCGTTACCCAGCGCGACGGCGATATTGCGTAACCAGCGTAAATGGCCGATACGGCGAATTGCCGACCCTTCCGTCACTTTCAGAAACCACGCCTCGGTCCAGGCGAACAGTTCGATAAGCTCAGGCGAGTGCAGCGCTTGTCGTGGACTGAAGTCCGCCTCGTCGGTTAACTGTGAAAAACGGTTCCACGGACAAATGAGCTGGCAATCGTCACAACCGTAGATACGGTTGCCGATGAGTGGGCGAAACTCTTCCGGGATGGCACCTTCCAGTTCAATCGTCAGGTAGGAGATGCAGCGACGGGCGTCAACGGTGTACGGCTCAACAATCGCGCCGGTCGGGCAAATGGTCATGCAGGCCACGCAGCGCCCGCACTCTTCGGCAACAGGTTTATCGATAGGGAGTGGGATATCCACCAGCAGTTCACCGAGGAAGAAGAACGATCCGGCATCGCGGTTCAGGATTAGCGAGTGCTTACCGGTCCAGCCAATTCCGGCTTTTTCAGCCAAAGGACGTTCAAGAATAGGCGCGGAGTCAACAAAGGGTCTAAAATTCAGCGAGACACACTGTTCCTGAATCATTTCACCGAGCTTTTTAAGACGGTTACGCAACAGCTTATGATAATCGCGCCCCAGGGCATAACGGCTGACGTAACCGAGTTCGGGGTTTTTCAGCGTGCGGGCAAAAGCCGCATTGGCGGGAAGATAGTTCATACGAACGCTAATCACCCGGAGCGTACCGGGCTGCAGTTCGTGAGGACGGGCGCGCATCATGCCGTGGCGTGCCATCCAATCCATCTCGCCGTGGTATTGTTTATCCAGCCATGCCTGTAGCTTAGGTTCGGCTTCGCTGAGATCAGTATCGGTAATACCGACCTGCTGAAAACCGAGTTCAGTGCCCCATTGTTTGATTTGTTGCGCTAATTGATTGAGATCGAGGGGCTGTGACATGACGGACCATACATTGACAAGAATCCCCCAAAGTATACCACACTCCATATGGCCTGCGGACGAACTGCGTCGCGCCGAAAAAACGGCGGCACAGAGTCTGGGGCTTTCCCTGTATGAACTGATGCAACGGGCGGGCCAGGCGGCGTTCGACGTGGCGCGTGCGGCCTATCCTGTTGCGCGGCACTGGCTGATTTTGTGCGGTCATGGCAATAACGGCGGCGATGGTTACGTGGTCGCTCGTCTGGCGATGGCGGCGGGAATGCGCGTGACCTTGCTGGCGCAGACCTGCGATAAACCATTGCCGCCAGAAGCACATAGCGCGCGCGAGGCGTGGCTGGCTTGCGGTGGCGAGATTCATCCGGCTGATATTCATTGGCCACGGGATGCGGACTTAATTATCGACGGTCTGCTGGGTACTGGCCTGCAAAGCGCGCCGCGCGATAACGTGGCTAGACTGATTGAACAAGCCAATGATTTTCCCGCGCCGATTATCGCGCTGGATATTCCGTCCGGGCTCAACGCTCAAACCGGCACCACGCCAGGCGCGGTAATCCACGCGGCTCAAACGATAACCTTTATCGCCCTCAAGCCGGGATTATTAACCGGGAAAGCGCGTGACGTGGTGGGGCAACTTCACCACCATGCGCTGGGGCTCGAAGCGTGGCTTGCAGAACAACCAATACATATTCACCGTATGGATGCTTCCCAGCTGGCGCAGTGGTTCACCGTGCGGCGTCCGACTTCCCACAAAGGGGATCATGGGAAACTGGTGGTGATTGGCGGCGACCACGGCACCGCAGGGGCGATTAGAATGACGGGGGAAGCGGCGCTGCGCGCGGGGGCAGGGCTTGTCAGAGTGCTGACGCGCGCTGAAAATATTGCCCCGATAATCACCGCCCGCCCGGAGCTGATGGTGTCTGAACTGACGCCGCAGTCGCTGGATGAAAGCCTGGAATGGGCGGGCGCGGTGGTGATTGGCCCCGGCCTCGGCCAGGCAGCATGGGGAAAACAGGCGCTGCGTAAAATCGACAATTTCCGTAAACCCACGCTGTGGGATGCCGACGCGCTGAACCTGCTGGCAATCAACCCTGATAAACGTCACAATCGCGTGATCACGCCGCATCCCGGAGAAGCCGCCCGTCTACTGAACTGTAAGGTTGCAGAAATTGAGAGCGATCGCTTACTTTCTGCACAGCGTCTGGTACAACGGTACGGAGGTACTGTGGTGCTGAAAGGCGCAGGCACGATTGTCGCCAGTGAATGCGGTGTGAGCAGTATTATTGATGCCGGAAATGCCGGCATGGCCAGTGGTGGGATGGGTGATGTGCTATCCGGCATCATCGGCGCATTGCTGGGGCAGGCATTATCGCCGTATGATGCAGCTTGCGCGGGGTGTATCGCCCACGGTGCCGCTGCCGATGAACTGGCGGCGCGCTACGGCACTCGCGGTATGCTAGCGACCGATCTTTTTTCCACGCTACGGCGTGTTGTTAACCCGGATGTGATTGACGTAAACCATGATTAATCGAGTGATTCCTTTAGCTGACGAGCAGGCGACCCTTGACCTTGGCAACCGAGTGGCGCAGGCCTGCGCTGGCGCAACGGTCATCTATCTGTATGGCGATTTAGGCGCTGGTAAAACCACCTTTAGCCGTGGTTTTCTCCAGGCGTTGGGCCATAAGGGTAACGTCAAAAGTCCCACCTATACCCTGGTTGAGCCTTATCAGCTTACCGATCTCATGGTCTACCACTTTGATTTGTACCGCCTTGCGGATCCCGAGGAGCTCGAATTTATGGGGATCCGCGATTACTTTGCTAACGATGCCATTTGCCTGGTGGAATGGCCGCAACAGGGCACCGGTGTTCTGCCCGAGCCGGATATCGAAATACACTTAGATTACCAGGCGCAAGGGCGTGAGGCGCGCATCACTGCGGTCTCCTCATTAGGTGAGTCTCTGCTGGCGCGGTTTGCCGGTTAATTTTAGGGATCGCAGGATGATTTTTCGCGCAAAAGGGTGGTTAGTCGCCGCGCTGATGCTGGTGGGTGCACCGGCAGTGGCGGCGAGCTTGTCGGATATCCAGGTAGCGAACAGTGAAACGCAGGCGCGGATCACGTTCAGCTTTATGGGCGATCCAGAATATAACTTTAGCCAGGATGACAAACGCAGCGTCGTGCTGGATATCAAGCAAACGGGCGTGATACAGGGATTGCCGCTGCGCTTTAGCGGCAACAACCTGGTGAAAGCGATTCGTTCGGCGACGCCCAGAGACGATCAATCGTTACGCCTGGTGGTCGACCTAACGGAAAACGGCAAAACGCGGGCAGTGAAACAGCAAAACGGCGCCAACTATACCGTGGTGTTCACCATTAATGCGGATGTGCCGCCACCTCCACCGCCGCCACCTGTGGTGGTTAAGCGGGTGGAAACGCCGGTGATTGCGTCCACGCCAAGCCAGCCTGCGCGTAACCCGTTCAGCGGTAATAGTTCCGGGCGCGTAGCAACCGAGCGGCAACCGGCTATTACCAGCACCATTACGCCTACGCCGCGTCCAGCAGCGCGCGCCAGCAGTACGCCTGGCGATAAAGTGATCATTGCCATTGACGCCGGTCACGGTGGTCAGGATCCTGGCGCCATTGGCCCGGGCGGTACGCGTGAGAAGAACGTGACCATCGCCATTGCGCGTAAGCTCAGGACGTTGTTAAACGACGATCCGATGTTCCGTGGCGTATTGACGCGCGACGGTGACTATTTTATTTCGGTGATGGGGCGCTCGGATGTGGCGCGTAAACAAAACGCTCACTTCCTGGTGTCGATTCACGCCGATGCCGCGCCAAATCGCGATGCCACCGGGGCTTCCGTGTGGGTGCTGTCAAACCGTCGCGCTAACACGGAAATGGCCGGCTGGCTGGAGCAGCATGAGAAGCAGTCCGAACTGCTGGGCGGAGCGGGTGATGTGCTGGCGAACAGCCAGGCTGACCCTTATCTGAGTCAGGCGGTGCTGGATCTGCAATTCGGTCATTCCCAGCGGGTAGGGTATGATGTGGCGACCAGCGTTATCAGCCAGATGCAACGGGTCGGGAATTTGCATAAGCGTCGCCCGGAACATGCCAGCCTCGGCGTGCTGCGTTCGCCGGATATTCCGTCGATACTGGTTGAAACCGGCTTTATCAGTAATAGCGGCGAAGAGCGCCTGCTGGGCAGCGATGAGTACCAGCAGAAAATTGCTGACGCCATTTATACCGGTTTACGTAACTATTTTACGGCGCATCCGATACAATCCGGCCCTCGTGATGAACAGTCGCAAACCGCCAGCGCCGCGTCAACTAACAGGACGCTCGTTAACTAAGGAGTTTTCATGCCGATTCAGGTTTTACCGCCACAGCTTGCCAACCAGATTGCTGCGGGTGAAGTGGTGGAGCGTCCTGCATCGGTAGTGAAAGAGCTGGTCGAAAACAGTCTTGATGCGGGCGCGACCCGCATCGACATTGATATCGAACGCGGCGGTGCCAAACTTATTCGCATTCGTGATAACGGCTGCGGGATTAAAAAAGACGAGCTGGCGCTGGCGCTGGCGCGTCATGCCACCAGTAAAATCACATCGCTCGACGACCTTGAGGCCATTGTCAGCCTCGGTTTTCGCGGTGAAGCGCTGGCGAGCATCAGCTCGGTTGCCCGTCTGACCCTGACTTCGCGTACCGCCGAGCAGCAGGAAGCCTGGCAAGCCTACGCGGAAGGTCGCGACCAGGCGGTGACGGTCAAACCGGCGGCGCATCCGGTTGGCACCACGCTGGAAGTGCTGGATCTGTTCTACAACACCCCTGCGCGGCGCAAATTTATGCGCACCGAAAAAACCGAATTTAACCACATCGATGAGATTATCCGCCGCATTGCGCTGGCGCGCTTTGATGTGAGCTTCAACCTGACCCATAACGGTAAAGCCATCCGCCAGTATCGGGCGGTAGCCGACGGCGCATCGAAAGATCGTCGCCTCGGCGCGATTTGCGGCGTGCCGTTTCTCGAACACGCGCTGGCAATCGAGTGGCAGCATGGCGATTTAGCGCTGCGCGGCTGGGTTGCCGACCCCCATCACACCACCGCGGCGCTGGCGGAAATTCAGTACTGTTACGTCAACGGACGCATGATGCGCGACCGGCTGATTAACCATGCCATTCGTCAGGCGTGTGAAGATAAGCTCGGCGCGAATGAACAGCCTGCTTTCGTGCTGTATCTGGAAATCGATCCCCATCAGGTGGATGTGAATGTGCATCCGGCGAAGCATGAAGTGCGATTCCATCAGTCGCGGCTGGTGCATGACTTTATCTATCAGGGCGTGCTGAGCGTGCTGCAACAGCAGCTGGAAACGCCGCTGCCGCTGACGGCAGAAGATGAACCCGCACCGCGAACGCTGCCGGAAAATCGTATCGCTGCCGGACGCAACCAGTTTGCCGAACCTGCGGTGGCCCGCGAACCCGAAGCGGCGCGTTATTCGTCGGCTGCCGGCGGCGCAAGCTCCCGAGGCAGTAGCCATGGCGGTGGAGCAAGCTGGCCGAACGCGCAGCCGGGTTATCAAAAACAGCAGGGCGCGCTGTATCGCCAGCTGCTGGAAACGCCAGTGAGTCGCTCGGAACCCGCTAAGCCAGCGGTGGATAACCTTGAGGGACACAGCCAGAGTTTCGGCCGCGTACTCGCGATTGTGGCCGACACCTGCGCGCTTCTTGAGCGTAACGGAAAACTGAGCGTGTTAGCCTTGCCGGTGGCGGAACGCTGGCTGCGGCAGGCGCAGCTTACGCCGGGTGAGGCGACGATTTGCGCCCAGCCGCTGTTGATCCCTCTGCGGCTTAAAGCGCGTGAAGAGGAACGTAAAACGTTGCAGGAAGCGCAGGCGACGCTGAGTCTTTTGGGTATTGAAATTCTGCTGGAAGGGCAGCACGTCACCGTCCGCGCCGTGCCTTTACCCTTACGGCAACAAAATTTACAAATCTTGATTCCTGAACTGATAGGCTACCTGGTGGGACAAATTGATATTGATGCCGGGAATATTGCGCAGTGGCTGGCCCGAAATCTGGCAAGCGATCACGCGCAGTGGAACATGGCGCAGGCGATTGCCATGCTGGCGGACGTTGAACGTCTTTGCCCGCAGCTTGTCAAATCCCCACCAGGTGGTCTGTTACAACCTGTTGATTTAGATTCTGCGATGAATGCGTTAAGAAATGAGTGATGTGACCGAGGCGAGCCTGCCTAAGGCAATTTTTTTGATGGGGCCCACGGCTTCGGGCAAAACGGCGTTGGCAATTGAATTACGTAAAGTTTTGCCAGTTGAGTTGATTAGTGTCGATTCAGCCCTTATTTATCAAGGGATGGATATCGGCACCGCCAAGCCTTCCGCGGAAGAGCTTCAGGCCGCCCCGCATCGATTACTGGATATTCTCGATCCGTCGCAGGCCTACTCGGCGGCGGATTTCCGCCGTGATGCGTTAGCGCAAATGGCAGAGATCACCGCAGCCGGGAGAATTCCCCTGCTGGTGGGCGGCACCATGTTATATTTCAAGGCGTTGCTTGAAGGTTTATCCCCGCTGCCTTCAGCCGACCCGGAAGTCCGGGCGCGGATTGAACAGCAGGCGGCAGAGCAAGGATGGATGGCGCTGCATCAGCAGTTGCGGGAGATAGACCCCGTTGCCGCCGAGCGTATTCATCCAAATGATCCGCAAAGACTTTCCCGAGCACTGGAAGTTTTTTTCATTTCGGGTAAAACTTTAACGGAGCTGACACAAACGTCAGGAGACGCTCTGCCCTACAAGGTGCATCAGTTCGCCATCGCCCCGGCGAGCCGTGAACTGCTCCATCAGCGCATTGAGCAGCGTTTTCATCAGATGTTAGCTTCAGGTTTTGAAGCAGAAGTGCGAGCGCTATTTGCTCGCGGAGATTTGCATACGGATATGCCTTCCATTCGTTGTGTGGGATACCGCCAGATGTGGTCTTACCTTGAAGGCGAGATTTCATATGATGAAATGGTTTATAGAGGAGTTTGTGCCACGAGGCAGCTAGCGAAGCGCCAGGTAACGTGGTTACGCGGTTGGGATGGCGTTCATTGGTTAGATAGTGAGCAGCCAGAGCAGGCGTTTAGCCAGGTGATGCAGGTAGTGGGTGCTAGTACCGATTGAATGTGTACAATTGGGTCGTATCGTGCGCAATTTTCGAATCGTAAGGTTCATACGCAAATCGCTCAGGCGTTGCCTGGATGACGAAGTGTATAAGTACAAATAAGCATATAAGGAAAAGAGAGAATGGCTAAGGGGCAATCTTTACAAGATCCGTTCCTGAACGCATTGCGTCGGGAACGAGTTCCAGTTTCTATTTATTTGGTGAATGGTATTAAGCTGCAAGGGCAGATTGAGTCTTTTGATCAGTTCGTGATCCTGTTGAAAAACACGGTCAGCCAGATGGTCTATAAGCACGCAATTTCTACCGTTGTTCCGTCACGTCCGGTTTCCCATCATAGCAACAATGCTGGCGGCGGCACAGGTAGCAACTACCACCACGGTAGCAACGCGCAGGGTTCTGCGCCGCAAGACAGCGAAGAAACCGAGTAAGGTTGAAGGCTGTTAATCCAAGTCGGGGAGCCGGTTTTTGTTCTATGACTTTTTCGTTGCAGGAAGGCTAATGCGCCTGCGGCTTAAAGGACGAGGAGCATCCGGGTTCCCCGCTGGTATTTCAGGAGATATAACGCTTGTTTGACCGTTATGACGCCGGTGAGCAGGCGGTGCTGGTACACATCTATTTTACGCAAGACAAAGATATGGAAGACCTCCAGGAGTTTGAATCTCTGGTCTCTTCCGCCGGCGTCGACGCATTGCAGGTGATTACTGGTAGCCGTAAAGCCCCGCACCCAAAGTATTTTGTTGGTGAAGGTAAGGCTGTCGAAATTGCGGAAGCCGTAAAAGCGACAGGCGCTTCCGTTGTGCTGTTTGATCATGCACTAAGCCCCGCGCAGGAACGTAATCTCGAACGTTTGTGTGAATGTCGAGTTATTGACCGTACGGGTTTGATTTTAGATATTTTTGCCCAACGTGCGCGTACCCATGAAGGTAAGCTACAGGTTGAGCTCGCGCAGTTACGCCACCTGGCAACACGCCTGGTGCGCGGCTGGACGCACCTTGAAAGACAAAAAGGCGGGATCGGTTTGCGTGGCCCGGGTGAAACCCAGCTCGAAACTGACCGTCGTTTACTGCGTAATCGTATTATGCAAATTCTCTCGCGTATCGAGAGAGTAGCCAAACAGCGTGAGCAAGGACGCCGTTCTCGCGTCAAGGCTGATGTGCCGACGGTATCGCTCGTGGGATACACCAACGCCGGTAAATCGACGCTGTTTAACCACCTGACTGAAGCGGAGGTTTACGCCGCCGATCAGCTGTTCGCCACCCTCGATCCGACCCTGCGTCGTATTGATGTTGCGGATGTAGGTGAAACGGTATTAGCCGATACCGTTGGTTTTATTCGCCACCTGCCGCATGACCTGGTCGCGGCGTTTAAAGCCACATTGCAGGAAACGCGCGAAGCAACGCTTCTGCTCCATGTTATCGATGCAGCGGACGTTCGCGTACAGGAAAATATCGACGCGGTTGATACCGTCCTTGAAGAGATCGACGCGCACGAGATCCCGACTCTGCTGGTGATGAACAAAATCGATATGCTCGATGAGTTCGAACCCCGCATTGACAGGGACGAAGAGAACAAACCTATCCGGGTGTGGCTGTCTGCACAAACCGGGGTAGGCGTACCGCTCCTTTTTCAGGCGTTAACGGAACTGCTCTCCGGTGAAGTCGCGCAGCACACGCTGCGTCTACCTCCACAGGCGGGGCGTTTGCGTAGTCGCTTTTATCAGCTTCAGGCAATCGAAAAAGAGTGGTTGGAGGATGACGGTAGCGTCAATTTGCAGGTACGTATGCCGATTGTCGACTGGCGCCGCCTCTGTAAACAAGAACCGACACTGGCAGACTACGTCGTCTGACGGTGCTGCTTGCCTGAAAAAATTAGCCCTTTGGGCACCCAGCGGTTCAGATCGCCTCAACGCGACGGCGACAACCAGGATGGAGTCGCGGTCAACAGCGAAAAGATCTGAACTGGGAAAAGGTATATCACCGCATAACAAATATGGAGCATAAACATGGCGTGGAATCAGCCCGGTAATAACGGACAAGACCGCGACCCGTGGGGGAGCAGCAATAATCAAGGCGGCAACTCTGGGGGAAATGGAAATAAAGGCGGTCGCGATCAGGGGCCACCGGATTTGGATGATATCTTCCGTAAACTGAGCAAGAAGCTTGGTGGTTTTGGGGGCGGTAAAAGCGGCTCCGGCGGCGGTAATTCTTCTCAGGGGTCTCGTGCTCCGATGGGCGGCCGCATTGTCGGTATCGCAGCAGCAGCCGTGGTCGTTATCTGGGCGGCCAGCGGTTTCTATACCATTAAAGAAGCGGAACGTGGTGTTGTCACTCGTTTTGGTCAGTTCAGCCATCTGGTTGAGCCGGGCCTGAACTGGAAGCCAACCTTCATTGATGAAGTCACTCCGGTGAACGTAGAAGCGGTTCGCGAACTGGCAGCCTCCGGCGTGATGCTGACCTCCGACGAAAACGTCGTGCGCGTGGAAATGAACGTGCAGTATCGCATCACCGATCCGCGACGCTATCTGTTTAGCGTGACCAGCGCCGATGACAGTCTGCGTCAGGCAACCGACAGCGCCCTGCGTGGCGTTATCGGTAAATACACCATGGATCGCATTCTGACCGAAGGTCGTACCGTGATTCGTAGCGATACGCAGCGCGAGCTGGAAGAAACCATCCGCCCGTACAACATGGGTATTACTCTGCTGGACGTCAACTTCCAGGCCGCTCGTCCGCCGGAAGAAGTGAAAGCCGCGTTTGACGATGCGATTGCCGCGCGTGAGAACGAGCAGCAGTACATCCGTGAAGCGGAAGCGTACACCAACGAAGTGCAGCCACGTGCCAACGGTCAGGCGCAGCGTATTCTGGAAGAAGCGCGTGCGTATAAGACTCAGACCGTACTGGAAGCACAGGGTGAAGTGGCGCGTTTCGCCAAGATCCTGCCGGAATATAAAGCCGCACCGCAGATTACCCGCGAGCGTCTGTATATCGAGACCATGGAAAAAGTACTGAGCCATACCCGCAAAGTGCTGGTTAGCGACAACAAAAATGGCAACCTGATGGTTCTGCCACTGGATCAGATGCTGAAAAGTGGAAATGCCCCAGCGGCAAAGAGCGATAGCAGTGGTGCCAACAACCTGTTGCGCCTGCCGCCTGCGTCCTCATCCAGCAGCACTAGTGCAAGCAGCACGCCGTCTGCCAGTCAGGGCAACATCATGGACCAACGCCGCGCTAACGCGCAGCGTAACGATTACCAGCGTCAGGGGGAATAACGATGCGTAAGTCAGTTATCGCGATTATCATCATTGCGCTGGTAGTGCTTTACACCTCTATCTTCGTTGTTAAAGAAGGCGAGCGCGGAATTAAGTTCCAGTTCAGCAGCGTCGTGCGTGACGGAGATAAGAAGCCGTTGATTTATGAGCCGGGCCTGCACTTTAAGGTTCCGTTCATTCAGTCGGTGAAAATGCTTGATGCCCGTATCCAGACGATGGATAACCAGGCAGACCGCTTTGTGACTAAAGAGAAGAAAGACCTGATCGTCGACTCTTACATCAAGTGGCGCATCAGCGATTTCAGCCGTTACTTCCTCGCGACCGGCGGCGGTGACGTCTCCCAGGCCGAAGTTCTGCTGAAACGTAAGTTCTCTGACCGTCTGCGTTCTGAGATTGGTCGTCTGGACGTGAAAGACATCGTCACCGACTCCCGTGGTCGTCTGACGCTGGAAGTTCGCGACGCATTGAACTCCGGTTCTTCCGGTGCCGATGACGAAGTGGCAACGCCAGCGGCGGATAATGCGATTGCAGAAGCCGCGGAGCGTGTTGAGCAGCAGGCGAACATCAAAGGCCCAACCATTAACCCGAACAGTATGGCGGCGTTAGGGATTGAAGTGGTCGATGTGCGTATCAAGCAGATCAACCTGCCGGCTGAAGTGTCAGAAGCGATTTACAACCGTATGCGCGCTGAGCGTGAAGCCGTTGCCCGTCGTCACCGTTCACAAGGTCAGGAAGAGGCAGAAAAACTGCGCGCTACCGCTGACTATGAAGTGACGAAAACGCTGGCAGAAGCCGAACGTCAGGGCCGTATTATGCGCGGTGAAGGCGATGCTGAAGCGGCTAAACTGTTCGCCGATGCGTTCAGTCAGGATCCAGACTTCTATGCCTTTATCCGTAGCCTGCGTGCTTATGAAGCCAGCTTCAACGGCAACCAGGACGTCATGGTACTGAGCCCGGACAGCGACTTCTTCCGCTACATGAAGACGCCAGGTAACGCGACGCGCTAATTGCGCAGACGCGTAAACAAAACCACCGACTCTTCCGGGAGTCGGTGGTTTTTTTATAAGAGTGATGAATAATGAATTCGACAATCCTGCTGGCGCTTGCGCTGGTTTTGGTGCTTGAAGGCCTGGGGCCGATGCTCTATCCGAAAGCCTGGCGCAAGATGATCTCTACGATGACCCAATTACCCGATACGCTTTTACGTCGATTTGGCGGCGGTCTTGTGGTTGCTGGCATCGTCATCTACTACATGTTGACGAAAACGGTTGGCTGATTAAAAAAAGAGCATTCAGACGCCATTTTGTGGGTAAAAAGTGCTGTATATCTGAAAAAGCGATGGTAGAATCCATTTTTAAGCAACCGGTAATTTTGAAAATGGGTAACAACGTCGTCGTGCTGGGCACCCAATGGGGTGACGAAGGTAAAGGGAAGATCGTCGATCTTCTGACTGAGCGTGCAAAATATGTTGTTCGCTATCAGGGTGGCCACAACGCTGGTCATACTCTCGTAATCAACGGTGAAAAAACCGTCCTCCATCTTATTCCATCAGGTATTCTTCGTGAGAATGTCACAAGCATCATCGGTAACGGTGTTGTGCTTTCTCCTGCTGCGCTGATGAAAGAGATGAAAGGCCTGGAAGACCGTGGTATCCCGGTTCGTGAGCGTCTGCTGCTCTCCGAAGCCTGCCCGTTAATCCTCGATTATCACGTCGCTCTGGATGGCGCTCGCGAAAAAGCGCGCGGTTCCAAAGCTATCGGCACCACCGGTCGTGGTATCGGCCCTGCTTATGAAGATAAAGTCGCTCGTCGCGGTCTGCGCGTTGGCGATCTCTTCGACAAAGAAACTTTCGCCCAGAAGCTGAAAGAAGTGATGGAATATCACAACTTCCAGCTGGTGAACTATTACAAAGTTGAAGCTGTTGACTACCAGAAAGTGCTGGACGATGTGATGGCGGTTGCCGACATCCTGACCGGCATGGTGGTAGACGTTTCTGACCTGCTGGATCAGGCGCGTAAACGCGGTGACTTCGTGATGTTCGAAGGTGCACAGGGTACGCTGCTGGATATCGACCACGGTACTTATCCGTATGTGACCTCTTCTAACACCACCGCAGGTGGCGTAGCAACCGGTTCTGGCCTTGGCCCGCGCTATGTTGACTACGTGCTGGGCATCATCAAAGCGTACTCCACTCGCGTGGGTGCCGGTCCATTCCCGACCGAACTGTTTGATGAAACCGGTGAGTTCCTGTGCAAGCAGGGTAATGAATTTGGTGCAACGACCGGTCGTCGTCGTCGTACCGGCTGGCTTGATGCCGTTGCCGTACGTCGTGCAGTACAGATTAACTCCTTGTCTGGCTTCTGCCTGACCAAGCTGGACGTCCTGGACGGCCTGAAAGAAGTGAAAATCTGTGTTGCTTACCGTATGCCGGATGGCCGTGAAGTTACGACCACCCCGCTGGCGGCAGACGATTGGGAAGGTATTGAACCAATCTATGAAACCATGCCTGGCTGGTCTGAAACCACCTTTGGCGTGAAGGAACGTAGCGGTCTGCCACAGGCAGCACTGAACTACATTCAGCGTATTGAAGAACTGACCGGCGTGCCGATTGATATTATTTCAACTGGCCCAGACCGTACTGAAACCATGATCCTGCGCGACCCGTTCGACGCATAATTATGGTTCATGGTGCAGCGCCTGATGGCGCTGCGCTTATCAGGCCTACTCGCTTTGTAGGCCGGATAAGACGCAAAGCGTCGTCATCCGGCTTAATCGTGCGTTAAACCCTCGCTTTTTTCCTTCCTGCCATGAAATAAATTAGCGGCTCAGACGCTGGCTGGTTTATCATCAATATAATTAATATCAACAATCTTACCCTTTACTCCCCATTTCCCTGAGGTTGATGTGCAGTTAACAAGTTTTACCGATTATGGACTCCGCGCGCTGATTTACATGGCGTCACTGCCGGAAGGCAAGATGACGAGCATCTCGGAGGTGACCGAGGTCTACGGCGTGTCGCGTAACCATATGGTTAAAATCATCAACCAGCTAAGCCGTGCCGGATACGTGACGGCAGTACGTGGGAAAAACGGCGGTATTCGCCTGGGTAAACCGGCAAAAGAGATCCGCGTCGGCGATGTCGTGCGCGATTTAGAACCGTTAACGCTGGTGAACTGTAGCAGCGAGTTTTGCCATATAACGCCAGCCTGTCGTTTAAAACAGGCACTTTCAGAAGCCGTGCAAAGTTTTCTCAAGGAACTGGATAACCACACACTGGCCGATTTGGTTGAGCAAAATCAACCGCTTTATAAATTATTGCTGGTGGAGTAATTATTACTACCGCCGGCAGCGATGATGACGGAGGAACCGACATGTCAAAAGATCCTTTCCTGGAACGTGAAACCCAGAAGTACGACAACCCTATCCCGAGCCGGGAATATATCCTTGAACACTTAACAAAACGCGAAAAACCGGCAAATCGTGAAGAGCTGGCCGTTGAACTGAATATTGAAGGCGAAGAGCAAACTGAAGCTCTGCGCCGTCGCCTGCGCGCCATGGAGCGTGACGGGCAGTTAGTCTTTACCCGCCGCCAGTGCTACGCGCTGCCGGAACGCCTCGACCTGCTCAAAGGCATGGTCATTGGCCATCGCGATGGCTTTGGCTTCCTGCGCGTGGAAGGTCGTAAAGACGACCTGTATCTGTCGAGCGAGCAGATGAAAATGTGTATGCACGGTGATGAAGTGCTGGCACAGCCGCTGGGCGCAGACCGTAAAGGTCGCCGCGAAGCGCGTATCGTCCGCGTACTGGTACCGCGTAACGCGCAAATCGTTGGTCGCTACTTTACCGACGCGGGCGTTGGCTTTGTGGTACCAGACGACAGCCGCCTGAGCTTTGATATCCTGATTCCACCAGAATCAGTGATGGGTGCGCGTATGGGCTTTGTGGTGGTGGTCGAGCTGACCCAGCGCCCAACCCGCCGCACTAAAGCGATTGGTAAAATCGTTGAAGTGCTGGGCGAAAACATGGGCACCGGTATGGCCGTTGAGATGGCGCTGCGTACCCATGAAATTCCTTATGTCTGGCCGCCAGCGGTAGAAAAGCAGGTTGCCGGGCTCAAAGAGCAGGTGCCGGAAGAGGCTAAAGTGGGTCGCGTTGACCTGCGCGATTTGCCGCTGGTGACTATCGATGGCGAAGATGCCCGCGACTTTGATGATGCGGTCTACTGCGAGAAAAAACGCGGTGGCGGCTGGCGTCTGTGGGTAGCGATTGCTGACGTTAGCTATTACGTCCGTCCGCCGACCCCGCTGGACGGCGAAGCCCGCAACCGTGGGACATCCGTGTACTTCCCAACGCAGGTCGTCCCGATGCTGCCGGAAGTGCTCTCGAACGGTCTGTGTTCTCTGAACCCGCAGGTTGACCGTCTGTGTATGGTCTGTGAAATGACCATTTCGACCAAAGGACGTTTAACCGGCTTCAAATTCTATGAAGCGGTGATGAGCTCGCATGCGCGTCTGACCTATACCAAGGTCTGGCACATGTTGCAGGGCGACCAGGAGCTGCGTGAACAGTACGCGCCGCTGGTTAAACACATTGAAGAGCTACATAACCTCTACAAAGTGCTGGATGAAGCGCGTGCCGAACGTGGCGGTATCTCGTTTGAAAGCGAAGAAGCGAAGTTTATCTTCAACGCCGATCGCCGTATTGAGCGAATTGAACAGACTCAGCGTAACGATGCGCACAAACTGATTGAAGAGTGCATGATCCTGGCCAACATCTCAGCGGCGCGTTTCGTTGAGAAAGCCAAAGAGCCTGCGCTGTTCCGTATTCACGACAAGCCAACCACGGAAGCCATTACCGCTTTCCGTTCAGTGCTGTCGGAATTGGGTCTGGAGCTGCCCGGTGGTAACAAACCGGAGCCGCGTGATTACGCCGAACTGCTGGAGTCCGTCGCTGACCGTCCAGACGCTGAAATGCTGCAAACCATGCTGCTGCGTTCGATGAAGCAGGCGATTTACGACCCGGAAAACCGTGGTCACTTCGGTCTGGCGCTGCAATCCTATGCGCACTTCACGTCGCCAATTCGTCGTTATCCTGACCTGTCGCTGCACCGCGCCATCAAGTACCTGCTGGCGAAAGAGCAGGGGCATCAAGGTAACAGCACCGAAACCGGCGGCTATCATTACTCGCTGGAAGAGATGCTGCAATTAGGTCAGCACTGCTCGATGACCGAACGCCGTGCCGATGAAGCAACGCGTGACGTTTCCGACTGGCTGAAATGCGACTTTATGCAGGATCAGGTGGGCAACGTCTTTAACGGCGTGATTGCCAGCGTCACCGGTTTTGGCTTCTTCGTCCGTCTGGATGAGCTGTTCATCGACGGCCTGGTGCACGTTTCTTCGCTGGATAACGACTACTACCGCTTTGACCAGGTCGGTCAGCGTCTGATTGGCGAATCCGGCGGCCAGACCTATCGCCTTGGCGACCGTGTTGAAGTCCGCGTTGAAGCGGTCAACATGGACGAGCGTAAGATAGACTTCTCGCTTATCTCAAGCGAACGTGCCCCGCGTAACGTCGGTAAGACCGAGCGCGAGAAAGCGAAAAAAGGCAGCGGCGGTAAGCCTGCCGCCAGCCGTCGTCGTCAGGCGGGTAAGCGCACCAACTTTGAGCCGGACAGCGCCTTCCGCGGTGAGAAGAAAGGTAAAGCGAAAGCTAACCCGAATCAGACAGCGAAAAGCGGCAAAGCCAGCGCGAATCAAAACGCAGAGCAGGGCAAAGCCAAACCAGCCTCTGACAAAGCGGGCGCGAAAAAAGCCAAAAAACCATCGGCGAAGACGCAGAAAATTGCTGCTGCAACCAAAGCGAAGCGCGCCGCGAAAAAGAAATCGTCGGAATAGCCTTATTTCCCTCACCGCGACCCTCTCCCTTTCGGGGAGAGGGCTAGAGTGAGGGTAATCACAACGTAGAATTAACAACGAGTATATTCATGAGTGAAATGATTTACGGTATCCATGCAGTGCAGGCACTGCTGGAGCGCGCGCCTGAACGTTTTCAGGAAGTTTTTATTCTGAAAGGCCGTGACGATAAGCGTTTGATGCCGCTTATTCACGCACTGGAAGCGCAGGGCGTGGTGATCCAACTGGCGAACCGTCAGTACCTGGACGAGAAAAGCGAAGGTGCGGTGCATCAGGGCATTATTGCGCGCGTGAAGCCGGGTCGTCAGTATCAGGAGAACGATCTGCCGGATCTGCTGGCGTCAATCGACAAGCCGTTCCTGCTGATCCTCGATGGCGTAACCGATCCCCATAATCTCGGTGCTTGCCTGCGTAGCGCGGATGCGGCCGGTGTCCATGCGGTCATCGTACCAAGAGATCGCTCGGCGCAGCTGAACGCAACGGCGAAAAAAGTGGCCTGTGGCGCGGCAGAAAACGTTCCGCTGATTCGCGTGACAAATCTGGCGCGTACCATGCGTATGCTGCAAGAAGAGAACGTGTGGATCGTTGGTACCGCTGGCGAAGCCACTCATACTCTGTTCCAGAGCAAAATGACCGGGCCGATGGCGTTGGTGATGGGCGCGGAAGGCGAAGGCATGCGTCGTCTGACCCGTGAGCATTGTGACGAGCTGATAAGCATCCCGATGGCGGGCAGCGTATCATCGCTGAACGTCTCCGTGGCTACCGGCATCTGTCTGTTTGAAGCGGTACGCCAGCGCGGCTAAGCTTTCAGGGTGACGGCATAATGCGGTCGCCCTGACTTCCTGACTAAGAGGGGGAACGCGTTAAGTGCATTCGCCCTTCTTAACAAAAAGTGGCTGCCATTTATGAATTCTGCTCCATTCCCATCGCGAATTATCGCCCATTTCCCCTATAACTATTTTGCTTTGGTCATGGCGACCGGCATCGTCAGCATTGGCTGCGAGACGGTGGGCTTTCACGCCATTGCGCGCGTCCTGCTTTATCTTAATACGTTCCACTATGGGATATGCCTGGTGCTGGCTATCGCAAAACTCATCACCCATCCCACGGTCGTATGGGAGGATTTGATTCACTCCGATAAAGGCCCGGGCTATTTGACGATGGTGGCGGGTACCAGCATGCTGGGCGTGCAGTACAACACATTAACGACGCTGCATAGCGTGCCGAACGTGCTGATGTTTATC
The DNA here is from genome assembly GCF_044745165.1 of Kluyvera sp. NPDC087067. NCBI lineage: Bacteria > Pseudomonadati > Pseudomonadota > Gammaproteobacteria > Enterobacterales > Enterobacteriaceae > Kluyvera > Kluyvera sp. NPDC087067. The sequence continues at coordinate 145,506 of NZ_JBIUZS010000006.1, read as the reverse complement.
AGTATCTTCCTGTATCTGACGGTGATTTTCTCGCTTATTGCCGGTATCGCCATGTCGAAAGACAAATGCTCACCGGCACAAGGGCTGGATGGGCTGTGGCTGTTGTGTACCGTTTCGGGATGCTCGATTGTGGTGTTGGGCATGTCGCTACGAGGGAGCGCGCCGCAGCTTCAGATGCTCATGCTGACCGCGCTCTGGTCGGCGAGCATCATGCTTTATTTCATCATTATTCCGCTGATATTCTTCAAGTGGCTTTTCAGCTCGCTGAACCGTAAAGATTTTTCACCCTCATGGTGGATTAATATGGGGGCGTTGGCGATTGCCGCGCTGGCCGGCGTGAAGGTGCTGGAAAACGAACACCATGACCTGTTTCTCGCCGTGACGCCGTCGATAATTACCATCACCTTCTTCCTCTGGGCGGCAGCGGCATGGTGGCTGATACTGCTGCTGACGATTCTGGTCTGGCGCACGGTCACGCGCTCATTGAATCTGAGTTATGCGCCCGGCAACTGGTCGATTGTCTTCCCTTCCGGCATGTTTGCCGTCACCACAATGAATGTTATGCGCTATCTCCAGGTCGATTTACCGGCTGAATGGCTCAGGGTGGCGATGGCGGGCGTTTTGCTGCTGTGGTTGAGTTTTTACCTGTGGATGCTGGCGTCTTTCTGCAAGGGTATTAAGGCGCAATAACCTATTTTGTGATCCTGGTGCATTGTTGATGTTTTGCCGCCGTCCATACTTAAGGCATTGCCCAATGGCGGAGGGAGAGACAGTGCACTGGCAAACTCACACCGTTTTTAATCAACCTACCCCCTTAAACAACAGTAATTTGTTCTTATCCGATGTCGCCCTGTGCGAGGCGATAACCCGGCATGATGCTGGTTGGGATAGCGATCTGCTCGCCAGTATCGGTCAACAGCTTGGCACCGCTGAATCACTGGAGCTGGGGCGATTAGCCAATGCGCATCCCCCAGAATTACTTCGTTACGGCCCGCAAGGGCAACGACAAGATGATGTCCGCTTCCATCCCGCCTGGCATTTATTGATGCAGGGGCTGTGCGCCAACCGCGTGCATAATCTTCCGTGGGAAGAGGAGGCGCGCAACGGCGCGTTTGTTGCCCGCGCCGCACGTTTTATGCTGCATGCGCAGGTGGAAGCCGGAACGTTATGCCCCATCACCATGACTTTTGCCGCCACGCCTTTACTGTTAAAAACGCTGCCGCCGCTATTTACGGATTGGCAAACGCCATTAACAAGCGACCGATACGACCCGCATCAGCAGCCGGGGGCGCTTAAACGCGGCCTGCTAATTGGTATGGGCATGACGGAAAAGCAGGGGGGCTCGGACGTCCTGAGCAACAGCACTCACGCAGAGTGCCTGGCGGATGGGAGTTATCAACTCACCGGGCATAAATGGTTCTACTCCGTCCCGCAAAGCGACGCGCATCTGGTGCTGGCGCAGGCAAAACGCGGGCTAACCTGCTTCTTTGTGCCGCGTTTGCTACCGGACGGAACGCGCAACGCTATCCGCCTTGAACGGTTGAAGGACAAACTTGGCAACCGTTCCAATGCCAGCAGTGAGGTGGAGTTTGAGCAAGCGCTCGGCTGGCCGATAGGCGAAGAAGGTGATGGTATTCGGCAGATCCTGAAAATGGGCGGCCTGACGCGTTTTGATTGCGCGCTAGGCAGCCATAGCCTGATGCGTCGGGCGCTATCGGTGGCTGTTTATCACGCCTTCCAACGGCAGGCCTTCGGCCATAACCTGGTGGATCTCCCATTAATGCGTCAGGTTCTGGGCAGAATGGCGTTACAGCTGGAAGGGCAAACGGCATTCCTGTTTCGTCTCGCCAGTGCCTGGGGGCAATCTCATTCCCCGCAGGAAACGCTATGGGCGCGGCTGTTTACACCTGCTGCTAAGTTCGCCATCTGCAAAGCGGGTATACCTTTTGTCGCCGAGGCGATGGAAGTGCTGGGCGGTATCGGCTATTGCGAAGAGAGCGAGCTGCCTCGTCTGTACCGCGAAATGCCGGTGAATAGCATTTGGGAGGGGTCTGGCAACATCATGTGCCTTGATGTCCTGCGCGTTTTGATGAAACAACCGGATGCCGTTTCGCTGCTCGCCGCAGAGTGTGCTGAAGTGAAAGGTCAGGATCGTCATTTTGACCGCCACTGGCGCCAGCTACAGCAACGGCTGCGAAAACCCTCTGAGGCAATGGGGCGTGAAATAACGGGGCAAGTTTACTTACTCGGCGTTGGGGCACAGATGCTGCGCTACGCGTCTCCCCCTTTGGCCCAGGCCTGGTGCCGGATGATGCTTGATGCAAGAGGTGGCGTGTTGCTGAGCGAGCTGGTGATTAATGACGTATTAAGTCGTGCGACGGGAGGCGTTCGGTAAGAACTGGAGGACGTGGAAGAGGCGTAACAGCGTTAGCGCATCTTCCACTATTGGCTGGTCTTAGGCATAGATTATCGCCTGTGCACGCCAGTTATCTTGCTGCGGTTCTTCGTACATCTGAACAATACGGTACCAGGAAGCGCCTTGCTCGTCTGCCTTGCGCGCTATCTCCATCTCAACATCTTCCAGGCTTCCGGCAACGTTATCGACTGAAATCAGCCCGATCTCATTCAGCCCGGTGACACAATCAGCGCTGGCAAACTCTGCTGACTGTGCCGCGGTGGCGTGTGAACCGCCGGGCAAAAGCAGGGTAGATAAGGTTAATGATTGTTTCATCGTCAGCTCCATTTCACATAACCCAGTGGGGGCAGTCCATAGCAGACGCATATCCTGTATTGCGATAAGGCGCCATTGTGCATCAGGAAAACGTGAAACGGTGCAAACCTACGTAAAGCTGCTAAAGATTACCGACGGTAGAGGATAGCCTGTGAGTACCACTGTCCCGGCACTACGGTGTCATCAATCATGACGATCACATAGTAGTCCGCTTTCTGCGCGGTGGCTTTTGCCAGGATGGTTTCTTCAACATCCATCGGCGAGCCGTGCACCAGCGCGCTGACCGTACCCATGCGCTGCAAACCTTCCGTCTGGTTGCGACGAATCTCCTGCGGGTGGTCGGTGACCGCTGGCGGCGCTTCGGGCGTGCCTTCCAGCAGGGTACAACCGCTCAGCATGAGCGCCAGCAACATAGGGATAAACCGTTTTATCGCCATTTCCCGTTTCCTGATAGACATAGTGTAGTGGGGAAAAAATTCCCTTTTGGGTTAATGTTCCTGAATTGTTAACCATAGCGCTATTTTCGAATGAAAATACCCTGAAACCGTAACCGGGTTCTCAATGTTATCAATCAAGGGTATTGTCATCCTATCACTGCATTAATTTTCCTATGCTCTATCAGCATAGCTAAAGGAGTTAACCCATGATTGAACTGGAAATGCGCACGCTGGCAGGACAACAAATTCTTCATGCCTTCCCGAAAGGGGCCGCGGAAAAAGCGCTGCCCAGCATCGTGTTTTATCATGGGTTTACCTCGTCAAACGTGGTGTATAGCTATTTTGCTGTGGCATTAGCACAGGCGGGGTTTCGGGTCATCATGCCCAGCGCTGCCGATCATGGCGAACGCTTTAGCGGTGATAGCGAAGGTCGGCTACAGCATTTCTGGCAGATTCTCATACAGAACTTCACCGAATTTCCCGCACTGCGGGATGCGCTTCTGGCAAGCGAGCTGGTGAGTGATAACAGACTGGCGGTTGCCGGGGCGTCAATGGGAGGAATGACCGCGCTGGGACTCATGGCGCAGCATCCTGAATTGAAATGCGTGGCGAGCCTGATGGGTTCGGGCTACTTCACCTCGCTATCCCACTCGCTGTTCCCGCCATCTGCGGCGACAATACAGGAGCAGGAACGGCTGCGGACCTTGCTGGCAACATGGGATGTCGGACATCAGCTGGCGCGGCTGGCCGACCGTCCGCTGCTGCTGTGGCATGGTGAAGAAGATGATGTCGTGCCTGCGGGCGAAACCTTCCGTTTACAGCAAGCGCTTTGTGAAGCTCACCTGGATGAACGGTTGACCTGCGTCTGGCAATCCGGCGTTCGCCACCGTATCACGCCAGAAGCGCTGGCGAGCACGGTGACGTTTTTCCGCCAGCATCTTTAAACGCGGATAACCTGCACGCTCTGATCCTCGAGTTTTTTGAGGATCTCCGGGTCTGCCTGCTTGCCGGTGATCAGAATATCGATCTCATCAGCACGGCTAAACAACATGCCCGCACGCTCACCGACTTTGCTGCTGTCGACCAGTACCGCCAGCTTGCCCACCACGTTCAGCATTTTTTGTTCGGCCATCGCGGTCAGCATGTCGGTTTTATACAGCCCCTCAGCGGTAAGCCCTTTGCCGCTGGTGAACATCCAGTGTCCCGCGTAGAGGCTATTTTCGCTGCCTTGCGGGCTAAGCGTAATCGCGTGGCTACGGTTGTATTGGCCGCCCATAATGATCACGCTGTCGTGTTCTCTGTCGATAAGATAGTTTGCCAGCGGCAAATAGTTGGTGATTATCTGTACCGGCTTGCCGCAGATCTCCTGGCCGACTAAAAAGGCGGTTGATCCGCAGTTGATCACCACGCTTTCGCCTGGCATCACCAGCTGTGCCGCCGCTTTGGCGATGCGGACTTTCTCATCATGGTTCTGAGCCTGGTGAATATTCATTGGCGACCAGCGTGGCGGCTGCTGATTGATTGCCTCAGCGCCGTTACGCACTTTCTTCAGCTTGCCGCTTTCGTCGAGTTTGTTGATGTCCCTTCGGGCCGTGGCGGGTGAAATTCCCAGACGGGAAATCACCTGTTCTACTGTAACAAAGCCCGCCTGTGCCAGCAGTTCCAGTAGAATCTGATGTCTTTGCGCTTCCGTCATGAGCTAATCCGAAAAAAAATGATGAGTAAAGATGATATTTGAAAACCTGGCAAAATACTAAAAATTCTATCCGGGTGCGGTAGGGGCTTTCCGGGAGTGCCGTTTACGAGCAGGTCTGTGCGGGCTTTTCCCGGCGTCGCTTGCGCTCGGCCGGGCTACCTGTCCGGTTACCTGTTGGTGTGGGTGTGAGAGTAGCCCGGCCAAGCGCAGCGCCGCCGGGATCTCTGCGGAGCCAACAAATTACAGGAACGATTTAAACGGCAGATCCGGTTCAATGGTAAAGCAGTCATCAAAGCCGCGTGGATAGTGATATTCAAAGTTATCTTTATCCAATGGCCAGGTAAATTTACCGCCAACCTGCCAGATAAACGGTTTGAATCCATACTTCAGCCGATCTTTTTTCATCTCCCACAGCACGCGGATCTCTTGCGGATCGGCCTGGAAGTTTGACCAGATATCATGGTGGAAAGGGATCACCACTTTGGTATTCAACGCTTCCGCCATACGCAGCATATCGGCGCTGGTCATTTTGTCGGTAATACCGCGTGGGTTTTCACCGTATGAGCCCAGCGCGACGTCAATTTGATGCTCGTTACCGTGTTTAGCATAGTAGTTGGAATAGTGGGAATCGCCGCTGTGATACAGCGTACCGCCCGGGGTTTTAAACAGATAGTTAACCGCCCGCGCATCCATGCCATCCGGCAGCACGCCTGCCGCTTTTTGATCGGCTGGCAAGGTGATAAGCGCGGTGCGGTCAAATGCATCAAGCGCATGAATTTCAATATCTTTTACTTTCACCACGTCGCCAGGTTTAACCACAATACAGCGTGATGCTGGCACACCCCAACCGATCCACAAATCGACACAAGTCTGCGGCCCGATAAACGGCACATCATCTGCGCAATTCTGCATGACCGCAGCGGCGACGTTAACGTCGATATGATCGTTATGGTCGTGCGTAGCCAGCACCGCGTCAATCTGACGAATAGCGAACGGATCCAGCACGAACGGTGTGGTACGCAGATTAGGTTGCAGTTTTTTCACCCCTGCCATGCGTTGCATCTGGTGGCCTTGCTTCATCAGCGGATTACCGTGACTTTGTTTGCCGGTACCGCACCAGAAGTCGACGCAGACGTTGGTTCCCCCTTCTGATTTCAACCAGATCCCGGTACAGCCCAACCACCACATTGCAAAGGTACCCGGCGCGACCTGCTCCTGCTCAATCTCTTCATTCAACCAGCTTCCCCACTCCGGGAAGGTGCTCAGGATCCAGGATTCCCGCGAGATAGTTTCTACTTTGCTCATCGTGTTTTCCTCTTTTACTCGTCAAATGTAATCATATAGTGATTTGTTGTGATTGATATTGGCACCGTTTTTTCATGAATGCAATGGGGTATTTTTGAGGGAATGGCGCGGTATGCTTCGGTAAGTAACGACAAATAATCAATGGTTAAACAATGTTTCAGTTACATTTGTTTGATTTATATAGGATATTTCAAGGCGGTTTTGTCGGGCTGGTTTCCCATGCTAAAGATAAGCTTATTATTGCGGCGCGCATCACAATTAATCAAATTGAATCTTGTTGTGATTATTTTTGATTATTAGAGTGTGTTCACCCGGCTAGCCTCAGATTGGGTTTAGCCTTCCTCAATGACTGGAGAGCGTGATGGAGATCCTCTACAACATCTTTACCGTCTTTTTCAACCAGGTGATGACCAACGCTCCGCTACTGTTGGGTATCGTGACCTGTCTCGGCTACATCCTGCTGCGTAAAAGCGTCAGCGTGATTATTAAAGGCACCATTAAAACCATTATCGGTTTTATGCTGCTGCAAGCAGGGTCCGGCATCCTGACCAGCACCTTTAAACCGGTAGTGGCGAAGATGTCGGAGGTTTACGGCATCAACGGTGCGATTTCAGACACCTACGCCTCGATGATGGCCACCATCGAACGCATGGGGGACGCCTACAGTTGGGTGGGCTATGCGGTGCTGTTAGCGCTGGCGTTGAACATCTGTTACGTCCTGCTGCGCCGTATTACCGGCATCCGTACCATCATGCTTACCGGACACATCATGTTCCAGCAGGCGGGGCTGATTGCGGTTTCCTTCTATATCTTCGGCTATTCGATGTGGACCACCATTATTTGCACGGCGGTGCTGGTGTCGCTCTACTGGGGCATCACGTCCAATATGATGTACAAGCCGACGCAAGAAGTGACCGACGGTTGCGGCTTCTCCATTGGGCACCAGCAGCAGTTCGCGTCATGGATTGCTTATAAAGTCGCGCCGTATCTCGGTAAAAAAGAAGAGAGCGTAGAAGACCTTAAGCTGCCCGGCTGGCTGAATATTTTCCACGACAATATCGTCTCGACGGCGATTGTGATGACCATTTTCTTCGGCGCAATTCTACTTTCATTCGGCATTGACGTAGTTCAGGCAATGGCGGGCAAAACTCACTGGACGGTCTATATCCTGCAAACCGGTTTCTCGTTTGCGGTGGCGATTTTCATCATCACGCAGGGCGTGCGTATGTTTGTCGCAGAGCTATCTGAAGCCTTCAACGGAATTTCTCAACGCCTGATCCCAGGCGCCGTTCTGGCCATCGACTGTGCGGCAATTTATAGCTTCGCACCGAACGCCGTGGTCTGGGGCTTTATGTGGGGCACCATCGGTCAGTTGATTGCCGTGGGTATCCTGGTCGGCATGGGCTCCTCCATTTTGATCATCCCAGGCTTTATCCCGATGTTCTTCTCTAACGCCACCATTGGCGTGTTTGCCAACCACTTTGGCGGCTGGCGTGCGGCGCTCAAAATTTGCCTGGTGATGGGCATGATTGAAATCTTCGGCTGCGTCTGGGCGGTGAAACTGACCGGCATGAGCGCCTGGATGGGCATGGCGGACTGGTCAATTCTGGCACCGCCGATGATGCAGGGCTTCGCCTCAATCGGCATCGCCTTTATGGCCGTCATTATTGTGATTGCACTGGCTTATATGGTCTTCGCCGGACGCGCGCTGCGCGCTGAGGAAGATGCGGAAAAACAACTGGCAGACGTTTCTGCTCAATAAGGAGTTTTGACTATGACCGTACGTATCTTAGCTGTATGTGGTAACGGGCAAGGCAGTTCCATGATCATGAAAATGAAGGTGGATCAGTTCCTGACGCAGTCAAATATTGACCATACGGTGAACAGCTGCGCGGTAGGGGAATACAAGAGCGAATTGAGCGGAGCGGACATTATCATCGCCTCGACCCATATCGCCGGTGAAATTACCGTATCCGGCAATAAATACGTCGTAGGTGTGCGCAATATGCTGTCTCCGGCGGACTTTGGTCCAAAGTTGCTGGAAGTGATCAAAGAACATTTCCCGAATGACGTGAAGTGAGGACGCACCATGAAATTACGTGATTCGCTGGCGGAAAACGACGCCATCCTGTTACAAGCCGAGGCCGCCACCTGGCAAGAAGCGGTGAAGCTGGGCGTTGACCTGCTGGTGAAGGCTGATGTGGTTGAGCCGCGCTATTACCAGGCCATCCTCGACGGCGTTGCCGAACATGGCCCTTACTTCGTGATTGCGCCGGGCCTGGCGATGCCGCACGGGCGCCCGGAGGAGGGCGTCAAGAAAACCGGTTTTGCGCTGGTGACGCTGAAAACGCCGCTGGTCTTTAACCACGAAGATAACGACCCGGTGGACATCCTGATAACGATGGCGGCGGTCGACGCCAATACCCATCAGGAAGTGGGCATCATGCAAATCGTTAACCTATTCGATGATGAAGCCAACTTCGACCGTTTACGCGCCTGCCGTACCGCGCAGGAAGTGCTCGATTTAATTGATAACGCCAATGCGGCGGCTGTTTAAAAGGAATAGCAAAATGTCATTACCTATGTTGCAGGTCGCGCTGGATAACCAGTCAATGTCTTCCGCGTATGAAACCACTCGTCTGATTGCCGATGAAGTGGACATTATTGAAGTCGGCACCATCCTTTGCGTGGCCGAAGGCGTTCGCGCGGTTCGTGACCTGAAGGCGCTTTATCCGCATAAAATTGTCCTGGCGGACGCCAAAATTGCCGATGCCGGTAAAATTCTCTCCCGCATGTGCTTTGAAGCTAATGCTGACTGGGTGACTGTGATCTGCTGTGCGGATATCAACACCACCAAAGGCGCGCTGGACGTGGCGAAAGAGTTTAACGGCGACGTTCAGATAGAACTGACCGGTTTCTGGACCTGGGAACAGGCGCAGGAGTGGCGTGACGCGGGCATCCAGCAGGTGGTGTATCACCGCAGCCGCGACGCGCAGGCGGCGGGTGTTGCCTGGGGCGAGGCGGATATCAGCGCCATCAAACGTCTGGCGGATATGGGCTTTAAAGTGACCGTAACCGGCGGGCTGGCGCTCGAAGATCTGCCGTTATTTAAAGGCATCCCGATTCACGTCTTTATCGCTGGTCGCAGTATTCGCGATGCCGCGTCACCGGTGGAAGCCGCGCGTCAGTTTAAACGCTCTATTGCCCAGCTTTGGGGCTAAGGAGCCATTATGCTGTCGAAACAAATTCCGCTCGGCATCTATGAAAAAGCGCTCCCCGCCGGGGAGTGCTGGATGGCGCGGCTGAAGCTTGCGAAAACGCTGGGTTTTGATTTTGTCGAAATGTCGGTGGATGAAACCGATGCGCGGCTGTCACGCCTCGACTGGAGTCGCGAACAGCGCCTGGCGCTGGTCAACGCGATTGCCGAAACCGGCGTACGCGTACCGTCCATGTGCCTCTCCGCTCACCGTCGTTTTCCGCTGGGCAGTGAAGACGACGCGGTACGAGCGCAGGGGCTTGAGATTATGCGCAAGGCCATTCAGTTTGCGCAGGACATCGGCATTCGCGTTATCCAGTTGGCGGGTTATGACGTTTATTATCAGGAAGCCAACAACGAAACGCGGCGTCGTTTCCGCGACGGGCTGAAAGAGAGCGTCGAAATGGCCAGCCGCGCGCAGGTGACGCTAGCAATGGAGATCATGGACTATCCGTTAATGAACTCCATCAGCAAAGCGCTGGGCTACGCTCACTATCTGAATAACCCGTGGTTCCAGCTCTACCCGGATATCGGCAATCTGTCCGCCTGGGATAACGATGTGCAGATGGAGCTCCAGGCAGGAATCGGCCATATCGTCGCCGTACACGTAAAAGACACCAAACCCGGCGTCTTTAAAAACGTGCCGTTTGGCGAAGGTGTGGTTGATTTTGAACGCTGCTTTGAAACGCTCAAAACGAGCGGTTACTGTGGGCCGTATTTGATTGAAATGTGGAGTGAAACCTCCGATGACCCGGCGCAGGAAGTGGCAAAAGCGCGTGATTGGGTGAAGGCGCGAATGGCCCGTGCGGGTCTGGTGGAGGCGGCATAATGCAAAAGCTTAAACAGCAGGTATTTGAAGCTAATATGGCGTTGCCGCACTATGGCCTCGTCACTTTTACCTGGGGCAACGTCAGCGCTATCGACCGCGCGAGCGGGCTGGTGGTGATTAAGCCTAGCGGTGTCGCTTATGAAAGCATGGGCGTTGACGACATGGTGGTGGTCGATATGTCAGGGAAGGTGGTGGAAGGCGGTTATCGTCCTTCCTCTGATACCGCGACCCATCTGGCGTTGTACCAGCGCTATCCCTCGCTTGGTGGCGTGGTGCATACCCACTCCACACATGCCACCGCGTGGGCGCAGGCAGGGCTGGCTATCCCCGCGTTGGGCACTACTCATGCGGACTACTTCTTTGGCGACATTCCCTGCACTCGGGCGTTAACAGCAGAAGAAGTGCAGGGCGAGTATGAGCTGAACACCGGCAAAGTGATCATCGAAACTTTAGGCGAAGTAGAGCCGCTGCATACGCCGGGCATCGTGGTCTATCAGCACGGCCCATTCGCGTGGGGAAAAGATGCCCACGACGCGGTGCATAACGCGGTGGTCATGGAAGAAGTGGCGAGAATGGCGTGGATTGCGCGCGCGATTAACCCGGCGCTCAACCACATTGATGATTACCTGATGAATAAGCATTTCATGCGCAAGCATGGCCCAAATGCCTATTACGGTCAGTAGTGAGTAGCCCGGCCAAGCGCAGCGCCGCCGGGATTTCTCCCTGGCTAACGACAAAAGCATTACCCCCCGAAATTTGTACTCCCACGGGATGTTACTGGTCTGGTTTCGGGGTTTTTTATGCTTCGCCCCCGGGCGGGGGCGAAGGTCGGGTATCAGCGATAAATAGCTGCGCTGGCGTGGATTAACCCATCGCTTCCCGGCTCATGCATCAGGATAGGCCGATAGTATCTGGCACCCTGTGCATCGCTCTCCTGACTGAGCGCCATGTCGGCCTCTTGCTCAGTGGCGATATTATGATTGATATAGATAACTCCCAGGCTCTGCACATCGTCCATGTTACGTGCCTGACGGCCATCAATCTTAATGGCAGCCTGTGCGCTGGTGCTAACCAGTAACGCAGCAATTACGGCAATGATGATGTTTTTCATACCTGACTCCTTACTGACAGTCCTGACGTTACGCGGGGCTCTCCTCTGGTGGTGTGTGTGACTTCTGAGTTAATTGTAATCCTTCTACAGCATCTCCACAGAGACCTTTTCTGATGCTGTTGTTCAAAAAATTACCGCTTTCCGGGCTGTTTAATTTTAAATCACCGACTTAGGCTCACTTTGCGCTTTGTGCGAATATTTTGCGCAATCAGCTTGTGTTTCCCGGGTGCGGCAAGTACTATTACGCGTCATTTTTCAGCCGACCTTTAACACGTTCCTTGCCTCCATGGGCCTCGGCTGACCCAGACAGGAGGCTGAATAATCCGTAAGGAGCAATTCGATGCGTCATTACGAAATCGTTTTTATGGTCCATCCTGACCAGAGCGAACAGGTTCCGGGTATGATCGAACGCTACACTGGTGCAATCACTGCAGCAGAAGGCACGATCCACCGTCTGGAAGACTGGGGCCGCCGTCAGCTGGCTTACCCGATCAACAAACTGCACAAAGCACACTACGTTCTGCTGAACGTTGAAGCTCCGCAGGAAGTGATCGATGAGCTGGAAACAAACTTCCGCTTCAACGATGCCGTTATCCGCAGCATGGTTATGCGTACTAAGCACGCTGTTACCGAAGCATCTCCAATGGTTAAAGCGAAAGACGAGCGTCGTGAACGTCGTGACGATTTCGCAAATGAAACCGCAGATGATGCTGAAGCTGGGGATTCTGAAGAGTAATTTCTGATGACCAACCGTCTGGTGTTATCCGGCACTGTGTGCAGGACGCCGCTTCGCAAGGTCAGCCCATCAGGAATTCCTCATTGCCAGTTCGTGCTTGAGCATCGTTCTGTGCAGGAGGAAGCCGGTTTCCACCGGCAGGCATGGTGTCAAATGCCCGTTATTATTAGCGGACACGAGAACCAAGCCATTACTCACAGTATAACGGTCGGCAGTTGCATAACCGTTCAGGGTTTTATCTGTTGCCACAAAGCAAAGAATGGCCTGAGCAAAATGGTTCTGCATGCCGAGCAGATTGAATTGATAGATTCTGGAGACTAGCCAAATGGCACGTTATTTCCGTCGTCGCAAGTTCTGCCGTTTCACCGCGGAAGGCGTTGTTGAGATCGATTACAAAGACATCGCAACGTTGAAAAACTACATTACCGAAAGCGGTAAAATTGTCCCGAGCCGTATTACCGGTACTCGTGCAAAATACCAGCGTCAGCTGGCTCGCTGCATCAAGCGCGCTCGCTACCTGTCCCTGCTGCCGTATACCGATCGTCATCAGTAATCGGCCGCCGTCTATTAACGACTTTAAGAGGATAAGGTAATGCAAGTTATTCTGCTTGATAAAGTAGCAAACCTGGGCACCCTGGGTGATCAAGTTAACGTTAAAGCGGGCTACGCTCGTAACTTCCTGGTACCACAGGGCAAAGCTGTTCCTGCTACCAAGAAAAACGTTGAATTCTTCGAAGCACGTCGTGCAGAACTGGAAGCCAAACTGGCTGACGTTCTGGGCGCTGCAGAAGCTCGTGCTGCACAGATCGTAGCACTGGAATCAGTAACCATCGCGTCTAAAGCTGGCGACGAAGGTAAACTGTTCGGTTCCATCGGTACTCGCGACATCGCTGATGCAGTTACTGCTGCTGGCGTTAATGTTGCTAAGAGCGAAGTTCGTCTGCCGAACGGCGTTCTGCGTACTGTTGGCGAGCACGAAGTGAACTTCCAGGTTCACAGCGAAGTATTCGCTAAAGTTATTATCAACGTTGTTGCTGCTTAATCAGCAACCCACGTTTTGATAACAACAAACCGCCGGCCTTGTGCCGGCGTTTTGCTTTCTGGCCCCCGCGCTTTTCAACTGGCTATCTTTCATCCTTTTCGCGATAATCATAAAAATAAAACATTATTTTAATTTATGGTGGAAGAATGGATACTCTCAGCCAGCCTCCCTTATTTTCTCGTAAGAACATCGTTTACCTCAGCGCCGCTTTCTGCTGCTTGCTCTGGGGAAGCGCCTATCCGGCTATCAAAAGCGGATATGAAATCTTCCAGATTGCTGCTGACGATATCCCGACCAAAATTGTCTTTGCTGGCTATCGCTTCCTGTTTGCAGGATTACTGTTGTTACTGCTGGCGATGGCGACACGAAAACCGATTGCGCGACTTAGTCCGCGCCAATTCGGGCAGCTGACGCTATTGGGTCTGACGCAAACCTCACTGCAATATATTTTCTTCTACATTGGCCTCGCCTTCACGACCGGGGTTAAAGGCTCGATCATGAATGCGACCGGCACATTCTTTAGCGTACTGCTGGCGCACTTTATCTATCAAAACGACAAGCTCAGCTATAACAAAACGTTGGGCTGTATTTTGGGCTTTGCGGGCGTGATGGTGGTGAACTTCAACAGCGGCCTGCTGGACTTCAGCTTTAGCCTGCTGGGGGATGGTTCGGTCGTGCTGGCGGCCTTTATTTTGTCGGCAGCCTCGCTGTATGGAAAACGGATCTCTCAGACGGTCGACCCAACGGTGATGACCGGCTATCAGCTGGGGCTGGGTGGCCTGGCGCTGGTGGTGGGCGGCTATCTTAGCGGCGGAGAGCTTACCTTCCACGGCATCTCATCGGTGGCGATTCTGGGCTACCTGACGCTACTTTCTTCGGTGGCTTTCGCCTTGTGGAGCATTCTGCTCAAATACAATCGCATGGGCATGATCGCGCCGTTTAACTTCCTGATCCCGGTCTCGGGTTCGGTGCTGTCGGCGATTTTCCTCGGAGAGGATATTCTCGAATGGAAATATGCGCTGGCGTTGCTGCTGGTGTGTTCGGGGATTTGGTGGGTGAATAAAGTAAAAAGATAGTTTGAGGTTGTCGGGTAATCCCGGCGTCGCGCAGCGAAGCCGGGCTACCACTTGATTCCTGATGGCGCTGCGCTTATCAGGCCTACCAAAACGTAGGCCGGGTAAAGCGGAGCCGCAACCCGGCAATCAGCACGATTAACGAGCGCGAATAAAGCTGCCGTCTGCCTGACGGGTAAACAGCACCTGTCCGTTATCAGACTCAATGGTTAATCCCGTCACCACGCCGTTCGCGTTTTTACGAATCTGCACCTGTTGACCCTTTTTCAGGGTGCTAAGCGGTTTACCCGCTCCTTCAACCTGCGCCATCGCGTACACATCGGTTGGCGGCAGATTATTGTCGCGGAACAGCTGCGCCATCGTCTTGCCGGCCTCGACCTGATAGGTCCGCCATTGATTGCTGTCGGCGCTCTCCTGATACGGCTGAGTGCGTGACGGCGCGGCCTGTTCCGTTGGCTGCTCTTCCTGCACAGGTTCAGGTTCTACCGGTGCGACCTGATCCGGGTCATTTGACGGCGTGACCAGCTGCGCGTGTAACGGCTGAGCGTCAGGCTGCGGTGTAGACTGCGACTGGAAGTCTAGCTGCGCATTACGGCTCACGGGCGCAGGCGGACTGTCATCTGCAGATGGCAGCAAAAAGCCGATAATTACCACCACTGCGGCGATAATCACCCCGCGACGGTGGGCAAGCGGCAACGGATCCAGGATGCGGAGATTATCCGGCGCGTGCCAGATTTTCGTCAGCAAAGGTTTTACTTCAAATCTCCCGGGCATGGCTTTCCTCCTGCTCCGTGTCTTCGCTATCAACTAACTGCCTGATGAACGTGGTAAAGCACTCTTTCATCATATCCCATAGGTAATATTTATTGTTTCTTTTTCCCGGTAATTTGTCATCTTTCCTGACACAAAGTTTTACCCTATGCGGCGTGACTGCTATGCTGCCCGCTACTTTATACCCGAAGAAAGGAAAGACGATGGCCACCCCGACTTTTGACACCATTGAAGCACAGGCAAGCTACGGTATTGGCCTGCAGGTAGGACAGCAGCTGAGCGAGTCCGGTTTGCAGGGTTTACTGCCGGAAGCACTGGTTGCCGGTATTGCCGATGCGCTGGAAGGCAAACAGCCTGCTGTGCCGGTAGACGTTGTTCACCGTGCACTGCGTGAAATTCACGAACGTGCTGATGCCGTTCGTCGCGAGCGTTTTGCCTCAATGGCAGAAGATGGCGTGAAATACCTGGAAGAAAACCGTGAGAAAGAAGGCGTGAACAGCACCGAAACCGGTCTGCAGTTCCGCGTTCTGACCCAGGGCGAAGGCGCAATCCCAGCGCGTACCGACCACGTTCGCGTACACTACACCGGTAAACTGATTGATGGCACCGTCTTCGACAGCTCCGTTGCACGTGGCGAACCGGCTGAATTCCCGGTTAATGGCGTGATCCCAGGCTGGATTGAAGCGCTGACCCTGATGCCAGTTGGCTCTAAATGGGAACTGACTATCCCTCACGAACTGGCCTACGGCGAACGCGGCGCGGGTGCATCTATCCCTCCGTTCAGCACGCTGGTCTTTGAGGTCGAGTTACTGGAAATCCTGTAACCCTCGCGTTTATCCTCTCTCCGCAGGGGGAGAGGATACAAACTCCTGAAGTTTGATATATCCTGGGATTTAATCTTGCAAATACCGTTGTTGCGTGTATTTTTGTGAGCTGTTTCCCATAGGTGAGGTGATATAACACTCACTTTAAACATAAAATTAACATTATATTTAAATCATAGTATTCATCCCTCCGATTCTTACCTAATATCGAGACATCCTATAGATGGGATAGTCTTGCATGACGACATAAAGGGCCAGTAGAGCCTGCACAACACAGACAGAAACAACAGGAAGAAATCACATGGTTGATCAGATCAAGGTCGCTGCTGCCGATGGGCAAGAGCCGACCGAACAATCGCTACGGCGAAACCTAACTAACCGGCATATTCAGCTAATCGCGATCGGCGGCGCCATCGGGACAGGTCTGTTTATGGGCTCCGGGAAAACAATCAGCCTCGCGGGGCCGTCGATCATCTTCGTGTATATGATCATCGGCTTTATGCTTTTCTTCGTGATGCGTGCGATGGGCGAACTGCTGCTCTCTAACCTCGAATATAAGTCGTTCAGTGATTTTGCAGCTGACCTGCTTGGCCCGTGGGCGGGCTATTTTACCGGCTGGACGTACTGGTTCTGCTGGGTTGTCACCGGGATGGCCGATGTGGTGGCGATAACCGCCTACGCGCAATTCTGGTTCCCCGGACTCTCCGACTGGGTGGCCTCGCTGGCGGTAGTTGTCCTGCTGCTGAGCCTGAACCTTGCCACCGTGAAGATGTTCGGTGAGATGGAGTTCTGGTTTGCGATGATCAAAATCGTCGCCATCGTCGCGCTGATTATTGTCGGCCTGGTGATGGTGCTGACGCACTTTACCTCGCCAACCGGCGTTGAGGCCTCGTTTGCACACCTGTGGAACGACGGCGGCTGGTTCCCGAAAGGCATTAGCGGTTTCTTTGCGGGCTTCCAGATTGCGGTATTCGCGTTTGTGGGGATTGAGCTGGTGGGAACCACCGCCGCTGAAACCAAAGACCCTGAGAAATCGCTGCCGCGCGCAATTAACTCTATTCCTATCCGCATCATCATGTTCTACGTGTTCGCGCTGATCGTGATTATGTCCGTGACCCCGTGGAGCTCAGTGGTACCGGATAAGAGCCCGTTTGTTGAACTGTTTATGCTGGTCGGCCTGCCTGCGGCGGCAAGCATCATCAACTTTGTGGTGCTGACGTCTGCCACCTCATCCGCTAACAGCGGCGTGTTCTCAACCAGCCGTATGCTGTTTGGCCTGGCACAAGATGGCGTCGCGCCTGGCCTGTTCGCTAAGCTCTCCAAACGCGCGGTACCGGCGAAAGGCTTGACCTTCTCCTGTATCTGCCTGCTGGGCGGCGTGGTGATGCTGATGGTCAACCCAAGCGTGATTGCGGCATTCACCATGATCACCACCGTCTCAGCGATTCTGTTTATGTTCGTCTGGACGATTATCCTGTGTTCTTACCTGGTTTACCGTAAGCAGCGTCCACACCTGCATGAATCTTCCAAATACAAAATGCCGTTGGGCAAAGTGATGTGCTGGGTATGTATGGCGTTCTTCGCCTTCGTACTGGTGCTGCTGACGCTGGAAGCCGATACCCGTGAAGCGCTGATGGTGACGCCAATTTGGTTCATCGTGCTGGGGCTGGGTTGGATGTTCCTGCGTAAGAATCAGCGGGCTAAGTAAGGTACGATTGCCCGATGGCGCTTTGCTTATCGGGCCTACGAGCGCGATCGTTGTAGGCCGGGTAAGCGCAGCGCCACCCGGCAGTACCAGTCTCAAACCTCAAAGCGCCCATCGTGGCGCTTTCTTCGTTTTTGCGCCCCACCTCGACGTCCTCCCTTTCTTAACGTGCTACTTTCCCCGCCACAAACGAAAAGCCTATGGAGATAAAATGCGTCAGAGAACAATTGTTTGCCCGGTAATTCAAAATGAGGGCGAATACCTGTTATGCAAAATGGCAGCCGATCGTGGTGTTTTCCCTAATCAATGGGCGCTATCCGGCGGCGGCATGGAGCCGGGCGAAACGATGGAAGAAGCGCTCAGACGAGAGATCCGTGAAGAACTTGGCGAGGCGCTGGTTATTTCTGAGGTGAAGCCGTGGGCCTTTCGCGATGACGTGCGGGTGAAAACCTACGCCGATGGCACCACCGAGCAAATCTACATGATTTATCTCATCTTTGACTGCGTAAGCGCCAACCGTGATGTCACTTTCAATGAAGAGTTTCAGGAAATTGCCTGGGTGAAACCCGAAGCGCTAGCGGATATGGACTTAAACGTGGCGACGCAGGAAACGTTCCGCCAGAAAGGACTGCTGTAAACAAAACCGCCCCCATCAGGAGGCGGCTGACCAACTTATTCCCCGGCCAGTGCGCGCGGGAACAGAACGTTATTTTCGAGGCTGATATGTTCCATCAGGTCATCGATCATCTCGTTAATGCCGTTGTACATCGCCTTCCACGTGGTGCAGGCTTCCGGCGGGATGGTAACGTTCTGCGTGGTGTGCTTAATCACTTCCAGCAGTTCACCCGCTTCATCGTGCTCGCTTTCCATTACGCTGATTGGGCCCATCGCCTGACTGCCCATGCCTTGTTTGATCATTGGGAACAGAATCTGTTCTTCTTTCATCATGTGGCTGGAGAGTTCCTGGTGCAGCATGGTCAGGTATTTAGCCAGACCTTTCGGTACGTTGGGTTTGTCGGCGTGAACGCGCTCAACCTTGGTAGCCTGTAAAATCAGCTCCGGCAGCTGCTCGCGGTGACGGTCATGATAACGCACCACAATGTGATCGATGATTTCCGGCAGCGGGGCGACACGCCAGTCTTTCTCAACCGGTTGTTCCGCTAATTTTGCCAGCTCTGCTTCAATGACTTCGACGTCCAGTTCTTTCCTTGCCGCCGCGCGAGCAAGCGTCTGCTTACCGCCGCAGCAGTAATCCATATCGTATTTACGGAACAGCGCGGATGCGCGTGAAATGGAGAGCGCAAGCTCGCCTAAGGGTTGGTCGCGAAAGGCCATAACAGTTACCTCGTCATCAATAATATAAGGTGTATTTTAAATGCATCTTTAAATAAAGATATACCCCTTTAGAGGGAGTGGAGAAAAAGTGATGGCTGTCACAAAAATTTATTTATGTTTAAGATGCTGAATCTTATTAAGAATGGGTCTGGTACGACCTGAATCGATTAAATAACCCCGCCATACTGCCGATAGTGAGACTCCAGATCACCTGCACTAGAAAGGCAAATGATGTTCAAAAGAATAAAAGTCATCACCGTACTGATTATCGTGCTGCTCGCGTTGGGCGCGATGCAGCTTATCTCGGCGGGCGTATTCGTACGTGCGCTCAACAACGATAAGCAAAACTTCAACGTTTCACAGCTCTCAAGCCAGAACGTCGCGGAGTTCACCGACGCGTGGATAAGTCTCAACCAGGCGCGCGTTACGCTCAACCGTGGCATGCTGCGTCTGCAAGGCACGATGGCGAGCAGTATCAACGGCGGTGAATTGAAAACGCTGGTGGATACCGCAAACAATCTGCTGGTGGATGCCAAACGTCACTACGACAAATATTACGCGCTGCCAGAAACGCCGGGGCTCGATGGGAATCTGTCAGACAGTCTTGAAAAGCAGTACGGTATTTACTCTGCCACGCTCGCGCGCATGAACGAACTGCTCGCGGAAGGCAAGCTGGATGAGATGTTCAAGCAGAACGCTGAACAGAAACAGCAGGCGATGCAGGCGGTTTATCAGCAATGGCGTGCGGCGCAGGCGACGTTGACCAGTGCGGGTATCCAGCAAAATAACAGCGACTACACTCGGATACTGTGGACGCTGGCGGCGATCATGCTGATGGTGGTCGCGGTGATTGTTGTGAGCTGGGTGGCGATGCAGCGCGTACTGCTCAAGCCGCTGCATTTGGTGATGGCGCATATCCGCCATATCGCTGAAGGCGACCTGACCAACGACATTAATACCGAAGGTAGCAACGAAATGGCGCTGCTGGCGCGCAACGTCAATGAAATGCAGCAGTCGCTGGCGAAAACCGTCGGCGTGGTGCGTGAGGGCGCAGATACTATTTACACCGGGGCGGGTGAAATATCGGCGGGCAGTAGCGATCTGTCATCGCGTACCGAGCAACAGGCGGCGTCGCTTGAAGAAACGGCCGCCAGCATGGAGCAGCTGACCGCCACCGTTAAGCAGAATGCTGACAACGCCCGCCAGGCAACTCAGCTGGCGCATAACGCGTCGCAGACGGCGCAGAAGGGCGGCAATGTGGTGGACGGCGTTGTACGTACGATGGACGAAATCGCCGCCAGTTCCAGCAAGATTGCGCAGATCACCAACGTCATTGATGGTATTGCCTTCCAGACCAATATTCTGGCGCTGAACGCGGCGGTGGAAGCGGCACGTGCCGGTGAGCAGGGGCGTGGATTTGCGGTCGTTGCTGGAGAAGTTCGCACTCTGGCACAGCGGAGCGCGCAGGCGGCGAAAGAGATCAAAGGGCTGATTGATGATTCCGGCAACCGCGTTAACGCGGGCTCGGCACTGGTACACGAAGCCGGTGCTACGATGGCGGAAATCGTCAATGCGGTTACGCGCGTGAGCGACATTATGGGTGAAATTGCCTCCGCCTCCGACGAACAAAGCCGTGGGATCGATCAGGTCGGCCAGGCTGTCGCCGAGATGGATCGCGTAACCCAGCAGAACGCCTCGCTGGTGGAAGAGTCGGCAACGGCCGCCGCCGCGCTGGAAGAGCAGGCTGCACGACTGAACGAAACGGTGGCGGTGTTTAAAATTACGCGCCAGCAGCGGATGCAAAAAGCGCCGGTGAGAAAGGCCCATGTGCCAGCGGCGAAAGCCGCGCCGCAAAATGAGGCGAACTGGGAAACCTTCTAAGCGTTGTGCTGCAAAGACCGGCATTCTCGCCGGTCTTTGCTTGCCGGATGGCGGCGTAAACGCCTTATCCGGCCTACACCAGCCGGTAGGCCTGATAAGCGAAGCGCCATCAGGCAACTTTCTTCGCGCTGGCCTCGTAGGCCTGATAAGCGAAGCGCCATCAGGCAATACTGGCACGTTGCCTCATACCGGCACCACCGCCGGTTTCTGCGGTTTTGAGCGCACCGCAATCACTACCCCTACCACCAGCAGCGTAATCCCGCAAAGCGTCAACACAGGCGGCATTTGCTGGCGTAATAAGAAGGTG
This sequence comes from Kluyvera sp. NPDC087067, assembly GCF_044745165.1. Classification (NCBI taxonomy): domain Bacteria; kingdom Pseudomonadati; phylum Pseudomonadota; class Gammaproteobacteria; order Enterobacterales; family Enterobacteriaceae; genus Kluyvera; species Kluyvera sp. NPDC087067. Next base: position 124,467 of record NZ_JBIUZS010000006.1, on the reverse strand, counting down.
TACAGCAACCCCGCCAGGGTTTCGAAGACAATCAACGGCCCTAACACCACCGTCGGCAACCGTTGGCTTGCCACGTTCCAGCACAGCGCCCCCACCCATGAACACAGTACGGCAATGGCCACCATTAACCCGATAAAGACCGCCGGACGCGGGCCAAAAGGCAGGGCGAAATCAGGCGTTTGTATATCCAGCCACCAGCAGGCCGCGGCGTATCCGACGATGGAGACGGGGAGTGTCACCAGCGCCTGCGCGGTCGCCCACATGAGCGGCGGTTTTTGCGGGTTCTCCCGTAACCAGCGGGCGTTGCGCAGCGCATACCACGCCCAGCACACGACTGAGACTGAGGCCAGCGCGATCCCTGAACCGTAGCGCCAGCCGCTAAAATCGGGCTGCCCCTGACGCAATTCGGCGACGTTCACACACATTAGACCGATACCAATCAGCACCAGTGCAGGCATCAGCCGACGCCATGAGAGTTTGCCGTCGCGCTGGCTGTAAAGCAGGTTAGCGAAAACAGGGATTACCACCGGCAGGGTGGCGATAATCATTGTCGAAACCGGCGCGCCGGTACGCTGAATGGCGCTGGCAAGGCACAGGTAATAAATCACGTTCCCGACCATCGTCAGCGCCAACGCCGTCCACCAATCCTGGCGCGTAAGCTGCCGTAAACGTCCACGCCCCAGCCATGCCAGCGGTAGCGCAATCAGCCCCAACGCCAGATAGCGCCCCATCGACTGCAACACCGCCGGGTATTCCGGCACGATAAGCGGGCCAACAAAAATCAGTCCCCACATTAATCCCGCCAACAGGGCGTACAGCACTCCGCTAATCATCATAAAATCCAAATCTATTTATCATGCGCCAAGTGTAGGAAGGGAAAAGCGTTCAGTATTGTATGAGATTGCTGATTAGCGACGAGCGACCTGTTTTTGATAGCGCACTGGCGTAATGCCGTAGCGCTGGGTAAAGGCGCGGGTGAGATGAGATTGATCGGTCAGGCCAGCGGCGGCAGCGACCTCGGCTGCGGGCATACCGTGAGTGAGGAATTCTTTGGCGCGCCACAGTCGAACGGCCATCAGCATCTGGTGCGGTGTGACGTGGAAGTGGGCTTTGAACTGACGCTGAAAATGCCATGGGCTGAGTGCGGCGACGTTCGCCAGCTCATCAAGCGTAATGGGGTGCATATAGTTGTCGTACAGGTATTCGCGCACGCGGGTAAAGCGATGTTTACCCTCGACTAACACCGGCGCATGGCGGGCCAGCGGCGAAAAGGTGTTGATCATATCCAGCAGCAGACCTTTCTGTGCCAGTGGATCGTCGGTGTGCCACAGCGAATGGATTTGCCGACCAATCAGCTGTGAACGCTGCGGATCATGGCGAGTCGCATCGGCAAACCACCAATGACGGATACCCGTGACCTCTTCAAGCAGGTCGGGTTGCAGATAAATCATTCGGTAGCGCCAGCCGTCAGCGGTTTCCGCTTCACCGGTATGCAGCTCATCCGGGTTCATCGTCACCACAGAATGCACGGGGGCGATATGCTGAGTGCCGCGATAGCGAAAGCGCTCGGCACCGGCTTCAATGACGCCAATACCAAACGCTTCGTGAGTATGAGGTTCAAAGGCATAACGCGAAATATGCGCGTGATACAGCTCAACGCCCGGCACCTGCGCCAGATGGCGAAAGCGCGCGCTATCTTTCTCATCGATGAACTGTTCTGGTACGCCTTGCACGTGATATTTCCCCCGGGGCCATCTTTGTATTATCAGAGATGACCCGCAGGGGCGCTAGCCTATTTAACCGATTTTTAACGCTTACAGGATGCCTTTCACACTGTCGGCAAGCGATGTAGTTGGACGGCCGATTAGCGTGCTGAGCGTATGGCTGTCGTCAAACAGACCGCCTTTTGAAGCGCCAACGTCGGAGTCAGCCAGCATATCGGCCAGGCCTTCTGGCAGGCCAACGCTCTTCAGCGCGGCGGCAAAATCGGCCTGACTCATGTTCTGATACACCACGTTTTTACCGCTCTGCTTCGTCAGTTCAGCGGCCAGCTTGGACAGCGTCCAGCCATTGTCGCCCGCCAGTTCATAGACTTTCCCGGCATGACCGTCTTCGCTTATCACGCGCGCCGCAGCGGCGGCATAATCCGCACGCGTTGCTGAGGCAATTTTCCCCTCGCCCGCTGCGCCAATAAACACGCCGTGCTCCAGCGCTGGAGGTACGCTCGCCAGATAGTTTTCGGTATACCAGCCGTTACGCAGCAACGCGTAGGGAATACCGGAATCGGCCAGCATTTTCTCGGTTGTGATGTGCTCATCTGCCAGGCCCAGCGGAGATTTATCCGCATGCAAGAGACTGGTGTAGGCAATAAATTTCACGCCAGCGGCTTTGGCGGCATTGATGATATTACGGTGCTGCGGCGCACGCTGCCCCACCTCGCTTGAGGAGATAATCAGCAGTTTATCGACGCCCTGTAATGCCGCAGTTAGCGCGGCTTCATCACCGTAATCGGCCTGACGAACCGCCACGCCTTTTTGGCTCAGCGCCTGCGCTTTTGCCGGGTTACGAACAATCGCCGCCAGCTGATTCGCCGCCGTGGTGTTAAGCAGGTTTTCAATAACAAGTTGACCAAGTTGGCCGGTAGCTCCGGTAATCGCAATCATGGGTGTTCTCCTTCGTGTTCGTATGATGTTGTGGTAAGCTAACACCTTAACTAACTTTTAGTAAGTACGTACAAAAAGGTAAGTATGAAAGAAATGACCCCAACGCTGACGCAAAAGCTACGTAACGGCAATTTGTTTGCCGAAAGCTGCCCCTCGCGCGATGTCCTGAAACATGTGACCAGCCGTTGGGGCGTGCTGATTCTGGTGGCGCTGCGCGAAGGCACGCACCGGTTTAGCGATCTACGCCGAAAGATGGGCGGGGTGAGTGAAAAAATGCTCGCCCAGTCGCTACAGGCGCTGGAGCAAGATGGTTTTATCAACCGCATCTCTTACCCAGTGGTACCGCCGCACGTTGAGTATAGCCTCACTCCGATGGGGGAGGCGGTGAGTGAAAAGGTGGCGGCGCTAGCGGATTGGATTGAGGTGAATTTGCCGGACGTGATGGCGCAGAAAACCCCGGCGTCGGCGTAAACGCCTCGACCGGGCCGCTATCAGGCCCGATCGCTTAAATTGCCGGATGGCGGCTTCGCCTTATCCGGCCTACACCAATCTGTAGCCCGGCCGAGCGAAGCGACGCCGGGAACCACGCGAAAATTACTTGCTCAAATCCACCTGATAAATCGCAAAACCAATCTCATCCGTAGCGACCTGCTTCATCGGATACTGGGCTTTCTCTTTAATAAACGCCGCCGCTTTTTCTGACGGCGAGGTTTCAAAGCGAATATCCAGCTTCGTGTCGCTGTGAATCGGCGCCAGACGCCAGTTGTTGTCGGCTGCTGGATGAATCTCACCGGCCTTCTTCGACTCGGCGCTTATCCATGCCGCGAGCACCGAGCGGTTTTCATCCGGCGAGGCGAAGGCGATATGGCTGTCACCGGTGCCCGCGAACTTGCCGCCGTAGGCGCGATAGTTATTGGTGGCAACGAGGAAAGTGGCGTTCGGATCGATAGGCTTACCGTTAAACGTCAGATTTTTAATGCGCTCGGCTTGCGGGTTAACGCTCTGGCATTCGCCGTCGTAGCGGGCGGGCTGAGTAATATCCACCTGATAATTCACGCCATCGATAACGTCGAAGTTATAGGTGCGGAAGCCGTCCCAGTTAATCAGCCCCTGCGGTTTAGTGCTGTGCGGATCGATCTGGTTAAACTGGCCGGCTGAGCACTCCAGCCACTCTTTCACCTCTTTACCGCTGGCTTTCACCACCACCAGAGTGTTCGGATAGAGATAAAGGTCGGCGGCGTTACGGAAGGTGAGCTGGCCTTTTTCCACTTCGACGTAGCTTGCCGGGTCGTTCTTACGTCCGCCGACTTTAAACGGTGCGGCGGCCGAAAGTACCGGCAGTTTTGCCAGATCCGGGTCGCCCTGAATGTAGTGTTCAACGTAGGCTTTCTGCGCCATGTTGACCACCTGCACGGTCGGGTCGTCCTGTACCAATGACAGGTAGCTGTACATGTTGTCGGAGGATTTGCCAATAGGCTTGCTGACGAATTCGCGGGTGGCGTCGTGGTCGGTCTTGAGCGCCGCAACCAGCTTAGCGTCTTCTGCCGCCAGCGATTTTTTCGCGGCGGTATCATAAATTGGTCGCGCCTGTGCCTGGGCTGCCGTGACCTGCCATTTGCCGCTATCATCATTTAGCACCAGATCGACGACGCCTAAATGATCGCCCCACATCCCCGGCATCACGGCGGGAATGCCGTTCAACGTGCCTTTGTCGATATCTGCGCCTTTAATACTGGCAAAATCTTTACCCGGGAACACCGCGTGAGCGTGACCAAACATAATGGCATCAACGCCCGGCACCTGGCTTAAGTAGTAGACCGAGTTCTCGGCCATCGCCTGATAAGGATCGGCGGAGAGACCGGAGTGAGCAATCACGACAACCACGTCTGCGCCGTTGGCGCGCATCTCCGGCACGTATTTACGTGCCGTTTCGGTGATGTCGTTGACCGTCACTTTACCGCTCAGATTGGCTTTATCCCACGTCATAATCTGCGGCGGCACAAAGCCGATATAGCCGATTTTCAGCGTATGCTTTTTGCCGTCTTTATCGACCACGTCGGTATCTTTAATCAGATACGGGGTAAATAGCGGCTTTTTAGTCTTAACGTCGATGATATTGGCGTTAACGTACGGGAATTTCGCCCCTGCCAGCGCCTTGTGCAGGTAGTCCAGCCCGTAGTTGAATTCGTGGTTACCGAGGTTACCTACCGCATAATCAAGCAGGTTCATCGCCTTGTAGACCGGATGAATGTCACCCTGCTTCAGGCCTTTCGCCGCCATATAGTCGCCAAGAGGACTCCCCTGAATCACATCGCCGTTATCGACCAGCACGCTGTTCTTCACCTCGTCGCGTGCTGCATTAATCAGGCTTGCCGTGCGCACCAGACCAAACTTCTCGGTCGCGGTATCTTTGTAGTAATCAAAATCCATCATATTGCTATGCAGATCGGTGGTTTCCATTATGCGGAGATCCACCGTTGCCGCATTTACGCTGGCCGCAATCAGCGTAGCCAGCAGCGTTGCGCTAAACTTGATCATCAGAGGCATCCTTTTTTAGATCTAAGACACAGATTTAAATGTATTTGTTTTCTGTTACTTACGAAGGTGTGAATCATGCCAGAAAATCATGACGGGAAATCGGTAGCGGTTCACAGTTATTCGGGGCGATGATGGGAATAGCGGAATTAACGGCGATGCGATATAAATAAAACAATAAGTTAACGCCACTGTAATCTCAACGAGGTGGAGAATGTTAGAACAAGTCACTCAGCTTGCGCGTGACGCGGGCGATGCCATCATGCAGGTGTACGAGGGCAAACAGCCGTTAGACGTGACCAGCAAGAAAGATGATTCGCCGGTCACTGCGGCCGATATTGCGGCCCACCATGTGATTGTGAACGGCCTGAAGGCGATGACGCCGGACGTGCCGATTTTGTCGGAAGAAGACCCTCCCGGCTGGGATGTGCGCCAGCACTGGCAGCGCTACTGGTTGGTTGACCCGCTGGACGGCACTAAAGAGTTCATCAAACGTAACGGCGAATTCACCGTTAACATCGCTCTGATTGAAGACGGTAAAGCGGTGCTGGGCGTGGTCTATGCCCCGGTGCTGGACGTGATGTACAGCGCGGCCAATGGCAAAGCGTGGAAGGAAGAGGGTGGTGTGAGTCGTCCTATTCAGGTACGTGATGCAAACCCGCCGAAGGTGGTGGTGAGTCGTTCCCATTATGCCAACGACGATGAGCTCAAAGAGTACTTGCAGCAGCTGGGCGAGCACCAGACGGCATCCATCGGATCGTCGCTGAAGTTCTGTCTGGTGGCGGAAGGGGACGCGCAGCTCTATCCACGCTTTGGGCCAACCAATATCTGGGATACCGCAGCGGGGCACGCGGTCGCCGCCGCCGCCGGGGCGCACGTGAACGACTGGCAGGGCAAAACGCTGGATTACACCCCGCGTGAATCGTTCTTAAACCCCGGCTTCCGCGTCTCTATTTTTTAATTCACCAGCTTATGCAGCAGGGCCATTACCTGCTGCACCTCTGCGGCTGTCAGCGCGCCGTCTTTTGCCCACTGTATTTTGCCGTCTTTATCCAGCACCACAATCGCGGAGCTCTCTTCATCAAGCTGCCAGGCTTTTCGCACCACGCCATTGCTGTCGACCACAAACTGCGACCACGGATAGAGCTTCTTATTGCTTTCAAGGCTGCTGCGCACAAACATCGCTGAGCCAGGAATGGCATCATCGGTGTTAACAATCGTGGTGGTCTGGTAGCTATCATGAGGCAGTCTGGCGGACTTGATGGCCTCTATGATCCCGGCATTTTTCTCTTTTGCCGATGAGCGCCCGGCAATATGTTGTACCACCCGCACTTTTCCAGGCAGCATCGCGCTATTCCAGTTTTTGTAGCTAAACTTATCATTGTCGAGAATCAATTCACCCCGATCCGCTACCCCGACGGGCGCAACACGTTGCCCCTTTGTGAAGTTGTGTGCGGATGCCATTAACGGCATTAACAGGCATGAAACCGTGAGAAACGTACGTAGAGTCATGGTTTTTCCTTTTTTTATGCAGGTGATCCGACCACTTGGTCGATAGTTTTAATCATAAGTGCGATTTATGGACTTTTCCCGCAAAGACGGTGCCAGTTTGTGGAGGAACGCACACAATCGTATAAAAACGAAGACTTATACTGTCTTCGTCGTATGGCTGAAAAGAAAGTTCTGAAATATTGTAATAAATTGGTAAATAAGGCCCCCTATGATGGAGGCCCTTAGATTTTATGGACTATAGTTAACGAGTATTTAACTTTGCGCCCCGGAGCGTTGAGCCAAATGTGGATCAACTAGGGCGTAGTACTCGCAGGAGATTAGAATGAAAATTTTCCAACGCTACAACCCGTTTCAGGTAGCAAAGTATGTGAAGACCCTGTTCCGTGGACGGTTGTATATCAAGGACGTTGGCGCTTTTGAATTTGATAAAGGGAAAATTGTTCTCCCTAAAATTAAAGACAAGCAGCACCTTTCTGTGATGTCTGAAGTGAACCGCCAGGTGTTACGTCTGCAAACTGAGATGGCGTAACCTGCAAGCTTAATGCGGTAGAATTGAAAACGGCTCCCAATGGGAGCCGTTGATGTTTCTGGGCTGACTAAAATCGCTTACGCGTTATTTTGCTCGCTGTCCATCATGTCGGCCTGCTTCGGTACCAGCACCGTTGGCTTGTTATCGATGCGCGTCACCAGCAGCTGATCGATGCGGTAGTTATCAATATCCACCACCTCAAACTTGTAGCCGGAGAACTTCACCGAGTCGGTGCGTTTCGGGATTTTGCGCAGCATAAACATCATAAAACCACCGATGGTTTCATAGTTATCCGACTGCGGGAAATCATCGATGTCCAGCACGCGCATCACGTCATCAATCGGTGTGCCGCCATCAATCAGCCATGAGTTTTCATCACGGGCGACAATTTGTTCTTCCAGACCCTGGCCCACCAGATCGCCCATCAGCGTGGTCATCACGTCGTTAAGGGTGATAATCCCCACCACTAACGCGTATTCGTTCATGATGATGGCGAAGTCTTCACCGGCGGCTTTGAAGCTTTCCAGCGCTTCAGACAACGTGAGGGTGTCCGGCACGATGAGCGTATTGCGGATCTGCACGCCGCTATTGAGCGCCATGCTCTGATTGGCCAGCACGCGGTTCAGCAGGTCTTTTGAGTCAACGTAGCCGATGATGTGGTCGATATCTTCATTACACACCAGGAATTTAGAGTGTGGATGCTCGGCGACTTTGTTTTTCAGGCTCTGCTCATCTTCGTGCAGATCGAACCAGATCACATTCTCACGCGGCGTCATGGACGACGGCACGGTACGGGATTCCAGCTCAAACACGTTTTCAATCAGCTCATGTTCCTGCTTACGCAGTACACCCGCCAGGGCACCGGCTTCGAAGACCGCATAAATATCATCAGAGGTCAGATCGTCTTTGCGCACCATTGGCAGTTTGAAGATGCGGAAAATGATATTAGCCATGCCGTTAAAGAACCAGACCAGCGGGCGGAAGATAAACAAGCAGAAGCGCATCGGGTTGATGATGCGCAGTGCCACAACTTCAGGCGCAACCATACCGATGCGTTTCGGGGTTAAATCTGCAAACAAAATAAACAGACCGGTGACCAGCGAGAAGGAGAGGATAAAGCTCAGCTGTTCGGAGAGTTCGGCAGACAAATATTGAGAGAACAAGGAGTGGAATGCGGGAGAAAAAGCGGCGTCGCCGACGATACCGCCGAGAATGGCGACGGCATTCAGGCCAATCTGCACCACGGTAAAGAACATCCCGGGGTTTTCCTGCATTTTTAGAACACGTTGGGCGTTGACGTTGCCTTCATCGGCAAGCAGTTTCAGTTTAATTTTGCGCGATGCGGCAAGTGAAATCTCAGAGATTGAGAAGAACGCACTTACTGCGATCAGGCAAAGTATGATGAGTATACTGTTTAACATATCTTATCCGGCCCGTCTGGCCAGATCCTCGGAAGGGGAAGTTGATAAATCTGTGTGAAATACACATTGAAAACCGGCCCGAAGAAGAGGGGCCGGCATTTTCAGAAGGTAGTATAGCGTAAGGGACTGTAAAGCTGCCAGAGGTTAACCGTTTGTCGCCAGCGGCCTCTCCTTCACTTTGCCTGCTGGAGCCGCATCCCAAACCTTATCGTATGGGTAGCCGGTCAGCGCCAGAATCACCTCGCGAGTCTCCTGGTCGCAGTCTTCCGAATTGCCACCAAGCTTACGGCGCGCCACTTCCTTAACCAACAGACTGTGGGTTTTCTGCGTGAGCTTGAAGCGGTAAGTAATATAGAAGCTCACCGCCAGCAGCGCGGCAGTGGCAAATACCATCAGGCCAATAATGGCGTGCAGGGCGCTGGCAGGCTGCGTACCGCCGCCTTTCACAAAGCCGCTTTCCTCGAGCACGATGCCAATCAGCATGATCGCAAGCGCCACGGTGCTTTTGCGCGTTAAGACCATCACACCGGCAAAAATGCCTTCGCGACGTTGGCGGGTGACAATCTCATCGACGTCCGGGATAAAGCTGTAGATGTTCCAGGGAATATAGTACAGCCCGGCTTTGGCTAACCCTAACAGGACAAAGACCGCGGAGAACAGCAGCGTTGGCACCTGTAGGTTGCCGATATAGGCGATAAACAGGAACGCCAGCACCACAAAAATACTGCCATAAGAGAGCCTTAATGCGCCCGATGGCGTGAGATTAAACTTATTCATCAGTATCATAAAACCGAAGGTGCCGGGAATAGAAACAAAGGCGGCAATGCTTAATAACCCGGAAACCATATCAGTATCATGATGTAATGCGTACACCACGTAATAGGCAAATACTGAACCAAACACATCCATAGCGGTGAATGAGCAGATATAAATCAGAATATGCTGACGAAATATTTTTATCTTGAATGAAGAGATAAGATCGAGAACCAGATATTTTAAATGATTTAAAAGACCGCTACTGCGCTGATTCTCAGGTTGGAATTCGTATTCCTCGCGAACATCTTTGGCTTCCCATGTACAGGCCCAGGTGGTAAATACCGCGATGCAATAAATCACTGCAAAAACCAGACCGGTGAGGGTATAAGTAAACGAGTTATCTTTGCCGGTAAATTGCATAATGATTCCCGGCACGGAGACCGCCAGAAAACCACCGAGCGACGAGCACATCATCCGCACCCCGGACAACCGTGTACGCTCACTAAAACGGTTAGTCATCTCTGCGGCCAGCGTTTCCCACGGCACCAGCACCATGGCGGAGAGCAGCTCAATCGACAGATAGGTTCCCAGGTAATACCAGTAATTCATGTCGGTAATCCACACCAGCGCGTAGAGGAACATCAGCGGTGAGCTTATCAACAAGAAGAAACGGCGGCGGCCAAATTTACGCCCAAGCCAGGTATTACCGAAGTTATCGGTGATATAGCCCATAACCGGACTTAATATCGCATCAATAATACGAGCGATAGCAAATATTGACCCGGCTTCTAATACGGTTAAACCACAATAGGTGGTGTAAAAAAATAAAAGCCATGTTCCTATAACGGCAAAGGCGCCGCCGCCGAAAAGATCGGTTACGCCGTAGCCTATAGCGATACCATAGCCAACGCGGCGTTCGGTTGGTTTTACCATAATATTATTATTCCTGTACTGGTAGGGTGTTTCAGTGCAGAGTTACCTCTGCACCTTATATTATTGACAGCAGGAAATAGTGGATGACGATCACTCTATTATATTCACCCATTTCCTCAATAGTGACGATTGGTAAATAGCATTAACTATCCGTAATGATTTTGCCGCCTCATGAATTCCGCAATAATTTTCGGAATTATTATTGTCGAGTCCTTGATAAAAATGGTGAATCGCCTGTTGATGGCCGATACCCCAGTAGCTTTTGCCGACCCCATCCGGTGACGCGTCGCTGGCCAGTTTTGTGTGCTCATCGCCACAAATTTGCCACAGCGCGTTGTCCGAAAGGCGCAGCGTTCCGTGCTCAAACTCCAGCTCCAGCAGCAGCGGTGAATCGCTGGCATAACAGTTGCTGGCATAAAATAATCCGCGAGCGCCGTTGTTAAAGCTCATTGTCGCCATGGCGCTATCTTCAGTCTCAATCTCATCTTCCAGCAAAGTGCTATCTACCACCCCTTTTAAGCGGCTGACGCCTTCGCCAAACCACTGCATGAGATCCAGCGTATGGATAGCCTGATTAATCAGCAGGCTGCCACCTTCAGTGATGAAACTGCCGCGCCACGGACTGGCGCTGTAATAGCTGCCCCCACGTGACCAGGTGAGCACGGCTTTAATCGCGCGCATGCTGCCAAGCGACCCCGCCTCAATACAGCGCTGGATAGCCAGGCTGGTCGGGTTGAGGCGGTTTTGATAACAGATCCCAACATGACGCCCGGCAGCATCGGCTGCGGTCTGAATCTCCGCCACCTCCTGCGGGTTCATCACCATCGGTTTTTCACAGAACACCTGTTTGCCCGCAGCGAGCGCTGCCAGGATCATCGGCTTATGCAGGTAGTGCGGCGTGCAGATGTGTACCACGTCAATGGTGTCATCGAGCAGCATCTCGCGGTAATCCTGGTAAAACTGGCAGCCGTAAGTTGCTGCCAACCGGCTTCCCTTATCGCCATCAATATCGACAAGGGCGCGCAGGGCCACATTCGGAAGGTGGCGCAGTGCTTCCACATGACAGGTGTGGATAGCGCCGCCGCCGATAATCGCCACATGACGTGTTTTCATCACCGCCTCCCGTTACGCCACGGCGTTCGCCAGCATTTGTGCTTTCACGCACAGCTCGGCGGCTTTAAAGGTATGTTCCTGGGTCATCGCATTTTCGGTGCGATTCAGGCAGTCCAGAATCAACTGGCCGAAATACGGGAAACCGACCTGTCCGGCAACGGGATAGCGGAATTCGCCCTCTTTGTTGACCAGATAAACCACGTCCTGCTCGCCGCGCGTGATATCGACGTATTTGCGGATTTCGATATAGCCGTCGGTGCCTAAGAGCGTCAGACGACCGTCGCCCCAACTGGACAAGCCATCAGGCGTGAACCAGTCGCAGCGGAAGTAGCCGGTTGCGCCGTTTTCCCCGGCCAGCATTGCATCGCCAAAGTCTTCAAACTGCGGATACTCGGGGTGGTTGACGTTACGCACCTGGCTTGCCACCACGCGAGCATCGCTGTTGCCGGTGTAAAACAGGAACTGTTCAATCTGATGGCTGCCGATATCGCACAGGATGCCGCCGAAAAATTCCTTCTCGTAGAACCAATCCGGGCGGCCTTCGCCTTCGCGGTGCGGGCCGACGCCCAGCGTCTGCATCACGCGACCAATCGCGCCCTGTTGCACCAGTTGACCGGCAAACACCGCGCTTTCCACGTGCAGACGTTCACTGTAGTAGACCGCATATTTGCGTCCGGTTTGCGCCACTTTCTGCTTAGCCGCGTCGAGCTGTGCCAGAGTGGTTAACGGTGCTTTGTCGGTGAAATAGTCTTTGCCCGCGTCCATGACTTTAAGCCCCAGGGCGCAGCGCTCAGAGGGGATTGCGGCACCGGCGACCAGATGCACGCTACTGTCGTTTAAGATGGTTTCAAGCGTTGGGGCAATCTGTACCTGCGGGTACTGCTGGACGAATTTATCGACTTTCGCCGGGTCAGGATCATAAACCCATTTCAGCGTGGCACCGGCTTCAATCAGGCCGTTGCACATGCCATAAATATGGCCGTGATCTAATGCTGCGGCGGCAATGACAAATTCACCTGCGCCAACAACCGGCTGTGGTTTGCCCACCGGGGCGTAGTTCATACCGTCTTTGATGCTCATGTTTATGCTCCTTTGTCCAAATCTTTACCCAACGGAATTGCGCCCACTTCATTGAAGTTTTCTACCGACGCGGCTTTCTCATAAAAGTGTGGGGCGAGGGAAACCAGGCCACCGGTTTTATACCAGGGCTCATCCGGGTTGACGGGAAGGGTGACCACCCGTCCGGTTATCGAGGATTGATAAATCGCGGTAATCAGCTCTAGTGAGCGCTTACCCTGCACGCCGTCAATCAACGGTGCGCCTTGCTGTTCAACCGCGTTGAGCAGATCGTTGATCTGTCCGGTATGCAGGGTATATTTCAGCTTTGGCGTATTACGGAACAAGGCATCGAGGCGCGCCTCGCGCTCATCATCATGCTGTTCTTGCGGGAAGCCGTTGTCGGCAGAAACGCTGGCCCACATGTCCCACGGCGCGGAAATTCGGGCCTTTTCACCCTGAATAACGATCTTCTGATCTTCACCGTGATGCACCACCGAGGCGGTTAATTGCGTTAGCGCGCCGCTGCTGTAGCGGAAAATAGCGGCGGAGAGGTCTTCCACTTCGGCATTGTCGTGGGCGACGTTGGTCATCATTGCCACCACTTCCGTCGGGAAGCCGAGCATCCATTGAATGGCGTCGATATGGTGAACCGCATGATTGAGGGTGCAGCCGCCGCCCTCTTTCTCCCAGGTTCCGCGCCACCACAAATCGTAATAGCAGTGACCGCGCCACCAGAATGAATCCACCTGGGCGTGGCAGATTTTGCCCAGCTCACCGGAATCGACCACCTGCTTTAAGCGCCAGAAAGCATCGGTAAAGCGGTTCTGGGCGATAATTGAGAGGATTTTGCCGCTGGCGCGCTGGGCGGCGATCATCGCATCGCACTCTTCAAGCGACGCCGCCATCGGTTTTTCGCACAGCACATGCTTCCCGGCGTTAAGGGCATCGATACTGATTTCAGCATGAACATACGGCGGGGTGCAGACATCAACGATATCGACCTCGAGACCGGACTCCAGCATCGCCTGATGGCTGCTAAATACGGTTGCTTCCGTCAGCCCGTAACGCTCTTTTTTCTCTTGTGCTTTTTCGGGATAGATATCGACCAACGCGACAATCTGGCAGCGTTCGGCAAATTCTTGATATCCCTGAATATGGTTATGGGAGATATTCCCCGTACCCACAATGGCAATGCGTAACATGTGTTTCTCCTGCTGCGGTTTACCAGGTGCCGGAAGCATCCAGCGTTTTGCTTTCAACCTGTTTTTCCACCGAGTGCGCGATGCGCTCGTCGAGTAATTTTTTAAACAACGCTTCGTCAAACGGCAGGTCGACCCAGTCGTCGGTCCAGGTAGAGAGGTGCATAGCGTTGGAGAGCGTCAGGCCATGAATGCCATCGGTACCGGGGGCGATAAGCGGTGTGCCGTGGAGTACGGCGGCGGCAAAATTGGCGGTGACCACGTGATGTTCGCTGGATTCAGGCGCAACCGGAATGGTCACCTCCCAGCACTCAGGCTCGCCAAAACCGTTTTGCCAGCGGGCGTTAAACTCGGTTTCGGATTCGCGCAGTCGCCAGAAGCGTAACTTGCCGTCTTCGACCACGACTTTGCCGCGATCGCCTGCGATCTCCAGACGATTGGTGCCCGGTGCTTCGGCGGTGGTGGTGATAAACACGCCGGTCGCGCCATTGGCGTATTCAGCGTATGCGGTGACTTCGTTTTCCACTTCAATCTGGCGATGCTTCCCTTCCTGGCAGAAGGCGCGGATGCGTACCGGCATCCCAACCAGCCACTGCCACAGGTCAAGCTGGTGCGGATCCTGGTTTAACAGCACGCCGCCGCCTTCGCCTTTCCAGGTCGCGCGCCAGCCGCCGGAGTTGTAATAGCTTTGTGAGCGATACCAGTTGGTGATAATCCAGTTAGAACGGCGCAGCTCGCCCAGTTCGCCGCTGTCGATCAGATCTTTCACTTTCTGATACAGCGGGTTTGGGCGCTGGTTAAACATCATGCCAAACACCACGTTGCAGCCACGGGCGAATTCGTTCATCTCGCGCACCTGCGCGGTGTAAACGCCCGCCGGTTTCTCGCATAGCGTATGGATGCCGTGGCGCATGGCCAGCATTGACAGGCCCGGGTGGTCATAGTGCGGCGTGGAGACGATCACCGCATCAATCAGCCCACTTTTAAGCATGGCTTCGGCGTCGCTGAATATTTCGACCTCTTCACCAACAAGCTGACGAATGGCCGGATGCTTATCGAGATTGTTGTCGCACACTGCCGTCAGGCAGGCTTCTTTCACCGTTCCCGCCAGTAGGTAACGGGCGTGAACGGTCCCGATATTACCTACGCCGATAATGCCAAAACGCACCTTTTCCATGTTGCACCTTACGTGATAGGAATGACTGATGTCTGAAAATAGGCAAGGTGCGAATGACGAACAAACGGAATTTGTGAGAATGCTCGCAGCTGGGAAAGGAATCTGGGCAAGGAAATGAAAATGCGTTTTAAAATCAGCCAACTGCATCTGCAAAAATTTGCAAAACATGATTGCGAGCGAGGTCACACAATGCCAGGTAAGCTAAAAATGGATGAAATAGCCGCCCGGACTGGCTACTCCATCAGCACCGTTTCCCGGGTACTGAGCGGCAAATCGTACACCAGCGACAAGGCGCGAGAAGCGATCGTCAAATGTGCTCGCCAGCTCGGCGTGCTCGACTCGTTGGCAAACGGACGGCTGCTGATTAACGGTATCGCGGTATTTGCCCCGGAGCGGACATTCCAGGGGCGGGGCGATACGTTTTATCTGGAGGTGACGAAAGGCATCGCTGAAGCCAGCGCGCCGCATGACGTCTGGATTAGCCACTGCGCGCTGGAAGAGCAGCGCGCCGACGTCAAATTATTCCTCGAAAAAGCCAACCAGAAGAACATCAATGCGGTGGTGATCATCGGCACGGACGACCCGACGATCCTCAAGCTTGCCAGCACCCTGAATAAACCCTGTGTGCTGATTAATTCTATCGACAGGGATATGGCGCTGGACTGCGTTTCACCCGACCACCGGGCGATTGGGTTTACCGCCATGCGCTATCTCTTTGAGCAAGGTCATCGGCGCGTGCTGACGATGACCTGTCTGCGTCGGGAAACGCTGTATGCCCGGCTGGACGGCATTAAAGAGGCGTATCGCTATTACCACGTTCCCTTCAATCCTCAGCATGATTTACTGGTTACTGAATGGTTTACGGCGCAGGAGGCGGAGCGGGCGCTGGATAAGTGGCTCAAAGAGCACGATCGTGCGCAGTGGCCGGATGTTATCTTCCCTAACAGCACGAATATGACGGAAGGGGTGATGAGGGTGTTGCATCGCTATGGGCTACGCGTGCCGGAAGATATCTCCCTTATCACCACCGATTTTACGTGGAATCTGCAGCACAGCCTGGCGATGCCGGTTACCGGCATTCGCGTGCCGTGTCGCGATTTGGGGATTGAAGCGGTGCATCTGCTGCAAACGCGACTAAACCGGCCACAATCGCCGGTTTACAATCTCTTATTGCAGGGGAACGTCATGGACTTTGGGTCGGTCGCTAACGCCACGCGGCATGCGGCGCGCGTGGCGCTCGACGTTTAATTCTGCAACTGTGGCGGCAGACAAACGCCAATTCCGCCGATACCGCAGTAGCCGTACGGATTTTTGTGCAGATACTGCTGGTGCTCATCTTCTGCATAATAGAACGGTTTTGCGGCTTCGATTTCAGTCGTCACCGTGCGAACGTCACCCGCCGCGCGCATCGCTTCCTGGAATTGTTGCAGGCTGGCATGCGCCGCTTGCTCTTGCTCCGGTGTGGTGGGATAGAGGGCGGAGCGGTACTGAGTGCCATGATCGTTGCCCTGACGCATCCCCTGCGCCGGGTCGTGGTTTTCCCAGAAAATTTTCAGTAAGTCGCCGTAGCTTATTACTGCGGGATCGTAAACCACGCGCACCGCTTCCGCGTGTCCGGTCTCCCCGGAACACACTTCCCGATAGGTTGGATTCGGCGTAAAGCCGCCGGTATAGCCTGCCGCGGTACTGTAAACGCCGGGCAATTGCCAGTAGAGGCGTTCAACCCCCCAGAAGCAACCCATCGCGAAAATCGCGACCTCCATTCCTTCAGGAACGTGCGTCATTGAGTGTTCGGTTACAACATTGAGCGTGGCGACTGGCATCGGTGTATTTCTTCCGGGCAATGCATCCGATTGAGATACAAGGTGTTTTTTATCAACTGGACTCATAGGATTGATCTCCGGGAAACAGTAATTTTCGTTAAGGTTGTAACCTGGCGTGTCTTTTAACACAATAACCACGCCGAATAGGTCTAGATTTAAACATAAGAATAATTTGGGGCTCTGTCTTTATTTCAACCCGACAAAGAGTGGGTTTTTTCAATGGGCGTTATAAGCCGTGCGCCGTAAGTGCGCAAAATGGCAAAAATCAGCCACAACCGCGGAGCGGACTTTCGTTTCCTATTTTGGGGTGGAAACAAGGATATTCAGGAGAAAATGTTGCGACAAATCCGCCAGTTATGTTTGGTGAGCTTACTGCTGACCAGCGGTGTTGCCAGTGCAGCAAACATCCGTCTACAGGTAGAAGGCCTCTCAGGCGAACTACAAAAGAACGTCAGGGCACAGCTTTCGACGATTGATGGTGACGAAGTGACGCCAGATCGTCGTTTTCGCGCGCGCGTGGACGATGCGATCCGCGAGGGACTTAAAGCCCTGGGCTATTACGAACCGACGATTGATTTCGAACTCAAGCCACCGCCAGCCAAAGGCCGCCAGGTGCTGTTGGCAAAAGTGACGCCGGGTGAACCGGTGCGCATTGGCGGCACCGACGTCATCCTGCGCGGCGGAGCCCGTGACGACAGTGATTATCTTAAGCTGCTGAAAACCCGGCCAGAGATAGGAACGGTGCTCAATCACGGCGATTACGACCATTTCAAAAGCTCCCTGACCAGCGTGGCGCTGCGTAAAGGTTATTTTGATAGCGAATTTAAAAAGAGCCAGCTTGGCATCTCGCTTGACCGCCATCAGGCCTTCTGGGATATCGACTACGACAGCGGCCAGCGCTACCGGTTTGGCGACGTCACGTTTGAAGGCTCACAGATCCGCGAAGAGTATTTACAGCATCTGGTGCCGTTCCATAAAGGCGACTATTACCAGTCGAGCGATCTGGCTGAACTGAACCGGCGGCTATCTGCTACCGGTTGGTTTAATTCGGTGGTGGTGGCGCCGGAGTTTGATAAATCCCGCAAAACCAAAGTATTGCCGCTGCATGGCGTGGTGTCGCCGCGTAGCGAAAACACCGTCGAGCTGGGGGGCGGTTACTCGACCGATGTCGGCCCTCGCGTCAAAGGCTCATGGAAGAAACCGTGGGTGAACTCATACGGTCACAGCCTGACCACGAGCCTCAGCGTCTCAGCCCCCGAACAGCAGCTTGATTTCAGCTATAAGATGCCGCTGCTGAAAAATCCGCTGGAGCAGTATTATCTGGTGCAGGGGGGCTTTAAAAGCACCGATTTAAACGATACCAAGGCCGATTCCACGACGCTTGCCGTATCACGCTTCTGGGACCTCTCCAGCGGCTGGCAGCGCGCGATTAACCTGCGCTGGAGTCTCGATCACTTTACGCAGGCTGACGTCACCAATACCACCATGCTGTTCTATCCTGGCGTCTCCATCAGCCGTACCCGCTCGCGCGGCGGCCTGATGCCAACCTGGGGCGATTCACAGCGCTACTCGATTGATTACTCCAATACCGCCTGGGGCTCGGATGTCGACTTCTCGGTCTTCCAGGCTCAGAACGTCTGGATCCGTACTCTGTATGACCGCCATCGTTTCGTGATGCGCGGCAATCTTGGCTGGATTGAAACCGGCGACTTCGACCGCGTGCCGCCAGACCTGCGTTTCTTCGCCGGTGGCGACCGCAGTATTCGCGGCTATAAATACAAATCGATTGCCCCGGAAGATTCCAAAGGCAAGCTGATTGGTGCGTCGAAGCTGGCGACCGGCTCGCTGGAATATCAGTACAACGTAAGCGGAAAGTGGTGGGGCGCGATGTTTGTTGATGGGGGTGAAGCGGTCAGCGATATCCGCCAAAGCGACTGGAAAACCGGCGCAGGCGTGGGCGTTCGCTGGCAGTCTCCCGTTGGGCCAATCAAGCTCGATTTCGCCGTTCCTGTCGGCGACAAAGATGAACATGGATTGCAGTTTTATATCGGTCTGGGGCCTGAACTATGACGTTATGGAAGAAAATAAGCCTCGGTGTTTTACTTTTCCTCGTGGTGCTGGTGGGGGCCGTTGGCTTCCTGATAGGCACCACCACGGGATTACACCTGTTGTTTAATGCGGCGAACCGCTGGGTGCCGGGGCTGGAAATCGGTCAGGTGACCGGCGGTTGGCGCGATCTGACGCTGAAAAAAGTGCGTTACACCCAGCCGGGCGTGGCGGTGGATGCCGGGGAATTTCACCTGGCGGTTAACCTAAGCTGCCTGTGGCACAGTAATTTGTGCGTCAACGACATAGCCCTGCGTGATATTAACGTAGCTATCGACAGCAGCAAAATGCCGCCTGCCGCGAAGGTTGAAGAAGAGGACAGCGGCCCGCTGAATCTTTCCACGCCGTATCCCATCAGCTTAAACCGGGTCGCGCTAAATAACGTCAATATCAAGATTGATGACACCACGGTGTCGGTAATGGACTTCTCAAGCGGCCTTAAATGGCAGGAGAAAAACCTGACGCTGACGCCAACCTCATTGCAGGGGCTGCTGATAGCGCTGCCGAAGGTTGCCGAGGTGGCGCAAAAAGAGGTGGTTGAGCCGAAGATCAATAACCCGCAGCCACAGGAAAAGCCGCTGGGCGAGACGCTGACCGAGCTGTTCTCTAAACCGGTGTTGCCGGAGATGACCGATGTCCATCTGCCGCTGAATCTCAATATCCAATCCTTTAGCGGCGAACAGCTGCGCATCACCGGCGATACCGATCTGACGGTCTATAAAATGCTGCTCAAGGTCAGCAGTATTGACGGCAACATGAAGCTCGACACGCTGGATATTGATTCCAGCCAGGGAACGGTTAACGCCAGCGGAACGGCGCAGCTCATCAACGACTGGCCGGTCGACATGACGCTTAACAGCACCCTGAATATCGACCCGCTGAAAGGCGAGAAGGTGAAGCTGAAAATTACCGGCGACGTGCGCAAGCAGCTTGAAGTTGGCGTGAACCTCTCAGGCCAGGTGGATATGAACCTGCGGGCGCAGGCGCAGCTGGCCGAAGCCGGTTTGCCGTTTAATGTCGCGATTGACAGCAAGCAGTTGTACTGGCCGTTTACCGGCGAAAAACAGTTCCAGGCCGATAATCTCAAGCTGAAACTCGGCGGCAAGATGACCGACTACACCCTCTCGTTTAGCACTAGCGTGAAGGGCGAGGGCGTACCGCCGGCGGATATTACCATTGATGCCAAAGGCAACGAGCGCCAGGTGAACCTGGATAAACTCACTGTCGCGGCGCTGGAAGGTAAAACCGAGCTGACCGCGCTGCTTGACTGGCAGCAGGCGATAAGCTGGCGCGGTGAGCTGGCGTTGCGCGGCATTAATACCGCGAAAGTTGCGCCAGATTGGCCTTCAAAAATCGATGGGTTGATTAAAACCAACGGCAGCCTGTACGGCGGCAGCTGGCAGATGAACGTGCCGGAGATGAAAATCACCGGCAACGTGAAACAGAACAAGGTAAACGTCGACGGCTCGCTGCGCGGTAATAGCTACTTGCAGTGGACCATTCCGGGGCTGCACGTGGCGCTGGGCAACAACACCGCCGATATTAAGGGCGAGCTGGGGGTGAAAGACCTCAATCTCGACGCAAATATCGATGCCCCAAAACTCGACAATATGCTGCCGGGTCTTGGCGGTACGGCTAAAGGGCTGGTGCATATTCGCGGCACCGTGGATGCCCCGCAGCTGCTGGCAGACATTACCGCTCGTGGCCTGCGCTGGCAGGAGCTGTCGGTAGGCCAGGTACGCGTTGATGGCGATGTGAAATCCACCGACCAGATTGCCGGGAATCTTGATGTGCGCGTGGAGCGCATTGTGCAGCCGAGCGTCAATATCGGCCTGGTGCATCTGTCGGCAAAAGGCAGCGAAAAACAGCACTCGCTGCAATTGCAGGTGCAGGGCGAGCCGGTTTCCGGGCAGCTGGCGCTGTCGGGCAGTTTTGATCGTAAAGAAGAACGCTGGAAAGGCGCGCTCAGCAATACCCGTTTCCAGACGCCGGTAGGGCCGTGGTCGGTTAACCGCGATGTTGCGCTGGACTACCGCAACCTCGAGCAGAAAATCAGTATCGGACCGCACTGCTGGGTGAACCCGAACGCTGAACTGTGCGTCCCGCAGACGATTGATGCGGGTGCGGCGGGGCATGCGTTGGTTAACCTCAACCGTTTCGACCTGGCGATGCTAAAACCGTTTATGCCAGAAGAGACTCAGGCCAGCGGCGTGTTTAGCGGAAATGCAGATGTCACCTGGGACACCACCAAAGAGGGGCTGCCGCAAGGTAAAGTCTCCCTTTCCGGGCGCAATGTGAAGGTGACGCAGATCGTTAACAACGCACCGCTGCCGGTCGCTTTTGACACGTTGAATCTCAATGCGGATCTGCACAATAATCGCGCCGAGCTGGGCTGGCTTATCCGTCTGACCAATAACGGCCAGCTGGACGGACAGGTGCAGGTCACCGACCCGCAGGGACGGCGTAATCTTGGCGGTAACGTCAATATCCGCAACTTCTCGCTGGCGATGATTAACCCTATCTTCTCCCGCGGTGAAAAGGCCGAGGGAAGGGTCAACGCGAATCTGCGACTGGGCGGGGATGTCCAAAGCCCGCTGATGTTTGGTCAGCTGCAGCTTAACGGTATCGACGTTGACGGTAACTTTATGCCGTTCGACATGCAGCCAAGCCAGATAACCATGAACTTCAACGGCGCCAGCTCCACGCTGCAAGGGGAGATCCGCACTCAACAAGGGCAGATAAGCCTTAACGGTGACGCGGACTGGCGACAAATTGAGAACTGGCGTGCGCGTATTGCGGCGAAAGGCAGCCGGGTACGGATCACCGTGCCGCCGATGGTGCGTCTTGATGTTTCACCGGATGTGGAATTTAACGCCACGCCAAGCCTGTTCACGCTCGATGGCAGCGTAGATGTGCCGTGGGCGCGCATTGTGGTGAAAGAGGTGCCTGAGAGCGCGGTAGGCGTTTCCAGCGATGAAGTGATGCTAAACGAGAACCTCCAGCCGAAAGAAGCGAAATCGGCGGCGATTCCCATTAACAGCAACCTGATGATCCACGTCGGCAACAACGTACGTATCGATGCCTTTGGCCTGAAGGCTCGCCTGACCGGCGACCTGAAAGTGGCGCAGGATAAACAGGGGCTGGGCCTGAACGGGCAGATCAATATTCCTGAAGGGCGCTTCCACGCCTACGGCCAGGATTTGATTGTGCGTAAAGGCGAACTGCTGTTCTCCGGCCCGCCGGATCAGCCGCTGCTCAACATCGAAGCTATTCGTAACCCAGAGTCGACCGAAAACGACGTGATTGCCGGTGTTCGCGTCACGGGGTCTGCCGATCAGCCTAAGGCTGAAGTCTTCTCTGATCCTGCTATGTCGCAGCAAGAAGCGCTTTCCTATCTTGTCCGTGGACAGGGGCTGGACAGCGGCCAGAGCGACAGCGCGGCGATGACTTCCATGCTTATTGGGATGGGGGTTGCACAAAGTGGTCAAGTTGTGGGTAAAATCGGCGAGACATTTGGCGTAAGTAACCTGGCTTTAGATACGCAAGGGGTGGGTGATTCCTCTCAGGTGGTGGTCAGCGGTTACGTATTGCCAGGTCTACAGGTGAAATATGGTGTCGGGATCTTTGACTCTTTAGCCACGCTCACGTTACGCTATCGTCTGATGCCTAAGCTGTATCTGGAAGCGGTGTCTGGCGTAGACCAGGCGCTCGATTTGCTCTATCAGTTTGAGTTTTAGCAATGCGAATATTTGTGTACGGCAGTTTACGGCGCAAACAAGGCAACAGCCACTGGATGACCAACGCTCAGTGGCTGGGCGATCATAGCGTTTCCGATTATCAGCTGTACAGCCTGGGCCACTATCCAGGCGCCGTGCCAGGAGATGGCACAGTACACGGTGAGGTTTATCGGATAGACGCCTCGACGCTTGCCGAGCTGGATGCGCTTCGCACCAAGGCGGGGGAATACGCTCGCCATCTCATCCAGACGCCGTATGGTAGCGCCTGGATGTACGTCTATCAGCGCCCAATTGACGGGATGAAGTTGATAGAAAGCGGCAACTGGTTGGACAAAGACCAGTATTGAATACGGCAACGCCACCTTCGGGTGGCGTTGTTTTTTTGTATTGTGGATACCGGGAAGCACCCCGGGGTCGGCGTGACCGCCTCGGTAGGCCGGATAAGGCGCAGCCGCCATCCGGCAATGTGCTCGGTTATGCCTGATGGCGGCTACGCCTTATCAGGCCTACATGATGTCAATCCACAGCCCCTGTAGCCCGGCCAAGCGCAGCGCCGCCGGGAACCGCACAAACAAAAACACCGCCCGAAGGCGGTGTCTTGCAAAGCTCGAAAAGAAATCTTATTTCTTCGCGCGCTCGAAGGAAGCGATGATTTCAGCTTTCGCTGCTTCAGCGTTGTCCCAACCGTCAACTTTAACCCATTTACCCGCTTCGAGGTCTTTGTAGTGCTCGAAGAAGTGGGTGATCTGCGCTTTCAGCAGGTCTGGCAGGTCGTTCACATCTTTGATGTGATCGTATTCTTTGCTCAGCTTGGTGTGCGGAACCGCAACCAGCTTCGCATCTTCACCAGATTCGTCGGTCATTTTCAGCACGCCAACTGGACGGCAGCGAATCACTGAACCTGGCTCCAGCGGGTATGGCGTTGGGACCAGAACGTCAACCGGGTCGCCGTCCAGAGACAGGGTGTGGTTGATGTAACCGTAGTTGCATGGGTAGAACATCGCAGTGGACATGAAACGGTCAACGAACAGCGCGCCGCTCTCTTTGTCGACTTCGTATTTGATAGGATCGGCGTTTGCTGGGATTTCAATAACAACGTAGATATCTTCCGGCAGATCTTTACCCGCAGGGACGTTGAGTAAGCTCATGTCTGTTTCCTTTAGAATGTATGGCAAACTAGTGCCCGGTATTATAGCCAACTCGCCGCGAAAGTCTTGGCCTGTTTTACCTCACACACCTTCGCCCTCGTCTTTTTCAGCCACATCCTACGGCAGAAAAATCCATAAACTTAGCCGCATCCTGAATAAAATCATGAAACCGTTTACATCACGGTAAAAAATGACGGCTGCTGGTTTCATTTTTCTACAAAATCGATAGCGCTCAATGGGCGCGCGACCCCTTCTCCTTGCTGAGCTCATTCGCAACGCATCGGTTAACAAAAAATTTACTTTTTTGAAGTGTGATGTAACTCATTCCGTTACATAACCCATTGTCTATAGTTCTTCCGCTGAAGAATATTTAACCAATGATAACCCGATGAGGATACCTCTATGTGGAAGCGCTTACTTCTCGTCACCGCAGTTTCCGCAGCCATGTCGTCTATGGTGATGGCTGCTCCATTAACGGTGGGATTTTCGCAGGTCGGCTCTGAATCGGGCTGGCGCGCGGCTGAAACCAACGTCGCTAAGCAGGAAGCCCAAAAACGCGGCATCACCCTGAAGATTGCCGATGGCCAGCAAAAACAGGAAAACCAGATTAAAGCGGTTCGCTCCTTTATCGCGCAGGGCGTAGACGCCATCTTTATTGCGCCGGTGGTGGCGACAGGTTGGGAGCCGGTACTGAAAGAAGCCAAAGAGGCCAAAATTCCGGTATTCCTGCTCGACCGCTCAATCGACGTGAAAGACAAGTCGCTGTACATGACTACCGTCACCGCCAACAACGTGCTGGAAGGCCAGCTTATCGGCGAATGGCTGATTAAAACCGCCGACGGCAAGCCGTGTAACGTGGTTGAACTGCAAGGTACGGTAGGCGCGAGCGTGGCGATTGACCGTAAGAAAGGCTTCGCTGACGCCATCTCTAAAGCTTCCAATATCAAGATCATCCGCTCCCAGTCCGGCGACTTTACCCGCAGTAAAGGCAAAGAGGTGATGGAGAGCTTTATCAAAGCCGAGAACAACGGCAAGAACATCTGCATGGTTTACGCACATAACGACGACATGGCGATCGGCGCGATTCAGGCGATTAAAGAAGCGGGTCTGAAGCCGGGTAAAGATATCCTGACCGGTTCGATTGACGGCGTGCCAGACATATACAAGGCGATGATTGCCGGGGATGCGAACGCCAGCGTTGAACTGACGCCAAACATGGCGGGCCCGGCGTTTGATGCGCTGGAGAAATACAAAAAAGACGGCACCGAGCCTGAGAAAGTGACCCTGACGAAATCGACGCTCTATCTGCCGGATACGGCGAAAGAAGAGTTAGAGAAGAAGAAAAATATGGGTTACTAAGATATTGCGCCGCCTGAGGGTGTTTTACATATCAGACCTGACCCACCGTAGGCCTGATAAGCGAAGCGCCATCAGGCAATGCGAAGCCGGATGGCGGTGCTGACGCACCTTATCCAGCCTACAGGGTGAGGGGGAGAGCACCATGACCACTGAAACCAACCCAGAAATCCTCCGTACCGAGGGACTCTACCAGTACTTCCCCGGCGTCAAAGCGCTGGATAACGTCAATTTCAGCCTGCGACGCGGCGAAATCATGGCGCTACTGGGCGAAAACGGTGCCGGGAAATCCACGCTGATTAAAGCCCTGACCGGCGTCTACCACGCCAACAGCGGCACTATCTGGCTCGAAGGCCAACCCATCAACCCAAAAAACACCGCCCATGCCCAGCAATTGGGGATTGGCACGGTGTACCAGGAAGTGAACCTGCTGCCGAACATGTCGGTGGCGGATAACCTGTTTATCGGTCGCGAGCCCAAACGCTTTGGTTTCCTGCGCCGCAAAGAGATGGAAAAACGCGCCACCGCACTGATGGCCTCCTACGGTTTCTCCCTCGACGTCCGCGAACCGCTAAACCGTTTTTCGGTAGCGATGCAGCAGATCGTCGCTATCTGCCGGGCAATCGATCTCTCAGCCAAAGTGCTGATCCTTGATGAACCCACCGCCAGCCTCGATACCAAAGAGGTGGAAATGCTGTTTACCCTGATGCGGCAACTGCGCGATCAAGGCGTCAGCCTGATCTTCGTAACTCACTTTCTCGATCAGGTCTACGCCGTCAGCGACAGGATCACCGTCCTGCGCAACGGCAGCTTTGTCGGCTGCCGGGAGACTCGCGAACTGCCGCAGATCGAGCTGGTGAAAATGATGCTTGGCCGCGAGCTGGAACATCAGGCGCTCCAGCGCGCCGGACGAACCTTGCTGAGTGACAAACCGGTGGCCTCGTTTGAAGGCTACGGCAAAAAAGGCACCATCGCACCGTTTGATCTCCACGTCCGCCCCGGTGAGATCGTAGGACTGGCTGGGCTGTTAGGATCCGGGCGTACCGAAACCGCCGAGGTGATCTTCGGCATTCGCCCCGCCGACAGCGGGCAGGCGACGATCAAAGGCAAACCGCAAACCCTGCGATCGCCGCATCAGGCCTCGTGTCTGGGGATCGGTTTTTGCCCAGAGGATCGCAAAACCGACGGCATTATTGCCGCTGCCTCCGTCCGTGAAAATATCATCCTCGCCTTGCAGGCGCAGCGCGGCTGGCTGCGGCCGATCCCGCGTAAAGAACAGAACGATATTGCCGAGCGCTTTATCCGCCAGTTGGGGATCCGCACCCCCAGCGCCGAACAGCCGGTGGAGTTTCTCTCCGGCGGTAATCAGCAGAAGGTGCTGCTC
The DNA here is from genome assembly GCF_044745165.1 of Kluyvera sp. NPDC087067. NCBI lineage: Bacteria > Pseudomonadati > Pseudomonadota > Gammaproteobacteria > Enterobacterales > Enterobacteriaceae > Kluyvera > Kluyvera sp. NPDC087067. The sequence continues at coordinate 98,016 of NZ_JBIUZS010000006.1, read as the reverse complement.
TCGCGCTGGCTGTTGACGCGTCCGCAGTTCCTGATCCTCGATGAACCGACGCGCGGGATCGACGTCGGCGCACACGCGGAGATCATTCGTTTGATCGAAACCCTATGCGCGGACGGCCTGGCGTTATTGGTTATCTCGTCGGAACTCGAAGAGCTGGTGGGCTACGCGGATCGGGTGATCATCTTGCGTGACCGTCAGCAGATAGCTGAGATCCCGCTGGATGCGCTTTCCGTTCCCGCCATTATGAACGCTATTGCGGCCTAAGGAGTTAACCGTGATGCCCCGATCCGTTCCCCAAACCAAGCCATCCGGGCGGCGTTTTCGCTGGCCACCGGGGATGCCGCAAATCGCGGCCTTAATTCTGGTGCTGCTGGTAGATAGCCTGGTAGCGCCGCACTTCTTCCAGATAACGCTCCAGGATGGCCGTCTGTTCGGCAGCCCTATCGACATCCTTAACCGTGCGGCCCCGGTTGCGCTGCTGGCGATTGGCATGACGCTGGTGATTGCCACCGGCGGTATCGATTTGTCCGTCGGCGCGGTGATGGCGATTGCCGGTGCCACCGCGGCCTCAATGACCGTTGCCGGACATAGTCTGCCGATTGTCCTGCTGGCGGCGCTGGCTTCCGGCGTGCTCGCCGGGCTGTGGAACGGCATCCTCGTCGCTATTTTGAAAATCCAGCCCTTCGTGGCAACGCTTATTCTTATGGTGGCGGGGCGCGGCGTGGCGCAGCTCATTACCTCCGGGCAAATCGTTACCTTCGATTCGCCGTCGTTGGCGTGGCTTGGCAGCGGCAAATTGTTGCTGTTTCCGACGCCGGTGATTATTGCGCTGGTCACCCTCGTTATCTTCTGGCTGGTGGCGCGTAAAACCGCCCTCGGCATGTTTATTGAAGCGGTGGGGATTAACATCCGCGCGGCGAAAAATGCCGGGGTAAATACCCGCATCGTGGTGATGCTGGCCTACGTGCTGAGCGGCGTGTGCGCGGCGATAGCCGGGATCATCGTCGCGGCGGATATCCGTGGTGCCGACGCCAACAACGCCGGGCTGTGGCTGGAGCTGGACGCCATTCTGGCGGTGGTGATTGGCGGCGGCTCGCTGATGGGCGGGCGCTTTAACCTGCTGCTGTCGGTGGTCGGCGCGCTGATTATTCAGGGCATGAACACCGGGATTTTACTCTCCGGCTTCCCGCCGGAACTTAACCAGGTGGTGAAAGCGGTGGTGGTGATGTGCGTGCTGATCGTTCAGTCATCGCGCTTTATTGAGATTCTGAAAAGGATACGGGGCCATGATAAAACGTAATTTACCGCTGATGATTACGCTGGGCGTGTTTGTGCTCGGCTATCTCTACTGCCTGACCCGGTTTCCCGGCTTCGCCTCCACCCGCGTTATCTGCAATATATTGACCGATAACGCGTTTCTGGGGATCGTCGCGGTGGGAATGACCTTTGTGATCCTCTCCGGCGGTATCGATCTCTCCGTCGGTTCGGTGATCGCGTTTACCGGCGTATTCCTCGCCAAGGCGATCGGCTTTTGGGGATTGTCGCCGCTGGTGGCTTTTCCGCTGGTGCTGGTGATGGGCTGCGCTTTTGGCGCCTTTATGGGCTGGCTGATTGATGCGTTAAAGATCCCCGCCTTTATCATTACGCTCGCCGGAATGTTCTTCCTGCGCGGCGTGAGCTATCTGGTGTCTGAAGAGTCGATTCCTATCGATCATCCGGTTTACGACACGCTCTCCGGGCTGGCGTGGACGATCCCCGGCGGGGGACGCCTGAGTGCGATGGGTCTACTGATGCTGCTGGTGGTAATCCTCGGGATTTTCCTCGCTCACCGCACGCGCTTTGGCAACCAGGTCTATGCCATCGGCGGCAACGCCACCTCGGCGAATCTGATGGGCATTCCGACCCGCAGCACCATTGTGCGCATTTATATGCTGTCGACCGGGCTGGCGACGCTTGCGGGGATCGTTTTCTCGATTTATACCCAGGCGGGTTACGCATTGGCAGGGGTAGGGGTCGAGCTGGATGCGATTGCGTCGGTGGTGATTGGCGGCACGCTGCTCAGCGGCGGCGTAGGAACGGTTCTTGGCACGCTGTTCGGCGTGGGTATTCAGGGGCTGATTCAGACCTATATCAACTTTGACGGTACGTTAAGCTCGTGGTGGACGAAAATCGCCATCGGCATTCTGCTGTTTATTTTTATCGCCCTCCAGCGTGGCCTGACCGTACTGTGGGAGAACCGGCAGAATGCGGCGGTCACGCGCGTTAGCGTCGAAGTTACAAAGAACTAACATACTGAAACGCTAAAGCTTTTCCGGTAGCAGCCGATACTTTTCTTTTACGCCAAACGTACCCCTGCTACCGGACAACATTATGATGCTAAAAACGCTTTCTATCCGTACCGGCCTGCTTTCCCTGCTCGCCGTGATGACCCTGTTGCTGATTCTGGTCAGCGGCATTGGCATTTACGCTCTCACCCAAAGCTCCTCGTCATTACAGCGCATTGACCACCTGCAAAGTGACCAGATGGCGCAACTCAACGAGGGCTATACGCTGTTGCTGCGAGCCCGTAACGAAGCGAGCCAGGCGGTGCGACTGATGGAAATTGGCATGCTGGACGATGCGGCAAAAGCGGTCAAACAGCTCAATGGTGAAGCGGCGCAGGCACAAAAGATCATGGCGACCGTCAGTCAATCGCCGATAGACGATGCCGACGGGGCGAAGCTGATGGCGGAGGTGGCGAAAAGCTACCAGATCTACAACGCGCAGGGGATCAAACCAATGCTGGCGTCGCTTGAGCAGCAAAACGTCGACGGCTATTACGATCTGCTGGAAAAAACCATGATCCCCGTATCCCGCCAGTTTGATAACGCGATCCAGGCGTTCCAGGGCTGGGGCAAGTCCCGTGGTCAGATTGAAATTGCGGCGGTACACAGCACCAAAAATCGTGTGCTTGTGCTGATGATTATGGCGATTGCTCTGACCCTGGGCGCTATCACTCTGGGCTGGCTTCAACTGCGGCATTTGTTGCTAAAACCGCTGGCGGCAGCCATCGGTCAACTCGAACAGGTGGCCGCCGGTGATTTAACCCGAACGCCGCTTGCCGCGGGCAGCGCGGAAATTAAGCGTCTGAATATCGCCATTGAGGGTATGCGTGAGTCGATGATGAACTCGGTGATGCGCGTGCGCGATGCCAGTTCACAGATTGATGTTGGCAGCCGTGAGCTGACGGCGGGCAATAACCATCTGGCGCAGCGTACCGAGTCGACGGCCACCTCGCTTGAGCAAACCGCAGCGAGCATGGAACAGCTCACCGCTACCGTGAAGCAGAATGCCGACAACGCCGATCAGGCGCACAAGCTGGCGAAAGAGGTCTCCGACACCGCCGACCGTGGCAGTGAAATGGTCTGCTACGTGATTGAAAAAATGCAGGATATTTCCGGTAGCGCCAACCGCATTGCCGATATTCTAGGTGTGATTGACGGCATTGCCTTCCAGACCAACATTCTGGCGCTGAACGCCTCGGTAGAAGCGGCGCGCGCGGGCGAGCAGGGGCGCGGCTTTGCGGTGGTGGCAGGCGAGGTGCGTAACCTGGCCAGCCGCAGCGCCGATGCCGCAAAAGAGATCCGTCAGCTGATTTCCGCTTCGCAAACGCACGTCAATGAAGGCAGCGACCTGGCGCAGCAGGCGGGGGAAACGATGGATGAGATCGCCAGTGAAGTGATGCGGATGACCAAATTGATGCGGGAGATAGCCAGCGCGTCACTGGAGCAGAGTCGCGGCATTGAGCAGGTGAATATTGCGGTGAGTCAGATGGATGAAACTGCGCAGCAGAATGCAGCGCTGGTACAGCAGTCGTCGGCAGCGACGCGCTCACTGGAAGAACAGTCGCAGGCGCTGGCATCAGCGATGGCGTCGTTCCGGTTGCAGGTATCGTAACCGGGTTATGATTTGTAGGCCGGATAAGGCGTTTACGCCGCCATCCGGCAATAACACCGCATCGTGCCGGATGGCGCTTCGCTTATCCGGCCTACAACTGACGGTAAAAACCGCACCGATCGGTCCCCTCTCCCCCATGGGGAGAGGGTTAGGGTGAGGGGGAATACACCCAACTCTAAACGTATTACGCGTCCGGGTACTCACGAATCATCCGCTCAACGTCTTCAACCATATGGTTGTTGCCGACGAAGAACGAACGACGCTGGTGCAGCGTTTCCGGCTGAATATCCAGAATACGCTCCTTCCCATCGCTGGCCTTACCGCCAGCCTGTTCCGCGAGGAACGCCATCGGGTTGCACTCATACAGCAAACGCAGCTTCCCATCCGGGTGGCTTGCCGTGCTTGGGTACAGGTAGATCCCGCCTTTTAGCAGGTTGCGGTGGAAATCTGCCACCAGAGAACCAATGTAGCGCGAAGTATACGGGCGCTGCGTATTGGCATCTTCTTCCTGACAGAACTTGATGTACTTCTTCACTCCGTTCGGGAATTTGATGTAGTTACCTTCGTTGATGGAGTACGTGTTGCCGCGTTCCGGGAAGCGCATACGCTCCTGGCTCAAGCAGAACACACCCAGAGAAGGGTCGTAGGTAAAGGCGTGAACGCCGCAGCCGGTGGTGTAGACCAGCATGGTTGAAGAACCGTAAACCACATAACCGGCGGCAACCTGACGGTTACCCGGCTGGAGGAAATCTTCCTCAGTCACCGGCGTGCCCACCGGAGTCACGCGGCGGTAGATAGAGAAGATTGTGCCGACTGAAACGTTAACGTCGATATTAGATGAGCCATCCAGCGGATCCATCAAGACCACGTATTTCGCGTGTTCGCAGCCGTCAAAGACGACGATTTCGTCCTCTTCTTCAGAAGCGATACCGGCGACGATGTCACGAGCGCGCAGTGCGGCTTTCAGTTTCTCGTTCGCGAAGAGATCGAGCTTTTGCTGTACTTCTCCCTGTACGTTTTCTGCGCCGCTGGCACCCAGGATATCGACCAGACCGGCCTTATTGATATCGCGGTGGATGATCTTGGCACCTAACTTTATTGCCGACAGCAAAGCGGTAAGCTCACCGGTCGCATGAGAGAACTCATGCTGCTTTTCGACAATAAATTCACCTAACGTTTTCATAACACTTTCCCTGACAGTGGATGTTGAGTAAAACGACTGCAACAATCTTAACAAAGAATAAAAAAAATACGCACAGGTGAATCGCGCCAGCAAACTACGGAATATCCTGAAATGCATTTCTCTGGCGGTAAACATATGGGTAAAATGCGAGGCAGATTAAAAAAGGACTGTAACGTATGCGCATTCATATTTTGGGTATTTGCGGCACCTTCATGGGCGGCCTGGCAATGCTGGCCCGTTCGTTGGGTCACGAAGTCACGGGTTCGGATGCCAATGTGTATCCCCCGATGAGCACGCTGCTTGAAAAGCAAGGTATTGATTTAATTCAAGGTTATGACGCAAGTCAGCTTGACCCTCAGCCGGATCTGGTGATCATCGGTAACGCTATGACGCGCGGTAATCCGTGTGTTGAAGCGGTGCTGGAGAAAAACATTCCGTACATGTCCGGCCCGCAATGGCTGCATGATTTCGTGCTGCGCGACCGCTGGGTCGTGGCGATTGCCGGTACGCACGGTAAAACCACCACCGCGGGCATGGCGACCTGGATCCTTGAAGCATGCGGCTACAAGCCGGGCTTTGTTATCGGCGGTCTGCCGGGTAACTTTGATGTTTCCGCACGTCTGGGCGACAGCCCATTCTTTGTGATTGAAGCCGATGAATACGACTGCGCCTTCTTTGATAAGCGCTCCAAATTCGTCCATTACTGCCCGCGCACGCTGGTGCTCAATAATCTTGAGTTCGATCATGCGGATATCTTCGACGATCTGAAAGCCATTCAGAAACAGTTCCACCACCTGGTGCGTATCGTGCCGGGGCAAGGCCGCATTATCCTGCCGGAGAACGACGCTAACCTGAAACAGGTGATGGCGATGGGCTGCTGGAGCGAGCAGGAGCTGGTGGGCGAACAGGGCCACTGGCAGGCGAAGAAACTCAACACCGACGCCTCCGAGTGGGAAGTGCTGCTCGATGGCGAAAAAGTCGGTGAAGTGAAGTGGGGCCTGGTCGGCGAACACAACATGCACAACGGCCTGATGGCGATTGCTGCCGCGCGTCACGTGGGCGTGCTGCCAGCTGATGCAGCCAATGCGCTGGGCGGCTTTATCAACGCCCGTCGTCGCCTTGAGCTACGCGGCGAAGCCAACGGCGTCTGCGTCTATGACGATTTCGCGCATCACCCAACGGCAATCCTCGCTACGCTTCAGGCGTTGCGCGGTAAAGTTGGCGGGACAGCGAAAATCATCGCCGTGCTGGAGCCTCGCTCTAACACCATGAAAATGGGCGTCTGCAAAGACGATCTGGCCCCGTCTTTAGGCCGGGCTGATGAAGTGTTCCTGCTGCAACCGCAGCATATTCCGTGGCAGGTAGCGGAAGTGGCGGAAGCCTGCGTGCAGCCAGCCCACTGGAGCGCGGACGTTGACACCCTGGCAGATATGGTGATTAAAAACGCGGAACCTGGCGACCATATTCTGGTGATGAGCAACGGCGGGTTTGGTGGTATTCATCAAAAACTGCTGGATGGGTTGGCGAAGAAGGCGCAGCAGTAAATCGCTGCGCTTTTTTCCCCCCTCACCCTAACCCTCTCCCCACAGGGGAGAGGGGACCGTTTGGTGCGATGTTTACGCTTGGCACCAATCCGGTTTTCTCCCTCGCCCCTCAGGGGAGAGGGCCGGGGTGAGGGGCCATCACTCAAATTCAGAATGACACCGGTACTCATCAAATGCTAACCGCCAGGAAAATCACCTCCACCGACTCACCTCTGTTTCCCCCGCTGGATACGCTCTACGCGCAAGCCTTCCCCTGGCATGAACAACGCGAACTTCCCGCCAAACAGCGCGCGCTAAACGACCCGCACTTCGCGCTGGAAGCATGGTTTGACGGTGAACAGTTCATCGGGATGAGCGGCACGTGGGCGTTTGAAGGCTATACCTATATCGAACACATTGCGATTGACAGCGGCCTGCGCTCACAAGGCTACGGCAAGCGCCTGCTGGGGAAAATTCTGGCGCGTGCGCCAAAAACCATTCTGGAAATCGACCCGCTGACTACCGAGATTGCGCACAAACGTCTGCGTTTTTATGAAGGGATGGGCTTCTTCGCTAATCCATGGGCGCACGCGCACCCGACCTATCACGCAGGGATCGCCGACCATGAATTGATCGTCCTGAGCTACCCGCAGCCGATAGATGAAGCGCAGTACCAGCGGTTTAATGAGGATTTATGCACCATTGTCATGGTGTAAAAGACGCGGAGGCCTGATAAGCAAAGCGCCATCAGGCAGCCCCGAGCACGTTAACGAGGATAAAAAAATACCCTCACAGCGGAGGGCATTTTACAGAGACTTAATCCTGGTTTTCAGCCAGCTCACGCAGATACTGGTAAATCTGACGGGCGGATTTCGGCGGCTTGTTGCCTTCTTTCTCTTTCTTAGCGTTGCGAACCAGTGAACGCAGCTGCTGACGGTCGGCGTCAGGCCACAGGTTTATCACGTCTTCAATCGCGTCGTTGCTACCTTCAATCAAGCGATCGCGCAGCATTTCCAGCTTATGGAACAGGACAACCTGCTGGTTGTGACGGTTCTTCAGCTTATCCAGCGCCTGACGGAAAGGTTCTACGTCGCGTTGACGCAGCATTTTACCGATCAGCTGCAGCTGGCGGCGGCGGCCTTCCATCTTAATACGCTGCGCCAGTTCAATGGCGGCGCGCAGGTCGGCATCCAGCGGAATTTTATCCAGGGCATTTTTACCCAGGGCAACCAGTTCTGCGCCAAGCTTTTTCAGCTCTTCAGCATCACGTTTAATTTCACTCTTACTGACCCAGATAATTTCATCGTCTTCTTCCTCGATATCATCACCGGGGACTTCGTCGAGCCAGTCTTCGGGCTGCTTTGTCATTTCAGGCTCCTTAAAAAAGAGGCTAATACTAACAGCTTGAACGCATACTGAGAAAGGGTTCTCTGTTAGACTTCATTTAACTTTACCTCAGATTATGGCTTTGACGATGAAAGTGATCACACAAGTTGCACAACAGCGTATTGCGCTGGAAAAAGCGGTCTCGATGGCGCTAGAGCTGGCGGCCAGCAAATCAGATGGTGCGGAAGTCGCGGTGAGTAAGACCACCGGTATTGGCGTTAGCACCCGTTACGGTGAAGTCGAAAACGTCGAATTTAATAGCGATGGGGCGCTGGGGATCACCGTCTATCACCAGAACCAGAAAGGGAGCGCCTCCTCCACGGACCTTAGCCCAGATGCCATTGCCCGCACCGTGCAGGCCGCGCTGGATATCGCCCGTTATACCTCGCCGGATCCTTGCGCGGGCGTGGCGGATAAAGATCTGCTGGCCTTTGATGCCCCGGATCTTGACCTGTTCCACCCGGCGGAAGTGACCCCGGATGAGGCCATTGAACTGGCCGCTCGCGCCGAACAGGCGTCGCTGAAGGCAGATAAGCGCATCACCAATACCGAAGGCGGCAGCTTTAACAGCCACTACGGCATCAAAGTTTTCGGCAACAGCCACGGCATGCTGCAAAGCTACTGCTCCACGCGCCATTCACTGTCGAGCTGCGTCATTGCCGAAGTGAACGGCGATATGGAACGCGACTACGCCTACACCATTGGCCGCGCGCTGGACGATCTGAAATCGCCGGAGTGGGTCGGTGAAGAGTGCGCGCGTCGCACCCTCTCTCGCTTGGAGCCGCGCAAGCTCTCCACCATGAAAGCCCCGGTTATTTTCGCCAACGAAGTGGCTACCGGGCTGTTTGGTCATCTGGTCGGCGCAATTGCCGGTGGTTCGGTGTACCGCAAATCAACGTTCCTGCTGGACTCTTTAGGCGAACAGATCCTGCCGGAATGGCTGACCATTGAAGAACATCCGCACCAGCTCAAAGGGCTGGCATCGACGCCGTTCGATGGTGAAGGCGTGCGCACCGAGCGTCGCGACATCATCAAAGATGGCGTGCTGACCCAGTGGCTGTTGACCAACTACTCTGCGCGTAAGCTGGGGCTGAAAAGCACCGGGCACGCGGGCGGCATCCATAACTGGCGCATCAACGGCCGTGGCCTGAGTTTTGAAAAGTTGCTTAAAGAGATGGGCACGGGTCTTGTCGTCACCGAACTGATGGGGCAGGGTGTAAGCGGCATCACCGGCGATTATTCACGCGGTGCATCCGGCTTCTGGGTTGAGAACGGTGAAATTCAGTATCCGGTGAGTGAAATCACCATCGCCGGCAACCTGAAAGATATGTGGCGCAATATGGTCACGATTGCCGACGATATTGAGACACGCAGTAATATTCAATGTGGTTCTGTACTGCTCCCGGAGATGAAAATCGCTGGGCAGTAATCACGTATCGGGCGCATCCTGCTGCGCCCGTTTGCTTAAATAATAAAAAAGGAAGTGAGCAATGCGTAAAAAACTGTTAGCGATGTTGGCGGTCTCCGCTTTTGCCTTCGGCTCTGCTTCGGCTTTCGCCGATCTCGGCGAAGACATGGATACACTGGCGGAAAATCTGCAAATTGTGCAGAAAACCTCTGATGCGGGCGAGCTGAAAGATGCGCTGGGTAAAATGCGCGTAGCGGCAAGCGATGCGCAAAAAGAGACCCCGCCTAAGCTTGAAGGCAAGGCCGCCGATAGCGCTGAAATGAAAGATTACCGCCACGGTTTCGATACCCTGATTGGTCAGATTGATGGTGCAATCAAGCTGGCTAATGAAGGCAAAATTAAAGAAGCCCAGGCCGCTGCGGAAGAGTTTAAAACCACCCGCAACGCTTATCACAAGAAGTACCGCTAAGCCTTTTGCCGGGAAGCGTCAGCCGACGTTTCCCTCATTTCGTTTGCAAAACTCCCTCAACATCACACTTTTACCCTTCGTTTTGCCATCCGCTTTTCCTATTGCTGTCCTCTGCAATCGTGACATTCATCACGCGAATATATCGATATCGCGATATTCGTGACAAATGTGTGAATCAGATCACCCAGCCCGTCTCCCTTTCCACTTCGAAGTGGAAAACAACTCGCTACAAACTCCCATCCCCCGGCGTTAGGTTTATCCCCAGAGACATTAGCGGGGTAACACGAGTGAATAACGCAGCGGTAACACACGACGCAGGGGAGCAGACGGCGCAGACCGAACAGCTGGCAGACAAGATGCTAAAGCAGGTGTTCGCTCTGTTACATCGTCGCGGTATCACCCCTAACGACGTGCAGGAACAAATGTTGACGTCCCACGTCCGGGCGATGGCCCATCGCTCAATCAGCGGCGAACCGCTACCGGAAGTGGACGCCAGCCTGTTTGAAGAGATTTCAGAAGACTCAATGAATCTGGCTCGCGACGTGGTCGCGGAATTCGGCAATCTGCCAAAAGAAGAGGCGTGGCTACTGTCCGTCCACTTCGAAGTCGCAAAAGAAAACCTGTAAGGAGCAACACATGGAACAGATCACCTTAGTTATTGGCGACCGTCTGGGTAAAGGCCAAAAAGTTGCCGCTGGCGCGGAGAAAGCCGGTGCTCGTGCAGTCGTCGTACCGGGCGTGGCTGCGGATATGAAGCTTGGCGACATGATGAAAGCAGAAAATGCCACCTTCGGCATTTCATTTTGCGGCAGCGGCGGCGCAGGCGCTATCACCGCGCAGAACAAACACGGCTACAAAGCGAAATATGGCATGCGTTCTGTAGAAGAGGGCGTCACCGCCATCAATGAAGGTTACAACGTGCTGGGCTTCGGTTTTATGGATAAAGAAGAGCTGGGCGAGCGCCTGGTTGAAGCCTGGAAGAAGAAGTACGGCGCGTGAACATGAAAGAGCAATTCACCACCACGGTGAGGGTAACGGGTAAAGGCGAAAGCAAAACGCGCGCATTCGCCGATGCCCTGAACCATGTGCAGGCTGCGGTGATGAAAACATCATCGCACATCTTATTGCGTATTGAGCCACAGGATGTGGCGGTGATTCATGCGCGTGAAGCGGTACGAAAAGAGGCCTTTCTGTTCTTCTTTTTGCGCCGTGAACGACGAGCGTACAGCGTGGAGCTGGACGTCACCGTCAACGTGACCGCCATTGATATCGATAAAGTGGATTTCGTCACGCCAACCTGATTTTTACCTAAGGGTTAGATTATGTTCCTGATAATTTTAATAAAATCGCTCATTATCGGCGGCCTGGTTGGCGTCGGCGTGGGCGCCGGAGCGGCACGCATGTTTCATGCGCCCACCACCCAGGGGATGGGCGCATTTCGTACGTTGGGTGAGCTGAACTCCTGCGAAGGCGACCCGGCTTCCCACTTCTCCTTTGGCCTTGGCTTCTTCTTTAACGCTTGGGCTTCTTCCGTTGCAGCAGGGGCATTCACCCAGGACGTCGACCACCGCATTATCCCGAACTGGGGTGCCGCAGCGTTAATGATGAAAAACCGCAACGTCGGTGAGACGCTGCATGATCCGAAGAAAATGGCCATTGCCTGCGGCATCATCGGCATGATTGTGGTTGCCTTCTTAAACCTCACTGCGTCTTCCGTCCCTCAGGCGTTGCAGGTCACCGCCGTTAAGGTTCTGGTTCCGGCAGCAAACCTGCTGGTCAACACCGTGATGCCGGTGATCTTCTGGCTGGCGGCAATTGATGCCGGTAAGAAATCGGGCTTTTGGGCTACGATCTTCGGCGGCGCGGCGCAGTTGATTATGGGTAACGCCGTACCGGGCCTGGTGCTGGGTATTCTGATTGGTAAGGGCGTTGAAGAAAGCGGCTGGCACCGCGTCACTAAAGTGATGATGGGTGCAATCGTTGCGCTGTTCGTTCTGAGCGCCTTCTTCCGCGGCTTCGACATGAAAATGATCGAATCCTTCCACATGACCGTGCCGAACTGGCTGGATCTCATCCACAACTCAATCAGCGGCAAATAACGGGAGCCTGACATGGAACAAAATAAAGGTTTTTGGTATGCCGACTGGTCGTTCCCGATCTTCGTGGGCCTGCTCTCTTCCGGCGTCTTTGCCGGGACACATATGTACTACCTCTACGGCATCGGCGCCTTCAACGAAGTGGCCTTTGTGGCGATGTTGAAAGCCGGGATTGATACCGGCGCATACGGCGCGGTGGCGGCGTTCGGCGCGAGCTTCCTGTTTGCTCGTATCATCGAAGGATCGCTGGTGGGGATTCTGGACATCGGCGGCGCGATTCAGACCGGCGTGGGCCTGGGTGTTCCGGCACTGCTGCTGGGCGCGGGCATTATGTTCCCGGTGACCAACTTTATTGCCTCGCTGATTACCGGGCTGGTGATTGGTCTGGCGATTGGCTACATCATCATTCTGGCGCGTAAGTTCACCATCAATCAGAGCGACTCGACCTACGGGGCCGACGTGATGATGGGCGCGGGTAACGCCTCCGGCCGCTTCCTCGGGCCGCTCATTATCCTAAGTGCCATGACCGCCTCGATTCCTATCGGCGTGGGTTCGCTGATTGGCGCGCTTATCTTCTACGTCTGGCAGAAGCCGATTACCGGCGGTGCCATTCTGGGCGCGATGCTGCTGGGTTCCATCTTCCCGGTCGCCATTAGCTGATTTGTTGTCGTTGTAGGCCGGATAAGGCGTAGCCGCCATCCGGCAATGCCGCCTGATGGCGCTGCGCTTATCAGGCCTACATGAGCGCTCACCACTTGTTGTAGGCCGGATAAGGCGTAGCCGCCATCCGGCAATGACGCCTGATGGCGCTGTGCTTATCAGGCCTACATGAGCACGTGATTTGTATGCCCCCCTTTCTACAGGAGAGAACTATGTTTGATTTACTCCTGCGCCGTGCGCGCCTTGTCGACGATACCCTGACTGATATCGCCATTCAGGACGGTTCAATCGCGGCGCTGGGCGAAATTGATGCCCCCGCGCGCAAAACCGTCGAGCTGGACGGCAACTGCTACGTCAGCGCCGGCTGGATTGATTCTCACGTCCACTGCTACCCGAATTCGCCGATTTATCATGACGAGCCGGACAGCGTCGGCATCGCGACCGGAGTGACCACCGTTATCGACGCGGGAAGCACCGGCGCAGACGACGTTGACGATTTCTATGCGCTCACCCGTAAAGCGACGACCGACGTTTACGCGCTGCTCAATATCTCCCGCGTCGGGCTGATTGCGCAGAATGAACTGGCGAATATGGCCAATATCGACGCCGATGCGGTGAAGCAGGCGGTGCAGCGCTATCCCGATTTTATCGTCGGCCTGAAAGCGCGCATGAGCAGCAGCGTGGTGGGCGAAAACGGCATAACGCCGCTGGAGCGGGCGAAGGTCATTCAGCAGGAAAACGGCGGCCTGCCGCTGATGGTGCACATCGGCAATAACCCGCCGAACCTCGATGAAATTGCCGATCTGCTGAGTTCAGGCGACATCATCACCCACTGCTATAACGGCAAACCTAACCGCATCCTGACCCCGTCCGGCGAGCTAAAAAGCGCGGTCACTCGCGCATTGCAGCGCGGCGTGCGTCTGGATGTCGGCCACGGCACCGCCAGCTTCAGCTTTGAAGTGGCGCGTCGGGCGATTGCGATGGGGATTTTGCCAGACACCATCAGCTCGGATATCTACTGCCGCAACCGTATCGACGGCCCGGTGCGTTCGCTGGCGCTGGTGATGTCGAAATTCCTCGCCATCGGCATGTCGTTACCGCAGGTCATCGCCTGTGTCACCGCCAACGCCGCAGACGGCTTGCGTCTGGTGAAAAAAGGGCGGCTGGAAGTGGGCTATGACGCCGACCTCACGCTGTTTACCGTCGCATCCACCCCAACGCTGTTGGTGGATGCCGAAAAAGAGAGCCTTCAGGCTGACAAGATCTTACAGCCGCTTGCCGCGATTCGCGCGGGCAAGGGCTATTTGACCGAACAAGGGAGCGCGCAAAATGCCTTCGATTTTTGAGAAATACAATTTAAAGCAAGTCATTAATACCTCAGGCCGCATGACGGCGCTGGGCGTGTCCACACCGCGCCCGGAAGTGGTGGAAGCGGCGCTGGCGGGTATGAATCAGTATTTTGAGATGAAAGACCTGGTCAATAAAACCGGCGACTACATTGCCCGACTGCTGGACGTCGAAGGGGCGACGGTGGTCTCCTGCGCCTCGGCGGGGATTGCCCAGTCGGTGGCGGCGGTGCTGGTGAAAGACAGCGACTGGCTGCTGGAGAATCTTCACGTTACGCCGGTTGAGAATAACGAAATCGTCCTGCCGAAAGGCCACAACGTCAACTTTGGCGCGCCGGTAGGCACCATGGTGGCATTGGGCGGTGGCAAGCTGGTGGAAGCCGGTTACGCCAATGAATGTTCCGCCGATCAGCTGGCGGCGGCGATTACCCCGCGCACGGCGGCGATTTTGTACATCAAATCGCACCACTGTGTGCAGAAAAGTATGCTCAGCGTGGAGCAGGCGGCGGTGGTTGCGCGCCACCATAATTTGCCGCTGATTGTCGATGCGGCGGCGGAAGAAGATCTGCAATGCTATTACCGCGTTGGTGCGGATTTGGTTATCTACAGCGGCGCGAAAGCGATTGAAGGGCCAACCAGCGGACTGGTGATTGGTAAAACCCAGTACGTCGAGTGGGTGAAGCGCCAGTCGATGGGCATTGGTCGCGCCATGAAAGTGGGTAAGGAAGGCATTCTCGGTCTGACCTGCGCCATCGAACATTATCTGACCGCACGTAAAGAGAGCGGCGATGAGATGGTGGCGAAAATGACCCCGTTTATTGAACAACTCAACACCTTAAACGGCGTGACCGCTCGCGTGGTGTGGGATAGCGCCGGGCGCGACATTGCGCGTGCTGAAATCAAATTTGATGAAGCCGTCACCGGCGTCGCCACCGGCGAGCTAGTTAACGCGCTCAAGCAGGGCGAATACGCCATCTACTTCCGTGGCTATAAGGCCAACGAGGGCATTATTGAAGCCGATGTGCGCAGCGTTGATGCGCAGCAGCTGGAGATTGTCGCTCGCCGTATTGCTGAAGTTCTAAACAAGGAGAAAACCGCATGAAACTGACCCCTAATTTTTACCGTGACCGCGTTTGCCTGAACGTGCTGGCAGGCAGCAAGGATAATGCCCGTGAAATTTACGCGGCAGCGGAAGGTCATGTGCTGGTTGGCGTGCTCTCCAAAAACTACCCGGATGTGGGCACTGCCGTTGCCGATATGCGCGAGTATGCGCAGCTCATTGATAATGCGCTGTCCGTGGGACTGGGCGCGGGCGACCCGAATCAGTCGGCGGTGGTGAGCGAGATTTCCCGCCAGGTGCAGCCGCAGCATGTGAACCAGGTGTTCACCGGTGTGGCTACCAGCCGCGCGCTGTTGGGGCAAAACGAGACGGTGGTGAACGGTCTGGTTTCCCCGACCGGCACGGTTGGGATGGTTAAAATCTCCACCGGCCCGCTTTCCAGCACCGCGCCGGACGGCATCGTGCCGCTGGAAACCGCGATTGCGCTGCTCAAAGATATGGGCGGTAGCTCAATCAAGTACTTCCCGATGGGCGGGTTGAAGCATCGCGACGAGTTTATTGCGGTGGCGCAGGCCTGTGCGCGTCATGATTTCTGGCTGGAGCCGACGGGCGGGATTGATCTCGAAAACTACAGTGAGATTGTGAAAATTGCTCTGGATGCTGGAGTTAGCAAAATCATCCCCCATATCTATAGTTCAATTATTGATAAGGCCAGCGGTAATACGCGTCCGGGTGATGTGCGTCAGCTGCTGGAGATGACGAAAAAATTAATGTAGTGCGGTTGGTTGCCCCTCACCCTAACCCTCTCCCCACCGGGGAGAGGGGACCGATCGTGCAACGGGCACGTATGGTTTTCTCTCTCGTCCAATAGGGGGAGAGGGGACGGATCGCGCTGGTTTTCTCCCTCGCCCCTTTGGGGAGAGGGCCGGGGTGAGGGGAAACAACGCGCACTAAACCACCAAGGAGTCACCATGCACACCGCTCACCACCTGCTTGCCGCCTCACTCTCCCTGCTCGCTGCCAGCGCCGTCGCGCAAACGCAGTACGCCTGGGTGGGCACCTACAACCCTAACGGGCAAGGCCTGTATCGTTTTATCGTGGATGAAAAAACCGGTGAACTGCATAACAAAACCCTGGTAGGCTCACTCCCGGACGTCGCGCAGCTGACCGTTTCGCACGATGGCAAAACGCTCTACGCCGCCAGTGAAGTGGATCAGGGCGTGGTGCAGGCATGGAGTATTGGTCATGAGGGCGAGTTGACCAGCCTGAATCAGGTGGCCTCCGCGGGGGCAGGCCCGGTATTTCTCTCCCTAACGCCGAACGGCGGCCATCTGCTGGTGGCAAACTACGTCAGCGGCTCGGTGGCGGTGCTGCCGGTGAAAGACGATGGCAGCCTCGGTGACGCGGTCGATGTCCATCAGGATAGCGGCCCGACCGGTGCCGCGCGCCCGGAGGCTGCGGTGGAAGGCAGTTTCGCCATCAGCGGCCACAGCAGCCCGCATGCGCATATGATTTCCGCCGATCCCAGCGGGCAGTTTGTCTACGCCACAGACCTCGGGCTTGACCGGATTTATCAGTACCGCATCGACAACGCCAGCGGCAAGCTGACGCCGAACGACCCGCCGTTTATCGCCGCTTCGTCGGCGGGCGCCGGGCCGCGTCACTTTGCCTTTACCCCGGCAGGTGACGGACTGTGGCTGGTAAACGAAGAGGCGTCTACGCTGACGTTTTATCACCTCGACAAAACTAGCGGTCTGCTGCGTGAAGGCCAGACCGTATCGACCTTGCCTGAAGGTTACAAGGGCACCAGCTTTGCCTCCGGCCTGGTGTTAAGCCCGGATGGCAAACAGCTTTATGTCGCCAACCGCCTGCATAACAGCATCGCCCACTTTAGCGTTATGGCCGACGGCAGCCTGAGCCGTCAGGATGAAGTCTGGACGCGCGGGGATTATCCAAGAACCTTAACGCTGGATAATCAAGGCCGTTGGCTATACGTCATGAATCAGCGCAGTGACAATATCACCCGCTTTCGCGTCGCGCCTGACGACGGCAAGCTGACATTCTCGCCGGACTATACACCGGTCGGCAGCCCGTCCCAGATGGTGATTTCTGCCAAACCTTAAGCCGTAAAATGAAGGAACCGACATGCGATTTCCCAACCAACGTTTAGCGCAACTCTTTAGCCTGCTGCAAAACGAAACGCTGCCCCAGGATGAACTGGCGCAGCGGCTGTCGGTCTCAACCCGTACCGTTCGCGCCGATATCACCGCGTTAAACGCGCTGTTGATGCAATACGGCGCCCAGTTTGTGCTGAGCCGCGGCAACGGATATCAGTTGAAAATCGACGATCCTTCCCGCTATCAGACGCTGGAAGAGACGGCGCCGAAGCCGCAGCCTATCCCACGAACCGGCCAGGATCGTATCGCCTTTTTGCTGGTGCGTTTTCTGACCTCGGCGTTTTCCATCAAGCTTGAAGATTTAGCCGATGAATGGTTTATCAGCCGAGCCACACTACAGAGCGATATGGTCGATGTGCGCGAGCGTTTTGCACGTTATCAGCTGACGCTGGAGACGCGTCCGCGTCACGGTATGAAGCTCTTTGGCAGTGAAGTGTCGATTCGCGCCTGCCTGACCGATCTTTTATGGGAGCTGAGCCAGCAGGGGGCGCTGAACCCGCTTATCCGTGAAGAGGCCTTTGATAGTCGCGTGCTATCAAAGCTGGAAGGGGGATTGCAGGACATTTTAACGCGTCATCAGGTGCGCTTGACCGACGCGGGCGAGCGCTTTATCTGCCTGTATGGCGCGGTGGTGACGCGTCGCGTCAGTGAGGGGTTTCCGCTGGTGGACTTTCGCGCAGAGGACGTGGCGCAAAACGTCCGCGATGTGGCGCATGATGTTGCCGGTGAACTGCAGCGTCTGGCGGGAAAACCGTTCTCTGCGGCGGAAGAAGAGTGGCTGTGCGTGCACATTGCGGCGCGTCAGGTGCAGGAGGTGGATCCGGGCACCATCAGCGCCGACGATGACGAGGCGCTGGTTAACTACATCCTGCGTTACATCAATCAGCAGTATAACTACAACCTGCTGGAAGATGCCCAGCTGCATGCCGACTTGCTCACCCATATCAAAACCATGATCACCCGCGTGCGCTACCAAATAATGATCCCCAATCCGCTGCTCGATAACATTAAACAGCACTACCCGATGGCGTGGGATATGACGCTGGCGGCGGTCTCAAGCTGGGGAAAATATACGCCGTATGCGATAAGCGAAAACGAAATTGGTTTCCTGGTGCTGCACATTGGTGTCGGCCTGGAGCGTCACTACAACATTGGCTATCAGCGCCAGCCGAAGGTGCTGCTGGTATGCGACGCGGGTAACGCGATGGCGCGGATGATTGAAGCGATATTGCAGCGCAAATACCCGCAGATTGAGATAGCGGCGACGCTCTCCCAGCGTGAATACGAACAGCTTGAAGGGGTTGCAGAAGATTTTGTGATCTCGACGGCGCGCATCAGCGAAAAAGATAAGCCCATTGTGACCATCGCGCCGTTCCCCACCGACTATCAACTGGATCAAATCGGTAAGCTGGTCCTGGTCGATCGCACCCGTCCGTTTATGCTGAACAAGTACTTTGACGAAGCGCACTTCCGGGTGGTGGATGCCTCCATGACCCAGCAAACCCTGTTTGCCGAACTCTGCCAGCAGCTTGAGTCAGAAGGTTTTGTCGGTATTGAATTCTATGATTCGGTGGTGGAACGTGAAGCCATTGTCAGCACCATGCTGGGCGATGGCATCGCGCTGCCGCACGCGCTGGGATTACTGGCGAAAAAGACGGTGGTCTACACCGTTATCGCTCCCGACGGCATTGCCTGGGGCGATGAGACTGCTCACATCATCTTCCTGCTGGCGATCAGTAAAAGCGAATATGAAGAGGCGATGGCGATCTATGATATTTTCGTCACTTTCCTGCGCGAACGCGCCATGACTCGGCTTGCCGCGACCCGAAGTTTTGCTGAATTTAAAACGATGGCGATGGAGTGCGTCAGCCGATTTTGAACGGCTGACGTGGAGATTATCGCAGGTGATGGACAACCTGATTGCTGCTTCCGCGCCAGATAAGCGCCGGGTCTTTTAAGTCCTGCACGAACTTACCGTCAACCAGCACGTTGATGAGGTTCACCACCTCCATCTGCGCCGCGTTTAGCTCGTCCAGCTTGTAGCCTGTCCACACCCAGATATCTTTGCCGGGGCATTCGGCGTGGATGCGTTGCACCAGTTTCAAAATCTCCGGCACGTTTTGCGGGTGCAGCGGGTCACCGCCGGAAAGCGAAATCCCCTGACGTTTAACGCGGGTATCGTTCAGGTCGGCGATGATACGGTCTGCCATCTCAGCAGTGAACGGCTGGCCGGAGTTAACGCGCCAGGTGCTCTTGTTGTAACAGCCGGGGCATTCGTGAACGCAGCCTGAAACAAACAGCGTGCAGCGCGTGCCGGGGCCATTGACGATATCAACCGGATAATACTGGTGGTAATTCATTTTCGCTTCTCAATTAACGCCATAACTGCGTTGGCCGCACTCACTCACCCTGGTCACTGACTTATGTAAGCTCCCAGGGATTCCTTCGCTTGCCGCCTTGTTCTGACGTTAATTGCTTCGCGAAAAACGAGTGGGAGGCTTGTAGCAGTTGTAGGCCGGATAAGGCAACGCTGCCATCCGGCAATCAGCTCCGGTTTGCCTGATGGCGCTGCGCTTATCAGGCCTACGGGGTGCAGCCCGGACGAGGCGTTTACGCCGACTCCGGGAATTCCCCGGCGTCGCGGCGCTCGGCCGGGCTACGAGAGTGCAATGCGCTATGAACGGTTCCCTCTCCCCTGCGGGGAGAGGGTTAGGGTGAGGGAGCAAACGCTCGAGCTTAACCGAGCTGCTCATTACCCAGGTGTTTCACACGGCGCTTCACTTCTTCTTGCTTACCGGCGTTGAACGGACGGGCATCCGGGCTGCCGAGGTAACCGCATACGCGACGGGTCACGGAGACGCGCGCGGCGTCGTGGTTGCCGCATTTCGGGCAGGTGAAGCCTTTGCTGGTGCACTCAAACTCACCGGTAAATCCGCACTCGTAGCACTCATCGATTGGCGTGTTGGTGCCGTAGTAAGGCACATGTTTGTAGCTGTAATCCCACACGTCTTCCAGCGCTTTCAGGTTGTGCTGAATGTTTGGATACTCGCCGTAGCAAATGAAGCCGCCGTTAGCGATTGGTGGATAGGCCGCTTCAAAATCGATTTTGTCGTACGGGTTCACCTTCTTCTCCACGTCAAGGTGGAAGCTGTTGGTGTAGTAACCTTTGTCGGTCACGCCTTCCACTAAACCAAACTCGGCGGTATCCAGGCGGCAGAAACGGTCGCACAGGTTTTCGCTTGGCGTGCTGTACAGGCTGAAACCGTAGCCGGTTTCGTCTTTCCACTGGTCAACGGCATCACGCAGACGCTGGACGATGGCGACACCTTTTTCACGCAGCATTTCGCTGTCGTACATATGGCTGTTGCCGAACAGCGCATTGATCGTTTCGTGAATACCGATATAGCCCAACGAGATAGACGCACGGCCGTTTTTGAAGATTTCAGACACGTCGTCGTCGGCTTTCAGACGCACGCCGCAGGCGCCTTCCATATAGAGGATTGGCGCCACGCGCGCTTTCACGCCTTCCAGACGCGCAATACGCGTCATCAGCGCTTTACGCGCCAGCAGCAAACGCTCGTCCAGCAGCGCCCAGAATGCGGCTTCATCGCCCTTAGCTTCCAGCGCAATACGCGGCAGGTTGAGGCTAATCACGCCGAGGTTGTTACGCCCATCGTGTACCTGCTCGCCGTCTTCGTTTTCCCACACGCCGAGGAAGCTGCGGCAGCCCATTGGCGTTTTGAACGAACCGGTTACCTTCACCACCTGATCGTAGTTGAGGATATCCGGGTACATGCGCTTGCTCGCGCACTCCAGCGCCAGCTGTTTGATGTCGTAGTTGGCATCGCCCGGCTTGTGGTTCAGGCCGTCGCGAATAGCGAAGACCAGTTTCGGGAACACCGCCGTTTTACGGTTTTTACCCAGACCCGCGATGCGGTTACGCAGAATAGACTGCTGAATCAGACGGGATTCCCAGCTGGTGCCCAGACCGAAACCAAAGGTCACGAACGGCGTCTGACCGTTGGCGGTATGCAGCGTATTCACTTCATACTCCAGCGACTGGAAGGCGTCGTAGCACTCTTTCTCGGTGCGAGAAAGCGCGTACTCTTTGGCGTTCGGGATCTGCCACTCTTCTGCGGTTTTACTGTGCTTTTTAAAGCTCTCGGTGACGAACGGCGCGAGCACTTCATCGATACGGTTGATGGTGGTGCCACCATAAATGTGGCTGGCAACCTGCGCGATAATCTGCGCGGTCACCGCGGTGGCGGTCGAGATCGATTTAGGCGGCTCGATTTCCGCGTTCCCCATCTTAAAGCCCTGCGTCAGCATGCCTTTCAGATCGATAAGCATACAGTTGAACATCGGGAAGAATGGGGAGTAGTCGAGGTCGTGATAGTGGATCATCCCACGCTCGTGCGCCATCACCACGTCATGCGGCAGCAGGTGCTGGCGCGCGTAGTGTTTGGCGACGATACCCGCCAGCAGATCGCGCTGGGTTGGGATCACTTTACTGTCTTTGTTGGCGTTTTCGTTCAGCAACGCCGAGTTGGTCTGCTCAACCAGACCGCGAATTTCCTGGTTCAGGCGGCCGCGTTTTTCACGCTGGCTGTCGCGGTCGTGGCGATATTCGATATAAGAACGGGCCAGCTGCTTGTACGGCCCGGACATCAGCTGGTTCTCAACGGCGGTTTGAATTTCGTTGATATCGACCTGCGGTTGGTCCTGCATTTGTTGGCTTACGATTGCTGCGACGGTGGCGCAATAATCTGCGTCATCGACTCCCGCTGCTTTAGCTGCACGTAGAATAGCTTCTTGAATGCGCTCTGATTTGAATGGCACTTTACAGCCATCTCGTTTCATCACATGCGGTGTCATGATCACTCCATTATTTATAAGAACAGGTTATCCACAGAGGCCGGAAAAGGTGGATTGGCGTAATAGCGCCAGTCACCAATACTTTCCCGCACTCGCGGCCCAGGTTATCCACATACCCACTACCATTTTCGTGATTCTTGTTGTTGCAATGATAGCCGATAAATACCATATATTGGGCCGGGAAGCATTTTAAGTTCTATATGTAGTGCTTTGCACCAAAGATGTTTGCAATTTTATTGATTCAGAACAAAGTAAAAATGCAAGAGTACAGATGGCAGGCGTTGCGGGAAATGTAAATTGTGTTGCGCAATAATTACGCAAAAATGAACTGGAAATTGCATAATCTCGACAGGCCCGGCAGCACTGCGCCGCCGGGCCATGGGTTTAGCCCTGAAGCCACCAGATAGCTTCAAACGGACGCAGCGTCATGCCGGCTGGGGTGTCGTAGTTGCTCATCAGCACCTCCCCATCGCTGTAACCTGCTGGCGGTTGCCAATCCTGCGGCTCGTCGCTGAGGTTGGCGACAACCAGCAGAGTCTGCCCCTCATGCTGACGGCGATAGCACCACAGCGACGGATGTTCAGGCAGCAGATCCTGATAATCTCCCCAGGTCAGCACCGACTGAGATTTACGCAGCGCAATCAGCTGCTGATAGGCATAGAACACCGAATCAGGGTCGGCCAGCGCCTGCTCGACGTTAATGTCGGCGTAGTTATCGCAAGTGCCAATCCACGGTTCGCCCGCGGTGAAGCCTGCGTTCGGGCTAGCATCCCACTGCATCGGCGTGCGGCTGTTATCGCGCGATTTCGTCGCGAGAATGGCCAGCAGCTCGTCTGGACTCTGCCCCTTAGCTAATAGCTCGTTATACATATTGTGGCTTTCTACATCGCGATATTGCTCAATCTTCGCAAAATGCGGATTGGTCATGCCGATTTCTTCACCCTGATAGATGTACGGCGTGCCCTGCATCCCGTGCAGCACCATCGCCAGCATTTTCGCGGCGTGGACGCGGTGTTCACCCTCTTTGCCAAAGCGTGAAACAATGCGCGGCTGGTCGTGGTTACACCAGAACAGCGCGTTCCACGCCCGGTTGTGCATCCCCTGCTGCCAGTGGCTGAACAGCGCTTTTAACGCCACAAAGTCCGGGCGCGCTAACACCCACTTCTCGCCGCCGGGGTAGTCCACCTTGAGGTGATGGAAGTTAAAGGTCATCGACAGCTCTTTGCCGTCCAGCGACGCGTACTGCTGGCAGTGTTCAAGCGACGTCGACGACATCTCGCCAACGGTCATTAATCCCCGTGGCGTAAATACCTCGCGGCTGAACTCTTGCAGGAATTCGTGGGCGCGTGGGCCGTCGGTATAGAAGCGGCGGCCATCGCCCCGGTCGTCATTCGGGAAGGATTGGTCTTTTGAGATAACGTTGATGACATCAAGGCGCAGGCCGTCAACGCCACGATCGGCCCAGAACTCACAAACCTTTTTCAGTTCATCGCGAACTACCGGATTTTCCCAGTTGAGATCGCCTTGTTCGGTCGCGTAAAGGTGCAAATAGTATTGCCCGCTGGCGGCGTCCCACTGCCAGGCGCTGCCGCCAAATTTTGAACGCCAGTTGTTCGGCGGCGTTTCCGGGGTGCCATCACGCCAGATATAGAACTGGCGATAAGGACTGTCTTTTTTGAGCGACTCTTTAAACCAGGCATGATGGGTGGAAGTATGGTTCAGCACCATATCCAGCACGATGCGGATGCCGCGCTTGCGCGCTTCGGCAACCAGCTGGTCAAAGTCGTCGAGCGTACCGTAAGACGGATCGATAGTGGTGTAGTCGGCAATGTCATAGCCATTATCGATCTGAGGCGAAACGTAGAACGGCGTCAGCCAGATAGCGTCGACCCCCAGCTTTTGCAGGTAATCCAGGCGAGAAGTCACGCCGCGCAGATCTCCCGTACCGCTGCCAGTAGTGTCCTGGAAACTCTTTGGATAAATCTGGTAGATGACACCGTTTTGCCACCAATGAGGAAGTGTATTCATAGAATTTTCCTTGAAGAAGGAGAAGGGGCGCAATTGCGCCCCAAACAAGGTGAGATTTACATGACCGGCAGCGTGCCCTGTTTCTGCTTACGCTTGTACACCATCATGGTCAGAATGATTGGCACGACGATGGAGATGATCATCGCAACGCTGTAAACGCCCCAGAAAGTCGGTTTAATTGACAGAATGCCCGGCAGACCGCCTACACCGATACCGTTCGCCAGTACGCCGTACAGACCGCACAGCAGACCCGCAATACCGGAACCTACCATGGCGCACAGCATTGGGAAGCGGTACTTCAGGTTAATCCCGTACATCGCCGGTTCGGTGACGCCAAGATAGGCGGAGATCGCAGCAGGAACGGAAATTTCACGTTCTTTCGCTTTGCGGCTGCAAATGATGATGCCGACGACCGCCGAGGCCTGCGCGATGTTCGACAGGGCAATCATTGGCCACACCGGGGTGCCGCCCATGCTCTGGATCATCTGCATATCAATCGCCAGCGTGGTCTGGTGTACGCCGGTAATCACCAGCGGCGCATACAGGAAGCCAAACAGCGCCGCGCCAATTGGGGCGAAGCTACCGGTCAGCAGGTGACGCACGGCAAACGCGACGCCATCGCCAATCCAGCGGCCGAACGGGCCGATAATGGCGTGCGCGAGGAACACCGCGAGGATAAGCGAACAGACCGGCACGATAACCAGATAAAGATAGTCCGGCACGATGCGTTTCAGACGTGTTTCAATAAAGCCTAAGGTCAGACCGGCAAGCAGGGCGGGAATAACCTGCGCCTGATAGCCGACTTTAGCGATAGTGAACAGGCCGAAGTTCCACACTTCAGGCACCTGCTGACCCAGCAGATAGGCGTTCATTAGCTGAGGTGACACCAGGGTGACGCCGAGCACAATACCGAGAATCGGCGTGCCGCCCATTTTCTTCACCGCAGACCAGCAGATACCCACCGGCAGATAGAAGAAGATCGCCTCACCGATTAGCCATAAGAAGTCATAGGCGGTTTGCAGCGACGGGTGCATTTGCGCCAGCGTCTGACCGTTGCTCATCGGCAAGTCGCCGATAACGTTACGGAAGCCTAAGATCAAACCCCCGCTGATAAGCGCTGGCAGCAGCGGGAAGAAGATTTCCGCGAAGTGGGAAATCATCTGCTCGTGCCATTTCATATTCTGGCGCGCCGCCAGTTTTGCCTGCTCTTTGTCCGCCGACTTTTGCCCGGTGGTGGCGAGCAGCGCCTGATAGTAATCGCCCACTTCGGTGCCGATAACCACCTGGAACTGACCGGCGTTGGTAAAGCAACCTTTAACCATCGGCAGCTCTTCAATGGCTTTCGGATTGGCTTTCGCCGGATCGTTTAGCACGAAGCGCAGACGCGTGATGCAGTGGCTGACGGTGGCGATGTTATCGCGTCCGCCCACCAGCTCGATAAGTTTATCGATGTTCTGTTGTTCTATTTTTTTGCTCATTATAGGGCCTTAAAACAGAGGTGAGATCTCTTCGATACCCGCCACTTCAGACTGCTTTTCTCTGGCAGACTGACGGACTCAGGATCAAAACCGTAGTTATTACGCTGAACATTAGCGTACCGGGTTTACGTTTTTGGGAAAATGGGAACGTTCCCGAAACGTTGCGACGATCACATTAAAGCTGATATTAGCTTAGGCCAGGATTGCGGGGATCACTATCTGCAGCGGTTCGCTTTTGCCGCTGATTTGGGCGATGAGCTGTTCTGCGGCGCGGCGTCCAGCCTCGGCATAGCCGGGATCGACGGTGATAATTTCCGGGTGCAGGAACTTGGTGAGAGGGGTATTACCGACGCTGGCGAGCTGGACGTTATCGATACGTCGCTCCTGAAGGTATTTGCTGGCCCCCAGTGCCAGCGTGTCGGTGGCGCAGATGAGCGCCGTGGTTTCGGGGGTAATCACCCGGCCCGCATAGTCGTAGCCTTGCTTCATGGCCAGCCCCGGTAAAGCGGCAACCGGCGTCAGCGAGTGTTGCTGACAAAAAGCCTGATAAGCATCATGACGACGCTGACCGGTGGTGACATCGCTTGTCGGAACGCCGAGGAAACTGATGTGGCGATGGCCCTGTTCTAATAGTCGCTGCATCAGTTGGGTAATTGCCCCTGTATCGTCGTAACAGACCGAGGTAAACCCGCTGGCGTCACGGGCCATCAGAACCAGCGTGGACTGCCAGTTAGCGAGCATCTCGTCGGTGATACCGGTAAAACCAAACAGAACAATACCGTCAATGTTACGGCGTCTGAGCATCGCCAGATGTTCGACCACCTTCTCCGGCGAGAACTGGCTCTCCATCATAATCGGGTCGTAGCCCTGATCATAAAACGCCGGCAGCATGGTCTGGACGGCAAGATTTTCCGATAGCGAATCCAGACGGGTAACGATAATCGCTACCACTTTATCACTTTGCCCACGCATCGCGCGCGCCGAGCGGGAAGGGGAGAAGCCTTGCTGCAACATCACGGCTTCCACGCGTTCGCGGGTGCGTTCGCTGACGCCGCTCTCATTATTGAGAACACGGGACACGGTTGATTTACCGACGCCGCTCAAACGAGCGATATCTTTGATGGTCAGCCGATTATCCATGTAGTTGCCCCGTGTAATTATTTTTTCGTAAAACCTGATGGTTTACGTATCGTTGAATTGCTTGCCGTTATTATATCGCCCTAATTGTCACACAACTTGAAATTTTCTCCGTATAATTCGCGGCGATTTTTCCCTATTTCCTTACCGGAGGCGTTATGGATCCCGATCCCACCCCTCTCTCCCGCTGGAGAGTAACTTTCCGGTAAGTCAGTTTTCACTGCCTTACCGATTTGTGAGGCAGTGACATTCCAATGTATGTCCCTGCGTTAAAAATTAAGCGCCTGTAAGGTGCAGATTTTCTGTGCCCGTAAGGCAGACTGCGGCCGCTTTTTGCGGCTGCGAGGGACTATGTATGCTGAAAAACTTTACCCGGCAGCTGTTTGCACAGCTTAGCCGTCACTTACCGCATCGTCTGATTCAGCGCGACCCAATGCCGTCTCAACAAAGCGTCGCCAGCACGCCCATTCCGTCATCGCTGAGCGAGCACTGCCTGAAAATGGCGCAGTTGAGCGAGCAGGAGCTGTGGCAGACCTTTAATACGCACCCCGAAGGGCTTAACGCCGCTGAGGTTGAACAGGCGCGCGCACTTCACGGTGAAAACCAACTGCCCGCACAACAGCCGCAGCCGTGGTGGGTGCATCTGTGGCTGTGCTACCGCAACCCGTTCAATATCCTGCTGACCGTGCTGGCGGCGGTTTCCTACGCCACGGAAGACCTGTTCGCGGCAGGGGTTATCGTACTGATGGTGGGTATTTCCACGCTGCTGAATTTCGTCCAGGAAGCGCGCTCGACCAAAGCCGCGGATACCCTGAAAGCGATGGTGAGCAACACCGCCACGGTGCTACGCGTCATCAACGATAAGGGCGAGAGCGGTTGGGTTGAACTGCCTATCGACCAACTGGTGCCGGGCGATATAGTTAAGCTTGCCGCCGGGGATATGATCCCCGCCGACCTGCGTGTGATTCAGGCGCGCGATCTGTTTATTGCCCAGGCGTCATTAACCGGCGAATCGCTGCCGGTGGAGAAGGTCGCGAAAACCCGCGAACCGAACCAAAGCAATCCGCTCGAGTGTGACACCCTGTGCTTTATGGGCACCAACGTGGTGAGCGGCACGGCGCAAGCAATGGTAATTGCCACCGGGGCGAACACCTGGTTTGGTCAACTGGCGGGCCGGGTCAGCGAGCAGGAAAGCGAACCGAACGCCTTCCAGAAAGGCATCAGCCGCGTCAGCATGTTGTTGATCCGCTTTATGTTAGTGATGGCGCCAATTGTGCTGCTGATTAACGGCTTCACCAAAGGCGACTGGTGGGAGGCGGCGCTGTTTGCCCTCTCCGTCGCCGTCGGCCTGACGCCGGAAATGCTGCCGATGATCGTCACCTCAACGCTGGCGCGCGGGGCGGTGAAGCTGTCCAAACAGAAGGTTATCGTTAAGCATCTTGATGCCATCCAGAACTTTGGCGCGATGGATATCCTGTGCACCGATAAAACCGGAACCCTGACCCAGGATAAAATCGTGCTGGAAAACCATACCGACGTTTCCGGTAAGGTCAGCGAGCGCGTGCTGCAAACCGCGTGGCTTAACAGCCACTACCAGACCGGGCTGAAAAACCTGCTTGATACGGCGGTGCTGGAAGGCGTGGATGAAGGGGCGGCTCGTCGGCTCTCCAGCGACTGGCAGAAGGTGGATGAGATCCCGTTTGATTTCGAACGTCGCCGTATGTCGGTGGTGGTAAGCAAAACGCCGGATGCGCATAAGCTCATCTGCAAAGGCGCGTTGCAGGAGATCCTCAACGTCTGTACCCAGGTGTATCACAACGGCGAAATCGTTCCGCTGGACGTCACCATGCTGCGCCGCATCAAGTGCGTTACCGATACCCTGAACCATCAGGGGCTGCGCGTGGTCGCTGTGGCGAGTAAATTCCTGCCTGCGCGGGAAGGGGATTATCAGCGCATTGATGAGTCCGACCTGATCCTCGAAGGCTATATTGCCTTCCTCGATCCACCAAAAGAGACCACCGCACCGGCGCTGAAAGCGCTGAAGGCTAGCGGCATTACGGTCAAAATTTTGACCGGTGACAGCGAGCTGGTGGCGGCAAAAGTGTGTCATGAAGTGGGGCTCGATGCGGGAGAAGTGATTGTTGGTAGCGACATTGAACAGCTGAGCGACGACGAACTGGCGAAGCTTGCCCAGCGCACCACGCTGTTTGCCCGTCTGACGCCAATGCATAAAGAGCGCATTGTGACCCTGCTCAAACGCGAAGGGCACGTGGTGGGCTTTATGGGCGACGGCATTAACGACGCTCCAGCGCTGCGCGCCGCGGATATTGGTATTTCCGTCGACGGTGCGGTGGATATCGCCCGTGAAGCGGCCGATATCATCCTGCTGGAAAAAAGCCTGATGGTGCTGGAAGAGGGCGTGATTGAAGGACGTCGTACCTTCTCGAACATGCTTAAGTACATCAAAATGACTGCCAGTTCTAACTTCGGTAATGTTTTCAGCGTCCTGGTGGCGAGCGCCTTCCTGCCGTTCCTGCCAATGCTGCCGTTACACTTACTGATTCAGAACCTGCTGTACGATGTGTCTCAGGTGGCGCTGCCGTTTGATAACGTTGATGACGAGCAGATTCAAAAGCCGCAGCGCTGGAATCCGGCAGATTTAGGACGCTTTATGGTGTTCTTCGGGCCGATAAGCTCTATTTTCGACATTCTGACTTTCTGCCTGATGTGGTGGGCATTTAAGGCGAATACCCCGGAAATGCAGACGCTGTTCCAGTCCGGCTGGTTCATCGAAGGGCTGCTGTCGCAGACGCTGATTGTGCATATGATCCGTACTCGCCGCATTCCGTTCGTCCAAAGCCGCGCAGCGTGGCCGCTGTTTGTTATGACGCTGCTGGTGATGATGGTCGGTATCGCACTGCCGTTTTCACCGCTGGCAGGCTATCTGCAACTCGAAGCGCTGCCGTTAAGCTACTTCCCGTGGCTGGTGGCGATTCTGGTGGGTTACATGACCTTCACGCAGATGGTGAAAGGGTTCTTTACCCGTCGTTACGGCTGGCAGTGATCGGTGAGGGCCCCGGCGGCGCTGCGCTTGGCCGGGCTACGTTCGTGCATGTTTGTCGCCCCCGGATTTCGTGCACCTTTGTCGCCCGATCAGGCGCAGCGCCGCCGGGAAACCCGCCGCACAAAAACAAAAAAGGCAGCCATCGGCTGCCCTTTCTTCATACTGCGTCTAATTAGCGACGCACGGCAATCGCTTCAATTTCAATCTTCACATCTTTCGGCAAACGGGCCACTTCAACGCAAGAACGCGCTGGGAAGGTGGCATTGTGCTCGGTGAAGAACGCTTCATAGGTGGCGTTAACGGTCGCGAAATCATTCAAATCTTTCACGAAAACGGTCGTTTTAACGATATCGCCCACTTTCAGGCCGGCAGCTTCAACGATCGCTTTCACGTTTTCCAGTGACTGGCGAGCCTGAGCGGACACGTCGTCCGCTACGCTACCGGTTTTCGGATCAACCGGGATCTGACCGGAAGTAATAACCATGCTGCCCAGGTCAACGCCCTGAACGTATGGGCCGATAGCGGCTGGTGCTTTTTCCGTCGCAATAGTCTTGCTCATGATATCTCCAGATGAACTGCAATAATAAGGTGTTAGCCATTATAGAGAGGCCACATTTCAATACCAACCGCAATTAGTTGGCCAGCACCACATAATGAGAAAACTCTTTTTCACAGTATTTGCATTTGAGTGCAATGTCATCGGCGCGTTTTTTCACTGCAAAGCTCGACGAAACCGGCTCAGCATGGCTGATACAGTTACTGTTCGGGCATACCAGCACGCGTTCAATGCGCTCCGGCAGGCTTGGGCGAGATTTTCCCACCACTTCATAGTTGTCGATGCGGTTTACCGTCGCCTGTGGGGCATACAGCGACAGTTGGTTAACTTGTTCATCGGTCAGGAAGGTATTTTCGATTTTAATCAGGTCTTTACGGCCCATTTCGCCTGACGGCAGGTTCAGACCGATGGTGATGCGCTGATCGGTTTCGGTCAGTTTGAACAGCGTCAGCAGCTTAAAGCCGACCTGCGCCGGGATATGGTCAATTACGGTGCCACGGTTAATGGCTTCCACCTGCAATTTATTGTCGTGTGTCATCGTCATTTCCTCCCTTACTTAAGCCAGTTCGCTATTGAGTACCAGTGCCAGTAACGCCTGGCGGGCGAAGATACCGTTACCGGCCTGCTGGAAGTACCAGGCGTGCGGCGTTTTATCGACATCGGTGGTGATCTCATCAATGCGCGGCAGCGGATGCAGCACCTTCATGTTGTCGCGCGCGCCTTCGAGGTCTGCGGCACGCAGTACGAACTGCGCCTTCACGTTGGCGTATTCGGACGGGTCGAGGCGCTCTTTTTGTACGCGGGTCATATACAGAATATCGACCTCAGCCATCACTTCATCAATGGCGCTGTGCAGGCTCCAGACGATCCCTTTTTCATCGAGCATATCGAGAATGTACTGCGGCATCGCCAGCGCATCCGGGGCGATGAAGTAGAAGCGGTTGCCGTTAAATTTGGCCAACGCCTGGGTTAATGAGTGGACGGTACGGCCATATTTCAGGTCGCCGACCATGGCGATGTTGAGGTTTTCCAGGCGGCCCTGAGTTTCCAGAATGGTGAACAGGTCGAGCAAGGTCTGGGTTGGATGCTGGTTGGCGCCGTCGCCCGCGTTCAGAATCGGAATACCGCCTGAGAACTCGGTAGCCAGACGCGCCGCACCTTCCTGCGGATGGCGCATGACGATAGCGTCGACGTAGGTGCTGATGACTGAAATGGTATCCGCCAGAGTTTCCCCTTTTTTGCCCAATGAGGTGTTGGCGCTGTCGGAGAAACCGACCACGCTCGCCCCTAAGCGATGCATTGAGGTTTCAAAAGAGAGGCGGGTACGCGTCGAGGCCTCGAAGAAGCAGCTGGCGATAACCTTGTGCTTAAGCAGCTCCGGCTGTGGATTCGCTTTCAGTTTAGCGGCGGTCGCCAAAACCAACTCAAGGTCTTCGCGGCTGAGATCGTTTATGGAAATGATGTGTTTTTGATACAGCGGATTAGCCATGGTTATCTCCTGACGACGGCGCAAAAAAAAAGCCCCTTAAATAAGGGGCTTTACGAATACGGATGCAACGGAAAGGAAAAACGGCAGGCCAGCGTCTGTTTTCAGACGCGGTAGGACGCGATGTCGTACACACTGAACCATATTTCCTCCTGGCAAACGGAGCGGAATTATACGCAGCTTTATCCGGCAATCAAGGGGGGAATTCACATTTTAATCGACGAAAACGATTCTCATTGAATGGGTAGTGGGTCAGGGTGAATTTAAATTCGATGAAGGAAACGGCGCAAAGTGTGCGCCAGAGCGGCAGACGCGGAGAGTCATGATAAAAAGTACTGGTATGGTAATGCGATTTTACGTATAACAACTTAAAATTGAAACATTGTTTTATTTGTGGAGTCATCATGATCATTGGCAACATCCATCACCTGCAGTCATGGCTGCCGGAAGAACTGCGTCAGGCGATTGTCCATCTTCAGGCCAACGTCACCGATGAGACGCCGGAAGGGAAATACGATATCGACGGTAACCGTCTGTTTTATCTTATCTCTGAAAATATGACCGAGCCGTTTGCCGAGCGCCGCGCTGAATATCACGCGCGTTATCTCGATATTCAGGTAGTCCTGAAGGGCCAGGAAGGGATGTCATTCAGCGTGCTGCCCGCGGGCAAGCCGGACACCGACTGGCTGGCGGATAAAGACATCGCGTTTCTGCCGGAAGGCGGGCAGGAAAAAATGGTGGTGATGAGCGAAGGTGACTTCGTGGTCTTCTACCCGGGTGAAGTGCACAAACCGCTGTGCGCCGTGGGACAGCCTGCGAAAGTGCGCAAAGCGGTGATTAAACTGCTGGTCGCCTGACGGTGTGAGGTGCCGGATGGCGGCTATGCCTTATCCGGCCTACACCAGCCGGTAGGCCTGATAAGCACAGCGCCATCAGGCATAACCGCGCACATTGCCGGATGGCGGCTACGCCTTATCCGGCCTACACCAGCCGGTAGGCCTGATAAGCACAGCGCCATCAGGCATAACCGCGTACATTGCCGGATGGCGGCTACGCCTTATCCGGCCTACAACCGCATTTGTAGCCCGGACGAGGTGCGACAGCACCGACTCCGGGAACTCCCGGTGTCTCTGATGAGCTCATTTACTCAGCGTCGCGACCATCACCGCTTTGATGGTATGCATCCGGTTTTCGGCCTGATCGAACACGACGCTCGCCGCCGATTCAAAGACCTCATCGGTCACTTCCATCCCGCCATGCATGCCGTACTCCGCCGCCATTTTCTTGCCAAGCGTCGTCTGATCGTCATGGAATGCAGGCAGGCAGTGCAGGAATTTGACCTGTGGGTTACCGGTCAGCTTCATCATCGCGCTATTAACCTGATAACCACGCAGCAGGGCAATACGCTCCGCCCATTTCTCTTTGGCTTCCCCCATCGACACCCACACATCGGTATAGATAAAGTCCGCGCCTTTCACGCCTGCGGCAATATCTTCGGTCAGCGTCACGTTACCGCCATTTTTCTGCGCCAGCGCTTTGCATTCCGCCACCAGACTCGCTTCCGGCCAACATTCCTGCGGGGCGACCAGACGCAAATCGATACCAGTTAACGCCGCCGCTTCCAGCATAGAATTACCCATGTTGTTACGCGCGTCGCCAGCATACACCAGCGTCATTTCGTTGAAGGCTTTCCCCGGCAGATGCTCCTGCATGGTGAGCAAATCCGCCAGCAGCTGAGTGGGGTGGAATTCATCGGTCAGGCCGTTCCAGACCGGAACACCAGCATACTCCGCCAGCGTTTCGACGATCTCCTGACCATAACCACGATACTGAATACCGTCATACATCCGGCCCAGTACGCGGGCGGTGTCCTTAATCGACTCTTTATGGCCAATCTGGCTGCCGCTGGATCCAAGATAAGTGACGCGCGCGCCCTGATCGTATGCGGCAACTTCGAAAGAGCATCGTGTACGGGTTGAGTCTTTTTCGAAGATGAGCGCGATGTTTTTACCGGTCAGGTTTGGCGACTCCGTGCCGTTCTTTTTATCCGCTTTTAGTTTTGCCGCGAGTTGCAGCAGCGTGGTGATTTCTGCAGGGGTAAAATCGAGTAGTTTTAAGAAATGCTTTTTATACAGAGTAGACATTTTTCCCTCACCTGGCTCAAGCCACTTATTGAATTAAAATTCACTTTATATGTATGAATATTCATTTGCAACCCCGATAACAAATCTTTATCGGAAAGGTGGAGGCAATGGCGGCGGTATGTGACAATAAGAGTATCAGCCACATTACGAGGAACGAGTCATGGCAAACGCAGAACACCTGGAAGAACAGCGTGAAGAAACACGTCTGATCATTGAAGAACTGCTGGAAGACGGTAGCGATCCCGACGCGCTCTACACCATTGAGCACCACCTTTCTGCGGACGATTTTGAAACCCTGGAAAAAGCAGCGGTGGAAGCGTTCAAGATGGGTTATGAAGTGACTGAGCCGGAAGAGCTGGAAGTGGAAGAAGGCGAGACCGTCATCTGCTGCGATATTCTGAGCGAGTGTGCGCTGAACGCGGATCTCATCGATGCGCAGGTTGAGCAACTGATGAACCTGGCTGAGAAATTCGAAGTGGAGTACGACGGTTGGGGCACCTACTACGAAGATCCTAACGGCGAAGAAGGCGACGACGAAGACGAAGATGAAGTCGACGAAGACGACGATGGTGTGCGCCACTAAGTTATCTGGTTCCCTACGGCAGCGCTCGCTGCCGTAGTTCAAGGATTTGGTCATGGATTACCCGCAAATACTCTCCCCCATCTACAGCTTCCTGCATTGCAAAACCCCCGACAAATGGCTGGAAAAAGCGCGTTTACCTGAAAACCTTCCTCTGCTGCTCACCGATCATCTGGTTTGCGAGCTGAAAGCGGCGCAAACGGCGATGTTCCTGGTGCGTAAATATGTGGCTGGCAAAGAGGGCGCACAGGCGCTACTTGCGTGGTTACGACCGTATGAAGCCTTTGCTTTTCGTGAGGGAGAAGCCCCGGACTTTGCGCTACTCAATAAGCAGATCAATAAGAGCGTGATGCCGCAGACTGACGATCCCTGGGGGCAGCAGCTTATCGACAGCATGGTGCTGCTGATTAAAGAGGAGCTGCATCACTTCTGGCAAGTGTGGCAGGCCATGCAGCGCCGCCAAATTCCTTACGTGAAGATTACCGCCAGCCGCTACGCCAAAGGGATGCTTAAAGAGGTGCGCACCCATGAACCGCTGACGCTGATTGATAAGCTGATTTGTGGCGCGTATATCGAAGCGCGTTCCTGCGAACGTTTTGCCGCGCTCGCGCCGTATCTTGAGGACGATCTAAAGACGTTTTATCTGTCGCTGTTGCGCTCGGAAGCGCGCCATTATCAGGATTACCTGACGCTGGCACAGCAGATTGCAGACGACGATATTAGCGACCGCGTACGCTTCTTTGGCGAAGTGGAAGCGTCACTCATCACCACGAGAGATGACGAGTTCCGCTTTCACAGCGGCGTGCCGGAAGCACTTTAACCCACAGATTGCAGGCGAGATTAAGGCTTAACCGTAGACTTTGATGCAGCGGAACAGTCTTTACCCACAAAAGTTTGCTTGAGCGTTTGTGAGGTTTCCATCTTCGCTTTTGGCGAGTCAACATCCATTTTCATGGTCATTGCAAACTCGGTATCGCTGACTTTGTTCATCTCAATGTGAGCGTTGGTTTTGGTTTTTCCCTGGGTGCAGACGGTGTCATTCACCATATGGTTGTCAGAGCTTTCCGTAAAGGTGGTGGTACAGCCGTTTAAGCTGTTGGTGTAGCCTTTAGCAATTTTTTTAGATTCTTCCGCCATTTTAGGCGTATAGCAGAGAAGCTTCGAGGCACCGGAATTCTTCTTGTCTATCACCACTTTGCCGCTGGCTTTATCAACCACGTGCATTTGGGTATTTTCCAGCTTCCATTCGCCAGGCTGCATATCCAGCGCGCAGGCGCTGCCGATGCTGAACATGGCGCTTGAGATGACTACCGCGCAGATAAATCCTTTCATTTTCAATCCTTTTGATAAATTGAGATACAACGTACTGGCCGGAGGTATCCGGCCAGCTTTGGCATTACAGGAACGGTAGCGCAGAGGCTGTGCCGCGAGAGATGCGGGCGAAGAAACCATTTTCGACGGGACGCTCGTCGTTTTTCAGTTCAAGCTTATCGAGATCGCCAATCACCATCGTGTTCTCTATCTGGTAGCGAAGAAAATGGACTTTTAACCAAGGATAGGCGAGGCCGAACGTCAGCATGGAGAAAAGCGAAATGATAAGCAGGTTTACAGCCACGTTGAAGAAGGTCAACGACGACTGGAAGCGTATGTCGCCAGCCAGCGTTAAGTTGTTGAACGCATAGTTGCGCAGCGCCGAGAAAAGATAGGCCGTGGAAAGTAAAATGCCAACGGTATACAGAAGGAATAATGAGTATTTCATGTCTGAGGTAGCAAATATCAGTCCACCTAGCCCTGCGTTATTCAGCGTGGAATAAATAATGGCGAAAATGGTGGCAATAAAGGGCACCATAATCAGCATAGATATAATTGATATGGTGACGCACCGCGCTATTTTGATATCGACATTAAATCTATGAATGCCAAATTGGAAGTTATTAGCGAAAAGCTGTATCCAGTTGCGATAGACCAGGCCATAGAGTGCACAGCAGATGATTATCCACGCTATGGCGCCGAGGACGATGGTGGCGATTACCCCATTCATGCTTGTTGGAGTGCCCATCAGCTTGCCAAACCCCATGATAACAATGGCACAGCCAATTAAGATCAGAATGGGCATGCCCATCGTCAGCCACCAGGCACGCAGAGTCGAGCAGTGAAAACCAAAGCGGACGTTATTTAGTTCGGTCATTGCCGCATGGTAATTGAGGCTCTTAACCGCCATGCAGGGAGAGATAAGGATAAAAATCCAGAAGCCGATTTGCAGCTCATCGCTTCCTGTAATCAAGTATTCAACAAAGGAGATGATCAGGAAAGCTACCGATATGGCAAACCAGCTCAGTAGTATCGCGCCACCTTTAGCGTGATAGCTAAAACAGGCACCGTTGAGTTCCATATTTTCATAAATATAACGTCGGCAACGTACCACTGCCCAGGGAATATAAATCCCGCAGGTAATCAATGACAGCACGACATTAATCAGGCAAATAAAGAAAAAGTCCTTGCCGGTTCCATGAAATTTTAGCGTGTGCGATTCACCGCACTCGCCGGGGAGAGTGTGAGACATAATGGACATCCTTGTGTTTAAAGAGGCACAGACTTTAGCGTTTTTTTAAAGGATGGCGTATTAAATTATACCGAGAGACACAGTTTTCGGAATATAGCCCTGACTTGCATTGCCAAAAAGAGAGTGATATTAATCTGATGTATTTTTGTCTTTGAATTAATTTAACTTATGTATAATTTACGGCGGTGCCGCCTTCGGAATAGGGATAAAAAATAGAATGAACTGGACACACGTCATCCTGGCGGGCTATATCGGGGCGGTGATCGCCATCGTAGTCGGTGTATTTCGCAAAAAAGGCTGGATTGGTAAAGCGGCTGGGGCAATTATCTTTGTCGTCGCGATAATCGCCTGGAACTTGTTTGATGTGCACTATCTTATCCCGCGAGAGAGTCCTGATTTTGGCAAAACTGAAGAACAGCAGTTCGAATCAGCGATGTCGACGATGCCGACTTTCCGGGTGCTAAAAGAGCAGGATCCGACATTCTGGCAGCATATTCGCGATATGGCGGCGCAGATGAAAAGGGAAGGCAAAAGCCAGCAGCAGGTCATTGATGCCATTCAGCCTCAAATCCTGCAACTGCAAATGGCGCGGCTACAGCAGGCTCCCGACGCTAACGTGATTGAATACATGAAAATCAACCTTGAGCAGATTGCCGCCGCGAAGAAAAGCGGCGACGACGTGTGCTACCGTTTTCTATTCCCGGCGGTCAAAGGGGGAATTAATCCGGTCAAAATTCTCTCGAAAGAACTGCTGACCCGACGCACTGAAAGTGACGCCCGAATGATGCGAGCGGCTTACGGGCCGGATAAACACACGGTCACGGCGCAAGAGAAACAGCAGGCGCTGGCGGATATGCAAAGCATCGGCCCGACGCTTATTCAACGCTACGGGCAGGATGTGCAAATCATGTCGGATCCGACAAAAGGTGTGGGCAAAGAAGGCATCGCTTGCGATATCGTGCAGGATTTCTGGCAGCAGATATTGGCTCTGCCGGAAGCCAACGCGGCAGGGGCTATTCGCCTGGCGGTCTCACCGGAAATGCAGTAAACCTGATAACCCCTTTGCGTTGCTCAAAGGGGTTTTAGCATTCTCACTTCGCAATCAACATGACCGGTGCAACCCAGTGCCTGCGAGATGTGCGCAAAACCCAGATGCTCGTAGAGACGAATAGCTTCGGTCAGAAACGCGGTGGTTTCCAGATAACATTGCTTAAATCCCTGCTCGCGGGCGTGATCGAGCGCCGTTAAGGCGAGCTTCTTCGCTAAACCCTGGCCGCGCACGCTTGGCAGAAAATACATCTTTTGCAGCTCGCAAATATCCGGCTCGCTACAACCTAACGGCGCCACACCGCCGCCGCCAACGACGTGTCCATTTTGTTCGACGACCCAATAGGCTGCACCTGGCTGGCTATACACCTGGAATAATTCGTCCAGATTCGGGTCAGCCACCGTGTAGCCTTTGTCAGCGGTCAGGCCGTATTCGGCAGAGACCTGGCGAATAACCTGGGCAATGGCGGCGTTATCTTCAGCCGTGATCCGGCGAAGGGTCGCAGAAACGGGTGTAACAACACTCATAGCGAAACTCATGACATAAACGTGAAATATATGCAGTTAATAACACTGCGGGCAGGGGGAGTGCAAGCGAGGATAATTCAGGAGCGAACCCGGAGTCGGCGCAAGCGCCTCGTCCGGGTTACATTCGTACACCTTTGCTGCCCGGGCGAGCCCGGGACAACATCGGCACGATTTACAGCGCGGCGATAACCGCCTGCTGTTCAATCAGCTTCGCTTTCGCTTCGGCGTAACCGTCCAGCTTCTCACGCTCTTTGGCGATGACCGCTTCCGGTGCGCGAGCAACGAAACCTTCGTTAGAGAGCTTGCCTTCGATACGGGCAATCTCACCTTCGATTTTCGCCACTTCTTTCGCCAGACGCGCCAGCTCATCTTCTTTGTTGATGAGGCCAGCCATCGGGATCAGCAGCTCGGCACCGTCGATGATTTTGGTCACGGAAACCGGCCCTTTATCATCAGCAGGCAGCACGGTGATGCTTTCCAGACGCGCCAGATTCAGCAGGAAGCTACGGTTATCGTTCACGCGACGCATTGCGTCAGCGCTGCAACCGCGCAGCAACAGCTCCAGCGGTTTGCCCGGAGCGATGTTCATTTCCGCGCGGATGTTACGCACGGCAACGATCGCCTGCTTCAGCCATTCGGTATCGGCCAGCGCCGCTTCATCAACCTGAGACGCATCGTATTCCGGGAACGGCTGCAACATGATGGTATCGGCGGTAATGCCGGAGATGACCTTCACGCGCTGCCAGATGGTTTCGGTGATAAATGGAATGATTGGGTGCGCCAGACGCAGCAGGCCTTCCAGCACGGTGACCAGCGTATTGCGGGTGCCGCGCAGTTCAGACTCAGAACCGCCGTTCATTACCGGCTTGGTCAGCTCCAGATACCAGTCGCAGAACTGGTTCCAGGTGAACTCATACAGAATGCCCGCGGCGATATCGAAGCGGAAGTTATCCAGCGCTTCGCGGTACGCTTTGATGGTCTGGTTGAATTCCGCGAGGATCCAGCGGTCGGCCAGAGACAGGGTCATTTCGCCGCCGTTGAAGCCGCAATCCTGATCTTCGGTGTTCATCAGCACGAAGCGGCTGGCGTTCCACAGCTTGTTACAGAAGTTACGATAACCTTCCAGACGCTTCATATCCCAGTTGATGTCGCGACCGGTTGAGGCCAGCGCCGCCAGGGTGAAACGCAGGGCGTCGGTGCCGTGTGGCTCAATGCCGTCCGGGAACTGCTTCTCGGTACGTTTGGCAATTTTCTCAGCCAGCTGCGGCTGCATCATGTTGCCGGTACGCTTAGCCAGCAGGTCCGGCAGGGAGATACCGTCAACCATATCCAGCGGGTCGATAACGTTGCCTTTGGATTTGGACATCTTCTGGCCTTCGTCATCACGAATCAGACCGGTCATGTAGATGGTCTTAAACGGAATCTGCGGCTTGCCGTCTTCATCTTTGATGAAGTGCATGGTCATCATGATCATGCGGGCAATCCAGAAGAAGATGATGTCGAAACCGGACACCATCACGCTGGTTGGGTGGAACTGACGCAGCGCGTCGGTGTTTTCCGGCCAGCCGAGGGTGGAGAAAGTCCACAGCGCGGAGGAGAACCAGGTGTCGAGAACGTCTTCGTCCTGACGAAGCTGAACGTCGGCGCCGAGGTTATTTTCCTGACGCACTTCCTCTTCAGTACGGCCAACAAAGACGTTGCCGTCGTTGTCGTACCATGCCGGGATACGGTGACCCCACCACAGCTGACGCGAGATACACCAGTCCTGAATATCGCGCATCCAGGAGAAGTACATGTTTTCGTACTGTTTTGGTACGAACTGAATATCACCGTTCTCAACCGCTTCTACCGCTGGTTTCGCCAGCACGTCAGCACGCACGTACCACTGGTCGGTCAGCATCGGTTCGATAACCACGCCGCCACGGTCGCCGTAAGGTACGGTCAGGTCGTGTGGTTTAATTTCTTCCAGCAGGCCCAGCGCGTCAACGGCAGCGACAATTGCTTTACGCGCGGCAAAGCGTTCCAGCTTCTGGAATTCAGCCGGGATTACGTTGGAGTAAACGTCGGACTCTTCGCCTTTGGTGTCATACACTTCAGCGCTTTCGCGGATGTCGCCATCAAAGGTCAGAATGTTGATCATCGGCAGGGCGTGACGACGACCGACTTCATAGTCGTTAAAGTCGTGAGCCGGGGTGATTTTCACGCAGCCGGTGCCTTTTTCCATATCGGCGTGTTCATCGCCCACGATAGGAATGCGGCGGTCAACCAGCGGCAGAACCACGAATTTACCAATCAGATCTTTATAACGCGGATCTTCCGGGTTCACGGCCACGCCAGTGTCGCCCAGAATGGTTTCAGGACGCGTGGTGGCAACCACCAGATAATCTTTACCGTCTGCGGTTTTCGCGCCGTCGGCCAGCGGATAGCGGATATGCCACATAGAGCCTTTCGACTCGCGGTTTTCCACTTCCAGGTCAGAGATAGCGGTGCGCAGTTTCGGATCCCAGTTGACCAGGCGTTTGCCGCGGTAAATCAGGTCTTCTTTGTACAGGCGAACAAAGACTTCTTTCACGGCATTGGAAAGGCCTTCGTCCATGGTGAAGCGCTCGCGCTCCCAGTCAACGGAGTTGCCGAGACGACGCATCTGACGGGTAATAGTGCCGCCGGATTCCGCTTTCCACTGCCAGATTTTATCGATAAACGCCTCGCGACCGTAGTCGTGGCGAGTTTTACCTTCTTCAGCGGCAATCTTACGCTCAACCACCATTTGGGTCGCAATACCCGCGTGGTCAGTACCGGCCTGCCACAGGGTATTTTTACCCTGCATACGCTGGTAGCGGATCATGGTGTCCATGATGGTTTGCTGGAAAGCATGACCCATATGCAAACTGCCGGTGACGTTCGGCGGCGGGATCATGATGCAGAAGGACTCTTTGCTTTCATCGCCGTTAGGCTTGAAATAGCCCTGCTTTTCCCAGTGCTCGTAAAGCGGCTGTTCGATATCTTGGGGGTTATATGTCTTTTCCATTATTTCCAGGTTGCCGTATTCAGGTTAAAACCAGCCACGCGGTAAGCTTTGTAGCGATCGCGTGCGAGTTGTTTTAAAGTTTCTTCGTAAGGGACGAAGTCTACCACTTCTGTGAAAGCGGTGGCAAAATCTGCAAAATTTACCCGCAGACTGATCAGGATATCGCGTGGGCTGCTGTTACGTTTCGCAGGCCAGGCTATCTCAACCGGTGCACCGCCTCTTGGACCTTCGCCCGCCAGATTATGCGGCACAAAGCTTTCCGGTGGACGCGTCCACAGCGCTTCATCCAGGCGCACGGCCTGCTGCTCGTCTTCACAGGCAATCAGCACCCGCTTACCCGCACGCCAACGTTCTGCGGCAATTTCACACACTAACTGCTCGACGGCGCTGAGGTCGTCGACGGTGGTGTCGTTGTCCAGAATATAGAACGTTGCATTCTTCATATATGGGGCTTCTTGTGGTGGATTTAAATGCAAAGCCGGGTGACCCGGCCTTATTGCCTGATGGCGACGCTGATGCGTCTTATCAGGCCTACAGCGTGCAGTTTTGTAGGCCGGATAAACGCAGCGCCATCCGGCATTCACACATTACTCTTCGCCGTTAAAACCGGCGCGATTAAGCAGGAACTGCGACAGCAGCGCCACCGGACGACCGGTTGCGCCTTTGGCCTTGCCGGAACGCCATGCGGTGCCAGCGATGTCCAGGTGCGCCCAGTTGTACTTACGGGTAAAGCGCGCCAGGAAGCAGCCCGCGGTGATGGCACCGCCAGGACGACCACCGATGTTGGCCATATCCGCAAAGTTGGACTCCAGCTGTTCCTGATACTCATCGCCCAGCGGCAGACGCCATGCGCGGTCACCTGCCTGTTCGGACGCGCCAATCAGCTCATGTGCCAGCGGATTGTGGTTCGACATCAGCCCGGTGATGTGGTGGCCCAGCGCAATCACGCAGGCGCCGGTCAGGGTCGCCACGTCAATCACCGCTTCCGGCTCAAAACGTTCAACGTAGGTTAACACGTCGCACAGCACCAGACGGCCTTCGGCATCGGTATTCAACACTTCAACGGTCTGACCGGACATGGTGGTCAGCACGTCGCCCGGACGATACGCGCGGCCACCAGGCATGTTTTCACAGCCTGCCAGTACGCCGATAACGTTAATCGGCAGCTGTAGCTCTGCCACCATCCGCATGACGCCGTACACCGCTGCCGCGCCGCACATGTCGTACTTCATCTCGTCCATCCCTTCGGACGGCTTGATGGAGATACCGCCGGAGTCGAAGGTCAGGCCTTTACCGACCAGCACGATAGGACGCACGTCTTCAGATGCCACGCCTTTGTACTCGATGACCGACATCAGCGATTCGTTCTGCGAACCGTTGCCGACTGCCAGATAGGAGTGCATCCCCAGCTCTTTCATCTGCTGTTCGCCGATAACGCGGGTGATGACATTCTTGCTGTAACTGTCAGCCAACTGACGCGCCTGAGAGGCAAGGTAGGCGGCGTTACAGATATTTGGCGGCATGTTGCCGAGATCTTTTGCGGCTTTAATACCGGCAGCGATCGCCAGACCGTGCTGGATTGCTCGCTCGCCGCTGGTCAGTTCACGGCGGGTTGGCACGTTGAAGACCATTTTACGCAGCGGACGACGCGGCTCGCTTTTATTGGTTTTGAGCTGGTCAAAGCTGTAGAGGGTCTCTTTTGCGGTCTCAACCGCCTGACGCACTTTCCAGTAGTTATTGCGGCCTTTGACGTGCAGCTCGGTGAGGAAGCAGACGGCTTCCATTGAGCCAGTGTCATTCAGAGTATTAATCGTTTTCTGAATAACTTGCTTATACTGACGCTCATCAAGCTCGCGCTCTTTGCCACAGCCAATCAGCAGAATGCGCTCTGACAGGACGTTGGGTACGTGGTGCAGCAATAAGGTCTGCCCCGGTTTGCCTTCGAGTTCGCCGCGGCGCAGCAGTGCGCTGATATAGCCGTCGCTGATTTTATCGAGCTGCTCGGCAATGGGAGAGAGACGACGTGGTTCAAATACGCCCACGACGATACAGGCACTCCGCTGCTTCTCCGGGCTACCACTTTTTACACTGAACTCCATGCACTACGCTCCTGAATCTTAAAGACAACGGCGGTGGCTACGGATAGAATTGCAAGCTTACGTAACTCATTTCCGCGGTTGCGGTGACTTCGTGTTAATCTTAACGTTATTACGGTGTTGGCACGTCAGAACATTTCCTGAAACGTGAAACCGCTGAGTCATTTAATCTTAGCGATGTTTTCGACGACTCAAGAGAATAAATGACGTTTAAGCCATGAAACAAGCTATTTTCCTGCAATAAGACGGGTTTTTACGGGCGTATTTATAGTGATAATCATACGATATCTGGTGCGAGAGACGCTAAAAAGCCAGCTTGCCATCTTGTTCATCCTGCTTCTGATCTTCTTTTGTCAGAAACTGGTGAGGATCCTTGGCGCAGCGGTAGACGGCGATATCCCGACAAACCTGGTGCTCTCTTTGCTGGGGCTCGGCGTGCCTGAAATGGCGCAGCTTATTCTGCCACTGAGTCTGTTCCTGGGTCTATTGATGACGCTGGGCAAACTGTATACCGAAAGTGAAATTACGGTCATGCATGC
The DNA here is from genome assembly GCF_044745165.1 of Kluyvera sp. NPDC087067. NCBI lineage: Bacteria > Pseudomonadati > Pseudomonadota > Gammaproteobacteria > Enterobacterales > Enterobacteriaceae > Kluyvera > Kluyvera sp. NPDC087067. The sequence goes on along the minus strand of NZ_JBIUZS010000006.1, from coordinate 53,623 downwards.
GTGTGGCCTGAGTAAAGCCGTACTGATTAAAGCGGCGATGGTGCTGGCGCTATTTACCGGCATCGTCGCGGCAGTGAACGTCATGTGGGCCGGGCCGTGGTCGTCCCAGCATCAGGATCAAGTGCTGGCGGACGCCAAAGCTAACCCCGGCATGGCCGCGCTGGCGCAAGGGCAGTTCCAGCAGTCAACCGATGGTAACTCGGTGCTGTTTATTGAAGGCGTGAATGGCGCGAGCTTCCACGATGTGTTCCTCGCGCAGCTCCGCCCGAAAGGCACCGCGCGTCCTTCCGTGGTGGTGGCGGATACCGGCCAGCTCTCCCAGCATAAAGATGGCTCTCAGGTGGTGACCTTAAATCAGGGAACCCGCTTTGAAGGCACCGCGATGCTGCGCGATTTCCGCATTACGGATTTCAAAAACTATCAGGCGATTATTGGTCACCAGGCGGTCGCTACCGACCCGACTGATACCGAACAGATGAGCATGACCACGCTTTGGAATACCGATACCGATCGTGCTCGCGCAGAGCTGCACTGGCGTTTCACACTGATAGCAACGGTCTTTATCATGGCGCTGATGGTCGTGCCGCTGAGCGTGGTGAACCCGCGTCAGGGGCGCGTGCTGTCGATGCTGCCAGCAATGCTGCTGTATCTGGTGTTCTTCTTGCTGCAGACCTCGCTGAAGTCGAATGCGGGCAAGGGCAAAATCGATGCGGGCTTGTGGATGTGGACGGTCAACCTGATTTACTTCGCACTGGCCGTGGCGCTGAACCTGTGGGATACCGTGCCAATGCGCCGTTTCCGCGCCCGTTTTACGCATAAAGGAGCGGTATAATGCAGCCGTTTGGTGTACTTGACCGCTATATCGGCAAGACGATATTTACCACCATCATGATGACTTTGTTCATGCTGGTGTCGTTGTCCGGCATCATCAAGTTTGTCGACCAGTTGAAAAAGGCCGGGCAGGGCAGCTATGACGCGATGGGCGCTGGGCTATATACGATTCTGAGCGCGCCAAAAGATGTGCAGATCTTCTTCCCGATGGCGGCACTGTTAGGTGCGCTGCTGGGGCTGGGGATGCTGGCTCAGCGCAGTGAACTGGTGGTGATGCAGGCTTCCGGCTTCACGCGTATGCAGGTGGCGCTGGCGGTGATGAAAACCGCGATCCCACTGGTATTGCTGACTATGGCAATGGGCGAGTGGGTTGCGCCGCAGGGCGAACAGATGGCGCGTAACTACCGCGCCCAGCAGATGTACGGCGGCTCTTTGCTGTCGACGCAGCAGGGGATGTGGGCCAAAGACGGTCACAACTTTGTCTACATTGAGCGGGTGAAGGGCAACGACGAGCTGGGCGGCGTGAGTATTTACGCATTCAACGACCAACGTCGCTTACAGTCCGTCCGCTATGCGGCGAGCGCGAAGTTTGATGATGCACAGAAAGTATGGCGACTGTCGCAGGTCGATGAATCTAACTTAAGCGATCCAAAACAGATTACCGGTACGCAGACGGTGAGCGGCACCTGGAAAACCACCCTGACGCCGGACAAACTGGGCGTAGTAGCGCTGGACCCGGATGCACTGTCCATCAGCGGCTTGCATAACTACGTGAAGTATCTGAAGGCCAGTGGCCAGGATCCTGGACGTTACCAGCTGAATATGTGGAGCAAAATCTTCCAGCCGCTTTCCGTGGCGGTGATGATGCTGATGGCGCTGTCGTTCATCTTCGGCCCGCTGCGTAGCGTGGCGATGGGTGTGCGCGTGGTAACGGGGATTAGCTTTGGTTTTGTGTTCTACGTGCTTGACCAGATCTTCGGGCCGCTGACGCTGGTTTACGGCATTCCGCCGATTATCGGAGCATTGCTGCCAAGCGCTAGCTTCTTCCTGATAAGCCTGTGGCTAATGACGCGAAAAGCCTGATATCTCTGTAATGTAGCCCGGCCGAGCAACGCGACGCCGGGTTTTTTTATGCCTGTAGTTTGAGGACGATTGTTCGCGATGAGCGGTTCCCGGGGGCACATGCGTTCGCCCGGACTACCGGTGGGCGTAGGCCGGATAAGGCGAAGCCGCCATCCGGCAATGTGCGCGATTATGCCTGATGGCGCTACGCTTATCAGGCCTACGAGTTGCAGGTGTTCACAGTATCTACGATATGAATTTGTAGGCCGGATAAGGCGTTTACGCCGCCATCCGGCAATGGTTGATGCCCGAGCCCTTAACGACGTCTTCCCCCAAGCAGGCTACCCAGCATGCCGCGCACAATCTGGTTCGTCACCTGACGCACCGCGCTTTTCGCTGCCGTTTGTACCAGCCCATCGTGCTTGCCGCCGCGCGGCCCGGTGGTGCCAAAAATAATGTCTTTGAGCCCACCCAGCAGGCCGCCATCATCAGCACTTTGCTGTCCCTTCGCTGGCGGTGCATCTGCCTGACCCGCGCTATTCTCGACGCCTTTTTGCAGCATCTCAAACGCCGATTCCCGGTCAACTTCATCTTCATACTTGCCGTACAGCGGCGAGTTATTGATAAGCCCGTTGCGCTCATCGTCCGTCACCGGCCCCATTCGTGAGTCAGGCGCAATCACCATCGCGCGCTGAACAATCGACGGGCTGCCTTTCTCATCAAGGAAGGAGATTAACGCCTCGCCCGTCCCTAACTCCTGAATGGCCTGCTCGGTATTAAACGCCGGGTTTGCCCGCATGGTCTGCGCCGCCGTTTTCACCGCTTTCTGATCTTTCGGCGTAAAGGCGCGCAGCGCATGCTGCACGCGGTTACCCAACTGGCCGAGTACCGCATCGGGAATATCTGACGGATTCTGCGACACAAAATAGACCCCGACGCCTTTCGAACGTATCAGGCGGATCACCTGTTCGATTTTATCCAGCAGCACCTGCGGCGCATCGCTAAACAGCAGGTGCGCCTCATCAAAGAAGAACACCAGTTTCGGTTTATCCAGATCGCCCGCCTCCGGCAGCTGTTCGTACAGCTCAGAGAGCATCCACAGCAGGCTTGCGGCATACAGTTTCGGCATCTGGTAGAGCTTTTCGGCGCTGAGGATATTGATGACGCCTTTGCCGTTGCTGTCGGTACGCATCCAGTCTTTGATGTCCAGCATCGGTTCGCCAAAGAAGTGCTCGGCGCCTTGCTGTTCCAGCGTCAGCAGCCCGCGCTGGATGGCCCCCACCGAGGCGGTACTGATATTGCCGTACTGATTCTGGAAGGATTTTGCGTTATCGCCGATATATTGGGTGATGGCGCGCAGGTCCTTAAAGTCCAGCAGCAGCAACCCCTGATCGTCAGCGATACGGAAGATAATATTGAGCACCCCGGACTGCACCTCGTTGAGGTTAAGCAGACGTGCCAGCAGCAGCGGCCCGAGGTCGGAGACAGTGGCGCGCACCGGATGGCCCTTCTCGCCGAAGATATCCCACACCACCACCGGGTTCGCATGCGGCTCCCAGTCGGTAACGCCGATATTTTTCAGCCGCGCCAGCAGCTTCTCGGAAGCCACGCCTTCCTTAGCAATACCGGTCAGATCACCTTTGACATCCGCCATAAACACCGGCACACCAATCTCCGAGAACGACTCAGCCAGCTTTTGCAGGGTCACGGTCTTGCCCGTCCCCGTGGCGCCGGTAATCAGCCCGTGGCGGTTTGCCATATTGGAAAGTAAAACCAGCTGTGTGTCCTGGGTGCGTGCTATTAGCAAAGGTGTGCTCATGGGTAATCCTCCATTTATTCTGCGTCGAGTATAGGCAAAACGGCGGCATTGCGATGCAGGAAATTGCCCAGATTGCGCGGAATTTTCCAGTATTAGCGAGGTGTTGCAGTGGGATGACTTATTTCTGGAAGAGGGTATCCCACTGGAGAGTCAGGCGGGCCGATAAAGAACCGGCGGCAGAGCGCCGCCGGATAAACATCAGGCGTCGGCTTTCAGCACCACGCGGTAGCGGGCTTTGCCGTCACGCACGTGCTGGATGGCGTCGTTGATTTTTGACATCGGGAACAGTTCGGTAATCGGTGCCACCTTGCTGCGCCCGGCAAATTTCATCAGCTTGCGCAGTTCAGACGGATTACCCGTCGCCGAACCGGAGATGCTGCGGTCGCCGCCAATCAGCGTAAACGCCGGTACCGGCAGCGGGGTGAGCACCGCGCCGACCGTATGGAAGTTGCCGCCCGAAGCCAGCGCTTCGAAGTACGGTTGCCAGTCCAGGTCGACGTTGACGGTGTTGATGATAAGGTCAAACTGACCCGCCAGCGCTTTCAGTGCTTCCTGCGAACGGCTGTTCACCACGTGGTCAGCACCCATCGCGCGCACTTCCTGCTCTTTCGACGGATTGGAGCTAAAGGCCGTCACCTCCGCCCCCATCGCCCGCAGCAGCTTGATGGCGATATGCCCCAGCCCACCAATCCCAATCACCCCCACGCGGCTGGTGGCGGTTACATGATGCATCAGCAGCGGTTTAAACACGGTGATGCCGCCGCACAGCATTGGGCCTGCGGTTTCGATATCGATGCTGTCCGGCAGCGGAATAACCCATTGCCAGTCGGCGCGCAGCTTATCAGCAAAGCCGCCGTGGTTCAGGATGGTCGGCACCGACCCACCGGAACAGTTCACCTGGTTGCCGGCGATACAGGCATCGCAGTGGCCGCAGCTTCGCGCCGTCCAGCCAATGCCCACGCGCTGACCAATCTTCAGGCCCTTGCTCTGCGCAGCGCTGCCCAGCGCCACCACGTGACCAATCACCTCATGGCCCGCAACCAGCGGATACTGCGACATGCCCCATTCGTTATCGATCATCGACAAGTCTGAGTGGCAGATCCCGCAGTAATCTACCTTCACCTCAACGTCTTCCGGCAGCAGTTCACCGGCATCGTATTCCCAGACTTCCAGTTCCGCTCCGGCATTTTTGGCGGCGTAGCTTTTTATAATGGACATCGCGATTCTCTTTGGTGTGGTGTTGAACTGAGAGTGTAGAGCATGTGGGGAGGGGGCGCTTGGCGGTTTATGGGCTTTTCACCAGCAACGCATTGAGCCACATTTCCGTGCGCTCCGGCCGTTTGTCCTCGGTAATCCAGTGGCGGATAAGCGTGATATCGGCCAGCGGCGTTAACAACGCTTCCAGCGTCTGTTCATTGAGATCGGTGAAGTGACGACCCTCTTTAACGCGCTCGCCATCGCCGTATTTAAACGACACATACCACACGCCGCCGGGCTTCAGCGCTTGCGCTAGCTTCTCCATCGCCTCCGGCAATGCCTGCATCCTAACGTGCAGCAGCGAGGCGCAGCACCAGATACCATCGTAGCGTGCGGTGACGTCCATATCGCTGAAGGTCATTTGCCTCACCGGAAGACCGGTGTGCTGTGTTGCGAGCGCGGCCATTTCCGCGGTTGCGTCGAATGCCTCAACCGCATAACCCCGTTGCTGGAACGCTTTGCTATCGCGCCCGGAACCGCAACCAGCATCAAGTATTCGACCACCCGCCGGTATGCGTTCCAGGAAAGGGGCATAAAGTGAAGCCATATCGACATTGACCGTCGCGCTGAAAAAGTCCTGCGCGTGGCGCTGATAGTATTCGAGCGTCATCAGAGTGTATCCGTCCCTTGTGCGGTGGGTTCCCATTGGTGGAAGAGGATCTTTAGCGCGTCATTCCAGCTGGTTGCCAGGAATTTATCTCGCTGCGCCGTGGCGGTGCCGGTCTGGCGGATAAGCGTTTCACGCAGCGGCAAATGGCTGTTGATGAAATATTCATTTCTATCGCGCAGGCGTTCAAGCAGTTTACGCGACGGCAGGCGAGCGAACTTACCTTTCTCCCCGCGATTGCACTCCTGACACGCCAGCACCAGATTCCAGACGCCATCAACATTGCGCACCTGCCCGCGCGCTTTCCACGGGATAAAGTGGTCGACATCGGCGAACTGCGCATCGCCCGGTTGTAGGCTGATGGGTGCAAAGCAGTAGAAGCAGCGCCCTTTCTGGTAGCCATTCAGGCTATCGCGACAGCTGGAGATGGCAACCCGGCGATCGCTGTTACGACTAAACAGCATCTGATCGCTATCGTCATATTCCACGTTAATAAGCTGGCTGGAGATATTCATCGCCCACGCCTGTTCCACCAGATTCCAGCGCGCATCCGTTTCAAAGCTGAGGTTGCGATACTGCTGACGCTCACCCAGACGGTAGAAGTTCTCCGTCATCCGAATGCCTTTATGGGTTTTTCGCTCATCGATGAAAAAACGCTTGTCGATCTCGCCCTGATTCACGTTGTGAAAGGCATCAATCACGTTATTAAACCCCTGACGCACGGTTATGCCGGTGAGGTCATCGCGGCTGATTTCGCCCGCATTGAACTGCGCGCAGGCGGCAATAAACTGGCTGCTGCGCGAAGTTATCTGCTTTGGCGCGTGCTTTAGATGTCGACACAGATGCTCGCTGAACGGCACCGCCAGATCGTCGAGCAGGATCAGATCGCTACCGTTCGGCTTGATGTCGTACAACGCGTGCGCTAGGGCGAATTTATAGGACGCGACATTTTTGCCAAAGAGAATAATCCCGCGCCAGTAGTTCTCCAGCGTCGGTTCAACCTGATAGAAACGCATAACGGTGTCCTGAGATCGGGGGATGGCTATTACTGGATTGAGTAACGCGATCTCATAACAAATGCGGGCAAATGTAAACCGACTGGGTCACGTTGCATTTTTTTGCGAGGACGATTCCAGGAAACGGGCTATCTGTGGAGCAGCGGTGGCGTTTGGCAGAAGAGTCGATGTTTTTTTAGGCACTTAGTCATGTGGCGGTGTACTGATGCTTGCATGGTGGCGTGCGGTAGGTATAATCCACAACGTTTTCCGCGTACCTCTTCAGTGCCGAAGTGGCGAAATCGGTAGACGCAGTTGATTCAAAATCAACCGTAGAAATACGTGCCGGTTCGAGTCCGGCCTTCGGCACCATCGGAACATCAATAGACGTCAACGGACGTCTTTTTTTGTGCCTGAAATCCAGTATTTGCAAGGCTTTCCTCGCTTTTTCACTCTACCTAAGTCAACCTGATTCAATCTACATCAACTTACTGATGCGGGTACAACTGCGGGTATATCCCGGTTCGATAATGTTTGTACCCACACAGAACCCTTGAAGGGATACTCATCATGGTTCTGAGTGATGTGAAGGTTCGTTCAGCTAAGCCTGAAGTAAAAGCCTATAAACTGACTGACGGTGAAGGTATGGTTTTGTTGGTTCACCCTAACGGTTCCAAATATTGGCGTCTTCGTTATCGATTCGGCGGCAAAGAGAAAATGCTGGCGCTGGGGAAACGCCCTGAGTGGAGGATACCCGGGCACGTCGTGATGACGCCCGTAAGCTATTAGCTAACGGCGCCGATCCCAGTGAGAATAAGAAAGCCGTCAAAATAGAGCAGGAACAAGAGGCGATAACGTTTGAAGTGGTTGCCAGATACTGGCATGCCAGCAATCAGAGGTAGTCTGCATCGCATAGCGCTCGTGTATTGAAAAGCCTCGAAGATAATCTCTTTGCTGCCATCGGTAAGCGGAACATTGCTGTATTGAAGACACAGGATTTGCTTGTACCCATCAAAGCCGTCGAATCATCTGGATGACTTTAAGTCGCAGCCTGTTTACAACCGCGATTATGCGGAGAGTGGCTTAATCGGTTACAACCCTGCGTAAGAGATAGCCGGTGCGATTGCTACGGCGAAAGACAGCATCATCCTGCACTGAAACTTAACCGCATCGATCACTATTATGGCTGGCCGTTAATCCAACTGGGGGCCACAATCAGTATGTCTGTAGAACTCTAAAGATAACGGTTCGTTTTTCTAGAATATTTGCAATTGCCATTGGAAGTTTACGTTAACTGATTTTTTACACTTCTAGCAATGGAGTTGTGTATATCGAGGTTAAATTAAAAAGTTAGAGCCAGAGTGTGAATGACCGTTTGGATAGTCATTTTTTAATAGAAAATACTAGCATTCAAAGGCTATTCTATTACATACTTATGATACAATAATATATTGTTAATGGTATAATTAAATGAGTTATTATAATGCTCGGGCGATAAAAAAATTAGCCGAAGATGCGGAGAAATTTGTTGTTTTTTTTCAGGGATGGATCGATAAAGCAGACATTAAGCCAGCTTTGAATGTTCTAAAAATCTCAGCACTTTACTATAACCGTTTTACTGAACAGTCTGAAGATGATTATACACGTTATTTTGGTCAATGTATCTATCTGCTTCTAGTCCGTTTTCCCTCTAATTATGATGAGATTTTAAAAATGGAGAAGGACTGCCGCACTATACATGTGGCATATAATGATTTCTTTAGACGTATAAGGATTATGAAGGCGCGTTTTTATAGGGCAGAAGAACATAATCTTAATGCATTTTTAATCTTTTCTGAAATAAGTCTGAGTGTTATGCGCTCACTCCTTGATAACATACCAAGTAGCCGACTTGAGTCAATTTTCCCCATCGTATTTAGAATGCATGGACTTCCACTCTCGGAAGATATCACTCCACATAATGTAAAATCAGTCAGTATGATATTTGATCAAGTGTGTAGTTATACTGGTAACTTATTTAAAGAGTTACGGCACTCTGATCTTCTTGACCTCGAGTATCATTGTCCCGATAAAACAGTAAGAAATGCAGGTTGCTGGATAAAAGAGTGGGATGATTATGATTCACTTAATCGTATCAGCGATCTTTTTCGGTTTTGTCATGGAAAATTTAACTATTTAGATTTAAATAATATTTCATTAGAAGTGGATGAAGGTTGTACTTATAAAGATTATGAGATTGCACGCTCAAGATTTACCATGAGAGGCACTGGTGTCTATTATGAAATTCAGAAGATTTTGGAAAAAAATCCTAATTTCATTGAACAGCTGAAACCGAGAGTTCCTAATTGGGTTAATGAAAATGATTTTTTCTCCATAGCCTATTTTAGTGAAATGGAAAATATGTCACCAGAAGATTTATATATTGAGTATGGTGGGGTGAATATTTATGCATGGATACATGCATATGGAATGTTAGTGGCGATAGCGAAACAGGAGATGGACCAACGCTTCAACAGAACAACGCCCGGAACCTTGCAACTTAAAGATTGGGTTATTTATCATACTCGCGATGAGTGGATACTATTTTTCGTCGAGGGAGGTCTTTCTTACGTTACTGCGGCATTGATCACCGATTACTTTACATTTGATGACAAAGCATTAGATATAAATGATTGCCCGTTACTACCATGTAAAGATGGTCTTTGTATGTTACCTTCCATAGTTTCAATGAGTTGTGTAACCCGTTCTCTACTATCACTTTTTAGTGCAAAAAACATTTCAATTGGTGATAAGGGGAAAACTCACGAACGAGAATTTATCCAGAGGGTCAGGGGTTCTAAAATTTGTGCTGCTCAACTATCAGTTCGAAAAGATTATGACTGTGACTGCGCAATGGTGATTCAAGATCATTTATTCTTTGTGGAGCTGAAATCTAATGGACATCCGGTACATTTTAATCGCTATTACCAGACTCTTGTGAATATTAATGGTGATACTGTTGGGCTAAAAACCAAATCCTCTTGGATTAAACAAGTGACGCGTTACGCCAATTATTATTCGGCTCAATTAGAATTGGTCCGTGATGCTCTGGGTTTACCTGCTGGGTGGAAGCCGAAGGGTCTTCATAAAATGATTGTCACAACTTCGGTGTTTGGGGGGATATATCATCGAGAGGGATGCTTTGTTGTGGATAAAACAGCATTTTATAGTTTTATTGATCGTATGGTGAGTGTAACTACTGAATTGAAAAATGGAATACGTATACAGATAAGTCCCGAAAGTGACCATTTTTACCATGGTGAGATTACTATTGATAAAATGCTTGGCTTTTTGAATGAATTACCATCTATTACTGCAAGGCGTCAAAGAGTAAAGCAGTTATCATATAATGTTCAGTGCGGAAAAGTAAATTTCTCTTATCCATTTTTTGATATATGGCCTGCGTTTGAAACTGTAATAAAAAAAGATGGTACTGAATCTGTTGCTATGTTATAGACCTTTCATGTTTTTAATTTTGAAAAACATTCAGGGGCAATAAAATTTGGATAAAGATAAAGATAAAGATAAAGATAAAGATAAAGATAAAGATTTTATTGCAAGCAGTAATTGTTTATAAGGGTTATATTTTATTAAATGTCAATTATTAAATTGACGTAAATTCATGTCCTTTCTTGAGGGTTATATCTGTGAGCTGCTGATATAGCTCTTTGCATATTAGTGATGTCTATTTCATACGTATTTGAATTTATGGGGAAAAGTGCAGATAAAATTATTTTTCAACTTATTAACTATATTGGTATTAGTCTTTGTGTCTAAAATTCGAGTCCTGCCTTCACCAACAAAGACAGAATATATCTGGCAATAATCATGGCTCTGCACCATTAGCTTTTTTCGGCGGATCAATGAATGACTGTATTTCATTTAACCAGTTTTGATGATACTCACAGATGCTGCCATAGTACCATTGTCAGTCTCCGCCTGGCGTCGAATCCATATCACGCTGAAAACTTAGTAATCAAACTATTAGCACATCTAATGCGGTTGTAGAATAATCCCACATTAGCAAATATGTCAGCATGCCTCCTACAGCTCACTCAATCAAAGGAATTGAAATGCCGCTCTACAATATCTCTGACAAAACCCTCTCCAGACTCGATAAAACCACCTTCTCATCAGAGAAATTACAAGAACGCTACGACTTACAGGAAGCCATTAAGAAACATGTCGGGATTGTTGCTCCTGATTGCCTGGTAATTGCCGAAGAGTTCTCGGACTGGGAGGACAGTCGACGCCGCATCGATTTACTAGCCATTGATAAACAGGCCAATCTTGTCGTTATTGAGCTAAAGCGTGATGAAATCGGTGCGCATATGGAGCTTCAGGCGCTGAGATATGCGGCGATGATCTCTACAATGAGTTTTACCAAAGCCTGTGAGTATTATCAGTCGTATATGCAGAAGATCGGCGAAGAGGGCAATGCGAAAGAAAAGATCCTCGAATTTGTCGATCTCGAAGACACTGAACTCAGTGATTTTGGTAAGGATATTCGAATCGTCCTCGCTTCAGCTGATTTTAGTAAAGAACTGACCACCACCGCCATCTGGCTGCGTGATAAAGGTGTTGATATCCGTTGCGTGCGCCTCACGCCTTACAACTTTAAGGGCGAGGTGTTAATTAATGCAGAACAGATTATCCCCGTGCCAGAACTTGAAGAATATCAGGTGAAGTTTAGAGAAAAACGAGCCGAGCAGGATATCAGCAGCCTGAAGTCAGAAAAAGACTATTCGGAATATAAATACAATGGAGTGATTTTCAATAAAAGAAAACTGGCCCTCGAACTCTTTACCGACTGGATCGCAAAGCATGAGCCGCAGGACTTCAATGAATTGAAATTCAAACTGAATGACGTGCTGAAGAGTCGCACGATTGCTTTAGTGGATAATATTCCAGAATCGAGAAAAAATCGCTTCCACATGAATGAAGATGCGGTCATTGACCTGCCTTCAGGCGAGCAGATTGCAATTTCCAATCAGTGGGGTTTGGGCAATATTGGGCGCTTAATTGATTTTGTACGCCGCGATGGTTTTATCGTCGAAAAGCTATAAATCTTACATCGCCGCAGCCTGTAAAAACTGGTCTGCGGCGTAGCCCCATCAGGTTTAAAAACCTACTTCCCCCCAATCACCCCAATAAACTCCCTAACCTGCCTCTGCTTCCTACCAGACAGCTTCCCCACCGCCCGCATCATCCCTTGCACTTCGTCCGATTCCGGCTCTATCGCCGTCAGCACCATGCACCCCTTCATCACCCGCACTTCCACCTTCGTGCCGGTGCTAAACCCCGCCGCTTCGAGCCATGCGCCTTTCATCATCACCGCGGGAATACGCTGGTAATCTGGATGACGGCTCGCATAACTCACGGTTAGGTGGCGCTTATTCTCTGGAGACACTTCTGGATCAAACGAATCTGCAATACAATCGACGTTAGTCATGATGGCTATTCCTGGTAAATAGTTGTTGTGATCAGCGATGCTGGAGTGTTCCACCACTCCCGCATCGCGCTAAATAACACTGTAAATATACCCAGTCACAACACCTAAAACCAGCTCAACAAAAGTACGAATCAATACCAAACTGGAAACCGTAATAAATAACCCATTACCGCTCCCTCAGCGCCTCCTTCACCTTATTAAACGGCTTCACCATATAATCCATCACCGTCTTCTCACCGGTCTTAATATCCACGTTTGCAATCATCCCCGGCACAATATTAAAACGCTTCCCGGCTTTATTTTGCAGATAATCATTCTCGGTGCGGATAAACACCCGGTAATAATAAATCTCCGGCTTGGCCTCATCCTGGATTGTATCCGGCGAAATACTGTCGACCACGCCCTTTAACCCGCCGTAGATCGCATAGTCGTACGCGGTGATCTTCACCAGCGCTGCCTGATCCGGGTGAATAAACGCAATATCGCGCGGCGACAAACGCGTCTCGATCAGCAAATGATCGTCCATCGGCACAATCTCCATCAGTTCACCGTTCGGCGGAATGACCCCGCCCAGCGTGTTCACCTTGATGTTCTTCACAATCCCTTTCACCGGTGAACGCACCGTCATGCGAGTCACGCTGTCGGTTCTCCCCTTGATGATCTCAGATAACGACGCGGCTTCCGCCGTGGCTTTCGCTAGTTCCTCACGCGCCTGCACCAGATACTGCGAGCGCAGGTCGAGGATCTTTAATTGCAAGTCAGAGCGTTGGCGCTCCAGGCGCAGCACTTCCACATTACTCGCCGCCCCCGTGGTCGCCAGCCTGCGGGTGATAGCCAGCTCGCTGTCCACCGCTTTCAACGAATCATCAATCCGCGCTTTTGAGTCGGTGAACTGGCTGCGGCGCAGCTTATACAGCCGGGTCTCGGAGGCGACCAGCAGCGGCACGGCGTTCAGTTCAGCGGGGAAGGTGAGGGGCAGTTCGTTCACCTCGGCCGATAAACGGGCGCTGGCGGCGAGTGCGGCCTGGTAGCGTGCCACGCTCTCGCCGACGTTCGAGGCGGAACGGGTTGGGTCGAGGCGGGCGACCACTTCACCCGGTTCGACGCGCTGACCTTCGCGCACGTTCAGCGCCACCAGAATGCCGCCGTCCAGCGACTGTAAAACCTGCTCGCGGGAGCTGGGGATCACTTTGCCGGTGCCGGTGGAGACTTCGTCCAGCGTGCCGAACGACGCCCAGATCCACGCCACAATCAGCAGCAGCCCGCTGATGGTGATGATATGGCCGGAGCGTGAAAGGCTGTGGTTATCAAAATCATTTTCACCGTGGTCGCGCGTCCAGTTTAGTGGCCGGGCGTTGGCGGGCGTCGGGATCGGCGCCGGTTCTGAGGGAATTACCGCCAAATCAGGCTGGTCGTCTTTCATTATTCACCTCCGCAACATCCGCGCCTTTGCGCGCCATCGCTTGTTCTTTTGGCATATCCATCACCAGCGCGCCGTCTTTGAGCACCAGTACCCGGTTGACGATGGAGAGCACCGCGCTGCGGTGGGTGGCGATAATCAACGTGCGGCCCGCCAGCCAGTTGCCCAGGCGGTCGAGGAAGTCGCGCTCGGTGTGCTCATCGAGCGATGCGGTCGGTTCGTCGAGCAGCACGATGTTCGGGTCGCGCAGGATCAGGCGCGCCAGCAGCAGCGACTGCCGTTGCCCGCCGGAAAGCCCCAGCCCGCCTTCCATCACCACATGATCGAGGCCGTGCGGCAGCTTACGCACCAGGATGTCCGCGCCGCACATCTCCAGCGCGGCGATAATCTCCTCATCGCGCGCTTGCGGTGCGCCGAGCGTCAGGTTGTCGCGCAGCGAACCGTGGAACAGCCGGGCGTTCTGCGTCATTAGGCCGGTGTTGCGGCGCAGGTCGGCGACGTCAATGTGCGGCAGGCTCAGCGAGTCGAGCCGCAGCTCGCCTTGCTCCAGCGGTACGCCGCCAATCAGCGCTTGCAGGAAGGTCGATTTACCCGCGCCGTTGCGGCCCAGCACGGCAATGCGCTCTCCGGCGACAATCTCCAGTTTGCCGACGCGCAGCGGGACGGTTGGAGAGTCCGGGCGATAGCGAAACGCGGTATCGGTGAACTGGTAGTTGCCATGCAGCACGTCACGGTGCAGGCGCTGGGAGTCTTCGCCGTTCTCCACCGGCAGCTGCATAATGCTGTCGATGCCGGATTTGGCGGCCTTGGCCTGCTGCCAGCGCGCCAGCACGCCGACCAGCGCGGCCATCGGCGCAATCATGCGCGAGGAGAGCTGCGAGGCGGCGACAATGGCCCCGGTGGTGATGTCGCCGTTGATAACCATCGGTGCGCCCACCACAATCACCACCGCATACACCAGCCCCTGAATGGTGGTGCCCCAGGCCAGCAGACCCTGCGTCAGGCGACGGCTTTTCATGCCGGTCTGGGCGGTGATGCGAATGTAGCTGTTCCACTGTTGCAAGAAGCGGGTCTCCGCCTGCATCAGCTTAATGTCCTCCAGCCCCTGTACGCTCTCCACCAGCACGGCATTGCGCAGGGTCGATTCCTGCACGTGTTCTTGCGCCAGCGCGGCGAGTTTTCTTTGCAACAGCAGGCCGGGCGCCAGCATGATGATGGCGGCGACCGGCGCAATCCACGCCAGCTGCGGGGCGATAATCGCCATCACCAGCAGGAACAGGAAGAAGAACGGCAGGTCGGCAATCACCGAAACGGTGGTGGAGGTGACCATCTCGCGAATCGACTCCAGTTCGCGGAGCTGGGAGATAAAGCTACCGGTGGAGCGGGGGACGGCGCTGGTGCGCAGGCGCAGCGCGTGGCCGAATACCCGGTCGGAGATGCGCATATCGGCCTGCTTGCCGAGAATGTCGGTGACGTGGCTGCGCATCAGGCGCATGGCGAAACCAAAGGCCACGGCAATCAGCACGCCGATAAACAGCACGTACAACGTCGGGTAAGACTGGGCGGGGATCACCCGGTCGTAGACCTGCATCGAGAATAAAATCCCGGCCATCGACAGGACGTTAATCACCAGCGACGCCAGCATCACGTGCCAGTAAGGTTTGATTTTGACCATCACCAGTTGGCGCAGCCAGCCGGGATCAAAGTGGGCGAGATACTCTTCGGTGCGGCTGTCGCGCGCCATCGCTGCCGGACGGAAGGCGACCACGTGACGGATCTCTGCCAGCAGTTCAGTTAAAGGCTGAGTGGTGATGAGGTCGGCGTCGCGACTAAAGCTGACGCCGACGTTGGCCTCGCCGTCGAAGCTGTGAATGATCGCCACCTGACCGTCTTTGAGCTGCACCACCAGCGGCAAGCGCCAGCCGGTGGCATCGTCGAGCTTATCGTCGAGCATGCGGCTGGAAAGCCCAATGTGGCGCGCCATGTTTTTGAGCGCTGTCGCCAGCGGTTTACCCAACTGCCAGCGGGCCATCGCCTGTAATCCGCCGGGGGAGAAGGTGAGACGGTAGTGCGTCGCCACCTGGCTTATCGCCGCTACCCACGCATTGAGAGCTTTGGCATCGAGCAGTTCCTGCTCGGTAACACGTGCGGTGCCGCTCATGGTTGGATCTCCACGCCCTGAATGGACAGGTTATTAAGCGCAAACTGCTGGCGTGTGCGCCCGGTGTTGTACAGGCAGTCAAGCTGCAAGGTGCGCAGCTGGCTTTCAGTTTGCTGTTGGGTGAAGCGCGCCTGGTAGACTTCCTGCTCGGCGTTCAGCACGTCAAGGAACGGGCGCGAGCCGAGGTCGAGATATTGCTGCTGGTACAGCTCGCGGGTTTTTTGCGTCAGCGCCTGCTGGCGGGTTTGGATCTGTAAGGCTTGTTCGAGGCTGATGGACTCGTTCTGCGCGGCGCTTAACTGCTGGCGCACTTCAAGCTGCGCGCTGCGCACCGCGGTGGTAGCGGCATCGAGGCTGTACTGGGCGGCATCGCGGTTAGCGGTGAGGCCACCACCTTGATAAATCGGCATTTTTACCCGCACATAGGCGGCGTATTGCGTGCGGTCGAGCCGGTCGCTGTTGGAGTAGCGGTCGTTCAGGTAGTGGGTGATCTCCGGTTCCAGCGAAATGGTCGGTTTCATCTGCGCTTCGGCCCCGGCGAGCTGCGCGGCGGCCTGATTGACCCGCGCGCGTGCCGCCAGTACGGAAGGGACGAGCTGGTCGTTAATGTCCGCAGCGTGGCAGGATTTGCCCAGCGAGGTCGGGAATTCGTTACTCACCGTGCCGATACTGTTCCAGCCCAGATAGGTAATCAGCGTCGCCCGCCAGCGTTCGAGGCTGGCCTGATACTGGGTGAGCGTGGCCCGCGCACCTTCGATACGGGCGTCGGTTTGTACCACGTCGGAGAGGGAACTGGCGCCTTCACTGTTGCGCTGGTTGGCGAGTTTGCCGAGCTGGGTCAGGGAGTTAAGCTGTTCGCTGGCGATGGCGACCAGCTCCTGGTATCCCTGTACCTGCACCAGCGCGGCGGCGGTATCGTGGGCGATTTTATCAATGCTTAACAGCACGGTCGCCTGCTGCGCCGCCACCTCGGCGTTGGCTTCGCGCACCGAGCTGTCGACTTTGCCAAAGTCGTAAAGCATCTGCGAGACCGAGAGGACTAACGATGGGACGTAGTCGTTATTGTTGGAGTAGCTGTTGGTGACGCTGTTGTTCATGCCGCCGCTGATCTGCGGATAGTATTTGGCGCGGGCGACGTCGACCTTCGAGGCGCTGGTAAACAGCTTCCCGGCTTCGGTGCCAATGTCCGGGTACCATTGCACGGCGCGTAAAACGGCCTGGTTGACGGTGAGGACGGCGGGGGGCGCGGCGGCCATCGCCATACCCGGGTCACGGCCTTTTAGGTTCGGCAGTTCATCTTCGACGACGATTTTTTGCGGATTAATTTGTCGGGCGTTTTCCGCCTCCGGCGAGCCCCATACGGCCCAGGCGTCAGATAATAGAAATGGCTGGATACAGGCGACTAGCCAAAGCAGGCGTGTGTGCTTTTGATTTTGCTTTCCCATCTTCTTTCCCCAATAAAATCATTATGATGGTCTGTTGAGACCGTTATTTTTTTTATGACTATTGATGAATATCCGCGACTCGCCACCACATACCTTCCATGGGTAAACCAACGAGACCGGAGGGTGAAGCTCCTGAGGTGAAACCGTCCTGTAAAACAGCCGTAAACCCACGGCAAAGTGGGTTTACGGCTTTGTAGGCCGGATAAGGCAGCGCCGCCATCCGGCACCTGCGCGGGCCTGCCTGATGGCGCTGCGCTTATCAGGCCTACAATTTGTGCTCAATTATGTAGCCCGGCGAATGCGGTGACGCCGGGAGTTTCCCGGAGTCGGCGTTGCCACGCCTCGTCCGGGCTACGGTTTTTGCTCGATTGTGTAGCCCGGCTTCACTGCGTGACGCCGGGGGTTTTTGTTATCCGTGGTTTGCCGTTGCGTCGTGATGCAGCAGTTCCTCCAGCGTCGGTTGCACGCCATCCAGCGTGATAAGTTGCGTCGGTTGGTACTTGCTGCCTTCGCCGTCACGGTCGATGGAGACCACGGTGTCGCCTGAAGCTGTGTGCTCAATAGATAAATATTGGCCGAGATCTTCAGATTTACCACTCCAGTCACTCAGTAGATGGCTGATATCTATATGATCCCCGTCACTAACTGAGAAATCAGTCCAGTGATTGTTATGTCCGTTGCCGCCGGTCGCGTCGTTGTTATCCAGTAAATTGAATATCACCGTGTCGCTACCGTGGCCCAGAGTGAAGGTATCGTCGTAAGCGCTGCTGACGGTGGTGTCAGCTTTGTCGCTGCCTTCAACATGTGGGTGGAGATCGATAGTCAGGCTGCCGTGGCTCAGCGTACCGTCCTGGGCTTTGAGGGTGTAGTCGAACTGCTCGCGCTGCGTCAGGTCGGCCACGCTCACCCCTTCACGCAGGGTATAGCTGTAGCTGCCGTCGGCATGCAGCGTCAGGGTGCCGTACAGCCCCTCAAGGCTCAGCGTTTTCCCACTGCCGACGACTTCACTGATTTGCTGACCACTCTCATTGCTCAGAGTGATGTTGCTCCACAGCGAGCCGACGGTGATTTCGGCGATTTGCCCTTCCACCGTCACGCCTGCGGTGGCGGCTTCTGGCGTCACCTCAACGCTGGTCTGAACCGTACTGAAATCGGTATTCAGCACGTGACCGGCGGTATCCAGCAGCACCACCTGGAACGGGCCGCTATGCGAGGCCGCGCCATCCAGCGCGATGCTGGCGGTAAGCGTGGTGCTATCGGTGGTCAGCGTACCGCTGGAGACAAGATTGCCCTGGGCATCAAGCAGGTGATAATCCGCTTTGCCGCTGGCGGTTGGCAGTGAAGCAAACTCCAGCACCAGCGCCGTATGGACCAGGGTTTCGGTGGCGGTGGCTGCAAGCGTTGCGCTTTGCGCCGCCGTGCGCATCAGCGTCGTTTCCTGCACCACGCTTTCGTCTGCCAGCAGCGCGCTGGTGGTCATCAGCGACTGCGCCGCAAAGGTCGTCGTTCCAGCCGATGGCAGCGAGATGGTCAACGTCGCCGTACTCACCGACGATCCGTTGCGGATCGCGTAGGTAAAGGTCTCCTGACCCAGCGCGGTCGCTGGCTGCCCGGTTTTCAGGGTGTAGGTGTAAACGCCCTGAGCGTTGATGACCAGGTTGCCGTACTGGCCGGCAATCGTGGTGTTGCCGGTGGCGGCAATCGCCACGCCGTTGACGTTGCTCACTACCGTGCCCGCCGGTGCCACATCAACGCCGCCGCTGGTGTTGCCCGCCCCGGTAATCACGTTACCGGTGACTGACTCAACCGCCGCCTGGAAGGTGTGGGTGACGTCGTTGCTGGTGGTCATGTTCGCAAAGGTAGCGACTGACAGCAGACCGTCCGCTTTCAGCAAGAACACATAGTGCCCGGAAGCCAGCGTAAAGTTCTGCGTGGTGTTGCCGACCAGCAATGGTGCCTTGATCCAGTCATTGATAAAGCTATTTTGCTCGTACTGCCCGGTGGTTGGGTTAAGTTTGTAAATGTACAGGTCGTAGGTAGCGCCTAGTGCGACTCCTGTGACGTTGCCGTTCAGCGTGAAGGTACGGGTTGCGCCGGTTGGGACGTCAAACTGCAACTGCCCGCCGGTACTGATATTGGCACCCAGAACGCTTCCCAGCGAGACGCTTGCCAGCACAAGTGAAGAGTTGCTCACCCCCGGCGTTGTCACATCAGCCGCCACCGGATCCACTTCCAGCGTCACCACATCGCTGTTGGCGTGCAGGTTCGGCAGGTTGAGGTCGATAGTCAGCGTCGCGTTACTGGTCGAACCGTTCGGGGCCTTAATCTGGTAAGTGAACACCTCTGGCCCGGTGATGCTCGACGGTGACACGCCCGCTTTCAGCGCATAGGAGTAGTCCCCTTGTGCGTTGATGGTGAGCGTACCGTAGGTGCCGTTAATTACCGTGTTACCGGTGGCGGCCACGCTGCTGAAGCTGGTAGACGACCCCAGGCTCACGCCGCTGACCACCGTGCCGTTTGGTGTGCTATCAATGCCGCCGCCGCCCACGCCGGTCATCACGTTACCGGTGGTGGTGCCGCTTGCGGTATCGACAAACACGCCGGTCGTCACATCGGATGTCACTTTAAGCTGGCTGCTGGTCAGTAACGACAGACCATCATCTGCCTTCAGGAACAGCGCATAGTCGCCCGCTGGCAGCGTGACGTTGCGCGTCGCGGAAACGTTGCCCAACAGCAGAACCCGCAGGAAATCGTCATAACGCTGGTACATGCTGTAGGTGCCGTCGCCGTTGGACTTGTAGATATACAAATCAAAGGTCGACAGCAGCGTCACCCCGCCCGCGCTAGCCTGCAAGGCGAGGGTACGCGATGCGCCTTCATCAACATGGAAGGTAGGCAACTGATTGGTCTGAATCAAATTGACCGTCAGCAGATCGCCGACGCCCAGATTGAGCACGTTGAGGTTTTGCGCGGTGGTGTTGGTTGGCGCGGTTACCTGCTGGATAGAAGTGGTCAACGTCAGCCCCGCCTCGTCGTTCACCGCCGTCAGTACCTGCGTACCGATGGTTGGATCGATAGTCAGGGTAAACGCCGGTGTCTTCGGCCCTTCGTTACCTGCCGCATCGCTGGCGCTGAAGGTGAAGCTGTGGAGCGTACTGGTCAGCGCTGCCGCTGGTGTCCACGTCCACTGGCCGTTGGCGCCTGCGGTCACCGTGGTGACCAGAATTCCTCCGTCGTAAATATTGACCGTGCTGTTAGCCTCCGCCACGCCGGTAAAGGTTGGGCGCGTGTCGTTGGTGATGCTTCCTGAGGTCAGGTTGCCCAGATCCGGCGCGACATCGTCGGTCACCAGCAGGCCGGTAATGGCCGCCGGTGCTGCGGTGTCGATGTTGAGGGTAAACACCGGCGATGTACCGCCGACGTTGCCTGCCGCATCGGTGGCGATAGCGGTGAAGGTGTGCAGCCCATCTGCCAGCGGCACCGTTGGTGTAAAGCTCCACACCCCGCCCGCGCCCGCAACGGTGGTACCCAGCACTTTGCTGCCATCGTAAACGGTGATGGTGGCCCCGACTTCGGACACGCCGCCAATGGTCGGCAGGTTATCGTTGCTGTTCCCGTTGTTGCCGATAGTGCCGGTGACCGGTGACACATCATCAGTCACCGTCAGCGCGCCGAGGGTCGCCGGAGCGACGGTATCCACCGTAATGGTGAAGTTCGGCGAGCGCGGCCCGGTGTTGCCGGCTTGGTCGGTGACGGTGGTGGAGAGCACATAGGTACCGTCCAGCAGAGCATTCGGCGTGAATGTCCATGCGCCGGTGCCATCTGCCTGAGCGGTGCCCAGTATCGCGTTACCGTTGTAGATGGTGACGGTACTGTTCGCTTCCGCCATGCCGTTGAGCGTCGGCGTATTGTCGTTGGTGGAACCGTTGTTGGCGACAAGGCCAATCACTGGCCCGACGTTGTCGGAGACCGTGATATTTGTCGCCGCCACCGGCGGGGTGGTGTCGATGGTCAGAGTGAACACCGGCGAACGGTCGCTGACGTTGCCTGCGGCATCGCTCACCGTGGTGCTGAAGCGGTGAATCCCGTCGTTCAGCGCGGCTGGCGTGTAGCTCCATGCGCCCAGACCATCGGCGACAACGCTACCAAGCAGGGTGTTACCGTCATAGATATTAACGATAGCATTCGGCTCAACCGTCCCGCGCAGCGTTGGCGTGTTGTCATCCGAGCGTGCACCGCTGGTCAGATCGCCCTGAGCCGCGCCGACGTTGTCGCTCACAATAGGTATCGCGCCGACCGTTGGGGTGACGGTATCCACCGTCAGGGTGAAGGCGGTGGTTGGCGCACTGAGATTACCTGCGGCGTCAGACACGCGCAGCGTCAGGCTATGCGGCCCGTCGCTCATGGCATCGGTCGGGGTGAACGACCAGCCGCCCAGCGCATTGACGGTGGTGCGACCCAGTTCAACGGTGCCATCCATGATGATAACCGTCGCGCCCGGCGTTGCGCCCAGTCCGGCAATGGTCGGTTTGTTGTCGTTGGTGGAATCCCCGCTCGCCAACAGACCGGTCACCGGTGAAACGTCATCGGTAACGGTGAAGGCCAGAATTGGCGGCGGCGCGGTGTTATCGACAGTGAAGCCAAACACCGGCGACGGTAGGCTGACGTTACCGGCAGCATCGGTTGCCGTCACGTACAGGCTGTGAGGCCCCGGCAGCAGATCCGTGGTGGTCTGGAAGGTCCATGCGCCGGTGGTGCCATCTGCGGTGACGGTGGTCAGAAGAACACCGTTATCGTAGATTTTCACCGTCGCGCCCGGTTCTACCGTACCGCTCAGCAGCGGCCTGAGATCGTCGGTCACGCCGCCGTTAGCCACTGGCCCGACAATTGTCCCCACATCGTCGGTCACGGTCATGACGCCCGGGGTAACAGGCGCAACGGTATCCACCGTGACGTTAAAGACCGGTGAACTAGCGCTAACGTTACCCGCCGCATCGGTGGCGGTGATGGACAGCGCGTGCGAGGTGTTGCCCAGCGCCAGCAGTGGCGTAAAGGCCCACGAACCGTCAGCCTGCGCCCGGGTGGTGCCCAGCAGCGTGGTGCCGTCGTAAACCGAGACCAGCGCGTTGGCTTCGACGCTGCCTGCCGCACCGGTGAGCACCGGACGAGTATCGTTAATGATGCTGCCAGAGGTGATGGCACCGGTCCCCGGCAAGACGTTATCGGTGACGGTAAAGGCCAGCGGCGTAGTCGGTACGACGGTGTCGATGGTCAGGCTAAAGGATGGTGACGCCTGGCTGACGTTGCCCGCCGCATCGGTGGCGGTGGCCGTCAGGGTATAGGTGCCGTCGCCCAGCAATGACGGTGCCAGGCTCCAGGTTCCGTCCGCTCCCGCCGTCGTTGTGCCGATCAATGTCGCGCCGTTGTACACATTAACGGTGCTATTGGCTTCGGCACGACCGCTGATAATCGGCGTGTTGTCGTTGGTAAATGCGCCGCTCGCCAGCGCCGGAGTTCCCACGTTGTTGGAAACCGACAGCGCCAGAATCGGCGTTGGTGCCACGGTATCGACGGTAAAGTTGAACGGTGTCGACGGATTGCTGATATTACCCGTGGCGTCGGTGGCGGTAATGGTCAGACTATGACCGCCGTTCAGCAGTGGGGAGGTGGTGACCGACCACGAACCGTCTGCCAGCGCCGTTGTGGTGCCAACCAGCAGCGCGCCGTCATAGATGCGGATGGTACTGCCCGCCTCAGCGCTGCCCGCCGCGCCGGTAAGCGTTGGCGTGGTGTCGTTGGTAAAGCCATTTTGACTGATTGGGCCGACGTTTGGCGCAACATCGTCGTTCACCGTAAAGGCGGTGACCTGATTTGGCGCGGTGGCGTCGACCGTCAGGGTAAAGTTAGTCCCCGGGCTGGCGTTGCCAGCCTGATCGACAACTTTGATAACGAAGTTATGCGGTCCATCGGTCAATGGCGTGGTTGGGGTGATAGTCCAAAGGCCGGTTGCGCCAAGCGTTGCGCGGCCAATTTCGGTTGTGCCTTCGGTGATGATAACGGTGCTGCCAATTTCCAGCAGCCCGGCTGAACCGCTGAAGGTCGGGGTTCTGTCGTTGGTGGTATCGCCGCTGGTCAGCGCGCCGATGCCTGGCGCCACATCATCGGTGACCACCAGAGCCGTCACGTCAACCGGCACCGTGGTATCGACGGTGAACTGGATAAGCGGAGTGATCCCCGTCAGCGGCAATGGGTTGTTGACGACGGCTGAAATAAGATGCACGCCATCGCCGAGCGTCCCGGTCGGTGTAAATGTCCAGTTACCGCTAGCATCAACGGTTGCTGTGCCAATAGGGGTGACAAGATTGGCATTGTCGTAGAAGGAAATAGTGCTCCCTGCCGGCGCTTTACCGCTAAAGGTCGGCTGATTGTCATCAGTGACCCCACCGCTGACGATAGGCCCTTGAATGGTTCCAACGTTGTCGTTGACCACCAGGTTGGAAATACCGCCGTTTAGCACGGTGGTATCAATGTCGAGCGTTACCCCAATGCTTGGTGGGCTTTCGTTACCTGCCGCATCCACGACGGTGGTGGTAAATACATGATCGCCGTCGCCCAGCGGGGCCGTAGGTCTGAACACCCACACCCCAAGTGCGCCCACGGTTGTGCTACCTATCAGAACACCATTATCGTAAATATTAACGGTCGACCCGACATCATTGGTCAAAGCCGCACTAGTAAAGTATGGGCGGTTGTTATCCCCG
Source organism: Kluyvera sp. NPDC087067 (assembly GCF_044745165.1). Classification (NCBI taxonomy): domain Bacteria; kingdom Pseudomonadati; phylum Pseudomonadota; class Gammaproteobacteria; order Enterobacterales; family Enterobacteriaceae; genus Kluyvera; species Kluyvera sp. NPDC087067. The sequence continues at coordinate 29,774 of NZ_JBIUZS010000006.1, read as the reverse complement.
GTAACAGGTGTCAGACCCGTCGGATCACTTGTCACCAGCAGTACCGAAATAGCCGCTGGCGCCGTGCCGTCAATTTGCAGCACCTTATCATTCGAATCCACGCTGACGTTGCCTGCCGCGTCGGTTGCCGTGATATGGAAGGTATAGGTGTTATCCGCAAGCGACGGAGAAGTATAGCTCCACTGACCGGATGCATCGGCGGTGGTCGTGCCTACCGCTACCCCATTGCGGTAGATGGTCACCAGCGCATTGCCTTCCACCACGCCGCTAAGCGTTGGCGTCCGGTCGTTGGTCAGTCCGTTCGCCGGGATGGTGCCTTCATACAACGGCACGTTGTCGGAGGCGATAATATCCCCCGGTTTACCCGGATCAACCGTATCAACGGTCACGGAGAACGAGGTCGACGGGCCGCTGACGTTACCGGCTTTATCGGTGACGGTGGTGATAAAGTTATAGGTACCGTCCGCCAGCGTCGACGTTGGGAATGTCCAACTGCCGTCGGTTGCCGAGGCATCTACTGTCCCCAGCAGCGTGCTGCCGTTATAGATATTGACCTTGCTGCCATTCTCGGCTGTGCCGCTCAGCACCAGCGTATTGTCGTTGGTGAAGCCGCCTGCGATAAGTGGCCCCACGATTCCACCGGCGACGTTATCGGTCACCACCAGATCCGCCACCGGAGCCGGTGCCTGTGTATCGACGGTAAAGTTAAACGGCGGCGAGGCTGGCCCTTCGTTGCCTGCGGCGTCGGTCGCCGTGGCGGTGACGGTATGCTGCCCTTCATCAAGCGGCGTGGTTGGCGTAAAGGTCCAGTTGCCACCCGGAGTTGAAGCGGTCGCCGTGCCCAGCACCTTCACACCATCATAAATGGTGACGGTGCTGCCCGGATCCGCGACGCCGCTAAACGTTGGCGTGGTGTCGTTGGTGAAGCCTTCAGAATTAAACGGCCCACTTTGCGGATCCACGTTATCGGTGGCGCTAATCGGCCCGGCCTGCGCTGGAGCAACGGTGTCCACGGTCAGGGTAAAGGTTGGGTTGTCGGTGGACACATTGCCCGCCGCATCGGTCACTACCACCGTGAAGGTGTACTGCTTATTATCAAGATCATTATCTGGCTCAAGGCTCCACTGCCCGTTGCCATCGGCCTGCGTTTCCCCGATTTTGTTGTTAAGTTCATCATAGATCGTCACCACCGCATTGGCTTCCGCGTGGCCGCTGAAGGTCGGTTTGGCGTCGTTGGTCAGGGCGTTATTCGCCAGATTACCGGTATAAGCATCCACGTTATCGTTGACCAGCAGGCCGGTGACTGGATCAGGCGCGATGCTGTCGACGATAATCACATACGGTGGCGATGCGGTGCTTTGGTTGCCCGCCGCATCCTGCACGATGGTGGTAAAGCTGTGCGAACCCTGGGTCAGGTCGACCGTCGGGGTATAGCTCCACTCACCGGTACTACTGACCGGAATGGTGGCTATCCATTTGCCGTTATCAAACAGGATGACGCTGCTGTTATCTTCCGCCGTCCCGCTGATTGTCGGTTTGGTGTCGTTGGTCGCTTCGTTATTGTCGACGGTCGTGGTGTCTGGCAATACGTGGTCGGTGATCTTAATGGAGAGAATAGGATCCGGGTTAACGGTATCCACCGTCAGCGCAAAGGCTGGCGACGTCGCGGTGCTGACGTTGCCCGCTTTATCGGTCACGGTGGTAGTGATGCTGTAATTGCCGTCATCAAGCGTTGGGCTAAATGTCCAGATCCCGTTGTTATCCGCCACGGCGGTACCCAACACCTCGTTACCGTTGTTGTAGAAGATGATGGTGCTGCCCGCTTCGGCACGCCCGCTAAAGGTTGGCGTGTCGTCGTTGGTGCTGCCGCCGTTGGTAATAAGGCCGGTCACCGGTGCGACATCATCGCTGACCGTCAGGTTGGTCACATTGTCCGGTGCCACCGTGTCGATAATCAGGGTGAAGGCCGGCGTTGAGGCCGGGCCAACGTTACCGGCCGTATCGGTTGCCGTGGCGGTGAGGTTGTATTCGCCGTCAATCAGGTTGCCGTTCGGGGTAAAGGTCCAGATCCCGTCCGGCGTGGAAGCCACAGCGGTGCCGATAACCGTGGTGCCGTTATAAATCGTCACCGTGCTGCCCGGTTCAGCGGTACCGTTAAAGGTTGGCGTTGGATCGTTGGTGCTGCCGCCGCTAAGAACCGGCCCTGGGTTTGGCGAGACATTGTCGTCAATGGTGAAGGTCGGCGCGGTTAATGGTGCCGTTTTATCCACCACCAGCACAAACTCGGTCGAGATATCGCTGACGTTTCCGGCAAGGTCGGTCACCGTTGCCGTGATGCGGTAGGTCGCCTCCGGGAGTGGGGCGGATGGCGTGTAGCTCCAGGTGCCATCGTCGTTTGCCACGATGACCGCCAGCGGTGTGGTACTGCCCGCGTTATACAGCGTTACCGTAGCGCCCGCTTCTACCTTGCCGCTAAAGGTTGGCGTGGTGTCGTTGGTGCTGCCGCCGTTTGGCACGTTGCCAATCACCGGCGCGACGTTATCGGTCACTATCAGCGCGGTGATGGTGTCCGGTTTGGCGGTATCGACGGTAAAGCCGAAGGATGGAGAAGGCTGGCTGACGTTACCCGCCGAATCCGTTGCCGTGGCGGTCAGGCTGTAGTTACCGTCCGGCAGCGGCGTCGTTGGCTGGAAGCTCCAGACGCCATTGCCATCGGCCTGGCCGCTGCCAATCAGCGTTGCCCCGTTATAGACCTTGATGATGCTGTTTGGCTCGGCACCGCTGCCGCTAAGCGTCGGTGACGGATCGTTAATATCACTCCCGGCGGTGACGGTGCCGGTGCCCGGCAGCACGTTATCCGTAACGGTAATGGTGGTGAGCGTTGATGGGGCAGTCAGGTCGATAAAGACGTCGACTGAGGAGGCAACCACGCTGGTGTTGCCAGCGGCGTCGGTCGCCGTGGCGGTCAGCGTGTGCGAGCCTTCGCCAAGCGTTGGCAGGTCGACCGACCAGATCCCGCCAGCACCAGCAACGGTGGTGCCCAGCACGGTGGTGCCGTCGGTATCGTAAACAATAATTTTCGCGCCTTCTTCACTGACGCCGCTGAGCGTCGGCGTGGTGTCGTTGGTGCGGGCACCATCTGCCAGCAGCGTGCCGTCGGCGGAGACGGTCAGGTTGGTCATAATTGGCGCGGTGGTATCGACGGTGAAGCTAAAGCCCGGGGAGGCAGTGCTGACGTTGCCTGCCTGGTCGGTCGCCGTCGCGGTGAGGGTGTAATCCGCATCCGCCAGCGGCGAGGTGGGTTTCACGCTCCAGTGACCGTCGCTGTCCGCCAGGGTGGTGGCAATCAGCGTCGAGCCGTTATAGATATTGATGGTGCTATAGGCCTCGGCGGTGCCGCTGAGGGTTGGTGACTTATCGTTAATCTCAGTCCCGGCGGTGATTGCTCCCAGGTTCGGTTCGCGGGTGTCGGTCACGGTGATCGCATCGATCGGCTGCGGTGGCGTCAGATCGATAACCACCACCGTCGGTTGCGACGGTGCGCTGACGTTACCCAGCTCATCGGTGGAGGTCGCGGTGATGGTGTGTGAACCTTCGCTGATAGGCGCAATAGCTACCGACCATTCTCCGGTTGGGCCCGCCTGTACGGTGCCCAGTACCGTGATGCCATCGGTGTCATAAATGGTGACGGTGGCGTTCGGTTCGGTGGTGCCGCTGAGCGTTAAGGTGGTGTCTTTGGTGCTGGTGCCCGGCTCCACGACCCCGGTGTCGGCGGTCACGGTAATCGCGCCAATCACCGCTGGTGGGGTGGTGTCGATGGTCAGAGTAAAGTCAGGCGAGTGCGGACTGGTGTTCCCCGCCGCATCGGTGACCGTGGTTGAGAGACTGTGCGAACCATCGCCCAGCGGAGGCGTTGGCGTGAACGACCATGCGCCGGTGCCGTCTGCCTGGGTGGTACCCAGCACTTTGCTGCCGTCGTAAATGGTGATGATCGCATTGGCTTCCGCCTGGCCACTTAAGGTTGGCGTATTGTCGTTGGTGCTGTCGCCGTTAGTCAGCGGACCGACGCCCGGCGCTTTATCGTCAAACACCACAAGGCCGGTGACGACGGATGGAATACTAGCGTCAATCTCCAGCACAAACGGTGGTGAAATCTGGCTGGTGTTGCCCGCCGCATCGACCACCGCCGTGGTTATCTGATGCGTACCGTCAAGGAGCGGTGAGCCTGGGATAAAGCCCCACTGGCCGTCGCTGCCCACCGTCGTTGTACCAATCAGTACGCCATTGTCGTAAATATTCACCGTCGTGCCCGGTTCAGCGGTGCCGCTGATGATAGGCGTGCTGTCATTGGTGGCGTCGCCGCTTGCCAGCTGGCCGATAACAGGGCTGCTGTCATCGACGATGGTCAGATTGCCGACCGGGTCGGGAGCGGTGGTATCAATGTCAAGCACATACGGCTGCGAAGGTGGCGACAAAGTACCAAAATTGTTCAGTACAAAGGTAAAGCTGTGGTTTCCCTCAGATAATGAACTGCCCGGTTGCCAGGACCAGTTGCCTCCTGGAATAGTAACAACCACCGACCCGACCAGAACCCCTTTATCATAGATATCAACGGTGCTGCCGAGAGTGTAGCCCGTTGACGTGCCAAAGAAGTTCGGCTGGTTATCGTTGGTTGTCCCGCCGTTCTGAATTATTCCCGTCACCGGGGACACATCATCAACAACAAGCGTCACCGTGACCGCTTCCGCAGGCGGCACAATTAGCAGAGTAAACGGCGGTGATGCTGGGCTAACGTTACCCGCGGCATCCGTCACCGTGGTAGTAAAGCTGTGTGACCCGCCGTTTAGCGGCGCATCAGGCGTGAATTCCCACTTACCGCTACCGTCGACCTGTACGGTTCCGAGCAGTGTTCCACCGTCATAAATGCTGACGGTTGTCCCTGCCTCAGCGCTACCACTAAAGGTTGGCGTAGCATCATCGGTGAGTGAACCGTTGATTAATTCGCCTTGCTGGATGCCAACATTATCCATGACTTGCAAATCGCCCACGGCGGCCGGCGCAACGGTATCGACAATAATCTCCAGCGGTGCCGTTGGCGCACTGGCGTTGCCCGCCGCATCGACCGCTACGGCGGTCAGGCTGTGTGGGCCGTCGGTCAGCGGTGTGCTCAGCTCCAGACCCCAGTTTCCTTTCGCATCGGCGGTGACGCGTGCAATCTCCGTTTCGCCGTCGTAGATAATGACCTGCGCCCCGGCTTCCGCTTTACCGCTCAGAATCGGCGTGTTGTCGTTGGTGGCTTCGCCCGACACAATGGTGCCGACGTTAGGATCTTTGTTATCGGTGGCAATAAACATCGTCACCGCATCCGGTGCCGTACCGTCGACGACCAGGACGTAACCCGGTGAAGCGGCGCTGACGTTACCCGCCGCATCGGTCACCGTGGTGGTGATGGTATGGCTGCCGTCGCCAAGCGGCGCGGTCGGGATAAAGCCCCATTGCCCGTCGGTGCCTGCTTTGACCGTACCGATAACGTTACTGCCGTCATAAATCGTGACCGTGCTCCCCGGCTCGGCGGTGCCGCTGATAATCGGGGTCGTGTCGTTGGTCAGGCCGCCGTTGGCAATCAGCCCCACGCTCGGTGCTTTATCATCGACAATCACGATATTGGCTGCCGCATCCGGGGCGGCGGTATCGACCGTCACCACGAATGGCGCAGACGGTGCCGATGGGCCGCTACCATTATCGACGGTGAAGGTGATGCTGTGCGAGCCTTCGCCCAGCGCGGTGCCTGGGGTGTAGCTCCAGTTTCCGCTGCCATCCACGCTAACCGTCGCGATCGGTTGACCGTTGTCGTAGACCGTCAGCGTGCTGTTTGGCGCAGCGTTACCGCTAAAGGTCGGCGTGTTGTCATTGGTGCTGGCGCCGTTGGCAAGCGGCCCTTGAACCGGATCGACGTTGTCGTTAACCACCAGTCCGCTGATTGGCCCGGCGATAGGGGTAATGTTCAGGGTAAACGGCGGGGAAGATGGGCTGACGTTACCCGCCGCATCGCTGACCACCGTGGTGAACTGATGCTGACCTTCACTGAGCGGCGCGCCCGGGGTGAAGCTCCAGCGTCCGCTTGAGTCAGTGGTGGCCTGGCCCAGCAGAGTGCTGCCGTCGTAAATGCTGACGGTGCTGTTTGGTTCGGCGCGGCCTGCGAACGATGGCGTGGTGTCATCGGTGGTGCTGCCGCTGGTCAGTTTGCCCTGTACCGGGCCCACATCGTCAGTCACCGTAATGTTAAACGCCCCAATCGGTGATGCGGTGTCGACGCTAAAGACCAGTTCCGGCGTCGGCTGGCTGGCGTTGCCCGCGGCATCGACCACCACGGCGGTCAGGCCGTGCGGCCCGTCGCCTAACGGCGTGGTCAGCTCCAGCCCCCAGTTACCGTTCGCGTCGGTGGTGGTATGGGCAATTTCGACGCCTTTGTCGTAAATAATGATGGTGCTGCCAGGTTCTGCCTGTCCGCTAAGCAGCGGCGTGCTGTCGTTGGTGGATTCACCGGCGATAATGGTGCCCACCACCGGATTGCGGTTGTCGGTGGCGATAAACCCGGTGACCGGATCTGGTGCGACGGTATCGACAATCAGCACAAAGCCTGCGGATGGTGCGCTGATGTTACCCGCACCATCGGTCACGGTGGTGGTGAGATTGTGAGTGCCATCGTTGAGCGCGACGCCCGGGGTGATGCCCCATTTTCCGTCGGCGCCGACGACCGCCGTGCCGATGGCGACGCCGCCATCATAGAGGGTCACCGTGCTGCCCGGCTCGGCGGTGCCGCTAATGATTGGCGTGCCGTCGTTGGTGGCGTCACCGCTTTTCAGTTGACCGATCTCAGGCGCGAGATCGTCTACTACCGTTAAATTCCCCGTCGGATTTGGCGCCGTAGTATCCACGGTCAGTTCAAACGGTTCAGTCTGCGGGCCGCCATTCGCTGAGAACGTAAAGCTATGAGAACCTTCACCCAGCGGTTGAGTCGGGGTAAATTGCCAGCTGCCGAGCGGATCGATAACGGTAACCGTCCCTATCGCTACGCCATTATCGTACACCGTGATGATAGCGAGAGGCGGAGCCTTGCCGCTAAACGTCGGCGTGTCATCGTTGGTCATCGCCCCGTTCGCCAGCGTGCCGGTAATCGGCGCAACGTCATCGGTGGCCGTAATGTCGGAGATGAGGTTGAAAGGCGGCGTAATAGTCAGATCGAAGCCCGGCGATGGGTCGCTAACGTTACCCGCCGCGTCCGTCACCGTGGTGGTGAAGGTGTGATCGCCGCTTGCCAGCGGCGCGTCTGGCGTAAAGCTCCAGCTACCGTCCGGCGCGGTGGTCACCGTGCCGAGCAGCGTGGTGCCGTCGTAGATGCTGACGGTGACGCCGCCTTCGGTACTTCCGGCAGCGCCGCTAAAGGTAGGGGTGGAATCATCGGTGGTCGACCCGTTGCCAAGCAGGCCTTGCTGGGCGCCGACGTCATCGGTAACGTCAAATTCCGCCATCGCGGTTGGCGTCACGGTATCCACCGTGAAGTTTAGCGCGCCGGTGCTTGGCCCTACGTTCCCGGCGGCATCGGTGGCATTTGCGGTCAGGCTGTGCGCACCCTCACCGAGTACGGTCGTCAGTTCCAGACCCCAGTTGCCGTTAGCATCGGCGACGGTGGTGCCGATAAGCGTAGTACCGTCGTAAATATTCACCGTACTGCCCGCTTCAGCCTTACCGCTGAGGACCGGCGTGTTGTCATTGGTGGTCTGGCCTTCCGTGATGGTGCCTAATACCGGCGCGTGGTTATCGGTGGCAACCAGCAGGGTAATGGCATCAGGAGCGTGGGTATCAATCGTCACCACAAATGTTGCGCTCTTGGCGCTGGTGAAGCCGCCAAAGCTAACGGTGGTCGCGAACTGGTGTACGCCATCGGACAAGGCATCCGGCGTAAAGCTCCATGCGCCCGTAGCGTCGGCTTTGACGGTGCCTAAGATGGTATCGCCATCGTAAATGGTGACCGTGGAGTTCGCGAGCGCGGTGCCTTTAAAGGTTGGGGTGCTGTCGTTGGTCACGCCACCCGAGGCGATAGCACCGACAATCGGTGCCACGTCATCGGTGATAACGAGGTTTAGAACGTTGTCCACTTCGGTGATGTCGGAGTCGCTGTCGGCATCGGCGTCAGCGTCGGAATCGGAGTCCGCATCGGCGTCGGAGTCGCTGTCGGCGTCGGCATCAGCGTCGGAATCTGAGTCAGCATCGGCGTCGGAGTCGCTGTCTGCGTCGGCATCCGCGTCGGAATCGGAGTCCGCATCGGCATCGGAGTCGCTGTCGGCGTCGGCATCAGCGTCGGAATCGGAGTCCGCATCGGCGTCGGCGTCGCTGTCTGCATCGGCATCAGCGTCGGAATCGGAGTCCGCATCGGCATCGGCGTCGCTGTCTGCATCGGCATCGGCGTCGCTGTCTGCATCGGCATCCGCGTCGGAATCGGAGTCCGCATCGGCGTCAGCGTCGCTGTCCGCATCTGCGTCAGCATCCGCGTCCGCGTCACCTTCCTGGTGGTGATGACCGCCACCGCCGCCGCCAGAGGCCAGCGCAATACCGCCGCCAATTGCCGCGAGGCCCAGAGCGCCCAGCACCCAAGGTGCGGCGCCTTCGCTGTGGCCCTCGTTTAATAGCAGGACATCAATATCAGCCAGCGGCTTAAAGTGCAGCCCGGCTTCGGGATCTTGCACCCACCACAGCGCCCCATTTTGATCTTCAAAGACCAGTTCACTGCCGTGGCCTTCGGCATCGACCACAAAATAGTTCTGTATCGTAACTTTTTCACCGTTATGCAAGGTGATGATCAGGTCGTTTCCTGAACGGTTCAGCGCGGCGATATCCTGCGGGCTAATTTGTAATTTTACGATGCTAGGCGCAACCACGCTTGCAGCGGCACCTGTCACATTGGAGGTAGCGGCGCCGCTCCGGGCAGTAATTGAAATATTAGCCATATGAAGAACCTCGTCACAAAGCAGAGATGAATTGGTTGCTGTGCACAACCTCGAAATATATCCCGGTGAAAAACAGACGAAACAAGCTATGACGACATATCGCGCGGACGCGAAAATATCACCAGTAACAAAAAAATGTATAAAATCAATTAAATGTAATTATATTCAGGTGCGTAATGATTACCCTTGTTAACTATTCTACGCTAAGCGAATTACGCTTGCGTAGAAATTGTAGAAGGAATCATTAACTTAGCCCTCGCTTTATAAAGCGAATATATAAATAAGCTTTATAAGGTTAATTTTTATTTGTCATTAATTAACGGGTGGTAAAACTATTGCCTGCACGTGAGGAAAGTTTACGATCCGCAAAACGTCATGTTTTAGTCAGCTAGTCTGCGACGGGTATCATGTTTTTCGTGTCCAGAGACAACAAAAAATCAGGAATTGTTGTTATGTGTAAAATCGCAAGACGGACTATGAATGACTGTTTATACGAGTGTAGACACTAATAATTCTGGCGTGAATGTACCGTTGAAAGATAACGAGTTTAGATCTCACTTTACGAAGTGGTTAAATGTTAACTGATTGTTTTTATTGAGTATAAAAATAAAATATAATAAAAATCCAGAATAATCCTAAACCCGATGTAATTAAAAACTTAACCTAAATCATAGTGATAGAGTAATTAGCGTATGATATATCATGTATTACAAGGGGAATAGTTAATTAAATTTGTTTGCTAAGCATGGAAATAATATAGAGAAAATATTTTTTTGCTAAGAAGGCGTCGATGTTATTTACAAATAGAACGGCAAGAGCTAGCAAAAAATCGCGGATTGGACCATTGAATGAATAATAAATTGAATATTAGCCATGCTTAAATTCGTCGTAGGTTATTGTGAGTGTTAATACGTAGAGATGTGATTGATTGGTTTTAAATAATTCGCCGAGGCAATTGCGGATGAATACAAAAAGGCGGTGAGTTACGCTCATGATAAAAGATTAGCAAGAGAACCATTATTAAAAATGGCCCCGACATTGGTGACAAACCTTTTTTCTATTGTGTGCGCTGTTTTGCCGGGTGGCGGCTTCGCCTTACCCGGCCTATAAAAATAATCAATCTCAATACGTTATGCGTAACATGTAGGCCTGTGCAAGCGAAGCGCCGCCAGGAATAATTCCCCGGTTTACTCCCCGACGATCTCCACCCGATTGCCATCCGGGTCGGCAATAACCGCTTCATAATAGCCATCACCGGTCATGCGTGGCGCGCTCAGTAATGTTCCCTGTGCGCGAGCCTGCTCCGCCAGCCTGTCTACGTCCTGCTTTGTTCCCACCATCAGCGCGATATGCGCCCAGCCGACAAACTCTGTCGCTTCTGGCGCATTGGATAGCGTGGGCACGGTCATCAGCTCAATCGTTGCGCCTTCGTCGAGGGTAATAAAATGTGACTCAAAGCCCGGCCGGTTTTGGCTGACATAGCGTTCATTGCTCTGCCCGCCAAAGACGTTCTGCCAGAACGCCACCTGAGCGTCGAGGTTGCGGGTCCAGAGGGCTACGTGGGCAATTTTCATTCTTGTCTCTCCTTATAGGGTTCGTTTCCCCTCATCCTGAGCGGTTGTTGGACGGAATACAACGCCCGTCTTATTACGGCACTAGAGTGCTGACCTGCCCCGGAAAAACAATCTGAATGACGCCAGCCCACATACATAACAATTTTGATTGTGCCGTCAGCGCGGGCATATTTCCTACCAACACCGTCGGGGAACCGGGAGCCCACGGGGCGACGGTATTGGGGATACACGGCATCGGCGTTAATACGCCCATCGCGGCGGCGGTCGCAGCGACGACCGTCGGATTCGCCATACTGTTACACATCCCGAACGGCATGATATTAATAAACGGTTTGTTATCCATAATATTGGCCATTGGCATATTGCTGACGATCGTCCGGTTCATCGGCAGGACGTTCATTGGCGTGGGCGCGATGCCAAATGAGCATTGCAGCATTGCGCCCGCGCAAACTCCCGGGCAGCTCATGGTAACACCCCCAGCAGACGCCACAGTCGTCGCGCTGACTCATCGCCGCTAATCAGTTCATTGAGTAATTCTGGTAGGGGCGTATGGCCCCAGACATGCGCGCGTTGCAGTAGATAGGGAACCGGGCTATGAGGTTCAAGCCGTTGCAGATAATCGGCGATCGTTTTAATGGCCTGATAAGCCTCTTCGCGATTGTTAAAGGTGGTGGGAATAGACGTCATGACTGGCCTCTCATTATCAGGAGTATCAAGGGGGACGGGGGCGGGCGAAACCGTGCCGCCCAGCGCCTGCAGTTGCATGCGCAGCTTCTGTTCCAGCGCAGAAAAAGAGGGCGCAGAAATGGCCGGCCAGCTTTGGCAGACGGCGTTAAGCCGCTGTAGCCAACCAAGGCTGCTGACCAGCGCCGACACCTGCGCTTGCCGATTGTCGTCAGAAGGCGGCTCGGTCAGTAACTGGGCGTAACGCAGCGCCATCCAGCCCAACGGCGCGGCGCGGTAGTCATAATCCTCATCCCGAATCCGGGGGTGCAGTGTGTCGGGAAAGCGTTCCAGCGCCAACGCCGGTAGGGCGAGCGCGTCCGGCAGCGCGGCGAGGCCGTGCTGCTTTATCCACGCCTCGCCCAGCCAGCCCATAATCATCAGATCCTTACTGAGATGCGTGGTTATCGAGCTTGCCAGTAAAGCGACTTCCTGCCAGTCGGCGCGTTGCGGCGTACTTTGCCAGACGCCGGTCGGTAATGATTCATCGTCCTCACGCCGCGCGGCGGCGAGCTGGTCGAATTCGGGCGCATAGCGAATGGATTCGCCGCAGGGATGTTCCGTCGAAATCGGCGTCAGCAATGTGTTGAGCTGCTCCATTAATGTCCTCCTGGTGCGCTGTGTTCGGCTAAATTTATCCACGGTAACGGGGTGTTGTTTTCACCGCTGAGTAGCGCCAGCTGCAGATAGACCACGGCCTGAGTGCGCACCTGCCCATCGCCCACGTTTAGGGTAAAACGCAGCGGTAGCGGTTGTGTCTGCGCGCCGTCATCGCGCTGCTGGCTAATCATGCGCAGTAAGGCCCATGGCCCTTGCCAGCGCCAGCGGGCGCTGTCCGCGCTGAGGCTCATACCCGGCTGGCTCAGGCCGGGTAGCGGTCGCCAGGGCGAGTTGGCCGCCCAGCGTAGGCTGAAGTTCAGGCTATCGCCGCTGCGCCAGTGCACATCGTTTTGACCGCCGCCCGGGTAGCTGCTGGCCTGCTGAGGGCCTGCAAGACGCCACTCGGCTATCTGGTCAGCGCCATTTTCTTTTGCCCGCGAGGTGCGCCAGAGAGTGCGCACCGTTACCCCCTCCGGCGCGATTAATGCTGCAAGCAGCGGTCGCGCGGCGGCAAGCTGCTGAACAAGCGGCGACTGGGTGCTGAGATTTTCAGGCGGCAGTTGCGCGAGCAGCGCCACCAGCTCCCTCACCCGGTCGGGGTCGGCGTCCGGGGCGCGCAGGTTGCGGCTAAACGGGAAGTGTCCGGCGAGCCAGCGCTGGTAGAGCGCGCCGATTTTTTGTGACGAGCCCTGGCTTGCCTGTTCGCGCAGCTGACGGCAGGTTTGCTGGAAACTGCCGACCAGCGCGGTCAGCGACTGGCTATAGAAATCATTTCCCCCGGTCGCGTACTGGGCTAACTCGGCTTGACAGTTTTGGGCGGTCATCTCCGGTAGCGCGGTGGCGAGCGTGGTCATCTGAACCGGCGGGCTGACCGGATCCTGCTGTTGCAGGCGCTGCATCGTATTAAGCGAACTGGCCCAGCGGGCTATCAGCGCATTATCCTGCGCCGATAACCACGGGCGCTGTCGGTCGAGCCAGCCGATATCAGACTGGTAGCGCGCAAGCGTGGCGGTGATCTGCTCCGTTTGCGCGCTGGCCCAGCCTGCGGCTTTCTCGGCGCTGGCGGCGGCCTGTTCCGGCGTGGCATAGCTGATGCCCGGCGCCGACGCGGGAGGAAGCTGAACGCTGCCTTCACGCTGAAGGCGGGCAATCGCCTGTGCCGCCATTTTTTGCCGCAGTGCGGAGGCCAACTGCGGGCGGTTTAACTGACCGAATGCGTCAATCACCGGGTCGGCGCTGGCGGGGTTAACCGCGCTATCCTGGGCGGTGGGCAGCGCGTCGGTATATAGCGCCATCATCATGGCGCGGGTGACGGCATTTTGCGCAAGCATTGCGATTTTGGGCTGCCAGAGACTGTCAGGAAGCTGCTGCATATAGCGCTGATAGCCGCCGAGCAGCGCGTTCGCCTGCTGGATTTGCAGATTGCCAGGATAGCCGGGGATAGCAGGCAGGGTCTGTCCGGCGCTGCGTTGCCAGAACGGCTGATTGAGCAGGTCGCGCAGGCTTTTTTGCAGCGCCAGAATATCTGGCGAAATGCTGAATATTCCTTCTGCTGACTGCTCGGTAAGGGTCGAGAAATGGAGCTGGGAGCTTTCTGTCTGCATCAGGAAACGCTGGCGTAGCAACGCTTCATGACGCCCTAAATCCTCAACGACCCGGTTATCGATAAGCCGTAACGTCCGCGCCTGCGTCAGCAATTCATTGAGCGACAGACGAATCGGCGAGTGCGCGGCATCGCCGCTCAGATTATTAAGTAGCGTCAGGTTTCCTTGCAGGCGGCTAATTTGACGCACCAGCGTGCGGACAAACGCGATGTTGATGTCGCGACTGTTACTGAACTGGTTGATGAGCTGTTCTAACTGCCCAACGTCGCTTTCCAGACCGGCGCTATCGTAGGCCTGCTCCAGCCATCGTTGAGTCTGGTGGGAGAAGATCTCGCTGTTTCGCTGGGTAAGCGTGTCGGCGTCCGGTAGCGACAAACGTGACAAATTGAGCGTGGTCAGTAGCGCATTAATATTGCGCTGTGACGGCAGCGAGTTGGCATCGACACTGACGCCCCAAACGGTGGAGGAGAGGGTTGCCAGCGTCAGCACGGTCGGCTGTTTGACCTGAATAAGCTGGAGCAGCGGCAGGTAACGCAGCTCCATCTGTTTGGTCCGGCTGAGTAATTGTTCAAGCTGGCGGTAACGCTCCTCCGGCTGAATATCGTCACGTTCACGGAAGTTTTCCCCGCGCGCCGAGGCTTCACTTTGCAGGCAAATACTGTCGGTTGCGGGGGCCAGCAGGCTGGCTAAGGTGGCGTTGTGGAAAGTATCGCGCAGTTTGCCGTCGGTGCGGCTGAAGTAAGAACCCGGCCAGATGAACGAGCGGAACTGCCATTGCGGCACGGCGTTAAGGATGCGCCAGTACAGCGCGGTCGTGCGCTCGCCCTGCCCCTGATTGTTGGTGACCTGCGTCGCCAGAATTTGCAGGCGGTCGTGCAGACGCAGCGCATTACCGTGCTGTTCCTGCCAGCTCCAAATCATTATCGCAAACCATAACAGACACACCGCGCTGTAGGCCGCCACGGTCAGAAAATGGCGGCGCAGATTGAGGCGCAGTAAGCGGCGAACCGGTAGCGCAAGGCCGCTTTCCGCGGTGATTTTTCCAGTCAGTAGCCCGTGGCAAAACTGCATCGTTGGCTTGTCATCAACGCTGCCGTGCGCGACAAACCAGATCCCGCGCAGTACCGGCGGTTCGTCTCGCGCATTGCTGCTAAGCAGCGTGTCAAAAAGCTCATGCAGCGGGGCGGCAAGTTGCGGAAAAACTTCCGGCAGCTGGAATAGCGCGCGCGGCGTTTCGCCTGCCAGCGCGCCGAGTTCGGTGATGGCCTGGCGTAGCGAGGCGCGGGTATTGTCGAGGGCCTCATCTATCCAGTGAGGACGCCACACCGCCTCACGCGCCGCAGGAATGCTGCTGCCAATCAGCGTCTGGGGAAGTTTTTCCCGCAGCATCGCGACGCCTTCCAGCGTTTCCAGCCCGCTCACCATCACGTAAATGGGCAGGCTCAGCCCGCACACGCGCTGGATTTGCTGGCAGTTGTGCAGCAGGCTTGCGGTCAGCGGATGCGCAGGCCCCTGCTGTAACGCCTCCAGCGGTAACGTCATCACCAGCGCATCAAGCGGGCGCTGCGGGCGACTTCGGACGATGGCCGACAGCGCTTTTTGCCAGTCATTTTGGCGTAACAGGTGTTTCTTTGTGGTGACCTGAAGGGCGTGCGGGACGCACAGCATGTGGCACTGTTCGTCAAACCACCACTGCCCGAACCAGTATTCGGAGCCGTCGTTGAGCGCCCAGCTTCGGCATAGCCGTTGGTTATCGGCTTCATCTCCCAGCATCAGCACGCGGGTCACATCGTAAGGATCCTGCTCGCCAATGGCGCGGTAGATCTCTTTACCGGCGCGAATAAAAGCGTTGTTGCGATACTCCCACTGCCACCAGATGGCCCACAAAATGATTATCAGCCCGATGACGATAACCAGTAGCACGGTGATCCCGGTTGTCGTCATTTGTCATCTCCCGGGCAGGATTGGGTAACCGGAAAATCGGGCAGGCTGTTCACGCCAATCGCATCTTCAATGCTTAACCACAGCCGCTGGCTTAACAGCAGCAGGGCAAACAGCACCACGATAGCCGTCAGATGCAGGCGCGAGTTGTCCGGCAATCGGCGGCGAGGGGGGAGCTGAAGTGATTGACCCAGAGCTTCTGCCTCCAGGCGTTCAGGGAGGGTTTCCGGCTGCGGATCGTGTTGAAACGCAAAGCGCCACAGCAGCTGACAGGTTTCCTGATGATCCTGCGCATAGGCGTTTTGTCGGCTGGCACCAAAGCCCAGCGTCAGGCAGCGCAGGTACAATGCGGCTAAATCGCGCATCGCCGGGTTACGTTCGGTGAGTAGCGTCTCAATACGTCGCGGCAGTTCGTCGCCTGCGCTATGGGTTTGCCACAGGTCATATTCCAGCGGGCAGGCTTGCCACAAGGAGAGGGCAGGCCAATCCTGGCAGCAGAGGATCGTTTCATCTATCAGCGCGACCAGCGCGTAAACGGCGGCCTCAGTTTGCACATGAAACGGCGCGCCCAGTTCACGCGTCAGGCGGCGGCTGTATTCCGCCATCGCCTGATGGCTGAGAGAAAATGCCTGCTGATGCAGCTCGGTCGGGGTAAGCGGCGCGATTTTCCATTGTTCAAATTGACCCAGCCAGCGGCTAAAAATTTCGTCGAACAGGCGGCTGGCGGGCATATCAGTCATCGCTGGCATCGCGTGGTGCCTCCTGTCGGTAGAGCATCACGCGTGCCGGGTTATCCGCCACTTCATGTAACGGCGCAATGTAGAGCGGCGTATTTTCTTCGAACCACTGCGTGCTCAGCGTGAGGGTGAACAGCGCAATGGCGGTATCGGTTTCCCAGTCCCCGCGTTTTTCCGCGGGCAGCGGCGCAATCGACATCCCGTGCATACGCTGTCGGCGCAGTACCGGCAGGAACGGCTCGCTGGCGATGATGCATTGCCGCAGCCAGGCTTCCGCGCCCAGCGTGGCGGTCACCGGCATCATGACGCCTACCGTAAGGGTGTCGCCTGCGCAAAGCGATGAGGGCAGCTCAATGAAAAAGGCGTTTTGCTGCAAGATGAAATTCAGGCGTTGATGGCGACGGTGTATCTGGGCGAGCTGCGATTCCAGCAGCGTGAAAAGGCTATTAAACCCCGGCAGCATATTCTGGTAGTTAAAGGCAGGCAGTACCGGCAGCGCTTTATCCGGCGCCAGAATGGCGGTTTGCCCGGTAAAGACGCAGAGGCTGCGAAATAAACTGAGCGGATGCGTGTGGCTACTGTTCACAAGGCTTTCCAGCAGGGGCAGCGCCCCCTGAACGCTTTGCAGCGCGAGGGTCAGCCAGAGCCAGTCGGTGGTGCGCTGATTTTGCTGCGCGAGGGCAATCTCGCGGCCAAGAAACAGCATCTTCTCCCGCGCCTGTCGGCAAATTTTCCGGGTACGCTGCGACAGATAATCGCCCTCCTTTACCACCGGAGAGGGTGCAAACCATGCATTCTGGCGAAAACCGCCTTCGGTATACTCCACCTGCAACAGCGGTAAGCACACCTGATCCGCTCTTTCGTTGTGGCTTACGATCCGCGGCGCGGCTTTCCACAGCGGGATGCTTTCAGGAAACTCGCCGCTGCTTAAGTCGGGAAGGGGAGCGCTATGAACGCTGCGATAGCGCCCCTCCATGGTCTGCCATTGCCCTGCGCGCTGCGCGGGTGGAAGCGCTAAATACAGCAGATGTTCGCTGCCCGGTGAGGCGGGCAGAAGCGTGGTGCAATCAAACTCCAGCGGCGGATCCTGGCTGATATCATAATCAATCGGCGCACCGTCGGGCATAACGGCCTGTAGACGCAGCAGACGTAGCGTCCCTGCACACAACGCCGCTTCGTCAATCTGTAACTGGTGCACGCCCCAGAACCAGGGATTGGCATCGCGGGCAAGCGTGGCGGCCAGCGTTTCATGGCGCAACGCTTGTAGCTGAAAATGTTGCGGCAGCATCGCCATCCCTTCGTACCAGCATACCGTTGCCGGAATTGTGCTCATATTACCTTCCTTGTTCAGATACCAGCGCGAGGTCATCGGTCATTAGCAGCAGGTGGAGCGAGGTGATGTTATCCAGACGTAGCCGATGATCGCCGTCGCTACGATAGCGGGCGAACAGCACAATTGCCTCGGCGGTTTGCCCCTGTAGCGGATTTTTGTCGGCCACGAAATGCGTGCCGGGTACCAGTTCCAGCGACCAGATACCGAGCGCATCCGGCGCATCACGCACCATCTGAGCTTTAGCCTGAAACCACTGTTCGGCGGATAACGACTGTATTTGCGTAATCAGCGCAGCGTCGCGAATGGCGACAATATCCACCGCCACCGGCGCGTTATCGTTGGCATCCTTAGCCACATCAATCACCACCGAATGAATATCGACACGGCTTTG
Source organism: Kluyvera sp. NPDC087067 (assembly GCF_044745165.1). Lineage (NCBI taxonomy): Bacteria > Pseudomonadati > Pseudomonadota > Gammaproteobacteria > Enterobacterales > Enterobacteriaceae > Kluyvera > Kluyvera sp. NPDC087067. Next base: position 11,863 of record NZ_JBIUZS010000006.1, on the reverse strand, counting down.
CCAAAATGAACAGCCGTTATTCATTAATAAGGTGATGCCTAATAATAATGTGCGAATAATAAAACTTATCTCTTTCATTCTATAAAATCCCTTTATAGCTGATTAAGAGGGTAATTAACGTTGTGGTGAGATTGTTTGATTTACATCACTATTAGACAATTCTGTACAAAATGAAAAGAAGGGGGCGCTGCGTGTGTTATGTATATAATTAATTTAGCTAATAATTATGGGTGGCGTGCTTTCTTATCTTATTGGTTTTTAACGATTTTAATGTTTATCCTGCGCTTTTGTGATGTAAGTTATTTCTTAGGCAAAAATTAAAAAATTAGATTGATATTTGTTTTGGACTGTGTTTTTTATAATTGATGTCATTATTGGTGAATGTATTAATGAATGAAGGTGCTGAGAAATAAGCATCAGGGATACTCTTGCAAATAAAGGATTAACAATGGCAGAAAGTATTCAGCATAAGCTCGATAGGATCCGTCCGCCGCGCGTACAAATTACCTATGATGTTGAAATTGGTGGCGCAATCGAGAAAAAAGAACTGCCGCTTATTGTCGGTATTCTGGCAGACCTTTCCGGTCAGCCGGTTTCACCGCCGAATAAGCTGCGTGAACGGCGCTTCGTGGAGATAGACCGGGATAACTTCGACGATGTGCTCGCCTCCATTGCTCCCCGGCTGGCGATGCAGGTGGAAAACCGCCTGACGAACGACGGCAGTAAATTTAACGTCGAACTCAATTTCAATAAGTTCGATGACTTCTCCCCGCTCGACATTATCGACCAGATTAAACCGCTCCAGCGTCTGTTCACCGCACGTCAACGCCTGCGTGACCTGCTCACCAAACTGGATGGTAACGACGACCTGGACGCGCTCTTGCAACAGGTCGTTAAGGATAACGCTGAGCTTCAGGCGCTGCGCCCCGCAGCCGAACAAACGCCTGCCGAGTAACGTTTAAGCGAAAAGGAAACGGACAATGGATACTGTTCAGGAACAAGCCGATAGCGGCGGAGAAACTATTACGCTGAGCGTACTGGATCGCATCATTCAGGAAGGACGAATGGCGCGCGATGAGCTCCAGCAAACCTATGCGCGTGACATGCTGGAAGAGCTGGCAACGCAGATCCTCGACGAAGGTATGGCCGTGGAAGGCGATACCGTGGCGATGATTAACCATCGCATTGCCCAGATTGATGAGCTGATAAGCGCCCAGCTTAATGAAGTGTTGCACCACCCGGATATGCAGAAACTCGAGGCCTCCTGGCGCGGGCTGCACCAATTTGTGATGAACACCGAAACCAGCACCCGGCTGAAGCTACGCCTGCTGAATGTCTCACGCAAAGAACTGCAAGACGATCTGGAAAAAGCCGTGGAGTTTGACCAGAGCACGCTCTTTAAGAAGCTCTATGAGGACGAATACGGCACCTTTGGCGGCAACCCGTACAGCGTGCTGGTCGGGGACTTTGAATTTGGCCGTCACCCGCAGGACGTCGGGCTACTGGAGAAACTTTCTCAGGTTGCCGCCGCCGCGCACGCGCCGTTTATCGCCGCGGCAAGCCCGCGCCTGTTTGATATGGGCTCGTTTGCTGAACTGAATATCCCGCGCGATTTGGCGAAAGTTTTTGAAAGCACTGAGCTTATCAAGTGGCGATCGTTTCGTAGCAGCGAAGACTCTCGCTATGTTTCGCTGGTATTACCGCATGTCCTGCAACGCTTGCCGTATGGCCCCGATACCGTGCCGGTAGAAGGGCTCAATTTTGTCGAAGATGTGGATGGTCTTGATGCCAGCAAATATCTGTGGGGCAACGCGGCCTGGGCGCTGGCGAACCGCATTACCGACGCGTTTGCTTTATACGGCTGGTGCGCGGCAATCCGCGGCGTAGAGGGCGGCGGATTGGTTGAGGGGCTGCCTGCGCACACCTTCTCCACCCCTTCTGGCGACATTAGCCTGCGCTGTCCGACGGAAATCGCCATCACCGACCGTCGCGAAAAAGAGCTTAACGATCTCGGCTTTATCGCCTTGTGCCATAAAAAGAATACCGATAACGCGGCGTTCTTCGGCGGGCAAACCACCAATCAGGCCAAAATCTACAACACACCTGAGGCCAATGCTAACGCGCGTATTTCCGCCATGCTGCCGTACATCCTTGCCGCTTCTCGCTTCGCGCACTATCTGAAAGTGATGATGCGTGACAAGGTCGGCAGCTTTATGAGCAGCGAGGAAGTGGCAAGCTACCTCAATAACTGGATTGCCGATTATGTTCTGCTGCGCGACAGCGCCCCGCAGGAAATTAAAGCGCGCTATCCGCTGCGCGAAGCGCGGGTCGATGTGCAGGAAGTTCCCGGTAAACCGGGCGTTTACCGGGCGATAGTTTTCCTGCGTCCTCACTTCCAGTTAGAAGAACTGACGACCTCATTGCGCCTGGTGGCAGAGCTGCCGCCACCGGTCACGGCCTGATTTAAGGAGATAAATCATGGATGCTATTTTTTTAAAGCTCGACAAAATCGACGGTGAAAGCCAGGTCAAAGGCTTTGAGAAGCAGATTGAAATCATGTCGTACAGCCATAACGTGGCGATGCAGGTTACTAACGATGTCAGTAACACCGAGCGTACCTCCGGGCGTGCGCATGTGGGGGAGATGTCGCTGACCAAGTTTGTTGACCTGTCGACGCCAAGCCTCAATGAGTGCTGTTGCAGCGGTAAAGTTATTCCGACCGCGGTGCTGACGTTATGCCGCAATGACAGCGGTAATATGCTGCCGTTTATCGTTTATACCCTGTCGAACTGCGTCATTTCCCATCTCAGCGTGAGCGGCGGTTCCGGCGGTAAACCGGTTGAAACCCTGTCGCTGAATTTCACCAAGATCAAATGGGAAATTACCGCCCAGAAACCCGGTGGTGAAAAAGAAGGAAATGCCTCGTCGGTGTGGGATTTGGCGCAAAACGCCAACGGTAGCTAACCATGTCGTCCATTCCGGTCGCGCTGTTTGACCGGCTCATCGGCGGAGAAGTTTCCCCGCGCGAGTCGGTGATGCGGGAAATAACCCGTTTCTTCAATACGCGGACTTCGTCCGAGGGCATGGCGGGAGACGATGGCGTACCGGAGTGGTGCACTATTTACGCGGGGGATGAACGTGCGGTGCAGCAGTTTTGTCGGCAGCTACGCGATGCGCTGTTGCGCCACGACCCCCGAATTCAGTCGCTATCGGTTGAGGCCGTTGGGGTGGATAAACAGCGCCTGACACTGTGCCTCATTATGGCGTTAAGGCAGAGCGATAACCGACTGATCATGAATATTCACTGGCAGCAAGGTGGCTGGCAGTCATCCACCCCGGGAGAGATCAATGGACGATCGATTGCTGGATGATTATCTACAGGAACTCCGCAGCCTGCGCGCGGCCAGCGGTGAATTTGCCCGTCGGCACCCTCAGGTGGCGTCAAAGCTGCGTCTAAGCGAGTTTGATTGTCCCGATCCTCATGTTGAGCGGTTGCTGGAGGGTTTTGCATTGCAAAGCGCGCGCCTGCACCGGCGGCTGGAGGACGGGTATGGTGAACTCAGCGAGGCGTTGCTGGAACTGCTGTCGCCTCAGCTAATGCGCCCCTTTCCTGCCTGTTCGACGGTCAGCTTTGTGCCTGACCCGCATGCGGGCTTTTTGACCACCGGCTATCAACTCCCCGCCGGAACCCCACTGTATGCTCTCACCGAAGAAGGCAATACCGTGTGGTGGCGGACTTCGCTTGCGCAAACGCTGTGGCCGATTGTGCTTGAGGAAGTTGCCTGGGAAGAGGCGGCCGAGGCGCAGCACAGCAGCGGATTTAGCGAAGCGCGCGGCGGCCTGCGGTTTCGGCTGCGCTGTTTATCGCCGCATCGTTTTGCCGACCTGACAATTCGCACGCTGCGCATCCATCTGGCGGGCGCTCCGCAGGTAAACGCTGCGCTGTTTGATCTGCTCTACGCGCACACATTGGGCGACGCCCGCCCGTATCCGATAGGTCTGCACCGCGCAGAACATCTGCTGCCGATAGGCCCCGGTGAAGCCGCAAGTGGACAAGCGCTGAGCGCCTGGATGCATTGTCCACAAGCCTTAATGTATTTTGATGTGCCGCTGCCGCCGCCAGGCGAGAGCGACACCTTAACGTTTACCCTCGCATTTGACCGGGCGCCAAATGTGGCGCTGGCGCTTCAGCCTGGGGACATTCGCCTGGGCTGCGCGCCGGTGGTGAATCTGTTTACCCGCACCTCTGAACCGGTGATCCCCTCGCATACCCGCAGCGAACAGCCGCTGGTGGCCGACCACCACGATACGCAAATTGAAATTTATCAGCTGCGAGAGCTGTGGATGAGCCAGAAAGAACGCGCCTGGCGCGTTCCGGCGTACTACTCCGCCAGCGGTCACAGCGAGTCGCGCTGGTTCTGGCATGCCCGACGCAATCGCCATCATGGCAACCGTTTGTGGCTAACGTGGGTGGACAGCCAGTTTTCCCCGGCCGAACCGCAGCCGGAAATCAGCGTGACGGCCAGACTTTGGTGCAGCAACGGATCCCGGGCGCAGACATTACGCGCCGGAACGCCGCTGGCGTTTGAATTCCCCGGCCCGGTTGCGCAGGTGCAGTTACTGGAAACGCCGACGCCCCCTTCAGCGCCCGCCTGCCGGGGCGATGCTCGCTGGCGGCTGGTGTCATCGTTAGCGCTGAATCATTTCTCACTCACGGAAGGCGACAATGCTCTCGCCTCGCTAAAGGAAAAATTGTCGCTGTATGCACCTGAGGGGGCGACGAGCGCGCTGTGGCAGCAAATTAACGGCATCACCAACCTGAGTTGCCAGCGGGTTAGCGAACATCACGGGCGAGACGCCTGGCGCGGCTGGCGAAATGGGCTGCGGGTGACCTTAACGCTGGATAGCTCCGCGTTTAGCGCCAGTAGCCGACTGCTATTTGCAGGCGTTATCGCCCGATTTCTGGCGCAGAACGCGACGGCGAACTGTTTTGTGCAAACCGTATTACGTGACGAAGGCAAGGAGCTGCCGCTGTGGACGCCGAGCGAATCCCCGACGCTAACAGCGTGATGGCCCAGCTGGCGCGTGAGCCCTGGCGATTCACGCTGGAGCAGTATTGGCGTCTGCAACGGCTTGCCGGGCAGACGCCTGCATTACAGGGCGATCTCAGCCTGAGTTTTGCGCCATCGGAAATAAACCGGCTGCGCGATGGCCGTGTGCAGGTACGAAGCATTGGCCCAGGCGGGCCGGATGGCGTATTGCCCTATGGCTGGCTGGAGTGGTTTTCGCAGGCAGCGCAGGACAAAAACGCCGCGCCGCAGGATTTTCTGGACGTGTTCCAGCAGCGTTTTATGGCCCACCATGTTCGCGCATTAAGCCACTGGCGCATCGCGACGCCTTATGCCCGACAAGATCAGGCGGCCTGTACCACCATCCTGCGGGCGCTATGCGGGTTTGATTGCCAGACCGCTCCGCCTCAACTGCTGGCACAAAGTGGTTTGCTGGCTGACCGCCGCCGTTCGCCCGCCGGATTTATCGCGTTGGTGGCCGCAGCGCTGGGTGTGACTGTGCGTGTTGAGCAGTTTGTCGGTCACTGGCAGACGTTGCCGCGGGCCTCCCAGGAAAACATGCGCCGCCAGCTGGGACGTGATGCGGTAGCAGGTCGCCGGGCGTGGAATCAACAGGCGCTATTGCGCATTCATCTACATGTCACCGACGAGGCCCAATGGGCTGCCTTTTTGCCCGACGGGGAACCGTTCAAACAGCTCTGTTCGCTAGGAATGCTGTGGTTTGGGCCGGGGATTGACCTCGAACTTGCGCTGACCGGTACGCTGGCGCTGACGCAGCATCTGCGGCGAGCATCACCGCCTCGATTAGGACATACCGCGCGATTAGCGGGACGCAGGCTACAGCCTTTTTGCTGTCGTCTGTCACTTAAGGAGAAGTGAAATGGATTTAAAAGCACTGGTTTCGCGGCTCAATCCGACCTGCCTGAAAGCGCTGGAGCAAGCCGCTGAGGGGAGCCGCGCGCAGGGCCACTGGTTTGTCGAGCCGGAGCATTTACTGCTGGCGCTGCTGGAGAATGAACAGGGCGATATGGCCTGCTGTCTGACGCGTGCCGCTATCTCCATTGATGCGCTGCGCGCGGAGATTCGCCGTGCCCAGGGGGCATTTAAAACCGGCTGTACGCGGATGCCGGTATTCTCTGTGCAGCTAGTCGAACTGCTGGAAGGGGCGATATTACAGGCGACATTTCTGCGGCAGCCGCATGTGCGTTCCGCGTTGCTGTTGCTCTCACTCGTCACCCGCGATCGTTTGCGCGCCCAACTGGCTCAGGGAATGCCGCTGCTGCTACAGCTTCCCGCTGACTTGCTGGAGAAGCAATGGGCGGGCTGGTGCCTTCACTCCAGTGAGGAGAAAATCGCTGAACAGGAGCGGGATCTGCCAGTGCATCAGGATAGCGTGCTGGAGCAATATACCCACGACCTGACAAAGGATGCGCGGGAGGGGCGGATCGATCCGATCATCAGTCGTGAAGCGGAGATCCGGCAGTGTATTGATATTTTGCTGCGCCGTCGGCAGAACAACCCCATTTTAGTGGGGGCGCCGGGTGTAGGCAAAACTGCTGTAGCTGAAGGGCTGGCACTGCGCATCGCCACGGGTAGCGTACCGCCGCCGCTAAGAGAGGTGGCGTTGCTGGCGCTCGACCTTGGCCTGCTACAGGCGGGGGCGGGTGTGAAGGGCGAGTTTGAGCGGCGATTAAAAGGGGTCATTGAGGCCGTCAGGAAATCGCCGCAGCCGATTATTTTGTTTATCGATGAAGCCCATACGCTGATTGGCGCGGGCGGAGTGGAAGGCGGTAACGATGCCGCCAACCTGTTAAAACCGGCGCTGGCGCGCGGTGAATTGCGGACTATCGCGGCGACAACCTGGCAGGAGTACAAAAAGTACTTCGAGAAAGATCCGGCGCTGGATAGACGTTTTCAGCGTATCCAGATTGAAGAGCCGGATGAGGAGAACGCGATCATCATGCTGCGGGCGGTGGCCGATAAGCTTGAGGCGCATCATGGGGTGCAGATTCTCGACTCGGCAATCCGCGAGGCGGTACGCCTGAGCCAGCGCTATATCTCCGGGCGACAGCTGCCGGATAAAGCAATTAGCGTACTCGACACCGCCTGCGCACGGGTGGCGCTGGCCCAGCACGATATTCCGCCTGCTCTGGAAGCGATACGCCAGCAGCTGGCGGCAATGGAAGAGGAGCGGGAGCGACTCAACCGCGAGCTACTGGTGGGCGTCGATCACCACGATCGTTTATGTGAGCTGGAAATGTTCGCCGACGCGCGGCACGCACAGGCGCGAGAGCTGGAGGATCGCTGGCAGGATGAGCGAAAGCGGGTCCTCGAGCTAATGGCGGCGCGGCGACGCATGTTGGCGCTGAGCGAAAATCCTGATGATGACGGCGAGCTGGAACAAGAGCTGGTGGACTGCGCGGCGCTGATCGCCCGTCTGGAAACCGCCGCCGCCCAGCTGCGCGATGAAGTGCCACTGGTGCCGGACTGCGTGGATCCCGCGACCGTGGCGGCAGTGATCGGCGGATGGACTGGGATCCCCATCGGCCAGATGCTGACTGATGAAGCCCATGCCCTGCGCACGCTAGTTGCGCGAATGAGCGAACGGGTGATGGGGCAACAGGCGGCGCTGGAGACCATCGCCCAGCGGCTGCGCGCCTACCGCAGCGGTCTGACCGACCCGCAAAAGCCGGTCGGTGTGTTTCTGCTGGTAGGGCCAACCGGCGTTGGGAAAACGGAAACGGCCTATGCATTAGCTGACGCTTTGTATGGCGGCGAACGTAACCTCATCACCATCAATCTTTCCGAATATCAGGAAGCGCATACCGTCAGCCAGTTGAAAGGTGCGCCGCCGGGGTACGTTGGCTACGGCAGCGGCGGGGCGTTAACCGAGGCCGTGCGTCGTCGGCCTTATTCGGTGGTACTGCTTGATGAAATTGAGAAGGCTCACCCGGACGTGCTGGAGGCGTTTTATAACGTGTTCGATAAAGGGGTGATGGAAGATGGCACCGGGCTGATTGTCGATTTTAAAAATACGGTGATATTGGCGACGAGTAACGTTGGGGCGGAATTAATTCTCGATACGCCTGCTGCGGAATTAAATAGCGAGAGGTTTAACGAGGCGCTGAAGGCGGAATTATTGCGCCATTATCGCCCGGCATTTTTGGCGAGGATGACGACGGTGGCTTATCGGGCGCTGGATGAGAATGTGTTGAAAGGGATTGTATTGGCGAAGCTGGAGAAGTTGTCGCAGCGGTATTTGGTGGCGACGGGGGAGGAATTAAATATGGAGGATGGGTTAGTCGAGAGGGTGATGGAGAAGTGTAAGGGAGTGGGTGCCAGGGATGTTGAGAATCTGGTGGTTGGGGAAGTGATGGGTTGAATAAAAATAATTTGGAGGAATTTAATAATTATGAATCACCTTTTTTGCCATGGTCATGGGTCTCTTGAAGATGACGATTCTTACAGTCTTGTTAATATTCCAGAGGGTAAATTACTAATCTTATATGCACCCCCTGGTGCTGCAATTGCTGATAATGCCGCTGAGGAAATAATGAAATCATATGTTGAAAAGCATCCAGTGGAAGATGTTCAATACCATATTGAAAATCACCTTCCTTCTTTAACTCTTAAGGGGCGTGAAAGTAAGGGATATGCAGGAGAAAAACCGCCTCATGGGTTTTACGAATTTCCTTTAGTCGGTGTCGGTGGGAGCAGTATTGTCTATCCTAATTTAACATTGACCGGGGGAAAGGATTTGAGTCATTCAGGTTTATATAGAGGTGATGGTTTTGCAGAGTTGAAGTTAGAGGATGGAGATAAAATTAAATTAAGAGATATATTTGATAAATATCAATACTTTGACGTGATACATTGGTTGGCATGTATGTCTGATCATACAAAAGAGAAAGGGAATAGCGCGTTTTATGGATTTAAAGTTTCAATGTAAGTGGGTTGTATTTATTCAATTCATCGTGTTGGAATAAAATAATAACTATCTAATTATATTCTGTAAAAAGGAATTTCATATGCCCGACACCACCATCATCAAACTCACCGTCCCGAAGCTAACCGGCCTTACCGCCGCGACTGCGCAAACCGAATCAATGCTCAACGGTCTGACCACCGCTACCGTCGCTGCAACAACCTCCTCGCCGTTGACTCTTGATACCGCGCTGGCGACCCATCTGACTGCCACCATCAACAGCGCTGATTACGACGGGCTGATCGCCGAAGCCCACCACCTCCCATCTACCGCCAACGCCGATCGCTATCAATTCACCCTGCGCCCCTGGCTATGGTGGCTGACGCTTTCCAGTAATAACCGCGTCTTTCAGAATCTCAGCGCGCAGGAAATTGTCGAAAAGGTGTTTAAAGATAACGGCTTTACCGACTACAAATTCCAGCTCAAAACCAAACCGGCGAAGCGAGAATACTGCCTGCAATACAACGAAAGCGACTTCAACTTTGTTTCACGTCTGCTCGAGCAGGAGGGGATCTTCTGGTTCTTCATATATGAAGAAGGCAAACACACGCTGGTGCTGGCGGATGACAACAGCGCTTTTCCACCGATCCCCGGTGACAAAAAGGTGAAGTATCAGGCCGCGCAGAGCGGTGGCCGGGAAACTGGGGCGATTCGCTCGGCGGAACTGCGCTTGCACGCGACCGCGCAAGGCTTCAAGACCAGCGACTTTAACTACCAGCAGCCGAAAGCCACGCTGTTTGCGCAGGCTGGGGAGAAAAAGGGCGGGATGCAGTATCAGCATCCCGGCGGCTTCAGCGAAAAAGCACAGGGTGATACGCTGGCGGCGTGGAAGGTCAATGCGCTGAAAACCCATGCTAAACAGCTCGTTGGCGAAAGTGATTGCACGGCGCTGACGGCGGGGCACTGGTTCACGCTCACCGACCATCCCGACAATACGCTCAATATTGACTGGCTGGTGACGGCGGTGACTCACGAATATGACGGCGAGCGTTACCACAACCGCTTTACCGCCATCCCGAAAGCCACACCGTTTCGCCCGGCGTGTGTGACGCCAAAACCGTTTATGCATACGCAAACGGCGAGGGTGGTCGGCAAAAGCGGCGAAGCGATCTGGACCGATAATCTGGGACGGGTAAAAGTACAGTTCCCGTGGGACAGAGAAGGCAAAAGCGACGAAACCAGCTCCTGCTGGCTGCGGGTTGCCACCGCCTGGAGCGGCAACGGCTTCGGCGCGCAGTTTATCCCACGCGTTGGACAAGAAGTGGTGATTGCTTTTATTGACGGCGACCCGGATAAGCCGCTTATCACCGGCTGCGTCTACAACGGTGCGAATGCGCTGCCTTACGCGCTTCCGGCGAATCAAACCCAGTCCGGCATTAAAACGCACAGTGAAAAAGGCTTCAACGAACTGCGCTTTGACGACAAAAAAGACGCTGAGCTACTGGCAATGCAGGCGCAGAAAGATTTTCAGCTCAACATTCTTAATGACAGCACCACCACCGTCGGCCATGACGCGGCTGAAACCATCAAAAACGATCGCTCTTCTACTATAGAAGAAGGAAATGATGCTCTGACCGTGAAAAAGGGTAATCGCACGGTGAAGATAGAGAAAGGAAACGACGCGCTCGAAGTGAAGGAAAAACGCAGCGTGGCGGTAAAGGGCGATCAGGAACATAGCATCGAGGGTAACGACCTGACAAAAGTGAAAGGCGATTACACCCTCAACGTCGACGGCAATCTGACAATAAAGGTATCCGGCTCGTTAACGCTTGAGAGCGGTAAAACGCTGACGCTCAAAAGCGGGGCGGACCTTAAAGCCAGCGCGGCCACGGCGCTTAAGCTAGACGCCACGAGTATTGCCAGCGAAGCGAAATCGTCACTGACCCAGAAGGCCGCCACCATCAACCATGAAGCAAAAGCCTCATTAACCAGTAAAGCCAGCGCGACCCAGACAATTGACGGCGGGGGAATGCTGATGGTGAAAGGCGGACTGGTGAAGATTAATTAAGGAAGGAAAGGGATGTCTGAGCTGCTGCAACAACAAACGGGGAGCGGCGTACTCAAGGCAAATCTTAAAGACGGCGTGCTTGAGGGCGAGCTTCAGGTAGAAGAGCATGGACGCTTGCAGGTAGTGCAGCGATATCGGCAAGGCGTTTTGCACGGCATCATGGAAAGCTGGCATCCGAACGGCCAGCTTGCCATGCAGCAGAATTATCAGCAGGGAAGGGCGCAGGGTACAGCGCGCTATTGGTCAGCGGAAGGTTCATTGACCCGCGAAGAGGAGTGGCGGGAGGGGCAGCTTTATGGCGAGTGCCGCTCCTATTATCCCTCGGGGCAGATACAGACGCGTGAACAGTGGCGGGAGGGACTGCGGCATCAGACCTGCGAACAGTTTTACCCGGATGGCACGCTTGCCGTGCGACAGTATTTCCACGCTGGGAAGTTGAAAGGGGAGACTGAACGCTGGCTCCCGGACGGTCGGGCGGTGGATATTAATGGAAAAGCGCAGTCCCGAATCAGCAAATGGACCGAACGGCTCTGACCGATGAAGAAAGAAAGGCCGTTAAAACGGGGGCCTTAGCGTGTATTTCACCGAGCAATGATTGGCGAATGTGGATAACTCTGTGAGTAAATGGGTATAAGGCGGGGTTTTGCTGGGGATTGCAGCAGTCAGTCATTTTTCTGTAATTTAAGGGTTGCGGCCCCGAAGAAACTCCCTATAATGCGGCCCCACTGAGACGGAACAACGGCAAACAAGCCGCCGGGTCAGCGGGGTTCTTAAGAAGAACGCCGGCAGAGAAAAGCGAAA